>NZ_SWDB01000002.1 GCF_005116735.1 Thalassotalea mangrovi | reverse complement strand
TTACTGATTTTGACAATGGAGTGACCATTCTCTGCAATCAAAGCCTTGTCTAAACGCCTTTAAATTCTCACTGAGTGGTAAAACACTTAGTGGAATTGGTATAAGTGTTAGTAATAAGAGGCAGGTAAGGGCCGAATTGGATGCAAAAAAGATATTTTTTTGAAAAAAAGGCGCCCGAAGGCGCCTGACATAACGTTAACCAATGTTTTTGTGCGTATAAATGAATTAGTTAGTTTTTTGCTACCTCCGTATTTGTTGCTGTTAAATGCATAACCACACGCCGGTCGAAGGAATTGGAGACCACACTTTCTTCCTCCTGTAATACGACCTCACCGATGGCCTCACCATGAATCTGGGATTCACTGACGCCCTGCTCTAACAATAAAGTTTTCACCGCCAGCACCCTTTTCTCGGCCAGCGACAGGTTTTTGTCTTTACTGCCCAAAGCGTCGGTATAACCCGAAAGGGTGATAGCAATATCGGGATTTTGTTTTAATAACGATGCCATGGCATTAATTTGTGGCTGGTACTGCTGCGCCACGTCACTTGAACCATTGCTAAACATCAGGCTCATCAGCATGTTTTCTGCCTGTTCGATTAAAACCTGTTGATGATTTTCCTTCGCCGCCAGCAATTGCTGACGGCTTTGCTGCTGCAAGGTTAACAACTGCTGCTGATGGTTTTCCTGGCTCTTAACCAGCTGTGATTGAACCTCATCGAGTTGTTCATTCACTAACATGTTCCTGGCAATCATGTCCCCTAATATGGCAGCCAGAAATGCTCCTGGAGGGCCGCCGACGATGCCGCCAATAACCGCACCACTACTGATGCCTATTGCCTGTTCTTTACTTAACTCATCAGCCATGGTTGAGCGTTCAGCAGCCCTTGCCTGTACCGGTTGTGCAACCATTGCTTCAAAAAAAAGTCCAAAGGTAAGCGTTTTAAATTGCGTAAGTGTCATGGAAACCCCCATTCAGTATTTGTAATTGGTGTGTTAATCAACGCTCTAACGTTGACTATGGGTTCATTAAACACTGGGAGTCTGACCAAAAAGCTGTTAAAAAGTGATGAGCGATTGATCAATTGTGATGAATTGTGATTTATCTCCCTAATCGATGTTTTCAATCAATTGTGACGGTATAGTGAAATTACCGAAAAGCAATAACAACAAGCCCATGAGTAAAAGAATTGCGATAGTAGAAGACGACGAAGGTATCCGCGAAAATTATGCGGAAGCCTTACGCCAGCAAGGCTTCAGTGTCCAGACCTACGCATGCAAAGAATCTGCGCAATCCGCCTTTGAACAGGCACTACCACATTTGGCCATTTTAGATATTGGTTTGCACCAGCACTATGATGGCGGGTTTGAATTGTGCCAATGGTTACGCAGCAAATCGAGCCTGCTACCGATTATCTTTCTAACCGCACGGGACAGTGACGCCGATCAGATTAGTGGCCTGCGTCTCGGTGCCAATGACTTTGTCAGTAAAACCATGAGTTTTGAAAACCTCAGTGCCCGCATTCATGCCACATTAAATTATCTGGCACGACTGACACAACCTCAACAAATTGATAACGAGTTTGCGCGCGGCGACCTCATTGTCAATCTCGACCGATTGAGCTTGCATTGGCAACAACAACCGGTGAAAACCACCATTACTGAATTCTGGATGGTACATGCACTGGCCAGGAATCCCGGTCATGTGAAATCTAAACAGCAGCTTATGGATGACGCCAGAATCGTTGTCGATGACAATACGATAACCGCCCATATTAAACGCATTCGCAAAAAATTTATCGCCATAGATCCACAGTTTCATTGTATCGACACCGTATACGGGATGGGATATCGCTGGCACGACATTAATTGAGTGATTCCCATATGTGGCAAAAATTACGATTAAACCTTTGGAGTAAACTGATGTTAGTGGCCAGTCTGTTGCTGGCCATCCCGTTTATTGGTTACTACTATATCGCTGATATGGAAACCTTTCTGCGCAAAGGTCAGGAACAGACCCTGATGGGCACCGCCAGGGCATTAGCTACGGCATTGCATGAACGCCCTAATTTATTTAACCAGCAGGCAAGCTTTAAGAAGAAACTGGAGTCGGGTAAAGATTTTTTACCGGCAAAAATCCATCAGCCTATTCGCCTCGATGGCGATCTAAACGACTGGCAGGTTGCCTCATCCGCTACCAATAGTTACGATTATCGCCACCAGCTTGGCAGCGACTTCGCCCAGTCTGACGTTAGCCTCGCATTTACCTCTCAGATAGGTCGCTATGCCGGTCACTTATACGTTTACTTTCAAGTGACCGACGACAAGGTCGTATTTCGTCCCCGTAACCGCTTAAGCATTACCAATAATGACTTTCTGGAAATCGCCACAGTCGATAAAGATCAGCAACTGCAACGATATATTGTCACCAGCTATCAAAGTGGCTGGGTCAATGCCTATCGTTTACCTGGAATTGGTGAAAACCAGCAATTTCCACAACCTCAAAGTAATATTCAGGGTCATTGGCAGCAGACGCCTGCGGGCTACATTATCGAGCTACGCATGCCCGAATCCCTGCTCGGAGAACAAATCGCATTCGCGATTACTGACATCGACGGACCACAATCAGCAAAAATTACCATAGGATCCGCCGATACCCGGGATAGCGGACAATTTGGCACCTTCACGGTGCCTTCTCCGGATATAGAACGTATTATTAAAGCTATGGGGCGCAGCCAATCAAGTATCATTGTTGTCGACCAACATCTGCGACCGCTGACCCGCCACGGAGATATCCATTCCGCTCGCGGTGTATTTGATACCAGCCTCTACCAGCGATCTGAGTTAAACCTGCTGGAAACCGTTAAAAGTTGGGTGATGGCTCCGTTTTACTACTTTATGATGTCCAGGCCAAGCAGTGACTTTAACAGCGAAGACTTCAGTCATCGGCAAAATAAACAAGCTCATATTCAGCAGGCATTGCAAGGCAGCCCGGCCAGCATATGGTGGACTACGCGGGACAATAAAGCGGTGATTTTGTCAGCAGCCCACCCCATCTATGTGGACAATCAAATAAAGGGGGCCGTCATTGTCGAAGAAACAACACATGGCGTGCGCGATATTCGTAATAGTGCGATCGAAGGAGTCGTTATCACCTCTTTGATGATTTACCTGTCAGTCGCAGCATTATTGTTTTATGCGCTGCGTATTTCACTGCGCATACGGCGCCTGCGCAATGCCACCGAGGCTGTTATCGACCAGCAGGGTCGTATCGTACACCCACTGAAACAACTTCCTGCTCGAGATGAAATCGGTGACTTGTCCCGTAGCTTTGCCAATATCATTGGTCAGCTAAGCCAATACAACAGTTATCTGCAAACCATGTCGTCACGGCTTTCCCATGAACTGAAGACACCGGTGGCATTAGTGCGTTCTTCACTGGAAAATATGAATCAACACACCGGCAATGATGAACAAAAACGTTACCTGCAACGAGCCCATCAGGGCATCGAACGACTGACGACAATGTTGCAAACCATGAGTGAGGCAACCCAGTTAGAGCAGGCGTTACAAAGCAGCGATGCGATAACCTTCGACCTGACTAAATTAGTTAAAGGTTGCAGCTATGGTTACCAGCAAATATATCCGCAACAACAATTTCGTATTGAGGTCATCGAGCAACCGGTGATGATCTCTGGCAGTGACGACCACCTGGCGCAACTTCTCGACAAGCTGGTATCTAATGCTGTCGATTTCAGCGCAGATGATAAGCCAGTTGTTATTTCCATGCAGCGAGAAAAGAAACTGGCACGGATCGCGGTCACCAACTTTGGCTCAACGCTGCCACAGGGAATGAGCCAGAATATTTTTGAAGCCATGGTATCGATGCGCACCGATACCTCGGACGCCTCCCATTTAGGTATTGGCCTGTATATCAGCCGGTTGATTGTTGATCATCACCAGGGCAGTATCAACGCATTCAATCTACACGACGGCAGCGGCGTTTGCTTTGTAGTTGAGTTACCTTTGCCGGCTCAGACTGACATTGCAGGACGAGTCCAGCCCGATTAATTTACCAGTAATTATTCACCAATTTGCCATCAAACTGACACACCGTTTTGTTATGGTCTGGCTAGAGTAGCAAAACGTATTTTATCGACCAGAGTCATTAGTCGACCGGAATGTTTCTTGCATTATTTTCAGGAACCTGAAAAATTTGCGCATTTTTCTGTGTGTTTGCATTGTCTTAGTGCAAAACTCCGGTTCTATTGCACAAATATCTGTCAGTCGGTGGAAGTGTTGCCCTGCTGTAGATTCAGGAGAGACCAATAACAATTAGCAGTCCAAGGAGCTAGTAATGTTAACTAAACGTTTTTTTAAAACTAAAGATGAAACTGAAGTAACTTTCGAGTTTTCCCGTCCTGATGTCACATCAGTGGCGTTAGTGGGAGAGTTCAATGACTGGCAACCAATGGCGATGAAGTTCAATAAAAAAGCCAACGCCTTTCGCACTAAAATCCGCCTGCCCAAAGATAAGTCGTTCCACTTCCGTTATTTATTGAATGAATCCGAGTGGGAAAATGACTATGCCGCCGACCTGTATTTACCAAATGACTTTGGTAGTGAAAACAGCATCGTTGTCACCCAGCCCTAATCAATGCTAATCTGCATTAGGATCAATATCATTTATCAATGGTATTGATCCTGCAGGTCCTCAATTAAGTAAGTAGCGTTAGCGACTTACTGGCGGGGCCTTGCCACGTAGCGCCCCGTGAGAGGGGCTCGCCTCATTCAAAGTGATGTTGTATTTGACTGAGCGCTGATTATGGAAACTGCGCACAGGACTAACGAAATGCCACACAAAACCAATCGTCATATCAGTAACCTTACTCGTGATACTTATGCTCTGGTACTCGCCGGCGGGCGAGGTTCAAGGCTTTATGAATTAACCCAGTGGCGAGCCAAACCTGCCGTGTTTTTTGGCGGCAAATTTCGTATCATCGATTTCCCATTATCAAACTGCATCAATTCCGGCATCCGCCGTGTTGGCATTGCTACCCAATACAAATCTCATTCGCTAATCCGCCATATCAACCGGGCATGGAGTCACTTTAAGAAAGAGTTGGGGGAGTCGGTTGAAATATTGCCAGCATCGCAGCGCTATGGCGATGAATGGTATCGGGGGACAGCCAATGCGGTATTTCAAAATATCGATATTATTCGTCACGAGCTTCCCAAATACGTGATGATTCTCTCTGGTGATCATGTTTACCGAATGGATTATGGGCCACTCATCGGCAAACATGTCGCTAAAGGTGCCGATATGACGGTTTGCTGTATCGAAGTTCCGGTGAGCGAAGCTGCCGGTGCATTCGGAGTGATGACGGTAGATGAAAACAATAAAGTATTACGCTTTGATGAAAAACCAGAAAAGCCGTCGGAAATCCCAGGTAAACCAGGTTATTGCCTGGCGTCAATGGGGAATTATGTGTTCAATACCGAATTTTTATTTGAACAACTAAAAGTCGATGATGCGAAAGATAACTCCAGTGGCGATTTTGGCCACGATATCATCCCCAGCATTATCAAGTCCCATCAGGTATATGCCTATCCATTTCGCGATCCCAATAGCGAAAAACAACCCTATTGGCGTGATGTAGGTACTCTGGACTCATTCTGGGAAGCGAACATGGAACTGGTAGAACTGGATCCACAATTGAACATGTATGATGAAGACTGGCCAATCTGGACTTATCAGGAACAAACCGCACCGGCAAAATTTGTGTTTGACGAAGACCAGCGGCGGGGGGTTGCCATCAATTCAACCGTAGCCGGCGGTGTCATCGTCTCAGGTTCCACCATAAAGCGTTCATTGCTGTTTAATAAGGTTCGGGTGAGTTCATACTGCTATATCGAAGAGAGTGTGGTCTTGCCTGGTGCCCGAATTGGTCGACATTGCCAGATTTATAAAGCCATTATCGATCGTAACGTACAACTCCCGGAAGGCCTGGTGATCGGTAAAGATCATCAACAGGATAAAGCCAATGGCTTTCGCGTCACCGACAAGGGCGTAGTATTAATTACTCGTGATATGATTGCCGAATATCAGCAAAAACACTCGTAAATCACAACCAAAGTCAGTCACAAATTATTTCACATGAGTAGCCAGAAAACTGTTAAGTCGGCGCAAACAGCGCCGCGAATCCTTCATATTGCGTCAGAGAATGACGCCCTGATTGGCGGCAAAGTCGGAGGCATTGGCGATGTCATTCGTGACGTCCCCAAATTTAGTGCAATGCAAGGATTGCGCGTTGATGTGATCACACCGGGTTATGGTATTCACGGCCAAAACCAGGCATCGAGCCTAATCCGGCAAATCAATGTTGAATTCCGCGGCCAGACCGAACTGGTTGAATTACACCGGGTGCAGCCTGATTCCCAAAACGACGGTACGGAACACGCAGCTGTCAGTCATTGGTTTTTGGAACATCCGTTGTTTTATCAACATGGCAGAGGTCGCATTTATGTGGATGATGGCGAACATCGCCCTTTCGCCAGCGACGCCAATAAATTCGCCCTGTTTTGTGTGGCAATTTGTGAATTGCTCAATGGCTTCTGGTTACGTCAATTCAATATCATCCACCTGCATGACTGGCATACGGGATTGATTCCGGTATTAAGTCGATTCGTTGAAAAATATGCTTCGCTGCAACAACTGCATAGTGTCTATTCGATTCACAATCTGGCGCTGCAAGGCATTCGTCCCCTGGATGGTGATGAGTCGAGCCTTAAGGCCTGGTTTCCCGATATTAAAATCGACGAAACCAAAATCTCTGATCCCAGGTATCACAACTGCTTTAATCCAACCCGATCGGCAATCAACCTCTGTAATGCGATTCACGTAGTGTCACCCACCTATGCGCAGGAAGTGGTGCGTCCATCCAATGTTCAACAGGGTTTTATCGGCGGTGAAGGCTTACACCTGGATTTACAACGGGCACAACAACAAGGACGCTTGTTCGGCATCTTAAATGGTTGTGATTATGACTATCAGCCAGTTTTAAATGCCACCCCCGAGAATCCGGTTGCGGCAGAGCATTTTGATTTTCAAATGTACGACAAGTTAGCCATGGTGCTTGAACAGTGGCAGGCCAGCCATCATTTTGTCCATGCTGCTCACCTGGTAGCCCTGCAACGCCTTGAACAATGGCGAGAGCGTCACTTTAACGGCCCTTTGGTGACTAGTATTGGCCGTTTAACCGGGCAAAAAGTAGCATTGTTATTGCAATCTGTGGATCGGCAATTAGTGATTGAACAGCTCATGCAGGAATTAGCCAATATCGATGGCCGCATGATAATTCTCGGTTCCGGTGATCCTGGCATTGAAGATGAAATCACTAAGGTGATGCAGTCTCATGATAACCTGTTATTTATCAACGGCTATCACCATGAACTCCCTAAGTACCTGTTTGAAGGTGGTGATTTATTTTTAATGCCGAGTTCGTTCGAGCCCTGTGGGATCAGTCAGATGTTAGCGCTGCGCTCAGGACAGCCCTGTCTGGTACATGATATCGGCGGGCTGCACGACACTGTCATTGATGAACAGACCGGCTTTGTCTTTGCCGGCGATAACCCTACCAGTCAGGCCGGTGCCCTGGTTAAGAGTTTTCAACGGGCTCTGAATAAATATCAAAAACAACCTGCTGCCTGGTTAACCATGCGGAAGCAATCTGCCGCACAGCGCTTCTTGTGGCAGGACAGCATTGAACAGTATCGCCATGTCTTGTACAAGGATTAGAAGGGTGTCAACGAAGAGCCAAACATTGTTGGTGTCACAGGGTGTCTAGAGGTGTCAACGAAAAGCCTTAACTTGTGATGTCAGCCTTTGTCACCCTGGAAGAACCCCTGTTCGCCCCTGTCACCCCTTCGTCACCTTTAGTCACCTGCAACAAAAAACGCCCGGTAACAACCGGGCGTTTTTTGTTAGCCTATCTGAGCCTGGAAATTACTCGACTGGGTGATATAAGGATGGTCCTCTAAAAAGATCTCAATCGCCCGTTTCACTTTCTGGCCGATAAAATCAATTTTATCATCAAAAAAGTGTTTGCGATGGTCTTCGCTGTCAAAAATACCAATGACTTCACCATTGGCGGCAAAAATCGGACAACACAGTTCCGATTTCACCTTGGCATCACAACGGTAATAAGGCCCCTCGTGTGCATCGACATCAGGGATATAATGGTGCTGCTTCTCCATGATAACTCGGGTATTGATAGACTTTTCCAGGTATTCCTCTGATATGGGAAATTCCGCTTTCGACATTTCGCCGTTGTACACGTATTTGACCAGCTTGTCACCATGGCGAAGATAGATTCCAAACCAGGCGACATCGGTCTGCAGATGAATCCAACGTACCAGACGACTCAGTCGAGCCAGTAAATCCAGCAGGTGAATAAGTTGCTCTTCTGACTCCGCATATTGACGCAGATCGTAACGATCTCCCTCTTCCTTTACGATGGGACAACTGCCATCAGGGTTGAGTTGCGGCTGAACGTAACTTAACAAATGTTCGTGATTATCCAATTTATTTATTGGTTCATACAACACGGATAAAATATCAAATAAGCGCATGGGATCTCCTAAAAAGACGTTTAGACGTCTAAACCTCCATGCATTATACACAAGGAATTGGCTTGTGCTACAAAAAAATTGAACTTCATAACCATAAAGATACGTACATAGAAGTTGTTTGTTGCCACAAATTTAGTGCCTTGTCGCTTCGAGTGACTGATTGTTATACTGAATTTTAAAAAGAAGGGAATTTTATGAGCACTGTGCACAATATTAACCGACCTAACCCAGACTATGTCATGGCTGAAGCACGCATCGACATTATTAACCTGAGATTGCGAACCTACATAGGTTTCAACCCGGAAGAGCTGACCAAACAACAGGACATCGTGATCAACGCGCAGATTTTTTACCCGGCCAGCAACGCCTGTCAGTCCGATCAAGAAGCTGAGGCATTAAATTACAAAACCATCACCAAAAAAATAATCAGCCATGTCGAGGATGGTCACTTTAATTTGCTGGAAAAGCTCACCGCCGATTTACTTGCGATCGTAATGGAGGCTCCTATTGTCAGTCGAGCTACCGTTCAGGTTGAAAAGCCTCATGCGCTGCGGTTTGCCGATTCGGTATCACTAACCTTGACGGGACAGCGAGAGCAATAATATGACCACAGCCAATATGGTGATCACCGGTGCCGGCAAGCGCTTTGGTTTTCATCTTGCCCAAGCCTACCAACAACGAGGCTTTCAGGTTTATGTTAGTTACCGCACCCATCGTCCACAGATCGATGAACTTGAGCAGCTTGGCGTTAACTGCTTCCAGGCCGACTTTCAGGACGATGAACAAATTCAGGCGTTTATTGCCCATATCCACAGCCAATGTCAGACCATTCGGGCACTGATTCACAATGCCTCCGACTGGTTACCGGATAACAATGAGCTTTCCCCATCACAAACTCTGTCGAGGATGTTACAGGTTCATGCTCAAGCCCCATTTTGCATCAACCATGAACTGGCACCCTTACTTCGCGCCAGTGCAGCTAAGGAAAACGGTAGTGCCGATTTGATCCACATGACCGATTACATCGTAGACAAAGGCAGTAAAAAACACATGGCTTACGCAGCCAGTAAAGCCGCTTTGGCAAATCTTACCTTGTCCTTTGCCAGCCTGCTTGCACCAGAGGTTAAGGTCAATAATATTGCCCCGGCATTGCTGAAATTTAATGACTACGACGACACGGCCTATCGCCAGAAGACCCTGAAAAAGTCAGCCATGCAGGTGGAACCAGGTTGGCAGGAAGGTATTGCCGCGGTCGAATACCTGCTACAAAGTGTCTATATGACTGGCCGTACCCTACACTTAGATGGCGGCAGAAATGTGGTTTAGAGACCCGCTGCCAGGAAAAGAGAGACAAATATGAAATCAGGTTCGTTACAAAAATCCTTGTCAGTGGTCACTAAACACGAACACCAACCAGGGCTTACCGCCGAAGCGTTACAGGTGAAGAAAGCCCTGATAGACAATGGCATTGAAACTCCCTTGTCGGTGCCTAGTAAAAGCAGCAAGGCATTTCAGCTTACCGAAGATGAAAAACTGGTGCGACTCGAGTCAGCGTTTGTCGAGGTGCTCGATATTCTGGGCCTGGATCGATGTGACGACAGCTTGCAGGAAACCCCGAAACGCATTGCCAAGATGTATCTGCAGGAGATTTTCTCAGGCCTCGATTACGGTAATTTCCCGAAAATCACCTTAATAGAGAATAAAATGGGCAATGACGAGATGATTGCGGTGAAAGATATCAATGTCACCAGCACTTGTGAACATCATTTTGTCACCATAGATGGTTGCGCCAAGGTCGCCTATATCCCCAATAAGACCATCATAGGCTTGTCAAAAATTAACCGCATCGTGCGGTTCTTTTCGCAGCGTCCGCAGGTTCAGGAACGATTAACCCAACAGATTCTGGTGGCACTGCAAACCTTATTGGATACCGAGCATGTCGCCGTAACCATCAGTGCCGTCCATTATTGCGTGAAATCACGTGGCGTCATGGACAGTACTTCCAGTACTACGACCACGTCACTGGGCGGTTGCTTTAAATCCAATCCGGCATCACGAGCGGAGTTTTTACAAAGCTGACGCCAAGTGTCAACGGTGGAGTCGAATCTGAATGAGATTCGAATCGAACTAGGATTCGAAGGTGGAGTTGAAGCGACGCTTCAAAGATGCTTTCCCAATCATCGTCAGAATCCACCTAAAATGCGACGTTTGCGAGTATTTTCTCCACCAGCGTAGCTTACCTCTGAAACAGAGTCGATGCATTAGCATCGACTCTCGGCTATTTTCCCATCGCTTTTTTGACTAGTTGTTGCTTTAACAGTGGCAGATTATTCAAGGTCCGCATTCCCAGGCCACGTAACAACTTAGGAAGTTTTTGCTGTATCGCGAAGCCCTGCTTAATGGCTTCCATTGCGACGATCATTTCAGTCGCCTCTGCTTTGCGAAAGCGGGAAAATTCGCCCAGTTTTTTATTCAACAGGCTGAGCTTTTGCGATTGCGAAAACACCTGCTCCGGTTCCTGCATCTGAAAAACCTGTGCCAGAGTATCAGCCAGTGCGACAGCGTCCTGCAGGCCAAGATTGACTCCCTGCCCTGCTAATGGATGGATGGTATGTGCAGCATCGCCGATCAAAATAACCTTTTGCTGAACAAAGTTATCAACTAACTGCATTTTTAATGGGAAACTCAGTCGCTCTGACTGCAACGTGACCAACCCTAACTTGCCATCGGTGGCACTGGTAATGGCCTTATTAAAGTCAACGGTCGATAGTTGTTTCAACACCGATACCTTATCTGGAGCTGCCGACCAGACGATGGAACATAAAGACGGATGATACAAAGGTAGCAGGGCCAGCGGTCCAGAATCTAAAAACACCTGCCAGGCGGTATTATCATGGTGGTTTTCAACATTGACTGTGGCTACCAGAGCATGGTGGTCATAATCCCTAAACGTCATAGGCAATTTTAGTTGCTGACGCACCCAGGAGTTACCGCCATCGGCGGCAATCAGTAATTTTGCGAGTAGCGGGCTATGTTCAGAGAAGCTTAAAAATACTTCACTATCGCCAACGGCAATGTTGCTAAGCGGTTGATTGATAATATCAATCCTGGAATTCTGCTGCACTTGCTGATACAACGCACGCCGGATCACATCATTTTCAATAATCCAGCCGAGATCGTCAGCACTGCCATCGTCGGCAAAGTTAAGCAAACCAGGTCCATCTTTGTCCCAGACATGCATTTGTTGATAAGCCTGCAGACGTTGCTGGAGTATTTCCTGCCAGATACCTAGCTCAGCAAATAATTGCTGACTTGCCGCATTAATGGCACTAACCCGCAGATTTGGAGCATCAGTCTCTTCAGCAACTGGTTGCGGTTCAATCACTGCCACCTGCAAACGGGTTTTGGCGCAAATCGCCAGTGCCGCCGTCAGACCGACAATGCCACCACCAACAATTGCGATATCATATTTTTGCATAAGTAATTGAAGTGTCCTGATATTCTCGATTAATAACCCATTGTCGTTTTCGCCAGCGAAGCTTTTATGGGAGAAATATAATTTAAAGCTTTGAGGCCTAGATTTCGGCCAACAACTAAAGGTAAATAGTGATTGGAAAAACAGTGCACTAATGAATCTGTTAGCTGGATAATCGTATTATGATCAACCGAGCGTTGTCGCTGATAAGCACTGAGCACTGGGTATCCGCCGATATCCTCGCCAGCATTCAATGCATCGCTAATTAAAGATGCCATACAGGCTACATCACGAACCGACAAATTAAATCCCTGGCCGGCAATGGGATGCAAAGTATGACAGGCGTTGCCGAGTAACGCTAAGCGATGCTGAGTAATCTGCCCCGCATGTACCAGCTTTAACGGAAAACTCTGGCGTTTGCCGATTCTGATAAATGGCCCTAACCAGTCACCAAATGCGCGTTGCAAGGTGGTGGCAAAATCTTTATCACTTAACGCCATATACTCGGTTGCTGTATCCGCTGATAGGGTCCATACGAGGGAACAACGATTACTGGTCATTGGCAACATGGCGATTGGCCCCGACTCAGTAAATCGTTCAAACGCTTTGTGTTGATGCGCCCTTGCCGTTTGCACGTTAGCAACAATCGCTACCTGTTGGTAATCTTTACTTTGTACGTCTATTTTAGCCAGTTGCCGACATTTAGAATGACCACCATCACAGGCAAGTAATAAATCGGCGGTCAGTTTCTGTCCTTGTCGCAACTTTACAGCTAGTTGAGACTTTTGCCATTCAAGGCTCTCAATTCCATTGCCAAAATATTCATCGAGCTGAGCCGCTTTACCTGGCGATTGCTGCAATTGACCATAAAGGCTGGAGGCAATAGCTTGCAGTGGTGCCACATAACCTAAGGCGTCGAGTTGATAATCCTGACAATTGATTCTCGCCTTGCCATAGAAGCTACGATCAGAAACATGAATATCGCGAATTGCACAGGCCCGATCCTGTAACGCTTGCCAGGCCCCCAGTGTTTGCAAATACTCGGCACTACCGTAAGAAAGTGCAATTACCCGTTCATCAAAGCCACCACTGGCCTGCTGCTTATCCGCACTGTCGACAATGGCGATGCGCAATGGTTTTGTCGTTTGCGAGAATAACGACAGCGCCATTGCGGCGCCGGTCAATCCACCGCCGGAAATAATGATGTCGTAATGTGTCGTCAAAGTCATCATATTGCATCTATTGAAATCGGATTTACAAAACCCAGGGCTATTGTAATTGCTGTTTAACTCGCCATTAACGCTTCAATATCGGCGATGGTTTTCGGCGCATTCACCGTCAGGTTTTCATGCCCGTCTTCGGTGACCAGAATATTATCTTCTATGCGGATACCTATTCCCTTCCAACGCTCATCGACGTCAGCCTCGGCATCAATGTAGATCCCTGGCTCTATCGTCATCACCATACCCGGTTCGAAAGGTCGTAACTGACGGCGATTCTCATCCATCTGATAGTCACCAACATCGTGAACATCAAGACCAAGCCAGTGTCCGAGCCCATGGATAAAGTATTGCTTACAGGCGTTGTCAGCGATCAATTGCTCAAGGTCACCTTTGAGAATGCCAAGCTGGTGTAATCCCCTGGTCAACACTTCATTGGCGGCATCATTGGCAAGGGCAAAATTACTGCCTGGTTTGATGGTATTGATCGCCGCAATCTGCGATTCCAGTACCAGGTTATAGAGCGTAGCCTGTTCTTCGCTGAACTTGCCATTAACAGGAAATGTACGGGTAATATCGGCGGCGTAGCCACATAGCTCGGCACCGGCATCAATCAATAACAGTTCGCCATCGAGCAACACATCCTGGTTATCGGTGTAATGTAAAATCGTTGCATTTTCACCACCACCGACAATCGAACCATAAGCGGCCGTACGAGCACCATTGCTGGCAAACTCATGCAAAATTTCCGCTTCCACCTGATACTCAAACTTGCCTGGTTGACAGAACTTCATCGCCCGTTGGTGCGCATTACCGGAAATTTGATTGGCACTGCGCATAATGTCGAGTTCCGCAGCCGATTTAATCAGGCGCATTTCGGCTAACTGGGGACGAATATCGCACAGCGTAGTCGGTGCAACAAATCCTTGTTTTACCCCATTTCGTAAAATATCGAGAATGGCAAACACCATTTCATCAAAGGATTTCTGTAACCCCTGTGCAAAGTAAACAGATTGGCGACCATTCAGGTACATGGGCAGCACCTGTTCCAGTTCACTGAGGCCATACGCATGTTCGAAGCCATATTGCGACTGAGCGTCTTCGGGCCCTACCCGCCGCCCCTGCCATACTTCAGCGTGAGGATCCTTGTCCCGACAAAACAGGATAGTCTCATTGGAATCCAGGTTGGATGCAACCTGCTCCGCGGTCGTTGCATCGTCACCTTTTATCAACACCAACAGCGCGTCCGGCTCATAAAAGCCACTGAGGAAGAAAAAGTCTTTATCCTGGCAAAATAAAAATTCGGTATCGCGGGAACGAGTTACCTCTTTCGCAGCGGGAATTAAAGCGACTGAATTCGCTGGCATTTGCGCCAGCAGGCGGTAACGGCGTTGTTGATATTCACTAACGTCAATATGGGTTTTATTCATGATAATGTTAAGTTTTCAGTAACAGTGTTTAATGCAGGGTTTTTGAGGTTTGATTGGCCGTTGGTTTATCACCAAGTTCGGCGAAACATAATAATGAGGAGATGCGAATGTATTCGAGAATTTCGAAATAGGCCTCTTCCGTTTCTTCATCATCTTCCAATTCATTAGACAAATTGGCGATATCAGCAAAATCACGGATGATTTCCTGAACGTCTTCAGAATAACTGCTGTTTTGTTTCTGTAATAAGCCAAAGCCCAGGTTAAACCCCTGAACCCAGGCATTCAGGGCCTGACCTCTCTCGATAATCGATTCATCGTCATCAGGTAACAGTAACTGAAACCCGAAGTTTTCATCGACAATGGCCTGAACAATCTCAGCAAACAGAACTTTCATTTGCCGCTCCATGGCTTTGGAAAGCGCCTCACCATTATTGAACATGTCTTCCAGCGTTTTCAGATAGTCAGTATTGTCAAAAGCGTACCCCGCAGCGAGGATACCCGTTAAAAAACCATGTATTTCGGAGGCATGAGTCTGTAAGTTCTCACCACCTAAAAATGCTTGCAGTTGGGTAAAGGTAATTAGTTTGGTTTGTGTCATAACACTTAATGTTGAGGAGTCTTAATAAATATCCTACCACCGCCACCCAGCCTAAACCAGTTTTAGCCTGAAAAACTGCCTTTTTAGAGCTGTAAGCTGTAGGGCTGTAAGCTGTACGGCTGTAAGCTGTAGGGCTGTAAGCTGTACGGCTGTAAGCTGTAAGGAAGGTTTTCGCTTTTACTTTACGGCTTTAAAGCGTTACAGCCTTATAGCCGTCTTATAGCTTACAGCTTAAGGCTTTAGGACTGAAAGAAAGGTTATCGCTTTTACTTTACGGCTTTAAAGCATTACAGCCTTAAAGCCGTCTTAAAGCTTACGGCTTTATTTTTCCTGGGCCGGGCTCGACAGTTCCCCGAGGTTCAACACTGGTGCGGCATCGAGTTCTGTTGCATCCATCATATCGGCAATTCGTTCCACTGAAGAAATAAGCTGATACTGTTCCCACTCTTTAAGGGCAGTAAATTTTTCAATAAAACTTTCTTCTATTGCCTGCGGAGCATTTAATAGCGTCTCTTTGCCTTCATCGGTGAGATATAAGGCGACTTTGCGACGATCGCGCTCGCTACGAACTCGCGAGATTAACTTTCTCGCTTCCAGCCGATCAAGAATGTTAGTGACGGTGGCCTGACTCAAATTGACATTTTTCGCCAGTTCTTTTGAACTGATACCATCAACGCTTCGAATCTCCAGCATAATCAGCAATTGCGGGCCAGTGATCCCAGCTTCTTTACCTAATTTGCGCGAGCGAATATCTATCGCGCGAATAATTTTTCTGATTGAAACGAACAGCTCTTCGTACCTTTCCACTCTCTTCACTCCCGGCTGCAATTACAATGTAGCGCCTTAACTCGGCAATTAATTAGTTCACTATATATTTTATCCGGCATGATAACCGTTCCTACTTAATTATCAAAGTAAAAACTACGCAACGTAACACGGCAAACCCCAGTAAAAACAAGCAACAGCGACAAAACACCTGATTTACAATTAGGAAACCCTGCACAGATTTTTACCAGCAATTTTATTTCCAACACTACGCTAATTTTATTTTCGCGGTGGATCATTAGTACAATAATTGTTATAGTACTAAACAATTCTAACAGGGGACTTATCATGGATACGCAAAATAACGAATTTAACAGCGCTGTTGACGGCATTACTGAACGTTTGTGTTTTTATACAATTATCGGTTCATACTACGTACCGGCCTATGCGTACAGAGCGTTAAAGAAAGGTCTTAACTTCATAGATCAAAAAACCACCCACCTCACAGACTGAGCGTCTGAGCCCCCGCTTACACTGAATCAACATTACTAATACCAAGACTATTATTTAGTACAGTAAAGATATGCCTATTCCAGATTACGCAACATTATCTGTTGCTTTGTATTTTTTATTGCTAATTGCAATTGGCGTTTACGCCATGAAAACCTCAACCGCAGACAATAGTGAGTATCTACTCGGCGGCCGTAAAGTGAGCGCTAAGGTCACCGCCCTTTCCGCTGGTGCCTCTGATATGAGTGGCTGGATGTTAATGGGTCTGCCCGGTGCGGCCTATGTTAGCGGCCTCGACAGCATCTGGCTTGCCCTTGGCCTTGTTGTCGGTGCTTACGTTAATTACCAGTTAGTCGCCCCTAAACTCAGGGTATTTACTGAGGTGGCTGACGATGCATTGACGATTCCCGAGTTTTTCTCGAAACGATTTGCCAAAGAAAATGCCCGGGTGCGACTGGTCTCGTCCCTGGTTATCATTCTGTTCTTTACGGTCTACACCGCTTCCGGCCTTGTTGCTGGCGGAAAACTGTTTCAGTCGGCATTTGCCATGGACTACCAGGTTGGTGTTATCATCACCGTTGGTGTCGTCGTGCTCTACACCATGCTTGGTGGATTTTTAGCGGTCAGCGTCAGTGACTTCGTGCAGGGCATTATTATGTTAATCGCCTTAATTGCGGTACCAGTGTTTACCCTGCAACAACTTGATATGCAGACTACCTGGAACGATTCGCAGATATTGGCTGGTTTGGACTGGTCAACCGTCCAATGGGTAACGGCTTTCAGCTTATTTACCTGGGGCCTGGGCTATTTTGGTCAGCCACATATTATCGTGCGTTTTATGGCCATTAATACTCATCACAATATTCCGAAAGCCAAAAACATTGGCATTTCGTGGATGACCATATCCATTATTGGAGCATTATTAACCGGCATTATCGGTGCTAAGTTTATTGCGCAAAGTTCGCAAAGCCTGAACGACCCGGAAACCATTTTCATATTCTTATCACAATTCCTGTTCCACCCGTTCGTGGCAGGCTGGTTTCTGGCAGCGATCCTGGCGGCCATTATGAGCACCATTTCGTCACAATTACTGGTTTCGTCTAGCTCACTGGTCGAAGATGTGTACAAACACTACACCCGTAAACCACCAGAAGATAAAGAATTGTTGTTTGTCAGTCGCGCCTGTGTGCTGGTCGTTGCTGTTATCGCCAGCCTGATTGCGATGGATGCGACCAGTAGTGTGCTAAGCCTGGTGTCGAATGCCTGGGCTGGTTTTGGCGCAGCCTTCGGACCTCTGGTGTTATTGAGCCTTTGGTGGAAGCGACTGACTCACGCCGGAGCTCTTACCGGTATTGTTGTTGGCGCAACAACGGTATTGCTATGGGCCAATGTGCCTGTGCTCGACGGTGGTGAAACCTTAAGTTCGCTTTTCTACGAATTATTACCTGGCTTTATCCTGAGCCTGGTAGCCACAATTTGGGTCAGCCTGAAAACTGCAGAGCCCAAACAACAGGCGCTAGATTGGTTACAGGAAACCGAGCAGCTTGTACAAAGCGATAATCAACACTAATGAAAGTTTTGGAGACGTATATGAATAATCCAAGCTGGAACAGGATCGTCATTAAAGTTGGCAGTGCCCTGATAGCCCCTGAACGCAATGGCTGTAGCAGTCATTACCTGTTATCCATTGCCAGTTTCATCGTCCGCTGTCGTCAGCAGGGCACGCAGGTGGTGCTGGTATCCTCCGGTTCCGTTGCCGCTGGCGCCCATCTGTTCGAAGAGACGCAAGGCTCGGCAATATCCGATAAAAAGGCCATGGCCGCCGCCGGACAAACAGAAATGATGGCGACGTGGGACAGGCTATTTGACTTTTCATCGGCACAGATCCTCCTTACCCATGCGGATCTTCGTGATCGGGAACGATTTTTAAGCATTCGTGAAACCATGGATTCCCTGCTTGATAACGATATTCTGCCTATCGTCAACGAGAACGATACGATCACCACAGATCGCCTGAAAGTGGGTGACAATGATAACCTGTCGGCAATGGTTGCGGCGGCAGCAAACGCCGATGCACTGATCATCTGCTCGGATATTGATGGTTTATTTGATAGCAACCCTCAGTTAAATCCGGATGCTTTATTGATCTCAGAAGTCAATGAAATCACCGAGCAGATTTATGCTATGGCCGGCGGCGCGACCAGCGCTGTTGGTACCGGTGGCATGAAAACAAAAATCCAGGCGGCTGAAAAAGCCGTATCACAGGGCATTTCTACCTATATCATCAATGGCTTTAAGCAGGAGAGTTTTGATGCCCTGCTACAAGGTAAAAATCCGGGTACAGTATTCCACCCCCACGAGACGCCATTACAGGAGTCAAAACACTGGGTTCGTCACACCACCAAGGCATTAGGTGAAATCGTCGTTGATGACGAATTTTCCCTGAGCCCTGAACGCGGCGTCGATTATTTGTCGAGCAGCGATTTGATTGGCGTGGTTGGAGAGTTTGCTGTCGGCGATGTGGTACTGCTGCGCACCGGTAGTGGTGAGAAGCTCGCCAAAGCCAAAACCAACTACAGTAGCTGCTTACTCGATTTCGTTACTAAGCAAGACGATGATGCGCTAAATCAGCAAATTGATCGCACCCCAAAACCTATTTTATCCGATAAATTCTCAGCAATGATGGAGACCCAATGATTAACATTTCCGAAATAGCCCAACAAGCCGCCACAGCAGCAAAAGGACTGATTAAGCTATCCGCGGAACAAAAGAACACGATATTAAATGAAATGGCAGCTAAGTTGCGTGAACAGCAAGATGCCATTTTATCAGCCAATAAAACCGATGTAGAACAAGCCAGGGACAATGGCCTGGATGCAGCGATGATTGATCGCCTGATGTTAACGCCAGAGCGCATCGATGATATGGCCAATGGCCTGGAAACCGTTGCCGGCTTAGACGAAGTCGTAGGACGCGAGCGATTAATCGGTCAACGACCAAATGGCCTGGAAATTAAGAAGAAAACCGTGCCATTGGGTGTAATCTGTATGATTTATGAAGCCCGTCCTAACGTGACCGCCGATGCTGCGGGCCTGTGTTTTAAATCAGGCAACGCCGTCATTCTGCGTGGTGGTAAAGAATGCCTGAACTCCAGCCTGGCTATTGCTGCAGTTATGCAAAGCGTGCTGCGCCAGCATCAGGTTGCTGAAGCAGCGATTTCTGTGATTCCGGATCCGGACCGAAAAATTGTCACTGAAATGCTGACCCTCGATAATTGGATCGATTTAGTCATCCCAAGGGGCGGTGAAGGCTTAATTCGCTATGTCACAAAAAACAGTCAGATTCCGGTCATTCAGCATTACAAAGGGGTCTGTCATCTTTATGTCGACAAAGCGGCTGATTTTGACAAAGCCCTGAGTATTCTTGTCAATGGCAAAACCCAGAGACCTGGCGTTTGTAACGCCTTGGAAGGATTACTGGTACACAAAGCAGTGGCAGCAGATTTTCTGCCACTAGCCGCGAAAGCATTGACAGAACGTGGCGTCACCTTACATGGCTGCGCTCAGACACAAAGTTTTGTACACGATGTAAACCTGCTTTCTGAAAGCGAGTTTGGTCAGGAATATTTAAGTTTAGATATTGCCATTCGAGTAGTCGATGATATCGATCAGGCGATGGCACATATCAGTAAGTTTGGTAGTAATCACACTGAAGTTATCTGCAGTGAAGATGAAGTAGCGGCCGAAGTATTCAAGCACATGGTTGACGCATCGGTAGTCATGGTAAATGCCTCATCACGATTTTCTGATGGTAGCGAGTTAGGCTTAGGTGCTGAAATTGGCATCGCCACAACGAAATTGCATGCCTATGGACCGATGGGCATTGAGTCTCTGACCACCGAAAAATACCTGGTCTGCGGTACCGGCCAGGTACGAGGATAATATGAACAAATTCAAGCAACCGAAACTGGCATTTATTGGTGGTGGTAATATGGCCACGGCCATCATTGATGGATTACTGAAATCCGGATACGATGCCACAAAAATCCTTGCTTCAGCGCCTTCAAAGGCAACCCGGCATCGACTTGCGGCAGATTATAATATCAATATTGCCGAGAAAAATAATGTTGCAGCCTACTTCGCTGACATCATTATTCTTGCAGTAAAACCACAGCTGATCCCACAAATCAGTCGCGAGATCGCGTTTACCCTGAGGTCACTGGGACAAAAAACGCCAATTGTTTCTTTAGCCGCCGGCACAACCCTGGCGCAGTTGTCGGATCAATTTATGAGCTGGCCGGTAGCACTGGCAATGCCCAATTTACCGAGTGCAGTAAGCCAGGGGCTTACTGGATTGGTTGCCAACGAGCACTGCTCTATTCGTGAACGGGAAAGCATGGAACAAGTCTTTAGCCTGATAGGGAAAGTGGTATGGCTCAAAGATGAGGATCAGATGCCAGCTATCGTGGCAATGGCCGGTAGTGCCCCCGCCTACTTTTTCCTGTTTTTAGAGGCAATGAAGCAAGTTGGCACTGACATGGGCCTATCGCAACAAACCGCTGCCAAAGCCGCATTGCAGTCTGGCCTGGGGGCTTGCATGATGGCCGCTGATTCAAGCGATGATTTTAAGACCCTACGCGAGCGCGTCACGTCGCCTAATGGCACGACGGAACAGGCCATAAACTCATTCAAAGATAATAATTTCAGTAAGATTATTGAGCAGGCGATGTGGGCAGCTGCAAACAAAGCGGCAGAAAACCGAGTATCGACCGGATAAAACTAACTCCGCTAGGACTCACGGAGATAAGGGCGACAGGTGAAATTGTCGCCCTTATGCTTTTCGGTTATGCAATATACCGAATCGTTTCGTGGATTCCCGCACAACTACGTTGCTCCGCATCTTACTCTAAGATAAAGTGCCGCCGTTCTGTCAAAGCTGGATGACACAAACCGACGGTTGGTCGTCCATTTTCGTGGTGAGAGTAACTTCTCAATCGCAGGTCGGTAATCAACGATTACCACTGGCATGTTTGAATTAACAGAAATGCTCGCTTCATTTTTCAACATCTCACCACGATTTTTCACAAATTTATACAGGCCATAATGGTGATAAATCTGTATAATGAAGTTTAAGTTCCCTGGGATGTTTGATATCAACTATGTCCCTGAGCCGATAATTTCTACTTAAGGGGGTTTATCGGTCGCTATTGAGCAGGCCCGGCAAGTACCGGGAAGCCTAAGGCGAGTGTGCAACCTCCGCCTTGAACACACGGTTGTTCAAGGGCTGACGTTGATGCCGGCATTTTGGGGAACGCCTTTTTCGATACTCTATTCATCCAAGCAATACCGTGCATGACCGTTTAATTTCCTCGCCAACCCCTGGAAATATTAACGCACCTTCGTCCACCCCCGCCCCCCTTAGACACCTTTAGACATCTACCCATTGTTTATAAAATATTAACCTTGCCTCTACAATTTTCTTTCAATTTGAGTTACTGTTTGCCTGTCGTACTATCTTGCAAAAGATAACAATAACTAAAAGAAGTAAAGTCATGAAAAAACTCGCCCTTGCAACAACGTTAGCCCTAAGTTCGTTTATCGCACAAGCCGATACCATCGCCGGTGTCTACATTGGTGGTCAGGTTTGGGATATGCAAGCAGATGGTAGCTTTGGTAGCACTGAAAATTTGCAGATGTTTGAGCTCGAAGATGATAAAAAAGGCAGCTATTGGGCTGCACTTGAGCATCCGATCCCGTTACTGCCTAACCTAAAACTCCGCCAGAACGAGTTGGACACAACCGGCATGGCTGAAGTGGCTGACTTTCAATTTGGCGATCGTATCTACAACGGCGATACTCTGGTTGATGCCGAGTTAGATCACCTAGATGTGATTATGTATTACGAATTGTTTGATAACGCCATCTTCAGCATCGACTTTGGTGTTAACTTTAAGTACGCCGAATATGCTGTTACGGTGAGTCAGAATGATGCAAACCCGGTATTTACTGAGGAGTCGCTCGATTACCACGGTGTTATCCCGATGTTATACCTGGCAACCGAACTCGGTATCTTAGGCACTGGCCTGGACGTATTTGCGGAAGGCTCCTGGATTGGTTTTGATGATCACAATGTCTATGACGCCATGGCTGGCATTAAATATGAATTTGTCGATAATCTGGTTGTCGATTTGGATATCCGCCTTGGCTATCGCAAAATGCAATTCGATATTCAGGACGTAGAAGACCTGTATCTTGACGCACAATTTGACGGTGCGTTTGCCGGCATTGAATTACACTTTTAAAACCTGTCGCTTGGCAACCTTTAAGGTTTAAGAAATAATGAGGGTCAGATAAAATCTGGCCCTTTTTTTACCATGACTCCGAACACCGACTTAGCAAATCGTATACAGCACCTAAGGCAAGAGCTCAGGCAAAAGCGCCGGGCATTAACGTACGCCGAGCAAACTGCCGCCAGTCATAACCTTTGCCGACAACTGCAGAAGCTATCGTCTGAGCAACGCATCGAAAACGTTGCCGGCTATATCGCCGCAAATGGTGAAATTAGCCTTGCCCCCTACTTTCACTGGTGCTGGCAACAGCAAATACAGGTCTACGTGCCGGTCCTGCATCCGTTTAGCAAAGGCCATTTGTTGTTTCTGAGTTACTCACAACATACCCCTCTAACCCGCAATCGCTATAATCTGGAGGAGCCAGTTCTGGACGTTAGTAAGGTCATTGCGCATCGGCATATAGACCTTTTATTGACGCCACTGTTGGGATTTGATTGCCATGGTAATCGACTTGGCATGGGCGGTGGTTATTATGATCGTACCCTGCACGCTTGTCCTAATTTGCAGAACCGGGCCATTGGCGTGGCCCACCGTTGCCAACAGGTTGAACATCTGCAACCCCAACCCTGGGACATACCGCTTAAACAAATCATCAGTGCATAAAAAAAAGTGACCGGCATTGACGCCGATCACTGTGCTGGTTCAAGGTTATTTGCTGCTAACATAGACAACCACTTTTTTACTGATGTCGCTAGGTTGATAAGCACTGATGTCAATGATTTGAACATCATCCTCTACCTTAAATGCCTTTGGAACGCGGCGATTCAGGTACTCTCCGGTATCTACTGCACCATAAGTATGGGCAAATGAGTTAATGTCCTGATCGTTACAAGCGATAGATAAACTCATAAGCTTGGTGTTGCCATCAAAGGAACGGCGTACCGCTTTTTTCAAGTCACTTAAGTTATCACTTGCTGCGGCTACGCAGGTTTTGGTGGCTACCGAATTGTCGGCTGCAACAAACTCATACTCTACCGCCTGGCCACTTAAAGATACGACCGCCATACCCGCGGCCAGTACTAAACTATTCAGGCCTTTCATAACTACCTCCTCGATTAAAAATCTGTTCCCGAGTGAATTTCCGGCATCGGTTACGTCGATGAATCGAGCGTGTGCAATTGATTGACAGCGGTTTTACTTTATTTCCGGCTTTCGCAAGTGCTTGCAGCTCATCAATTAAGGGGGCGCCTAAGTTTTCGCTACCCCATTCGTTTCCGATGCCAGTAATTAAACCTCAAAAGCACCTAAATAACCTGAGGAAAAGCTGAAGATTGGCCTATAAATTTATTTGCAAACACATAAATATCAATAAGTTATAATGACAACTTTGAAAGTTGTGAAGAATAACAATATTTCCGCTATGGCAGATTAAAAAGTGAGAAATTGCGCAACGGATTCGACCGTATCAACGACTAACTGGCAATTAGGCAAACGACAATGCACTTTATTTAAGCAGCAACAAACAGGCCAGGCGACAAACCGCAATTTTTCAGGCTATAATCGCGCCATCGCGTCGAAAAAGGATTCGTTATGACTCAAGATGAAATGAAAAAAAATGCTGCCGAAGCAGCGCTTGCATTCGTCACCCCTGACAGCATTGTTGGTGTGGGAACCGGCTCAACCGTCAACTTTTTTATTGATGCTTTAGCAAGTAAAAAAAACGAGATACAAGGTGCGGTATCCAGTTCAGATGCATCGACAGAAAAGCTTACCGCCCTCGGCATCGAGGTGTTCGATCTTAATTCGGTAGACAGCCTGGATGTTTACATTGATGGTGCCGACGAAATCACAGAACATATGCACATGATAAAAGGCGGTGGCGCAGCCCTTACCCGAGAGAAAATTGTTGCTGCAGTTGCCAAAAAATTTGTCTGCATCGCCGATGCCAGTAAACAGGTTGGTATGCTCGGTGCGTTCCCCCTGCCGGTCGAAGTAATCCCTATGGCACGCAGTTATGTGGCGCGGGAACTGGTTAAACTCGGCGGTGATCCGGTTTATCGTCAGGGCGTCCTGACCGACAATGGTAACGTCATTCTCGACGTTTATAATCTCGAAATTCTAAATCCGGTTGCCATGGAAGCGAAAATTAACAGCATTGTTGGTGTGGTCACCAACGGTTTGTTTGCCAATCGCGGCGCTGATGTGCTGATTGTTGGCACTGAACAAGGGGCAAAAATCATCGAGGCGAATTAATTGATGTTGATAATGGAGCGACCATTCTCTGCAATCAAAGCCTTGCCTTAAAGCCTTTAAATTCTCACTGAGTGGGAAAACACTTAGTGGAATTGCTATAACATCCAACCGGGCTGAACGTTCAGCCCGTTTTTTCTATCGCAATTATTCAAAAAACGCTTTTGAGTTTTCACTCTATATGCTAATTTAGCTGTCTAGCCATCCAAACTGATATTTTACACAGAGTTAGTGACCATGACCCGACAATCGTTGCAAAAAGAAAAAATCCGCATTTTATTGCTTGAAGGTGTGCATCCGAGTGCAGTGAAAACCTTGCAAGATAGTGGCTATAGCAACATTGAATACCTGAAAAGTTCGTTACCGGATAATGAGCTGAAAGAAAAGATCGCCAATGTGCATTTTGTTGGTATTCGCTCTCGCACCCAATTATCAGACGATGTGTTAAGCCATGCGAAGAAATTAGCAGCCATTGGGTGTTTCTGCATCGGTACCAATCAGGTTGATTTATCCGCCGCGCAAATTCGTGGTATTCCGGTATTTAATGCTCCGTTTTCTAATACCAGGTCCGTGGCAGAACTGGTGATTGGCGAATTATTACTGTTATTTCGCGGAGTGCCGGAAAAAAGCGCTCTCGCTCATCGTGGTCAGTGGCTAAAGTCCGCAGTGGGATCGGTAGAGGCCCGAGGCAAAACACTGGGAATCGTCGGTTACGGACACATCGGCACGCAACTTGGCATTCTTGCCGAGCACCTGGGTATGCAAGTTAAATTTTTTGATATTGAAACCAAATTACCGCTTGGTAACGCCAGTCCAAGCAGCAGTCTTCAGGAATTACTGGCATGTGCCGATGTCATATCCCTGCACGTCCCGGAGACTCAGGCCACGCAGAACATGATTGGCGCCGAACAATTTGCGCAGATGAAAGACGGAGCAATTTTCATCAATGCTTCGCGAGGCACGGTTGTTGATATCGATGCGCTGGCGGCTGCCATAGAAAACAAAAAGGTCGGTGGTGCCGCTATCGACGTATTCCCAATCGAGCCAAAGTCGAATGATGATGAGTTTATCTCACCATTACGACAGTTTGATAATGTCATTCTGACTCCGCATATCGGTGGTAGTACTCAGGAAGCTCAGGAAAATATAGGCATTGAAGTAGCTAGTAAAATTATCAAATATTCTGACAATGGCTCTACGGTATCTGCAGTAAATTTCCCGGAAGTTTCCTTACCGGCAAATATCAACCGCTCACGCTTATTCCACATTCATCATAACCGACCGGGTGTGCTCACCCAGATTAACCAGGCATTTGCAGACCGGGGAATCAATATCGCCGCTCAATATCTGCAAACGGATGATAAAATCGGTTATGTGGTCATCGATCTCGACTCGAAAGACAGCGATGCTGCGTTAAAAGAGCTTAAGGCTATCGATGGCACCATACGGGCCCGGTTGATCCACTAATTTAAGCAGTTCATGTTCATTGTCAGCGGGGAGGAACCTCCCTGTTGACAATATGATAACATTGCACAAAACGCGCCGCCGATTTATATCGACACTGTATTTCCTATGCGCGTTATCCCCTGCTTATCCATTGTCTACCTGTCGTAATACTTACCTCCCGATGCGAACCAAGCTCAGACAGAGCCTAAAGGTGAATAGTTCTGCTTTAACAACGGCCATTCAAAAGGCTTGAAACAACAACCCTTGATACAAAATAATACAAACCCAAAATACGCATAACCAATTGTAATATAAACGATTTACGGTTTTAATATACGATCCAGTTTTAAAGTCGGGAAAAGCTATTGAAACTTCACGAAATACCAGTAACTATCTGCATAGGTGATCGGATTTTCCCTGTTTGCAAATTTTAGTTATCATGGCGCCTTACAAACAAGATTTCAGTAAGCATAAGGCTGGAATCACGCGGTGCGAAAATGGGTGAGATGTGAATCGCTTAAACAATAATAAGAGGAAATATCGTGTCTGAAATCATCAAACTGCCTGACTGTCCAGTTGAGCTTCATTATGTCGTGCGCCGAATAAATTATGCCGTTAAATAATCGGCGACAGCCATTTACTGCACTAATCCGAATGTAATCTATCGTGACTAACATTTTTAGTAAATTCGCTTTTTATCGGCTTGCCATTAATTCAAACCTCACGCGGCGAATATTGTCACGCCTTCAGGTTATTGCCGCGCGCATTGCTAAATTATCTACACCTGGACATGGGATGCCTTGTTTAGTCATGACCTCGAATTGCCGAACAGCTATCGTGACCTGGGTTTCCTGTCTGTTACTACAGTGGATGGTTATGGGCGTTGCGACATCAGCGCAAGCTATAACTATCGTTGATGAGCAACCTGCCAATAAGGAAATGAAAAATCCAATTGCGTTGCCAGACCAAGTAGTTGACGAACTGAACCAGTGGATTACATCTTGGTGGCAAAAAATTGACAGAGGTGTAGGGGCATT
Source organism: Thalassotalea mangrovi (assembly GCF_005116735.1). Taxonomy (GTDB): domain Bacteria; phylum Pseudomonadota; class Gammaproteobacteria; order Enterobacterales; family Alteromonadaceae; genus Thalassotalea_A; species Thalassotalea_A mangrovi. Next base: position 51,801 of record NZ_SWDB01000002.1, on the reverse strand, counting down.
CGAAGAGTTCAATAAGGAATTTGCGGAAAAGATACCCACCATCGAAAGCATTCGTACCCGACGAATTGCTGATTTTATTACTCACATTGGTGAGCTTGATGAGTTTATTAACCGCAATGATATCCTGCTTGATACTAATAACCAGACTGAATGGATCTACTTTAAAGCGCACCGGGCAACATTTTTAAACGATATCGAACGAGCGAAACAGTTACACCAGCTACTGGTTAATCACCATGACCCGAAAACTCGACTGCGCGCACACAGCAACTTATTAAATCTGGGTGTTCTGTCAGAAAACTACGATCTGATGCTTGAGCATCATCAAATAATCGTAGAATCCTTACCCGACATTGCAGACTTCCCTTTGAAAGACTTACTGCTACTTACTCTCGGATATTTCTACAATCACATTGGCGAATTCAATCAGGCACAGCAAACCTTTGCACAGGTTAACGCTGCCGGATTGCCACCAAGGCGGCAATGCGTAATTGCACTGCACATGTTGGAGACCACTATAGGTCTGCAACGGACTACAGAAGTCTTTGAAAACTTGCAGCGCACCGAACACCTGTGCCTGAAGAGTCACGAACCCGCCATTTTAAATGCCGCATTAATTGAAACTGCTCATTACTTCCTTAACCAGCACGCGCCTGAAAAAATCAGTGACTTTATCAAAAAGTATCAACGTATTATTGAAACTAATACATTTCAACGCATGAATAACCAGCACATGTTACTCCATTATTACTGGCAAGCAGGTGAAGATGAACTGGCTAGTCGCTACGCGCAACAGCTAACCGCTGAATTAGAAAGCTTAGAACAGATGCAACATTTTAATCGCTGGGTAACCGCAAGTTACAAGTTACTGGCCGATTATCACTACGCAACAAATGCATTAGACCTTGCACAGGCATTTCTAGATCACTATCAGCGGCATCTGCAACGCTCATTACAGGACGAGCAGTCTAAGGCACAATCCAGAGAATTTGTTCGCCTTGCTAAGCAAAATGCCGAGCAGCAGCGAGTGAAATTAAAGCAACGGTTACTTGCCAATAATGTCAAACAGCAAAGAAATTTCACACAATTGCAGCATGAGCTGCAACACCAGTTAGTTTTGCAGTACTCATTATTATCGTTGGCAGTAATTACGCTGATGCTTTACGTTTACCTTCGACGTTATCAGCACATACTGAGCCCATTGAAGCGACAGCTGAGTCTTGACGTAACAAGTAGCGCCCTGAACAGAACTGCTTTTGAAAAAGAGGCTGTTACAGCTTTAAATTCCTGGCGTCAACAAAGCGCAGGGGTAGGAGCTTTGATCATCCGCTTGCCGGATACCTGTAATAACAAGCATGATGATTTATCTTCAATCGACCGTAAATTGGTGTGCGAAACTGGAAATCCAGAAGAAGTCTCAGAAGTTCAATACCAGATTGAGGTTAACCAGCGGCAGCAAATCCGATTAACTGTAAATCTGACCCGACAATTGGCACAACAAGCGTTACAAATTCGTCAACCCGCCTGTTATCCGCCTCGTAACTCCTGGCTACAGCGGACGGCAGCCTGGTACCAGACTCGGTTGAGAGGTCAAAAATGGCTGCGAGATGGTCGTTTTTTCCTCCTTGCCCGCACTAGTCACCAGCAATTAATATTGCTGTTAGGTGATATGGATAAAAAACACACCTTGACCTTTGCCACTAAATTGCAGCAGACAATAAGCAAACAGCTGGGTCACCAGGGGGCGATAGGCGTAACCCACAGCGATAACAGTGGTTATCGATTCCGTTACCTGATGATGGACCTTACAGGTGCATTGCGCTTAGCGCAGCAGCAAGGTAAGCACAACATTGCTAGACAAGACGATAACAGCGCACAGGCTATGCCGGCCTATTGTCCACAGACAGTTATCGAGAGCCCAAATTATCGTACCACCCCGGTTTTTGACGAGCTACACGATATGCCATTCAGTCATGGAGCTAACGACAGACTGACACCTGGCCATCAACCATTGGAGGCTGAGGATGCAACTCGTGGTTAATAACACATCGAAAGCTTTGCAAAGCAACCGCTTCCCCATGTGTACTCCAGTATTGTTTGACTGCGCAAGGCTATTAGGCTGCGCCTGGAAAATGATGTTAATAATCAGTCTGAGCGTTACTATCTGTGTTAATGCACAGGCTGACGGTATAGCGACGGATGGCATTGAAACAAACTCACAACGCTTAGGTTATTTTAATAATTGGACAACAACAGCGTTGCTGGATAAAGCCAATGAAGTTCGCTCCACCGATATCGAATTGAGTAAAACCTTGCTCGCCCTGTTGCAACAGCGCTCGCTTGATGAGTCTCAGCAAGCCAAATTAGCATACCTTCAGGCTTATCGGTTGATCATGGAAGGCAACTATCAGGAGTCTCTACGACGGTTTCAGGTCCTTGCCGAGCACCATGATATCAATGTACGGCTACAGGCGTTGAGCTATAAATTGAGTCTGTACTTATTAGATCGTGATTATCCACATGCGGTAAACCTGCTGGCAGACATTCTTGAATTATTACCTCATCCACAGATCGAGCCACAACTTTATACCAAAACCATTATGGGTATTGGTTTCTTTCATAATCAACTGGGGGCTTATCAAAAAGCCCTGAATTATTTTGAACGCCTTAATAACCGTCACCTGACAGAACGCCAGCAATGCCTGGTGTCGGCACATAAAGTTGATTCGTTAGTCGGTTTAAAAAAGATTAGTGTCGACGATATACTGTATCAGGCCACCCTGACCTATTGTCAGCAAATCAACGAAAACATCATCACCGAGGGGGTCATTGCCGAGATGGCCCAATTCCAGGTGGAGTTAGGCAATTACAACTGGGTAATCGATACATTGCTGCCTCGTCTTGGCTCGATCGAAGCACGCAATTACCCGATGAACAGTGTCGATGCCTATGGCCTATTAGCGGTCAGTTTTTACCACGTACAGGATTATGATAATGCCTGGTTATATGGCACCAAGGCAATGTCCTACAGTAAAGATTTCAAACTCAGCGAAAGCCTGCATGCTGCAGCTGGGATCATGGCATCTATGGCAAAAACTCATGGTAGCCCGGAACAGGCCTATCTTTATCAGATTGATTATCTGCAACGTCAGCAACGTCAATATGCGCAAACCCGCGCCAGGGAAGTCGTCCGCCAACAATTAAATTTTGAACTTCAAAATCACAAAAAATTATTTGCCGAATTAAATTCACATCTGAGCAAACAATACTCGACACTGCATACCACTAATCGGGAAATTGCCGACGTTAGCGAGCAAAACCGCTTTGGTATGCTGTATATCGTCATTTGCATTTTAATTGCAGCAGGGCTGGCACTGAGTGTTTTTGGTATTCGCTGGTCGCGCCGGGTTGTGACCAAGCAACTGCAACTAGACCCCCTGACTCAGGTTTATCATCGCCCAAACACCCTGGAATATTTTTCCCGGCGCTGGCTGAGAATTCAACAGCGCGGACAATCAGCAACTTTGTTTTGTCTGCAGCTGGATCAACTAACGGACATTAATTACCGTAATGGCCATACCATTGGCGACTGGTTAATTGAAAAAGCAGCACAAGTAATAAAAGAGAACGCCCCTCATCAGTCACTTATCGGGCGGTACAAAGGCAACATGTTTGTCATGTTAATGCCAAATACCAGTATGCATAGTTTATTGCAGATCCAGGGGCGAGTGATTCAGCAACTTAATCGATTGCAGCCAAGTATTTTTCTGACCTATAAACTTTCCTACCAGACTACCAGCTTGCTGATGAATCTGGATTACCAAAAAGACTCAATGCATAACATTCTGGCAAGATGTGAATGGATGATGGCCGATAAGGCCAATGTTGATGGACATAAACTCATTGTCGAGGATGGCAACTCTATGATTGCTAATGACGCAAAGGCAACCGCAACGACGGAAATCGCAAACGGTTAATTATATGATTGTGACGATGGAGCGAGCATTCCCGGCAATTTAGGCCTTGCCTAAAAGCCTTTAAATTATCACTGACTGGGAAAACCCTTAGTGGAATTGGTTTTACTCATATTGGCTGGCAAACCAACTTTCTATGATTACCACTGCCGATTGACAGTCAATATGATCTTTTTGCAGGTTACGATAGCCCCCTGTCTCAAACAGGCTCTGTTTGGCATCGGCGGTCGTTAGTCGTTCATCCTGCATCTGAACCTGTAAACCGAAGCGACCATGTAATCGATTGGCGAACTTTCTGGCCCGGGCAGTAAATGGCTGTTCACTACCATCCATATTTAACGGCAAGCCAACAACCAGCAGATCAGGCTGCCACTCTGCAATCAAATCAGCGAGTTGATCAAAATTGGGAATACCATCTCTGGCTTTAATGGCCTTTAAAGGCCTTGCGGTACCAGTCAGTTCCTGACCAACCGCAATACCTATATGTTTGGTACCAAAATCAAATCCGAGTACGGTGCGGGAACCAACAGAAGCAGGCAAGGACATATCTCCGGTCAAAACTGCAAGTTTAAAGGCAAAATTTAGCCTAGACAAGAATAGAGGATATTAATGATAAGCCGGGCATCGCTTTGATGCCCGCGATGCGAATTTTAAGCGGGTACTGGCTAGTTAAAATGGCTGATTAACCATTTACCACTTGTTGACCATGATAAGCGCGCTTCATCGCCAGGTAATCTTGGTAAACCGCGTCCATAACGTCTGCGTCGTATTCACGCAAGCCACTCAATACCATGTGCTTTTCACCATAACCAATGACTTTTCCAGCAGCGATAATGTCAAACACCAAACGTACTTTACCACGCTTGCCATCCACATTTAGATCAGTCTCGCTGGCATTAAACTGCAACGACACCTGTTTCACATCGACGCTGTTTAAGTTCAGCTTCATACTCTCATACATCACCATTGGGCGAGCCGGATTAATCATCACCGACTTTTTGCGCATCAGCTCGCCAAGAATGTTCGGAAACGTGTCACCGGAAAATGCCACATAGGAGCGTACTAATGACTCTATCAGGGTTTCGCAGCGACTGTGTTCGCCATCGGCGGCAACGGCTAAGTAGGTTTTTCCCTGTTCGTCGTTTACTTCGGCACTGGTTGTAATTTTCTCAGGAAAGTTAAGTTCGTTGGCATCGGTCACCATACCAGCGAAGGTAAAGGCCATATTCTGATGAATGCCACACTTATCCAGAATCACTGAAAATAATAAGTCCCCGGGTACACAGAAACGCTTGGCGTCAATATCGTGCAACGGATTGAAATCATCGGCAATATTCTTAGCAAAATCGCTTGCCTGTTGGCGGCTAAAGCGCACTTTGTCATTACTATCGTGATAATACTGGCGAATAAACATGGTCTGCCTAATCAAATCTAACTTGAAACTGGCGGCTAGTTTACCGAGCAAAAAACAGCAAGTCGACGAAATTTACACTAATCAGACCTCTGTACAGCTGTACACCGAACTATTATTAAAGGGATAAACAGTAAATAAGTGCTTACATGCACATACTTTCATCGGCATTGATTAATTTTATTTTTTGCTGGCGGGAAAGCTTTTTAATTTGTGCTTCACGTTTTGCCGCACCGCTGCGATCCGGTAGTGTTTCCTGATAGACCAATTCTACCGGACGTCGGGCCCGGGTATATTTCGCGCCTTTAACGTTATCAGCATTGTGTTCCTGCAATCGTTTTTCAACATCGATAGTAATACCTGTGTACAGGCTTTTATCGGCGCAGCGCAGTATATAAACAAACCAGGAAGATGACATACCATTGAACCTTATCTAAGAATCCCGCACTATATATACAAGTGTGCAAAAGGCAATTATATGATCCCCGTTAGCAAAAACCATCCTGACTTTCTGATTGATGAACTGGATCTGCAATTCACCGCCATTCGCTCGCAGGGCGCCGGTGGCCAGAATGTCAATAAAGTGGCAACAGCGATACATTTACGTTATGACATTAGCACTGCAAACCTACCAGAGAAATATCGACAAAAGTTGCTGGCGCTAACCGATCATCGGATTACCAAAGACGGTGTGGTGATCATCAAATCCCAGGAACATCGAACCCAGGAGATGAACAAAGCCGCTGCCATTGAACGATTGATTGAGGTGTTATTACCCGCCAGCAAAGAGGTGAAAAAACGACGCCCGACCAAGCCGAGTAAAGCGGCGCGAGCCAAACGCATGGATAAAAAAAATCAGCGTGGCAATCTCAAAGCCAACCGCGCAAAAATTCGAATATAACGTTTAGAAACACCGACCCCGGTGCGAGTACAGATACCATGACAGAAGTAAATATTACCGGCCATTTAACGAAAATGGCGACCGAACTGATCGATGGCGTAGCCCATTACACGTTAAAAGCAGGTGAACACCGACTGCTACTTAACCCACTGATTGGCAGCAAACTGACTCTAACCCATACCGGACAGATCAATTGCCAAAGTTGCGGTAAGAAGACCAAAAAAAGTTATTCCCAGGGGTTTTGTTACCCCTGTATGATGAAACTAGCGCAATGCGACATGTGTATTTTAAAACCGGAAAAGTGTCACTTTGAACAGGGTACCTGTCGCGAGCCAGAATGGGGAGAAGCGAATTGTTTTGTACCTCATTACGTCTATCTGGCAAATACCACAGCCATTAAAGTGGGGATTACCCGCCATACGCAAATCCCTACCCGTTGGATCGATCAGGGCGCCAATCAGGCCCTGCCAATTTTTAAAGTGGATTCCCGCTTGCAATCAGGATTGGTCGAAACCGCTCTTGCCGAGCTTATCAGCGATAAAACTAACTGGCGTAATATGCTCAAAGGCAAAGCCGATGCCATCGACCTAAAGCAACATGCTCAACAGCTGATTCCTAAAATAAATGAACGCCTGGACGAGCTAAGACTTCGCTTTGGCAGCGACGCTATCGAACAACTGGATGAAGAAGTCATTGAAATCGACTATCCGGTTGATCTCTACCCAAGCAAAATAAGCTCATTTAATTTTGATAAAAATCCACAAGTGTCGGGGATACTACAGGGGATAAAAGGCCAGTATTTAATATTTGATACCGGTGTTATTAACCTTAGAAAGTTCACCTCTTATGAAGTAACCGTAACCACAAGCTAAGCGATGAAAGTCAGGGACGAAACGAAAGATATGAATCGAAGCGGCTCTGGGGCTTGGCTGTTATGCCTTGCCATTCTGCTAATTGTCGCGCCGTTAATGGAGAGTTGGTATGGTATCACCTTTTGAGGCTTAAACCTATACTCTCCTGCACACATGGATGTGCTTGCTGATTATCTACGCCCGGTTAAAATCGTCCTTGTTTGCACAGGTGTTTTCCTGCTTATCCACAAATCAAAAGCCATTAAAACAGTTATGGATTCGCGCATTGCCCGCCACCTGGTTTTTGCCTGCTTGTTATGTTATCGCCGTAGCGCAAATTCTGTTGCTAACCTTGGGTATCTTTTTCCTCACCACGTCTCATACCGATTTACATTATATCCATCAGGAACATAACCTTAACGAACACACCATCTATGTCCACACAGTCGATCCTGGTGCGATGGCTAAAGCGTATCACTATGTGTATTTAAAGTGCCCATTAGCTTTCAATCGCTATGCCCTGAAAAAGATAGGTCGCTTAGACTGGATGCGGGAATTTCGCGTAAATTTCGATGATGAAAAGCTTGTTATTACCCAGGTAAACTCTTTACCGTCAGAACGTTCAAACACACACATCATGGATATTAGTGCGTTCACGTTTGTAACCGAAACACCTCAGGTACTCTAAGCTGAGCTAGAAAAAATGCCGGTAAAAACCGGCATTTTTTCTAGTTAATCATTGACTCTATTTCTGACAGTAAGCTCAGGCGGCAAGCTGATTGTTATCCACTGAAGGGTTTTCCAGGTCATTTTTATCAACGGGCACCGGCACACGGGGTGGCCGTTGCAGGAAGTTGCTGATAAAACCCACCAAAACAACCAGCAACAGTAGGTATAAGCCCCGATAGTCAGTTTCATGTTCAACCACTTCGGTCTGCTCAAGTTTTTGCCCGGTGACTTGCTCCATTTGCGGCTGTGCAGCGGCTACGGGCGGAACTTGTGCCAACGCTTCGGTCAACGCTTGCGTCAATGGCGTTAATCCAAATCCGGCAGCGGTGTTATCCATAAACTCTTTGAACTTTTCATTGTCCGTTGCCACATCAAATTCCGTCGCAAGTTCCGTGTAAGTTTCTACCATGGTTTGCAAGGTCTGCTCATCCGCTTGCCAATAGCCCTTGCGAACCGCTTCTAACATGCGTTCTAGCATCTGAGCCAACGCTTCGGCATTGTGCTGTTCGAAGAACTCGCGCATGTCCAGTTCGTACTTGTCGTTGACATACACTTCAAAGAACTCCTGCCAGTGATCGTCACGAACCGCGTCCGGTGTCATGACCTCCCAACCCCACATATTGTTCATGCGATCGAGGATCGCGGTAGCACCGGCGTAACCTGACTCCTGCATTGCCTGAATCCAACGCGGATGGAAATAGCGGCTGCGCATTTCCTGATTCAGGAAGGCATCCATAGTCTGCGCTTTAACATTATCCTTGCGTCGTAGATTCGATACATACATTTCCGGTGTTTCACCATCGAGATGACGCACCGCCAGGCCAATGCCACCAAAGTACTGGAACGGATCATCATTGGTCATCAATGCGTATAAGTTGGTAGAGCGGGAAAATACCACACCATCGGTACCAGACAAAACTTTGCCGTAAAGGTTATCGCCGCTGACATTCTCACTCCAACGCGACTCGTCTTTGCCATAGGCAAAGCCCATGCGGTCCAAATACAAATTCGCCAGTTTACTGTCGTCTTCCCAGCTACCGGAATCCAACGATGCGCCAGCAAGCCCCGTCCCATAGTTACCCGTTTCATTAGAAAATATACGCAAGGTTGATAAATAATCCGCATCTTCAACCGACTTACCTGATTCTAAAAGCTCTTGCTTTAATACATTGGCATGGCGATAAACAAAGTTGTTTTCTTCCTTAAGCTGAGCAATATCATCAATGGCTTTGGCGAGGAACAGCATCACATTTGGGAATGCATCGCGATACAACCCGGTCGCCGATATCACCACATCGACGCGAGGGCGGCCTAATTCAGAATAAGGAATGACTTCGGTACCGGTCACATTACCGGCGCGATTCCACACCGGTTTTACCCCCATGGCGTGCAAAATTTGCGCTTCCAAAGCGCCTTGATGACGCATGGTTTCCAGTGACCATAGTGAAAACGCCAGTTTATCCGGGTATTTACCGTGCTTGGCGTAGTAGTCTTCGATGGTCTGGTCCATGAGTTTGACACCAGCTTCGTACGCTTCTTTGGATGGCACTTTCGCCGGGTTGAAACCAATTAAGTTGCGACCAGTTGGCGCCGCGTCGGGGTTACGAATTGGATCGCCACCATGACTTACCGGAATATAACCAGCATCGAGCGCCAGCATCAGATTGCTAATTTCGGCAATATTATCGAAGTTATTCCAGTAACTCTCGGCCAGCTGCAAATCGGCTGCGAGCAGTGCATCCGGCTGTGCCGGTAATTTACTGGCATCCACCTTGTTATCTAACAAGTGACGTTTCAGTAACTGGAAACCATCAAGCGCGTGCAGATTTACCACCTGACGTTCATCCAGACGTTCTGCTTCCGGGACTGCAATGCCATTCTCCTGCTCATAACGGCCGGCTCGGTTAGCAAAATCATCGCCCAGCATTTGAATAATGGTACTGAATAAATGGGCTTGTTTTGGCAACAAACCAAAGATATGTACCCCTAACGGCTGGCTTTGCTGGGCCAAATCATTTAAGTGATCCTGCATCGCGGTGATCGCGTCCGCGAGAATAAAGTCCCCGGCATTAGGGTCTATGCTTAAGTCTTTAAACAGTGACAATTCGATGGCCAAATCCTTAATTGCCTGCTCGGTGTTGGCACGGGTTTGCCCGTCTTCCAACATCATGTAATTAGTCATTAACTCATTTAGCTTAGCGACATCGGCGTATAACCCGGCTTTAGCAAACCCTGGGGTTAAGTGGGAAATCATCGTCGCTCGACCACGACGTTTCGCCTGCATCGCTTCACCGACGTTATCAATAATGTATGGATAAAATACCGGCAGGTTACCAATCGCCAGGTTAGGTGCATCCCACACGGAAAGTCCGCGCTCCTTACCCGATAGCCATTCCTGTGAACCATGGGTGCCCAGGTGAATATAGGCATCGGCGGCGAATACTTCGCGTACGTATAAATAAATCGCCAGATAACCGTGGTTTACCGGGGTTTTTGTTGAGTGATATAAGCTGGCATGCTCTTGAGGGTCTTCACCACGGACGCCCTGAGGCAAGACAATCATGTTACCCAGTTCCATGCGCGGGATCACAAACATCTTCTCACCGTCAACGTCGGTCACCATGTTCGAGTCGCCGGGTTTTCCCCAGCGCTCTACAATCGGTTGTTGCACGTTCTGAGGTAGTGAATTGAACCAGCTAAGATAGGTGCTAAGCGGTAAATAATCTGCAAGACCTTTGTCAATTAACGTCGCAGAGTCTTCGTTACGATAATAAGGTCGAAGCAACAATCCAGCTTGCTCAATTAAGGTCTCGTTGTCTTTAACATTCACCTGATAGCCATTGGCTTTCATCGCCGTGGCGATTTGCTCAATCGATGATGGGACATCTAAAAACGCGGCGCCAATGTTTTTTTCACCCGGAGGGTAATTCCAGATAAAGGTGGCTACTTTCTTGTCCGCCGCGGCGATATGGGCAAGGTTTGCGTGATTGTAAGCGCGCTCAACTAACGCATTTAGCTGGTCTTGCATGATCACTTTCGCACCCTTGTCATTCGCGGCAATGATGGTCGGATCGGTACTTCCTGTGTCTTCTGGCATCACCAGAAAGAACGGCGTTAATGACGGAGATACACCGGTGTGATTTTCGTTAAATGAGGTTTCATCGCCGTCATTGTAATTCAATGCGTGAATAACCGGCACGCCAAGTTTTTCAAACTCTCCTCGACGTTTATCTACGTAGTGAAGAGAGCGGTAGTTAATCAATAAATCAACACGGGTTTGTTGCTGATTATCTTGAAGCAAATCAGTGTAGTTAAGCGCTTCATCGTTACCTTCAAAAAAGTAGCCTAATGCTTTGGCACCCTTGGCCTCCAGGCCTTTAATGATGGCATCAACGATTTGTGTTTGCTCATAATCGACGACAGAGCGGTGCATACCGATAGCAATGACAGGTTGATTGTCCTGCGCTTGCAAAAAATTAAAAAACGCCTGTTCATCGGCGGTGACAAAGCCGGGATAATCATAATGGTATAAACCAACATCCGGAGTCACCCGCGGTGGAACAACCTCCTGCTCACTGAGTGCAAATATCTCAACGCTTAAGTAATCCATCATATTGGCGTAGTTATCGCGACCAGCATTCCTGTAGTAACTGCCCAGCGTTTGCTTCTGCTTAGTCGTTAATCCCTGGTTTTGCTTGTTATTGTCCAAATCCCCTAACGAGATCACCGGCACTGCAGCAAACTCCTGCAGATAGGCTTGATATTTGCCAAACATAAACGCCGACAATGCCGGGTTGATACCATCGAGCATGATCAAATCGGCCGACTGCCAGCGAGCTTTCACCTCATCTTCGCTCTTGCCCTTAGTCGAGTAAATATCAAGGTTAAAGGCCTGTTCCTTTGCCAGTAAGGACAATAAATCGCCCTTGGGTTTTGCTGCGTGGGAAGACATGATCAGCACCACGTCCTTGGTGTCTTGCTCAGCCATCAGCAATGGTGCAGTCAGTACCATGATCAGGGCCGTTACCGTTGTTATCAGGCGCTTCAACATTAATCCTGCCCTCCGCCATTATTCACCTGTTCCGCCGACTCATCTTCCGGTACATAGACAAAGCTGCCATCGGCCATTTTATAGGCGACACCAGCGCGCATACCTTCGCCCGAACCGATATCACCAGTGGATTTATACTGTTTGATTTCCTTACCTTCTTTAACGATCACTTCCATGTTTGGCTCACCGGCATTTTTTATCACGGTTACATTATCGGCGCTGAATACATTGAGCGGATTTTGCGCCAGGGCTATCAGCAAGGCAGCAATAATCACCAGGAACACATCCACCAGGTTTACGGCACTGACGATTGGGTTTAATTCTTCATCTTCATCAAGAAATCGCATGGTAATGCCTTCCTAGTCTTGATTACGAAGTTTGCTGATTTCGATTAGCTCATTGGCACACCAGCGCTTCTTAACCGATGCCGGCCAAAAGGTGATCGATGAGATAACCAGCCCCCAAATCACGGCAGCAAAGGCAATAATCAGATTTTCACTAATCCCCTGGATGTTACCGTCAGCCAGCGCCTGCAGCGCCGGCCCCATTGGGATCATGGTGGCAATCAACCCCAGCATCGGGGCGATACGAGTCACAATTCGCAGTGTTTCCAGCTTTTTCAACGCAAATACTTCCAGCTCATCCTGGCCGGCATCAGGGTTTTGTACGAAGTAGTTATATACCGGATACCCTGATACGCCCTGCGGCTGTTCGCTGCCAAGTTGGCGAGCATATAACAGCGCATTTTGACGGCGTTGCAGTAGCTGACTGAAAAAACGCCCAAGCGCATATAAGGCATAAAAAAGTAACAGCACAATGGCGATTATGACCGGTGTCATAAGCAGTTCTGACACCTGTGCCATTAATTGTTCGATGGATTGGATAAACACAAAAACGGTTCCTTATTGAAATTATGGAACGAACTATAGCGGACACCGAAACAAATAACAATGAAAATGAGAATAATTATCATTAAGCTTTACATATGCATTTGTAGCACTAATAATAAAAAGCAATTTTTTCCCGGCAAAAATCCAAGAAAAAGGAAATGCTATGTTTCGCTGTAAAAAAACCTTGTTAAGCACTGTTGTTGCTGGACAATTTTTAATCTCCCCCGCTGCCCTATCGGAGCAATTGCAACCAGGTCCGGCCGCTACAACCATGGAAACCATTGTCGTCAGTGGTACAAAAACCCCAAAAGCCTTACAGGACGTCGCCGGTAGCATTTCCGTCATTGACGCTGAAACCATTGATACTCAGGTGGTAACCGACCTGAATGAAATTTTTAAGTATGATCCGTCGATTCAGGTAACCGGCAGTGTTGGTGGTGCGCAGAATATCCTGGTGCGCGGCATGGGTTCTGACCGTATTTTGATGATCAAAGACGGAATGCGCATGAATGAAGGTTATGGTGCCAACGGTCAGAATGATATTGTTGGTCGTGGCTTTATCGACACCGATACTTTAAAGCAGGTGGAAGTTGCCAAAGGCGCGGCGTCTTCTTTGTATGGCTCGGATGCTCTTGGGGGCATTGTCGTCTTCACAACCAAAGATGCCAGTGATTACCTGCAAGACGGTGAAACTGTTGGCGGCCGGGTAAAACTGGAGTACTCAGACCATAGCTCGCAATCGGGTATTGCCGGTACACTTGCCCTGAAAACCGGGGGACTCGAACACCTGTTAAATGCCAGTTACCGTGATGGTGAAGAGCAACAGAATTATCAAGAGTCAAACGCCCCATTTAACATTGAATCGAACAGTGCACTATACAAAGCAAAATGGAACATCAATGACGATAACGCCGTCAATTTTATTGTTGATTATTACAAGCAAGACGTTAGTGGCGACAGTGCCGACGGTTTATTATTCTATTTCCGCAGCTTAGCCAATTATGGTTACAATATTGTCAGCGAAAGTACCATCACCGAGAAAGAATCCACCGCTTATAAACTGCAATACACCAGCACCAGTAACACCCCATTCTTTGATTACTTAAATATTTCGTTATACAACAATACATCCGAGCAAAGCGATGAAGAGTATGGCCAACTGGATATTAATGCGCCAATGTTTGGGGTCGTTGAATTACGGGACATGTGGAAAACAGGTCTTTATCAACAGGAAACATCCGGGTTTTTGTCTAACGCCTCAGTCGCTTTAAACGAAATGCATACCCTGGGCTATGGTTTTGATTATGAAACGACTGAAAGCCTGCGCACCTCGCACGAATACCGTGAGGTGGCTGGCGAAGCAACGAAAGACGACCTGAGTAACAAATTCCCGACCAATGACGTCAACCGTTTAGGGATATTCATTAATGACGAGATCAGTTTCCTTGGCGGAGATATCCTGGTGACTCCGGGCGTTCGCTTCGATCAATACGATATGGATCCAAACGGGGCTTTGAACGGCAATGGCGAAGCTTTTGCCAAAATTAGTGAGAGCCAGACGTCTTTTAACCTGGGAGCGCTGTATAAAGTTAATGGTATGCTGTCTGCATTCGCTCAATACGGCCAGGGATTTAAAGTGCCTGCCTATGATTTGGCGTACATCGAGCACTACAACCAGGCTACATCAACCTACATCTACGAAATCGTGCCGAGCGATGATTTATCCCCGGAAGAGAGTGACAGCCTTGAGATCGGTATTCGTGGTCATATCGGCGATTTGATCATCAATGCGGCAATTTACTACAACGAATATGATCAATTCTTAGCAACACAACTCATCGATTCTGAAACCGTGTTGAATGAAGATGGTAGCTTCGCTTATCAATACGATACGTACCAATATCAAAACATCGATTCAGTAACCATCAAAGGCGCAGAACTGGCGATAGATTATGCCATGAGTAACAACTGGAGTGTGTTTGCCAATGCGTCCTATCAGGACGGCAAAGATGATACAACGGACGAATACATCAACACCATCAGTCCACTATCCGGTGTTGTCGGTTTAACCTTTGACTATGCGGACCTTTCCAGCCAATTAACCTTAAACTGGGCTGTTCGGATGACCAAGGTTAATGCGGGAGAAGCTGAAATTGCCGGATACGGCTCACTCGACTGGTCGGTAAATTACCACATTAATGACGCCTTAACGCTGAATGTCTTAGCCAGTAACTTACTGGACAAGGAATACGTTCGCTTTATCAATGTTGCCGGACATGCAGCTGGCGACGACCTGCAGGGCTTTACAGAACCAGGTCGCGGCGTTGCCGCAAATATTACCTATCAGTTTTAGAAGCGAAACTTAATCGTTTCGCTTCAGTTGAAGAGGGACTCTACCTAAGGTTATGACCACGGATGGTCGGTATAAAGAAAATGAAGGAGCTATTTTCTGAGGAGAAAACCACTCACGTTGTCGTGGTTTTGGGTGGATACTAACGTGGTGGAAGGAGTCACTTCCTCCTCCACCTTCCCTTCCTCCGGTTCTTTGCTATTGTTAAATAAATACCAATAATTACATATCGTTAAATGACAACAACGGCCCCACACCTGCTCCAAAAAAAGAAGCGATTATGGGTGCAATGGCTCGCTAAAATAGTGGGGCTTAGTGAATGATCGCCACCCTTGTTAAATCGATTCGAATGCCATTTCTTATTCTGGTACCAGTGTGCATCTTCCTCGCCACCAGCCTGGTAACTTATGAGAATACCCATGTTGATTGGCTGGTGCTATTTCTGGCTTTGGCTGCTGCATTGTTTGCCCATGTCAGCGTTAATGCTTTGAATGAATATCAGGATTTTCACAGTGGCCTGGATGCACACACCAAACGCACGCCCTTTAGTGGCGGCAGTGGAGCCCTGATTGCCGCGCCCCATATGGATAAGTGGGTGCTCTATATTGCCTTAATATCTTTGCTAGTTACCATCACCATCGGCCTGTTTTTCTACTACCTGAGAGGAACTGTGATACTGGTGTATGGCGCAATTGGTATTCTGTTAATCCTCACTTATACGCGCTGGCTCAATAAATACGCTGTACCCTGTTTGATCGCACCCGGGCTTGGTTTTGGTACTATTATGGTCACCGGTGGTCATTTCGCTCTGTCAGGACAACATACCTTAGGGTCGGTTTTGGCAGGTTTACTGGTGTTTTTGCTAACCAACAATCTATTACTGTTAAATCAATTCCCAGACATAGATGCAGACCGGCAGGCAGGCCGCAACCATATGGTTATTCGCTATGGCACCAATATAGCCAGCAATGTCTATGCCTGTATATCTGTCATGGCAATACTGACTCTAGTCCTGGCGTTAATCACCTCAATATTCCCGGCATCTGCAGCCATCGCCTTGCTACCTTTACTTGCTAGCTATTACTGCTTTTGGGGTTGTAAAAAATACGGTAAAGAATTAGGCAAGCAGCCGCAAATACTTGCGGTTAACACCATTATCACCTTAATTACCCCCGTGCTTATTGCAATCACTCTGGTCAGCACCTGACCACTGCCCCACTCGTACCTCTAACAAAATTTGCAGATTAGGTTACAATGCAAAAATCGGGCAATTGCCTCCCTCGTTAATAGAAGACAAGATTATGATGAAAAAAACCTTTCTGGCTTTAGTTTTAAGCGGTGCGATAATCGGCTGTAACAGCCAGACAGCAGACTCGCCATCCACCACGCAGTCACAAACGCAGGTGAGTGAATCACAGAACCCGAAACAACTAGCGCAACAGGTATTCCAGTCTTATTTTGAGGAATCCATGGCGTTATCACCGGTATATGCAACATTCGTAGGCATGAATGAGTATAACGACAAGTTTAATGCCCCCATTAGCGAAGCAAGCCTGGCGCAGAACCTGGCGTTGGAACAAAAATATCTCGATAACATTAATGCCATTGATGAATCTCAACTTTCCGGCCAGGATCTGCTGAGTTATCAAATCTTTAAACGTGACCGCGAATTGGCGATTAAAGGCTATGATTTTCCTTCGCACCTGATCCCGTTAAACCAGATGTACGGTATTCACAACATGTACGCGACTTTGGGTTCCGGCCAGAGTGCGCAACCATTTAACACATACCTGGATTATCAAAACTTTATCAGTCGTACCGATGGATTTGCTGCCTATATGGATAGTGTCATCGTGGCAATGCGCGAAGGCATGGAACAAGGCGTCGTATTGCCAAGACCAATCGTTGATAAGATCCTGCCGCAACTTTCCGTGCATGTCGTTAAAGACGCTAAAGATAGTGTATTTTACGGCCCGGTAACCATGCTTGACGACAATAGCGAACTAACAGATGAGCAAAAGCAGCAAGTGACTGAGCAATACAGAACCATGATCATGGATGTTCTGGTCCCCACCTACGATAAGTTCTATCAGTTTATTGAAAGCGAATATCTGCCAAAAGCGCGGGAAAGCGTCGGACTATCAGCGTTACCTAACGGTAAAGCCTGGTATGAGTATCAAATCGAAACCAATACCACCTTGCCATTAACCGCTAACGAGCTACACGATTTTGGTCAACAGGAAGTGGCACGCATCCTGGAAGAAATGAATAAAGTCAAAGCTCAGGTGGGATTTAACGGTGATTTACCCGCTTTCTTTACTTTCCTGCAGGAAGACGAGCAATTTTACTGGGACAATGAACAAGACGTTATTGATGCCTACATGGCGGTCAAAGATGACATTAATCAGCGTTTACCTAAGCTATTTGAAGTATTTCCTAAAGCCGATTATGAAGTTCGCGCAGTGGAAGCATTTCGTGCAGCATCCAGCGCCGGTGCCAGCTATCAGTCACCGGCACCCGATGGCTCACGCCCGGGTATTTTCTATATCAACACCCATAACCTGAAAGCTCAGCCTAAATTTATTTTAGAAACCTTGAGCATCCATGAAGCTTCACCTGGCCACCACTTCCAAATTACCATCCAGCAGGAAGTCAAAGACCTGCCGATGTTCCGAAAATTTGGTGGTTATACGGTATTTTCTGAGGGCTGGGCACTATATGCAGAAAGTTTAGGTAAAGAGCTTGGTCTATTTACCGACCCTTACCAGTGGTATGGACGCTTATCCGATGAACAACTGCGCGCCATGCGTCTGGTCGTCGATACCGGCTTACATGCGTTTGGCTGGACCCGCGAGCAGGCAATCGATTTTATGGCAAAAAACTCATCACTGGCGATGTCCGATATCGAAGCGGAAGTGGAACGTTACATTGCTATCCCGGGTCAGGCACTTGCCTACAAAACCGGACAACGGGCAATTCGCGATATGCGTAATAAAGCTCAACAGCAACTCGGTGACGACTTCGATGTCCGCAAATTCCATACCCAGGTGCTGATTGACGGCGCACTACCTATGCCGATCCTGGAAGAGAAGATCATGGCCTGGGTCGAAACCCAAAAATAAACGTCACCAGAACAAAAAACGGCAAGATTGAATCTTGCCGTTTTTTAAAAGTTGTAGAAACAAACAGAAAAATTACAGCTTAAAGCTTGTAGCTTGTAGCTTGTAGCTTGTAGCTTGTAGCTTTTCGCTAGTTTACTTTAAAATGCGTAAATGCCGTTTCAAATGCGCCTTGTTGAAACTGCTTCAAGCCAGTATCCCGATAATCGATCTCGATTTGGCTTTTCTTCAATTTTTCTTTGATATCCGCGGGACGCGCCATTTCCACCTGCAATCCGTCGATCAGCTGGATGGCTGCTTCCATTTTAAAACCTTGTGAGCCACCGGCAAATTTACCTTTGGTCATGCGCTCTTTAATCACAACGGTGTCGACACCATAGTCAGCCATTAGCTTGGCAAAGGTAAATTGAAATTTACGAATATTTTCGCTGTCAGTACCACGCTGTAAAGACACCTTAGGTACCCTGACATGGGGCAAATCAAACAATTGGTTTTCGTAGCTCATCACGCAGATAATTGCATCATCGCCTTTAATTTCTACACCACAAATCTTCATTGACAGTCCTCTAAATATTAATGCCGCAAGTATATCAGCTTTTCTCGCCGACGATACGCCTTAAGGTCTTTTTCAACCGCTTTACCGCAAATATCCCAATACCACTTGCAACAGACTAAGCTGTCGTATTAAGTTGTTTTAAATAACAACGATTGTAGAGAAAACCATGAAAAAGCATTTACTTGCATTAACCATCGCCACCGCATTAACGTCGGGCTTGTCCGCATGCGGTGAAAGTGGTACCCCTCAGCAAAACACCCAGGCTGAAAAGCCGGCGCCAGTACCGAAGCTTGAACAAGCTGATGTAAACCAGCAATTCGCGGTATTTAGTGAAAACCTGATCAATGAGTTCTGGAAACTAAATCCTGGCTATGCGGTTTATGTTGGCTATTACAAATATGATGACCAATTACCCATCCCGGACGCTGAAAGCATGGCTCACGACCTGGCAATCGTAAAAGAAAAACTGGCAGCTCTACAGGGCTTTGATCCAAAGCAGCTGGATGCCGGTAATGCCAGTGATTACTACATTTTGAAAAACCAGTTGGAATCTCAGGTCTTCGCCGTAGAGCAATTAAAATCCTATCAGTGGAATCCTGCAAACTATAATGTGGCGGGTGTGTTCGGGGTGATTTTAAACACCGACTACAAAGCCAAAGATGAACGTCTGCGCACCATTTACCGCCGGATGGAAAACATTCCTGCTTATTATGAGGCCGCAAAAGCCAATATCACTACGCCTACCCTGCCACACACCGAGTTGGCCATTCAGCAAAACCAAGGCGCGATGGGATTATTCTCTGGTGCAATAGCCCAGGCGGTTGCTGATTCAGCCTTAAGCGACCAGGAAAAGTCCGATTTTACCTCTCGCATTGAAGAATCAACAACGGCAATTGAAGGCTACATCAACTGGCTTACGGAAAAGGCCGCTGAGCTAAAAGAAAATAACTCAGGCAAAGATTTTCGTATCGGCGCTGAGCTTTATGAACAAAAATTTGCCCTGGATATTTACTCAAGCCTGACTGCAAAACAACTGTTCGATAAGGCCGTCAGCGAGAAACAGCGTGTCCATGGCGAAATGGCAAAGATTACCAAACAACTTTGGCCGACCTATTTTGCCGACACCAAGATGCCAGAAGATATGTTGCTGGCAACAAAACAGCTTATTGATCATCTGTCGGTAAAACACGTAAAGCGTGACGAATTTGTTGATGCCATTCGCGCCCAGATCCCTGAGCTGGAAAAATTTGTGATCGACAACAACCTGGTGGCAATGGATAAGGACAAGCCACTCGTGGTTCGGGAAACACCGGAATATCAGCGTGGTTTCGCGGGCGCTTCAATTAACGCGCCAGGCCCTTACGATGCTGAGGCCAACACGTATTACAACGTCACGCCTCTGGATAATTTCAATGATGAGCAGGCAGAAAGCTATCTGCGTGAATACAATCACTGGATCTTACAGATTCTCAATATCCATGAAGCGGTACCGGGCCACTACACTCAGTTAGTGCACAGCAACAAGTCCAAGTCTTTAGTAAAATCCATCTTTGGTAATGGTGCCATGGTTGAAGGCTGGGCCGTGTATACCGAACGAATGATGCTCGAACAAGGCTATGGCGATAATGAACCAGAGCTGTGGTTAATGTATTATAAGTGGAACCTTAGGGTGATCATGAACTCCATTATCGATTATGCCATTCAGGTAAATGGCATTGGTGAGCAGGAAGCATTGGCGATGATGATGAATGAAGCCTTTCAGGAAGAGGCAGAAGCCCGCGGTAAGTGGCGCCGTGCAACTTTGTCTCAGGTGCAACTGACCAGTTACTTTACTGGCTATTCTGAAATATATGACCTGCGTGAAGAATTAAAAGAAAAAATGGGCGACGACTTTAATTTAACGGACTTCCACAATAAGTTTTTAAGTTATGGCAGCTCACCGGTACCGATCATTCGTGAGATGATGTTAGCGGAATTAAATGCCGGATAAGCAGTAGAATAGCAACTAGCTTAAAAAACCCGGTTAACGCCGGGTTTTTAATGCCAATTTTCGAACAAAAAAAAGGGCATCAAAGATGCCCATAAAAAAACCAAATGATACTTTGAAAAATCTGGGGAGATTTCGAAAGCAAAGTTAGAGTAAAAAATCTAAATGTATTTCACAAGCGAGAAGAACTAAACTAATAAGTCAAATTTATTCATCCATTTAACCGACTATCTGGCCCGATACTGGACTTCCTTTAACCATGTCACGAAAACACCGAATTACCCCAAAAAATATTATCGCCGGCATTGTCCTGACCCTGGTCGTTGCCTATTTGATGAATAGGCCGACACCACAACAAT
Source organism: Thalassotalea mangrovi (assembly GCF_005116735.1). Taxonomy (GTDB): domain Bacteria; phylum Pseudomonadota; class Gammaproteobacteria; order Enterobacterales; family Alteromonadaceae; genus Thalassotalea_A; species Thalassotalea_A mangrovi. Next base: position 30,623 of record NZ_SWDB01000002.1, on the reverse strand, counting down.
CGTCCCCGCCACAAGGCTCGCCGCAAGCGCCGGTTGCCGATAACCGTACTAGCACGGATGCCGTCGAGCAACTGAAACAGGCCTTTGAGAACCGCCAAAGTGATTTGCAGGTACAGGCATCTGGCGTGGTCACAAAAGTCCTCGCCGATGATAATAAAGGCAGCCGCCATCAACGATTTATTATCAGACTTAGTAGCGGCCAGACCTTACTGGTGGCCCATAACATCGATCTGGCACCGCGAGTCGCTAACTTAAAAATGGGAGATACCATTGATTTTTACGGAGAGTACGAGTGGAATAGCCAGGGAGGTGTTATCCACTGGACTCACCACGACCCGGACAAAACACACCCTGATGGCTGGCTCAGGCATCGGGGTAAAATTTATCAATAAGCGGCTTGTTGCAGTAACTTGTCAATAATCCGTTGGTTGGCCTCTGGAAATTCCAGGCTGGCTAATTGCGCTAATGCAAACCAGCCTTGCTCCATCCCTTCCTGAGATTCTGGTTCACCACCAAACTGGTCGACAATAAAGACTTCAAGCAGCACCGACTTATCATCATAATCATGGGATATATTGAGCAGGGGCCGCATCGCCAGAACATCGATAGCCACTTCTTCCATCAGCTCGCGATGCAACGCCTGGTGCACGGTTTCATTGGCCTCTACCTTGCCACCAGGAAACTCCCACCTGCCTCCCTGATGTTGATGCTGGTGTCTGCGTGTCAGAAATACCTGTCCGTCACGGTAAATAACACCCACCGCTACATGCAATCGCTTATTCATTGAACGTTAATACCTGATATCTAATCGTTAGAAAAAAATAAGGCCGGATAATACCGGCCTTAGGATTTAAGTCAATTTAGTTTAACTTGCCATGACATTGCTTATATTTCTTACCTGAACCGCACGGGCATGGATCATTACGGCCAACACGTTTTTCCGGTAACTCTGATACCAGGGGACCAGCAGATTCGTGCTGCAGTTTTTGTTGCATTTCCGCTTGCTTGCGACGTTGTTCTTCCAACGCATCGACGTCGGACTGCTGCTGAATACGTACTTTAGATAAAATGCTTACCACATCATACTTCAGGTTTTCCAGCATATCGGAAAACAGCGCAAACGATTCTTTCTTGTATTCCTGTTTCGGGTTCTTTTGCGCGTAACCGCGAAGGTGAATACCCTGGCGCAAGTGATCCATCGCAGCCAGATGTTCTTTCCAGTGCGAATCAAGGCTCTGCAACATAATGGCTTTTTCAATCTGTCGCAATGCATCAGCACCGACTTGCTCTTCTTTTGCCTGATACGCTTCTTCAACGCTGTCGAAAATCTTGTCACGCAACGATTCTTCGTGCAGTTTATCGTCTTCTTCGAGCCACTTAGCTATCGGTAAGTCCAGCGCTAAATCGCCACGCAATTGCTCTTCCAGACCAGCCACATCCCACATTTCTTCAAGAGATTGTGGTGGAATATGCTGAGCGATCATGCCCGAGATAACGTCCTCACGAATCGCTTTAATGGTGTCACCAATTTCACCATCATCAAGCAACTCATTACGTTGCTCATAAATGACTTTACGCTGGTCATTGGCAACATCATCGTATTCGAGCAATTGCTTACGGATATCGAAGTTGCGACCTTCCACTTTACGTTGCGCATTTTCAATACTACGGGTCACCCACGGGTGCTCAATCGCTTCACCGTGCTCCATACCCAGTTTGCGCATCATATTGGCAATGCGTTCCGATGCAAAGATACGCATCAGGCCGTCTTCCATCGACAGGTAGAAACGGGTTGAACCCGGGTCACCCTGACGACCAGAACGACCACGTAACTGATTATCGATACGACGCGATTCATGGCGTTCTGTGGCGACAATATGTAAGCCACCAAGCTCGAGCACCTTATTGTGCTCTTCCTGCCACTGTTCAGTGACCTTGGCAATTTGCGCTTCATCCGCAGCATCGATTTTTTCAAGCTCGGACGCCAGGTTACCACCTAATACGATATCGGTACCACGACCAGCCATATTGGTAGCAATGGTAACGGCACCTATCTTACCCGCCTGAGCAACAATTTCTGCCTCTTCCGCATGGAACTTGGCATTCAATACCTTATGCTTGATTTTTTCTTTGCGCAGCAGCTTAGATAAAAACTCTGAAGTTTCGATACTAATGGTACCAACCAGAACCGGTTGACCACGTTTGACACAGTCTTTGATGTCGGCAAGAATGGCTTCAAATTTTTCTTCTGCGGTAAGGTAGATTAAATCCGCCATATCATCACGAATCATCGGACGATTGGTTGGGATGACGACCGTTTCCAGCCCATAAATATGGTTAAATTCGAACGCTTCAGTATCAGCAGTACCTGTCATACCCGATAATTTCTGATACAACCGGAAGTAGTTCTGGAACGTGATGGATGCCAGTGTCTGGTTTTCATTCTGGATGTTAACGCCTTCTTTCGCTTCAACCGCCTGATGCAGACCTTCTGACCAGCGTCGACCTTCCATAGTTCGTCCAGTATGTTCGTCAACAATGACGATTTCGCCGTCTTTAACGATATAGTCGACATCTTTTTGGAACAGTTTATGAGCGCGCAGGGCCGCCATCACGTGATGCAGTAAAGAAATCGAACTTGCTGCATACAGGGAATCACCGTCCTGCAACAAGCCTCGCTCGTGAAGAATTTCTTCAACCCGAACCTGGCCTCGTTCAGTTAAGTAAACCTGTTTAGATTTCTCATCAATGGTATAGTCGCCGGTACTTTCCGTACCTTCCTTATCCTCTTCTTCCTGAACTTCTAACAATGGCACCAGGGTATTAATCAACTGATACAGTTCAGAGCTGTCTTCTGCCTGGCCAGAAATGACCAGCGGCGTACGCGCTTCATCGATTAAAATCGAGTCAACTTCATCTATAATCGCATAGTTTAAAGGCCGCTGAACCCGTTGTGATGGTGAGAACGCCATATTGTCACGCAGATAATCGAAACCAAACTCGTTATTGGTACCATAAGTGATATCTGCCGCATAGGCTTCTTGTTTTTCCTGTGAGGAAATATTGGGGATATTACAACCAACCGTCAGCCCGAGAAATTCAAACAATGGACGAGACCAGTCAGCATCACGCTTGGCCAGGTAGTCGTTGACGGTAATAACATGCACACCCTTGCCGCTCAGGGCGTTCAGGTAGGCAGGTAACGTTGCCGTCAGGGTTTTACCTTCACCGGTACGCATTTCTGCAATTTTCCCCTGATGCAGTACGGTACCACCAATCATTTGCACGTCAAAATGACGCATACCAAAGACCCGCACCGACGCTTCGCGAACAACGGCAAATGCCTCGTTCAGTAAATTATCCAGGGATTCGCCATCGGCAATACGTTGCTTAAATTCCGCCGTTTTTTCTTTTAGTTCTTGGTCGGACAACGCCTGCAGACCTTCTTCCAGGTCATTTATTTTTTTTACGTCTTTTCCCATTTGTTTGAGTAACCGATCATTTCGGCTACCAAACAGTTTTGTCATCATTTTTACAAACATGTTATTTCAAACCATTTCCCTGAGGTGAAACCCCAGTTTCTTTATAAATAAGCTCACCCGGCTTATTGTCTTTGTTGTTGATAATACCAGCCGTTTACGCAAGTGGCTGTTAGCTTTCGCCCACCTGCAGCTACGTAAAGGTATAAGTTCTACTTTTTCGGCTTTCGATAAACGTACTTAATCGGGTTAATCTGTTGATTTGCGCGCAGGATTTCGTAATGAACGTGAGGACCTGTTGAGCGACCTGTACTACCCATGCGAGCAATCACTTGCCCTTTGCTTACCACATCACCAACTTTTACTAATAGGGCACTATTATGCCCATATCTGGTCTTAAAGCCAGTACCATGATCAATTTCAATTAAATTTCCATAACCATAGCGCTCTGAAGCCCAGCTAACCACCCCTGAACCGGTGGCTATTACCTCAGCATTTTCCTTGCCCGCAAAATCAACCCCCTTGTGCATGGTTGGCGTGCCATTAAATGGGTCCTTGCGAACGCCATAATACGACGATAACCAGCCTTTGGTAATTGGTCTGCCAGATAAGTAACTATTATCTTCAATGTGGTGACCCAAGGCTAAAGATTCAAGTAGGCTAAATTGATTTTGTTGTTGTTCTACATTTAACGCCAGTTCAGCAAGTTGAGTTTCGAGCTCTGACACTGAGTTCAAACTGACAATCGCTTCGGTCTGCAAAGGTCCACCCGAAGACGGTAGTGTACTCATATTAAACTCATCTTCAGGTATATTGGCTTCTTTGGCGAGGCGCTCTGCCAGGGCATTGAGGCGTAAAACATGGCTTTGCAATTCCGCCAGGCGCGCCGTTAATGTGGTGATCTGCAACGCATCATGATTGAAATCACTTTCTGGGGATTGTTTCGCATCGACCATGGCTGCCTGTAGATGTACCGGCACCGGAACCGGCTTTAAAATCCAGTGAATCACCAATCCGGAGAGCAGCGTAAAGGAAGCGAGTATTGCCACCCAGCGAGCTTTGCTGAGCCGCAATGAAAAGCGAACATTTTTTCCACGGTATAAAACTGTTAAACTCATATTATTATTCTTGCTTACATATTTTAGATTAAGCGTTTATTCATGTCGCGTATTGAAAAAACACCGCAGGATTTAGCGAATTTACTGTCCCAGTCTTCCGGCAACCTGGCCGGCTTTGGCGCCAAGGCAAAAACTCTGCAATCCTTAAATACCATCATTGCCGAAATTTGCCCGGATATCCCTGAAGAAATTTGGCAGGTAGCTAATTGTAGACAAGAAACGGTTGTTTTAGAAGTGAAATCCGCCGTCTGGGGACAAAGATTACAGTTCGAACGAAACCGAATTTGCCAGCACCTGGCGCAACAAAGCCAGGGACAGTTAACCCGCCTGGAACTGAAAATTAATCCTTATGGCCATCAACGCCAGACGGAAACCCCGGCGCCAAAGAAACCATCAGAACAGCCGGGGAAACACATGTCGATGCATACCGCAGAGCAATTAAACATGGTTGCAGAACATGCCCCACAGGGTTTGAAAGAAAAGTTACAAAAACTTGCCAGGCACGCATCGGCCAGTGAAAAGAAAACATAAAAAAACCGGAGTCAGACTCCGGTTTTCAATGATCTTTATGCCAGGGCTTCCTGGTAGGTAATCGGTGCAGGACGATTGTCCTCGTATGTCACCCATTCCCAGTTTTCCCGCTGCTTGAACACTTCGCGAAGCAACATATTATTCAGGCCATGACCTGACTTGAAGGCGTTCAGTTCACCAAGGATGCTTACCCCAGACATATACAGGTCGCCGATCGCATCCAGGATCTTGTGTTTGACGAATTCGTCATCATAACGAAGTTCGTCCGCGTTCAGCATGCGAAATTCATCAAGAACGATGGCATTTTCCAGGCTGCCTCCCAATGCGAGGTTATGAGATCGCAAGAACTCAATGTCCTTCATAAAGCCAAAGGTCCGTGCACGACTGATTTCTTTTATAAATGAGCTACTGGAAAAATCCATGCTCATGGTCTGTGCAGTATTGGCAATCACCGGATGATCGAAATCAATGGCAAAGTTAACCTTGAAACCTTCATACGGGCGCAACTCGGCCCACTTGTCGCCCTCTTCAACACGAATCGGATGCTTGATACGCAGAAAACGTTTGGCCACGTTCGCTTCTTCAATACCAACTGACTGAATCAGGTAAACGAATGGCAATGAACTACCATCCATGATCGGGATTTCGGGTGAGTCGACATCGATAATCAAGTTATCAATCCCCATCCCTGCCACGGCAGCGAGCAAGTGTTCAACGGTGGATACTTGTACACCTTGCTCATTGACCAGACAGGTACACAACGTCGTCTCGCCCACAGCTTCCGGGCAAGCTTTGATGTCAACAACAGGTTCCAGATCTACACGGCGAAACACAATACCTGTATTCGCAGGCGCAGGACGGAGAGTGATCTGCACCTTTTCACCTTTGTGTAAACCGACTCCTGTGGCCGAAATACTATCTTTTATCGTACGTTGTTTAATCATAATTCGCCTATATACCGCGCAAAATTAATCTTTTTGTTATGACTCAGCCCTACTGTAACAGTTCGGACCAGTAAGTCAGGGGGCGTAATATATCAAAACTCATGCAAACAGTCAAAATTTGCTCACCTTCAACTATAGAAGCTTAGCAATTTCAACAGGTTAAACAATACCAAAAAACGGGCAGACGGTTAATCTGCCTGCTTTCTCAAAAATGCCGGGATATCCAGGTAATCGGGATCCGCTGCGCTTGCAGGCTGTGGCGCTGCTCTTTCTTCCGCATACGGGTTACTCACCGGTTCTGGTTCCGCATTTTGTGCAAATCCGCCGTTAACAACCATAGACTCTGACTGTGCCGGCTTATTTGGCACTATGGTGATTTCTGGTTTTTGTGCGATACCAATGCCAGTCGCAACAACGGTTACCCGCAATTCATCGGACATATCCGGATCAATAACGGCACCAACCACCACGGTTGCATTTTCCGAGGCAAATGCCTTAACCGCATTACCGACTGTTTCGAATTCGTCGATACTGATATCCATGCCCGCGGTAATATTGACCAAAATACCGCGCGCCCCGGCTAGATCAACGTCTTCCAGCAATGGACTGGATATTGCTGCTTCGGCAGCTTCTTCGGCGCGATCCTCACCAGATGCAATACCGGAACCCATCATTGCCGTTCCCATTTCCGACATCACCGTACGGACGTCAGCAAAGTCGACATTAATCAGACCCGGACGGGTAATTAACTCGGCAATACCTTGCACGGCACCCAGCAAAACGTTATTGGCTGCTTTGAAGGCATCGAGCAAACTAGTGCCAGGCCCCAATACTTTAAGCAGCTTTTCATTAGGTATGGTAATAAGCGAATCAACATTACCAGCAAGAAACTCAATCCCCTGCTCGGCATAGTTCATCCGTTTTTTCCCTTCAAACGGGAACGGTTTAGTCACCACGGCAACGGTTAATATACCCATTTCCTTGGCCACTTCGGCGACGACAGGTGCCGCCCCCGTACCGGTACCACCACCCATGCCGGCAGCGATAAATACCATGTCAGAGCCCTGCAGGGTCTGGCGAATGGTTTCGCGATCTTCTTCTGCTGCACGACGTCCAATTTCCGGGTTGGCGCCAGCGCCAAGCCCTTTAGTAACGTCAGCGCCCAGCTGCAGGGTAATATTGGCGCTGGAATTGCGCAGCGCCTGGGAATCGGTATTGGCTGTGATAAATTCGACCCCTTCAATGGTCTGATTTACCATATGCTCAACTGCGTTACCACCGCCACCACCGACGCCGATAACTTTAATGACCGCTTCCTCATTGTGGTCGTCCATTAATTCAAACATAGTTTTCTCCGTCTTTGTTACTCTTTTTGTTCCACCAAAAACCGTATTCTAAAATTCCTTTATCAGGGAACGAAATTTAGCCCACAAATCGGCCATTCCCTGGTTACTGCCACTTTCAGGTTTACTCTGAATGCTGTGTTGAATACCATACTGCAGCAAACCGACTACTGTACTATAACTTGGGTCATTAACATAGTCTGTCAAGCCCTTAATATTCAACGGTGTACCGATTCTCACCGGCATTTGAAAAATTTCTTCGGCAAACTCGACCACACCTTCCATTTTTGCGGTGCCACCGGTCAGGACAATGCCCGCAGCGATCTGGTCTTCAAGACCCGTTGCCCGCAACTCTTCCTGAATCAGCTCAAACAGTTCATGATACCGGGGTTCGACCACTTCCGCCAGCGTATGTCGTGACATACTGCGAGCCGGACGACCACCGACACTCGGTACCTCAATATTTTCTTCCATCGATACCATCTGTCTGAGCGCGCAGGCATATTGTACCTTGATTTCTTCAGCATGACTCAATGGCGTGCGAAATATTTTCGCAATATCGCTACTAACCTGGTTACCGCCGACAGCGATCACTGCACTATGGCGCAATGCTCCACCGGTAAACACGGAGATATCCATGGTACCAGCGCCCATATCAACGACACAAACGCCGAGTTCTTTTTCATCTTCGGTAAGGACGGCGTAGCTGGAGGCGAGTGCAGAAAAAATCAATTGGTCTGCATGTAAATCGCAGCGTTCGACACACTTAACAATGTTGCGGGCCATATCGTTGGCACAGGTTACGATGTGAACCTTGGCTTCCATGCGCACACCGGACATACCAATCGGGCTTTTAATACCCTCCTGGCAATCGACACTATATTCCTGTGGCAGAACATGCAGCATGCGCCTTTCCGCCGATAACGGCACCGAGCGGGCGGTATGGATGACGTTGTCGACATCTTCCTGTGTAACTTCGCTGTCGTTGATCGGCACCATGCCATTTTCATTCTGGCAGGTTATGTGTTTTCCGGAAATGCCGAGATAAACGTTGCCAATACGACAATCCGACATTAACTCTGCTTCGTTAACCGCTCGTTGGATTGACTGCATTACCAGATGCAGGTCATTGACTCCACCCTTGTCCATGCCGCGTGCTGCATGATGACCAACGCCAACAATACTCAGGGTATTGTCAGGTGACACTTCGCCGACGACGGCAACAATCTTAGAGGTGCCGATATCTAATCCCACCACTAAATTTCTTTCCATTGCTTTAGGCATTACCATTCTGCTCATCTTGTTGTTTTTCTTTAAAACCAACGGCTAATCCCGTATCGTATCTCAGGTCAACATAATCGACCCGTTGCTGTTCTGTTTGTTGTGCCTTAATTTGCGGATAGGCGTCCATGTAGCGCTGCAATCGCTTCACCCGGTCTTCGCGACCAAGGTTGAGAAAAATGCCATCTGACAGGGTTAACTGCCAGGCATAGCGTTCGGTCAACACCAGTTCATTAATATCGGTATCGATAAATGCCAGTAACTGGTTCAGATTCCGATAATTTTCCAACGCCATTTTCTCACTTCCCTCAGGACCAAACAATTTAGGCAAATAGCCATTAATCCGATCCTGTGGTGCCTGAAATATGGTGCCATGCTCATTGATAAAAAAGTCATCATTCCATTGTGCAACCGGCACCTGATCTTCAATGTATAACCGCAATTCGCTTGGCCATTGCTTGCGCACGGTTACCGAATATACCCAGGGCAGAGCCTGTACCTTTTGCTGGACATCGTTTACATCAAGCTGAAAAAAATTATCCAGTTTCGCACGACTTACTGCAGCGACTATTTCATCACGCCGGGTGTAAGGAGTATCTCCTTTAATCACCAGAGATGACACTGGCGCTACATTTTCCTGCAGCATGCCATTCATAATGCGCATTAAGCCGAGCACCAGTGCCAGGCAAATAAGCACAAAAAACAACAGTCCGAACCAGAACGACAGGTTCGCTTTTACTGAGTTATTTGTTGTTATCATGCTCTGGCTCATACGTTCAGCTTACCTTGTGCTCAGCTGTAAAATCCGTTCGGTTAATTCTGCAAACTCCAGACCTGCCTGCCTGGCAGCTTTTGGTACCAGCGATGTTTCGGTCATACCTGGAACGGTATTAACTTCTAACACCTGCCAGTTACCTGAGCCATCCTGCATCACATCAACCCGGCCCCAGCCTTTAGCTCCAGTAGTCCTGAATGCCTGCAATGCGATAGCCTGTAAGCTCTGTTCCTGCTCCTCTGGCAGTCCACATGGGCAGTGATAAACCGTCGACTGACTCTGGTACTTGGCCTGATAATCGTAAAACTCATTTGGCGTTTCCATGCGAATTGCCGGTAATGCCTGCTCACCAAGAATTGCCACCGTGTACTCAGCACCACTGAGCCAGGCTTCAATTAACACCTGCTGATCATATTGCAATGCCAACTCCACTGCCGCCATAAGTTGGCCGGCATCATTGGCAATACTCATGCCGATGCTCGAGCCCTCTTTAGCCGGTTTTACCATAACCTTACCACCAAGCTCCGCTAACATTGCGGTAAAGTCGGCCCCTTGATAATCTTCCCGGTTGAGTACCTGAAAACTAGCGGTTGCAACGCCGGCAGCCGCAAACAATTGCTTACTGCGCACCTTGTCCATCGACAAAGCGGAACCAAGGACGCCAGAGCCGGTATACGGGATCTGCATATATTCCAATGCGCCCTGTAAACAGCCATCTTCACCACCGCGGCCGTGCAAGGCAATAAACACCCGATCAATTTTCAGGGCGTGCAAATCTGCCAGGGCAAAGCCTTGAGTATCAATTCCCAGTACCTGGTAGCCCTGTTGCTGTAAGCCGGCCACAACCGCCTCGCCGGATTTCAAAGAGACTTCCCGCTCAGCACTATCACCACCAAATAACACCGCTATTTTTTCCTGATGCAATTGCTCAGTTGTAATTAGAGACAAATCGTTATTCATCATCGCCTCCGGTTTTGGCCGTATCCTGGCGCTGATTCAACACTTTCGCGTCCATCAGGCTGCGGGCAATAGTACCGATATTGCCAGCTCCCTGGGTAATTACCATATCACCGTCCTGCAAAATCGAGGCGAGAATATCCGGTACCTGCTCTGCCGAACTCACATAGATAGGCTCTAAGGCGCCACGCGAGCGAATGCTGCGCGTCAGAGATTTTGAGTCGGCATTGACCACGGGCTCTTCACCTGCGGCATAAACATCTAACAGGATCAGGGCATCAACCTGTGACAGTACCTCAACGAAATCCTCATAGAGATCGCGGGTACGACTGTAGCGGTGCGGCTGGAACATCATCACCAGGCGCTTTCCAGGCCAACCATTGCGCATTGCTTTAATGGTGGCATCGACCTCACTCGGATGATGACCATAATCATCCACCAATTGCATTTCCCCCTGCGTCGTAGTCAGGGTGCTGAGAAATTCAAAGCGACGGCCAATTCCCTCAAATTGCTTTAATGAAGCAACAATGGCTTCATCGTCAACGCCTTCATCGGTGGCAACGGCTATGGCGGCCAGGGCATTGAGAACGTTATGACGTCCCGGCAGGTTCAAGGTGATCTGCAAATCGGTGCGATCCTGGCGGTGCACGGTGAAACTCGAGGTTTGCGAGCGTTGTTGATAATTACTGGCGCGCACATCCGCATCCGAGGAAAAACCATAAGTGGTTGTCTGGCGGGCAATACGCGGTAACAATTCCCTGACCACTGGGTTGTCAATGCAGACCACCGCCAGACCGTAAAACGGCAGGTTATGTAAAAACTCGATATAGGTATCTTTGAGTTTCTCAAAGTCGCCTTCATAGGTTTCCATGTGATCGGCATCAATATTGGTCACCACCGACACCATAGGTTGCAGGTGTAAAAATGACGCGTCACTCTCATCGGCCTCAGCCACCAGGTAACGACTGCTGCCAAGACGAGCGTTGGTGCCGGCACTGTTAAGCAGGCCGCCAATCACGAAGGTAGGATCGAGTTCACCCTGAGCGAGAATGCTGGCAATCAAGCTGGTGGTAGTGGTTTTACCATGGGTACCGGCTACGGCAATACCATGGCGGAAACGCATCAGCTCGGCCAGCATTTCCGCACGGCGTACTACCGGAATACGTTGTTTTTTCGCTGCCAGTAATTCGACATTTTCAGCATCGATTGCGGTCGAAACGACGATAACACTCGCCCCTTCGATATTCGCCGCATCATGGCCAATGGAGATATGGGCACCGAGTGAAGTCAGGCGGTTAACAACCGCATTGACACCGATGTCCGAGCCCGTTACCTGATATCCTTCATTGAGTAGGACCTCGGCGATACCTCCCATACCGGCGCCACCTATACCAACAAAGTGAATCACTTTTACGCGGCGCATTTCAGGAATGTGGGCTGTTAATTGTTTCATACGTGTACCAAAGATTGACAAATTTTACTTACCTGTTCGGTTGCATTGGGTCTGGCCGCTGCACGACTGGCTTTACTCATATTACTGAGGTTATGTTCCGAGCTGAACATACCAAGTAACTGCTGCGCCATATTAGTCGGCGTCAATTGCGATTGCGGCAACAGTTTTGCTGCCCCTGCAGCGACTAAAAACATAGCGTTCTTAGTCTGGTGATCATCGACCGCATGGGGAAGCGGAACAAAAATAGCGGGTTTACCTGCCAGAGCCAGTTCGGACACGGTTAATGCCCCTGAGCGACAGATTACCACATCAGCCCAGCGATATGCCTCTGCCATATCATCAATGAACTCGCTAACCTGAACTGTCTGTGGATCAATGGCTAACTTGTTATAAGCGGCTAACACAGCATCTTGTTTACCGGCACCGGTTTGATGCCATATTTGAAGCGGTTGACTGTTAAGTTGAGCTATCGCCGCCGGCACGGTCTCGTTCAGGGCCTGGGCACCAAGACTACCTCCCACCACCAACACTCGCCGTTGTGGAGACTGCGATGGTGTTTGATTTAGCGCCAGAATATCCGCTCGTACCGGATTACCGACAACTTCCACCGTCATTTTTGAGGCAAATGCACCAGGGAAAGCGGCCAACACTTTGGTTGCGATTTTCGCCAGCAGACGATTGGTTAGCCCGGCAGCCGCATTTTGTTCATGCAGCACCAGTGGAATGCTCCGAATTCGCGCAGCAACCCCGCCTGGCCCGGATGCATAACCGCCCATACCCAGTACCACATCTGGTTTTACCTGATCGATAACCGCAAGCGACTGTTGTACTGACTTAATAATTTTTAATGGCGCATGCAGTAATGAAGCAACGCCTTTGCCACGCACGCCTTCTATATTAATGAAGGATATATCATAACCATATTTAGGAACGACATTGGCTTCCATACGGGTTGGTGTCCCCAACCAATGCACTTGCCAGCCCTGCGCCTTAAGATAATCGGCTACTGCCAGGCCCGGAAAAATATGGCCACCGGTACCGCCAGCCATAATTAATATCGTTGGGGACTTAGTCATCGTTGCCCCCTTTTTTATTACTCGTTTCTGTTGCCAGCATTCGTAACTCAAAATCTATCCGCATTAACACCACAATTGCCAGCGTCATTACCAGCATCGAGCTGCCACCATAACTGATTAACGGCATCGTCAAACCTTTAGTTGGGAACACTCCGGAGCTGGCGCCGACATTTACGGCGATTTGAAAACTCATCCAAATACCGATGGCATAGGCAAAATAGCCTTCAAAATATCGTTCGTTCATTAGCGCCCGATTGCCGAGCAATAAGGCTTTAATAACCAGAGTCAGGCAAATTAATAAGATTGCCAGGATACCGATAAAGCCAAACTCTTCGCCAATGACCGCCATCACGAAATCGGTGTGCGCTTCCGGTAGGTATTCCAGTTTCTGAATGCTGTTACCCAGCCCCTGGCCAAAGGTCTCGCCGCGGCCATAGGCCATTAACGACTGAGTTAATTGATACCCTTCATCAAATGGCCGCTCCCAGGGTTCCATAAATGCAGTAATTCGTCGCCATCGATATGGGGACACCACAACCAGGGCGGCAATCCCGGCAAAGCCTGCGACCATTACTGCCAGAAACTGCCAGAGCTTAGCACCCGCAAGGAACAACAGGCCGATGGTGGTAATAAACATAACAACCGCGGTGCCTAAGTCCGGCTGCATTAACAACAGGAAACCAAGCAGACCAAGCACCAGTAACGGCTTAAAGAACCCTTTGATCTGCTCTTTGATCTCATCTTTTTTGCGCACCAGATAGGCCGATAAATAACAAAAGAAAAACAATTTTGCCGGTTCTGCCGCCTGGATATTGAAAGGGCCCAGGGCAATCCAGCGGGTCGAGCCATTAACACTGCGACCAATAATTAACACCGCCACCAATAATGCGATGGCCAGCAATAGCAGATAGCCACTTGCCTGGTGCCATTGTTTCATCTCAACGTTCAGGGCGACAGCAGCCAGGCACAAACTAACCAGGATATAAAAGCCATGACGTAAGACAAAGTGAAAAGGATTATCATAAAGACGTTCAGCTACCGGCATCGATGAGCTGGCAACCATGATCATGCCGATTAAATACAGGCATAATGCTAACAACAGCAGGCCTCGGTCAAAGCTGGTTGGTTTACTGCTAACACCTCGCACACTCAGCCATTGCCCCCAGGAAGCAACCGGTAACGGTAAGGACGAACTTAGCTTAGACATAGCTTGCCTCCTTAACCAGCGTGGCAAATTCTTCGCCTCTGGCCATATAGTTGGGGTACATATCTATGCTGGCACAGGCAGGAGATAACAGCACCATATCGCCAGGACGGGCAATGGCCTTTGCCCGGGCGACGGCTTGTGCCATCGAGTCCACAACGAGGGTACCCGGCTTCAGGGCCGCCAGGGAGTTCTTATCTTTACCCAGGGTAATTAAGGTTTTTACTTTTTCTGCCAATATCGGTTGCAGAGGTGTGAAGTCGGCGCCTTTGCCATCCCCTCCGGCAATCAGGATTAACCGCTCCGCCCTATCGGCAAGCCCTTCTATCGCCGCTAACGTCGCGCCGACATTGGTTGCTTTTGAGTCATTAATCCAACGCACGCCGTCTGCGGATGGAATCAGCTGACAGCGATGGTCAAGGCCTTTAAAAGTCTGTAAACCGGTTAGCATCGCCGTCATCGGCCAACCAAGCAATTTACCAAAAGCCAAAGCGGCCAGACAATTGGCCCAGTTATGCGCACCCTGCAATGGCAAATCATCGACGGCTAGCAAACACTCACCGTCAAAAGCGAGAAACACCTTGTCATCAACCTGCAAGCCAAATTGATTGGCTTTGGGTGAATTAAGGCCAAAGCTTATTGCCTGCCCCTGATTATCACCAGGCCAAGTCAAATCGTCATCGCGGTTAAACACCCAACGTTCACTCATCGGGTAAATGCGTTGCTTGATCTGCTGGTAGTTTTCTAATGTTTTGTGGCGGTCCAGGTGGTCATCACTAATATTAAGAATGCCGCCTACTTCAGCCTGCATGGTTGACAGCGTTTCCAGTTGAAAGCTGGACAGTTCAAGAATGACTACGTCGGCTTCGTGGTCGATGATATCGAGTACCGGCAAGCCAATATTGCCAGCCAGTATTGCGTTGATGCCACAAGAGCTTGCCAGATGCGCCAATAAACTCACCACCGTGGACTTGCCATTCGAGCCGGTAATAGCAACGATGGGTTTTTGGTTTACCCGGACAAACAGTTCCACATCACCAATGAGTTGGCAATGCTCGCTCATTGACTCGCTGATCAGAGGTTGCTGAATATCAACACCAGGGCTGGCGATCACCACATCGCTAATTGCCAGGCGCGCCTGATCCCAGCCACCCAGCACCACTCCCTGACAATAGGGCAACGCCAACGCTTGTGCCGAGGCGGCAACACAGGGGCGTGAATCGAGTATGGTAAACGTTATCTGATGACGGTTTAAAAACCGGGCACAGGACAAACCGGTAGCCCCCAGCCCAAGGATGGTGACCTGCTTGTTGTTTAAAAAGTCTAATGCCGTCAGAGTCATCAATTATGCCTGCAATTATCTCAGCTTCAGTGTCGCCAAGCCAATCAGCACCAGGACGATAGAAATGATCCAGAAACGCACGATAACGCGCGGCTCAGGCCAGCCCTTTAATTCGTAATGATGATGAATGGGTGCCATACGAAAGATACGCTGACCGCGCAGCTTGTATGAACCAACCTGTAAAATCACCGACAGAGTTTCGACGACGAATACTCCGCCCATGATGAATAAGACAATTTCCTGTTTTACCAGCACGGCGATCACTCCCAGAGCCGCGCCGAGTGCCAGCGATCCCACATCTCCCATAAATACCTGTGCCGGGTAAGTGTTAAACCACAGAAAACCCAGTCCGGCGCCAACAATTGCTGTACAGACGATCACCAACTCACTGGCTTCACGTAAATGTGGCAGGTGGAGATATTCAGAAAAATTCAGGTTACCGGTAACGTAGGCGAATACCGCAAACGCGGCAGCCACCAATATGGTTGGCACGATCGCCAGGCCATCGAGGCCATCGGTCAGGTTTACCGCATTCGAGGTACCGACAATCACCAGATAGGCAAAGACAATATAAAACATTCCCAATTGCGGCATTACATCTTTAACAAATGGGATCAGTAACGATGTCTCGGTCGGCGAAGCTGCCGTCGCGTATATAAAGAAAGCGGTAAGTAGTCCAACCACCGTTTGCCAGAAATATTTCCAACGGGCGATCAGACCATTCGGATCTTTACGAATTACCTTGCGATAATCATCAACAAAACCGATCAAGCCGAAGCTGATGATGACAAACAACAGGATCTGCACGTAACGATTGCTAAGATCTGTCCACAATAGAATACTGGTGACAATCGCCCCCAGGATCAGGATACCACCCATGGTTGGGGTTCCGGATTTTGATAAGTGGCTTTGCGGGCCATCGTCCCGAACCGTCTGCCCTATCTGCATGCGTTGCAAGGCGCGGATCAGCTTGGGCCCAAAATACAAAGACAATCCCAGCGCCGTCAATGTACTGACGATGGCGCGGAATGTTAAATATGAAAATACGTTAAAAACGCTAAAATACTGGGTAAGATATTCACCCAACCAAACTAGCATGATGCTCCCCCTGTTGCTGAACTGCGACGCCAGTTGGCGATATCAGCAACGACTAATTCCATTCGCGCACTGCGCGAACCTTTGACTAAAATTGTGGTTGGCTGTGTTTTCTCGTCGAGCAATTGCTTGACATAATCGAGCAATAATTCACGGGATGAAAAATGACGGCCTCGTTGCTCATAGACATCCGATGTTGACTGACTCAAAACCCCAAGGGTAAGGAGGTTATCAATGCCTTTTTGTCTGGCGTACTCGCCAATTTCCTGGTGATAAATACGGGCATCTTCACCAAGTTCGGCCATATCACCAAGTATCAATATGGTACGACCCTGGTAACCGGTTAATAGTTCCACCGCTGCTCGTGCCGATTCAACATTGGCATTATACGTATCATCAATCAGGGTTAATTGCCCCGGCAGCTGTTGCAGGTTTAATCGACCTTTCACCGGTTGCATGCCTTCCAGTCCCTGTTTGACCTGTTCAAAGTTTGCGCCCATCGCGATACACACCGTCGCCGCGGCGACCGCATTACTGACATTATGCAGTCCTGGTAGCGGCAAACGAATGGCGATCGACTGGTTATCACCATTGAGGATGAATGATGCACATCCGAGCGGGTCGACCTGGATGTCACTGGCAAAATAATCCGCCTGCTGCTGATTTTCGCTACCAGAGAAGGTTTTTACGGTTTTATCCTGTAACCGCCACAACCACTTATCCGCATATGGCGTATCAAAGTTATACACGCCGACACCGATTTCACCGAGGCCATCAAAGATTTCCCCTTTCGCCCGGGCGACGCCATTAAGATCGCCAAACCCCTCCAGATGCGCAGCGGCAATATTATTGATCATCGCCACATCCGGTTTTGCGAGGTTGGTGGTATAGGCAATCTCCCCTAAATGATTGGCACCTAGTTCGATAACCGCGTATTCATCACCTTCGCTCAGGCGTAACAGGGTCAAGGGTGCACCGATATCATTATTAAAATTACCCGCTGTCGCTAACACCTTGCCCAATTGCGATAATATCGAAGCAGACATTTCCTTGACGGTGGTTTTGCCATTACTACCGGTTATCGCCAACGTTTTTGGATTAACCCGGGCTTTGACCAAGGCACCAAGCTGGCCGAGCGCCTTGTGGGTATCGGCAACAATAAGCTGAGGAATGGATAGCTGTTGCTGCTTTTCAACGATAACCGCGGCACATTGTGCCTGCTCAGCCTGCTCGATAAAGTCATGAGCATCAAAATTTGGACCTTTGAGGGCGATAAATAAATCCCCCTCGGCTAACTGCCTGGTATCGGTACTTACCGAATTAATCTGTATATCTGCCCCAAGTAAGGTTGCATCCAGGTGCGCGGCGATTTCGGATAAGGTTAACGTAATCATTTATGACTCCCCGGCAAAATAATCTGCCACTACGGCGCGCTCATCATAGTCGATACGCTGTTCGCCAATAATCATATAATCTTCATGGCCTTTACCGGCCAGCAATACCATGTCCTGTGGTCCCGCCTGGGACAGGGCAAACGTCACCGCCTGGCGACGGTCAAGAATCACTTTGGCTTGCTCCGGTTTCTCTAGGCCACTGATAATGTCATCAGCAATTGCCTGTGGTGACTCCGACCTGGGATTGTCGTTGGTAATAATCAGGTGATCCGCGTATTGCTGGGCGGCTTTTGCCATCAACGGTCGCTTGCCTTTGTCTCGATCACCACCACAACCAAACACCACCCATAACTGGCGGGGATTATGATAACGACAGGCCTGAAGCGCGTTTTCCAGTGCATCTGGGGTATGGGCGTAATCAACCACGGCGGTGGTGGTATTAACGCCTGCAAATGCTTCCATGCGTCCAGCTACGGCTCGTAGCTTCTGACTGGCAAGGACTAATTGCTGAAGGCTGATACCAGAAATTAATAGCGCGCCAAAACAGGCGAGTAAATTATCGACATTAAATCGTCCCAGTAGCGGCGTATCGATAACCGCCTCCCCCCAACTGGAAACAATGCTGAAGCTCAGTCCCTGGGGATGGCAATGGATATCACTTGCCACTACGTAGTGCGTAAGATTAACAAACTGCTCTTGCAAGCTGGCTAATGACTGGCGCGAGGAGACCAACACGGTGCTGATATCACGATTGGCATTGCCCAGGTAACCCAGGGTTTGCCTATCATCGGCGTTCATCACCCAACGTTGCCTGCCATTGTCGACAAACAATTTTCCCTTCGCATCGGCATAGGCCTGCATGGTGCCGTGATAGTCGAGGTGATCCCGGCTCAAATTGGTAAAAATGGCAACATCGACTAAGTCGGGCTGCAGGCGTTTTTGCTCAAGCGCATGACTCGAAACTTCCATGGCAACATTAGCAATCGCCAATTGTTTAAAATCGGCTAACAAAGACTGTAGCAGGGTTGGTCCAGGCGTGGTATTGGCAATATCCCGCAGGTTCTGTAATGGGCCTGCGCCCAGCGTACCGATAATGGCGGCTGGAGTGTCGGCGTAATTCAGGATCTGTGCGATTAATTGACAAACGCTGGTCTTACCGTTGGTGCCGGTCACTCCATAAACGGTCATATCGTTGGCCGGATATTGATAGTAAGCGCTGGCGATTTCAGCCAGAGATTGACCAAGCTGATAAAACTCAATCGCCGCCACCGATCTTGAGGTGCCCTGCAGCCAACGCAGCTGGCCGTGCCCGGACTCGTCATCGATATCAATGAGAATCAGTTGCGCACCGGCAGCGATCGCCGCCTCAATATAAACATGCCCCTGCGACAGGGTGCCACGTACCGCGGCGAAAATATCCCCTGGCTGTACTTGTCTCGAATCATTAACAATATGTCTGGTGCCCTGATCGAGCTTAGGATCCTGGCGGATACCAAACTTACCCAAGGCCGAGGTAATGGAATAAGCAGCTACATCACCCATTGCTCACTCCTGTAACGTCTGTTTGCGTCGTCAGCTGTTCAACAGCATCGGGCGCGATATTTAAATAACGCAGTGTTCCGGCCATTACTTTTGAAAAAACCGGAGCTGCGATTTCTCCGCCATGGTACAAGTCGCCAGCCGGTTCATCAATAACCACGACCACGACAACCTGCGGATCGGATACCGGCGCGATACCAGCGAATAGCCCCCGGTAGTCATTACCATAACCACCGATACCACTTTTTATTGCTGTTCCGGTCTTGCCCGCTACCCGATAACCTTCAACTTTTGCACGCCAGGCACCGCCATCACTGACCACCTGCTCGAGCATCGACAATAGCGCACGGGCATTTTTTTGTGAGACCACCCGCTCACCCTGGTTAAATTCCGGATCTTTTAATACGGATAGGGGGCGTTTTATGCCACCATTGGCAACCGTCGCATAAAAGCGAGCCAATTGCAGCGGACTGATAGCCAGCCCGTATCCGTAAGACAAGGTCGCTAATTCGAACTTTGACCAACGACTACGATCCGACAACATGCCCGGGGTTTCCCCAATTAAACCGGTACCGGTATCCTCAGAAAATCCCATTTCAAAAAACTTGCCGATAAAGTAATCCTTCGGCATGTCTAACGCAAGTCGCGTACTGCCCATATTGGAAGAATTTTTTAAAATATCTGCCAACGTCTGCTCACCATAAGCCCTGGGGTCTGAAACGCGGCGACCACCGATACGCATTGTTCGTCCGGTTTTGATAACGGTATCCTGGTTGGCACTGCCAAATTCCAGTGCACTCAATACCGTCAACGGTTTCATTGTTGACCCTGGCTCAAATACATCGGTAATGGCACGGTTACGAAACCGGTGTGGTGCCACACCGCTGCGATTATTCGGATTAAAGGACGGGGCGTTAGCCAGTGCCAGGATTTCGCCGGTATGGACATCAGCCACAACCACCGAGCCTGAATTGGCTTTGAAAGATTTAATGCCGGCGATTAACTCACGATAAGCCAGAGCCTGAATTCGCTGGTCGATGGACAGAACAATATCCTGTGGCTGTTTCGCTTCCTGCTCATCAAGGATTTCAATCGGATTACCCTTAGCATCTTTGCGATACTGTTTTTTCCCTGACTCACCGGTTAGCACATCATTATAGACTCGTTCCAGCCCCTCAATGCCCATGTCATCAACGTCGGTAAAACCGATCAAGTGGGCGGTAATTTCACCGGCCGGATAAAATCGCTTTGACTCTTTGCGCAGGTGAATACCCGGAATTCTCAGTTCCTTAACATAATCGGCGATAGCGGGATTAATCTGCCGGGCAAGATATACGAAGCGGCGTTTTGGGTTGGTGCCGATGCGTTGTTTTAAAGTAGAAAGGTCCATACCCAGCACATCGGCCAGCGCCTGCAGGCGACGGGTCTGGCTTAAACCATTTTTCTCGATGACGTATTTTGGATCGGCATAGACGGTTTGTACTGGCACACTGACCGCAAGTTCCTCGCCATGACGGTCAGTAATCGAACCACGATGGGTATCTTTGGTCGCCGTTCTTAAGGAGCGCAAATCCCCCTGAGCCTTGAGCATATCTGGCTCAATCACCTGAATGTAAGCAGCGCGGGCTATCAGGCCTAAAAATACCAAAGAAATGCCGCCGACTACCAGATTAAACCGCCAGGGAATAATCGTTGGCCGATAGTTATCTTTGTTCTTTTTCGGTTTCCTTGCCGTCATGGTATTTTTATTATTTTTTCGTCTTTTGCCAAAGGCCTGGTCATCATCAAAAAGCCCTGGGCTTTTTGTTCTATTTCACTGTGCTCGGCCAGCGCGCTTTGTTCGAGAATCAAATTGCGCCACTGCATATTAAGCCGGTCTTTATGACTGAGCAATTCATCAAGCTCGGTCGTGGTCTGGCGATTTAAGTGGGTAAAATAAATCACCGCAAACGCCGACAGTAACAAAGCAAACATCAATCCATAGGTGAACTTGTGCTCATAGATGTCTTCCCATATCTGTCTGCCAAGCCCTGGCTTTCGCTCTGCCATGCCAACTCCGTTGATTATTTTTCTAGTCGTTCCGCGACTCGCAGTACCGAACTTCTTGAGCGAACATTTTCCTCTACTTCACTCTTGCCCGGTTTCTGCTTACGGCCAACCAGGCTCAGTTTTTTACCTTTTTGCAGTTCCTGTTCTGCGATCGGCAGGCCTCGTGGTACCTGCTTGCCCTGGCTATGCTTCTTCATAAACTGTTTCACCAGTCTGTCTTCCAGGGAATGGAAACTGATAACCACTAACCGACCACCACTTTTGAGTACATCCAGTGCAGCCGCTAAGGCGGTTTCAATTTGCTCAAGCTCGCTATTAATGTATATGCGAATGGCCTGAAAACTGCGGGTTGCCGGATGTTTCTTAATCTCGCGCTGGGGCGCTGCGGTGGCAATAATTTTCGCCAGTTGTGACGTCGTTGTAATTTCCTGCTCAGCGCGGGCATCAACAATAGCGTTAGCAATACGCCAGGCATGCTTTTCCTCGCCAAAGGTACGCAATACCCAGGTAATATCTTCGACGTCCGCATGCGCAAGCCATTCGGCAGCCGTCTGACCTTTGCTGGTATCCATACGCATATCCAATGGGCCGTCTTTCATAAAGCTGAAACCACGGCTGGCATCATCAAGTTGTGGCGAGGAAACACCAAGGTCGAGGAGGATGCCATCAACCTGGTTAACTAGATCTAAATCATTGGCAATACTTGCCAGTTCAGCAAAGCCGTTGTGGACAATCTGAAAGCGTTTATCATCGGCATATTTTTGCGCCGCTTCGATCGCCGTTAAATCGCGATCGATTGCCACTAAGCGTCCATTGTCGCCAAGGTGATTGAGAATCAGACCAGAATGGCCGCCACGACCAAACGTACAATCGATATAGGTACCGTCTGGTTTGATTGCCAAACCATCAATGGCTTCCTGCAACAGGACCGAAATATGTGTAAATTCTTGAGCCATATTACAGTGAAAAATCCTCTAACCGTTCTGTTAATTCAAAATCGCCCGACTGAATGCTGGCGATCCCTTGTTGCATCTGCTGCTGCCAGCGCTGCTCATCCCAGATTTCAAATTTATTGAACTGACCGACCAGCATGCAGGCTTTGTTAAGATTTGCGTGTTCGCGCAATACCGGACTGATCAGCAAACGACCATTTTTGTCCATATCACATTCGGTTGCATTGCCCAGTAACACCTGTTGAAACATACGCTCTTGCGGGATCATGCTCGATAATCGGGACAGCTTTAATTCGATCTCTTCCCATTCGGCTAATGGGTAAAGAAGTAAACACGGGTTCTGGATGTCTACGGTGCAAACCAGTTTTCCTGAAAAATCCCCACACAAAACCTCACGATACCGGGTAGGTATTGTGAGTCGGGATTTGCTGTCCAGGGTAACCTTGTTTGCGCCTCTAAACATAAGCCTTTTTTTATTCGTTAATATGGGCTAATTCAATTTCACTATAGTAAAGATCACACAAAGATCCACTTTTTTCCACTTTTTCCCACATTTGCACAGTTTAGTGATAAGGGTAAAGGACTGTCAAGCTTGATAGGCAATTAAAAACCCGTGTAAAAATGCCGTAAAAATGGGCGGTTTCGAGAAGTTTTTGAAATTATGGAGTTTTGTCAGATCACTAAGGTTAAATCAGGATCTTGTGCGTAAAAACCTTAGCGATTTTATCAGAAAAGCCGTCGTAGAGTCATTGAAGATTACGTTAAATTACAACTTAACAGCGATGTAATAAGGCGACAGGCGTGCACAACTGCAATTCAGCACAAGCTTGTCGGAATGAGCAAGGTGTTCAGGCCTTCATGTCTTCCAGCTCTTTACCTTTAGTTTCATGCACATACCTGAATACAAAGAAAGCGGAAAGGATTGCCCCTAAGGTGTAGAAACCGTATGCCCCCGCCAATCCGATACCGGTTAACATCACCGGGAACGATATGGTAATGGCAAAATTAGCCAGCCATTGCGCCAGACCGGCAATCGCCAGCGCCGAGCCACGCAGCTGATTGGGAAACATCTCGCCGAGCATTACCCACATTACCGGACCCCAGGAGAAGTTAAAGAAAATAACATAGAGATTGGCGCTGACCAATGCCAGGGTGCCATAGTCGCCTAATGCCAGCTTACCCCCCTGGCCAACGGTAGCATTGGCAAAAGCAAACACCATTAACGCCAGCGACACCGCCATGCCTGTCGAACCAATCAGCAAAATCGGCTTGCGGCCGATACGATCAATAAGCAATACGGTGACAATACAGGCAGCTATACTGACCGCCCCTGAGATCACATTAATCTGCAACGCATCAGACTCGGTAAAACCAACGGCCTGCCACAGCACCGCGCCATAATAAAACACCACGTTAATGCCAACAAATTGCTGGAATACAGCCAGGCCAATACCTATCCAGACCAGTGGGCGAACTTTGCCGGTAGCTTTATCGAGTAAATCGGCAAGACTGGGACGGTGATCAAACCTTGCCAGCGATTCACGAATGGTATTAAGGTGACTCTTGCCTTCTACCTCGCCGTAGAGTTTCACCAGTACCTGCTCCGCCTGGGCAAAGCGCTGTTTGATAATCAGGTAACGGGGACTCTCTGGTATCAACATCAACAGGATAAAAAATAACGAGGCGGGAATTAACTCCATCCAGAACATCCAGCGCCACGCCTGAAAACCCAACCAGAACTCGGCCGTAGACTGACCAGCCGTTTTAGCCAGGACGTAATTGCTGACGAATGCCAGAAACAAACCACTGATAATGGCAATCTGCTGAATCGTCGCCAGTGCACCACGCATTCTGGCCGGTGCCACTTCGGCAATATAAGCAGGCGCCAGGACACTCGCTGCCCCCACTGCCAGGCCGCCGATAATGCGATAAAAAATGAATTCGCCACTGCTCGCTGACATCCCGGAGCCGAACGCACTAACGATAAAACAGATTGCGGCAACAACTAACAGGGTTTTACGACCGAAAATATCCGCCAGCCTGGCGGCAAAAAACGCGCCGACCGCACAACCAAGCAACATACTGGCGACATTAAAGCCAGTACCAACACTATCGGAGTTAAACGCCTTTTGCAGCCCGTCTACCGTGCCATTGATAACCCCGGAATCGAAACCAAATAAAAAACCGCCAATGGTGGCAACGCAACTGATCAGTATGATAAAGCCAATATTTTCTTCCGGTTCAGCGATGGCTTGTTGGTTCACATTGACTTCCTCTTGGATTGACGGTGCCGAGCGACTACATACTCAACGGCTACGATTTATTGTAGTTGACAGTTTCGAGCCTGAAAAATAAGCATCTGTTTTCATAGCGTTCAAACGCTCGTTATGTTGTAACGAAACCGCCTGACACCGCAGCGACTCTTGTTAAGCCACTCGACCTGGTATCAATTCCAGTTCTATCTGTTCCAGGGATTTACTTTTGGTTTCAGGAAGTAAATACATTACCAGGAACAACCCAATGACAGCGAATATACCACAAAGCAAAAAGGTCATTGCTGTACCTAAATAGTTAATTTCCCAGGGAAACATTAACTGCACGGTAAAACTTACGGCAGAATTGATCAAGCCAGTGACGGCAATGGCAATGCCTCGCATATGATTGGGGAATATTTCCGCCAGCAACACCCACATCACCGGCCCTAAACTAACCGCAAATGACGCAACAAATCCGAGGATACCAAACAGTACCAGCTCGGGCTGAATATTAATCGCTGACTGAATTAACTTCGCTTCATTAACTTTAAATTCTCGCGGCGACAAAGATTCTTTTATCGCATCCTTAAAGGCAAGGTCATCTGCATAGTTAACGCCAACGACATGATCCAACTTGCTCGCCTCGATGGGCAACTGCGTGACCTGCTCTGCGGTTAATTGATAGGTTGCATTTTTAAATCCATAGGAAACAAGGCTCATACTGATAAAGATGCCGGTCAAGCCGACAATCAACAAAGGCTTACGGCCTACTTTATCAATGAGCAGCATCGCCACAACGGTAAACAAAACGTTGATAATACCGACCCAAATCGCCTGTGCAAAAGCGGCATTGGTGCCCACACCACTTTGTTCAAAAATGGTGGGAGCATAGAAATAGATCGCATTAACGCCGGTAATTTGCTGTACCACAGCAATGATGATGCCGATACTTAGTACCTTGCGCATTTTAGAAGAAAACAGCTCCTTGAAGCTATCTAGCAGCCGGGCCTTTTTGTGGTGTGACTTTTCCTCGATTTCAGCCATCTCATGGAGCATGGCGCGCTCACCATGTAACTGAATTAAGACCTGCCGGGCCTGCTCCTTCTGATTATTCAACGCCAGAAATCTCGGGCTTTCCGGGATCCGTGTTAACAGTAGCAGAAACAGTGCCGCAGGAATGACTTCGATGCCCAGCATCCAACGCCAGACGTTATCTGTGATACCCAGTGCAGTGGCCCATTCGCCTCCTTGCTGAGCAAGATTCAACAGATAGTAATTGGCAAAGTAAGCTGCAGAAATCCCTATGACGATGTTAAATTGATTTATCGAGATCATTTTCCCGCGGTGACTGGCTGTGGAAATCTCGGCTATATAGACCGGTGCCAGTACCAGTGAGGCAAAGGCGAAACCACCGAGCGTGCGCGCCGCAACCAAAACCCAGTAGCTGGATGCTAACGCTGAAAGCAATGCTGAAACCACATACAAACCGGCAATACTAAGCAGGACTTTTCGCCGACCAATACGATCACTTACTGTCCCCGCCACCAAAGACGCAATGGCCGCGCCCAAAGTGGGTACGCCAACCAGGAATCCCAATTGCCATTCGTTAATATCAAATTCAAGGGATACATAACTATTTACCCCGGATATGACTGACGCGTCAAAGCCGAAGACAAAGCCACCGAGGGAGACAATCAGAGCAATGGTAAAACTGGAGGGTAATGCTTTGGTCATGGTTATATTCTTATTGTTGTCTCGTTAACGCGCTCATCACTCAGTTGCACCCGGGCATGTCAATGCGCATATAAATTTTTATGTAGCCGTGGAATATTTAACCACAAACAGGCGGCCAAGTTAATCATTGGCTAAGCATTAACACCAGGTTACTGGATTATGCTTACCCATTCACCGATTACACCGCGATTGCACAACAATAACCTGTTCATATGATTAAACCAAGTGCGATCCTGTCATCATCCGTCAAATTCATCCCTCACCCTCCGCCGCCTGTATCTGGCATTAAGAATTAACAGGTAAGCTCGGCAACTCGTGACTTTTAAATAATTAAATATCAAGCCACATTACTGCAATGACATTAGCTGGTCTAATGTTCAATAAATTATCACCCGTTATTGGCAATCACACCTTAGTTCAGGTTAAGCTGGAGCAAATACTCGAAAAACCTTGTATGCCAGGCTGGCCATAACCTTAAGTGCTTGATTATAACTGCGGTGATAGTGACTTCAGCGGTTAACGTGCTAATATGCCGGCTTAGCATGCAATCATTGTTCGGTTCAATATCCGATAACTTTTATCCATACATTCAATTCAATACGTAAACTAAGGTAAGTAACAGATGACCTCGCGCAAACAATTAGCCAATGCCATCCGCGCTTTGAGCATGGATGCTGTACAACAAGCCAACTCGGGTCACCCGGGGGCCCCAATGGGAATGGCGGATATCGCTGAAGTACTATGGAATGACTTTTTAAAGCACAATCCACAGAATCCGAACTTTCCGGACCGCGACCGGTTTATCCTCTCCAATGGCCATGGCTCAATGCTAATTTATTCGCTGTTACACTTGAGTGGTTACGATTTACCGATGGAAGAGCTGAAAAATTTCCGTCAGTTACATTCAAAAACCCCGGGCCATCCTGAATATGGTTACACTCCAGGCGTTGAAACCACTACAGGTCCTTTGGGCGCGGGAATTGCTAATGCTGTAGGTATGGCGATTGCAGAAAAAACCCTGGCGGCGCAATTTAACCAAGAAGGTCACGATATTGTTGATCACTTCACCTACTGCTTCCTTGGCGATGGCTGCCTGATGGAAGGCATTTCTCATGAAGCCTGTTCATTAGCCGGCACCCTTGGCCTGGGCAAACTGATTGCGTTTTGGGATGATAATGGCATTTCTATCGACGGGCATGTTGAAGGCTGGTTTACCGACAATACCCCGGAACGCTTTAAGGCATACGGTTGGCATGTTATCGCTGATGTTGATGGTCACGATCCTGAAAAAATCAGCGCGGCAATTAAGCAAGCACAATCGGTAACCGATAAACCAACCTTAATCTGTGCGAAAACCATTATCGGCTTTGGCGCACCGAACAAGTCCGGTTCTCACGACTGTCACGGCGCACCATTAGGTGAAGAAGAAATTGCCGCTGCCCGGGATTTCCTTAACTGGCATGAGCCAGAGTTCGTCATTCCAGATGACGTCTATCAAGGCTGGGATCATAAAGATGCCGGTGCTCAGGCAGAACAAGACTGGCAGCAGCGTTTTGACGCTTATCGACAAGCACACCCCGAACTTGCCCAGGAATTTACCCGGCGTGTTATCGACAAAGCATTACCGAAAGACTTCAGCGCTAAAGCAGATGCCTTTATTGCCCAATGTCAGCAGCAGATGGCGAATATCGCCAGCCGTAAAGCGTCGCAAAACAGCATCGAAGCGTTCGCACCACTGTTACCCGAATTGTTAGGCGGCAGCGCCGACCTTGCCGGTTCCAACCTGACCTTATGGTCGGGCTCTAAAGCCATCAAAGCCGATGATGCCAGTGGTAATTACCTGTTTTACGGGGTGCGTGAATTTGGCATGAGTGCGATCATGAATGGTATCTCATTACATGATGGCTTCATTAATTACGGGGCTACATTCCTGATGTTTATGGAATACGCACGTAATGCGGTACGCATGTCAGCGCTGATGGGCATTCAAAACATATTCGTCTATACCCATGACTCCATTGGCCAGGGTGAAGACGGTCCGACCCACCAACCAGTTGAGCAACTGGCAAACTTACGAATGACGCCGAACCTGACCACATGGCGCCCATGTGATGCAGCAGAATCTGCTGTCGCCTGGAAAGCAGCCATCGAAAATCAGCAAGCGCCAACCGCGCTGGTATTTTCCCGCCAGGGCTTAACCCACCAGGCACGTTCAGATGAGCAACTAGCGAACGTCAGCAAAGGTGGCTATATCCTGATCGACAGCGAAGGCACACCGGATATTATTATCATTGCCACTGGCTCGGAAGTTGAACTTGCCGCCCAGGCTGTTAAGGCTCTGCAACAACAAGGCATCAATGCCCGACTGGTTTCAATGCCGAGCACGACCGTATTCGACCAGCAGGACAAAGCGTACCAACAGCAGGTTTTACCTGACCAGGTTATCAATGTCCTGGCCGTTGAAGCCGCGCATGTGGATTTCTGGCACAAATATGTCGGCAAACAGGGTGATGTGGTTGGCATGACCACCTTCGGAGAGTCTGCTCCTGGCGGGGTATTAATGGATCACTTTGGTTTTAATCTGGACAATGTTACCGCAAAAGCTAAGCAACTGATCGCCAACAACCAATAAAGGAACAAGGAATAAATTCTATGGCATTAAGAACCCAACTTCCTGGCTGGCAGGCGCTTCAGGTACAGGCAGAGAAAATGAAATCTGTGCATATGAGAGATATGTTTGCCGCCGATCAGAACCGCTTTGAGCGATTCTCCCTGTCATTACCATCACTGCTTTTTGATTATTCAAAGAACCTGATTGACGATGCGACGATGACGGCATTATTTAACCTGGCGCGCGAGTGCGACCTGGAAAACTGGCGTGAAAAAATGTTCCGTGGTGAACGCATCAATATCACGGAAGATCGTTCAGTCCTGCACGTCGCGTTGCGTAATCGCAGTGACCAGCCTTTAGTTGTTGATGGCGTCGACGTTCGTGCTCAGGTCCGGGCAGAATTGGAAAAAATGCGCGCCTTCTGTGAAAAAGTGCACAGTGGCGCCTGGTTAGGTTACACCGGTAAAACCATTACCGACGTGGTCAGTATCGGAGTTGGCGGCTCAAACCTTGGCCCGCAAATGACCACCGAAGCCTTGAAACACTATGGCGATGGCACGCTGAATGTTCATTACGTGTCGAATGTTGACGGCAACCAGATTGCCGATGTGCTTAGCAATATCGACCCAGAAACCGTGTTATTTGTAGTATCGAGCAAAACCTTTACCACCTCGGAAACCATGACCAATGCCAACACCGCGGTCAACTGGTTAATGGCGAGCGCCGCCGATCGCGCAGCGATCGCCAAACACTTTGTTGCCGTATCGACCAATACCGAAAAAGTCACGGCATTTGGCATTAGCCAGGACAATATATTCGATATGTGGGACTGGGTCGGTGGGCGTTTCTCACTATGGTCCGCTATCGGTTTACCCATTGCACTTTATCTAGGTTTTGACGCATTTGTTGAATTGCTCGACGGCGCACATCTGGTCGATGAACATTTTCAACAGGCTCCACTGGAACAGAATGTGCCGGTTATCATGGCATTATTAAGTCTTTGGAACTGTACATTTTTAGGGGCGCAGTCTCAGGCTATCCTGCCTTATGACCAGCCGTTACATCGTTTAACCGCTTATTTACAGCAAGCGGAAATGGAAAGTAATGGTAAGCATGTCAATATGTCAGGTGAAGTGGTTCCCTACCCAACCGTACCCACTATCTGGGGCGAAATCGGTATCAATGGTCAACATGCGTTTTATCAGTATTTACACCAGAGCAATAATATCGTTCCAGCGGATTTTATCGGTTCCGTGGAAAGTGTCGCCAATGTCGAAGGCCATCACGATATCCTGATGGCGAACTTCTTCGCCCAGTCAGAGGCGATGATGACCGGTGTTAACGAAGAGGAAATTCGCGCTGAACTGGCCGCTAAGGGCCATAATCAGAATTACATTGATAAAGTGGCGCCGCATAAGGTGCACGAGGGTAACCGGCCAACCAATACCCTATTGATGGACAAACTTGCCCCTAAAACGATGGGGATGTTG
>NZ_SWDB01000001.1 GCF_005116735.1 Thalassotalea mangrovi | reverse complement strand
ATTGCCTTGTATGAACACAAGATCTTTACCCAGGGCATTCTGCTTGACATCTGCTCCTTCGACCAATGGGGTGTAGAGCTCGGCAAGGGACTGGCGAATCAAATCCACAGTGAGTTTAGCGCCAATCAGGTCAGTGACCATCATGACTGTTCAACGGCCTCGTTGATTCGCTACTACAACCGTAACAAAAACGGTTAACTATCCGCATTACAGCACGGCAAAAAAGCCCGGTAATTCCGGGCTTTTCATTTTAATTCAACACCATGTAATTCTGGCCAGAAGCATCATCTGTATGTCAAACTGCTATTATTAATAGCAGTTATCAACCTTCTGGCTACCCATGTTGACCGAATCACTTATCGCCCTCATCGTTCTCTTGATTGCCATATTAGCGCTGGTGATTAATAGCCTTCGTAACCAGGTAAAACGACAAAACAAGCCAATTTGGGAAGATAGCCATTCACGTCGACTGGTACTCGGTGCCCTGACTATTTTCGCCGTCATCATTATTGTCATAATTGTGTTTGGCCTGCAGCGAATCCGGATGCAGACCAATGAGCAGGTGGGTAAAGCCCTGCAGGCCATGGTTGAGACTACCGAAACGGCGCTGGAAAACTGGTACGATGGCCGTAAAACCTTATTGCGTTACATGGCGGATAATCCGGAAATGGTGCGCCAGACTGAGCGGTTATTAAATCTTGAAGTTAATTACCTGCAAGGAAGTGCGCCACTAAAAACCATTCGCGAGTTCTATCGTAACCTCCCCAATGACTATTACGGTTCGCTTGGTTTTTTTGTCATTTCCAAGGACTACATCAATTATGCGACACTGCGCAATGAAAATCTTGGCCAGGAAAATATAATCTACAAACAGCGGCCAGAATACCTGAACCGGGTATTCCAGGGGCAGACCGTGCTGATCCCGCCGATGCTATCGGATGTACCGCTACACAAAGAGCAGCGCGGTGCCGGATCCCATAACACCACCATGTTTGTCGCCGCACCGATTTTTAACAGTGAGGGGGATATCATTGCCGCCCTGGCACTGCGTCTTGATCCCTTTAAAGAATTATTATCCATTACCCAGATAGGTTACCTGGGATCCACCGGTGAAACCTACCTGATCGATAGTCGAGCTACGTTAGTTTCCAACTCACGTTTTGAAAAGCAACTGGCAGATTTAAATGTCATTCAACAGGGCCAGGCAAGTATCCTTAATTTAAAAGTGCTCGATCCTGGGCGCGAGCTCAGCAAGAGCCAGCCCTTTGATATGCTCAACGATGATCTGCTGCCTACTTACAGTGCGCAACAGGCATTACAAAAACAACAGGGCTATTCCATTCAGGGTTACCGGGATTACCGCGGCCAGCAGGTAATTGGCGCCTGGGACTGGAATGAAGAATTAAATCTTGGGATCATTTCTGAGATAGACTATGCGGAAATACAGGCCGGTCATGTCGCCCTGCGCAATACCGTCAGTGCAGTATTTATCAGTATTCTGGTGTTGTTTGCCCTGCTGGCAAACTTTTCAGTGCGAATCGTGCGCACCATGAATGTTCGCCTCAATGAAGCCAATATGCGCCTCGAACAGAGGGTAGAAGAACGGACCCGGGATCTCACCGATCGCGAGCGACGCTTGTTTGATATCTATGAACACTCACCCGTCGCTTACGCCACCATTGACCCCAGTGGCCACTTTGATAAACATAACCAGGTTTTTGCCGAATTAACCGGCTACTCCAGGCGCGCTTTTGATTCCCTGACATTATGGGAGTTACTGCCAGGAGGAAAAGATAATCAGGAGGGCAAAGACCTACTAATCAATGCTCAGAAAAATCCACAAAAAGACGTCAATTTAACCATCATCGATTACCACGGTAAAGAAAAGCAGGTATCGGCCTCGGCAACCTTTACTAAAGAAAATCATGAGATTCGCCTGTCGTTACTGGACATTAGCGGTCGTATCGAAGCCCTGCGTAAAGTAGCGGCGAATGAACAACAAATTCGCTCAATTGTCGGTAACTTGCCCGGAGCGGTATTTCGCTTTGTTAATGATGGTGACTGGCACGAAGACAGACACTTAAATTTTCTCAGTGACAAAATAAAAGACTTAACCGGTTATCCGAAAGAAGAGTTTTTAAATGGTCCTAACCCCCTGAGGCTAACCGACCTGATTATTGAAAAAGAGCGACAAGCGATTAAAAACAAACTGAAAAGCGCGGCAACCAACTTTTCGACAGTGATGACCACCTACCATATGCACGACAAGTCAGGAATGATTAAGACTGTGCAGTTGCGAGTTAGCGGCGTCAAGGACGAATATAATCAAAAAACCTACTTAGATGGCACGTTGATCGATATCAGTCAGCAAGAGAGTCTGAAAGAAGAATTAAAAGAAAGTGAAAACCGCTTTGCCACCATTCTCGATAGCGTTGCCGATGGCGTAGTTGTCATCGATCGCAAGGGGACCATTCAAAACTTTAGTCGTTCGGCAGAGGCTATCTTTGGTTATGACCGTAATGAAGTGGTAGGTAAGCAGGTATCAATATTACAACCGGATGCCATGGGAGATACCCATAATATTTTCCTCGCTCACTATCAAAGCCGTAAAGAATCCGATGTGGTCAATCATGTCCGGCAACTGACCGCCCAGCGCAAAAACAAAGAATTATTTCCGATGGAAATCGCGGTCAGGGAAGCGGTTCTGGATCATCAGAAAGTCTTTATTGGTATTTTACGGGATATCACTGAGCGCAACCGCCAGCAACAACGCTTGATTGAAAGTGAAGAACGCCTCGACAGTGCAACCTATGGGGCCAAAATTGGCCTGTGGGAATTGTATCCGCAAAAAGGACACGCATTAATCAATTCCGTCTGGGCGACCATGCTCGGCTATGAACCGCTTGATATTCTCGAAACTGACAGTAAATGGTCAAAGCTAAAAGGTGGCTATGATACCTGGATGGAGTTATTCATCCCCGAAGACCAGGCCGTGATAAAGCAACTGGTGCGCGACTACCTGACTCAAAAGGTCATTGAACACAGCCGCGAAATCCGCCTTAGGTGCAAAGACGGCAGTTATAAGTGGGTACTGTCTATGGGGCGGGTGATTGAAACCGACAATCAAAATGTTCCGACCCGGATATCCGGCGTACACATCGACATCGACGAGCGTAAAAAACTGGAACTGGATTACGAGTCAGCGAAAGAAGTGGCCGAAAATGCCAACCGGGCCAAATCCGACTTCCTTGCCAATATGTCCCATGAGATCCGCACGCCAATGAACGCCATCATCGGTATGTCTCACCTGGCGCTGAATACGGAACTTACTCCGCAGCAGCGGGGATATATCGATAAGGTGCACAGGTCGGCTGAATCCCTGCTCGGCATCATTAATGACATCCTCGATTTTTCAAAAATTGAAGCCGGTAAACTGGACGTAGAATACAGTAACTTTGACCTTGGTGAAGTGCTTGAAGACCTGATTAACTTTATTGGCATAAAAGCGGAAGAAAAGCATCTGGAATTGTTGTTTGATATTCAGAATGATTTGCCGATGCAATTAGTTGGTGATTCGCTGCGATTAACTCAGGTGTTAATCAACCTGACCAACAATGCGGTTAAGTTTACTCAGGAAGGTGAAGTACTATTGCAGGTCTCATCATTGCGTACGACCACTAATGAAGTGGAAATCAACTTTGCCGTAAAGGATACCGGTATCGGCATGAGTGAAGAGCAGCAACGGGAACTATTCCAGCCTTTTACCCAGGCCGATGCATCGACCACCCGGGTTCATGGCGGTACCGGTTTAGGGCTGGCGATCACTAAAAAACTGATTGACCTGATGGGCGGACAAATCAATGTACAGAGTAAGTTAGGCAAAGGAAGTACGTTTTCATTCACGATCAAATTCAAACGGCAATTAAACGTTAGCCGCAAAACGGCACCTAAAGTTGAAAAGATTGATAATATTCTGGTGGTTGACGATAACGCCCACGCGCGCGATATTTTTGCCCGGATACTCGACTCCATGGGGTATCGATACAAAGTAGCGGCCAACGCTAAAGATGCGCTGGCATTGCTTAACCGACATGATAAAGAAGATCCATTTCAGTTACTGCTGATAGACTGGCAAATGCCGGTTCTCGACGGTGTTGCCATGGCCAGAATTGTCATCACCGAACTGAAGTTACAAAACCCTCCGCTGGTGTTTATGGTTACCGCTTTTGGCCGTGAAGAATTAACATTGCAGCTTGATGACCTGGAGGTTGATGATATTCTCACTAAACCCGTCACTCGCGGTAAACTTCAGCAAGCCATCCTGCAGGTTGGCAGCGATCAGGGTATTTCAACCAGAGCCATTAGCTCACCAAAATTAAAAATGCAGGCCGCCATTGAACAATTGCAGGGTGCACATATTCTGGCGGTGGAGGATAACGAGGTAAACCAGCAGTTAATCAGTGCCCTGCTTAGCAAAAACGGTATTGAGTGTGACATTGCCGAAAATGGTCTGATTGCCCTGGATATGTTAAAAAAACAAGCGTATGACGGGGTGTTAATGGATTGCCAGATGCCAGTAATGGATGGCTACACCGCAAGTAAGAAAATCCGCGAACAAGAGCAGTTTGCGGACCTGCCGATTTTAGCGATGACGGCAAATGCCATGGCCGGCGACAAAGAAAAAGCACTGCAGGCAGGGATGAATGATCATATCGCCAAACCAATCAATGTCGAGACCATGTTTCAAATCATGGCGAACTGGATCAACAAACCAGCACAGGGCCAGTCCAAAGCCCCGTCATCGATTGCACAGTACGAACATCGCCAATCGTCACTGCCGGATAAAATGATTACCATCAATATCAGTGATGGACTACGCAGGGCAATGCACAACCGCCCTTTGTATCAAAAATTGCTTTTGAATTTCAGCAAGAGTCAGCAGGATTTTAAAGATAAATTCCGCGCCGCCATCGAGCAAAACGATATTGACAAGGCTGTTTATCTGGCGCACACATTGAAAGGGCTTGCCGGTAACATTGGTGCCGAAGAAGTTCAGGACAAGGCTCAGCAACTGGAACAGCAAGCTCATGCCGGTGAGCTATCGTTAAACTCATTACAGGCGGTTTCCCGGCCTTTAGAGATGGCGATTCACGAAATAAATGTGAAGGTACCAGCCTTGCCAGAAACTGAGCCCGACACTAGCGACTTGACCGAGCAATCAACACCGTTGGCACAATGTATTATTGAATTGCAGACGATGTTGACAGCCTATGATACGGCGACAGCCGACTATATTGAAAAACATAAGGCCAAATTACATGCAGAGCTGGGCGCCAATGTTTACACGCGCTTGCTGCGAGCGGTCGAGCGATATGATTATGAATCAGCGCTGCAAGAACTCGAAAACCGCGCTCCCACTGAATAGAAAAAACATTTCGGCGTTTATTCATGACCACAAAAGAAAACCCGGTGTGCCTGAACACACCGGGTTTGGATAATGAGTTGAGTTGACCGATAAGCCGGGTTCTGTTCTCTTAAAAAGAGCGACAATCATTCGTCTAGGCCCTGGATCGCTCCAGGGCTCAAGCAACCTACCCGGTTCCAACGCGAGCCACGCCATAAGGAACCCTATTTGGTCTTGCTCCGGGTGGAGTTTACCCTGCTGCCAACTGTTACCAGCGGCCCGGTGCGCTCTTACCGCACCCTTTCACCCTTACCGGCACCTAATCGGTGCTTAGGCGGTCTTCTCTCTGCTGCACTTGTCGTAGGCTTGCGCCCCCCAGACGTTATCTGGCACCCTGCTCTGTGGAGCCCGGACTTTCCTCCCCTGCTTAACCTAGGCTAAGCAGCAGCGATTGTCTGGTCAACTCGACCGGCATTGTACCGATTGCCTCAGGGCAAGGCAATCTTTATACCTGCGCCACGCATTAATTAAGCAATTTAACAGTCTAAGTGAACTATTGCCCCTTTTCCGCCAACGTTAACGCGTAGAGGTCATTCTTTTTCAAATCAAAGATTTCGGCGGTCACAGCACAGGCTTTTTTTGGTTTCATTTCTTTTAACAATAACGCCAGTGTTTTACGAGCCAGTGGCGGGATTTCCTCACTCAGGGCCTTTTTCCCTTCGATCATCAGCACCAGCTCACCTTTTTCCTGGTTAGGATCCTGTTGCAACCAGAGCAACAAATTTTTGGCGCTATCACCGTGAATCGTTTCGAATGTTTTAGTCACTTCGCGGGCTATCACAACGTAGCGCTCAGCACCGAGACAGGTAATGATGTCCTGAACCGTATCAATAATGCGACGGGGAGCATCATAAAACACCATGGTTCGGGTTTCATCCTGCAGCGAGGTTAAGGTATTGACTCGCGCCCCTTGTTTCGACGGTAAAAACCCTTCAAAGGTAAACCTGTCAGTAGCCAGTCCGGCGACACTCAGCGCCGCAATTGCGGCACAGGCTCCGGGTACAGGAATAACATTAAGGTTTTCAATACGACAATGACGCACCAGATGGAACCCAGGATCAGAGATAAGCGGCGTGCCGGCATCGCTAACCAACGCCACCGATTGCCCGGAATTAAGCCACTCACTGATTTGTTGCTGACGCTGTCTTTCATTATGGTCATGAACAGATATGGTTCGATTGGTAATATTAAAATGTTGTAATAAGCGCCCGGTATGGCGGGTATCTTCACAGGCAATCACATCAACCTGCTTAAGGACGTCGATAGCACGCTGGGTGATATCCATAAGATTACCGATAGGAGTGGCAACCACATATAAACTGCCCGGTTGAACAATAGTCTGACTCATACTTTACCTGTTGATCTAATTAATAATTAGCCCGCTTGATTACACCTTGTAACATCATTGGGTTGCCCTGCTACGGCCGGGCGGTTTATTATAAAGCGAATTACAATAATTATCTGCTTGTTACAGCTTACCATTCCAGCTTTTTTCTCTGGTTGCGATCTGCTGATAGCACAGCATATGATAATAATAATCCTAGCCCCCTTACGCTAAAGCGAAAACCGATTCTATGAATGTGAAATTCCTGCTGTCTGTTAGCATTGTCATACTTTTTCTATATGGTTGTGCCACGCCAGAAACTAAAAAGCCTGCGCCGGCGACGCCAGTGACTCAGCAGCCGATCGATGATGAAGAGCTACAACCGGCAAGTGTTGAAGAACTGTTAGAACAGGCTCGTGGTGAAAACAGTGAAGAGACTATCGTATTACTGTTGCAGGCCGGACAAAAACTTCTGGGCCAGCAACAACCGCAAAAATCTTTGTTTTTATCGCAACAACTGGCAAACCTGCCACTCAACCAGCAACAACTTAACTATAATCGGCTAAACATGGCAGAAGCGGCGTTGCAGTTAAAGGAACCGCAATTAAGCCAGGCCCTGCTAGCTCAAATTGACAGCGAACAGCCAGGCAAACGACAGTTGCGGCTACAGGCTGATGCATTGTTGGCTGAAGGTAAGGTTCCTGAAGCAATCAGCGCCTATTTACACCTGTATGATGCCTACCCTGCCAGCGACTTAACGCAGTTGCAGGCCCTGGAAAACCTGATTGGCCAGTTGATGCCTTGGCAACTTAATTATTTGCAAAATAGCCACGCTCCGGCGTTGTCCCCCTGGTTGGCACTAGCCGAATTGCAAACCGATATTTCCGATAACGGGCGCTATCAAAAAGCTCTGATATCATGGCAACGCCAATACCCGGCACACATGGCACAACCACTGGTGGAAGATAAAATAGCCCAATTAGCGAGTACTGATGCCCAGCAAAGACCAATTGAACGTATCGCCGTAATTATTCCCCTATCCGGTCGTGAAGCCAGTTTAGGTGAAGCGATTCAGCACGGCATGCTCGCGGCTTACCAGCATAACCAGGATAGCCGGCCACTAACCTTTATCGACAGCAATGCTCGGCCAATGACGGATATTGTTCAGGAATTGATGATGACTCCACCGGATTTCGTTGTCGGTCCCTTATTGAAACAAAATGTCGACGCTTACATCGCCACCGAACAACAGCTTATGCCACATACCTGGCCCAGCCTGCTGTTAAATTTACCAGAGCAACAACAACCGGGAAGTCAACACTTTGTATTTTCCATGCGTCCGGAGGATGAAGCAAAACAGGCCGCCTTCACGTTATTCCAACAAGGCTATCAACAACCGGTGATCCTCAGCCAGGACTCGAGTTTAGGAAAACGCCTTGCTGATACATTTGAACACCAGTGGCGACAACAAAGTGGTAACACGCCACAGGTGATCTATTATCACACCAGCAAAGAAATGGAACAGGCAGTAAAAACCGCACTCGATGTTAACCTGTCGAAAGAACGAATCTTTTTAATGCGCAATCGAATGAATGAGAACCTTAAGGCGGAGCCCCGTAACCGTCGCGATATCGACATGATATACATCTTCGCCAGTGCCGATGACGCGCGCTTATTAAAGCCGTATGTTGATGTGAATATCAGCCCGTTTGCCAAAGCGATACCCATATTTGCCAGCTCAAGAAGCCATAATATTAATCGCGACAACAATACCAGCCGCGATTTAAACGGCCTGACCTTTACCGAAATGCCCTGGTTGCTTCCCAATCAGGCGCGACAGGCTGAACTATGGCAGCAGGCACGACAATTATGGCCCAACACATCCAGCGGTATGCAGCGTTTGTATGCGATGGGCATAGATACCATGAACCTGGTTGACAAGGCTGAAAAAATGCAACGAACGCCGGCCATGCACCACGCAGGCGAGACCGGCACGTTGCAAATGGATTCGGAGCGCATCATAAGCCGTTCCCTGTCCTGGGGTAAATATGGATTTCGACGAGTATCGGCGATTAGCATGCCTTAGCATCGCGACAAAACCTTTATCGGTTTTGATGGAGCTAAGAGCCAGGCGCTATTTAGTGGCACAGGGACTGACATTTATCGGTGCCAACTACGCCTGCCGCTTTGGTGAATTAGACTTAATTTTTAAAGACAACGACTGCCTGGTGTTCGTTGAAGTTAAGTACCGGTCGCGCGCCAGTCATGGTGATGCAGCGGCTCAGGTTGGACTTAGCAAACAAGGTAAAATGATTCGCAGCGCCCAATTTTTTCTGCAAAAGCAGGGGCTGAACGAGTACAATACCAAGTATCGTTTCGATGTCATAAGCCTTGACGGCTTAGCCATCAGACCTAGAATTTCATGGCTGAAAAATGCCTTTTTTGGAGCTTGAATATGTTAGAACGAGTCAAAGATAACTTCCGCGAGAGTATCGAAACTAAGATTGCGTCAAGTGAAGCCTTGCCGGTTGCGATTGAAAAAGCCGGCATGGTGATGGTTGAGTGTCTGTTAGCAGGACAAAAAATACTGTCCTGCGGAAATGGCGGCTCAGCGGGTGACGCGCAGCACTTTTCATCAGAACTTCTCAACCGCTATGAAACCGAACGTCCGAGCCTGCCGGCAATCGCATTAACCACCGACAGTTCAACGCTAACCTCAATTGCCAATGATTACAGCTATGAAGAAGTATTCTCCAAGCAGGTGCGAGCCCTGGGCAATGCTGGCGACATTTTGTTAGCCATCTCCACCTCTGGAAACTCGAAAAATGTGATTAAAGCCATTGAAGCGGCGGTTGCCCGCGATATGAAGATTATTGCTTTAACCGGTAAAGATGGCGGTGAAATTGCCGGGCTTCTTGGTGAAAATGATGTGGAAATACGCGTCCCTTCGAGCCGCACAGCGAGAATCCAGGAAGTTCACTTG
Source organism: Thalassotalea mangrovi (assembly GCF_005116735.1). Classification (GTDB taxonomy): domain Bacteria; phylum Pseudomonadota; class Gammaproteobacteria; order Enterobacterales; family Alteromonadaceae; genus Thalassotalea_A; species Thalassotalea_A mangrovi. The sequence continues at coordinate 94,320 of NZ_SWDB01000001.1, read as the reverse complement.
CTTGCCATCCACTGTTTGTGCGAAATTATTGATACGACGTTATTTCCACAAGCGGAAAATTAATCTCGCGGCAATGCTGCCGCGTTAAATGCCACAGTCAAAGAAGAAGAATATTATGTTTAAGCAGCTTATTTTGATTACAGCCATAGCCAGCTCACTGCAGGGCTGCGCCGTCGCGTTGGTTGGCGCTGCCGCCGGTGGCGCGATGTCATACAATGACCGACGCACGTTAGGTGCCCAGGTCGACGACCAGGCTATTGAAGTAAAAGCCTATGGCCGGGTCAGCAGTGAGCCGCTATTAGATGAAGCAACGAATGTTAAATTTATCAGCGTAAATGGCCATCTGCTAGTCGTCGGTCAGGCACCGACGCAAGCGCTTAAAGATCAGGTAATTCGCCTGATAAGCGATATTCCTGGGGTGCGTAAACTTCATAATCAGATTCGTGTTGGCAAAATGCTGTCACTGACAAGCAAAGGGGCGGACTCCTGGTTAACCACCAAAGTGAAAACTGAGCTAATGATGGATGACCGTATAAAGTCCACAGCCATCAAAGTAGTAACGGAAGACTCAGAAGTATTTTTGATGGGGCTGGTGAATCAGCAGGAAAGTACCATTGCCGTTGATATCGTACGCAATGTACCGGGCGTAGCAAAAGTCTACCGAGCATTTGAATACCAGTAAGAGAATCGAAGAAACATTTCTCGTTTCTCGCCTCTGGTTTCTAGTTTCAAATATTAAAAAACGGGCATTCGCCCGTTTTTTTATTTCACAATCGATAAACTGGGTTTGCCTTTTTTCGGCGGTTTTTGCTGGCTTTCGGTCGTTGACTCCTCAGCCTCGGCAAGTTCCGGATAATTGACCTCAAACGAGGTTCCAACACCATTTTCACGGGCATAAATAGCCGCGACCGCTTCGTTAGGGATAATCAGGTGTTCAAGCTTCCCGCCAAACCTGGCGTTAAACTCGATCTGTTCCTGGCCCATGGCAAAGCCACCGACGCTCACCGGTGCAATGTTCAATACGATTTGCCCGTCGGTCACATAGGCCTGCGGTACGTTGACACCGGGATACAAGGCATCAACTGAAATATATGGCGTTAGCTGATTATCGACAATCCAGTCAAAAAAAGCCCTGAGCAAATAGGGCTTATTTGATGTCATTTCAATATTCATAACAGACGATATTACGCTGGATGACCAAATCGCAATTCACGTTCCGCTTCGGTCAGTGACGCCTGGAAGGATTCGCGATCAAATAGACGTAGCATGTAAGATTTCAACTCTTTACTGCCCTGCCCCGAAAGTTCAATACCAAAAGCAGGTAGACGCCACAACAGTGGAGCCAGATAACAGTCAACCAGGCTGAATTCTTCGCTCATGAAATACGGCGCTTCATTAAGGATCGGCGCGATAGACAACAAGCTTTCACGCAGCTCATTGCGGGCAGATTCCGCTTCATCAGCAGATCCTTTCATGATTTTATCCGCTAATGAATACCAGTCACTTTCAATGCGGTGCATCATCAGACGGCTGCGACCGCGAGATACCGGATACACTGGCATTAATGGTGGATGTGGGAATCGTTCATCCAGGTATTCCATAATGATTTTTGCTTCATAAAGCGCAAGCTCGCGATCAATCAGCGTTGGCACCGTGCCGTAAGGATTTAAATCAATCAAATCTTCCGGCAGGTTATCCATATCGACCAAGTGGATATCAACACCGACACCTTTTTCAGCCAATACAATACGAGTTTGATGACTGTACATATCATCGGCATGTGAAAACAAAGTCATGACAGAGCGTTTGTTTGCGGCTACAGCCATATATCCTCCAAAAAATATTCTTATTAAATAGTATCGGTTAAAAACAGACCTGATACGACAAAGGGGCCAATACTAATATTCCATTAGTATAGCCCCTAAATATTACCCGAAACGTTTATTGTCCGGGCGATTTAATCTAGTGAACGTCACGCCAGTATTCTTTCTTCAGCAGGTAGCTGAGAATAAACAGAATCACCAGGAATCCCATGACCCAGTAACCCAGGCGCTTACGCTCAACCTTACCAGGTTCACCGGTGTACTCGAGGAAGTTGGCAAGATCGCGGATCATTTTGTCATACTCTGCCGGAGTCATCGTGCCTTCCTGAACTAATACCAGGTCGTCGGTGGACAGTGCACGTTGTTCTTTGGCCGGTTTTTGCAGCATCGCTTTCGCTTCATCAGTCAACTCCTGTACACCCTGCAGGTTTTGAAAGACGTGCGGCATACCAACGTCTTTAAACACGACATTGTTAACGCCGAACGGACGCTCCGGATCGACGTAGAAACCACGCAGATAGGTGTATATCCAGTCTGCACCGCCTTTACGGGCACGAGCAACCAGGGTCAGGTCTGGTGGCGCAGCACCAAACCAGGCCGCCGCTTCCGCCGCTGGCATGGTATTAGTGATGTGATCACCAGGCTTCTCACCGGTGTACATCAGGGTAGCAACACCTTCTTTCTCATCGATACCTAAGTCGGCAAACATACGATTGTATCGCTGGTACTTGAGAGAGTGACATCCTAAACAATTATTCATAAAAGTCTCAGCGCCACTGCGCAGCGAGGCTTTATCAGTCAGGTCATTATTGGCTTTGTCTAATGGCGCCGAGGCACCGGCTGCAATAGCCAGGGCCGGAAACATACAAAGCAGGGTAACGAGAACTTTTTTCATTATTAAGACATCCTTTCCGGAACTGGCTTGGTATCTTCGTTTTTCGAGTAGAACCAAAGCGCAATAAAGAAACCAAAATATCCCAGTGTTGCGATACGACCAATCAGGTTCGCTAGATCCGAAGCAGGCATGGTTCCCAAAATACCCAGGATAACAAAGCAGATGGCAAACTGGGTCAGGTTCAGTAAGTGCCACTTACTACGGTAGCGAATTGAACGCACGGTGCCACGATCGAACCAAGGCAGCGCAAACAGCATACCGATAGCGGCGAACATCCCCAGCATACCCAGTAATTTATCCGGAATTACACGCAGGATGGTGTAGAAAGGACCAAAGTACCAAACCGGAACAATGTGCTCAGGCGTCTTCAGGGCATTTGCCGGTTCAAAGTTAGGTGCTTCGAGGAAGTACCCGCCACCTTCCGGTGCAAAGAACATAACCCAACAGAACAGTAACAGGAAGCCAACCACACCCATGATGTCTTTTACAGAGTAGTACGGGTGGAATGGTACCGCGTCGACGATGTCATACTTCTTGGTATAGCTTTCGTGATACTTAAACGGACTTTGCTCGGATTCAGGAATACTGCCTTTCGGCTTCTTAATATCGGTACCTTCCGGATTGTTAGAGCCAACTTCATGCAGAGCAAGAATGTGCAGGAATACCAACACAACTAATACCAGTGGCAGGGCTATAACGTGTAGGGCAAAGAAACGGTTCAAGGTAGCACCGGAAATTACGTAGTCACCTCGAATCCAGGTGGTTAAATCATCACCGATGACCGGAATCGCACCAAACAGGGAGATAATTACCTGTGCGCCCCAGTACGACATGTTACCCCAAGGTAATAAGTAACCCATGAACGCTTCAGCCATCAATACTAAGAAGATCAGCATACCGAAGATCCATAGCAGTTCACGAGGTTTTTGGTAAGAACCATACATCAGGCCACGGAACATATGCAGGTAAACAACGATAAAGAACGCAGAAGCACCGGTAGAGTGCATGTAACGCAACAACCAACCGTAATCAACATCACGCATGATGTACTCAACGGAGGCAAATGCGCCGTCACCGGAAGGTTCGTAGTTCATCGTTAACCAGATACCAGTAACAATTTGGTTAACCAGTACTAACATGGCTAAGGAACCAAAGAAGTACCAGAAGTTAAAGTTTTTAGGAGCCGGATACTGACCAACGTGTTTGTTCCACGCTTCAGTAACAGGCAAACGCTTGTCAATCCAAGCCATAAAGTTTTCGAACATTATGCATCTCCCTTACCAACACCGATAATCAAGGTGTTGTCATCTAAGAATGAATGTTCAGGAACCACTAGGTTTAATGGTGCCGGTACACCGGAGAACACCCGGCCAGCCATGTCAAATTTGGAACCATGACACGGACAGAAGAAACCGTAATCAACGCCTTCAACCTGCTCAGCAAAATCACCTTTTCGGTATGTTGGCGCACAACCCAGGTGAGTACAAACCCCTTCCGCTACCAGATACTCTGGTTTAATGGAGCGATATTGGTTCTGCGCATAAGCTGGTTGCTGCGCTTCATTGGATTGCGGGTCATTGAGCTGGTCTTCATGACCACCTAGCGCATCAATGACATCCTGGCTACGACGTACAATGTAAATCGGCTTACCGCGATAGTTTGTACGAACCAACTGGCCAGTAGCAATTTTACTGATATTAACTTCCACAGGGGCACCGGCAGCTTTCGCTTTTGCGCTCGGATTCCAGGAAGCAATGAAAGGCACAGCTGCACCAACAACACCTGCTCCGCCCACTACCGAAGTAGCGACAGTCAGAAAGCGTCGACGGCCGTTATTCACGGGCGCATTGCTCATTCCATCTCTCCATTATTAATTAGACAATATATTAAAAGTTTGCTCCCTGAATGTGGCGAGAAAAGGAACAACGCGAACATCAATTCAGAGATAAAAAAATTTTGCCTATGATAATGAAATAGCCTTATTTTTACAAGGTAAAACAATCAGCACAGCCGCTAAGCCGCAAAAAAAGTATGGGATTAAAAATCGATTAGGAAGCGAGTGTTAAAGCGTTCGGATAAGTTTTAATCGAATGTGCACAAGCGAAGGTTTTAAACGGGGTATTTCAGGGCTAGATACCTTGGCTCACGAAATGCCGGGATATCGGGAAGGTAAGATCTCAAAAATGTAAAAAGATTTACGGAATGTCGGATTATCAGGGAGGTATATCTCGACAATGTAAAGGGATTTACGGAATGTCGAGATATCATGGATGGCTAAATCTCGACAATGTAAAGGGATTTACGGAATGTCGAGATATCATGGATGGCTAAATCTCGACTAAGCACGTCCATGTGCAAAAACCCTCACTAACACCATCCATGGCTCGTGAGGATAAATACATCCATGTATAAAAAAAGCCGGCATAGCCGGCTTTTTTCCAATCGATAAGTAAAATTAACGTTTTGAGAATTGAGGACGTTTACGCGCTTTGTGTAAACCAACTTTCTTACGTTCAACTTTACGAGCATCACGAGTAACGAATCCAGCTTTACGCAGGTCACTACGCAAACTTTCGTCGAATTGCATCAGTGCACGAGTGATACCGTGACGGATTGCACCAGCCTGGCCAGAAATACCACCACCAACAACAGTGATGTTCAGGTCAAACTTCTCGATCATGTCAACTAACTCAAGTGGCTGACGAACAACCATACGAGCCGTTTCACGACCAAAATACTCAGAGATGTCTTTCTTGTTAATAGTGATGGTACCGTTACCAGCTTTCAAGAACACACGAGCAGTAGAGCTCTTGCGACGACCAGTACCGTAATATTGATTATCAGCCATTGCTTAAAGCTCCAAAACTTTAGGTTGTTGTGCCGCATGCTTGTGCTCAGGACCAGCATACACTTTTAATTTACGATACATGTCACGGCCTAGTGGACCTTTTGGTAACATGCCCTTTACTGCAAACTCAATTGCACGCTCAGGCGCTTTCTCAATTAGCTTTTCAAAGCTAATTTGCTTCAAACCACCTGGGAATTCAGTGTGCGAGTAGTAAATTTTACCTTTCGCTTTGTTACCAGTTACATGAACCTTCTCAGCGTTAACGACAACGATGTAATCGCCGGTGTCAGCGTGAGGAGTATATTCTGGCTTGTGCTTACCACGTAAACGACGAGCAATCTCAGTAGCGATACGACCTAAAGTTTTACCTTCAGCGTCCACTACAAACCATTCGCGTTGAACGCTCTCTGGCTTAGCTACAAAAGTTTTCATTAAAAAACCCATATTTAAAAAAGTTACATTAAAAAGCAGAAATTATCTGCCGGTTAATAAAGACTACGCTATTACCCCTTCGAGTATCGAGTCTGATGCCTGAAAACAGGCGTTGTAACGTTGGGAGCCGCGAATTATAGAGAAATTTATCGAAAAGATCACGTATAAATTTCAAACAAATGGAAAAAAAGCGGCTTTAAGCGGTAAGCGACAGGCTGTAAGAGGTAAGTTACCAACAACCTGCAGCTTGTCGCCTGCCGCTTGTAGCTTCGGAAATGACGAAAGCTACGGTAAATGCTCCGCCGCCAGATAATCCAGTGACTGCATTTCTTGTAAACGGCTCAGGCAGCGTTTAAATTCAAAATTGAGGCTCCCCTCACCGTATAGTTCATCCATTGTCGCTTCGGCGGAGATAATCAATTTCACCTTACGCTCATAAAATTCATCCACCAGGGCGATAAACCGACGGGCGGCATCATCATTAGCCTGCCCCATCACTTTCACGTCAGCAACAATGACGGTTTGATACAGTCGGGAAAGTTCCATGTAGTCGGCCTGGCTCCGCGCCGTTTCACATAACTCGTGAAAACTAAAATGTACCACACCGTCTGCTTCTTCAATGGTAGTTAACGCCCGATTGTTTATCTCAATGACTTTCCCCACCTGCCCCGGCTCTGGAGCCAATTGCTGAAAATACTGCGCCAGGCTGGTTTTAGCGTTATCGTTTAACGGGTAATGGTAGAGGTTGGCCTGCTGCAGGGTTCGCAGCCGGTAATCAACACCGCTATCGACATTCACCACCTCGGTGTGCTCGTTAATTAAGGCAATTGCCGGTAAAAACCGTGCCCGCTGCAAGCCATTGCGGTACAGCTCATCGGGAATGATATTCGATGTAGCGACCAGGGTGACGTTGTTAGCAAACAGATATTCGAATAACCTGCCGAGAATCATCGCATCGGTAATGTCAGAGACAAAAAACTCATCGAAACAAATGATTCGGGTTTGCGAGGCAAACTTGTCGGCAATGATTTTCAATGGATCCGCCTGTCCAGATAACTCTTTCATCTCCTGATGCACCCGATGCATAAAACGATGAAAATGCACCCGCATTTTATTTTCGAACGGCAGGCAATCGTAAAAAGTATCCACCAGGTAGGTCTTGCCACGGCCAACACCGCCCCAAAAGTACAAACCTTTGACCGGGACTGATGACGATTTTTGGTAGACCTTTTTCCAACCGGACCAGATTTTTTTAAATCCACGAACCGCGATCGGCTGTACCATCAAATCATCGTACAGACGTTGCAGGTGGCGAATCGCATTTTCCTGGGCTGCATCATGAGCAAAATCAGGTCGTTGTATATCCTGTTGGTATTTTTGTATCGGCGTAAGCTTTAGCATAATCAGTTTCTAAGCTGGTGTTACCAGCCTGGCAAAGTCAAATTGTTAATGTACTGAAGTTCAATTGCGGCTATTATAAAAGAATACAATAACAAGTGGCATAGTTGTTTTCATCATGTTCTGCCACACGACCTCTCGCTATTATAAGGGTAAAATATGGATATCATTATTTCGCTAAGTATCTTTGTCGCAGGTTTAGTTATCGGCATCGTTGCCACGCGTTTATTGTCCACAGCAAATCAGGAAAATCAGCGCCTTGAAAAAGAAGTAGCTGAAAGCCGTTCATCATTTAAAACCTATCAACAGGATGTCGCTGCGCATCTGCAAAGTTCGATGGATCTGCTGGCGCAGATGAATGATGCTTGCAATAGCGCCATGCTGCAAATGGAAAAAAGTACTGAGTTACTAAATAAGGTCAATCAGGAAACCAACGGCATGCCGTTTTTTGGTGCGGAAACCGAAGCGCAACTGCAAGCCATGGCAAAAATGCAACGTCGTAAGAAAAACCCGGAAAACCTTACTGAGCCACCACGCGATTATTCTGCGGATCCGAGTGGCTTGTTTGACAAATAAAAACAATTCGTTACATTTAGGTTCGGCTTGATTTGGAACTTTAAATCAAGCCCGGAGTCTTTATCTGAACAAGGGGTTCCAGTCTGTCAGTGCCAACATTGCCACATAAGTCTGATTGGATATTACTCACTACCCTTGAGTTTTACTTATTAACACAAATATAACTAAGTAGCAGGATGAATCACTCTCATCTGATACGGCATTTTTGTAAGTTTGCAGTAAATTTTGGAGTCTCTAAACCTATGAAAAAACTCTCTTCTATTACGTCAATGGCACTGATTGTCGGCACCCTGGCATTGTCAGCCCCAAGCGGTTACGCCGCCTTACCACAATTCTTCGAAGATGAACCTATGCCGAGCCTGGCACCCATGCTGGAAACAACGACACCAGCCGTGGTCAGTATTTCCGTCGCCGGTACCCAGGAAGTGCAACAGCAAATCCCCGATGCGTTTAAATTTTTCTTTGGTCAGCGACGAGGTCAACAACCCCAGGAACGACCATTTCGCGGGCTCGGCTCCGGGGTAATCATCGATGCCGATAAAGGTTATATCGTCACCAATAATCACGTGGTGGATGAAGCCGATGAAATACAGGTGAACCTGAAAGACGGTCGTCAGTTTGAAGCTAAAAAAATTGGCAGCGATGCAGAAAGCGACATTGCCTTATTGCAAATCAAAGCCGACGATCTAACTGAAATTAAAATCGCCGATTCCGATAACATTCGTGTTGGAGATTTCGCGGTGGCCATCGGTAGTCCTTTCGGTCTCGGACAAACCGTCACCTCAGGCATCGTTTCAGCCCTTGGTCGCAGCGGCCTTAACATCGAAAATTTCGAAGATTTTATTCAGACCGATGCGGCCATAAACTCCGGTAATTCAGGCGGTGCCCTGGTTAACCTGAAAGGAGAACTGATCGGCATCAATACCGCTATTCTCGGACCAAACGGTGGTAATGTTGGAATCGGCTTCGCCATCCCTTCCAATATGATGCGTAACCTTACCAATCAAATCATCGAGTTTGGTGAAGTTCGCCGAGGCGTACTTGGGGTAACCGGAAACAGTATTAATGCCGAATTAGCAAAAGCGATGGACCTGGATACCAACCAGGGCGGTTTCATCAGCCAGGTGGCGCCCGATTCTGCAGCCGACGAAGCCGGCATTAAAGCAGGCGATATTATTATCGCGGTAAACGGTAAAAAAGTGAAAACCTTTAACGAACTGCGCGGTAAAATTGGCTCCATCGGCGCCGGAAAGGAAGTCGAACTTACCCTGTTAAGAGACGGTCGCCAAAAAGACGTAACCGCTAAGCTAAAACCAGCTTCAGACGCCAACATAGCGGCGGCTAACCTGCACCCTATGCTACAAGGTGCCCAGTTTAGCAGTGCCGACAATAATCAGGGCGTTAAAGTGACCGAATTAGAGGCAAACTCCCGGGCACAGGCAATTGGCTTGCGAAAAGGTGACACCATCATTGGCGTGAACCGTAAAAAAGTTGATAACCTTGCTCAGTTGCGCGGTGCACTGGAAGGAGTGAAAGGGGTTATTGCCCTAAATGTAATTCGTGGCAATACCGAGTTATACCTAATGATTCGTTAACCCCGACAGACACCACAATAAGGCTGGCTGAGTATAACCACTTAGCTGGCCTTACTATTTTTAACAGAGCACTGACACTGTCTGGCTAAAATGCTACTCTGTAGTTTATACCAATAACAACTCACTGAAATCTTTTGAAAATCGTACCTGCACTTACATATATTCTGCGTGCAACCAGTTATGGATTGCTGGCCGCCGTTGTTCTGCTGATCCTGGTGCCAGATCTTCGTTCAGGCAGTTCCTCCTCTTTTAATATTTTCAAACCGGTAAATGAAAAACCGGAACCTGTATCTTTTGCCAGTGCCGTTGCCAAAGCCGCGCCGGCGGTAGTAAATATTTATAGTGAGAGTATTGAAACAAACCCTAGGTATCGGAGCCGCTCATTACAGCGGATTAAACTCGGTTCCGGGGTCATCATGGATAGCCGCGGTTATATTCTCACCAATTATCACGTTGTTCTGAACGCAGATTTAATTACGGTGGTATTGCAAAACCAAACCGAGTTAACCGCGGAAGTAATCGGCAGTGACGAGTTAACCGACTTAGCTGTATTAAAAGTACAGGCAAACAACCTTCCGGTCATCCCCACCGACGATAACCTGACGCCATTTGTCGGTGATGTAGTTTTAGCTATCGGCAACCCTTTAAATCTTGGACAAACCATTACTCAGGGGATCATATCCGCCACCGGTCGGAGTGGCCTTAGCAGCACCAGTTATCGAGAGTTTTTGCAAATGGATGCAGCAATCAATGATGGTAATTCCGGCGGCGCTCTGGTCAATTCCAATGGCGATTTGGTAGGTATTACCACGGCACAGTTTAAACGGTTAAATCCGCAACTGAATATCCAGGGGATCTTTTTCGCCATTCCTTACAAACTTGCCAAAAAGGTGATGCTGGAGCTAATCAGTAATGGCCGGGTGGTAAGAGGCTGGCTGGGGATCAGTTCACAGCGCTATAACTATCAGCTTAAAGGTTTCGTTATCGATGGCATCACCACGGGAAGCCCTGCTCACCTGGCTGGATTACAAGTCGATGATGTAGTTTATAAAATAAATGAACAGAGCATCAGCAGTATTAACCAGGCTTTGGATATTGTTGCCGAAACGCGCCCGGGTACAACCCTTAACTTTGCTGTAATTCGTGATAAGAAAGCAATACAGGTACCGGTCAGGATCGTTGAGCTGGAACGCTGATAACAACTCAGCGTTTTACATCATTAGATCAACAGGCACAAAAAAAGGCGCTACCATGCGCCTTTTTATCATTAACGACTGCTTACTTATCAAAGCGCGTAATGTCAGCACCCAGTTTTTGCAGCTTATCTTCGATATGCTGATAGCCACGATCAATGTGGTAAATACGATCAACTATGGTTTCACCTTGCGCCACCAAACCAGCAATAACCAGACTGGCAGAGGCTCTTAAATCAGTAGCCATTACCTGTGCACCGGTTAAGGTATCGACACCAACCGATATCGCCGTATTGCCTTCCAATTTCATGTCTGCGCCCATGCGCTGTAACTCCGGAACATGCATAAAGCGGTTCTCAAATATCGTTTCAGTAGTCGTAGCGGTGCCTTCAGCAATGGCATTTAAAGTCACAAACTGGGCCTGCATATCGGTAGGAAACGCCGGATGTGGTGCCGTACGGATATTCACCGCTTTGGGACGCTGAGTCATTTCCAGTTCTATCCAGTCGCCACCATAGGTAACATTAGCACCGGCTTCCTGAAGTTTGGCGATCACCGCCTCCAGGGCGCCTGGGTCCGTGTTTAAACAGCGGATTTTACCGCCAGTCACCGCAGCCGCGACCAAAAAGGTACCAGTCTCGATGCGATCCGGCATCACCGGATAATCAGCACCTTTCAATGACTCGACCCCTTCAATGGTTAAAGTATCACTACCAGCGCCGGACACTTTTGCCCCCATCAAATTCAGGAAATTGGCCAGATCGACAATTTCCGGTTCACGGGCGGCATTTTCAATCACCGTTGTTCCTTCGGCTAACGCCGCTGCCATCATCAGGTTCTCGGTTCCAGTAACGCTCACCGCGTCCATGAATATAGTGGCACCCTGCAGACGTCCTTCCTTACGAGCAATGATGTAGCCGTTTTCAACGCTAATATCCGCACCCATCGCTTTCAGGCCCTGAATATGCAGGTCAACCGGGCGTGCACCAATAGCACAACCACCAGGCAAAGAAACTTCTGCGTGACCAAAGCGAGCCAGCAAGGGTCCTAACACCAAAATCGAAGCGCGCATGGTTTTCACTAACTCATACGGAGCCAGACAGTTATTTATGGCGCTGGCATCGATCGCAACCGTGTTTTCTGACGTCCAGTCAACGGTCGCCCCCAGTTCAGCCAGAAGCTTTAAAGTTGTGCTGATGTCATTTAAGCGAGGTACATTGCTCACCTGCAGCGGAGATTCGGCCAGAATGGTGGCAAATAAGATGGGTAAAGCGGCGTTTTTCGCCCCTGAAATGGTAACGTCCCCATGTAATTCGTTACCACTGTGAATTCGAAATGCTTGCACGTGTTAAATCTTCTTTCGGTTAAACTATGAAGGCAGTATAAATTTCTTTTCCCGTTGCCACTGGCTGTTGGTAAAAGTTTTAATACTTACGGCGTGAATGTGGCCTTGATTAATGGCCTCAGTCAGGGGGGCATAGACGGTTTGCTGTTTCTTGACCCGGCTCATGTCTGCAAAACTATCAGCCACAGCAATAATACTGCATTGCGAACCGTCAAACGTCACATGCAATTCATCCAGGTTTAGAGCATCATTTAAAATCTTTTCGATATCGGCGGCTTGCACTGTCCTTCTCCAATATTAATTTTCTGTGATCGGCAATAGCTGCTCGACGCGACTTAGTCTGGCGAGTTTAACTAATTCCGCAGGGGGATTGGAATAGCTAATTTCAATTTGTTTCTTGCTCGCCAGTTCAGTCAGCGCCAATAACCAACCAAGACCCGCCGTATCAACCTTCTTTAAGGCTTTAAGATCAACGCCTTGCCGGTTTGACGCCAGAATTGACAGAAAGTTTCGCTGTTGCTTACCAATAATCGATTTTCTGGTCAGCTCGCCCGTTAACTGCACATTTTCTGCATCTAAGCGTTCAATGTTGAGCATCGCTGCCGTCATTACTGTTCAATTCCTATTTCCTGCTTCGCTTCTTCACTGCCATTTTTCTTAAAGACAATGTCGCGCTCACTTTTTTCGCGCAGCATTTCGGTGACTTTTGGAACCCCATTCTGGGCCAGAATGCTGCGTAGCTCTTTCTGCTTGGCATCAAGCAGGCTAACCCCTTCAGCAACCAGGTCAAACGCCTGCCACTCATTGGTTTTGGTATTTTTTCTGACTTTGAACTTGAGATCGATTGGCGGGCGTTGATCATCAATGACATTAACGCCAACCATCACGATTTTTTCTTTATCAAAATCCCGTGCCGGCTCAAACTCAATTTTCTGATTATCATACAGGGTAAAAACCTGCGCATAAGAAGTGATTAAATATTCACGAAATGCAACCACGAACTCTTTCAATTCGTCGGAGCTTGCATCTTTACGATAACTACCAAGAACCTTAAGCGCCGCATACTGATAAAAGATGTAAGGCATTAACTCTTCGCGGACAATATCCTTTAACAGGTTTGGGTTAGCTTTAATGGCTTTTTCTTCAACAGCAAAACGATCAAAAGTAATTTGCGATACTTGCTGAATCATCCGGTAAGGGTCTTGGTTATCAACTTCCTCAGCCGTAGCGTTGACTCCCACGAACAATAAACACAAACATGCAATTTTTTTAACAATAGTTCTCATAATTTCCTCTTAGTCGTCACTTCCCTGACTGAATAAAAACTGCCCAATCATCTCTTCTAATACCAAAGCAGACTTGGTATCTTCGATATAATCGCCGGGTTGTAATATACCAATGCCCAGGTCTTCGTCGATAAAACCAGGTTCCAGACCAAGATATTGTTCACCCAACAGACCAGCGGTCAGTATCGACAATGACGAAGATTCGGAGAAGCCTTCATACTGTGAATAAATACTCAGGGTCACGACAGGCATAAAATCATCCTGATCGAGGGCGATTTTTTCCACTCGACCGACAATAACACCACCGACCTTAATCGGCGAACGCACCTTCAATCCACCGATGTTATCGAATTTAGCATACAGATTATACGCCTGACCATTACCCTGGATGCCGGCATCAGCAACCTTTAGAGCCAACATTAGTATCGCAGCAATACCAATTGCAACGAATACCCCTACCATAAGTTCTACTTTCTTTGACACCATGTCAATTCACCAATTCCTCAAAATCAGACCGGCATGCGACGATATAATCGTGATGCGGCCTAGTTAGTAAACATAAGTGCGGTTAAGATAAAATCCAGCCCCAGTACCAATAGCGATGACTGCACGACAGTCGCGGTCGTTGCCCGGCTGATTCCTTCTGACGTTGGAACACAGTCATATCCTTTATATACGGCGATCCAGGTTACAACAAATGCAAACACCACGGACTTGATAACACCGTTCAGGATATCCTCTTTCAGATCGACTTGTGCCTGCATCACCGACCAGAATGTGCCACTATCTACACCCAGCCAGTCAACCCCCACCAGGTGTGCTCCTAAAATGCCAACCGCCGAAAATATCGCAGCCAGCAAAGGTAAACTGATAAAGCCTGCCCAGAACCGCGGCGCAATCACCTGACGCAGGGGGTCTACGGCCATCATTTCCAGGGAGCTTAATTGTTCCGTGGCTTTCATCAAACCAATTTCAGCGGTTAATGCTGAACCTGCCCGGCCGGCAAATAATAGCGCCGCTACCACCGGTCCGAGTTCGCGTAACAGTGATAATGCCACCATGGGCCCAAGGCTTGCCTCGGCACCATAACCAACCAGAATGGTATATCCCTGCAACGCCAGCACCATGCCAATAAAGGTGCCAGACACGAGAATGATAATAAGAGATAAAACGCCAACGGAATAAAGTTGATTCAGTAACAACGGCATGCCTTTACGAGGTGAAGGCCAGTGTAGCAATGAAGATAATAACATCATTACCGCTCGTCCAAGACCAGCGATAAGGGTGATGGTATTATGTCCCAAATTCTGAATGTTCGTTAGCATTACGACTTCCCTAGCAGTTGTTCTGCATAGGGCTTAGATGGAAAATGAAACGGTACCGGACCATCATCCTCTCCCTTGATAAACTGCTGCACCAGTGGCGATTTTTGATTACGTATTTCGTCAGTGGTCCCCTGACCAATAATTTTTCGCTCGGCGATGATGTAGATATAGTCGGCAATACTCATCACTTCATTAACATCGTGCGACACGACAACAGACGTCAAACCCAAGGCATCATTTAAATCGCGGATCAGGCGCACAATTACGCCCATCGAGATAGGATCCTGGCCGGCAAAGGGTTCATCGTACATGATAAGTTCCGGATCCAGGGCGATAGCGCGTGCTAATGCCGCCCGTCGAGCCATACCGCCAGAAAGCTCGGACGGTTTAAGGTGCATTGCCCCCCGCAGGCCAACAACCTCAAGCTTCATCATCACCATTTTGGCAATAATATCTTCGGGAAGTTTACTGTGTTCACGAATCGGAAATGCAACATTGTCAAACACTGACATATCGGTAAACAGCGCCCCGGATTGAAACAACATGCTCATCCGCTTACGCAATTCGTAGAGTTCGTTACGGGAAAGTTGATTGATATCCTGACCGGCAATTTCGATATTACCCTGATCAGGCTTGAGCTGACCGCCAATCAGCTTAAGCAAGGTGGTTTTCCCTATGCCACTTGGCCCCATAATGGCCGTTACTTTGCCTTTGGGAATGGAGAGATTGATGCCATCATAAATACAGCGCTCTTCCCGATAAAAAGACAAGTTATTGATAGTTACCAGATTTTCCGTCATAAGGTATTGAGATATATTCTCATTATCAGTTATTTTCGCATCAGCGATTCTACCTGAGCTAGGGATTGGATGCAGCTATAATTCGTAATAAATTGTTAATAACTTAGTTCGAAAAAATAGAATATATCCGCATTTGCCCCGATATTTTATTGCAAGCTTTCGACACGAACTCACATATATTACCTTCATATCGCAACTCATCTTTGCCTTGGTATATATCCCGTACCCCTTTAAAAGTGCACCCCGATGCGCCAAATCACAGCATCGCCATAATCGTCAACGCCAAGCTTATTGGAAAAGTAACGATACTGCAGGCCAACATAAATATAGCGGTTGATATCGTACCACAGCCCAAGGGCACCATTGAGACCGACATCGCCGTTCTGATAGTCGGCATATTCGGCATTGCGGATAAATTCAACCTCATTCCAGTTGGTCAGCATAAATTGACTTGATCCCAGAGTAAACACCCTGCCCAGGTTCCAACCCAGCATAAGGCCATTAAACCCGGATATATTTTTGCCGAAAGGATCGTTAAACGGCGAGGTGACGTGATGCAGGCCTAAAAACGGTTTAAACCAGAAGTCTTTTTGTTGCCATCCCAGGTAGCCAAAGCCGAGTACCCGATTTTGTTCATCAACGAAGCCCCCAGACTCCGAATAATCATAGACCTGGCCATAAACGCTGATATCGGAGCCAACGCGATAATGAGCACTGGCTTTAAAGGCCTGGGATCTTACAGTTGCTGACTTATCAAGCTTTTCTGCTTCCATAAATCCATAGGCTTCTCCCCAGTCAAAGGTTACTCCAGCTTCGATGCCCCAGGTTACATGATCATCCCTATCTTCACTGACATCGATGCCGTTATAGCCTTGGGTTCCCTGATTCCATGACAGGTAATCGATATAGGTATTAGCAAAACCATACTGAAAATCGGCAGTACTGTGGAAGCTGCACAGCAAACAGATAACAAACGTAATGAATCTAAGCATGTCATACCTTATGTTGAGTGAATTAACATGCGTTTTTCGGGTACAACACGCATATAACTATATTAGAGCATGTTGACCTCTGCCGAACGAAATTTGTTCAATAATCGCCAATTATCGGTCTAATCATTTAGTCTAGAAACAAGAAAACTGTATCAAACGTACCATTGAATTCTACGAACAGCGTTTGTTTTGAATCTGGCCTGCGATTTTTCTCTTTACCGTACAGTGAGTACGCTAAAGAGAAAAATCCTTGTCCATATCCCAAACAACTCGCTGCAAAATTGCCCCCCAAAGATCAACACGCTCGAGCCATAAATTGCCGTGCTGCCTGTTGGCGGGTTCGGTTATTGAAGAAAAATCAATCAGATTGGAGATCAGAGGATTATTTTTCCGATTATCTGCACGCCAGGACTTTTCATTTTGACTTGGACAAGCGACAATTTAAGCAGCGAATATGGAGTCCTGAATGTTCACCGAAATACTAATACTAATTACTTCCCTAATCCTGCTGGTATGGAGTGCTGACAAGTTTGTCTTTGGCGCCGCTTCACTGGCACGAAATCTTGGTATCGCACCAATGATAATTGGTCTGACGATTGTTGCCATGGGCTCATCGGCGCCGGAAATGGTCGTGGCAGCCACCGCTGCATTGCAGGGAGCTCCGGACACGGCAATCGGTAATGCGATTGGTTCTAATATTACCAATATCGCTCTGGTGCTTGGTATTACTGCGATCTGCAAGCCATTGGTTGTCTCTTCATCAACCTTGAAGCGTGAGTTACCGATATTACTGCTGGTCACCTTTATCGCCAGTTTTATGCTCTATAACCTACAGTTAAGTTTTATTGAAGGCTTGGTCCTGCTTATCGGGTTTATTGTTTTTATTACCGTATTGCTAGTGGTGTCAATGCGTCAGAGTAAAGAAGAACAGGCGCTCGACCCAATGCTGGCAGAATCCGTCGCCGAGGTTCCCCAAGATGTAAAGACATCGGCGGCAACCCTGTGGTTGCTGGTGGGTATGATCCTGTTGCCGTTAAGCGCTAACTATCTGGTTGACTCAGCAACCGTCATCGCCAGGCAGTTTGGTGTCAGTGACCTGGTCATCGGCCTGACCATCATCGCTATTGGCACCAGCCTGCCAGAGCTTGCAGCCAGCGTCGTTAGCATCGTCAAAAAAGAAGATGATCTGGCCCTGGGAAATATTATCGGCTCGAATATTTTTAATATTCTGGCAGTACTGGCCATTCCTGGCTTATTGGCGCCAGGGGCGGTTGATGCCCAGGTAGCAAGTCGGGATGTGCCCTTTATGATGGCCATCACCCTGTTATTACTAATCTTATGTTTCAGTTGGCGTGGCAAGTTCAATATCGGCCGCACCAAAGGTGTCGTCTTATTTGCCTGCTTTGTTTTCTATCAATATTTGATTTTCAGCCAAATGGCATAGAGAATAAGGCGAGCAAGGAATATATATGAATGGTTTTCAAGACTTTAAAGCGTTAGCCAAACAGGTTATCGATATCGAGCAGCAGGCGATCGCCAACCTGGCGCAATATATCGACGACCATTTCGTTGCCGCCTGCGAAATGATTTTTGCGACAACCGGACGGGTGATTGTGATTGGCATGGGCAAATCCGGACATATCGGCGGTAAAATTGCCGCGACCCTCGCCAGCACCGGAACTCCAGCGTTTTTTGTTCACCCGGGTGAAGCCAGTCATGGTGATTTAGGCATGATTACCAGTAGCGATGTGGTACTGGCGATTTCCAATTCCGGTCAGACCGATGAAGTTCTCGCCATTATGCCGGTGTTGAAACGTATCGGCTGTCAGATAATTTCCATGACTTCCGATGAGCATTCAACACTAGCGAAACTGGCTGATGTTCATATCTGTATTGCCGTGCAACAGGAAGCCTGTCCATTAGGGTTGGCACCAACTTCGAGCACCACCGCTACGCTGGTGATGGGAGATGCTATCGCCGTCGCCCTGTTAAATGCCAGGGGCTTTAGTGCCGATGATTTCGCCCTGTCGCACCCAGGAGGAAGCCTTGGACGACGCCTGCTACTGCGCCTCGGTGATATTATGCATAGTGACGAGCGTTTACCGGTAGTCACTGGCAATGCGAGTATCAAAGATGCTTTGTTAGAAATGTCAGCGAAAGGATTAGGAATGACCGCTGTCGTGGATGCAGATGGTGTCCTGACGGGATTATTTACCGACGGCGATTTGCGCCGTTTATTTGACTCAGAAGTCGACATTAAACAGGGTTTGATCGGAGCGGTAATGACCCGAGATCCTATCGTTGCCCATGCAGAAATGTTAGCTGCCGAAGCCTTAAAATTAATGGAAGATAAAAGCATTAATGGCCTGATTATTGTCGACCAACAACACCGGCCCGTCGGGGCGATGAATATGCATGATATTTTAAAAGCGGGAGTACTGTAACCATGTCATCAACAAAAACACAGACGTTATATGGTCCAGTCGATTCAGAAATACTAGAAATCGCCAGCAAGATTAAACTGCTGGTGTGTGATGTCGATGGCGTATTTTCCGATGGTCGAATTTATCTCGGTAATGACGGTGAAGAACTGAAAACCTTCAATACCAAAGATGGGTTTGGCGTAAAAGCCGTGCAAAAAGCCGGTGTCGAAGTGGCGGTCATTACCGGGCGACGTTCTAATATCGTCCATAACCGCATGACTGCCCTTGGTGTTGCTCACCTGGTGCAGGGGGAAGAAGACAAACTCCCGGCCATGCAACGCATTATGGCCGAATGCCGGGTGTCTTTGGATGAGGTGGCATTTATCGGTGATGATGTACCTGATTTGCCTTGCATTCAGCGTGTCGCTCTTGGGGTTGCAGTTCAAGACGCTCACCCTTTGGTGCTTCGGGATGCCAATTACACCACGTTTTTGCCCGGTGGACATGGCGCCGTCAGGGAGTTATGTGACCTGATTATGCAAGCGAAAGGAGTAACGGCGTCGGTAATAGGAAAAAGTCAATGACCCGACTGCATACCATTTCCACTGTAATCTTTGCCGTAGCACTTGCTATTTACGGGTATATTCAATGGCAAAATGCCAATACGCTGGATGCATTAATGGCAACGGATGAAGAATTACCGGAATTTATTGCCAGTGATTTACGTACCAGTCGTTTTGATGCCGATGGCAATCTGACTCACACCATTTATGCCCAGCAGATGCAGCATTATGCGGACAGTGAAGAAACCTTGTTTCAGTATCCTTCTTACACCTTATATCCCAATGATGGCACGACACCTTGGAATATTTCCGCAAATAACGGTAAGTTAATTGCCAATCGCGAGCTTATCTTAGAGCGCAGGGTCAGGGCCGTGGCGGAACAACAGGATAACTTTATTTCCGAAATTCATTCAAAAGCGTTACAGTTAGACCTGATTAACAACACCATTAGCTCAGAGCAAACCATCATGATCAAAGGACGTGATTTTACCATGTATGGGTCTGGGCTTTTTGTCGATATCGACACCACTAAGATGACGATAAATGAGCATGTACAAACCATCTATAAAACTCAATAGCCGCAGCTGGCCACTACTTTTTACCCTATTGGCATTTGCACCATTGAGTCAGGCGGCGCAATCCGATTTTGATCAGGAAGTGGTCATTCAGGCAAAACGCCAGGCAACCGATTTAAAAAATAAAGTTGCCAGTTACCTGGATGACGTGAAAATCACTCAGGGTACCCTGACGATGACCGCCGATGTGGTTCGGGTAGTCAATGATCCTGCCACCGAAAGCAAAAGCTATCAGGCGAAAGGTAATCCGGCAAAATTCAGTCAACGCCTGGATGATGGCAAACTGATTGAAATACAGGCGAAAGAAATCACCTATACACCCGCCAATAACACCTTGCAGATCAAAGGTGATGCCAGGGTAAGTCAGGAAGGTAGTATGGTTCGTGGCGACATCATCACCTACAACATGCTGACCGAACAACTCACTGCGGAGAGTCTGGACGATACCGTAACCACGATTTTACAGCCGGAAAAAAAGCAAGCAAAAGACACCGAAGCCAAGCAACCGGAAAAACAACAGCAACAAAACGAGCAGGAAAAGGAGCAGTAACTTGGCAACCCGACTTGAGGCCCGGAATCTGGCCAAATCTTATAAAAACCGCAAAGTGGTCAAAGATGTCAGCCTTGCCGTTAATGCAGGACAAATCGTCGGCTTGCTTGGTCCAAACGGTGCCGGAAAGACCACCTCGTTTTATATGATTGTAGGTCTGGTTCCAAGTGATGCTGGCTCAGTAAGCCTCGACGACCTGGATCTGACATTGCTTCCTATGCATGAGCGCGCCCGCCAGGGCATCGGTTATCTGCCGCAGGAAGCCTCGATCTTTCGCAAATTATCGGTGCGTGACAATATTATGGCCATTTTGCAAACCCGCAAAGATCTTGATAATCGCGGCCGTGAAGAAAAACTGGAGAGCCTGGTTGAAGAATTTAATATCGGCCATATCGTCGAAAATACCGGGCAAAGTTTATCAGGCGGTGAACGACGCCGGGTTGAAATCGCCCGTGCGTTAGCCGCCGATCCGCACTTTATCCTGCTCGATGAGCCCTTTGCCGGCGTTGACCCAATCTCAGTTTCAGATATCAAAAAAATCATTTTGCATCTTAAACAACGGGGAATTGGCGTGCTGATTACAGATCACAACGTCCGTGAAACTCTCGATGTCTGTGAACACGCTTATATCGTCAGTAAGGGCGAATTAATTGCTGAAGGCAATGCCGAACAGGTATTGAGTAACCAGCAGGTACGTGATGTATATCTAGGTGAGAAATTCACGCTATAGTTAAATACGGAAGACACAACTTTTGATAACGGGAAGTAAATAAACTCAGATGCGACCAAGTCTTCAGCTCCGGATGGGGCAACACCTGACCATGACACCGCAACTGCAACAGGCGATTAAGCTTTTGCAGTTGTCGACGCTTGATTTACAACAGGAAATTCAGGAAGCTCTGGACAGTAATCCGTTACTGGAAATTGATGATCCCAGCCTAAATGGCGACTCAGATGAGGGCGCCAGCAATAACCTTGATGCCCTGGAACAGCAAGGCAGCAATAGTTCCGCCGACAGTTCTCGTGATGAACTTTCCACCAGTGAAGCGTTGAAAACCGATAATATTCCTGAAGAATTATCGACCGATTCAAGTTGGGAAGACTCCTACAGCGCTTCCGTCTCCTCCGGCTCCGGCCAGCTGGCCGATGAAAATTACCAATTCCAGGGAGAAACCAAAGACTCAATTCAGGATCACCTGTTGTGGCAAATGGAACTCACCCCGTTTACCGATACCGACAAATCTATCGCCATCGCGATCATTGATGCGATTGATGATAAAGGCTACCTCACCATTAGCTGCGAGGAAGTTCTGGAAAGCCTGGGCAATGATGAGGTCGAACTGGATGAAGTGGAAGCTGTGCTCAAACGTATCAATATGTTTGACCCGGTCGGCGTCGGTGCTCGCTCCATTGCCGAATGCCTGCTCATTCAATTGAACCAGTTTGCCAAAGACACACCTTTGCTTGGTGAAGCCAAGCAATTGATACTCAACCACATAGATTTGCTGGCCATTCGAGATTTCCGGCAAATCATGCGTAAAACCAAGCTCAAAGAAGCGCAGCTGAAAGAAGTCATGCGCCTGATCCATTCCCTGAATCCGCGCCCCGGCGATGTTATTAACGAGAGCGATGATCAATATGTGATCCCCGATGTCAGCGTCTTTAAGAAAGGCGGACGTTGGGTAGTTGAACTAAATGCGGACAGTGCACCAAAGTTGTCTATCAATAGCCAGTATGCGGCTTTGGCTCGTTCTTCATCGACCAGTGACAGCCAGTTTATTCGCTCCCACCTGCAGGAAGCAAAATGGTTTATCAAAAGCCTGGAAAGCCGCAATGATACCTTGTTGAAAGTGTCTAATTGTATTGTTCAGCAACAACAGGCATTTTTCGAATATGGTCCGGAAGCGATGCGCCCGATGGTGCTCAATGATATTGCCGAAGCTGTTGATATGCATGAGTCGACTATTTCCCGGGTAACAACGCAAAAATATATGCATACTCCGCGCGGTATCTTTGAATTGAAATACTTTTTCTCCAGCCACGTCAGTACTGACAATGGCGGAGAATGTTCATCCACTGCTATACGGGCACTGATCAAGAAAATGGTGGATGCCGAAATACCAAGTAAGCCACTTAGCGATAGTAAAATTGCCGATCTACTGGCCGACCAGGGCATTAATGTTGCTCGTCGTACTATTGCCAAATACCGGGAATCATTGGCTATCCCGCCCTCCAACCAGAGGAAAAGCTTACTTTAACAGCCAACATTCTGAGGAGCCGAAAATGCAAATTAATTTGTCAGGTCATCATGTTGAAATTACGGACTCTCTAAAGGGATTTGTTGACAGTAAATTTGAAAAATTATCACGACATTTTGATCACATAAATAATGTTTATGTGGTGCTGACCGTCGAAAAACTTCAACAGATTGCTGAAGCTACTGTAAACCTTAACGGTGGTGAAATACACGCTTCTTCAGAACACCAGGACATGTATGCAGCGATAGACGGCCTGATCGACAAACTCGATCGCCAGGTAATCAAGCATAAAGAGAAAATATCCCAACATTAACTAACATGCATCAATGAAATTAGAACAATTATTATCCCCGGACTGCACGGTTTGTGCAGTACCGGGAACCAGTAAAAAGGGTGTGCTACAACAAATTAGTCGAATCGCGGCCAATGCGTTCAAAACTGCCAAAGAAAAAGAATTACTCAATGCCCTGATCGCCCGGGAAAAACTTTCCAGTACCGGAATCGGCAAGGGTATTGCTATTCCCCACGGACGGTTGCTTGATTCACAGCAAATCATCGCCGTATTAATCACCACTGAAACCCCGGTTTCCTTTGATGCTATTGATGATCAGCCAGTCGATATTTTTTTCGCCTTGTTTGTCCCGGAAGATCACTGTCACCAACATTTACAGACCCTGGCGGCAATCGCCGCTTTTCTCGGCGACAAAGATAACGCCAGACGCCTACGTAAATGCACCAATTCCAAACAGTTATTTGAACTGGCAACCAATCAGCTGGATTAGGGGCGAGGATGAAATTATTAATTGTCAGTGGCCGCTCTGGTTCCGGTAAATCGGTGGCATTACGGGTACTTGAAGATCTGGGCTATTATTGTGTCGACAATATTCCGGTTAACCTGCTACCAGCTCTGACTCACACCGTAATCAATGATTATGACAAGGTAGCGGTATCGCTGGACGTTCGTAACTTACCGAACAACCCAGATGATGCCCGGGAAATTATCAATTACCTGCCTAACTCGGTCGAGTTGAATGTGATGTATCTGGATGCGGACGATGACGAGCTTATCCGACGTTATAGTGAAACACGGCGGCTGCACCCTCTGATCAGGAAAGACATGGCGCTTGACCAGGCAATCGAATTGGAAAAGACGTTACTGGAGCCGGTTGCTGAACGCACCGATTTGTATATCGATACCTCCATGCTAACACCACACCAGCTCGCCGACATAGTACGTGAGCGGGTACTCGGTTCGAAGACCGGTAATATGGTCATTGTTTTTGAATCATTTGGTTTTAAACATGGTGTACCGAGTAATGCCGATTTCGTCTTTGACGCGCGTTTCTTACCAAACCCGTTTTGGGAGCAGGAACTTAAAAACAAGAATGGCACCGACCAGGAAGTTGCCGATTTTTTTGCTAGCCAACCAATAGTTACTAAGTTTATCTGGCAGATCAACAGCTTTCTGATGACCTGGTTACCGCACCTGGAGCGTAATAATCGTACTTACCTGACCATCGCGATTGGCTGCACTGGTGGCCAGCATCGCAGTGTTTACATTGCCGAGACATTAGCGCGACACTTCGATAAACAGGAAAATGAAGTCAAAGTTCGTCACCGGGAGCTGACCGATAAATGACGGTAGTACAACGGCGCGTAACCATCACGAATAAACTCGGGCTACACGCCCGGGCGGCAACTAAACTGGCTAAGCTGACTCAGCAATTCAGTGCCTCCATTCACCTGCAGCTGGACGACAAGCATGCCAATGCCGACTCGATCATGGCGCTGATGTTACTTACCGGTAGCCAGGGTAAGGAGGTACTGGTCTCTGCCGAGGGTGAAGATGCAAGGCTGGCGCTGGAGGCCGTATGCCAGTTGTTCAGTAATCGTTTTGACGAGCCAGAATAACATCGGCTGGCGAATGCGTGTTCGAATAAGCCGATAAAATAGCTGAACATTTGCAGCACATACGATAAACTTGCCAATATTACATTAATAAATTCTTACAGTTATTGTCACAACACCTTAAGTTGCCCGACCCGCTAACTGTAACCGCCAACGCTCAGGGTGAAGCATGCCAGAAACTTCAGAGCAGGAAATAAGCCAACAACGCTTTTTGGAAATAAATACCGCTTTGCAAAGCGGTATGTTTGTTTATGTCCGAAAAATGTTTCAGACCATGCCGGCTTATGACATTGCCTTGCTGCTGGAGTCATCAACACCGAAATCCCGTAACCTGCTTTGGCAACTAATTGATCCGGATTTGCATGGCGAAATTCTCGAAGAACTCTCTGAAGAAGTTCGTAAAGGTATCCTTAAAAGCATGGATCCTGAGAAAGTTGCCGCCGTTGCCGAAGGCATGGACATTGATGATCTCGCCGAGGTCTTGCGTACCCTTCCCGATACGGTTTATCAGGAAGTTCTCAGCTCGATGGACATTCAGGATCGGGCACGGGTAGAACAAGCTTTATCCTACGAAGAAGATACCGCCGGCGGTATCATGAATACCGATACCATCACCCTGCGCCCTGACGTCACGGTAGATGTGGTACTTCGTTATTTACGCCTCAGAGGTGAGCTACCTGAAGCCACCGACTCATTTTATGTGGTAAACCGGGATGACAAATTTATCGGTTCTGTATCCCTTGCCAATCTGGTGACCGCCAGACCTGAGCAGACCATCGCCGAAATTACCGACCATAACACGGTGCCGGTTCAGGTCCATATGTCAGATACCGAAGTAGCAACCCTGTTTGAACGTTATGACTGGTTTTCGGCGCCGGTAATCGACGAACAAGGCCATTTGCTCGGCCGTATTACCATCGATGATGTCATTGATATTATTCGTGAAGATGCTGAACACTCGATGCTAAGTATGGCGGGTCTCGATGATGAAGCGGATACCTTTGCACCGGTTTTTCGCAGTACCCGGCAGCGCTCCGTATGGCTTGGCGTTAACCTGGTCACCGCATTGATGGCCGTCGCGGTATCATCCATGTTTGAAGGTATCCTAGCGCAAATGGCCATTCTCGCGGTATTGAATACTCTGGTGCCCAGTATGGGGGGCGTTGCCGGCGGTCAAACCCTGACCCTGGTTATTCGTGGTATGGCCCTTGGTCACATCGGCGAAAGCAATGCCCGCAGCATATTTACCAAAGAGCTCGCGATAGGCTTTTTAAATGGCATGATTTGGGCTATTTTCGTCGCCGGCATCGTCGCCATCTGGAAACAGGATTTACTCCTCGGTGGCATTATTGCCTTTGCCATGTTGATGAACCTGACCGCTGCTGGCATCGCCGGGGTTAGCGTTCCCTTGTTGCTAAAACGTATGAATATCGACCCGGCTCTGGCCGGCAGTGTAATTTTAACAACAGTAACTGATGTCGTCGGTATTTTTGCATTCCTCGGCACCGCAACATTGTTACTCGGCCAATAATTGAAGAGGTTTTAATCGTGGCATTGTGGTTATCGGTGACGGTTTTGTGTTTAGGTGCTATCGGCCTGATGTTAGTTATTGTCGGTGCATTATTCAGCGCTATTGATGCGCTGGGCAAAAAACGCTATCTGTTCGGCTGGCTGAATTTTTTATTTTTACCAGCAATTGCCTATTGCGCGCTGTACTGGCGAGAGGCTCAATATCCAGCAAGGCTCACTTTTGGTGGTATTGCCTTGCTGTTACTGACAGGAGCACTGATACTGGCGAATGAGGTGCTTTAATACCAATTCCATTAAATTCTCACTGAGAGGGAAAACACTTAGTGGAATTGGTACAAGTAACCCCGGCCTGTGCCCTCATTAAAAGGCACAGGCTTGAAATGGGTTGGCTACTGACCCGACACCTGCATTTGTTCGATTAGCACCGAACCTGTACGAATACTGCCTCGCTCATCAAAGTCGCTACCGGTTAATACCAGGTTGGCGAACATATCCTTCAGATTTCCAGCAATAGTGACTTCCGCAACCGGATAGGCTATTTCACCATTTTCCACCCAGAAACCGGCGGCGCCGCGGGAGTAGTCACCATTAACAATATTAACCCCCTGCCCCATTAACTCAGTAACCAGCAATCCGGTACCAAGCTGTTTCAACATGGCATCAAAATCGCCACCGTTAGCTGATACCTGCCAGTTATGAATACCGCCGGCATGGCCATTGGTTTGTCGATTTAACTTGCGGGCCGAATAACTGGTCAGCAGAAAGTGCTGTAATTCACCGTTATCAATAATGTCCATATCGGAGGTTTTCACCCCTTCGGCGTCAAAGCTACTGCTTGCCAGGCCTTTAAGAATATGTGGGCGCTCAACGATATTAACATGCGAAGGGAATATCTGCTGGCCGAGGGCATCCAGCAAAAACGACGATTTCCGATACAGGTTACCACCGCTAATTGCGGCGATGAGGTGGCCAAACAGACCGTTAGCAATATCAGCACGAAACATCACCGGCACCTTCTGGGTGGCAATTTTACGAGTCCCGAGTCGATTTAATGTCTCATTTGCCGCCATCTGGGCTACCCGCTCAGGACTCCATAACTGCTGAAAATCACGACTAACGGTATAGGCGTAGTCGCGCTGCATTTCCTCGCCATCAGTCGCGATTAACATACAGCTTAATGAATGTCGTGAACTGGGATAAGCAACTAATTGTCCATGGCTGTTGCCGTAAACTTTAAACCCTTCATAACTGGCAAAATTCGCGCCATCGGAGTTAGTTAAACGGCTATCAGACTGCAATGCCAGCATTTCCGTTTCTCTGGCTATTTCTATTGCCTGCTCTGAGGAAATTGGCTGCGGATGATACAAATCGAGATCCTTTGGCTGATACTCGAGCAGCTCAGCATCGGCGAGGCCGGAGCAAGGATCGACAGATGTATATTTAGCGATATCAATGGCGGCCTGCACCGCTTGTTTCAGCGCTGCCTCCGATAAATCGGCAGTCGAGGCTGAACCTTTACGGCCCTGCTGGTATACGGTAATCCCTAATGCCCCATCATTGGTAAACTCGACCGTTTCCACTTCGCCAAATCGTGTCGCGACACTCAGCCCCTGTTGCTTACTCATTGACGCTTCAACAGCATCCGCTCCCAGGGATTTGGCAGTCGCCAAAACGTCGGCCAGTCGTTGTTTTACCTGCTGCATTTGTTCGGTCAGGTTTTTCGCATCTGACATGATATCATCCAAAAATTAATCCAAAATTGCTGCCTGCAAGCTTACCACACCGAGCAACAGATGATGAATAATGTCGGCTGAATGTTGTATAATTTTGCCATTATAGGCAATAAAGCATGAAGTCATGAGCAAACCACACGATATCGATGACCAGCAACAAGATGAAATCATTTACGTCAGTAAATCTGAACTGAAACGGGATATGAAAGAGTTGCAGGAGTTCAGTGTCAAACTTACCCAGTTAAATACTAAGCAACGCAGTCTCCTTCCCCTTAATGAAGAGGTTCGGGCAGCACTGGTACTGGCAGATAAAATTCGCAACAAGCACGATGCGTTTAATCGCAACATTCAGTTCATTGCCAAGCAGTTACATGGTGATAACGAAGAAGAGGTGAAGGCCGCCTACGACAAAATTACCAATAAGCATGCTCAGGAGCACCTTAAAGTCGCCAGGCTGGAACAATTGCGTGATGAATTAATTGCCGGGGGCAACGACATCGTCGAAACGTTATTGGCCGAGCATCAGGGGTTTGAACGCCAGCGCCTCAGACAGTTAACCCGCCAGGCCGGAAAAGAAGTGAAATCGGGTAAACCGGGGAAGAGCTTTAAAGAGCTTTATAAATACCTGGCTGAACATATAACCGCATAGCCCTGTCGATTGTGATTATGGCTTAACTGGAAGGTACGACACATTTCTGCATCCGCAGCGTATTCGATGAGACCGCTCCAGGCGATGTCAGTTGCTCAGGAATTTCAGACAAGATACGTTCACGGCATAAGTCTTCAAAGGCGGATGCCGTGTCTATACAGGAAAAATAGTCGAAACTATCGTTGTAGCCATTAGCCTTCTCCAGGCACAGGCGGTTTACTGCGGTCATGGCTTCGGTTAACACAGTATCGGCAGAGCGCTGGAATTCAGGGGTGGACGAGTCAAAGATGACGTTCATCTTGGCCAATACCGCAATCGCTGCAATCATCAATCCCAGCAATAACTTTTTCATCCCCGTTTCCCTGCCATTTTCATCCCGGGTTACTCCTTCACACCCGGGCTGAACTCATTAATCTCGTTCAATACCACTGTCGTTGTTCATTTCTCTGAGATGAAATAATCACTCAGTCAAAACACCGCACTACCAATTTTAAAACATTATCCTGTTTTTCCTTGAATATCAATGAGCAAGTAAGACCAGTTTGATTAACGAGACCAGACTCCCAGTTTTCAGCACGCTCAAGCAACAACCCATACCCGGTTGCATACAACTCTGGAATCTTGAATGTGGACCAGATCATTTACCCAGCTCCGTTCTCGACTTTAACTGGCGGTATCAATATCTCCCTGTGCTGAAATGGGGGGATGAGACATAAAAAAGGTCGTGCCATCAATGAATGAGGACACGACCTGATTAACTATTGTTGTGGCGGTAAGTGCTTTTAATTGGTACCACCAATGGTTAACTCATCGACTTTAAGGGTGGGCTGACCGACGCCGACCGGCACACTCTGGCCGTCTTTGCCACAGACACCGACGCCATTATCCAGTTGCAAGTCGTTGGCCACCATACTGACCTTTTTCATAGCTTCCGGGCCAGACCCGATCAAGGTAGCACCTTTAACTGGCGCGGTGATTTTACCATTTTCAATCAAGTAGGCTTCGGCTGTGGTAAAGACAAATTTGCCGCTGGTAATGTCCACTTGCCCACCGGCGAAGTTTGGTGCGTAGATGCCTTTTTCAACCGAGGCGATAATATCGTCTTTGCTATGCGGGCCATTAAGCATATAGGTATTGGTCATTCGCGGCATTGGCAAATGTGCGTATGATTCACGACGACCATTGCCTGTCGGCTCTACACCCATTAATCGTGCGTTTTGCTTATCCTGCATATAACCTTTTAACACACCATCTTCAATCAACACATTGTACTGACCAGGCGTACCCTCATCATCAATGGTAAGCGAGCCACGACGATTCGCCATCGTGCCGTCATCGACCACCGTACAATAGGGTGAAGCAACCTGTTGACCTACTTTTCCGGAAAACGCCGAAGAACCTTTGCGGTTAAAATCTCCTTCAAGACCATGACCGACCGCTTCATGCAGCAATACGCCTGGCCAGCCAGCGCCCAGCACGACCGGCAAGGTACCGGCAGGTGCATCGACTGCCTGCAGATTAACTAATGCCTGGCGGACCGCTTCTTTGGCATAAAAGTGGAACCGGGGTGCGCCATTAAAGGCTTCAAAAAAGTAATCATAGCCATAACGTCCACCGCCACCGCTGCTGCCACGCTCACGTCGACCATTATCTTCCACCAGGACTGAACAGTTCAGCCGGATTAACGGACGAATATCCGTTGCGTAAGTGCCGTCACTACCGGCGACAAGCACTTTTTCATAGACGCCAGAAAGACTGACGATCACTTGCTTAACGCGCTGGTCCTGCTGACGGGCACAGGCTTCGACGTCATGCAACAGGGCAATTTTCTGATGTTGAGTCAGTGTCCCCAGAGGATTATTTGGTGAATAGAAGCTATGAAGTTGCTGTTGCTTAAACGCATTAACGGAAAAACTCTGATTTTCACGGGTAATGCCACGCGCCGCGTCCGCCGCGCGCATCAATGCGCTTTGATTGATATCGTCCGAATAAGCAAATCCGGTCTTTTCGCCGCTATTGGCGCGAACGCCAACACCGCGCTCAATGTTAAACGATCCTTCTTTTACGATACCATCTTCCAATACCCAGGACTCATGGTTCGATGCCTGAAAATACAAATCGGCATAATCAATTTGCTTTTGACAAATAAATTTCAACGTGGATTGTAAGTCATCCGGAGTCAATTCACTGCTTTGCAGCAATTCTTGTTCAACGAGGTTCATATAATTGGATTAATCGCATAGTTATCTAAAGTCAGCTTATAACGCGTATCTTACACTTTCTGACAAGGTTTCGCTGAGTTTATTTGGACCCGTTGGTCGTTGCAGGCCCAAACCGCTTTAATAAGACTTTACTCATAGACTAGGTGGATAAAGTATCCGCCACCATATCGTAATGGGGGATATTGGAATGCTCCGAACCAGCGCCGGTTATTTTGGGTTAAATGTAAGACTGAATCGATTATGTTGCGCAACCGGAATACTTTCGCGAACCTGACTAAGCAATTGTTGATCATACCTGTGTGTTACCAGTCCATGGCCGTCAGCGTCCGGTTTGATAACCTGGCACTCGCCCCATGGGTCGACCACCATCGCATGACCGTGCGTTCGCCGGCCATTGACATGCTCCCCCTGCTGCGCCGCAGCAACCATGTAAACCTGATTCTCTATCGCCCTGGCTTGCAATAATGGTTGCCAGTGAGCCTCACCTGTCACCTGGGTAAAAGCACTGGGTAGGCAGATAAC
Source organism: Thalassotalea mangrovi (assembly GCF_005116735.1). Taxonomy (GTDB): domain Bacteria; phylum Pseudomonadota; class Gammaproteobacteria; order Enterobacterales; family Alteromonadaceae; genus Thalassotalea_A; species Thalassotalea_A mangrovi. The sequence continues at coordinate 62,879 of NZ_SWDB01000001.1, read as the reverse complement.
CTGTGCTCCCTGCTGTCGCAGGGCGCGAAATAGTTCAGGAAATCTTACGTCATAACAAATCGCCAGGCCAACCTTAACACCACCAATGTCGATGACGGTGATCTTGTTGCCGGGCTCGGTATAACGAGACTCCAGATAACTTTTGGTATTGTCGTTGACCTGAACATCAAATAAATGCAGTTTTTGATAGTCACCTAGCAAGATACCTTGATCAGAAAATAACAGGCTCGAGGCATGAAAACGCTCGCCATTATTGGCAATGGTCGGCACCGAACCGGCCAGCAGATTACAACGATGTTTTCTAGCGAGTTGAGCAAGGCGATATTGCATCGACCCCAAACTAAACTCGCCCAAAGGTTCAGCCAGCTGTAATTGGGCTTTCTCAGCACCGCCGAAAAACAAACAGCACTCAGGTAACACCACTAAATGGGGCTCTCCTTGCGGAACATTAGCGGTTGCTGCCGTTAATAATCGATCGATACTGGCAAAGTTCGCATCGACATCAGGAACCGATGTCATTTGCAGTGCTGACAAATACATTATCCACCATCACCCTGATGCGGCTGTTCAGTCAGTTGTCTCTTATCCTCAGCCGGGTTGCTCTCGGACTTTGATGATATTTTTGGTGATGAGGCTGCTCCATCCACAGGCTGTTTTTCGACCTTCAAACGCCGGCTTTTTCGCTCCACTTCTTTAAACACCGGTTCTTCAATCGTCCCGGTCAATTCAAAATTTATTACCGATATCACTTCTGATTTTTGCAGAACTTCGTCAACAACCATGGCACCGAAACCGGCTGCTGGATTAATGGCAAAAGCCAGAATAATCGGGATAGACGAGGTGATTTTCGGTGCAAACGACATCCGGTAATCCAGAGACTCGTTCAATAAATTCGTGTTACCGCGAATTGATACATTGCCGGCAACCCCATCCATACGCAGGTTATCGGTAAATATCACACCATCACTAAGAACAAAGTCACCCTTAATCTCGTTATAAAACATCCCTTTGGAGAATACATCCCGAAAGTCCAGGGCCAGTTTACGAACCAGCGACTGGATGCTGAAAATTGCCAGCAGGCGCGCGCCTTTATCATCCACGTCAGCCAGGTAACCATCATCGAGACGGGCACCAATTTTACCGTTGAGGTTTTCCACAGAAAAGTTTTGCGGGCCACCCTGCCAGTTGAAACTAAAACTACTATCAATGCCACTGTCACGGATTTCTGATCCAAATCCAAGGCGTTTCATCTCGGCTCCGAGGTCGTTGGCGCTCACCTTGCCATCGATATTGGTGATGTTACTTTCGTCATTGACCAGCCATTGTCCTGACAGGTCTACCCTAAAGCCCTTGCGCTGTGCAGTGAACGACTCCAGTGTGGCGACATTAGTGCCTCCCTTGTTCAGGGAAAAGTTAACCTGTCCCAGATCCAGGTTCTGGTACTGGCAACTACTACATTTGAACAGGATTTTAGGTAGATCCGCCGGTAACAAACTGATCTCACTGACAGCTTCTTCTAACACCGCGATTTCCCGTTGCAGTTGCTCTTCCGTTTCCGGTGTGTTCTCAAGCAGATGAATAAAGTCGGCGTCAATTTCCAGCCCCTGGCGAGCAAAATCATGATGGAATCTTACCCGACTTCGGGCTTCGTCAGAATTCAGTTGCAACAGCCACCAGGATTCTTTGTCAACCAGGTTGAATGACACATCATTAAGTGTCTGGCGAAACAGTGAAAGCTTGCCGATATTGCCGCGAATCCGTTCCGGGGCCTGAATAAAACTTGGAGCCGTGGTATCACCCGAACCATCTGGAATACTGGTCAGGATATCGTTAACCAGGGCATACCAGGGCTGCAACTCGATCTGTTGCAAGTCGGTGGTGATATGAAATCCTTCCAGCGGAAGAAACATTTTTTCCCGACCGAGGATCAAATGAGCTCGCTTGAAACGTACCTGTTCATGCAATAACTCACCAAAGAAGTTAAGCTCATCGCCAACCTGAAGCTCGATATTTGAGTTAGTTACCCGGCCACTCGCCTTGGCCGTCAGAGGCAGTGACGTGCCAACACGTTTACGATAAGGCTGCGGCAAGCGTAAATCAGCCTGCTGTAAATCTGAGCTTATGTTGAGCTTGTAACTAAACTGCCCTTGTTCGGGCATAAACAGGGATAAGTCCCCTTGCCAGTTAAGAGGACCGTTTAGGTATTGCTGTAACGCTTGTGGAATTTCCTTTTGATAGTGTTCAGCCTGCCAGTTACCAGCAAGGCCAATATCTACCTGATAAAAGTTATCTTCGATGCGGCCGTCGACATCCAGGGTCATCGGCAAGTCTCGCCAGTCAAGCTGCAACTGCTGTGCTTTGATCGCAGAGTTTTCAAAACTGAGGCGACCGCGAATATTGCGAAAGTCCATATCCGGTGCATTCAGTTTAGCCTGTAAATCGCTAAAACTAATATCGCCTTTCGCTACTGCTTTGCTGGTATCAGTAAGTGGCAGGTCCAGGGAGAAGTGACCACTTACATGCCCCCTAGGGTTTATAAATGACAAGGTTTCGCCGACGCTACCACTTAACGGGCTTTGTTCCATTAATTCAGTGAGTTGCTGGCCACTGGCAGTCACTGGCGTACGCACCGTTAACATTGACGCTTCGCTCTTCAACTGGGGAATCGCCACTTGCACATCATGGGTTTTAATGCCCGCCAGTTCACCATCGAGAGCAGTGATCAACATGGAATTATTGGTGAAATTGAGGTTCGCGGTTAAATTTTCGATGGCTGGCCAGTCTTGATGAAACTGGTATTTACTCTGCTGAATGTCAGCATCTACAACAAACACACCAGAATTATCGGTAAAAGGAAAGTCCTTAAACGCGCCGTTAAATAACACCGAGGCATCGCTGAGGTTGCCGTAATAAATCGCTTGATTAAGATAGTTGACCAGCGGCGCAGACGTGACCTGCAGAGGCAGGTAATACTTTGCTCGACTCACATCACCACTGTTAACTTTTACTGCCAGGTTCATTCCCAGTTCAGGCTGGGCCAGGTTCCCCAGGGTCATTTTCCCTTGCAGATCAATTTCATCCGAACGCAATTGCAGGGTATTAGCCTGTAACTGCCAGCGATCTTCAGCCATAACGAATTCAGCATCCGCACTGAATTCAGTGATCGGGATTGGCCTGGCAAAATGGCCGCCGAAATTCAATTCGCTATCGCTGCTGGTTACGGAAGCAAACCAGCGCTCGTTAACCCGCGACACCGCACCATGAAAATTTTCAATACCCGGGATCGAACCGGCATTTTTCCAGCTAACGTCCTGCGCCTTAAGCGATGCCAGCTGATAATTGGGACGCGTCTGAAGATGAATCTGTTCAATATCGCCTTTGAGTTGCAATGCCTGGACAAGTTCATACTGTTCAAATAAGCCTTCAGTCAGCGGCAATAACTGGCTCCACTGTAAGACCGATAGGTGGGGAATGTAAGTGTGCTGAACGCCCTGTTGCTGCAACATCAAAACCTGTACTGGATCAAATGGCTGTTCATCGACATTTAATACTAAGTCCGATGTCCGCAATCGGAAACTGGTGCCCGTGCCCAGGCGTTGCCAGTCAATTTGCCCCTGATTCAGCGTCATTGTCATTGGTGTTTTCGGATGTTGCCATTGCAGGGTATTTTCACCAAAGACCAGTCGCATTGCACTTATCTGACCATGTGCCAGCTCAAACCAGGACTGAAAATTAATATTCGAGTCCAGCTCACTACCGCGCTCCCCCAGGAATGAATCTAAAAACGGCGTAATATCAAGGTTACTGGCCTGCAAATACATATTGCCAGCTAACCCTTTATCGGTACCAGAACGCAACTTTATCAGTAGCTTAGCGGAGTTGTCGGTGAACCCCTGTAAATGAATGTCACCAACGCCGCGATGCTCCCGCCCCTCATTCAGCCAAGCCATTTTGGATATTTCAAAGGTGTGCTGTTGCTCGCCTTTATCGACAATAAACTGGCTATTCTCGACAGTAAAGCGACTGGTTTTTTGTAAAAACAGATCAAGGATGGTTTGAATGTCGGTGTTTGCCTGGGCCGGTTTTTTCGCCACCAGTTGTTGCGGATTTACCTGCAGTTGTGCACCGTCGAGGTTGAAATTACTGGCAATCAGGGATCGCAGGCGGATACTGTTAATAATATCGAGGGATACATCAATCTGTTCGATGTGAAGATCCAATGCGCTATCCTGAGAAACATTGACGTCTCGGATCACCAGCGCCGGGCCGAAATTTTTCCAACCGGCAGAGAGCTCACCGATAGCAATCTCGCCCTCATAAAGTTCATTAGCATAGCGTTCAAGGCTGGCTTTATAAGTATGAGCGTAAGGCAAAAAGATGCGCGCTGCACTAAATAGCACGGCGAACAATACCAGCAATACTGCCAGTGTTTTATACAGGCGGTTGAGCCAGATACTGAGCCAACGTTTAACGCCTTTCACTACATCATTACCACGTCAAATTGTTCCTGGTTATACAGGGCTTCTGATTTCACCTTTATCTGTTTACCGATAAACACTTCCAGTTCCGCCAGATGATGATACTCATCTTCATTCAAAGATTCGCTGACCGCAGGCGAGGCATACACAATAAATTTATCCGCATCGTAGGCACGATTCACCCGGACGATCTCCCGGAGTATTTCAAAACAGACCGTCTCAACGGTTTTCATATTACCACGGCCGTCACATACCGGGCATTGTGAACATAACACATGTTCAAGACTTTCCCTGGTACGCTTGCGAGTCATTTCCACTAGACCTAACGACGAAAACCCGCTAACCGAATACTTTACCTTATCCTTAGACATGGCCAGTTCTAAACTGTTCAATACCCGCTTTTTATGTTCCGGGTTCGACATATCGATGAAATCGACAATAATAATCCCGCCCAGGTTTCTTAACCTTAACTGCCTGGCAATTGCCTGCGTCGCCTCAATATTGGTATTAAAAATGGTTTGTTCGAGATTACGGTGGCCGACAAATGCACCGGTGTTGATATCGATGGTGGTCATCGCCTCAGTCTGGTCGATGATTAGATAGCCACCGGATTTAAGCTCGACTTTGCGCTGCAAAGCGCGCTGAATTTCGTTTTCCACATCGAACAGATCAAAGATCGGCCGTTCCCCCGGATAGTACTCAATGATCGACGACATCTCGGGCACGAATTCCTGAGTAAACTCTTTAATTTCTTCAAAACTGAGTTTTGAATCCACCCGGATTCGTTCGAGCCCCCCGCCGACAAAGTCACGAATGACGCGAACTGCTAAGTCGAGATCCTGATAGAGTGGCATTTTCGTTTGTTTGCGCTTTTTCCGCTCGGCCACTTTATTCCAGACCCGCCTCAAAAACTCGGCATCATGGCGCACTTCTTCATCGCCGGCGCCTTCAGCCGCGGTACGAACGATAAAGCCGCTTTGCTCATCACAATAAGGGGTAACAATGGATTTAAGACGATTGCGTTCACCGCCATCTTCAATACGTTGGGAAACGCCAGCATGATTGGCGTTTGGCATCATCACTAGGTAACGGGAAGCAATGGTGATATCTGTGGTTAACCGCGCCCCTTTGGTGCCAAGCGGGTCTTTGACCACCTGCACCATCAAATGCTGACCTTCATGCACTAAGGTACGGATATCCTTCTCCACATCCTCACTGTCGTTTTTATCTGCCGTGATCAACCGGGTACGAATATCGCTGGCATGCAAGAATGCGGCTTTTTCCAGGTTAATATCAACAAACGCGGCCTGCATCCCCGGTAGCACCCGGATAATCTTGCCGAGGTAGATATTACCTACGATGCCCCGCTTACCATTACGCTCTATATGTACTTCCTGTAGCGTACCATTTTCAATAAGCGCAACACGAGTCTCACTTGGGGTCACATTGATCAGAAGCTCGCCACTCATTGCTGATTTGTTCCTTTATTCTTTAATGCGTTTTAACAGTTGTTCAGTCTCGTATAAGGGTAGGCCAACAATCGCAGAATAGCTGCCCTCGATATGGGTTACAAACTTACCGGCGATGCCCTGGATCGCATAGCCACCGGCTTTATCACAAGGCTCGGACGTTGACCAGTACGCCGTCATTTCGGCTTCCGTAATTGGCCGAAAAAATACCGTTGAACGGACCAGGGCCTGTTCGAGTCGTTTACCTCGACGCACAGCTACCGCGGTCAATACCTGGTGCGACCGACCGGACAGTTGGTTAAACATGCGCTGAAAGTCAGCAAAATCCTGCGGCTTTTCGAGAATTTGACTGTCGACAACCACGATTGTATCCGCACCGAGTACCAGGTCCGTTGCCGAACAATGTTGTTGTCCTGCGGCAGATTTTTCACGGGCAAGTCGAGCAACATATTCCGCAGGCGTCTCATCGGCCAGCGGTGTCTCGTCGGTCTCTCCGCTCACCAGGGCAAACTCAACCCCGAGTTGCTTTAAAAGTTCCTGTCGCCTTGGCGATTTTGAGGCAAGGTATAGCATGTTAACGTACCTTAAACTGGCGCCTGATTTTACGCAGTAATAAAAATATTACCCACCAGAGACTGGCACTGGTAACAACCGGGATTAAGTAAGTCATCGAGAAGTCGACGCCAAACACAAACCTTTGGATCCAGAAAACCAGCAAATGATACAGAGCGGTAAAAAGTCCGATAATAAGCGATTGCTGCCAAAGAGAAAAGTTCCTGATGGTCTGGTAGTTATTAACCATCACATAGATCACCATCGCCAGCGCAAAGGCGTTGATTCCGAGAACCGAGCCAAGTAACACGTCTAGCAATAAACCTACCAGCCAGGCGGTAAGAACACCAAGGCGATTCGGTAATGCCATGGACCAGTAACACAGCACCAACAGTGCCCAGTTCGGACGATAGGCATCCAGAGCAATAGGCAAAGGAATGATCGAAAAAATGAGTGAAATAAGAATGGTGATATAAATCACCTTGGTATTATTTTTTGCCTTCATCCCTGACCTTTTTGTTGTTCCCCAGAATCGCTATCACTCGCATCATTTGCGTCTGGTTGATTGTCGGGATCGGGCCAGAGCAGCAACAGGTAACGTAAACGGTCAATTTTTACCAAAGGCTTAATCGCAACTTCGGCAAATTCACGAAAGTTATTGGCACTGACCTGAGTAACCTTCGCCACCGGATAGCCTTCCGGAAACTTACCACCAAGGCCTGATGTCACCAATAAATCACCTTCCTGAATATCCGTCGATAAAGGAACATGAATCACTTCCATCCGGTTAACACTACCGGTGCCTTTACCGATCACGCGAATACCATTGCGATGGATACGCAACGGGATGGCATGGGAGATATCGGTCAACAGCAGAACCCGGGAATTATTGACACCGACGTGCAGGATTTGCCCCGCTACCCCATGGTCGTCTACCACTGGCTGGCCTTCATACAGGCCGTCTTCCAGTCCGCGGTTGATCACCACCTGATGAGAATATGGATCTGAGTCGACCGCAAGTATCTCAGCGACCATTTTTTTGTAATCCTGACGTACCGGTGACGCGAGAAGTTTGCGTAGGCGGTCATTCTCTTGTTGGAGAATTTCCATTTGCAATAGCTTTTCTTTGAGCTTTAACTCGTTGACCTGAAAACGCTGGTTTTCGGTCATCAACTGCTTGCGGCTGACCAGGTTCTCGGCGGTATAATCAAGAAACTGTTTCGGAGCGTTGGCCAGGTATTGCAATGGGCTGACCATTGACTGCATCACCGCCCTGGCAACTTCAAAGCTTTCCAGTTTATGGTCGCTATACATAAAAGCTCCGGATAGAACCAGAGCTAAAAACATGCGTCGGTGGCTGGAAAATCCTTCGACAAAAATTGGATTCATGGTTATTTCTCAATAATTTTCAGAGAAATGTGATTATTCATCAGAGAATATATCACCACCATGCATATCAATCATCTCCAGCGCTTTACCGCCACCACGAGCGACACAGGTCAAGGGGTCTTCAGCGACGATAACCGGAATACCGGTTTCTTCTGCTAACAGACGATCCAGATCTTTCAACAACGCACCACCGCCAGTTAATACCATGCCTCGCTCAGAGATATCGGAAGCCAGTTCTGGTGGTGACTGCTCTAACGCCACCATAATGGCACTGACGATGCCGGTAAGTGGTTCTTGTAGAGCTTCCAGAATTTCATTGCTGTTCAGGGTAAAGCTACGCGGAACACCTTCGGCCAGGTTACGGCCACGGACTTCAATTTCCACCAGCTCTTCGCCTGGATAAGCCGAACCAATTTCGTGCTTAATGCGTTCTGCGGTTGCCTCACCAATCAGACTACCAAAATTACGACGGACGTAATTGATAATCGCTTCGTCGAATTTGTCACCGCCAATGCGAACGGAAGAAGAGTAAACCAGGCCATTAAGAGAAATGATACCGACTTCCGTTGTACCACCACCAATATCAACAACCATAGAACCGGTTGCAGCGGATACCGGCATATCGGCACCGATGGCTGCGGCCATTGGCTCATCAATTAAATAGACATCACGGGCACCAGCACCCAGCGCCGACTCTTTAATCGCACGACGCTCTACCTGGGTTGAACCACAAGGAACACAAACCAGGACTCGCGGACTAGGACGCAACAGGTTATTGGAGTGAACCTGCTTAATAAAGTGTTGCAACATTTTTTCAGTAACAAAGAAGTTGGCAATAACACCATCTTTCATCGGACGAATTGCTTCAATGTTACCCGGGGTACGACCCAGCATTTGCTTAGCAGCGGTACCAACGGCAGCAACGCTTTTCTGGCCACCAGCGCGCTCCTGACGGATTGCGACAACCGATGGTTCATCAAGGACGATGCCCTGATCTTTTACGTAAATAAGTGTATTAGCGGTTCCCAAATCGATAGATAGATCATTAGAGAACATGCCACGTAAATATTTAAACATGGTCGTATTTTTCCTCTTGATACCACAAGGTATTTTTTTAACCCAAAACCTGGACGAGTTACGGGTGTGTACAACCAAGAATGGGGGTTCTTGAAAAACACAGTTACTTTAACCCAATTCTTATCGATATATGAGCCACACATGCTGCCGAAAAGGCATTTTCCTACGGCAATGGATGCTCAGTTGCTGATAAGACCCGGTATAATTAATTGGCCTAATCATAACTCAGTAAAAACAGTATGTATCGTCTATTTTTGAAAAAATAAGTAAAATTTTGCATTTTTTTTCTGTGCCGCCAACAAGCTGATTTATTTCATTAAGTTAGGGCTGTAATAGCGACTTTTTGTATGACTATTAAGTTAACTAAAAGTTGCCTTTGCTGGCGAGATTTTATCATCATAGCAGGAATCCGTCCTACGGATCCGGCAAGCACAGGGTAAACCCCACTGCCCAGTTCTCCGCCAATGGGTGGTTACCAACACAATGTGCTCACCGGCCGGCAAACTTGGGTTACAATAAGCCTCAGAATTATTTGCATCATAGTAACCCGGTGTCGATTAAATTAAATTTGCCGTCTCCAATCCAATCCATCGAACATCCGCTGTTGCAGCAACAGCGAATTAAGGTCTGGGTAAAAAGAGACGATCTTATTCATCCGATTATATCGGGTAATAAATGGCGAAAGTTAACCGCCAATATTGAAAATTGTATCGCCCTGGGCCAAAACCAGGTGGTGAGCTTTGGCGGCGCCTATTCCAATCATATTCACGCACTCGCATTTGCCGGTAAACAGTTCGGAATAAAAACCACGGGTATTATTCGCGGTGAAAGCCGCTATGCAAGCAACTATACATTGCGCTGGGCAGAGCATTGGGGCATGCAATTGAGATTTGTTAACCGCAATACCTATCGGTTAAGAGAAGATCCGGTGTTTCTCTCAGATCTACAACGGCAGTTTCCACTGGCGCGAATCATACCCGAAGGCGGTAGCAATAAATTGGCCCTGCGCGGCGTCGGTCAACTCATTGATGAATTAGACAAGCAGCTTAGTTTTGACTATCTGCTCTGTCCGGTAGGTAGCGGAGGAACGCTTGCCGGACTGATTCAGGGTTCTGATAACCGGCACCAGATTCTGGGTATCAGCGTGTTAAAACAACAGGATTACCTGCACGCCCAAGTTGAACATTTACTGGATAATCCGCAACGATACCGTAACTGGCAGATTCTTAATCAATACCATTGCGGAGGTTATGGCAAGTTTCAGCCCTCACACCTACAAAAAATGTGCGACTTACAACAGCAGCTTTCGCTACCTATTGAACCGGTTTATTCAGGAAAAATGTTACTGGCGTTCTGGGAAATGATGCAGCAGCATCAATTCGCTCCGGGAAGTCGCATTGTGCTGTTACACACGGGTGGATTACAAGGCCTTGGTGGCATGCTTGAGAGAGGTTTAATTAGCCCCGATGATTGGCAATTGCCACCTTCAGCCCCTGAAAATTAGCAAAACCCCAGGATTATTTGATACAGGTCAAACTCGACGGCATTAATGTTGTGAAAACGGTAAAAATCACACATTTTTAAAGGGGTATATTGATGAAATCAGGAGGCTAAAATGAGCTTACTTCCCAGAGACTGGTTCCATAACGACCACCCTTTCAATGATTTTTTTCATCTTTCTAAAGATTTCCAGCAAAGTTTCTTTCAACCGAAGATCGACGTCACCGAGAAAAAGGATCATATTGAAGTGCTGGCCGAACTTCCTGGCGTCAAAAAAGAAGACATAGATTTGTCGCTGCAAAATGGCGTCATTACCCTAAGTGCCAAAATCGAGGAAAGCACATCGTCAGAAGAGGATAAGGTCATTCGCAAAGAGCGCCGCACAGGCAGCATTGAGCGCAGTTTTTCGGTCGGTAAAGGTGTTAGCGAGAAAGATATTAGTGCCAGCTTTAAGGACGGCTTACTAAAACTTTGTTTTCCAAAGACTACAGCAGCGGACGAAGATACAAAAAAAATTAGCCTGGATTAACTATCTGCAACCGATACTCGTTACTTCTATCTGTGGCCGGGTTTAACCATCACCGCAATCCCTGAACGCCAGGCACTGCGATGATGGTGTTGACCGGATTTATTGCTCAGAACTTTGAGCTGGTAAGCTGCATATCCGCATCTTGCCAGGCTTTCTTGAAGCGTTTTTCGATTACCGCTGCGGTGTCTTTTTTGCCCTGCGCGTTTAAGCTGTTCAATAAACCATATAATGCATAACCGTTATTGGGATTCATTTGCAGATCCTGCCAGTAAATGACTTCCGCTTCGGCTGGTGCTCCTGAGACAAGCAGGGCATCAGCTAAATAATGGCGCACCGGAAAATACCAGTCTGGCGGTTCATTGTAAGCCAACCCGTCCTGTAGGCGCACCGCCCTTTGCAAGTGCCCTATCCCCTCGGCGTAATTCTTTTTCGCCACCAGGATCTCCCCCTGCAGCGTTTCATTAGCAATTTCTAACAAACCACCAGCGGCACCAAAGCCAATGTAGTATTCAGTATCAGCGACGATTTTTTGCTGCAGGGTTTGCAACTTCTGCTGCTCTGCTTGAGCCTTGTCAATGTCATTTAAATTGGCAAAGGCCAGCCCCCGAATATAGTGCCAGACGCCCGTCATAAAAATCTCGTTCTCTGCGGGTGCCTGCTCGTTAAGAATATCGTCCCATCTTCCGAATCGCGCCAGCACAAACATAGGTTGACTGCGGAACGACTCATTCAGCGCCCAGGTGTTGCCCATTTCTCCGGCAGGGATCTGCTCAACAACCTGACGCGCTGCATGCATGGCATCTTCATAGCGCCCCAAAAACATTGCAGACCAGGTAAGAAAATGCCAGTTATGGGGGTAGTAAGTAAGTGGATACATACCTTGTACCTGACACTGGGTAATGTACTTCTTGTCAACTTTAATCGCTGCCTGATTCGCCTTATACGAGTCGGCATAGCGACCGACGCGCATATATATATGTGATGGCATATGTACCAGGTGTCCGGCCCCAGGCATCAGGTTGCGTAATGCATCTGCACTGTTCACGCCCAGTTCAGGACGAAAAGCTTCCACCGTATGAATTAAATAGTGATGCGCAGCCGGATGCTGTGGGTCTTGTTGAATAACCTCAGCAAGGGTTTGCATCACAATTTCGGTATGGGGTTTGGGGCTTCCGTCCTGATACCAGTAGTCCCAGGGATTGGTATTCATAATCGCTGCCGCGTAATAGACTTTGGCATCGAGGTCATCGGGATATTTGGCAACCAAATCCCGCATTTTATCGACATATGCCTGATCCAACGCGCTGCGATCGCTAACAGCCTCGGCGCGATAGCGAACCGCAAGTGCCTCAATATAATCACGCTCACGTTCACTGACCTTATCTTTTAACGCCAGTGCAGACTGCACTGCCTGATATGCCTGGCCAACTACCTCATCCTGCATTGGCAAATTTAAGTTAGGTCCGAGCACCAGCGCCCAGCCCCAGTATGCCATGGCATTTTCCGGGTCGAGGCGAACCGCCTCCTTAAAACTTCGCAGCGCTTCTGAATGATTAAACGCGGCGTTAAGGCGAACACCCTGGTTAAAGAATAACTGCGATTTCGGGTTATTAGTGGTGACCTTAAACTCGCGAGTTCCCAGTCCATCTAATATCGGTGCGATGGGCTTTTTGGCCGTTTTCGGGTCCGCTTGCAGTGCTCTGGGATCATGAACCTGGGCAACGCTGCTGGCTGAGAGGATGGCGATAAAAACCAGATAGAACAGGTTCAAACAAATTGCGGGTTTCATATACTCCTCCGGTGTGTAGCCGTGCTGCTGACAGGCGGATTGCTTCGGGCAATGGCCGTTAAAATTGCTATAGAGTATATGCGACAAGAGATATTTCGCGAATGGATGCCGGTATGTTGCCTTAAATTGCAACACGAACCCTCACTTGAGTCGATTGTCGGTTCCAGACACAATCGACATACCAACATCCTTGTAGGTAACCACCCATGGCTCGCGAGGATATATAAAGGGATTTATGGTATGTCGAGATATCAGGGATGGCTATATCGAGACAATATAAGGGGATTTACGGAATGTCGGGATATCATGGACGGTAATATCTCGACGATGTAAAAGGACTTACGGAATGTCGGGATATCATGGATGACAATATCTCGACGAAATACTTCCATATATAAACCCTCACTAGCACCATCCATGGCTTGTGAGGATAAATACTTCCGTGTATAAAAAAACCGGGAAAACCCGGTTTTTTCAACAAATCATCAGTATGCGATTAAGCTTCTGGAATGATTACGACTTTGATAGACGTATCAACGTCCGCGTGTAAGTGAATTGCGATTTCGAACTCACCAGTTTCACGGATAGTACCCAGAGGTAAACGAACTTCTGCTTTAGAAACTTCAACACCAGCTTCAGTGATCGCGTCAGCGATATCACGAGTACCGATAGAACCGAAAAGTTTACCTTCGTCACCAGCTTTAGAAGCGATAGTCACTTCAGCAAGTTCATTTAGCTTAGCAGCACGAGCTTCGGCAGCAGCCAAAACGTCAGCTAATTGCTTTTCAAGTTCAGCACGACGTGCTTCGAAGTGTTCAACGTTAGCTTTTGATGCAATAACAGCCTTACCTTTTGGTAATAAGAAGTTACGTGCATAACCAGACTTAACAGTTACCTGATCACCCAGGCCGCCTAATTTGGCGATTTTATCTAGAAGAATTACTTCCATTTTAACAGCCCCTTCAGGTTACTTGTGAAGATCAGTATATGGTAACAAAGATAAGTAACGAGCACGCTTGATCGCACGACCAAGTTGACGTTGATACTTAGCAGATGTACCAGTGATACGGCTAGGAACGATTTTACCACTTTCAGTGATATAGTTTTTCAACGTAGCGATATCTTTGTAATCGATTTCGCTTACGCCTTCTGCGCTGAAGCGACAGAACTTACGACGTCTAAAGAAACGAGACATTTAATTTCTCCTAATTAATCATTTCAATCTGTTGGGCATGTAACACCAAAATGGGATTGCCATTTCGACGTTCGTGGCGATTTATAAAACCACGAACTTTTACGTTACAGCCTGCAGTCAAATCACGAGTTAAGCTTTGTGACCATTGTCCCGTTGCCACCACTTGCATTCTTACGAACGCGTTGCGGTTTAAACCATCTTCAATTTGTGTCGACTTATGGTCGATAACAAACTGACAATGATGAATCCCTGCGGGGCTGGTTGATAGCTTTGGCGGCTTTACCACTGAGCCGGTCAACTCAAGACAATTATCAGTCACTTAAGTACTATTCTTCGCTTACAGCTTCTTCGGCTTTTGCTTCAGTAGCTGGAGCAGCTTCAGTAGTCACTTCTTTTTTAGCTTCGCGGCGCTCATCGCGACGGTCTTCTTTAGCCATTGGAGAGGCTTCAGTTACCGCGCCTTTAGTGCGCATGATCATGTTACGAATAACAACGTCGTTATAACGGAAAGAAGTTTCTAGTTCATCAATTACTGACTGAGGCGCTTCAACGTTCATAAGAACGTAGTGAGCCTTGTGCAGCTTGTTGATTGGGTAAGCTAACTGACGACGACCCCAGTCTTCAAGACGGTGGATCTGGCCTTCAGCGCCTTTGATCAGGTCGGTATAACGTTGGATCATACCAGTAACTTGTTCACTCTGATCAGGGTGAACCATAAATACGATTTCGTAATGACGCATTACGAGCTCCTTACGGTTGTAGCCTCTTGCTGGCTCAGCCATCACCAGTATAAAGGCAAGGAACAAAATAATAAGGCTGAATTAAGGTCGCGTATTGTAGGGAAAATAGACAGCTTTAGCAAGCAGAAACTGGAAAGGACATAAAATGCTCAGGGTACGTGACAAAAAACGTCACTTCGGGTGAGGTAAGCTTCGCGGCAGGAAGAGGGAGGTGGAAGAAACTGCTCTCAAAAATTAAGTCTTTCCCTGCCACGACAGGGAATCTTAACTCAGAGCTGAATGCAACTTGGGCGCTATTCGCTATCATTGTTAATTTGCTCGCTCACACACAGAAAGCTTTCGTTGGTGAAGCCATTTGCATTAGTCTGTCCTGCCTGTCGTCCCAACCTTGCGGCTGGGACTTATTTCTAAATCACATATACTTGCTCAAGTTAGCGGATAGGAATGAGTGGACTCAACGTCCACATTTTTTGAGCCGTTACCTGCCTGGTTAACGATAGCAGTCAGACAAGGTTCAATCATAGTTATGTAGTCGATGACAGTTTCAGGCCCAAAATACCGATAATAATCAGTAGCAGGCTGAAAACTTTAACCATGGGTAATGGCTCTTTTAAGAAAATGACGCCAAAAATAACCGCGCCAATCATGCCTATACCTACCCAGACGGTATAAGCGATACTCAGGGGTAATGTGCGCATGGCAACGCTCAGCAGGTAGAAACTTGCGGCCATAGCGACCACAGTAGCAATTGAAGGAGCAGGTTTAGTGAAACCTTCGGTATACTTCAAGCCTACAGCCCAACATACCTCAAGTAATCCTGCCAAAATAAGAATTAACCAGTTCATAACGACACCTTAAAATGGGGTCGTCCCCGCTAGTTAAATAATTCCCAGGGTCGTCCCTGAGAATGAACAGTTAAGCGGAGGTTAGCACGCGGGAGTTGGCTAAACAAGCAATCAACTTCCAGGGTTACAATTTTGAACAATACCTTGAAGCTTGCGTAAAACTGTCTAAACGGACACCGGTTACCTTACCTGGAAAACACCGACATAATTTAAACCAATATCTTCGCAGGTTTGCCTGGTACAATTTTTTATTCGCCAACGGCCAGGTTGTCCCAGCCCAGATCATCAACAAGCTTTTGCAGTTGTGGCGGTCGATAACCACTATCACTTTGATACCGGACCTTTACACTGGGATGAATCAACGTTGGCTTTTCTTCGATGACTAGTGGCCTGTCTAACGGTCGCTTTACCCGGTACACATGTTTGCGGGAGCGGTGAATCGGTGCCAGTGTACCATCGGTTAATTCATCAAAAATATGAGTTTCGAGTTTAAGGCCTGTCGCCTCTGCCTCTTTGAGCATCCAGGCTAATGGCGTATCTGCCGCTACTTTACCGCTATCTTTTTCCGGTGCATAGGATCCACCGACATCGGAATGGACTCCGGCAAACCAGACCTGTTTAAGATCAACGCCCGGTCTTGACGCCCACACGGTTGGTTCAAAATCTTCGCGTTTTTCATCAATAGCCAGGGCATGACGGGCAAAGCTGATATTAGACCCCATTTTAGTATCATAAAATTCATCATGACTTTCTAACAGCCCCATAAAGCTGAACGGAATACCTAATGCTCCGACCGTATCCCAGACACCAACAAAATGCACATGATTGGATGGGTGACAGAAGCTTGCAATAAATGAATTAGCCTGCTCGCCTTTGGGCGCATTTTTTGCGACCGGGCTTTTATAAATTTGCCAGGCTTCGGCAATTTTATTAGCAAACTGGCGTTTTAAAATTCCGCAGTTATTGATCAGCCCACTCAAGGCTCGAACCGTGTATGCACCGCGGCTAAATCCGAATAAATAAATATGATCGCCCTCGGCATAATTTTGCACAATATAGCGATAGCCATCGAGAATATTTTTATGAATGCCGGCACCCGTAGCGCCGGCCCCCATTGAATTGTGATAAGAACCCAGGCCCCAGTCATAAAATACATGCTGCTTGTTATCTCCGTCGCCCGGAGCGATGGCTCGCGCTAGTTTCAACACATTGGTAGGAAAATCTTTCTGTAAATCTTCCTCAGGTCGATTCCAGGTCCCATCGGCACAAATAATAATATTTGCCATTCGCAATCCCTCAGATGTCCTAGCTAAAAGGTCGTTAACTTTAGTGTATCCGGAATAGAAAAAATCACAATAAAAGCATACAGATAGAACAATAGGGAATGGGACCAGGCATTTAAATTAGTGCCATAAATATCAAGGGGGTCAGAGTTGTTGAAACGTTTCAACAACTCTGACCCCTTGAAAATAAAACAGGCTATTGTACGAGGTTTTGTCGGACGATTTCGAACAGGCAGATGCCACAGGCAACGCTGACATTTAAACTAGAGACAGCGCCAGCCATTGGCAGTTTAACCAGCTCATCACAGGTTTCTCGAGTAAGGCGACGCATCCCCTTACCTTCCGCCCCCATCACTAAGGCAATGGGACCGGTCAGCTTACAATCATAAATGGATTGCTGCGCTTCGCCAGCGGTGCCTACCAGCCATACACCGAGTTCCTGCATCGCTTTCATACTACGAGCAAGGTTCGTTACCTGGACCAAAGGAATGGTTTCCGCCGCACCAACCGCGACTTTGCGTACCGTCGACGTGATACGTGCGGCATTATCTTTGGGGACGACAATAGCATCGACACCAGCTGCATCGGCATTGCGCAAACAGGCGCCCAAATTATGCGGGTCAGTAACGCCATCTAAGATTAATAAAAAAGGATTCTTTCCGGCTTGTTTCGCGCTTTCTATGATCCCATCAAGGTCATTCTCGGAGTAGGTTTTTCCGGGTTTTACCCTGGCAATAACCCCCTGGTGTTGTTCACCATGACTTTTCTCATCCAGCGCTTTGCGATGCACAAACTGCACAGATACCCCGTACTTGCGCGCTAAGTTGATGATTGGTAACAGGCGCTCATCTTCCCGCCCTTTCAGAAACCAGATTTCGATAAACCGTTCTGGCGCTCGTTTGATTAATGCGTTTACGGCGTGAATACCGAGGACAAGTTCGTCGTGTTTTGCCATGACTTTTACTGTTTTACCTTTTCACTGAATGGGGTTCAGTCATTGGGGGCAGGTCTGTAAATTGAGTAATTGGGGTCAGGTCTTGAATTGTGCAAGTTTTGCAAAATTCAAGACCTGACCCCAATTGGCTGCCCGATAAAATCAACGACTCTGACCCCTTGATTTATGTTCTGCTGCGTTTACGGGCATTTTTCCCGGGCCGGCCCTTACGCTTTTTGGCGCTGGCCTTTTTGCCTTTTTTCCCTTTTGTGCTGGCCTCTGCAGCTGACTTTTTCGATTTAACACATACTGCTGTTTTAGCCTCGGTGGGCACAGACGCAGTCGATTTCGTCCGACGCCGCAATCCTTTAGCTTTACCGCCTTTACCGGCAACAACCGGGTCTTTAATGGTTAAATCAATTTTCTTCTCATCCAGGTTCACCGCAGCGACCTGAACTTCAAGGATATCACCAACATGGTATTTCACCCGGCTGTTTTCACCAATCAGGCACATCCGCACCTCATCATGACGGAAGAAATCCTGGCCGAGCGAACTGATATGCACCAACCCTTCGATATGAAAATCCTGCAAGCGCACAAACATACCAAAATTCGTTACTGTGGCGATCACCCCCATAAAACTATCACCAACGTGATCCTGCATGAATTCACATTTCAACCAATCGGCGACTTCCCGGGTCGCTTCATCGGCCCGGCGCTCCGTCATCGAACAATGTTCGCCGAGTTCAGTCACCTCACCCAGGTCATATTCATAAAAACCTGCATTAACTTTATCCGCCTGTTGTTGCTCAAGGATTGATTTTATCACCCGGTGAACAACCAGGTCGGGGTAACGGCGGATCGGCGACGTAAAGTGCGCATAAGATGGCAATGCCAGGCCAAAATGGCCGATATTTTCCGCCTGATAAATCGCCTGCTTCATCGAACGTAATAGCATGGTCTGGATCAGTTCCTGATCCGGACGTTCGCTGATTTTGTCAATGATATCGCCAAAATCCGCAGGTTCCGGGTCCTTCTTTTTTTCCAGGTTCATGCCGAGCTCATTCAGGTAGGTCAGCAAATTGCCGTATTTCTCTTCATTCGGCTTGTCATGAACCCGAAATAAACCCGGTTTTTGATGTTTCTCGATAAATTTGGCGGTGGCAACATTTGCCAGGATCATGCACTCTTCGATGATTTTGTGGGCGTCGTTGCGGACCAGCGGTTCCACCGATTCAATCTTTCGATTGGCATTAAAGATAAAACGCACTTCTTCCGTTTCAAATTCAATCGCACCGCGGTTTCGACGGGCATGCACCAGGGCATGATAAAGTTGGTGCAGGTTTTCTAAATCTTGAATTCGTTGCTGATACTGCTCACGCAGTTCCTTGTCGCCATCAAGGATAGCGGCGACTTTGGTGTAGGTGAATCGAGCGTGCGAACGCATCAACGCCGGATAAAATTTCGCTCCGGACAACTTCCCTTGCGCACTTACGGTCATTTCCGCAACCATACACAGGCGATCAACATCAGGATTTAATGAACACAAGCCATTAGACAGCACCTCTGGCAACATCGGGATGACCTGTTCGGGAAAATACACAGAATTGCCGCGCTTAATCGCCTCGCCATCGAGTGCTGTTCCAGGACGCACATAATAACTGACATCAGCAATGGCAACCCACAAGCGCCAGCCACCGGATTTTTTCGGCTGACAATATACCGCGTCATCAAAATCCCGGGCATCTTCACCATCAATGGTAACTAACGGCAACTGCCGTAAATCGACCCTTCCCTGCTTCGCAGACTCTGGCACTTCTTCACTTAGCGTTGCAATCTCTTCCAGCAACTCATCGCTCCAGGTATGGGGTAAATCGTGCTGATGAATCGCTACCTGAATTTCCATCCCCGGTGCCATATGATCGCCCAGTACTTCGGTGATTGTGCCAATCGCGGACGAACGTTTCGATGGTCGTTGTAATAATTCCACGATGACCATTTGTCCATGGCGGGCAGCATCGCGCTTGTCCTGGGGAATGATGATTTCATGGGTTATACGGGCATCCTCCGGCACCACCACCAGCGTATGATTTTCAACAAAAAGCCGACCAATAATACCGTCTTTACGCGGTACGATTACATCGAGGATTTTCACTTCCTGTTTGCCTTTGCCATCGGCACTTTCAACCACTCGCGCTTCGACAATATCGCCATGAATCACATTGCGCATTTCATGAAACGGTATAAACAGGTCTTTATCGCCTTTATCAGGCTTTAAAAATCCAAAGCCATCACGATGACCTATGATCTCACCGGTAATAATGGTCGCCTCGCTGGCTTTGGCATACTGCTTAAACTTGGTAAAAACCAGCTGACCGGCATTTTCCATCGCCCGCAGGCGACGCTTTAGGGCTATCTTTTGATTCTCATCCTTATAAGCCAGAATTTTGCAAATCTGCGCAAACGTCAGGGGATAGCCTTTTTCTTCGATTAACGACAGCAGAAACTCACGACTGGCGATAGGCTTGTCGTACTTTTGTGCCTCGCGGCTAAAATGGGGATCTTTGGATTTCACGTTATCCGAATGTCCTATCCAGGTTGAGAACAGCGCGCCGGCAGCAACTGGCAAAAAAGTGTCACAACTAGCGGTCTGCAAAGGAAAACTTTTCAACAGTATATCTTATACCAATGCTATCACCTAACTTTGTCATACCATCAACCGACTTTATAAATTTGTAAATACGCTTGTTTAGGGTTAAAGCGACGGATATAACCGGTGAATAAGATTGAACATAACTACAATGCCCTGTATAAAATTGCTCTGCAACCCGTATTTCTATGATAAATGAGAACTAAATATGAAAAAGTTATTAATCTCCAGCCTGTTGTGTACCATTGCCTTTTCTTCGCAAACCATGGCCAATGATGTTCATCCAATGTGTGGCAAAACCGACCTTGCCGAAGTCATGGGTGATATGAAAGACAATATGAAAGCCTATAAAAAAGCAATGAAAGCCGGTGACTCTGATGCAATGGAGCAGGTTGTTACCGAGCTACTGGCAAATATTGATAAAGCTGACGATTTAGTACCGCTACAGATTTCCGATAACCAGGACCTTAATACCGAACAACAGGCGGATGTTAAAAAATATCAAAAAGGCATGCTGTTTTTACAAGGGGCTGTTGAAGAGCTTGCTAAAGCCAGCAACGATGACGAGCGCAAGGCGGCATTAGGAAAAATCGGCAAAGCCAGCAAACAAGGTCACAAGGCCTATAAAATGGATTGCGAAGATTAAGTTATGTCCGCCAACACGGTAAAAATCTGGGATAGCTTTACCCGGGTGTACCATCTAAGCCAGCTTATTTTGCTGGCTTTGCTCTGGTATACGGGTGAAGAAGGTATGTTTGAGTGGCATTTTATTGCCGGATTTACCCTGCTTGCCCTTTGGCTAACTCGGATATTCTGGGGGTTTGCTGGTAGTCAGACTTCACGGTTTAGTCACTTTATCAAATCCCCGGTTACGGTAGTCAAAGCCTGGCGTAATAATGACATTGCTCGTCCCCATGTTGGTCATAACCCTGTGGGCGCTTATATGGTGATGGCATTGTTGCTGACACTAGGCTTGCAGCTTACTACTGGCCTGTTCAGCTCTGATGATGTTTTTAGTGAAGGTCCTTTGTATGCTTTAGTCAGTGACGATGTCGCAGCGTTTATGGTGTCCTGGCATAAAACCCTGTTTGATGTGCTACTGATTTTGATTGCGGTTCACGCCCTTGCCGGCGTATTGCACGTTATCCGGGGAGACAATGTCATCGCAGCCATTTTCACCGGCCGCAAAAAGCATAAGACACTGCCGGAGCATACCAGTGACATGCGATTTAAAAATGGCTTGGTCGGCATCTTGGTATGGGTGTTATTAGCCGCCCTGGTTAACTACTTTGGCCTGAACTTATCGAGTTATTAGTCCGGTAATCCGGATGACAATGTATTCGGCAGGCAGTAAAAATGCCTGCTGTTCTGGCTTAACTGTTTTGCTTTAATATCAGTCCCCTCCTTTCCATTCGCCATCGCATATGTTGCAATAGTGATTCATTACCGGATTCCAATTGTATCGCTCATGACAAAGACCATTATTTTTGCTGTCATCTCAACCATTGCCTGCTGTAGCCTGGCATTTGCTGCTGACCAGTCAGCAACCTCAGAACAGCATTGTGGTAATGTCGAAGAAGCACAGACATTAGTCACCCTGATAAAAGCCGATCCACAACAACAGCGTTCCGAACTTCGCTGTAATGCTCTGCTCACCCAACTCGCTCTGGAAAAAGCCAAAGTCATGGCCGAACATGGACTGGTAATGCAAAATTTAAATGGTAGCCCGAACTCGCATTTACGAAATGGTGGCTACCAATTGCCTGACTATTATGGTGGCATGATGAGCAATCAGGTTGAAGCCATCGCCGGTGGTTACCATTCTGCCGAGGAAGTCTGGCGCGCATTTAAACAGTCAACGGCTCATCGCCAGCACCTACTGGGCGAACTAACGTTTTATCGGGAACAAGATGAGATCGGTGTTGGTTTTTTTCGGGATAAAAACGCACCGCATGTTCAATATTGGGTTGTTTATGTCAGTAAAGGACACCGGGCAAACCAAAAAACGGAATTTACCAGCGATCAAATTCCAAACAAATCCATGTTTGAGTCGGTATTAAAAACGGACAAATAACAAAGGGCCCTGCGATGAACTCTGATACACAAGTGACAATTTGGGTAGATGCTGATGCCTGTCCAGTAGCGATAAAAGAAATACTGTTTAAAGCGGCCGATAGAACCCATACGCCCACGAAATTACTCGCGAATCACCCGATGCGAGTGCCGCCGTCAAGGTATATCCAGTTTATTCAGGTAAGTAGTGGATTTGATGTGGCAGATAATGAAATTGTCCGCAGAGTGCAGACGGGGGATTTGGTGATTACTCAAGACATTCCCCTGGCAAAAGAAGTCATAGATAAAGGCGCGCTAGCCTTATCGCCTCGCGGTGAAGCTTTTAGCAAAGAAAATATCGGTGCCCGCCTGAATATCCGGGACTTCTACGATACCATGCGCGCTAGTGGCGTGCAGACATCTGGCCCGGCAGCGTTATCCGCCTCTGATAAACAACAGTTTGCCAATCAATTGGATAAATATCTGCA
Source organism: Thalassotalea mangrovi (assembly GCF_005116735.1). Taxonomy (GTDB): domain Bacteria; phylum Pseudomonadota; class Gammaproteobacteria; order Enterobacterales; family Alteromonadaceae; genus Thalassotalea_A; species Thalassotalea_A mangrovi. The sequence continues at coordinate 39,909 of NZ_SWDB01000001.1, read as the reverse complement.
ACGCAATAAAAAATAAATGTCAGCGGAAACTTTTCTGTGACGTAAAACACGGTTAAGTTATAAAAAACAAGAACAATACCGTACCCTTATGACACCAGCAACAGCCCAGACATCACCTTCAAGATTACGCCAGCAACTTTGGTTTAAAGTCTTAATCGCCTTATTTCTTGGATTTGCCGTTGGCATCCTGCTCAGTGAAAACCTGGCGTTGACCGACATTGAAACGGCCCACGCAATTGGCCAGTGGCTGGCACTGCCCGGCACCATTTTTATGATGTTGCTTAAATTTATCGTGCTGCCTCTGGTACTCAGTTCGGTGATTCTTGGCATCGCCAGTTCGAACGATATCAAAGCCATAAAGACGCTTGGATTCGGCATTATTTATATTCTTTTTACCAGCACCCTGGCGATTGCCCTGGCGTTTTTACTGGCCGGTTGGATCCAGCCCGGTTTAGCGATGAATCCACAGTACCTGGGCAGCCTCGCCTCGCCAGAGATGAAACAACTGGATCTAACTGAGAATGGCGTCATTGGTATCATCACCGGCATATTTCCTACCAATATTTTTAGTCATTTGAGTCAAAATCAGATGTTACAGGTTGTGGTGACTGCCATTATCTTCGGTTTTGGTCTGTTACATATGGATAAAAAAGGTGCCAAACCCCTGCTCGATTTAATGGAAAGCGTACAATCCCTGTGCATGACTATCGTGTTGTGGCTGATGAAATACACACCTGTTGTCGTATTTGGCTTAATCGCCAATGTCATCATTACCAAAGGACTCGGTGCCATCAGCGCGGTTTCAATGTTTTTCATCAATGTACTGGCAGGCCTGTTATGTATCATCTTAATGTATCTGTTGATCGTCGCCTTGCTTGCCAAAAAGCGTCCCTTAGATTTCCTCCGTAATTGTCGTGAAGTGATGGCACTGGCATTAGCGACGTCGTCATCCAGTGCAACCATGCCGGTTACGTTACGGGTTACTGAGACCCTGCACGGTGTAAAACCTCAGGTCAGCCGATTGATTATTCCCCTGGGAACTACGATAAACATGGATGCGACCGCCATGTACCAGGCGACCGTAGTGTTATTTATTGCGCAGGCTTTTGGCATCGATTTAAGCTCCAGTCAAATGATAACCATCGTATTATTAAGTTTGGTTGCATCCATCGGCGCACCGGGTATCCCGTCAGCCTCTCTGCCCATTCTCGCTGGCACATTGGCCAGTCAGGGACTCCCGGTCGAGGGCATGGCATTAATACTTGGTGTTGACCGGCTTCTGGATATGGGACGTTCGGTGGTCAATGTAACGGGAGATATGACTGCCGCGACGGTTTTAAACCGATACCTTGGCGACGCGAATAAAAGCTGATTGCCACATCCTTTGTAAAAGATCCTTTTTCCGGGACTCAGCTATGCGCCCAGGTGCCCGGAAAAAGCATCCATAATCCTTGATCAGGTCGATTATAATAACGGGTTGGCGATTCCATTTTCATTCAGCAATACCGCTTCACTGATCAAATTATTATTATTCAGATAACGAGCGATCGAGGTAAATGTCGCGGTATAAATTTTGCCGCTGTGATCTTTCATCGTCAGATCTTTCATAAATGCTGAACCAAACATCAATGCAATCGGGCTGGTCTTTATCCGCTGTGGCTGAAAATAAGCCTTTGCATTTGCCTTTAACTTCGCTTTATCGGTGGTCTGGTAAATACTGGCATTAATCACATCCAGGGTGTGCTCAGTACAATTTTGATATTGGTCGTTAAAAGGATTCGCCATTACCGAATATTGAGGATTATGCACCTTCACATTATCTCCTCTTGCGATTGTGGCTATCAAACGCTGTTGTAATTCAGGTTTGGGGATAATGATTCCGGCTTTAAGCTGATGAACTCCCCAAAAGAAGTCAATGGGATAGTCAGTCACCAGTTCGCTGCGACTCTTATCTCCTTCTTTTTGATACAGGTTGTGAACCGCATAGCCCTGCGCTTTGTCGCCATTATCAAGCTGAATTTCCGAATAAATCGCAATCGCGGCATGGGTAAACGTAACGCCATCCGGTAATTGCGATTCAGGCCTGCCAATCCGGCCAATGATAAACGCACGAGCTCCTTGCTTAGCCGCATACTGCTCAACATTTTTAGCAAACGATTTCAATACTTCGACATCATGCTGATTATCAGTGGGGCTGGCACTGCCAGCCCAACAATTACCGATAGACAAACTGACGATCAGGCCAAGGGCCAATGATTTGATCCTAGTGAGTTTAAACATGGTATTACTCCTGATTTTCGCTAGCCTGTTGGTTTTCGATATTGATTACCACATTGGGTGCCGGATCCGGGTTAACATTGGTAACTGGCGCAGAAGTGACCGTCACATCACTTATCGGTAATGGTTCTGTGGTCAGTGCGTTAGTCATCAACGCATCACCCGCCTTGCCACTGGCATTACCCACAGCGCCCAATGCCGTCAGTGGTACCGCTACCACACCACTTACCGCTTTACCGCTGGCAACTCCAGCATTAGATACGGCCAGTGAGCTGTGTTTGCCTGCTCTCGCCGAGTGCTCAGACGCACCACCTGCGGCTGCTGCAGAGCCTGAGATAAAAGTCAGCAGAGTAAAAGATACAATCGTTAATGTTTTCATAATGTTTTCCTCTTTGTTGTTACCTCATTTGCGAGGTGGCTTAACTATGGGAGAAGAAATCAATTATGTATACCCCAATTGTTAATGTCGTGTTAAAGTCAACTTAAGGTATTAAAAAAGTATACTTTTTACTGAGATTGGGATTTTCACAGGAGGCACTTACCCATGTCGCAGATTCCAGGCATGATGCAGTTACTTAAAAAACTGTTAAAACAACAACAGTTAACCTATGCCGATGTCGCCACTCATTTCTCCATGAGCGAAGCGAACGTAAAGCGTTTTTTTTCTCAACAAAAATTGAGCATAGACAGGCTCGAGCAACTTTGTGAACTGTTAGCGCTAAGCCTTTCTGACTTTTTTATGTTGCTTGAACAACAAGAGCAAAAAATCTCCCAGCTTACTCTCGAACAAGAACAGGAACTGGTAGATGATCCTAAGTTATTGCTGGTTGCCGCGTGTGTACGCGACGGCTGGAGTTACCAGGAAATCATTGACCAGTACCAAATTGAGCCGTTAGAAGCCGTTCGGTTGCTGGTCCGCCTGGATAAACTAAAGATGATCCAATTACTGCCCAACAATCACTACAAATTACTGATCACCCAGGACTTTCAGTGGATTAATCGCGGTCCGTTAGAACGTTTTATTGCCAACGATGTAATGACTAAGTTTTTAATGTCGGATTTTCAGGATGACCACGCGTTTAGATTCTATATTCGAGGCAGTTATAGCGCTTCAAGCATCAACCTGATCAAGAAAAAACTGCAATATCTGAAGCAGGAATGTGCCGAGCTGAACCAACAAGACCGACATATTCCACCGTCTGATCGACAGAATATCGGCGTATTGCTGGCCATGCGCCCCTGGGAGCTTTCGACCTTCCGCAAACTACGGCGGGATACATAGCAATTACCACCTATTTCAGGCACACTATAGCGAAAATTTAAAACGGACATGGACAATTTCAAATATGGCTGATTTATCCGTTGCGGTAACGCAAATACAACAAATGCTGACAATGCAGGATGCGATGAATTCGCGGGTAAGTGAAACCTGGCGCGACAATGGTTATCAATGGTACCGGGCAATCTGGGTTGAGTGTGCCGAAATGCTTGATCACCATGGTTGGAAGTGGTGGAAACATCAGGAATGTGACGTGGCTCAGGTACAACTTGAGCTCGTTGACATTTTTCACTTTGGCTTGAGTTTACGGTTGATGCAGGAAGCCGACACTAACAAAATCGCCGAAACCCTTGCTGTTGAAATTCAACATCCACTGCAGGGCGATGACTTTAAGCAAGTTTTAGAGGTTTTAGCGTCAGCAGCCGTTAGTGAACAGCGCTTTGATGGCCCGAGTTTCGCCGCCTGTCTAACCTTGATGAACATGGATCTGGATGAGTTATTCCGCCAATATGTTGGCAAAAACACGCTCAACTTCTTCCGTCAGGATCATGGCTATAAGGAAGGCAGTTATATTAAGGTCTGGGATGGTAAGGAAGACAATGAAGTGCTGGCCGATTTGGTCAACAGCCTCGATAGCAGCGCCAGCGACTTTCAACAACAAGTCTATAATGGCTTAAAATCCGCGTATCCAGCCTAACTCTGTGCATCTAAATTGACCATACACTAAGGCCTGAAGCTCAGCTTCCAGGCCTTTTTTATTGTCTATCGCGCTCATTTTTTATTGGCTGTCACTCTCATTTTCCCCGCCAATCCTTTATAATCCGCTCAGTATTTTTTATTCACAAGGTAATTGCATGAAAGCCGGAATCATCGGGGCGATGGAGCCTGAAGTCGCTATTTTAAAATCACAACTGGACAATGTTTCTGAATCCCAGTATGCCGGGTATACCTTCTACAGTGGTACTATTGATGGTAACGAGGTGGTACTGGTGCAATCTGGCATTGGTAAGGTTGCCGCAGCTTTGGCGACGGCGTTGTTAATCGACAAATTTAAGCCGGATTATATTGTTAATACCGGTAGCGCCGGTGGTTTTGAACAGTCGCTGCAGGTCGGTGATATCGTGATTAGTGCGGAAGTTCGCTATCACGATGCGGATGTTACCGCTTTTGGTTATGAGATTGGTCAATTACCGGCAATGCCGCCAGCATTCGTTCCTCATCCAACACTGGTCAAGGCAGCGCAAACTGGCATTGAACAGTTGGAAAACATTCAGACCATGACAGGCCTGATCACCACTGGCGATACCTTTATGACCAAAGAAGAAGACATTGCTAAGGCAAGGAAAAATTTTCCAGCCATGGCGGCGGTGGAAATGGAGGGCGCCGCAATCGCTCAAACCTGTCACCAGTTTACTGTGCCATTTGTCATTATTCGTTCACTTTCGGATATCGCAGGTAAGGAATCACCGACCTCTTTTGAAGCCTACCTTGAGACAGCATCTAAAAATTCGTCACAATTAGTGATCAATATGCTGAATGCACTGAAAGGCATGACCCTCTGATAATCCCCGGTTAAAGGGCGCAGGAGGATAAGTGGTAATCTTCTCCTCCTGGCGTTACACTACAGATTGATGCCTATTCTTAAATAAGGGAGCTAACCCATGAAGACGCGTCTTATCCCTTTTCTGTGTGTTATCTTTTTATTCGCCTGTGCTGAAAAGCTACCTTTGAGTCCTACACAATTGCCGGCTGAGGCGACCCAGAGCCAGGTGTTGGCGATGCTGGAGAGCAAAGAAGATTTTCTGTTACTCGATGTGCGCAGCACAGAAGAGTTTGCAGAGAGCCATATCAGTGGTGCGGTCAATATTCCCCATGACCAGATAAACGAAAATCTCACCCTGTTAACCCCCTATGAATCGAAAAACATTGTCGTTTATTGTCGTAGCGGACGGCGCGCGCAAATCGCAATCGATGCCCTCAAGCAGCAGGGGTTTCATCGTGTCAGCCATTTACAGGGCGATTTTCAGCAATGGCAGGCAAATGAGCTACCTTTAACTGAACAGCAAGTCAAATCGTCTCCCGTAGAGTAAAAGGTCCATATGGAAGAACACCAGATATCGACTTTTATCGAGTATGCCAACTCAATTGCGATAATGGTGTTCGCACTCTCTGGAGCACTGACGGCTGGTCGTTATCGACTCGACCCCTTTGGCGTGATTGTCCTGGCAGCCATTACGGCTGTTGGCGGAGGCACCATCCGTGATTTAATCATGGGCGTTGAAATCTTCTGGCTCTCTCACAATGACTACATCTACTACATTGTCGCGACGGCCGTCGTTACCATGTTGTTTGTGCGCCACCCCAACCATGTTCCGATGCGAATTCTGATGGTGGTGGATGCCTTTGGCCTGGCGATGTTTTCCGTATTGAGTGCGCAGAAGGCATTGGACTACCAGATGACCGGACTGATGGCGGTTATCATGGGGACGATTACCGGCGTTGCGGGTGGCATCATTCGCGACATTATCTGCAATCAAATTCCGTTATTATTGCGTCGTGAAGTGTATTCTGTCGTCGCCTTATTATCTGCAAGTCTGTTTGTTATTTTCGATGGACTGGGCTTGAGTGAAAATGTTTCGCTATTTGTCGCCATGCTTGGTGGGCTACTACTCAGGCTGGCAGCCATTTATTGGCATTTATCATTGCCAGCGTTTGCAATTGACGACGACGAAGATGTCCATAATCAGCGCGGTCAGGAAGATGAAGACAGTCAGGAATGAGAAGTAGGAGCCAGTTGCGGGTGACTAACTCTCTTCAAAATGAACACCCCAACCGTCGTTATAGCCATCATACTGTCGTGCCAACTTTTCAAAATACGCTTCTTTTGCCTTTATGTTTTCATAGCTGGGCACCATTTCCACGGTGCAATCTACGTCCCAGACCTCGGGGGTTTGATCCGGGTGTAACGTTACCGATATCACTTCCTGTTGAGTTTGTAGGAAGTCTGCCAGGGCCTGGGCATTAGTCTTGCTTTCGAACAACTGAAAAAACTCAACAACAACCGGTTGAGTTAAATCCATACCAGCATCCTGCATGTCCAGCAATACAGAACCAATTTCATCGTTTGGAATGGTCATTTACGGTCTCATTTATTTAAATTGACGCAATTATACGTTGTTATTCAGAGTAGCAGAAGAAATCCTTTAGAATATCGCGCTGGTTACAAGGGCTTAGCCAGGATCGCTAAATCGGCCAGGCCTCGCTGCACAGCTTCGACGATTAGTTGCTGGTTTTCATCCGAGGTATTTTTAGGCTTTATTTTTAACGAACTGACCTGACGATAAATACTGCGCATGTTATTGGTCGATAGCAAATCAATAATCAGCATATCAGGGCCAATTTTCCGGTTTAGGGTCCGCAACTCATTTTGTGTACACACCAGACAGGCTTTAACCTGACGATGGTATTCATTAAGCTCTTTAAGGCTGGACTGGACCAGGAAATAACTGACGATCACATCCGCCTGCTCTTCACTGGCATAGGAAAAGCGCAGATCATCCATGGTTTGCTCTATTGCCAGTTCAATACGATTTCGCTGAAAATCTCCCAAACGCTGAATGTCATTGATTTGATGATGTCGGGGAAACAGAGAATAGAAGCTTATATCAGTAAAGGCGTAGTCAGGGTTAATGTGAGCACGAGGCTGGCTGGCGCAACCTTTCAAACTCATCAACAGCAGCATAATTAAGGGTAAGTAGCGGATAATGTTACGGTATCTCAATGCGATTCTTAGTTATTATCGTTAACTATAACTTTACTGTAACCAGGCACAAAAAAGCCAGCATTAATCAAAAATCAATGCTGGCTCGATCAGTAGGAAACTTTATCGGTTAGTTAAGTTGCCCAGTTATTTCAAGGTCACTTTAGCAAACTTGCGCTTACCCACCTGATAAACGGCTGCAGTGCCACTTTGACATAGCAGCTTATTGTCGCTAACTTTCTCACCATCAATCTTTACAGCGCCCTGTTTTACCATACGCATTGCTTCCGATGTAGAAGCAACCAGGCCCGCTTCTTTTAACAGATTACTAATGGCAATCTCGCCGTTTTCCGTGGTCAGTTCAAGTTCCGGAATATCATCAGGCATCGCTCCTTTCTGGAAGCGATTGATAAATTCCTGATGCGCAGCTTCTGCCGCTTGCTGGTCATGGAAACGTGCAATCAACTCTTTCGCTAATTCAATTTTAATGTCACGAGGATTAGCACCCTGAGCGACTTGCTCTTTATACTCTGCGATCACACCAAGATCTTTAAACGACAGCAGATCATAATAACGCCACATCAGCTCATCGGAAATCGACATAACCTTGCCAAACATTTCCGTTGGCGAATCGGTAATGCCAATATAGTTACCCAGAGATTTTGACATTTTCTGAACGCCGTCCAGACCTTCCAGCAATGGCATCATTAACACGGTTTGTGGACGCTGGCCCTCGGCTTTTTGCAATTCACGTCCCATCAGCAGATTAAACTTCTGATCGGTACCGCCAAGTTCAACATCGGCTTCTAATGCCACGGAATCCCAGCCCTGTACAAGTGGATACATAAATTCATGAATGGCGATTGACTGGCCTTCTTTGAAACGCTTTTTAAAGTCATCACGCTCCATCATCCGGGCTACGGTTTGTCGTGCTGCCAGCTTCAACATACCTGCCGCACCAAGTTTCTCCATCCAGGTGGAGTTAAACTCGATTCGTGTTTTTTCCGGATCAAGGATTTTGAATACCTGCTCTTTATAGGTTTGCGCATTCGCCAGCACGTCTTCGTGCGTTAATGGTTTGCGGGTAACATTTTTACCCGTTGGGTCGCCAATCATACCTGTGAAGTCACCAATCAGAAAAATCACCTCGTGACCAAGCTGTTGAAATTGACGCAACTTATTGATGAGTACCGTATGACCTAAGTGCAAATCTGGCGCTGTCGGGTCAAAGCCGGCTTTAATTTTTAACGGCTTACCGGTTTTCAATTTTTCCAGTAACTCGTCTTCCAGCAAAATTTCTTCGGCGCCACGCTTAAGTTCAGCAAACGCCTTTTCAATATCGGTCATGAAAATGTCTCATTTGAAATCTAATTAATCACTATTGGTTACAATTCTACTGTATATTTTCAGGCAATTTAAGTGTAAAAATTATGAGCTTTTTGCATTTTTTGTTATAGTTTATTTTGATACACCCATGAAAATTCCAAGAAATAGCGTTAATACATTGAATAATATCATCTATCTTTATTCACAACTTCCTCGTAAGCATCAAATGTTAATCATTTGTTGCAGCATTTTTATGCTATTTCTGCTGGTTTTGCCATCGAATGCCAGCGAAGAGCATAAAGTCGCGGGTTTACCATCTGCAGAAGTGGGCAAGGTTTACCCACTGGAATTATCTTTCCCAGAACAACCCATTGAGAACACTGATGTAGTTGTCAGTGATGGAGCAGTGAACTGGCAAACGGTCACGGTGAAAAGTGGTGACTCTCTTGGAAAAATTCTGTCAACGCTGGGCTTCAGTGCAAAAACCACCCATCAAATCGCCACCACCGAAGGTGCGGACGTTCTTAAACGCCTGAAAGTCGGCGATGAAATACAAATTGCCAGTGATGGAGACAGCAACCTGGTCAGCCTGTCCTATACCATGTCACCAATTAAAACCTTATTACTTAATCAGGTTGATTCAGGGTATGCCGTTTCTGTTGATGAAAAACAAATTGAACGTCGCATTTCTTATGCGCAGGCAACGATTAAATCTAATTTCTGGAATGCAGCACTCGGTGCTGGCATGACCAACGCCCAGATCATGAACCTCGCCAATATCTTTGGCTGGGATATTGATTTTGCCCTGGACATCCGGGCTGGCGACAATTTCAGTGTAATGTATGAAAATGAATACATCGATGGCGAATTTGTCGGTCACGGCGCAATTTTAGCCGCTGAATTTGAGAATCAGGGGGAACTATTCCAGGCCGTCCGTTTCAAAGATGGGGAATATTACACTCCAAGTGGTAAAAGCATGCGCAAATCCTTCCTGCGCGCGCCGGTGAGCTTTAACTACATCAGTTCAAACTTCAAGCCGAAACGCTATCATCCCATTTTAAAACGCTATAAAGCTCACAACGGTGTTGACTATCGTGCTCCGACAGGCACCCCGGTAAAAGCGGCGGGTAATGGCCGGGTTATCGCATCGACCTACAATAAATACAATGGTAACTATGTGTTTATCCAGCATGCCAATAATATCGTGACGAAATATCTGCATTTCTCCAAACGTGCGGTCAAAAAAGGCCAGCGGGTAAAACAAGGCCAGGTCATCGGTTATGTCGGTTCTACTGGATTATCTCAGGCGCCTCATCTGCATTATGAGTTTTTATTAAATGGTGTTCATCGTAATCCACGTACAGTAAAACTGCCTGATGCGTTGCCGATTGATAAAAAATACAAGGAAGAATTTACCGCTTCAGCCAGTCAGTTGCTGACTGAGCTGCTAGGCTCTAAACGTACTTTGTTGGCCGCTACGGATGTCAGCCAAGATCAAGTCGCAGAATAAATCAAGCCTATATATTGGCTTGATGTCTGGAACCAGTGCTGATGGCGTCGACCTGGCACTGGTCGACTTTAATGACGATGCTGGCCAACTGATAGCCAGTTATTTTCGCCCCTACCCGCAAGCTATTCGCGAAACCATTACCAGCCTTTACGTACCCGGCGACAATGAAATCGATCGCTTCGGAGCGCTGGATAAACAACTGGCCAGCTATTTTGCAGATTCCATTAACGCTTTTCTCGAGCAACAAAACCTTTCTGCTGAGCAAATTCAGGCGATAGGCAACCACGGTCAGACAATACGTCATCGTCCGCAAGGTGACTATCCCTTTACCCGGCAAATTGGCTGTTGCCAGACGCTGGCGTGCATCACCGGAATTCGGGTGGTTGGTCAGTTTCGGGAGAAAGATATGGCGCTTGGCGGTCAAGGGGCGCCTTTGGTGCCGGCTTACCACCTGGCCATTTTCGCCAATGACGATGTCGATGTTTGTGTGGTAAATATTGGTGGTATCAGTAATATCTCTTTCCTACCCGCGAATAAGCATACAGCGGTCTGCGGATTTGATACCGGCCCGGGTAATGCCCTACTGGATGATTGGTATCGACTGCACCACCCGAGATGTGAACAAGGCATCGACCTTGATGGTCGTTGGGCGGCGTCCGGGGCTGTCGAAGCGAATTTATTATCTTTGCTTAAAACTGACCCTTATTTTACCCTGGCATTTCCAAAAAGCACCGGTCGAGAATACTTTCACCTCGACTGGTTACAGCAGCGACTGCAGCAATATACGACTATCCATGGCGATTTAACTCCCGAACGGGTGCAGGCAACGCTGTTAGCATTAACGGTGGATACCATCGCCGATGCCATTGAAAAACTGACGCCGCACGCAAGGGTAATTGTCTGCGGTGGCGGCGCCAATAACTCGCGACTGATGCAACAACTGACGCAACGCCTTGCGGACTTTGATGTCATCAATTCAATCGCTATCGGGGTGGATAATGAAAGTCTCGAAGCCCTGGTGTTTGCCTGGCTTGCCCGCCAGTATGACCTGGGTTTACCTTCCAGTTTACCTAGTGTAACAGGCGCAACGACCGCCTGTACCCTGGGCGTTGAATACCAACCCTGAATAAACTTTAATAACCGCGGAACTTTTACCTATGGCACTTGTCATATGGGGTATTGGTAATTATACCAATGGCTGATCTATGGCTTTCACTTATACAGGAGGAAGTATGGATTTTGACAAGATTCGTATAGGAATGATCTGCGGTAGTCAAAAAGGAAGTGGTACAGTGACCTGGGTTGATGGTGCTACCCAAACCATTTACCTGACTGACTTAAATGATAACCGAAGTTTTGAAGTAGGTCTGGAAGAAATCGTTGATGATCCGCAAATTCATAATCACGACGATTATTATTATTAACGAGTAACCCTTACTCTAAAGTTTCTCCCTCTCACGCCAGAGTCATCGTTCAAGGCTCTGGCGTGTTCTTTTCCACCACAGAATAAACCGCTTACAATACCGGAGACATTAGCCGACTGGCGTTCACGGCAAACTTAAACCAGATGGATTTGCTCTCATATTCATCGCCCTGCATCAAGGTACAATGACTAAAATCCTGTTCAAACATCGCCTCGACATCGTCAGCAAAATCTTGCCCGCCGATTAATGCGGTAATTTCAAAATTCAACCGAAACGAACGGTTATCAAAGTTAGCGGTACCAATGGCTGCCAGGGAGTCATCTACCAAGAGCACCTTTTCATGGATAAAGCCAGACTGATAACGATAGAACTGTACCCCGCTGGAAGCGAGTTCTTCGAAAAAACTATAGGCAGCAAAATAGGTCAGTAAACTATCCGGCACCTGAGGAATGATGATACGAATATCCACATTTCGTAATCGCGCCAGTTGCAGGGCGAGTATCACCGTAGCATCCGGAACAAAATAGGGCGTCGATATCCATATCCTGTTCTCTGCGCTGTTGATAATATGGGTAAACATCAACAGCGCGGTATCGAGATCATCGGCCGGGCCAGTGGGGACGATTAACACCGGTTGTTCTTCATCGTAACGTTGCTTTACCTCCCAACTAACATCAGGGAAAGAATCTGTCGCCCAACGAAAATCTTCCATGAATGAAACCTGGGCGGCCAGCGCCGCGGGTCCCGAAATTTTCACATGGGTATCGCGCCAGTGCCCGAAACGCTCATCTTTTCCCAGATATTCATCACCAACATTATGGCCACCGATCCATGCCGTTTGCCCGTCGACAACCACTACCTTACGGTGATTGCGAAAGTTGACCTGAAACCAGTTATGCAGGCCTTTGCGGGTATTAAATGGATGCACGATAACACCGGCATCGCGCAGTTGCTCCACGTAAGCGTTGCTCAAAGCAACCGATCCCAGTTCATCATAAAGAAAGAATACCTTAACCCCGCGGCGGGCAGTGTCGATTAAGATGTCTTGCAGCTGGGTACCAAGCTCATCGTCACGAACCACGTAAAATTGCACCAGCACATAATGCCTGGCATCCTGAATACCTGCAAAAATTGAGTCAAATGTGGGGTTGCCGTCTATCAACAACTCGCATTTATTGCCTATCACCAACGGCACCTGAGCCATTAATTCCGCTGCATGGACTTTAGAACGGCGTTGCTCAGCAGGCAACAGGTAGGGCTTAATGCTGTTCTCCAGGTTAGCTGGTACCTGGTCATCATCTTCCAGTACCCGTTTTCGCGCCAGCACGTATCCTTCAAATTTTCGCCGGCCAAAAACCCAATAGGCAGGCACAGCAATAAACGGAAATGACAGCAAAGACAATGCCCAAGCAATCGCGCCCTGGGAGGTTCGCACATAAATCACTGCATGGAACGCTGAAGCTACGCCAAGCAGATAAAAAAGAGCGAAAATACCCGCAATCAGCATCAGGTTTTAGGCCGGACGCGTTTTAATACTTCCCAGGTGACGATTGACGAAAGACCACCAATAACGCCCGAAACATAGTCGGGTAAGTTAAAGCCCAGGGCATTGCGAACCAGCAAGCCGATAATAAAACTCACGACTAACATTACCACGAGGGTGATCAAAAACCGTTTCCATAACGGCAACATGACTGCGTCATTATTGTTGTTCATGATAAATTTCCAAACATTGTGATGATACCAATTTCATTTATATAGAATGACTATACCACTGAAATCTATGTCGCAAATAAACCTCTGCCCTAACTCTGAGTTGTGCAAAAACTTAATGGAATTGGTATGAGTTAGTCTAGACGTTCATCTGGGAATGACGCAAATCCGGGCTTGCTAGTCACACCTGGTACAGGTGCAAGGGACATAGACGCAAATAAAAAAGCCGATGCTTGGCATCGGCTTTTTTAGATAAAATAAGGATTAATTTTCCGTGTTTAACCTAGTTAAAACTTACCAACTACAGTCAACATCGCATTCAGCGGAGCGCCAACCGATACCTGATGATTAGCGTGAGCATTCGGGAAATACAGCTCATCGGTCAGGTTTTCAATATTTAGCTGGATGCGCATCATATCGCTGACATCATAATACGCTGATGCATCAACACGAGTGTAACTTGGCAAAACCCTGCTGTTGCCGTTATCAATAAAGCTTTCATCCTGGTAAATCGCCCCCAAACCAACGCCAAATGCCGCTGTTAGCTGATAAGAACTCCAGATTGAAAAGGTATTTTCAGGTAACTCTCGAGGGGTTGTGCCATCACTACCATTTTCGCCATCCAGGTTGCTGTAATTCGCAGAAAGAGACCAGTCCTCGGTCAAATGACCGGCAAGTTGTAATTCAAATCCGGAAATCTCTGACTTAATTACATCAAGCGTTGACGAGTCATTATCCGAAACCTGAGGTGAATTCTGCTCATTTTCAAAGACGGCTGCGGTGAAACTTAGTCCCTGGGCAAAGTCCCATTTAATGCCAATTTCCTGATTTTTATAGGTATCAGGGTCTAGCTTGTCGTCATTACCATTAATATCGGTATATTGTTCACCACTTCGTGGCAGGAACGACTCACTGTAACTGGCATAAATCGAAATGTTTTCCTGTGGCTTGTAAATAATACCAGCACGAGGCGATACTTCTTCGTCAGTACGAGAACGGGTTTCAAGGATTGCAGGATCGGCATTGAACACTTCAATATCAAAACTATCAAATCGGGCACCGATGACCACATCTAAGTGTTTGCTGATTTCAATTTCGTCCTGAATATAAACAGACGATACATCCAGATCGACGCGGGTATCATCATTCAAATCACTGAAATCAACCGTTACCGCAACACCGTTAGCATTAACACCAGATAATCCAGCTAAGTTAAGCGGTCGCTCAACATTGAACCATTCATTATCATCCAGTGTTGAATCAAATACCGAGTTGAAGCGATTTTGATCAGAATTGGTATTGATGTGTTCAGCACCGAAGATAATCGTATGACCAATACCGCCTGTCTGGTATTCACCAACCAGGTTTGCCGACAAAATCAGGTTGTCACGAACCGTGCTATCAATGTAACCATCCAGTTCAACGATATTGCTGTTTTCATCGTAATTACTGGCATAAAAGTTTGAATATACCTTATCGTAATCACCATAAAAGGCACTAAAGTTACCTTTTAAGTTGTCGCTGAAGTTATGCTGAAGCGCGGCTCTGAATACATGCGCTTCCAGGGTCTGGTAATTATTTTCTCGATCACCAAATACCACATCTTTTAATGCTTCAACCGGACGACCGTTATTACCCGTTACAATACCGCGATCGACGAAGCGCTGATGATCAATATACTCATAAGACAGATCAACAATGGAGTCGTCCGTTAGTTCAATTCGAGCGGTTGGATTAAAGCCGATGCGCTCGCCATCAAAGAAATCGCGGTGGTTTTCCAATTGCTCATACATGGCATTGATACGAACCGCAGAATCCCGGCTGGTAGCAAAGTTAGTATCGATTTCTGCGTTGTATCCACCAAAGCTATTCAGCTGCGCTTTATAACCAACGAACCGGTCATCAAGCTGTGCTTTCTTGGAAACACGATTTAAGATACCGCCAGTACCGCCACGTCCAAACAGTAATGCATTCGGGCCTCGTAAGATTTCGACCTGTTCGATATTGTACAAACCACGGTAGTATTGGACATCATCGCGATTGCCGTCCATGTAAAAATCGGCAGTTGAGCGCACCCCACGGAATACTACAGAATCTCGATGCCCTTCGCCCTGTGACGTATTCACCCCAGGTGTGTAGTCGATAATATCACCAATGCTGGTGATACCACGTTCAGTGATCTGCTCCGCCGTTATGATCGAGATACTTTGCGGGACGTCAATAATCGGCGTCGGTGTTTTAACCGAGTTGGATTCATTAATGGACAGATATCGCCCTTCAACAACGATTTTCTCGATATCGTGGTGATCATTCGCGATAGCAGAATTGCTCACAATCAGGGCAGCTGCGATACTTGTCAGTTTAAATTTCACTTTATTAGCCTTTGTTTGTTGTTGTACCTGGTTAGGTCAATATCTGTTGGGGGAATACCATTGTTCGAGGTTTAAACACCAGGATTCCCGCAATCAATAAGAATGGGCGTAATATTAATGCGAACCATTCTCATTTTCAAATTTTATTTGAAAAATTTCTCCGTGTTGTGCTTGTTATTGGCGTTACCAGGATTACCGGTGGATAGTGCGCACAACCAGACAAATGCAACTATATTGTCAACACTCAGCCAATTGCCGATAAGGGGATAGCTATGACCCATGCCATTATTCAAGATCTCGAACGACGCTACACCGCCAAACGCTATGACAGTAGTAAGCGTATCTCTGCGCAGGATTTAGAGGTTATCTATGAAGCCTTGCGGCTTAGCGCATCATCGATTAACTCACAACCTTGGAAATTCATTGTTATCGAAAGTGATGCAGCCAGGCAGCGACTCGATACCACCTTTGCTAATATGTTCCAGTTCAATCAAGTGCATGTTATGGCGGCGTCGCATATCATTTTATTTGCCCACAACCCGGCATATTCTCGCGATGATTATGCCCGGGTGATTGACAAAGGTATTGCTGATGGCCGTACTAAGAGAGAAGATCGGGATGCGGCATTTGCAGCATTTGCTTTTGTTGAATTGAATATGGACGAAAATGGTGACACATCAGCCTGGACAAAGGCACAGACTTATATCGCCCTGGGAAATTGTTTACATACCCTGGCCCGCTTAAAAATCGACTCAACCACGATGGAAGGCGTTGATAGTGATTTAATTGGTCAGGTGTTTGCCAAGGAGCTTGATGGTTTCGTCTGTGAAGTCGCACTCGCTATGGGCTATCACCACCCGACGGAGGACTACAATGCGACATTACCTAAATCCCGATTGGCGAAAGAGACAATAATCTCCATTATTTAACATCGAACAGCACTCTATCATCACAATGTAAAAAGCCCAGCAATGTGCTGGGCTTTTTAGTCAACTGATTGTTAAACGCTCCTGGTTAGTTTCGTTTAACAGTAATGGTTCCTAAAACGGAATGTCGTCATCAAAATCCATAACCGGCTCTTGTGGGTTTACCTTCGGAGCCTGTTGCTGATTGTTCTGCTGGAAACTACCCTGGTTTTGCTGGTAGCCACCTTGCTGACCGGATTGTTGCTGGCTATAACCGCCTTGATTCTGTTGATAACCGCCTTGTTGCATGGCCGGTTGTTGCGCTGGCTGCTGGTTGAATCCGCCCTGGCTCTGGCTAAACCCACCGCCTTGACCTGCACCCTGGCCTGCGCCACGAGCATCAAGCATCTGCATTTCGTTCGCACGAATTTCCGTCGTGTATTGATCCTGGCCCTGCTGGTTCTGCCACTTACGAGTCTGCAAGCGACCTTCAACGTAGACTTTCGAACCCTTCTTCAGGTATTCGCCGGCAATTTCCGCCAGTCGGTTATTAAAAACGACGCGATGCCACTCGGTGATCTCTTTCTGTTCACCGGTTTGTTTATCTTTCCAGCTTTCAGAGGTTGCGATAGTTACATTACAAACCGCGCCACCACTTGGAAAAAAACGAACTTCAGGGTCTTGCCCCAAATTACCCACAATAATTACTTTATTTACACCACGACTGGCCATGAGAAAAATCCTGTACTCTATAAACTTATGATAATAACTCGCCGTTAAGGAGTGTGTACGAGCTACGTTCGCTGTGTTCTTCGTGCGCATAAATCACAAAGAAGAAAATCAGTTTATCACTCGTTACTGAGATTCTAAAGCAAAATTCTTCGCCTTTAAATAAGCAATGTTATCTGCTGGCAAATGGAATTAATGAAATACCTTCGAGCCTGATCTGAGCGATAAAAAACCGCCTTATCATCACCACAAAACTATCGAATATTTTCAGTCAGTTAAAAAAGCCACGCTAGTGCGTGGCTTTAATTTAATGGCTCAGATATTCTCTGAAATTATTGCTCAAAGAAAAATGGCTGGCGTTCATTTTTATGATTGCCAATCTCATTCATGCTATTGGCATCGTATAAACGACCATTAATCATCACCTGTTCAACCTTATCCGATTGGCGAATATCTTTACTGACATCGCCATCGACGACAATGATGTCGGCAAGTTTGCCTGCGGTTAACGAGCCTAACTGTTTATCCAGTCCTAGATGCTTCGCCGGGTCTATGGTTGCGGTGCGGATTGCCTGCAACGGGCTCATACCCCCCTGCGCCATCATCCACATTTCCCAGTGAGCACCCAGGCCTTCACGCTGACCGTGAGCGCCAATACCTACCAGCACGCCCATATCCTGCATTTCCTTTGCCACCTGCGCTACGCTAATGTGATTATAGTGATGCTCCGGCGCAGTGGTGCGACGCATTGAGCGCGGTGCCAATACATCCATAGGCACATATTTGCTCAATAGTGGATGCTTCCAGACTTCGGTTTTATCATACCAGTAGTGCTCACCAGAGATACCACCATAGGCGACCACTAGCGTCGGTACATAGGCCGTATCGGAGGCTTTCCAGAACTGGCGAATATCATCATAGATTTTCGCGGTCGAAATGGAATGTTCCAGTGATGTGTGGCCGTCGGCTACCATGGTCAGGTTATGCTGTAATAATGAACCACCTTCCGGTACCACCATGACGCCCAATTCACGACCCGCCTGAATAATCTGCTGACGCTGATTACGACGTGGTTGGTTATAGGACTTCACACTAAATGCGCCAACGGATTTCAGGCGTTCAACCTGGAACCGGGCATCGTCAAGACTGTCGACATGAGACGTGTAACCAGGCGCAGAGGCACCGTAAAGAATACTACCGGTTGAAAAAATCCGCGGTGCCACAATTTGTCCGGTTTTCTGCAACTCACTGGCAGCAAAAATTTCGGTGGTATCGTTTGACGGATCGTGAATCGTAGTCACACCCAATGCCAGGGTGGCATAGTTTTTCCAGTTTTGCTGAGGAATGATCTCATTACTGCCTTGCGGGCCGTGCGCGTGCGCATCAATTAATCCCGGCATAACGGTTTTGCCTGTGGTATCGATGACCTCTGCGGATTCAGGGATGCTAACCTGCTCTTTAGAACCAACTGCTTTGATATGATTGCCTTCAACCAGGACCACACCATTACTGATCACTTCATCGCCTTCCATGGTGACCACAGTGCCCCCAACAAAGGCAATCATCCCTTCAGGAGCATCGGCTTTTTTCTCAAAACCAATGGCGGTGATTCTTGCTTCAACCGAATCTTCTTTATCCGCGCCTTCGGCTTTAATATCAAACATACCCGCTAACGAGGCCTGATATAAGTTTGGCCCCAGGCTCCAGTAGATTTCATTGCTGTCGCTATTAAAGCTAATATTCTCACCAGCACGAGCAGAAAGTTTGTGAACCGGGATATTGGTTGCCGATGGACCGATGTTAATCACATCGCCACGCTCAACCAGCGGAGTCACGAATACTTTAAAGCGCTCGGCAAACGCCAGGTACTGGCCATCCGGTGATACCCGAAACTCGGTTGCGTATTTACCGGCATACAAGGTTTTTTCATTGTTGCCGTCCAAATCAATGCGCGCCAATTCCGGCATTTCACCGTGGCGTTGCAGGTAAATACGATCATTTCGGTCGGCAAACTGCGGCTGAATACCATTGTCGGTGACCATCTTCGGTTCACCACCTTTAGTCGAAACACGATAAACCCCAGGCTCTAAGCTATGCGCTGGCGGGGTGATATAGCCGCCTTTGGCCTTACGATAGACCACCGTCTTACCATCTGGAGAAAATACTGGCTCAATGTATTTACCCGGCTCATCGAGCAGGTCTTTACCACGACCACTGCGTGCCGAGACCACACGGATGTTACCCTGCTTTTGATCGTTCCAGGTGGCAAATACAATTTGTTTACCATCGCGGGAAAAACTTGGGTTTAATTCAAAATGACTGGTTTGTTTAGTTAATCGTTTCGGCTTGCCATCTGGCAGCGAACGAACATACACATGGCCAAGGGCTTCGAACACAACCTTGCTACCATCTGGTGAAATTTCTACATCGCGCAGCATTTTCACATCGATATTCTCAACATCAATGTCTTGTTCGAAGCGGACGGTTTCCTGCATCTGCTTTTCAGTTTTTACATGGAAATCGATGACACTGGTTTTTTTACTGGCAAGGTCCAGCTTATTGATTTTGCCACCCGCCCAGAAAATGATCTCATCGTTATCTGGTGTCCAGGCCATGGTCGGGTACACGCCATGAATCGCCCAGGTTTCCTGCATATCACGATCCAGCTTGTCATAAACGGCAGTTTTCTCGCCAGTTTCTAAATCATAAATAAACAGCGTGCTCTGAAAATCTACCCGGCTGATATAGGCCAGCTTCTTGCCATCAGGCGATGGCGTCGGACGAATAGCACCGCCGCGACCGGATAAAATGACTTCAATCTCACCCGTCTCGCGATCCAGGCGCTTAATGGTATAAATGCCTTTCTCACTGTCTTTTGAATAGTGGAAGGTCTTTCCCGGAGTCGCATCCTGGGAAAAATAGACATAACGACCGTCTGGAGAGAATGCTGGCTCACCCAGATCTTTTTGCTGGTTAGGTCGTTCCGTCAGCATCATGCCACTACCACCGGTTTTGTGGTACATCCACACTTCGCCGGCACCTAATGAACGAGAGCCGGTAAAGTGCTTACGTCCTACCAGGTAATTGCCATCCGGACTCCAGGCAGGAGAATTGACCAGGCGGAAGGTTTCTTTCGTTACCGCAACGGGATTAGAGCCGTCCGCTTCCATCACCCAGAGGTTATCACCGCCGCCCTGATCTGAGGTAAAAGCGATATATTTGCCATCCGGAGAAAAGCGTGGCTGCATTTGCCAGGCAATATCGGTCATTAATGCTTTTGCTTCACCGCCACTTACTGGCATCGTATAAATATCGCCAAGCAGGTCAAACACCAGGGTTTTACCATCCGGGCTGATATCAACATTCATCCAGGTGCCTTCGGTTACATCAATGGCAACCGATTTAAATTCGCCCATGGGTTCATTCACCGACCACTCAGTGGTGGCTTTTTCGGTGGATTCAGAGGCCGCTTTCTCGGTGGTGAAAGCATGGCTTTGCGATGCAAAAAGTAAAGAAAGACTCGCCGCAAGTAATGACGGTTTCCATCCTCGATATGACATATTGCCTACCTTGTTATGTTCTTAACATGTTGTTGAATAAGTTTTGTTATGGCAATAAACCATAAAGCGGATCGCGAGTAAAGAAAGGTGTTCGCTTTAGCGGCGGATTTGCGACCAACATATTGATCTCAGGGTCGTACGACCGACAAAAAAATAAGGCATGCCATCACAAAGAATGACATGCCTTGACGTGCCCCAGGCAATCCTTGCCGGGTTATACTTTAAAAACAACTATGATGGATAATTCAGGGGTCAACCAGCATAGAAAAAGAGAGCTAACTCAATAGTTAGCTCTTCCGTTTTGACTTACTTAACGCCTCTACCGTCACAACCGTTAGTCATCAGGTAATCGTGAGCCGCTTTTGCCTGCACCAGACCATGACCATATTTGTAGTCATAACCTTCATCACCCAAGTCCTTGGCTGACGCGCTAAGGGCATTACGTATCTCAAAGTTATTACACTGTGGGAAGTGGCTCCATACTAATGCTGCAACACCTGCAACGTGCGGTGACGCCATTGACGTACCATCGGCGGTAGCGTAATAACCTCCAGGGTAAGTTGAAACGACGCCAACACCTGGTGCCGCGACTTCAACTTGTGAAGTACGTTGTGAGAAGTCCGCGTGCATTGTGTTTTCATCAATTGCCGCTACCGATACTACAGAGTCGTACGATGCCGGGAAGCTATGAGTAGCATTACCATCATTACCGGCGGCAGCTACAGCAACAATACCTGCGCGCTCAAGGCGACGGAATGCACGCTCTTCAACTTTGGTTGAAAACGCTCCACCAAGACTCATGTTGATAACTTTTGAGCCCGCATCGGCACAATCGTTTACTGCTCCAGCCAGATCCGATGCATATACAAAGTTGCCCGCATCATTAAATACGCGCGCGATGTGCAACTCTGGCTCAGTTGAACCTGAACCTAGAACACCAGTCAGACCACCATTGTGATCAAGCGCGGCAATGGTGCCTGCAACGTGTGTACCGTGACCATTCCCGTCTTCGTACCAAGGGCCTGCACCTTCACTGTCACCATCTACATCTATGCTCGGTAGCTCGGGATGTTGTAAATCATAACCAGTGTCAACCACACATACCTTAATACCACCCATATAGCTAAGTTGGTCTGCTTGAACCATAGGCAGGCCGTATGGGACATAGTCTTCAAAGTTAGCTGCCGTCGTATCCATGGTCGGTATTACATAACGCTTTGCGTCAAACTCAGCCGATTTCATCGCCTTGTTATTTTTCACCTGTTCGAACATATCGGCGTTAATAAGCGCAGCAAACGAATCATCATTATCTAATTCAAGTTTGATTTGACCACCGGCAGCCTGAACAGCTGCAATTAACGCATCTTTATTGCCTTTGTTATATTCAAAGACAACTCGAACATTGCGATCTTTATTGGCATCGACGTTATCTAGCAACTCAGCATTTGCTGAAAACGCAGTCGCGACTAATACAGCGATTATACTTTTCTTATGCATCTGTATTCTCCTTATTCTGAATCTTCGGTTTTTGCAGGACAGCTATGAGACTGGATATTGCCATTCATGGTACCGTGGTTGATATAGCCAGCGTAAGGACCATCAACCAGGTTCATTGCAGTAACAACACCGTTGAATCTGCCATTACCTTCACCGGTATCGAAGAAACAAGCAAAGCCAACCCCTTCGCCAGGTGCTTCAGGATTATTCGACGTGTACGTGAACTGAGCTTCATATTGGTCTTCACAATGACATGCAATACCGTTTTCAGCCTGCTCTTCTAAGCCTGGAATTGTACAGTAGCCAAAATCATCGAGTTTTGCTTTTAGAGCTACACCGCCCATATCTTCAAAATCAATGGCTGATTCATCTCTGTAAATTACATTGCCTTTTGCATTTTCACCATCGCATCGTTCAGCGTTGAAAGTGAATACTGCTTTTTTGTCACCGCCGGCAGAATCGATTGTGCCACCCCCGGTCATTTTATGTTCACCGACAAGGCTACACCCTGTGGAAACCGTTCCCATTAAAACAGCTAATGCAACTAGCTTTAGATTTTTCTGGACCATTACGTCCCCCTGTATCGTTATTATTGTTAACAAATGTCTTTCCCGAGCTTAACTAGCAAACCAGGAAAGAAGTTCCTCTACCAATGACAGTGACATTAATTTTTGCAGTGTTCGTATTGAGGTTTGCGAGGTTGGAAATTTGAGTACAAACAACGATTCGACAGAAACTCTTCGAGATAAACTGATAACAATTTATCTTTCACTTACAAACGCTTACCCGATTAAATCAAGGTCACCTTCTTAGTGAGCAAACTCAGTCTAGTGCTTTAACGGTGTGCATAAAATAGGGTAAATGACCTAGGTATCGCACGAAAAAAATAGATCATTTGACGTAGTTACAAACCTGTAAATTTGATACGTAAATAAAAACTTACGTCTTGCCAGAACTTCAGCTGTTTCGATGCCATGACGCCACTAGCGGAAGAAATATGTGTCAGGAAGTAAATATGTAAAGAGTGAGTGGATAATGGCGGAGACTTTATTAATCAGCGTGTAATGTCGCGAACTGCTTATACTTAATGGCCGCCTGAGAGCGATTTTCGACACCCTGGTGCTTAAAGAATGCTGATGCATGCACCCGGACCGTTTGCTCCAATGTGTCCAGTTTCCTGGCGATAGCTTTATCGGCGGATTTGCGACCAACATATTGATCTCAGGGTCGTACGACCGACAAAAAAATAAGGCATGCCATCACAAAGAATGACATGCCTTGACGTGCCCCAGGCAATCCTTGCCGGGTTATACTTTAAAAACAACTATATTGGGAAACACTGGGAGTTACCCCAAATGTAAAATAAGAGCTAACCGACACAGGCCAGCTCCCATGTTACGACTTACTTAACGCCTCTACCGTCACAACCGTTAGTCGTCAGGTAATCGTAAGCAGCTTTTGCCTGCACCAGTCCATGACCAGTTTTGTAGTCACGGCCTTCATCACCTAAGTCTTTCGCAGATGCAGTAAGTGCATTACGAATCTCGTAGTTGTTACATTGTGGGAAATGACTCCATACCAGTGCCGCAACACCCGCTACGTGAGGCGATGCCATTGACGTACCTGACATATAAACGTAACCAGGACCAGCTTCTTCACCGATGACATTGCCATTTTCATCATAAACGCCGACTTTAGGATAAGTAGATACTACATCAACACCCGGTGCTGCAATTTCAACTTTTGCCGTGCGTTGTGAAAAATCTGCCCATTCTTCGTTAAGGTCAACCGCCGCAACAGACATTACTGAATCGTATGATGCAGGGTAATTGTGAGTTGCCGCTTGATCGTTACCGGCAGCTGCCACAGATAAAATACCCATACGCTCGATACGATCGAATGCGCGCTGTTCTACTTTCGTTTCAAAAGCACTACCTAAACTCATGTTGATAACATCAGCACCCGCGTCGGCACAGTCATAAGCAGCACCTGCGATATCTGATGCATACACCCAACCACCAGCGTCGTTAAATACGCGAACAATGTGAAGTGATGCTTCATCTGAACCTAATACACCCGTGATACCACCGTTACCATCAACCGCGGCGATAGTACCGGCTACGTGTGTGCCGTGGCCATGGCCGTCTTGATACCAAGGGCCTGCACCCTCAGAAGTTCCATCAACATCCATACTTGGTAAATCAGGGTGAGCTTGGTAGTAACCTGTATCCATGATACAGACTTTTTTACCGCCCATATTTGGAATTTGGTTGGCTTGAACCATAGGAATGCCATAAGGTGCAATATCGTCAAAGCCGTCAACATTAGAATAATATTCTGAAACTGGAATGACCTTACGTTGCGCATCGACTTCAATGGATTTTACCGCATTGCTATTTTTGATTTCATTAAAAGCGTCGTAGCTAACCATCGCAGAAAATGCGTTGTCTTGGTCTAATTCAACCTTGATGTCACCGCCAGCCGCTTTAACCGCTTGCATTAACTTGGCTTTGTTGCCTTGGCTATATTCAAATACTAAACGGACATCTTGAGCGTTAGCTTGAGCAGCAAATGCGCCCGTGATCATTAGTGAGATAAATGATTTCTTCAACATTTGACTTCTCCTTATTCTTCTGCGTCGTTTTTAGTGCTTGGGCAAGAGTGCTCTTGAACATTACCGCTCACTGTGCCTGCATTTAAGTACGTTTGATAAGGACCAGAGTCCATTGCTAATAACGTAACAACGCCATGAAAGTTACCTTTACCTTCGCCTGTATCAAAGAAGCAAGCTTTACCTGTACCTTCACCTGGAGCTGCAGGGTTAGTTGAAGAATACGTGAAATGCGCTTCGTATTGGTTTTCACAAGTACATGCGTCTGGGCCACCAAGTCCGTCAGGATCCATGGTTAATTCACAGAAACCCACGTTAGTGATGTCGGCTGTTAATTTCACGCCTCCGACGTCTTCAAAGTCGATCGCTGATCTGTCGTGAAAGTTCATTTGACCGGAAACTTCTTCGTCACATTTTTCTGCTTTAAAGGTTAATACCGCTTTTTCTGCACCACCGGCAGAGTTCATTGTTCCACCACCAGTGAATTTACCTTCACCGACTAAAGTACAGCCAGTAGACAATGTCCCAATAATCAGTGCTAGTGTGCACAGCTTAATATTTTTCTGGACCATTACGTCCCCCTATATCGTTATTGTTGTATACAAATATCTTTCCCGAGCTAAATCAGCTACGCAGGAACGATGTCCTTCTACCAAATACAGCGACATTGCTTATTCCAGTGTTCGTATTGAGATTTGCGACGTTAGAATTGAGTAAAAAACAACGATTCGACAGAAACTCTTCGAGATAAACTGATAACAATTTAACTCACTCTTACGAACGCTAACCTGATTAAATCAAGGTCGCTTTCTTAGTTGAGTAAACTCAGTCTAGTGCTTTAAAGATGCACAGAAAATAGGGCACATGACCTAGAAAACGAACGAATTTTATAGGTCATATGACGTAGATAAAAACCTGTAAATCTGCGGCGTAAACAAAATAATACGACTTGTAAAGATTGCCGTTGTCGCGTTGCCACAACCAGACGCAATAAGTGGTGAGAAGCAAGACAGGTAAAGCTTGAAGGAATCAGTGTCGGAAATAGAGAACGCTAGAGAGTGAATGGATAATAAAACCATTTCATTAATATAGAATGACTATATCAATGAAATCTATGTTGTAACTGAACCTCTGACCTAACTTTGAGTTGTGTACAAACTTAGTGTCATTGGTATAACGGAGGCTTTAGGAATCGGCGTGTAATGTTCCGAACTGCTTATACTTAATGGCCGCCTGAGTGCGATTTTCGACACCCAGTTGCTTAAAGATTGCTGATGCATGGACCCGGACCGTTTTCTCCGATACATCCAGTTTCCTGGCGATCGCTTTATTACTCAGGCCATCTGCCATCAACACCAGAACCTTTTGCTGACTGGCTGTTAAAGAGGGAAACAGGTCGGTTTCAGGGGCGTCCTGATTGATGCTGTTAATATTTTTCATATCTGCAAAAACGGACTGGGATATCAGCTTGAGTAGCACCGAATCCGCTTCGGTTTTTGAGATAAAATCCACAACTCCCTGCGCCAGGCAATGTTGCCTGCTGGCAAAATCATCGTGGCCGCTAACCACAATGACCGGCAGCGATGCATAGTGCTCGGTAATGTAATCTACCCCCTGCATGCCTTCACAACCCGGCATAGCCAGATCGAGGATTAGAAGATCCAGAGACGCTTCCTGTTGTTCAAGAATACGAAACAGTTGTTGATAATTACTGGCACTTGCAAAAATTACCTCTGGCCAGATTCGTTTTATTTTTTCCTGCATGGCGAAAATAAACAACGGATGGTCATCGGCAATTACAATATGTGCACTGGTCATTTTTCGATACCTCTGAGCAACAGTCTTTCCAGTTTTTTTAATTTTATCGGTTTGGCCAGAAAATAAACCTTGTCCAAATCCAGGGTTCGATTCCGTGACTTTAGATCGCCGGAAATATAAATTATCGACCCCTTACTTACTAATTGACGCTGATAATCGGCCAGATAATCAATGCCATCTTTACCGTCACCGAGATCGACATCGGAAATGATTACCTGGTAGTCTTGCCTGCCACCGTCGAAAAATGCTTGTGCCGAACTAAATGGCTCTGGATGATAGCCCTTAGCGGCAAGGGTCTCACTAAGCCATTGCAGTTGTTGCGGGTCATCTTCGATGATGGCAACAGTCACATGATGCGATTTCAATGACAGGCTTTCACGGCGCAAATCAACAGCACGAGGAACAGTCATGGTAAATGTAGCGCCCTGCCCTCTTGCCTGGTGATAGCTGACGCTAATATTGAGCAGTTCGGCGATTTTGGCGACGATCGACAATCCTAACCCGCTGCCAGTATAGGCATCGGTGCCGCGTAAAAATGCCCGGGGCCATTGTTGGCGAACCGGTTCTGGCAGCCCTGGCCCGGTATCACGAATACTAATCATGCAGTTACCATCGCAACGTGTCACTGCAATGCTTACTTTACCACCTGTGGGAGTATTTTTTATGGCATTATCGATTAGGTTATTCAACATTCTCGACAACAAATGAATATCCGTTAGCACATGCTCAATATCTGCATTTGCTTTTTCCAGTTCGATGTTTTTTCTGGCGCTGGCCGCAACGAACAGTTCTAGTGATGCGTCGATCAGCTGATTCACATCACAGGTTTTAAACACCGGCTTGATAACTCCAACATCGAGCTTTGACAGCTGGACGATATCATCAGTCAGGTGATCAAGATTTTCAACAATATCGGCCAATTTAGTCTCAGCCGGCTGCACAGAGTCTGCCGATGGTTTAGCGCCTGTAACTTTTAACTTCAACAGACTGACCAGGTTACGAAGATCGTGGCTGGCGCCGGTAATAAAGCGGGCTTTTTCCTGCTGTTCCTGAATGCTATCCTGCTGTTTTTGTTCCAGTTCCCGGGTCCGTTGTGTTATCTCTGATTGTAGTTCCTTAGTGTAATTTTCCTGTAAGGTGCGTTGCTGTTCCAATAATGCTAAACGCTCCAGTTTAGAACTGACAATTTGCCTGAAAATCCATAACACGAGAACAATTAACAGTAATGCATACACAAATAACGCCATTGGTTGTTGCCAGACAGGAGGGCTGATAATAAACGGATAGGTTAAGGTATCGGTTAGGGTACCATCAAACAACCTGGCTCTGACCTGGAGTTGATAGTTGCCTGGTGATAGCGACGACAAACGGACTGTGGTGTCATCCTGAGCTATCCAGCTGCCCTCATTCTCAGCCAACCGGTATTCGATCGTCGCACGCGCTGGGACCGGTAAAAAACTAATGGCGGTATGAAAACTGAGTTGCCTGGGTAGCACAAACTCATTTTCACTGGCGTCCATAGCAAACGAATTTCCGTCCTGATAGGTGGCCACCCATTGCAGTTGTGGTGATTGCTTACTCGCTATAGGCTGGTGAAAAATCGTGACTCCGCGAAAGCCGAGGTTGACGGTGTGCTTATTTATCTGAGTACAACCAAAATGGATACTTTCACGATGACTCAGGCCATCGAATATGGTCAGGTTTTGTTGAAAGTTAAACTGCGAACCTAAAATGCTTACCCCTCGTTGGGTTGATAGCAGCCATTGCTCATCAACGTATGGGGCCAGGCACATTGCGACTCGGTTTAATAACCGGGCATTGCCAGAAATCGGTTCATGCTGCCACTGTCCTTGAGTTCGTTGCAGCTGCCACAGGCCATTGCCGATGGTTAACAGCATGAGGCGGCCGTCAACCTCCTTCAGGCCCGATAACATGATATCTTCAGCCATCGTTTGCCAGGTTTGCGGTGGCTTGGTTGCAGAAAAAGGGGTTATCAGCAAGCCATCATCGAAGGTCGCGATAAACAGTTGCTGTTGGTGTACCAACACATTAAAAGCCAGATCGGTTGGCAACGCTTCTTGCCAGACGAGCTTGTATTGGTCATCGATTGGCTTGAGTAACAACAGCTCCTCTGGGAACAATAACAATCGATGACCATTTGCCAGGTCCCGGATATCCATTAACATCTGCGGGTTTCCTGCTAACCCGGGAATGCTATCGGTTAGTTTTTGCCAGCCGTTGTAGGTAACCTGTAATGTGCCTGAACGGTATGAATTGAGGAAAACACCATTTTTTGTGCTGATAAAATATACCGGTTCGAAATTTTCTGGATAGGCAAGGCGTTTTAGCAGCTGCAACTGGCCATTGTGTTCAGAAAAATAGAGAAGCTGCTCAGCGCCTGCAATTACCAATACTTCCTGGCCACCGCTTTTTACCTTGGCGACCCCAAGCATTTCTTGTTCAAACAGGGCGTCAAGATCCGGGTAACTCGATATGCTGTTATAGTTTGCCGACAGGTAGAACACCCCGCCCATGGTCCCCACCAGGAGGTCATTATTTTCACTAAACAACAACTGGTGATGAAAGGGACGTTTCTGAAATAAGTCACTACGGTTATCGGATTTGATTAACCTTACGGTGGCCCGGCTTTGATCGATAACAAACAAGCCATTGGTGCTCAATGCATAGAGTTCAGTTTCGTTACTTATCACTTTGCCAATCGTCACCGATCGCTGGTTGTCATCGATAAAGCTGATCACCTGGCAACCTTTGTTATTACACTGATATACCCGCGAGGACAAGGTCACCAACCACAGGGATTGCTGGCTATCGACAGTAAAGTTAATTACCGTTTCTGACTCAGGAGGCGCGGCAAAGTGAGGGGTTTGAACAAAGGTTTTCGGGTCAATCCAGGAAAAACCGTGATCCAGATATGCAAGTATCCGATCGCCACTGCGAATGATATTTTTCACCGCACCGATACGTTTTGGGTATTGGCGGATATGCAACGTTTGCGTATGTAACAGGAAAATTTTGCCATCTAGCAAGAACGCCATATGCTCCCGGTCCCAGCGAAGCAGGTTTTTTAACGACGTCCATTCGCCTAACTGTGGCGTGATATCGGTCACCGTCATATCGACGATATTAATGCGCTCGAGACTTTTATTAGTCACCACCCACAATCCGTCATGGTAATCCGCTGCCAATTCATTGATATAACCACTTTTGAGTGTTTTTTCGGCCTGCCCGGCAGTAAAGACCACAACGTTATTGGCATCGACCAGGTTGACGCCATCCTGGGTTGCAACCCAGAGGCGATGAAACCGATCAAACTCAAGGTCCTGAACGGAATTTGACGATAAGCCATTTTGTACGGTCAGGGAGGTAGCGGTAATGTGATGTTGTTGCTCAGCCTTGATAATAAGGGGGGTGACCGACGATTCTGCAGAGACGACGGAGCCGAGTCCACCATAGAATATGGTGATACAGCTCAGCATCATCGTAAATTTATGAAAAAACGCTCCCATACGGCAAGTACTAGGCAGACATCATTGATGAAATTTACGCCAGACTAACACAAACGGCAGGTAAAATGGTTGAACCAGTGACAATTTCAATGAAAACAGCAAACGAGGCTAAGAATTGTAGCCCCAACGCGGCATGATGGTTTGCTCAATCCCTAAATGATCAAGCATTCTGCCAACCATAAAATCGATCAAATCTTCGATGGATTTCGGGTTATGGTAAAAACCGGGAGCCGCCGGCATAATGGTTACCCCCATTTGCGACAAGGTATGCATGTTAGCAAGATGAATGGTCGAAAATGGCGTTTCCCGCGGCACCAGGATTAACTGCCCCCGCTCTTTGATAACCACATCAGCTGCACGCTCGATTAGGTTATCACTCATCCCCTGGCTAATTGCCGCAAGCGTGCCTGTGCTGCAGGGACATACAATCATTTGTTTGGGAGCAGCGGAGCCGGAGGCGACCGGGGAAAACCACTGGTCTTTTCCAAATACCTGAATTTGCCCGTCAGCGCAGGCAAAGTGGTTTACCAGGTAGTCACTGGCTTTTTCCGGATTTGCTGGCAGCTTAACACCGATTTCGGTATCAAATACTACCCGGGCAGCGGAAGACACCAGAACGTATACCTGATATTCGGCATACAATAAGCACTCTAATAACCGCATGGCATAAGCACTGCCGGACGCACCGGTTATAGCTAACGTGATCTTGCCTTTAAATTCAGCCAAGCGAGATTCCTTTTAGGTTAATTGTTCCAGGGTTTTTAAAAGCTTAGTATGAAAGCCGGAAAAGCCGCCATTGCTCATCACCACGATATGATCGCCACTTTCAGCGTAATCACTAACCGCTCGCAGTAATTCGTCAATATCAGAATGGGCACTGGCAGGTTTTGTTATCTGTTCACAAACATCATCAACAGACCATGCAAACGATGAGTCTTTAAAAATAAACACCCGGTCTGCTTCAGTGAATGCCTGTGCCAGCGTATCTTTGTGAATACCGGCTTTCATGGTATTAGATCGCGGTTCAAGTACGGCAATAAGGCGTTTATTACCAATATGACTGCGCAGCGCAGTTAAGGTATTGCTGATTGCCGTCGGATGATGAGCGAAGTCATCATATACGTGGATGTCATTTGGCGTACCCAGTAATTCCTGGCGCCGTTTGGTATTGACAAAACTTGCCAGTGCTTCACAGGATACGGCTACCGGAACCCCCGCATGACGCGCCGCGCCAATCGCCATCAAGGCATTATCAATATTGAAATCGCCCATTAATGACCAGTGCACTTCGCCTTGTTTTTCACCATCAAAAATGACTTCGAAGGCACTGCCATCAACATTAATTTTATTGGCCTGCCAACCTTGAGGGCTACGACTGAATTCGGTCCTGGTCCAAAGCCCCTGATTAAGCGTCTCGGTAATATAGGTTTCATTATCCGGTGCCAGAATCAGGCCGTTGCCGGGTACCATGCGAATTAAGTGATGGAACTGGCGCTGAATATCCTTGATCGAATCAAAGATATCCGCATGGTCGAATTCCAGATTATTGATCAATAAGGTGTGCGGCCGATAGTGGACAAACTTGGAGCGCTTATCAAAAAATGCGGTGTCATATTCATCCGCCTCAATGACAAAAAACGGTGCATTGCCTAATCGTGCCGAAGTCTGAAAATTTTGCGGCACACCGCCAATCAGAAAGCCTGGGGTCAGTTTGGCGTATTCCAGTATCCAGGCCAACATACTACTGGTTGTGGTTTTGCCATGGGTTCCGGATACCGCCAATACCCAGCGCTGATTCAGCACATTATCCAACAACCATTGTGGACCTGAGGTGTAGGGAATATTACGCTCGAGAACATATTCAACCATGGGGTTACCCCGGGACATGGCATTGCCAACAATGACCAAATCTGGCTCATCCGATAAATGCTCAGGCAGATACCCGGATTTCAGTTCAATTCCCAGTTCCTGTAACTGGGTGCTCATTGGCGGGTACACATTGGCATCAGAGCCCGATACCCTAAACCCCAGCTCTTTAGCGATGGCGGCGATACCTCCCATAAAGGTACCGCACACGCCTAAAATATGAATATGTTTGCTCATTAACGCGACATCTAATTAGAGTTAGTAACTTCCGATCGGTGATCCCGGCGGTAATTTCACCTTCGCTTCCGGGGTGATCACCTTTCCTTGCTGCAGACTATACGCGATCTGACCAGCAAGCAAGTGATACTGGCCAGCAAGTCGGTCGTTGGCGGCTCGGTTGGCATTAATCGTCAGCCATTCCTGCAACGCCACCAGATGCTGGTGCAAATCGGCCCGTACTTCTGCGACCAACTCAGCCTGATGATACAGGCTTAACATATTATCCAGGGTTTGCTGGCTAACTCGCTGTTGTATCAGGAATTGCATTCCTGATGCCGCACCGGCTTTGATCGTTTTCGTCGTTACCTGACTCAGTAACTGAGCTACCGACGGAATCGTGTTATCGCGTGCGTGATGCTGTTGTAACCGCGCCAGGCGTTGCGAATCTAATAATAAGCTGATGGTATGATTAGCACTCGCCTGCGCAGCAGATACCGGATCAAAGGCCAGCCCCGCTTTGGCAGGAAAACTTTCGCGGGTGCGATAATAGCCATAGGCCTTCGGCGGGATTAACGTCAGAACCGATTCCGGCAAGGTCAGGAACTTAGGTTCTAAAGTCAGCAACAGGGCATTGATCGCCTGTTGTTGCTTATTGGCAGCAATTAATTTTACCGGCGATCTATCTTCACCTTTAACCGCATACTGATAATCAAGACCGGCGATAAGCTTCACCGCCGCTTCCACCTGATAGCGATGGAAGTTATAAATTGGCACTAAGGTATTTTCCAGTTCTGAGAATGGCGTCCCGGCAGGAATACTGTTAATACCAAAGCTTTCCAAGGCTTTTCGCCGAACCTTAGTGACACGAGCCAGCTCTTTCACCGGATCACTACCGTTATCCCATAAATGCCCATGAGCATCTGCACCAGAGCGAGGCCTTGCATCCGGATCGGACATATATTTCAGTCCCTTGTCTTTTGCGCTTTGGATAACGTTTGCCAGCGACTCCGACTCGTTCGCGTAAATACCATAGGCATAAGCAATGACATGTTTATCCCATTCACCAAGACCCACACCATACGCTTGGGACAAATCGATATTGCCATTGTCATCGATGGTCACATAGGGATGCGGATAGTCCATCACTGAGGCACGATTGTTAACACTGGCAGAAAAATTATGCGCGATGCCTAGCGTGTGCCCCACTTCATGGGCAGACAGCTGGCGAATTCGTGCCAATGCCATTTCCTTCATCGCTGAGGTATCGCTATCTTGCTCACCATTGAATGGTGAAGTAAGGCCAAGCGCTATCAGATAATCCTGACGAACCCGAAGCGAGCCGAGAGTAACATGGCCTTTTAAAATTTCACCGGTACGAGGGTCGATCACCGATGCCCCATAAGACCAGCCACGGGTGGCACGATGCACCCATTGAATAACGTTGTAGCGAACGTCCATGGGATCCGCATCCTCAGGTAAGATTTTTACCTGGAACGCATTGATAAAACCAAGTTCTTCAAACGCCTGGTCCCACCACATCGCGCCTTCTATCAAGGCGCTTTTAACCGGTTCAGGCACGCCTGGATCGAGATAATAGACAATAGGCTCCACCGGTTCACTGCGCTCAGCCTGGGGATTTTTCTTCACCAGGCGGTGACGTGGGATCAGGCGTTTAACAATATTGTTCTCAATAGCGCTGGCGTAATCGGAATATTCGACTGACCACATTCCTGAAAATGGATGGAACGTTCGTGTTTGATAATCATTATCGGGCAGTCGAATCAACGAGTGGTGCAGGTTTACCGACACCACATCGGCATTTGGACTAACGGATTGCAAGTAGTCGCCGGTACCCTGACCGGTAAAGGTTACAATGGCCTCAAGCTCAGTATTATCAACAAAGGCTTTGCTACGTTTTTTAAAAACCGCACTGCGGCTTTTATCGACACTAAAGCTGCCTTGTTTACGTTGTTTAAGCGTGTCGCCGAGGTTGTGAACATCGGAGAGTAAAAAATCGGTGTAGTCGATGACGACGGTTTGGTTATCGGAACTGGCGATTGAGAATCCCTGCAGGATTGAGGTTGCAAACGCTTCAGATACCGCCTGGCGCTCCATCGCATTGCTGCTATCAGCACGATAATCGGTATTTAATTGCCTGAGAAAAACTTTATTACCGTGTTTTTCAAACTGTACCAGTCGTGTCTCGCCCAACTGGCCACGATCAAGACCAATATCATTAGAACCAACACCATGTGGCAGGCTGGTTTGAAACAAAAACGGTTGCTCAAATTGGTCAATTTGTAAATAAACCTTGCCGGAGTTTTCATCAAGATAGAAAGGGATGAAACCGTCAACACGTTGTTTGTCTTTGGCAAATTCTGCCAATGTCACAGCGTTGACCTGCGGAGTTAATGCAACCAACAGAAATATAAGGATTTTATAAATGCGCATGATGGCCCTTTATCGTTATTATCTGGCCACCAATATAACCTAATTACTGACTCACAGTGAACTTAATAATTTCATGCCTTCTTTGGGATTGCGGTAATTTCGCATAGTGATTAGCAGCGAACTTTTGTACAATTAATATTCTTAGAAACTCAAAACTAAAAACAATCAGGCAAAAGTTATGCAACGTCTCGCTCCGGCACTTCGCCAAGACAACGTCCCTCTAGACTTAATTTCACTAATCAAAACGATATTAGCGGCCACCAAGGAAATTTCTTTTCGTGTCGGTCAGGGTCATTTGAGTGAAGTCATGGGCTCCACACTGGATGAGAACATTCAGGGGGAAGTTCAGAAACAACTGGACGTAGTCGCCAACCAGTTACTCAAAGACATCCTGTTAGAGTCCGGTTTTGTTAAAGCCATTTCCTCTGAAGAAGAAGATACTTCTGTCGCTGGTAACATTAACGGTAAATATATCGTTTCGTTTGATCCTCTCGATGGTAGTTCCAACATCGAAATCAATTCATTGATTGGCACGATATTTTCGATCATGGAAGCCCCGGAAGGGATGGATGCCAGTGATCCGGATTTATTTAAACAACCTGGCCATAAGCAGGTTTGTGCCGGCTATGTGTTATACGGTCCAAGTACCACCCTGGCAATGACCACAGGACAAGGCACGCATTTTTACACGTTGGATAAAACTCATGGCAGTTACATGCTAACTGAGCGTAATATCCAGGTTCCCAAAGAAACCAGTGAGTTTGCCATTAACATGTCAAACCACCGCTTTTGGCAGGCGCCGATGGCTGCCTACATTGATGATTTGTTGCGCGGCAAGGAAGGGCCACGTGGCCGTAATTTTAATATGCGTTGGAACGGCGCTATGGTTGGCGATGTACACCGAATTCTGACCCGAGGTGGTTTTTTCAGTTACCCGGTTGATAATAAAGATCCGGCTAAACCCGCCAAATTACGATTAATGTATGAAGCAAATCCTATGAGCTTCCTGATTGAACAGGCCGGTGGCCTGAGCGTAACCAGTCAGGGACGGATTATGGACATCGAACCTGAAGACATTCATCAACGGGTTGAAGTGATCCTTGGTTCCAGTGATGAAGTCGAGCAGTGCCTGAGCTATTACTCTGGCAATTAGCAGCGAATTTTCCCTTTTCAAAACCGGCTTTTGCCGGTTTTTTTTCGTCTGCTAAATGCTATTCCTACTCGCAAAAACTCCAGCCTGAACCATACTAATAGTTTCTCAACCCATTGCTATAACAGACTATTTAACTCAAATAATGTCAACTGGTTAAGGTGTTTGACGTGCAAGGCCAAATAAACAGAAAAAAGATATTCATAGCCTGTAGCCTGGCGTTATTTTTATCCGTCGTTGCCTCCCCATGTAGCAGTGCCAATTCTGAACCATTAACTAGGTTCTCAAAACTATTACAACAGCAACAAGAGCCCCCTGAAGAAACGCCGGTCGAGGAGAACGAAGAGCAAGTTGAAAAACCCGATAGCATCCTTCCTGAACTTGATAGTGTTGCAGACGTTGAAAGCAATCCTAAGGGTGAGTTAGAAAAATTTGAACAGGAGTTTGCTGAACTTAAAATAAGAGTCGACAGCCTTACCAGAAGCCCTAATGATTACAAAGAGTTTTATTTTCGCTTAAGGCCTGTAATCGAATCCAAAGTGGCTCGCTTTAAACGTGATTTACTCTCGGATAAAACCGATCTGAGCCTGTTTGCCCAGATTAACAATGATGAGTATTTTCAGCATTTATTTAAACAGGCTATTGAAGTGAAAAACCTGTTTTACCTGCGTGAAAAAGTATTTAACGAAGCACCTCCTGAATTCGTTGCCTTACATACCGGCACTAGGCTTGATGGCATCAAAGAAGCAAGATTAGAACTCAGTTATATCCAACTCGAGTTACTTATTATTGCTAAAGCAACATACGACAGATTTGTTGAAATACCAAGGCGATTTGAACTGGCGCCCCTGGATCTTATTATCACAATGATAAAGCTGTTGTTGCTTATCCTTGTTTTTTATCTTTGGCGCTCCTGGGCAAAGGAAGGGTTTCCTGCATGGCGCCGCAGAATTCTCAGTGCCAAGCCAGTCACCAGTGGACGCAGTAAATACGCGCGCTTCATCTGGTATATCGATAAAACCCGTACTCCACTGGAGTGGCTGATTTTTATCAATATTCTTCTCGCTTCTCTGGATATCCTGCAAATCCCGATTACCAAAGCCACGATTTCTACCGTGGCATTCTGGGTGTGTATTACGATTTTTACTTTCAGGCTGTTAGAGAAAATGATCGAACGTGGCCAGCAGGGTCTGCTTAAAGGAATTAGTCCAGCTCAATCGCGTTCGATTAAACTATTGATCTGGTGGTTTGGTCTATTCATGATGATAGACTCGCTATTGAGCCTGTATATCGGCGAAGTCACTATATTTGCCTGGCTCTCGCGACTTTTTTTCGTGCTTTTTATCCCCGTATATTATTACCTGATCAGAAAGTGGCGCGAAGATGCGTTTCAATTTGTTGCTCAGGAACGAGATGCTCCTGAGTGGATTCAGCGAATCCATAAACAACAATCCGGGATTAAAGGCTTTATCAGTGCCAATGTCTGTGTCCTCTATTCCATATACATGGGCATTGTACATATGTTTCTGCAATTGATTTCAAAGGCAGAAACTGGACGACGTTTTACCACTGAGATATACCGAAAAAAATTCATCGCCGACAACAAAGAAGTCATTGAGGAATATAACCGGTTACCGGAGATTGACCAGCAATTGAAGGAACAGATTATAGCCGGTGATCAACAAGGCGTTGACAGTGTCCATGCCGATCACATTCAACGCATTAAGCAGATGCTGGAACGTAGTGATTTAAGTCATGTTTCCATTGTTGGCGAGCGAGGTATCGGCAAAACGTTTCTGCTCGATTCATTATCCGAGCTGACAACCAATCACTTGCGACTTGATTGCAAACCCAGCTTCAAAAACCTTCTCTTTGATTTGGCTCAGCAACTTAACATTAAAATTAACCATTCAATGATGTCGCACATTGGAAATGCCATCATTGAAAGAAATATACAGCTCATTTTGATTGATAATTGTCATTTGCTGCTATCACCACAGGCTAATGGTCAAAAACAGTTACGGCGACTATGTTCCTGGGTAAATGAGTTATCCGGCAAGTGCCTGTGCGTAATGACATTTAACAGTAGCTCCTGGCCACTGGTGAAAGCACTGGGCCTGGCCCCAGAGCATAATACCACCTCGATAAAGCTCGGTGCCTGGACGCAATCGCAAATCGAGGCGCTGCTAGAGCATCGCTGCGCCCGTCACCAGCTCGCCCCGGATTTTTCCCGACTTGTTATTCCTCGTCAACTTCTCGATAAAGACGACGAAACACCGGAACAGCGTATTAAATCTGGTGTGTACAGAATTATCTGGGGTTATGCTGATGGTAATCCGGCGATTAGCTGTCGCTTACTTGCCGATTCCCTCGCCCTCGATGGTGACAAAGTTGTGGTGAAATTACCTGATTACCCGGATACCACCATGATGGAGCGTTATGAAATAACGACGCTGTTATTATTACGGGTGATATGTCAGTTTGACGACATATCCTTAAGCGATATTAAAGGAAACCTCTGCTATCGAAATTTTGCGGTAAAAAGTGCTTTGGCCAGGTGCCAGGCCCAAGGCATGGTTGATTTTGTTAACGACCATTACTCGATTAGCTGGCTCTGGTATCGCTCTGTATCCCGTTATCTTTCCCGTCAAAACTTACTGATTCGGTGAAGCTATGATGCGCCCCCTGATATCTCTTATCGTGTTTTTAACTCTACTTATGGCTGCACCAGGGTATGCTCAGGAATCGTCTCAGGAACTACAGGTTATTACCACCCTTGCGGATGTAATAAGGCCGGCAGGTTTATTCTTTTCATTTATTTTAATCATCGTCGTCTGGATTTTTCTGAATGTTATAAAAAAAATCGTAACCGAACTTACTGACGTTTTTGCTGAACGAAGACTACTGTTTCAAAAAATTCTATTGTTTGTTCAGTTCATTATCTACTTCGCAACATTCGCAACAGCAATATTACTCAGTTTTGATATTAGTAAAGAACTACTGGCAATCATGGGCGGTACACTTGCTGTTGCCATTGGCTTTGCAATGAAAGACCTGGCCGCTTCGATTGTTGCCGGTATCACAATTATGTTCGACAGACCATTCCAGGTTGGTGACAGGGTTAGATTTGGCGGCGAGTACGGCGATGTTATCAATATCGGATTACGTTCGGTAAAACTACAGACACTTAATGATGACGTAGTCACCATCCCCAATAATGTATTTCTCAGCGACATTACAGCATCCGGTAATTATGGCGAACTGGATATGCAGATTCAGATCGAGTTCTTTGTCGATCCTCATCAAGACTTGGTTAAAGCAGAAAAGATCATTCGCGAAAATGCCGCGTTGAGTAAGTTCATTTATTTAAACAAACCCATCGTCGTTAATATCTCGCAAGTGATCATGGAAAACTTTATTGCTTATCAGTTAACCCTGAAACTCTATGTACTCGACACTCGTTACGAAAAAAACCTGCAAACCGATATAACCCTGAGAGTTAAAGAACAGTTTGAACTGCACGGCATTAAACTGCCGAGTCTGCAGATAAGCAATGAGCGGTTGCGGGTGTCATAACTGGATAAAGGGTGAGGACTGCGTCGCTGAGGACGTTGTCGGTTATGACCATGGATGGTCGGTATGCAGAAAATGCAGGAGCAATTTTCTGTGACGACCATGTCGGCGAGGACTGCGTCGAAACATATGGTTCGCTATTGGCTTTACTGAGATATCCTGTCGTTGCAGGATATGACGGTTAAAGGTGTTCTCAGTAAACAATGATTGGCTACATTGAGTAAAAAACAGAATTAATTGAATTTTTTCTTTTACGACGGAGTCTTCAGCGACAACGTCCTCACCGAAAGAAATACCTTTCTTTCCTCACCGACGTAGTCTCCCGCAAACGCAAAAAGCCCG
>NZ_SWDB01000034.1 GCF_005116735.1 Thalassotalea mangrovi | reverse complement strand
CCGCTCATATGCACCTCTCTTTTTAGTCATTTTATCTAACTTAGAGGTGTCTAGGGAACTAGTGGCGATTCAAACTTTCATCAACAAGTTAGTCTCTTGGTAAATACATCAGTTCCGTTAATGCCATTTAAGAGTACCGTATTTGTATTTCATCACAACGGCAAAGATGTAAAAAGTTATTGCGAAATATCAGTCACCTAGATGGTTCAATTAACAGTTGTGAAAATCGGGTTAAAGGCTGCGATTCGAGTAATTTAATTATCCGCTGATTACGGTCTGTTGTTCGTTATTATCTGGCTAATTCATTTCACACCCTCCTGTTGAGCAATAATTGGCCAGTAGAGATTAACAGGCCCTAGTGAACCGATTTCACGGATTGCTTTTCCTTTGAAATTAAGATGCAACAACAACTATTTTTATCAGCCTCGATTTTCAATAATTGCATTTGTTGCGCACTAAATTGGCAATTAGCCATGATTAATGTTGAGCAATTTCCACTTTTTAGCGTTAGCAATAACGTCGCAAACGGCAAATCTTTTTTCGGGTTTACCGCAAGTAAATGGTCAGTATTTGGCAAAATCGACAATGCCTGAAGTTGGGCTTTATTTGCATTGATCACCATCACCCATTTTTTCTTGCTGTGACGAATCAATCTTTGTTGGTAAACCTCTTTCCAGGTGTGTAGCAGAGAACGTTTCAGGCCTTTGTTAAATTGGCCGATAGGAAATGGCACAACATTCGTGGCTGGAGGTTGTGACCTTGTCGCTGGCGCCAACGCCGTATTGTTATGGATTTCTGCACTTGCCTTGTTGATGTTTTTTGCTGCATTAATCATGTCCATTTCCTTGTAAGTAAAAATGCTGTATGTATGTACAGTATTCGTGTTTTGAATAAAAAGCAAGCGTTTTTTAGAAACGAGAAACTAGGAAAAGGGTGACTAAGGGTGCCTAAAGGTGTCGAAGGGTGTCGCGGGTTTTGGGATTGGGTGAGAGAATGTTTTTGTAGTTACTTTTGTTACTTGAGGATTTAAAAATAAAAAAGGCTAACTTTTGTTAGCCTTTATTTGCGTTGCATGAATTAAATGCTAGTTAATCGGTGAGCTTTCGGTAAATCGCACGACCGATCATCCGTACTTTGGTGCTTAACGGCATGCGTTTTAAGTTGGTTTTAACAATCCCCTGGGTAAAAGCGGTGGGTTTTGAATAATCAATGTTAACGTCCAGGATCACCGGGCGGTTTTGGCTGGCAAGTTGTCGCGCCTCCTGTAACGCAACCTTAATATCATCATTGTTTTCAACCCGCACATAATCTGCCCCAGTTGCTATGGCTATACCCTGTAACTTAGTTTGCGGCAGCACCGTGCAGGTCTTACGGTTGTAGGGTATTTGTTGTGCCTGTGATATTTGCGATAACTCGCCATCATTGAAAACGGCAATGACCACGCCGATTTCATGATTAACCGCAGTGGCCAGTTCCATACAGGTCATCATAAACGCGCCATCGCCGACAATGGCGACGGTTTCCTGATCCTGGTGAGCAAATGCCGTCGCAATAGCCGCCGGTGTTGCATATCCCATACAGTTAAAATCGGTAGGGGAAATAAAGCCGCGCGCCTTATGAACCGGCATTAACTCCGCCGACAAGAAGGTGTGATTACCATCATCGACAACGATATTGGCATCATCGTTTAGTTGCGCCCGTAGTTCATCAAAAAACAGGGCAGGGTTAACCCTGTCTTCGCTATCATGTTCATACCAGCGTTTGCGGTAGGCGGATTTATTGGCCGATATCTGCTCAGCCGTTGCGGAAAAGTCCGTTGCATTGCCTTTAGCAACGAGCTCACTGACCAGGGCATTACAAACCAGCTGCGCATCACCCTGGATAGCGATTTCGGTGGTAAAGTTCTTGGCAAACACTTCAGGATTGATATCAATATGAATCAGGTTATCGGGTAATTTGCCGCCAAAACTACCGGTGGCTATTTCGGCAAACCGGGTGCCAATTGCCAATACACAGTCGGCGTTGGCAAACGCCTGCTGCGGCGCATCGGCGGCGGCTGGTCCGAAACAAAAGCCAGCATGTAAAGCATGATTGGCGGGAAATGCACTGATACCCTGTAAACTGGTCGAAACCGGAGCGCCAATATGTTCGGCAATGGTGATTAATTCTTTGAATGCGCCGACAGCACCCCAACCGGCAAAAATAACCGGTTTTTTTGCCTGAAGTAGGTTTTGTGCCGCCTGTTCTATCTGTGCCATAGTCTCGTCACTCAAAACAGCTTGCGGCGGCTTCACGTAAGAATGTAAGGCTGATATCTCGGCTTTATCCAGTTGCAGATTAACCGGAATTTCAACAAATACCGGGCCGGGTTCGCCTTGGGTGGCGATATCATAAGCTTGGTAAATGGTATCAATGATCTGATCATGACTTTCAACCTTAAACTGAGCCTTGGTAAAACCGGCGACCAGTTTTTGTTGATCCAGCTGATGTAACTGGTAATCAAATTTCGAATCGTTACGAATGCCGCCAGAGATGACTAGCATAGGAATACCATCCAGGTAAGCTTCAGCGATACCACTTGCCGCATGGGTAATACCTGCAGCCGGAACAATGAGCATAGAACCAATACTGTCTGTGGTTCTTGAAATCGCATCGGCCATAAAGCCACCATGGGCTTCATGGGTTACCAGATAGGGAGTGATTTGCTCTGAATTATTAAGCTCGTCATATAACTCGGTATTGTGAACACCGGGGATCCCGAACGTGTATTTAACGCCAACCTGTTCCATGGCATATCTTGCTAACCAGGCACCTGTTTTCTTCATTGTAAATCCTATTAATTATTATTCGTTTGTTGCAATCGCACGCGCGGCTTGTTGTGCGGTTAGAATACAGCCGGAAAGGAAAGTTCCTTCTAACGACCTTGCACCGCTTGCGCCACCACCGCCAAAGCCCGCCGCTTCACCAATAGCGTATAAACCGTTGATCGCCTGTTTGGAGTCAGCCATTACCTGTGAATTCAGGTTGGTCTGAATACCGCCAAGGCTTTTTCTTGAGATCAAGGCGACTTTAATGGCGATCAGCGGCCCATGTTTTTTAGCCTGGATCGGATGCGGCTTGCAGGTTCGCAGTTTATCGGCCTTCCACTTTCTTGCATGTTCTATATGGCGTATCTGATCGTCATTCCATTGGCTTTCTGGCCTTGCCAGAACCTCATCATAGTCATCCAGTGTCTGCTGCAACACCGCTAAATCGAGATCTTGCTCACCGGTCAGCGCATTCATTTTCTCACACAGCTGCGCGACAGTGTCAGCAACGATAAAATGATCACTGGTGTTTGCCATCTCGTTGATAAAACGATGATTACCGAATACGGTTTCTTTTACAAATGTCAGAAACTTTTTATCGCGGATCATAACATTGTGCTCGGCACCGGATACGGCGAACTCTTTACTGGCGATTTTCCAGTTCAGTACATGCCAGGCATAACCTTTTTCCTGGTCTGCCATTCGCTGGCAAAGATAGTTGGTATCAAAGCCCGTTACGAGCGGGTCCGGGCCTATTCGCCGGCCCTGATAATCCAGCCATAACGCCGATTTACAGGGAATTAAGCTTAATCCATGACCTTCAAAGTGGGGCGTGGGATGAGGAATGCCGGCGGCATAATTCCACATTTTATCGAGATGGGTTAATCGTCCACCGTGACGGGCAATTTCATCATGCATTGCACCGTCACTGCTAGGGTGGGTACCGTTAAGCAAATTATTGGGAGCAGGGGACCAATGCTTAGGCCAGTTTCCCCGGACTTTCTGTAAATTGCCGGTAAATCCGCCAGTTGCGACAACGACATTGGCACTAAACAACTCCCGTAGGTTCTGGCCTTGCTTTTGCACCGTACAGCCAACGATTTTGCCATCGTCTTCTATTAGCTGCAGTGCTTTGCAATCAAATTCAAAGGTTACTTGTTGACTGTCCTGAAATGGTTTTAATGCCTTTAATACCAGCTTAACTAATTCCAGTGATGTTCCCCATATGACATGATAGCGAGGCAGGGAATTACCGGGCGAAAATAAGCCTCGTTCGACCCAGTTTACCGCCGGTAAAAATTTGATGCCAAGTTCTTTTAAATAGCAATATACGTCTTGATAGCAGTGATTGACATAGAATTCTGCCCATTGCTTTGGGTACTCGTCCTGCTCGGAAAAGTTGGCAAAAGAATGCCAGTCTTTCAACGCAATTTGTGGTGTATCTTTGATGCCATTGCGCTTTTGTTCGGGTGTCCCCACCAGTGCCATGCCACCAAATGCCCATCTTGCCAGGCCTCCCACCTGAGATTCATCCTGGGCGTCAATGATATGTACGGTTTTTCCCTGACGCGCTAACTCCAGAGCGCAGGTGAGACCCGCTATCCCAGCGCCAATGATGATTGCATAGGTCTTAGATTCCATCGTCTTCTCTT
The DNA here is from genome assembly GCF_005116735.1 of Thalassotalea mangrovi. Lineage (GTDB taxonomy): Bacteria > Pseudomonadota > Gammaproteobacteria > Enterobacterales > Alteromonadaceae > Thalassotalea_A > Thalassotalea_A mangrovi. The sequence goes on along the minus strand of NZ_SWDB01000034.1, from coordinate 66,437 downwards.
TATTATTTTCTGTCCCTTGCACGGTTTGACGCGGGCAGAGATAATGCCATTAATACCAATCACATTAAGTTTGTGCACAACTCAGAGTTAGAGCAGAGGTTCATTTACAACATAGATTTTATTGATATAGTCATTCTATATTCATGAAATATAGGGCCGTAAATGGGCCTCTGATAAACTCCCTACGGGTGAGTTTTAAAGGCGTTTATCCTGCGTTACTGATTTTGGTTGATTTTGAGATAACGGAATAACCATTCTCTGCAATCAAAGCCTTGTCTAAACGCCTTTAAATTCTTACTGAGTGAGCAATAATTTAATGTGATTGGTATAACTTCATCTTAACCAATGTGTGCAAGAGCGCTATAGTAAAAATTGCCTAATGCCCATCAGTGACTCTATGAAAAACAATCTTTTTTTAACACCAGCTAACGACGCAATACAACACCTTATCTCGCAGCTATACACAGCCACGAGTCGGATTGAGTTACAGGAATTCAGGCATTGGGCGTTGGCACAATTGCAAAGCGTGATCGATTTTGATGGTGCAATCTGGAGTAATGGCCACCAACAGACACTAACGTTCCACAACCATACACTATTTAATGTCGCTGATGAGTTGGGCGAATTGCTATTAACGCATTTATCGATAAACCCGATGGCAGATGTGCTATTAACTAATTTGGGCCAGCCGATTGATATGCGCGACTTACTGGGTGACGATGAGTTTTACCAGTCCGAAATCTACCAAAAATGTTTTCAGCCGATGGGAATTGAACGTATTCTCGCATCGATTCACTTGGATGAGCGAAGTGGCCTGTTCACTTTGTTAACCCTGTATCGTTTTGACCGCAGCAAGCCATTTACGCAACAAGAAAAAGCGATTCAGTCGAATCTTTTGTACCACTTATTAAAAAGCGCTGAGCATGCCTTGTTTATGACGCTCGAGCGGCAAGCGGGTAATGAGGCACATACTCATCTTGGGATTTGTGATGCAAAAGGCTATTTTCACCAGGCTCAGTCAAGCTTGTTGGATTTACTTGAGCGGCATTTTCCCGATCAGACTTTTGATCGCCTGCCCGAACCGTTACTACAGGTTTTTAACCATCTTATTGATTCAAATCAAAAGGTGAAAGCGAATCCATCCGGAGAAAAAATACAGCTTAAGGTCCGGCAGTTTAATGAACTCTATCTGCTGGAAATCTGGCCCAATGGCCCCTTGGATATCCTCTCCAGTCGGGAAAAACAGGTCGTTGATGCAATCAATAAGGGCATGACGTTCAAACAGGCGGCACAACATTTAACTTTATCACCCTCAACGGTGTCAAACCATCTATACCGAATCTACCAGAAGCTTAATATTGGCTCCAGGGCCCAGTTACACGCACTTCTCAACAACCGATAACTAATTACGCGAGCGGTTACGCGTAACTCTTTGGTAGCCTTTTTAATCAATGGTTGGCGATAAAATGAACAGGATTGGCATCGCATGTTATATCGATATATCATTAGGTGAGTTGCAACAACAAGGATAATTCGCTCGTGTGGCTTCCCAGCAAACTTCTGTTTATATACAGCAAAGAAAACGATAATCGCCAGGCGCTGACTGAAGCCCTGAACATGGCAAAAAATGCTCAGGCCAGTCTGACCATAGTAACTGTGCTCGAGAGTATTCTTAATACCGAAGCTTTAATGTCGACCGACCTGGAAGATTCGGAACTTTATCAATCGATGATGGCATCACACCGTGAGTTACTCACCAGCGTCAGTGAATTTACCGAGGATGTAAAAATAGATCATAAGTTATTGCTTGGCATGCCGTTTATTGAAGTCATTAAAGAGGCAAGAGCCGGGAACTATGATCTGGTCGTCAAGGCTGCCGATAACGAAGGCTTGTTAAATCGTGTCTTTGGCAGTGCAGACATGCGCTTAATGCGCAAGTGCCCGATCCCGGTTTGGCTGGTGCAACAGGATTTTGCCCAGGATATGGACAGACAAAAGCCGAAGATTGTACTTGCCACCGTAGATGCCAGCGAAAATTATCCCGATCAGGAGTTGCAGACCCGGCAGGATTTAAACCTCAAGGTAATTGAAATTGCCGTTTCCATCGCCCTGGCGGAAGGTGCCGAGTTACACTTGTTGTCCGTATGGCATGCTGAATACGAAAGTGGCATGCGAGGGCCGCTGGTCGGCATGGCGGAGCAAGACGTAGATAAGTATGTCGATGACCTCAAACACCAGCACGATGAGTCGTTAAACCGTATGCTTGCCCATGCCTATAAGCTGCTTGGCGAAGATGTTGAACAATATATTAAACCCAAAGTGATTTCACTAAAGGGTGCTCCACGCAAAAAAATCGCCGAATATGCCAGGCACATAGACGCGTCTTTGGTAGTGATGGGAACGGTTGCCAGAACCGGCATTGCCGGCTTTATCATGGGCAATACAGCCGAAAACATTCTCTTGCAACTGCATCAATCGGTGATCGCCATTAAGCCCAGTGGCTTTGTATCACCCGTTGCTTAATTGATATTGGCTGCGGATTTTTGACACTGTTTGTGTAAATGTTTGAGGCAAATCAATTACTAAAGGTCTGGTGCCACCTATACTAATACCAATCAGCAATGATGACTGATCATTCAGCGAATATTAAAACCGTAAAAAAATTAGCGATTAATTTCTCGAAATATATTGATATCGAATCAGATAAATATCGTTATTGTATCGTCATATTCGCCCATTCGGGAATGTCCGAGAGACATTTTTACGGCGTTGTCGCTATTTGAAATGGAATAACCATTCCTAAATAACGACGCCTTGCAAAATTGCCTCGGCTGACATTCTGAATAGATCCCATATCAATGTTGATTGGTATATGAAACAACTTCATTAACAGCCAACACACGGGTAGCAGAAATGACAAAAGATTGTGTCCTGGTCATTAATTGCGGCAGTTCATCATTAAAGTTCTCGCTAATCATGCCCCAATCGGGGCAGACGATTCTTACTGGCCTTGCAGAACGCTTGCTTAGTAGCGAGGCCTCGATCACCATCAAACTCGATGGCAATAAAGAAACGACCGCCCTGGTCGAACCCTACGATCACCAAACGGCGTTATCGCAGTTAGTGTCTTTCCTGTACCAACACAAGTGCGAACAACGGTTGCTGGCCATTGGCCATCGTGTCGTTCATGGTGGTGAGCAATACAGCAAACCGGAATTAATTAGCGACGTTGTTGAGCGCACAATCGAAGCGCTGGCGGCACTGGCACCCTTGCATAATCCGGTAAACCTGGTGGGAATAAGGGCTTCGCGGCAGGCATTTAGTCATCTCCCACAGGTAGCAGTATTTGATACCGCCTTTCATCAAACCATGGATAAAGTGGCCTATCTTTATGGCTTACCCTTTGAGCTTTATTCGCAACACAGTATTCGTCGGTATGGCTTTCATGGCACCAGTCACTATTTTGTTGCAAAACGGTTTGCCGAACTGACCGACAGTCCAGTCGATGACATTAATGTCATTACAGCTCACCTTGGTAATGGCTGCTCGGTAGCCGCGATTGCCGGAGGGAAATGTGTCGATACCTCGATGGGGCTGACGCCGCTCGAGGGCCTGGTAATGGGAACTCGCAGTGGTAGCCTGGATCCCGGCATCATTTTCCATTTGTATAAACAACTGGGTTATAGCATTGAACAGATTGACAACCTGCTTAACAAAGAAAGCGGTTTGTTAGGTATTTCCCAGTTAAGTAATGATTGTCGAACCCTGGAACAGGCAATTGCAGAGCAGGGTAACGAGCAGGCGGATCTGGCGATGGATATCTTTTGTTATCAAATCAGTAAAACCATCGCCAGTTACAGTGCCTCGTTAAGTAACCTGGATGGTATTGTGTTTACCGGTGGCATTGGCGAAAACTCATCATTGGTGCGACAGAGAGTGGTGAACCGTTTGAAATTACTGGGCTTTGCCATTGATGATAGCGCCAATACGGATACCCGATTCGGTAAGTGTGGCAACATTGCCAAATCCTCTCATCGAGACTGCTGGGTGATCCCGACCAACGAAGAGTGGGTAATTGCAGAGCAAACCTACCAACTGATTAGCGAGGATAACTAATGGCACGTCGAATCATGCTAGTTCCAGTCGGCTTTGGGGTTGGCCTCAGCAGTATTTCTTATGGCTTTTATCATAAGCTTCAACAGCTTGGTGTTGATGTGGGTTATTTTAAACCCATTAGTCAGCCGTCACGAAGTGTGATGAAGAATCAGCATAAAGTATCCGAATCTACCTCGTTGATGCAGCAGCATTCTATTCCGTTATCTTACGTCGAAGAACAGGTTGGTGAAGGTCAGCAGGATGTGGTGCTGGAAGAAATTGTCGGAAACTGCCAAAAATTTGATCACGATGTACTGGTGATTGAAGGGCTGATCCCTACCACGCGACAGCCTTATACGGCAGGTATCAACCAGTTAGTCGCGCAAACCTTGTCAGCAGAAGTCATTCTGGTCGCCGCGCCGGATTCCGATACACCGGAAGAATTTGAAGATCGAATTGATGTCAGTGCAAAGCCCTTTGGTGGCCTCGATAATCCAAGGTTATTGGGATGCATTATCAATAAACTGAATTCCCCGGATAAAGACGTATTCGGGTTATTGCCAAGGGAGACTGACATAAACCGTGATTTTGATATTCAACCCTGGCTGGCGCTGGAAATATTTAACCGTCGCCGTTTTGATTTGATTGGTGCTATCCCCTGGGAAATTGATCTCATTGCTCCCAGGGTTTTAGATGTTTGTCACTATTTGCAGGCGAGTATTATCAATCGCGGCGATATTGAACACCGACGGATACGCTCCATCAGTTTTTGTGCCCGCACCGTGGCTAACTTAACCAGTCACCTTGCGGCCGGGCGATTGGTAGTAACCCCGGGAGATCGCACCGATATCATTATTGCCACTTGTTTATCAGCCATGAATGGCACCAAAGTGGGTGCCTTGCTGCTGACTAACGGCATTCATCCAAAAGGTAAGGTACGGGAACTTTGCCAGCAGGCGTTTGATACCGGGTTGCCAGTATTAAGTGTGCCCTGGGATACCTGGCAGACATCGCGACATTTGATGGGATACAACCCGGAAATGCCGGAAGAAGATCAGCAACGGGTAGAGAAAATTAAAGAGTATGTGGCCGACCATCTCGACCATGACTGGCTCGGTCAGTTTCAGGAAAAAGATGGCAAGCCTGCATTGATGTCGCCGCCAGCGTTTCGTTTTAAGCTGACTGAACTGGCCCGCAATGCCCAGAAATTGATTGTACTTCCCGAGGGCAATGAAGTGAGAACCATTAAGGCCGCGGCGATTTGCGCACAGCGTAATATTGCCCGTTGCCAACTTCTCGGCAACAAGGAAGAAATTCTGCGTATTGCCGAGCAACAGGGGATTAAATTACCACCGGGAGTCATAATTACCGAGCCCGATTCGATTCGGGAAAATTTCGTTACCCCCATGGTAAATCTGCGTAAACACAAAGGCTTAACCGATATTATCGCCCGCGAAGAGTTAAAAGATAATGTGGTGCTGGGTACTATGATGTTGCAATTGGGGCAGGTAGACGGCCTGGTGTCCGGCGCGGTGCATACCACGGCGAATACCATCAGGCCCGCATTGCAACTGATCAAGACTGCGCCAGAAACCTCGTTGGTATCTTCGGTGTTTTTTATGTTGATGCCAGAGCAGGTATTCGTTTACGGGGATTGTGCCATCAACCCGGAACCGACGGCAGAACAACTCGCCGAAATAGCGATTCAATCGGCAGATTCCGCGGCGAAATTTGATATCGAACCAAGAGTGGCGATGATTTCCTACAGTACCGGACAATCGGGCAGTGGTGTCGATGTTGAAAAGGTAAAACAAGCAACCAAACTTGCCCAGCAAAAACGCCCGGATCTGTTAATTGACGGGCCATTGCAATACGATGCTGCAGTAATGGAAAACGTGGCCAGGAAAAAAGCTCCGGACAGCCCGGTTGCCGGCAAAGCTACGGTATTTATTTTTCCGGACCTTAATACCGGTAACACGACGTATAAAGCGGTGCAGCGCTCTGCCGATGTGGTTAGTATCGGCCCGATGTTACAGGGGATGAATAAACCAGTGAATGACCTTTCACGCGGCGCGCTAGTGGACGATATCGTTTATACCATCGCCCTGACAGCTATCCAGGCCGGAGATTAACAAAAGAAAGGATTCGGGTCTCAGGTTTCAGGCCTCAGAGGCCTTGCTTAATACCCCCGTCATTTCCAGCCACGACAGGAAATCTTGGACGATCGTATCTGATGAGAGATCTCCTTTTACAAGGAGATGACTACAAACATCAGTTAGCAGGTATCCGGTCTCAGGCATAGATAGGCTCCAGAGTTTGTTCAAGATATCGGAAACCTGAAACCGAAACAATTTAGCTTAAGGCCTTTCGTTGTCAGCCTTAGGCACCACTCGACACCTATAGTCACCCCAGACCTTCCTGCTAGCTGGCAGGTCTTACCCTCGCTTATAACCCCATTGACACATTTTGATAAAATTTATCTTTGTATCTCTTTGTTATTGCCGATAAATTTCTTATATAGACAGAGCAAAAACAGGAACAGACTCGTGCCAAATTCATCAATGGATAGCGGAATAAAAAGTATATCGAAGGATGAGGTGACTTCGTTAAATCCGGCAGATACCGCCGATGGGGTCGTTGCTGAAAAAGAAAGGTCGCAAAATCCTGCTAACAAGAGTTATTTGCTTAAACTAACCTGTCCCGATGATTTGGGTGTAATGGCAAAAATTACCGGACATCTATATCAGCATGGAGCGTTTATTATTAACGCCCGGCACTTTGCCGATCCGGAACAGCAACGGTTTAATATGCGCATTGAGTTTGATGATCGGCAGTTTTCATTATCTCAGCAGGCATTTGAACAGGAGTTTGCCGGTTTTGCTGCGGCGATGAATATGACCTATCAATTGCGCTGTGCCCTAAGCCGACCCAAAATCATCATTATGGTGAGTCGTGAAGACCATTGCCTGAATTTGCTGCTTAACAAATGGCAATCTGGTGTCCTTAAGGCGGATATTTGCGCGATTATTTCCAATCACCAAAACACCCGTAAGCTGGCAGAATTTTACGGTATTGATTTTCATTATTTACCGATTGATAAAAATTATAAAGCGCAGCAGGAAGCCAAACTGTGGCAACTTTTTTGTGAATATGATGGCGATTTACTGGTGCTGGCGCGCTACATGCAAATTCTCTCGGATGATTTATGTACAAAGCTTCAGGGCAGGGCGATTAACATTCACCACTCATTTTTACCTGGCTTTAAAGGCGCGAAACCCTATCAACAGGCTTATGACCGTGGGGTAAAAATCATTGGCGCGACAGCACACTATGTCACCGAAGATCTCGACGAAGGACCGATTATTGTCCAGGAAGTCAAAGCGGTGGATCATGCCACTACCGTCAAGGATATGATTGAAATTGGTCATGACATAGAAGCGACGGCACTCGCCAGAGCAGTAAGATGGCATGTTGAGGACAGGATATTGCTAAACGGCCAGCGAACGGTAATTTTATAGTCGGATTTATCGCCACGACCCTCTAGTTTTTCTGTTCTTGAGCTTTTCAGGAACTGCGAGTACCATCGACGCTGAAAATAAAAACAACAGGATGAAGTTCATGGCCCGGCTCAAATCAATCTTTTTTACATTGATCGCGCTTTTTATTGCGATACTCCTTTTATTAAAACCTCTTGCTGGCGTATCCCCAATGTCGCTCGGATCAGCGGCGGATGTTGCCACTGGCCTTGGCGCAAAAATTGCCTGCTCAGCTCGTTATATTACCGGTCTGGACGAAGACCAGGTGATGGCGGATTTGGCGTCTTACTCGCCAGCATACGCACTGGTTGAGGTGGCATATGATGATGACCGGAAAAAAGCGTATGCCAACCTGTTAGGTTTATCACCGATGAGTGCAACGTTCAGGGATGGCATAGGCTGTACCCTTGATATTGGTAACACTAAGGCGCTTGATGCCGTAAACATTGCAGCTATTGCTGCATCGGAAGAAGCCTGGCCATTAGGTAGTGAACTTACTGATATCGATACAGAACTACAAGCAAAGGTTGCTGCAATCGTTGCTGAAGATAATGCTCAAGGTTTTCAAACCCGGTCTTTATTGGTCGTAAAAAACGGCAAAGTCATGGCATACGCCACCGGTGAAGGATTTGAGCAACACACACCACATCTTGGTTGGTCAATGGGTAAGAGTGTGACCGCGATGATGGTCGGAAATCTTATCCATCAAAAGCAGCTTGAACTTAATGAAAACAATTTGTTTGAAGCGTGGCAACAGGACGATCGTCGGGAAATAGATCTAGAGAGTTTACTGCAGATGTCTTCAGGTCTGGATTTTGATGAGACTTATGCACCGGGCAGTGATTCAACCCGTATGTTGTTTTACACCTATTCGGCTTCCGATATTGCGATGCAAAGTCCGTTAATTTATTCCCCGGGCGAGCACTTTTCTTATTCTTCCGGTACCACCAATCTATTGTCCAGACTGGTATATGAAACCTTAGGTGGAAACGTCCAGCAGCAAATAGATTATCTATATGAGCAATGGTTTGAGCCGCTAAATATGGCGCAATCGACGTTTGAGCCGGATCCAAGTGGTGTATTAGTCGGCAGCTCTTATATTTATGCAAGTGCACCGGATTGGGCAAAACTTGGCCAAGTTATGTTAAATGGCGGTGCATTAAACGGCACCAGATTTTTAAGTGAAGACTGGGTAGCCAAGGCTCAATCGCCTAACGTTTCTAACAATGATCCTCGATATGGCTATCAGTTTTGGTTAAATGCGGGCGGTGATGAGTTGCGCTGGCCAGAGCTACCAGACGACGCCTACGCGATGTCCGGTAATCGTTCGCAAGTGGTGATGATGATCCCATCTCAAGATGTCGTCATTGTTCGCCTTGGCTGGAGTGCTGACCCGTATCCGACATCAAGGAAACTTGCACAAGTACTGTCACTGTTAAACTAAATAAAAAATCAAGGGGTCAGAGTTGTTGAAATTTCAACGACTCTGACCCCTTGATTAATACGCTGAGAAATAACGTAATTTTCGCTATTTTTCTTTCGGCAGGACCAGATTCAAAACGATCGCTGAAATCGCCGCCAGGGCGATCCCCTGTAATTGCATGATGCCAAGGTCAAAGTGCATACCACCGAGGCCAAATACCAGGGCAACGGCAACAATGGCCATGTTTTTCCCTTTGGACAGGTCAACCTGAGCAACCACCAGGGTTTTCAGGCCAATGACCGCAATGGTACCAAACAGCAACACCATAATGCCGCCCATTACCGGTACCGGGATGGTACTTAATAGCGCACCGGTTTTTTCCAGGAACGACAAGGCTATAGCAAATACCGCGGTCCAGGTCATAATCACCGGGTTAAACGATTTGGTTAATGCCACGGCGCCGGTAACTTCGGAATAGGTCGTATTCGGTGGACCACCGAACATTGCCGCCGTCGAAGTTGCCAGGCCGTCTCCCATCAGGGTACGTTTTAGCCCGGGCTTTTCCAGGTAGTCTTTACCGGCAACACCGGAGATGGCGGTTATATCGCCAATGTGTTCAACGGCCGGCGCAATCGCAATCGGCAAAATAAACAAAATGGCTTCCCAGTGGAAAACCGGTGCAGTAAAGTTGGGCATGGCGAACCAGCCAGCGCTAGTCACCGCATCAAAATTTACGATTCCGAAGTATAAAGACAGTACGTAACCAACTAAAAGACCAACCAGGATCGGAACCAGCTTAAATATTCCTTTACCCAGCAGTGAGGTCAGTAAGGTTACGGCTAACGCCGATAAGGAAATGATTAATGCAATGTTACTATCGACCAGTTGCGCAGCACCGTCACCGGTTTTACCGAGGGCCATGTTGACACCAACTGGCGCCAGGTTGAGACCAATAACCATGATGACCGGAGCTACTACAACCGGCGGCAGTAGCTTGTGAATAATCGCGTTGCCGCGCCACGCTACCAGTAAGCTTAACAGTACATAGAGTAAACCGGCGGCAGCCAGGCCAGACATAGTCGCAGCGATGCCCCAGGTTGCAACGCCGTAGCTAATTGGCGCGATAAAGGCGAAAGATGATGCCAAGAACACGGGTACCTGACGTTTGGTGACGAGCTGGAATACCAGGGTACCAACACCGGCGGTAAACAGGGCTACGTTAGGGTCCAGTCCGGTTAAAATCGGGACCAACACCAGGGCGCCAAAGGCAACGAACAGCATTTGTAAGCCCAACAAGGGCGTTTTAAGTTGCGTCATGTTATTTGGTACCGAAGATTTTATCACCTGCATCTCCCAGTCCCGGGATGATGTAACCGTGATCGTTTAAATGATCATCAACAGAAGCCACATAGATATCGACATCTGGGTGAGCTTGCTGAAGTTTTTCAATCCCTTCAGGTGATGCCACCAGAAACAGGCCACGAATGTCTTTACAGCCTTTGGCTTTCAATAAATCGATGGTCGCGATTAAGGTACCACCGGTTGCCAGCATAGGATCAACGATTAACGCACTGCGTTCATCAATGTCTTTAACCACTTTGTCGAAATAAGGCACAGCTTCGAGCGTTTCTTCATCGCGATAGAGGCCAACGACACTGACTTTGGCGCTCGGCAATAATGTCATCACACCGTCAAGCATACCCAAACCGGCACGCAGGATAGGCACTAAGGTCATTTTTTTGCCTTTGATGTGTTGTACATCGATGGTATTTCCTTGCCAGCCATCGATAGCTTTGGTTTCCATTGCCAAATCGCGGGTCGCTTCGTAGGTTAGCAAGCTGCCAATTTCTGAGCATAACTCGCGAAAACTTTTGGTACTGATGCCAGCGGCACGCATCAGGCCTAGTTTATGTTGTACTAAAGGGTGTTTAATTTCATGTACAGCCATGATCAATCCTCGGTAAATCTTTTCGCGGGCGATTATAGCAATTTTGCCGGGATTTTGTGGTGGGATATCGAAGATTAATGCACTTTTTGTGGTGCAAAATTAACTACTGCGAATGGCAATGTAAGTAAGATTAAGCGTTACCGTTAACCTGATGTTTCTTTAATTGGACGATTAGTAGCACACGCAGGTTAACGATAGGGATAAGGATTCGAGATCTAATATTTGTAGCGTTGCAGGCCGGTATCCGACAGGATTTTTGCCGAGATTTCTTCCACGGAAAACTTGGTGGTGTTCAGATACGGAATTTTTTCTCGCTTGTAGAGCTTCTCAACTTCTCTTACTTCGAGGCGACACTGCCTGGCGGAAGAGTATTTCGAATTTGCCATACGACCATTGCGAATGTCGGTTAATCGATCCGCATCTATCGTCAGGCCAAATAACTTGTGTTTATGCTTTTGCAAAAATTCTGGTAGGCGTAATTCATCGATGTCATCTTCGGTAAATGGGTAGTTTGCCGCTTTAATGCCATATTGCAGGGCCAGGTAAAGACAGGAAGGGGTCTTACCTGAACGAGATACTCCGACCAAAATAATGTCAGCGTGTTCATAATCCGTTACACGAGTGCCATCATCATTTGCCAGTGCAAAGTTCACGGCGTCGATTCTGTAGTCATAACTGTTCTCATGAATCGAGTGAGTTCGGTGCGCTTTTGGCTTTGCTCCAATACCTAATTGTTGCTCTACCGGGCTGATAAAATGTTCTAAAAAATTGTAAATCACACCATCACAACTGTCGATGATTTGTCGCGTCTCAGGATTTACAAAGGTATGAAATACAAAGGGTTTTAATCCAGATTTCTTATAAGTCTGGTTGATTTGCTGCTTTACCTGTTGGGCTTTTTCGGCGGTCTCAACAAAGGGGATGGTAAAGTGTTCAAACTCGACCGGAAATAACGATAATAAAGCATGACCGAAGACTTCAGAGGTGATTGCTGTACCGTCGGAAATGTAAAAAGCTGCGCGCATTTGTGCTTCCTTGTAAAAACTTACATTATGTGTTTCAGTTAAGTTGAGGGTTGTGTAGAATACCGGCGACTTAATTATCTTTACTATAAGTCACTTCGATCCTGTTTCATACTTCTTGGAGAATAATAACGTGCAAGAACATGTACTTTGGTATGAAGACCTGAACATGAACGACGTTGATCGCGTAGGAGGCAAGAATGCCTCGTTAGGGGAAATGATCAGCAATTTGTCTTCTTTGGGTGTTCAAGTACCATCGGGCTTTGCCACCACCGCTTTCGCTTTCAATGAATTTCTTGACCAGTCGGGTCTCACTGAAAAAATTTATGCCGAATTAGATAGTCTGGATGTTGATAATATTCAGGCCCTTACCGAAGCTGGCGCAAAAATCCGCCAGTGGATTATCGATACGCCATTTCTACCTGAAATGCAAAATGACATCGCTCAGGCATACGAAAAATTAAGTGCCGGGCATGGCGATGAAGTCTCATTTGCGGTGCGCTCTTCGGCAACTGCGGAAGATATGCCGGATGCGTCATTCGCCGGGCAGCAGGAGACGTTTTTGAACGTGCGTGGTTTTGACGCCGTGATGGTTGCCATTAAACACGTATTTGCCTCGTTATTTAACGACCGAGCTATTTCTTATCGTGTCCACTCAGGATATGACCACAAAGGCGTATCCCTGTCAGCGGGCATTCAGCGCATGGTTCGCTCCGATATCGCCTCATCCGGGGTAATGTTCAGTATCGATACAGAATCTGGTTTCGACCAGGTGGTGTTTATTACATCCAGCTATGGCCTGGGTGAAATGGTGGTACAAGGCGCTGTTAATCCTGACGAATTTTACGTATTCAAGCCTTCGGTAGAGAATGAAAAACCGGCGATACTGCGCCGTAATATCGGTTCTAAGTTGGTGAAAATGGTATATACCGACGATACCAGTCACGGCAAGCAGGTCGAAGTTATTGATGTAGAACAGGCTCAGGCTGATCGTTTCTCCATTACCGACGCGGAAGTACAGGCGTTGGCAAAACAGGCAATGATCATCGAAAAACACTATGGTCGTCCAATGGATATTGAGTGGGCCAAAGACGGACTCGATGGCAAGCTGTACATTGTTCAGGCTCGCCCGGAAACCGTGCGCAGTCGTGAAAGCGGCAATGTAATGGAACAGTTTTTATTACAGGGCAACTCCAACGTATTGTGTGAAGGTCGTGCTATCGGTCATAAGATCGGTAAAGGTACGGTAAAAGTTCTCAACAGTATTGATGAAATGGATAAAGTATTACCGGGTGATGTCCTGGTAACGGATATGACGGATCCTGACTGGGAGCCAATCATGAAACGTGCCTCTGCGATCGTAACGAATCGTGGTGGCCGAACCTGTCATGCGGCAATCATTGCCCGTGAAATGGGTATTCCTGCGGTTGTTGGTTGCGGCAATGCCACCGATTTACTGTCCCACGGCAGCAAGGTAACAGTAAGTTGTGCCGAAGGTGATACCGGTTTTATCTATGATGGTGAACTGGATTTCGAAGTTAAGCGCTCTGAAATTGATAATATGCCGGCGATCCCATTTAAAATTATGATGAACGTTGGTAACCCGGACCGGGCATTTACCTTTGCTCGATTACCACACAGTGGTATTGGCCTGGCTCGTCTTGAATTTATCATTAATAAAATGATCGGTGTTCACCCTAAAGCATTGATTAATTTTGATACGCTTGACAGCGGCCTGCAGGATGAAATCAAAGATATCATTGCCGGCTATGATTCTCCCTGTGAGTTTTACATCGGCAAATTAACCGAAGGTATTGCAACACTTGCAGCATCATTCGCACCAGAGCGAGTGATTGTTCGTATGTCTGATTTCAAATCAAACGAATATGCGAACTTAGTGGGTGGTGATGTTTACGAGCCGGATGAAGAAAACCCAATGATTGGTTATCGTGGTGCATCTCGTTATATCAGCGAAGAGTTCCGCGAGTGTTTTGCGATGGAATGTGAAGCGATTAAACGCGTTCGCAATGAGATGGGCTTAGAAAACGTCGAAATTATGATCCCATTCGTTCGTACCTTGAAAGAAGCAGAGCAGGTAATCGATATTCTTGCTGATAACGGTCTGGTGCGTGGTGAAAACGGTCTGAAAGTGATCATGATGTGTGAGTTGCCATCTAACGCCTTACTGGCAGATCAGTTCCTCGATTATTTCGATGGATTTTCGATTGGCTCCAACGATTTAACCCAGCTAACCTTAGGCCTGGATCGTGATTCTGGTCTGGTGGCGCATTTGTTTGATGAGCGCGATCCGGCCATTAAAGCCTTGCTGGAAATGGCTATTCAGGCCTGTAAACGACGTGGAAAATATGTTGGTATTTGTGGCCAGGGGCCATCTGATCATGAAGATTTTGCCGCCTGGTTGATGGAGCAGGGCATCGATAGCGTATCGCTTAACCCGGATTCGGTGTTATCCACCTGGATATATTTAAGCGAAGCCCATAAGTAATTCGCGGATTCGCCAATCAGTAGTGCCGTAAGGCAGGATTAAAAAAGAGGATCTGAAGAGATCCTCTTTTTTGTTATGTCAAAACCCTAAGGGCTTCAGGCCAATCTATGACGGTTATAGTTTGACCAACATTTTGCCCTTGTTTTTCCCTTCAAAAAGGCCGATAAATGCGTCAACGGCGTTATCGAGGCCGTGGTAAATGGTTTCTTCGGATTTAATCTTACCTTCCGCCATCCAGTTTGCCATTTGCGCAACAAACTCAGGAAAACAATCAAAATAATCGATAACGATAAAGCCTTGTACGGTTAACTTCTTTGAGTTGATAAAGAATAAGTTACTCGGCCCAGGAGTAGGTTTGTCTGCATTATATGAGGAAATCATCCCGCATACCGGGATGCGGCCATAATCATTCATGACGTTCAGCGCGGCTTCTAAATGTTCACCACCCACATTTTCAAAATAAACATCGATGCCTTCTGGTGCCGCTTTCTCGAGGGCTTCGGTTAGGTTATCTACCTTTTTATAATTAATCACTGCATCAACGCCGAGTGCTTTAACGAACTCGGCCTTTTCGTCAGAGCCAACAGAGGCGATGACTTTGCAACCTTTTAACTTTGCTATTTGGCAGACGATGCTACCTACTGCGCCCGATGCGGCGGAGACGAAGATTGTATCCGATTCTTTAAGCTCAATGACTTTCGTTAAACCTGCCCATGCGGTAAGCCCTGGCATCCCTAACGTCCCCAGGAACAGTTGCTCCGGCACCTCAATATCGGGCAATACGGTGAGATCTGTACCATCACTAATAAAGCTGGTGCGCCAGCCACTCAGATGGCTTACTTTGGTGCCAACCGGAAAATTGCTGTTGTTAGACTCAATAACCTCGCCGATGGCGCCACCCTCTAGTACTTCATCGAGCTGGAAAGGTGGAATGTAAGATTCACGATCGATCATTCGAGGACGCATGTATGGGTCAACGGACATCCAGGTATTCTTGACCAGGACCTCGCCTTGACCAGGAGCAGGTAAAGTGATCTCAACCGACTTAAAGTTATCTGCTGTTGGTAATCCTGTAGGGCGAGAAATCAAATGGATTTGTTGGCTTTTCATGATAATGAACCTCTGAATGTGTTTAGCTGATGACCGGGTTACGCTCGTTAGCAAGGGTAGTGGTCATAAATGTTTGCGCGCAAACTATTAGCGAGCTAATTTATAGCACTTTTAACTCAGGAGCAAGCAAAATAATTTGCGCGCAAACTATTTTGCGGCAATAATACGATTCCCAAGTCCTCAAGAGTTATCTTATGTCACAGCGCTTATCTGATAATGTGTGTTTTACGCTATACAGCGCCACCAATGCACTAATACGAGCGTTCAGGCCGATTCTCGAGGCCTATGATCTCACTTATCCTCAGTACATTGTAATGCACTCCCTGTGGTGCAAAAATCACGTAAGTTTAAAGGCTCTCTCAGAAGATACCTATTTAGACTCAGGCACGTTAACGCCGATAGTAAAAAGACTCGAAGGTAAAGGCTTATTAACGCGTCGGATTTCGACCGAGGACGAGCGTAAAAAAGTGATTTCTTTAACGGAAAAGGGCGTTAAGTTACAAGCCGATGCGGAAGAACTGTCGGCAACTTTAGTGGCAAATTCTAATATGTGCCTGGAACGAATTGAAAAACTCAGGGAACTGAGCCTGGAACTTCACAAGGAATTGACAAAGGCCAGGTAATTTCCCCAATACAGCTGCTCCCGACTCTTAGCCCATAGACATAGTTCTGATCGTGCCTGTTTGAATATTTGAACGCAACTTATTGAATAATTTGTATTAGTTTTTTTTAGCCTCGCTTTAAACTTATAAAAAAACAAAATTACTTTCCGCTTGCAGCCTGAAGCTTACAGCTAAGAAACCAGAGTTCAATTTCTGGTTTCGCCCACTAAAATCAATTGTTTTTTAACGTGATTTTTAGCATTATAGGCGCATATTCTCCAGGACTTGTGATTTGTTGTATATGCTACCTCGCCTCGATATTGACGATTTGATTTCACCGCTTTATCAAAAGTATCTCGATACCCTTAAATCCAGTGGCTATCGTGGTGATATTTCCTGTCAATACAGTGCGCGTTTGGCTGTGGCCACCGACAACAGCGTCTATCAACAAATACCGCAGGCGGTATTACATCCCAAATCAGTGGATGATATTTCGATACTGACGTCTCTTGCTAATCTTGAAAAGTTCCAGGAAATTCAATTCTCTGCCCGAGGTGGCGGTACCGGCACCAATGGCCAGTCATTAACGCCGGGGATTGTAGTCGACTTGTCCCGCTATATGAACCGCATTCTTGAAATCAATGTGCAGGAACGCTGGGTGCGGGTGCAGGCGGGAGTCGTTAAAGACCAGCTAAATGAGTTTCTAAAGCCCCATGGATTTTTCTTTTCTCCGGATCTATCGACGTCTAATCGCGCCACAATTGGTGGCATGATCAATACTGATGCTTCCGGGCAGGGGTCGCTGGTTTATGGAAAAACTTCTGATCATGTGCTTGGGCTGACCAGCATCCTGGCAAATGGTAGTCTGCTGGAAACGATGCCATTACCGATTGAAGATGCCGAAGCTAAAGCGACACTCGATACCACAGAAGGGTTGCTGTACCGAACGGCTTTGAGTAGCTGTGGTGACAATCGCGATAAAATATTAGCTAAATTTCCTCGCCTGAACCGATTTTTAACCGGTTATGATCTGGAAAACGTTTTTGATCCAAGCCTGACTCAGTTTGATTTAGGCCGTTTGATCACCGGCTCGGAAGGGAGCCTGGCGATTGTCGCCGTAGCAAAACTAAATATTACCGAAATTCCCAACGTCAGGGCCCTGGTGAATATTAAATACGACAGCTTTGAGTCAGCTCTTCGACATTCTCCGGATTTGGTTGAAGCTAAGGCGTTAAGTGTTGAGACCGTTGATTCCAGGGTTTTGAATTTAGCTAAACAGGATATCGTCTGGCACAGCGTTAAGGATTTGATCACCGACGTGCCAGGTGTTGTCATGGATGGATTGAACCTGGTGGAATTCACTGGCTTTGAACAATCCGATGTAGAACGGAAAATCACCGACCTTGAGCGGACGTTGAACGGTGATCAGGCAAAAGCGAAAGGGGTGATTGGCTACCAGGTTACTTATGATCTGGGTAGCATTTCAAAGCTCTATGCGATGCGCAAAAAAGCGGTTGGCCTATTGGGGAATGCAAAAGGGCAGGCCAAACCCTTGGCATTTGCAGAAGATACTGCCGTACCGCCGGAAAACCTTGCCGATTTCATTATTGAATTCCGGGAATTGCTAGACCAGCACAATCTCGATTATGGCATGTTTGGCCATATTGACGCGGGCGTGCTGCACGTGCGTCCAGCGCTTGATATGTGTGACCCGCAACAAGAAGTTTTACTTCGGGAAATCTCCGATAAAGTGGTTGCCCTTACCGCTAAATATGGTGGGTTAATGTGGGGTGAACACGGCAAAGGCTATCGCAGCGAGTATGGCCCGGAGTTTTTCGGCGATGAGTTGTTCTTAGAGTTAAGAAAGATTAAAACCGCGTTTGACCCCCTGAACAAAATGAACCCGGGGAAGATCTGCATACCGTTGGAGCGTGACGACAAGCTGGTGAGTGTCGATGATAAGAAACGTGGTGCGTTTGATCGTTTGATACCAATCCAGGTCCGTGAAGATTTTCCTTCGGTGATGAACTGTAACGGTAATGGCCTGTGCTTTAACTTTGATAGTAAAAGTCCTATGTGTCCATCGAGTAAAATTACCGCTGACAGGCGTCACTCGCCGAAAGGCCGGGCCGGGCTGATGCGAGAATGGTTGCGATTGCTGGCGGATAAGGGCGTTGATTTAGAAACCTTACAACAGGGTAATTCTGGTTTTTCGGTAAAAGCCATGGCATTAAAAACGGCTAATACATTACGGGCAAAAGTGGGCGAATACGATTACTCGCATGAGGTGATGGAAGCCATGTCTGGTTGTTTAGCCTGTAAGGCCTGTGCGAGTCAGTGTCCGGTAAAGGTGGATGTGCCTGACTTTAGAGCGAGATTTATTGACCATTACTATGGCCGTTATTTAAGGCCGATAAAAGACCATTTTGTCGCTCATATCGAAACCCTGGCGCCGATCATGGCTCAGTTTCCGCGTACCGTGAACGCTGGCATTGATAATCCGGTGTTTTCCTGGGTTTCTAAGAAAGTACTGGGTTATGAAGATACACCATTGTTATCTGTTCCTACCCTGGAGCAATACCATAGCGACGAACAGTTCGATGAATTTGATGTCTATGCCTTAGAGCAACTCAATGACGCAGAAAAAGCCAAGACCGTTTTGATTGTCCAGGATCCCTTTACTTCATTCTATGACGCACAGGTGGTTGCCGACTTTATGCGCCTGGCACGAAACCTCGGTTATCGACCGATTCTGTTGCCATTTAAACCGAATGGTAAACCCCAACATGTTAAAGGGTTTCTTGCTAAATTTGCGAAAACAGCAAGCACTTCGGCTGAGTTTTTAAATGAATTGCAGCGTCTTTCTATTCCAATGGTTGGCCTGGATGCATCCTTGGTACTTTGCTACCGAGACGAATATGTACAGGTGTTAGGTGAGCAACGTGGTGATTTTAACGTCCAGCTCAGTCATGAGTGGTTATTACAGGAACTGGATAACCTGGCCGCAGAACCCGTCACTTCCAATCCGGAGACATTTAAATTATTTGCCCATTGCACCGAGAAAACGGCATTGGCACAGACGGAAAAACACTGGCAGCAAATTTTTAAGCATTTTGGACTGGCACTTGAACCAGTCAGTGTCGGCTGTTGTGGTATGGCGGGTACGTACGGTCATGAAACCCAGAATAAACAAAACTCACGGGGATTATTTGAATTAAGCTGGCAGCAACCGTTGAAGCAGAGCCCGGCAGAAATGCAATTAGCGACAGGGTTTTCCTGCCGCAGTCAGGTAAAACGTTACACCGATAAAAAACTTCAGCATCCGGTTCAGGCCTTGTTGAAGCACCTGAATTAGTCTTTTCTTAATAAAATCAAGGGGTCAGAGTTGTTGATTTTCAACAACTCTGACCCCTTGATTTTATTAAAACGAAGATTCAACCTCAAGACCGGTAACACTGGCAATTTCCACCATCGATTTATTATCGCTACCATGGGCTCCCATCCAGGCATTACGGCCTGAATGTTTCGCTGCATACAGACAATGATCGGCAATTTCTAAGGCTTTTGACCAACTGACGCTTTCTGGTTGTGACTTAAATACCGGGAAACTGACAAAACCTATGCTACATGTCACCGAAATGCGATCTCCTGCTTCGGTTAAAAATTCAGTTTTCTCAATAACATGGCATAAACGCTCTGCCATGATTTTGGCCTGTTTTCGCTGTTGAAACCTTAATACCAACAAAAATTCTTCGCCGCCCCAGCGAACTTTATAATCGGACTGGCGCGCGTTCTCATTAAGAATTTGTGCAATTTTTATCAGTATTTTGTCACCTTCTTTGTGACCATAGTTATCGTTAATTTGTTTGAAGTGATCTATGTCTAACAGCAGGCAACAAAGATCCGGGTCCTGTTCATTGTCACCCTGTTGCAGGCTGAGCACCGATTTTATATCGTCAGGCAGATTTTGTTCCAGGTAACGGCGATTGTTGAGACCTGTCAGGCTATCTTTTACCGATGCTTCTTCGGCACTTTTATAGGCAACCTGTAACGCCTGGTTAGCACTTTCCAATTCCTTAGTACGGATTTTTACCAAGCGTGATAGCTTTTTGTTGAGCTTTTTCGATTGCCATCGGGTCCAGCTTAAAAAACTTAAGCCAAGAATCAATATTACACCCAGGTATAGAAACTGGTATAGCTGCTGTTCCTGCTTCGCCCTGACTTCACTGAGTTGATTATCCTTTTGCAGCAGGGCGATGGTCTGTGCCTGGCGAACCGCTTCAGTACGAGCCTGAAAGGCGGCTAATTCTAATGATTTTTGTCGGCTAAAAAGCTCTTTCTCATGATCTCTTAGATCGTTCAGTAACTGAAAAGCCTGGGCATAGTCGCCACTGGCAACACTAATCTCAATGCGCATGCTATTCAGCGCAGCGAGCATCGCTGTCTGGTTTCGTGATTGGTAATAGGCGACTACGGTGTCAGTCAGCTCACTCGCTTTGTCAATATCGCCCTCCTGTAACGCTATTTTAGCGAGTGATTTCCTGACTCGGTTCTTGAGATTTTGCGATCCCTGATATTGGCTTTGCAAAATATCCAGCAGTGTAGTTTTGGCACTCGCTAACTCACCCTTTGCGATGCCGATCTCCGCATTTTTTAATCGCGCCCAGTCAATGTCCCGAGGCGTTTTTAGTTCGTTAAATATCTTTAAAGCTTCGCTTGCATGTACCTGGGCCTCACTCAAATTAGCCATTTTCAAATACACATCTGCCAGTTTTATGTTGCTATAGGCGATGTCTTTTTGATTGCCGGTAGATTGGTCGATGATCAGGGTGTCACGAAAGTAATCGAGAGCGGTATCTACCATCCCCATATCGAGATAAATAGAGCCTATGTTGTATGAATTGGCTGCCATTTCTTTCTGTCGATTCAGGTACTTGTTAATTTTCAGGGCTTTTTCGACGGTCAACAATGACTCTTGATAGCGGCCCTGATATTCATAAATTAATCCAAGGTTCGCATACTGGTTGGCAATACCGGCTTGATCATTAAGGTGTGTGAATGTTTTCAGCGCCTGTTGATGGGCGATAATGGCTTTATCATATTCAGCAACAAAGCGATAATTTCGCCCTAAATCATTGTCGACCATAGCGATAAGAGCAGGTTCATTGATTTTTTCGAAATTATCCCGGGCAGCTGAGAACATTAATTTGGCTTGTTGATGTTCATTAAGTTGCATGGCAATTTCACCAAGCATAGATTCTGCCAGGCCTTGCTTGAGGAAAGGGTTGTTGTCAGCGTTAAGCTGCCATTGTTCGATGGCCTGCCTGGACTGTTGCCAGTCACTGTTGTGGATCAGAGTTTCTATTCGCTGTAGCTGTGTTATCTCATCAGCAGATAAAAGTGCTTTTGCCCGATCTGGTAATGTATAAGCCAGTGCATTAGCGCTATAAAGAAAGATTAATACGAAAACACTTAAGCAAAGGTGCGTTGCAACCTTTTTCCCTGAAAAAGGA
This sequence comes from Thalassotalea mangrovi, assembly GCF_005116735.1. GTDB lineage: Bacteria > Pseudomonadota > Gammaproteobacteria > Enterobacterales > Alteromonadaceae > Thalassotalea_A > Thalassotalea_A mangrovi. Next base: position 44,682 of record NZ_SWDB01000034.1, on the reverse strand, counting down.
TCCGATAGTCGTTGATACCACACTGATGAACATCCATTTATTTTTTCTTTTGAGGGTATCCTGTTAACAGAAAAAAAGAAACTGTGATTGTTTATTTCATGGTACCGTTGATTTTTTCGTGTTTATCAAAGGCATGGTATTCAAACTTGCAACGAATGGGCTATGAGCAGTGGGGGAAGTGGTTTGTAAAGACTACAGCATGATTTTTTAGCAATATCGCTCTTAGGTACTCTAGCACTAATGCAGTCAAAGTTGGCTTTGGTGTTAATGGGGGGAATATTAGGGTAGCCGACTTTAGCAGCTACCCATGATATCTTTAATCTGAAATGATATTAAAGCCTGGTTGCCGGGCCAGGATTATTTATGACCGTTAGCAATAATGTCACGGGCCATTTGATCGGCAACCTGACCCGTAGGCAGGCCTTGTTCAGCGGCTTTGGTAAATACATCCATTAGCGTATTGTAGATATCTTCAACCAAGGCAGTCGCTTTATCGGCACAGTATGGCTCGTCACCAATTTCCAGGGCAACGTTGATGATACCACCGGCATTAATGACATAATCAGGCGCATATAGAATACCTTTGTCTTTAACCGCTTGATCGTGTCTGGCTTCCGCTAGTTGATTGTTTGCACAACCGGCAATAATGACTGCTTTCAGCTGTGATAGGGTTTCATCATTAATGGTCGCACCCAGTGCACAAGGGGCATAAACATCAACGTCCTGGCTATAAATTTCATCAAGACCAACGACTTTGGCATTCAACTCCTGGTGCGCGCGTTCAAGCGCTTCTGGGTTGATATCAGTAACAACCAACTCAGCACCGGCGGCGACTAATTTCTCACAAAGTGAATAACCAACACTGCCCAGGCCCTGCACGGCAACGCGAATGCCGTTTAAATCGTCTTTGCCTAACTTAAACTTAACCGCTGCTTTAATGCCTAAGAAAGTACCCAAAGCTGTGAATGGTCCAGGGTTGCCACTTTTACCTTCAAGCCCGGAAACAAACTCAGTTTCCTGGTTGACGATAGCCATGTCGGCAGTCGTAATATTCACATCTTCAGCAGTGTAATATCGACCACCCAAATTATTAACCGCGCGGCCAAAGGCTTTAAACAATTCTTCTGATTTTAGCGATTTTGGATTACCGATTATAACCGCTTTACCGCCACCAAGGTGCAGGCCGGCCATGGCATTTTTATAAGTCATGCCTTTCGATAAACGTAATACGTCTTTCAACGCTTCATCTTCATTTGCATAGTCCCAAAAGCGGCAACCACCGGCTGCAGGGCCTAAGTTTGTGTTATGCACGGCAATGATTGCTTTTAAACCGGTTTGTTCGTCGGAGCAATAAACAACCTGTTCGTGGTAGTCGAAGTCGACAAGTTCAAAAAGAGCCACACCTTTCTCCATTTTGTTGTTCAATACAGGGTGATTGACAGGGTAATTGCAAGCCCGAATTGTGCTGGCAATTATAGCGCTTAAAAATTTCGCGAACCTTATCATTTAAATGCGCCACAGGCCATAAAAAGCGCTAATTTCTTTTTTTTATTCTGTTCATTAAATACTACAACCGATTTGCTTATTTTCTACTTGAGTTTGAGAAGATTATCGGCGAGTATGGGCGAAAAATTTTTCACTATGAGGCATCAAATGAGTGATTCAGACAATAAAAAACCTGAGCAAATGACCGAAGAAAACCGTAGTGCATGGGTAAGAGAACAATATCAGAAAGCAACCAAGTACATGGCTGAAAAAGGACTGGTTGTTGAATCAGTTGCTACGGAAGAAAGTCGTTATGTTGCGCCACTTGTGGCTGTATGGAAACTGCAGGCGATGGATAAGCAAAGCTATTGGGTAATTAGCGGTGATTTGCCTGCCGATCATATCCCGGTGGCAAACGCTGTTGATGGTCGTGAAGCATTAAGAAATTTTTCGATGAAGTGGCAACTTCAGGCACAAAACCTGATGGCTAATGCGGCTGATAATACTCAGGTTGAATTTGCAAATTTATTAGTCAGTCGCGCAGAAGGCCTATACCAAATGTTTGATAACGAAAAACTGTGGACGACGAACGCTAGTTAATCTGTGGTATTTCGTGTCAGCGCTTAGCCGTATTGTTAAGCGCTTGAAAGCGAACAGGCGACAGCCCTTGCACAGCAATAAGGTGTCGCCTTCGCTTATCAATGTTTAGTGACTTAAATAGAAGCGCTTGAAGTCAACTTCGCGAAGGGGACAGGACATTCGTTGCCTGGGTATACCCGCTTCCATAAATACCGCACCAACCGGGCGGAAGTTATGACTGGCGAAATAGCTAACCGCATCTAAATCTGAATTAATATAAACTTCATTTAGCTGGTTTTTTCTGGCTATTTTCAGCAGCGCCTGAATGACTTCTTTACCCACCGGACTTTTCCGTTGTGAAATGACCACAGCAATACGAGAAATCTCACCACTGTTGGTGATTCTTCCGGTCGCTATGGGTTCCTGGGTTTCTTCATCCACCACCAGAACATGGTGGGCTTTTCGGTCTTGCTGGTCGAATTCGATATCGTAGGGGATTCGCCGTTCACAGCAAAACACTTTCTCACGAACAGATTTCAACTGTCGCTCGGCTTGCTGCCAACGAACAATATTCACTTTGTAGCGCACTACTCACCTCAAGCTAACTGCCAAAGTCCTATATTTATAACCCTAGTTAACAGCTCCAGGTTTTTCAAATTGCTTAGTGCGCTTTTCAGCAATTCGGAATTAAGGTGCTGTTTGTTGGCGAGTGCGAGGGCCAGATCGAGTGTATCTTCATAAATGGTAAATCGTTCGCCATTAATAAATAATTTACGTTGCTCGATCAGTAAGGTTTTAAAGCCCAGCACCGGTTCCAATGCGCCATCATCTTCGATGATTTGTTCGATGATGTCAGGAATTTCCTCTATGCTGATTGGTTGTTCCGGTAATCCAACATCCAGTGCGTGGTGCACAGACGTTAATAGCTGACCGAGAAAGTTTTCCATAACATCGTCATTATCAAGCACGTTTTGCATTTGCTGTTTTAACAATTGTAAATCGCGATCGCTGAATAACTCAGGTTGACTGGTTGCCAGACGCTGACTATCGTCGATGCGCTTTGCATAAATGTCTTCATCTAACATGTAATCGGCAAGTCCACCAATCAACTCTTGAGGGTTTGGCGCCTGGAATCCCACCGAATAGTTCATCGCATTATCAATGGCGATGCCATCGTGCGGGTGATGCGGTGGGATATAGAGCAGGTCACCGGCTTCTGTTGTGACATCAATACAGCTTTCAAATGCAGACACCTGCTTTAAATCCGGGTGAGGTACGAGGGTCTGCAGCGTTGAATCGGGTTTACCGACTCGCCATTGTCGTTTGCCGCTTCCCTGGATGATAAAAACGTCATATTGATCGACATGAGCACCAACACCACCTCCAGGTGTCGAAAAACTTACCATTACATCATCAATTCGCCAGTTGGGGATGAACCGGAATGGGCTTATCAGTGAGTCAACGTCTTCAAACCAGTGGTTTACCGCCTGGACCAATAACGTCCACTGGTTATCTCCGTATGACTCAAAATCGTCGAAAGGACCATGGTCGACATGCCATTTATTATCCCGATGTTGGACAATGCGAGATTCAATCATGTCTTCCATGGCAAGACCGGCGAGTTCATCAGGCGCTACCGGGTCTATAAAGTTTGCAAAGGCACCTTTGATAAGCAAAGGCTTTTTCTGCCAGTATTGTTCAAGAAATAATTCAGGGGAGAGATCTTTCCAGTCTATGATCATGGTTTTACAGCAAATTTATCAATCTAATGGTTATAGGATACACGTCAATACGGAAAAAATCAGGCAACTTTAGCTCGATATCGCTTTAAGGCTTTAAGGCGGTAAGGCTCTACAGCTCTACAGCTCTACAGCGTTTTTGGTTAATGCTAATGGTTGTGCAACAGCGCCCGGTCGGTTCGCTTGAAATATTTGCCCAAATTTAGGAGGAGGAAAGTTGTGAATTCTCTGCTAGCGAGGTGCACTTTTAAGGTGCTAAGCGGAGTCAGATGTGTATGCATATAGGGAGGAGTTATGTTGTCTCCTCCCTATATTAACGCTTGAAGGCGATAGAGCCCTATAGCCGTAACGTAAGTTACTTTATCGCCTTACCGCTATACAGCCTTACCGCTTACAGCCTTAAAGCCTTACAGCTTACAGCTCTATAGCGCTTTTTCGAGCTTAAAGTTCGTCGATAAAGCTTACTGCGCGACCAATGTAGCTTGCTGGTGTCATCGCAATCAATTCATCTTTTGCAGACTGCGGTAATTCCAGGTTTTCGATAAATGCTCGCATAGAGTCACCGTCAACACGCTTGCCACGGGTTAACTCTTTGAGTTTCTCGTATGGCTTTTCGATGCCGTAGCGACGCATTACCGTTTGTACAGGCTCTGCCAGTACTTCCCAGTTAGAATCTAATTCATCCAACAGGCTCTGCTCGTTTACCTGCAATTTGCTGATGCCTTTTAAGGTAGCCTGATAGGAAATCAATGAATGAGCAAAACCAACACCTAAGTTACGCAAAACGGTAGAGTCGGTTAAGTCGCGCTGCCAACGGGAGACTGGAAGTTTCTGTGCAAGGTGAGAAAATAATGCGTTAGCGATCCCCAGGTTTCCTTCAGAGTTTTCAAAGTCAATTGGGTTGACTTTATGTGGCATAGTCGAGGAACCAATTTCACCGGCGACGGTCTTTTGTTTGAAGTGACCAAGAGCGATATAACCCCAGATATCACGATCGAAATCAATTAAGATGGTATTAAATCGGGCAACCGCATCGAACAGTTCTGCGATATAGTCATGCGGCTCAATTTGTGTGGTGAATGCGTTCCAGGTAATACCAAGTGAAGTCACGAAACTCTCAGAAAACCCGTGCCAGTTCAGTTCCGGGTAGGCTGAAAGGTGCGCATTGTAATTACCGACAGCGCCATTGATTTTACCGAGGAATTCAACCGCAGCAATTTGATCACGCTGGCGCTTCAGGCGAACATAAACGTTAGCCATTTCCTTACCCATTGTGCTTGGGCTAGCTGGTTGACCGTGGGTACGGCACATCATAGGAATCGTTTTGTATTCTACTGCCAGGTTTTTAATTTCAGTAAGGATTTCATCCATCACCGGTAATAAAACCAGTTCACGACACTCTTTTAGCATCAGCGCATGCGACAGGTTGTTGATATCTTCTGAAGTACAGGCAAAGTGAATGAATTCAGAAACCGCATTTAGCTCAGCGTTGTCCGCAACTTTTTCCTTAAGAAAATATTCGACTGCTTTCACATCGTGGTTTGTTGTTGCCTCGATAGTTTTCACGCGAGCGGCATCTTCTTCGCTGAAATTCGCAACGATAGCATCTAAAACAGCGTTTGCGTCGGCAGAAAATGCCGGTACTTCAGCAATCTCAGCGGTAGCAGCCAGTTTTTGTAACCAACGCACTTCGACGGTAACTCGGTACTTTATTAGTCCGAATTCACTAAAGATTGGGCGCAAGGCCTTAACTTTACTGCCATAACGACCATCTACCGGAGAAATAGCACTGATGCTTGAAAGTTCCATATCTGATTCCTAATTAATGTATAGACTTTAATAATTCTTGCGCTTGCGCCACTACCTGGCGTCTGCGAAATAAAATGACTCGGCGTTTACCACCCATTTGTCGCCACAACACAGCGGCGCGTATTCCTGCAAGAAGCAGGGCGCGAATGCGGTTCTGATTGCCGACTTGTTTTAAAATCCCGGGTTCGCCCGCAATCTGAATCGGGGTTGCCAGCGGGCTGATGATATCACTGTAGACGCTGGCGAAATTGGCAATCATATTATCGCTGTTCAATTCAAAGTGAGTTAACTGACGCTGGCACTGATCGATACGCTCACCAAGACTGGTCATATGCTTTTTCTTGCCTTGCAGGCGACGTTCGAGATTAAGAAGACTGACAATATACCGGGTAATTTCCGGATCTTTATTTACAGTATTATCGCCCAGTTGAGTGACAATCAGCTGTAACCCGGTTTTCAGGTGCGCAATATCGGATCCATAAACGTCCAGTGTATCTTTCGGATTGGTGTTTACAATGGAGTTCAACATTAAATCAAACAGGGAGTCGTCCAGTTGATTTTTGCGAGCAATGCCCTGAACCATGGCAGCAGCCTGGCAAATTGCAGCGAATGTTAAGGTTTGTTCTCTCATATACCTACGGCTTAATTGTTATGATTTATTGGGTTTTTACTAACAACCATTAAAGCAATGGGCTCGTGCCTTAGTTTAGTGAATCAAAATCGCGAATGAGCGTATCAATGATTCCACCACCAAGACATACCTCATCCTGATAAAAAACAACGGACTGGCCTGGTGTTACCGAGCTTTGTTGCTCATCAAACATCACTTCGTAGTCCTTATCGTTAATTCGAGTTACCGTACAAGCCACATCCTGTTGACGGTAACGGGTTTTAACCGTACAACGAAAAGCTTCATTTAATGCTGGCTCAACTCGATCAACCCAATGCAATTGATCGGCGATCAGGCCTTTTGAAAACAGGCGAGGGTGGTTATGACCCTGGCCAACGATTAATACGTTGCGTTTCATATCCTTTTCAACGACGTACCATGGCTCATCACCAGCGTCTTTCAGACCACCAATTCTCAGGCCTTTGCGTTGACCCAGGGTGTGATACATAAGACCATCATGTTCACCAATGACCTGACCTTCACAATTTTCGATATCGCCTGGCTGAGCGGGTAAATAACGCCCCAGGAAATCTTTAAATTTGCGCTCACCAATAAAGCAAATCCCCGTAGAGTCCTTTTTATTGTGAGTAATCAACCCTTCACGCTCGGCAATGGCCCGCACTTCAGGTTTTTCCAGGTGACCGACAGGGAACAGCGTTTGTGCGACTTGCTGGTGGCTTAGTGTATATAAAAAGTAGCTTTGATCTTTGTTGTTATCCAGACCCCGAAGCAACTGATATTTACCATTGCTATCACGGCGTTGCACATAATGTCCGGTTGCGATGAAATCAGCACCCAGGTCTTCGCAGGCAAATTCCAGAAATGCTTTAAATTTGATTTCTTTATTGCACATAATGTCAGGGTTTGGGGTGCGACCGGCTTTGTATTCTTCAAGAAAGTACTCGAATACATTATCCCAGTATTCGGCAGCAAAATTGATGGTATGAAGTTCTATCCCTAATTTTTCACAAACCGCCTGTGCATCTTTCAGATCTTCTGCTGCTGCACAATATTCGTCATCGTCGTCTTCTTCCCAGTTTTTCATAAACAGACCTTCCACCTGATAGCCTTGTTGCTTCAAGAGGTAAGCGGAAACAGAAGAATCAACGCCGCCGGACATGCCGACGATAACTTTTAAATCACGGTTTGCTGTTGTACTCAAGGACTTTAATTCCCAGCCAGTTAAAAAATGGCGCGAATTTTATCATGAAATAGCGTTCAACGCATTATTAAAGATAGGATTTTAAAATGGATAGTGGATATTTATTGCCGTCTAAATAGTCTTTGATGGCAGCAAGCACGATTGGACTTCGTAATTGCGCGGATTTATTTACGATTTCTTCGTAACTCATCCAGACAGCGCGATTGATTTCGTTGTCTTCTGGTTGCGTTTCTAACCACGCATCCAGTTCGACAATAAAGCAAAAGCGCAGATAGAACAGATTGGATCTGGGTAAGTGAAAATAATAGATGCCGCTTAATGCCTGAGCGGTTAACTGTAACCCGGTTTCTTCTTTAAGCTCTCGTTCTAACCCTTCAATAATGGTTTCATTTGCTTCAATATGTCCTGCAGGCTGGTTATAGACCCATTGTTGATCCTGCCATTCTTCAACCATAAGAAATTTCCCTTTATGATGAACGATGGCGGCTACGGTTGTATTAGGTTTAAATTGTAAATGATGGTCATCCAAAGTTGGCATCCTCTATTTTGTGTTACCCGTCGGGTCTAACTCAATTTGTAAATACTGGCCTGGCTGTATTGTTGTTAATGGCGCTATCTGTGCCAGTGAATAAGGTCCCATCGAAACGCGGACCAGGCGTAATGTAGGATAACCAACATGAGCCGTCATCCGTCTTACCTGGCGGTTTCGACCTTCGGTAATGGTAATTTGCAACCAGGTCGTAGGGATGTTTTTTCGATCTCGAATTGGCGTACTGCGCTGCCAGATTTGCGGCTGCTCAATGCGTTCTACCTTTGCCGGTCTCGTCGGGCCATCTTTTAATTCAACGCCTTTACTCAATTGCTCAATGGCTTGGGCACTGACATCACCTTCTACCTGTACCCAATAGGTTTTGGCTTTTTTGAACTTTGGATTGGCCAGTTTATGCTGTAATTCACCATCATTGGTTAGCACCAGAAGGCCTTCTGAGTCTTTGTCGAGACGGCCAGCAGCATAAATATCCTTGATCGGGATAAAATCCTTCAGTGTTGAGCGCTGCTGATCATCGCTAAACTGAGTTAAAACATCGTAAGGTTTATTGAACAGTACCAGTATAGGTCGTTCTGGTTTAGGCTTATTACGGCGAAGCTTATCAGGACTCGCTGCGCGCCTGGTCGAGTTGGAGACTGCAGAGGTTTTCTTTGCCAAATATCTTTTCGAAGAGCCCGTCAACTTAGGGCGTCTGGCTTTTTCTCGGTTTTTAGGGCGTTGCTTTTCCATCATTGCCTGTTGCGCGTTCAACTTAGGTAAAGGTATTGGCTTATGGTATCAAAATCATCTCGAAAAAGCGTTGTAACTTATTCAAATTGGGTTTTACCTTGGGACTAGGTTAATTAAATTCATACTGCTATACTGACGCGCGCTCGTCATTTTTGACCATAAATCTGTCGGCTGTTTTCCACTTAAACGAGGCAGAGCAGATTATTAAGCCCGATCATCAATTTGGTGGTTAGCTGCAGGATGAATAAGGTCGAATGGCGAATAATAAAGGGTCACTTAATATTGTTAACGGCAATTGCTGGTTCTCTGAACCACTTGCAGAGTTTACCCATTAAAACCTTGGGTAGATGCACCAGGGTTAACGCTTGCTCGAAAGCGTCAGCCAAAACACGAAGTTAACAAACCCAATAAATTTAAAGCGGCGCCATATACAGGGCGTACAAACAAAGGATATGGTATGACTTCCGAGAATTCCAAAATTATCTACACTATTACCGATGAAGCGCCTGCGTTGGCAACTCATTCATTTTTACCAATCGTGCAGGCATATGCCGGTACCGCTGGCGTTGATGTGACTACCAAAGACATTTCTTTAGCTGGCCGTATTATCGCTAACTTTCCGGAGTACCTGAAACCAGAACAACAAATTGGTGATGCTTTGGCAGAGCTCGGCGATCTGGCAAAAACACCGGAAGCAAACATTATCAAACTGCCAAATATCAGTGCATCGATTCCACAGTTGCAGGCAGCGATTAAAGAATTACAGAATAAAGGTTACGCGTTGCCTGATTTTCCGGCTGAGCCAAAGACCGCTGATGAGCAGGAAATTCGTGCTAAATATGCGAAAGTACTGGGCAGTGCGGTAAACCCGGTTCTTCGTGAAGGTAATTCGGACCGCCGTGCTCCTGGTTCAGTTAAGCAATACGCAAAAAACAATCCACACTCGATGGGTGCATGGTCAGCCGATTCTAAATCTTGTGTAGCCAGCATGGATGAAGGTGACTTTTTCGCGAGTGAACAGTCTGTCACTATCGATGAAGCGACATCCGTTAACATTGAATTTGTGTCCGAGTCTGGTGATGTTGAAGTCTTAAAATCTGATCTGGCGTTACAGAAAGGCGAAATCATCGATTCTTCTTTCATGAGCAAAAACAAGCTTCGTGCGTTTTTAGCCCAGCAGATCCAAGCCGCTAAAGAGCAAGGCGTATTATTCTCCCTGCACATGAAAGCGACAATGATGAAAGTCTCTGACCCTATCATTTTTGGTCACTGTGTTTCGGTATTTTACAAAGACGTATTTGCTAAATACCAGGACGTATTTGAGAAGCTTGGTGTCAATGTTAACAATGGTATCGGCGATGTGTACGCAAAAGTTGAACAGTTAGAGCCTGCATTAAGAGACGAGATTCTTGGCGCACTGGATGCGGTATATACTGATGCACCAGACCTGGCGATGGTTAACTCTGACAAAGGTATTACTAACCTGCACGTGCCAAGCGACGTGATCATCGACGCTTCTATGCCAGCTATGATTCGTTCGTCGGGTAAAATGTGGAATAAAAATGACCAGTTACAAGACACCATTGCTGTCATTCCTGATCGTTGTTACTCAGGCGTTTATCAAGAAACGATTGAGTTTTGTAAAGAGCATGGCGCGTTTGACCCGACAACCATGGGTAGTGTGCCGAACGTTGGTCTGATGGCTCAAAAAGCCGAAGAATACGGTTCTCATGACAAAACCTTTGAAGTAAAAGCGAACGGTACAATGCGTGTCGTTGATGGCAACGGCAATGTATTGATGCAACACCAGGTAGAAGCTGGTGATATCTGGCGTATGTGCCAGGTAAAAGATGCACCAATTCAGGATTGGGTGAAACTTGCGGTTAACCGTTCTCGCGCTTCTGATACCCCAGCGGTATTCTGGTTAAACCCAGAACGTGCTCACGATGCACAACTGATCAAAAAAGTGAATGAGTATTTGCCACAGCACAACACAGAAGGCCTGGATATTCGTATCATGTCTCCGGTTGAAGCGACTCGATTCTCGTTACAACGTATCAAGGAAGGTAAGGATACGATTTCAGTTACCGGTAACGTCTTACGTGATTACCTAACCGACCTGTTCCCAATTTTAGAACTGGGTACCAGTGCAAAAATGCTATCAATCGTTCCTCTGATGAACGGTGGCGGCCTGTTTGAAACTGGTGCTGGTGGTTCTGCTCCTAAGCACGTGCAACAGTTTGAAAAAGAAAATTACCTGCGTTGGGATTCACTGGGTGAGTTCCTGGCACTGGCGGCATCGCTTGAGCATTTAAGCAATCATGCCAACAACCCTAAAGCGCAGGTATTGGCAGACACGTTGGATGCTGCAACTGCCACTTTCCTGGCCGAGAATAAGTCTCCGGCTCGTAAAGTAGGCCAGATTGATAACCGAGGCAGTCATTTTTACCTGGCTATGTACTGGGCACAAGAGTTGGCATCGCAGGATAAGGATGCGGAATTAAAGGCTATTTTCGCGCCTGTTGCTGAAAAGCTGACGTCTCAGGAAGCGAAAATCGTTGAAGAACTTAATTCAGCGCAAGGTGTAACGGTTGATGTTCACGGTTATTACCAGCCAGATAGTGAACTGGCTGCTAAAGCGATGCGTCCAAGCGCAACACTGAACGAAACTATCGATTCATTGCGCTAATAGTCTTAATACCGACTGATAATAAGGCCCGCTTAATTGCGGGCCTTTTTGTTTCAGGATAATCTTTATCCTGTAAACGGAAATGGGGGATATTGGCAAAGCGCTACCTTGTAATTGTCTAAATCAGCCCTTATATCTTTTTTAGAGGCGATTGAACCAAGAACGCCTTTTAGAGAAAGGAAGCTATAAAAGCTATAAAGTTGTATGGCTGTAAAGTTATAAGGTCAAAGCCCACTACTTACGGCTTATAGCTTACGGCTTAAGGCTTTATCTTCGGTGGATTGAACAGCAAAAGCTGTACTCACTGGAGATAGCGAGCGAAGAAGGGGCGGCATCATTGGCCGCTAAACAGAGAAAACTTACTCTGTCCTGTGATGCGATTCCGATTCCTCAATATTTACGCATTATTACGCAATTATGGGGAACAAGATGTCATTCAGAGCGAGTTCAGGACCCAGCAAAGAGAGGGGTGCTCTCTTGCTGTAAATCTCTGAAAAAAGCCGGACTATTGTTGGTCGCCTTCCATATCGAGAGGGCGAATACTTGCCGCGTGATGACCTTTTGGCCCTTCATTGAGCTCGTAGTCGACACTTTGGCCAGCTTTTAGGGTACGGTAGCCGTCCATTTGAATTGTTGAGTAGTGTGCGAAGATATCTTCACCGCCGGATTCAGGACGAATAAAACCAAAACCTTTGGCGTTATTGAACCATTTCACTGTACCATTAGCCATACTTCCACTTCCTTCTTAAACATTGGTATTTTTGTTTGAATCGATCTCACATGATCATTAAAGTATTTCTATCAGTAAATTACTGGTAGGGGTGTGACTAAAAAATAGCCACAATTAAAAATTTAGATTAATAGAAAAATTAGTCAAGATAAATAGTTGGTTTTTTTGATTTTTTAAATCTTGATTATTTTTAACGCAGTAAGAGCTAAAATATTTTATATGAGTAAAGCTAAAGAACTTATCGGTACAGATAATGTAGTTGAAGAGCTTGAACGACAGAAAATAAAGCGTCCGTCTATGTATCGGGTGATTATTTTAAATGATGATTACACACCGATGGACTTCGTAGTTGAAGTGTTAAGTAAATTTTTTAATATGGATACTGACCAAGCGACGCAAATTATGCTAACAATACATTATAAGGGTAAAGCAAGTTGTGGAGTGTTTACCGCCGAAGTTGCTGAGACGAAAGTTGATCAAGTTTGTCGGTTTGCCCGTAAGCATGAACATCCACTGATGTGTACCATGGAAAAGGTGTAGTATTCCCCCAAAGTATGGAGCAAGACGTAAATGTTAAATAAAGAACTAGAAATCTCCTTAAACCTGGCTTTCCGTCAAGCCAAAGACTCTCGCCATGAATTTATGACGGTCGAACATCTATTGCTTGCTTTATTGGAAAACCCGGAGGCGATTGAAGCCATAAAAGCCTGTGGCGGCGATCTCGAAAAGCTCAGGCTTGAGCTCAATACCTTTATCGCTGAAACCACACCCGTTATTCAGGAAGGCGATGAAGACAAGGAAACTCAGCCAACGTTAGGGTTTCAACGGGTCTTGCAACGTGCTGTGTTCCACGTTCAGTCTTCAGGTAAAACCGAAGTAAATGGTGCCAATGTTTTGGTGGCTATTTTTAGTGAGCAAGAATCCCAGGCCGCCTATTTCCTGAAAAAATCGGATATCACCCGGTTAGATATCGTTAATTATATTTCTCATGGCATTGCGAAAAACCAGGCCATTGAACCGACCCTGGAGCACGATGACGGGATTAGTGTCGAAGAGGAAAACAAAACCGTCGATGCCTATGCTGATAACTTAAACAAGGCGGCACAGCTTGGACAGATTGACCCAATGATTGGTCGCGCCCGGGAGCTGGAGCGTACCGTTCAGGTGTTAAGTCGACGTCGCAAGAACAACCCATTGTTTGTTGGTGAGGCTGGGGTTGGTAAAACCGCCATTGCCGAAGGCCTGGCAAAATTAATTGTTGAAGAGAAAGCTCCTGAGGTCTTGCTGGACGCGACCATCTACTCACTTGATATGGGCGCTTTGCTGGCGGGAACCAAATATCGAGGGGATTTTGAAAAACGTTTCAAAGCCTTGTTAAAAGAGCTTGAAAAAGATCCACATGCGATATTGTTTATCGATGAAATTCACACCATTATCGGTGCCGGTGCAGCCTCTGGTGGCATGATGGATGCCTCTAACCTGATTAAACCATTGCTTTCTGCGGGTAAATTACGATGCATGGGGTCTACGACCTACCAGGAGTTTAAAACCATCTTTGAAAAGGATCGTGCGCTTGCCCGTCGATTCCAGAAGATTGATATTAATGAGCCATCGATAGATGAAACTACGAAAATTCTGCAGGGCCTGAAAGAGCGTTATGAGAAACATCATAACGTGAAATATTCAAATAAAGCCTTGAAAGCGGCCGCAGAATTATCTGCCAAGTACATCAATGACAGGTTCCTTCCTGATAAAGCCATCGATGTGATCGATGAAGCAGGTGCCAAACAGCAACTGTTAGAAGCGAAAAAACGTAAGAAAACTATCGGGATCGGCGAGATTGAAGCTATCGTGGCTGCAATAGCCCGAATTCCAGAAAAATCTGTGTCTTCTACGGAAAAAGACAACCTGATGAATATCGACCGCAATTTAAAAATGGTGGTATTTGGCCAGGACGAAGCAATCGATGGATTAACCTCGGTCATCCGATTAAATCGAGCGGGTCTTGGAAATGAAGACAAACCGGTTGGTTCATTCCTGTTTTCCGGGCCTACCGGGGTAGGGAAGACCGAAGTCACGAATCAGCTGGCAAAAATACTCGGTGTCGAGTTATTGCGCTTTGATATGTCAGAGTATATGGAGAAGCATGCGGTTAGTCGCCTGATCGGTGCACCTCCGGGTTATGTTGGTTACGAGCAAGGCGGTTTATTAACGGATGCGGTGATTAAACATCCGCACTCGGTCGTACTGCTGGATGAGATAGAGAAAGCGCACACCGATATCTACAATATCCTGTTGCAGGTAATGGACCACGGCACACTCACTGATAACAATGGCCGCAAGGCTGATTTTCGCAATGTGATCCTGGTGTTAACCACGAATGCCGGCGTACGTGAAACGACTCGACAATCTATTGGTTTCCAGCAGCAAGATCATAGTTTTGATGCGATGTCGGAAATTAATCGGGTATTTTCACCAGAGTTTCGCAATCGGTTGGATTCAATTATCTGGTTTAATCATCTGCAAACCGAAGTTATTGAGCAGGTGGTGGACAAGTTTATTGTCGAGTTGCAGGCGCAGTTGGATCATAAAGGTGTCTCACTGGAATTGTCTAAGAAAGCGCGAGCCTGGTTGGCAGAGCATGGCTATGATAAGGCCATGGGAGCCAGACCGATGGCCCGTTTAATCCAGGAACAACTGAAGAAACCTCTTGCTAACGAACTGCTGTTTGGTGAGTTGATGCAAGGCGGTGTCGCCAAGGTCGATGTTGATAAGAAGGCGGATAAACTGGTGTTCAGTTTTGAAGAAAAAACGGAACTGGTGTCGTAAGCAGTAAGAAGACTTAAGTTTCAACCACAAAAAAAACCTCGCATTGCGAGGTTTTTGCTTTTTCAACTCGTTGGAGTTAACAGATTATCTGGCGCGGAAAATAATGCGACCTTTAGATAAGTCGTAAGGGGTCAATTCAACGGTAACCTTGTCACCAGTCAAAATACGGATGTAGTTCTTACGCATTTTTCCTGAGATGTGTGCAGTTACAACGTGACCATTTTCTAATTCAACACGAAACATGGTATTCGGCAACGTATCTAATACCGTACCTTGCATTTCAATATTTTCTTCTTTCGCCATCTAAGCGTTAATCCTCTAAAATTTTGCATAATAAAATTGCTGCGCAGATCATGCCGAAAAGCGAGCAATTTGTAAAGTCAATGCGCTATTTATTTGTTCGTTGCCAACGCTCACCCTGTAAACGCTGATGTGGAAAATATCTACTCTTATAGTTCATTTTACTGCAGTCGTCGATTTGGTAGCCCAGATAAAGAAAGTTTTTTTGTAATTGTTGAGCGACCTTAATCTGGCTGAGAATTGATAAAATACCCAGGGAACGCTTTGGCAGGTCGGGATCATAGAAAGTGTAAAGCGCTGAAAGCGCATTGGGAAGGTTGTCGGTTACCGCGACGCTGACAAGTTTCTGTTCCAAATACAGTTCGATGAATAACTGAGAAATGTTCTTGCTGAAAATGAAGTTATTGTATTGTTCCCGGTTCGCAGGATACATGCCACCGTCCTGGTGAATGGCGTTGATATAGCGTTTGTATAGTGGGTAGTAGGTGGGTTTTTCCAGCGAGCTAATCTGTATTTCGATGTCCTGGTTTATTTTTAAAACCCGCTTTTGACTGCGAGTGGGAGCAAATTCCTGTACTGGAACTCGAAGCGACTCACAGGCATCACAGTTTTTACAATGGGGCCGGTAAACCTGGTTACCGCTGCGTCGAAACCCTGCTTCTAACAACCGTTGGTAGTTTTCATTGGACAGTAGTTCATGATTCATAACCACCATCAAACGTTCTTTTTTTTCAGGTAAATAGTTGCAGGCAAAGTGCTGGGTAAGGCCAAACTGAAAGTATTTTTTTTGCTCACTCATCAACAATTAACCCGGATAAATCAAACACAACTACCTTTGCTTACTATAAAGAATAGTCGCTCAATAATCGAGATGCAGAGCTTGTGGTTGCCAAAACTGATCGTTAAATTGACGCTGGGTGGCCCGAGCCTGAGCCTGGGAAAACGCCTGGCGAGAAATTTCGATAGCGCCCATCGATTGTAAAAATGGGTTTTGGATTTGACAGTCAATAAAATCAACATGCTCGCTTAACAGGTGGTTACGTAATGCCACTAACGCAACTTTTGATGCATTTTCGGCCCGATAAAACATAGATTCGCCGCTAAAAAAGCCGCCAATACAAATGCCGTATAAACCACCGACAAGGTAATTGTCCTGCCAGACCTCAATCGAATGCGCAAAGCCCTGCTGGTGTAATTGCTGATATGCCTGCATCATTGATGGCAAAATCCAGGTGTCTTCCTGGCGAAATGGCGCATCGGCACATAATTCGATCACCTGATTAAATGCTTTGTTTAAGGTGACCTGATAAGGCGATTTCTTCAGAAACTTCGTCAGTGAACGATTAATACGCAGCTTATCGAGGGGTAGCACGGCTCTGGGATCGGGGCTCCACCAAAGAATCGGATCACCTTCTGAAAACCAGGGAAAAATACCATTGGTATAAGCATTGATAATGCGGGGAGGGGATAAGTCTCCGCCGACGGCGAGCAAACCGTTAGGTTCAGATAGTGCTTGCTCAGTCGGCGGGAACGACAGATCCTGTAAAGTTAGACGGTGCAGAATCTGTTGCATTCAGGGAATGACCTTACTTTTTAGCGGCCAGAGCATCCAGATAACGCTCAGCATCTAATGCCGCCATACAACCGGAACCGGCAGAAGTAATTGCCTGACGGTAGATATGATCAGCCACATCGCCGGCAGCATAAACGCCTTCAACACTGGTTTGGGTTGCATTGCCTTCGGTACCCGAGTGAATTTTTAAATAGCCGTCTTTCATTTCTAGCTGGCCTTCGAATATTCCCGTATTCGGCTTGTGACCGATAGCGATAAAACAACCGGCAACGTCGATTTCTTCCGTTGCATCGGATTTAGTATCCTGTAAGCGCAGTCCTGTAACGCCCATGTCATCACCTAAGACTTCGTCTAACGTGCGGTCAAGGTGCAATACAATATTGCCGTTTTCCACTTTGTCCATTAAACGTTGGGTAAGGATTTTCTCACTACGGAACGTATCACGACGATGAATTAAATGAACTTCAGAGGCAATATTCGACAGGTATAGCGCTTCTTCTACTGCGGTGTTACCACCACCCACGACCGCAACTTTCTGGTTACGATAAAAGAAACCATCACAGGTCGCACAGGCGGAAATGCCTTTACCCATAAACGCGGTTTCTGACTCCAGGCCAAGGTATTGAGCTGAAGCACCCGTTGCGATAATCAGTGCATCACAGCTGTATTCACCGCTGCTGCCTTTTAATTTAAATGGGCGATTGGATAAATCCACTTCATCAATATGATCGAAGATAATCTCGGTATCAAATTTCTCCGCGTGTTTCTGCATGCGCTCCATCAGCAGGGGACCTGTCAGGTCGTCCGCATCACCCGGCCAGTTTTCAACTTCGGTCGTGGTGGTTAACTGGCCACCTTGCTGCATACCGGTGATCATTACCGGGTGTAAATTAGCGCGCGCAGCGTAAACGGCGGCTGTGTAGCCAGCTGGACCTGAGCCTAAAATCAAAAGAGGGCAATGCCTTACATCACTCATGTAATACTCCATGGAATTGAGAAAAAGTTATAACTTGCAGGTTATAATTTGAATATGTTGTCTTGATTGGGGTAGTAAAATCCAATTACAAGACTTAAAGATAAAAAAAACGCTGTTATATTAACAGCGTTTTTATCAATTTGTTAACAGTCTGGTTGTCAACTTGTAATTACAGGCTTAGGCTAACGCAACCTTTGGTTCTACGTATTCGAAACCAAGGTTTTGTGCAACGCTTTCACAGGTAACTTTACCATCAATCACGTTCAGACCATTTAATAGGTGATGATCGTCAAGCAATGCCTTTTTGTAGCCCTTGTTAGCCAACTGAATGATGTACGGCAAGGTTGCATTGTTTAATGCGAACGTTGACGTGCGTGGCACGGCTCCTGGCATGTTGGCTACACAATAGTGGACAACCTCATCAACAATGTAAGTCGGTTCTGCGTGAGTCGTTGCTTTTGACGTTTCAATACAACCACCCTGGTCGATGGCTACATCAACAATCGCTGAACCAGGCTTCATCGCTTTGATGTGCTCTTTGGTGACTAGTTTTGGTGCTGCTGCACCCGGGATCAGGACACCACCGATCACTAAATCGGCTTCCAATACATGTTTTTCTAATGCATCGGCAGTAGAGTAAACGGCCTTGATTTTGTTACCAAATTGAGCGTCTAAGCGACGTAATACGTTGATGTTGCGATCCAGAACAACAACTTCTGCGCCAAGGCCAACTGCCATTTGTGCAGCATTGTTACCAACCATACCACCGCCAATAACAACGACTTTTGCCGGGGCAACACCAGGAACACCACCAAGTAGCATACCACGACCACCGTTGGCTTTTTCTAACGCCTGAGCACCAGCTTGAATTGACATACGACCGGCAACTTCTGACATTGGCGCTAATAATGGTAAACCACCATTGTTGTCAGTAACGGTTTCATAAGCAATACAGATTGACTTAGATTTAATTAAGTCTTCTGTTTGCGGTAGGTCCGGAGCCAGGTGCAGGTAAGTGAATAAAATCTGACCTTCACGTAACATTGCACGTTCAACGGCTTGTGGTTCTTTTACCTTAACAATCATTTCCGCTTGTGCGAACACATCAGCGGCAGTGCCTAAAACACTTGCACCTGCTTCGATATAGTCTTCATCGGTAAAACCAATGCCCATACCCGCCTGAGTCTCTACGATCACCTTATGACCGTGGTTAATTAGCTCACGAACACTAGCTGGTACCATACCTACGCGATATTCGTGGTTTTTAATTTCTTTAGGGACACCAATAATCATGATTTATCTCTTGTTGCCTGTTGTATTAAGTTGGCTAAATTATAAATCTAATATGTGAGGTTTTTGTAAGATTTATTGGTTGTTTTTAAGATATAAAAAGATAATTATATTAAAATAACAAGATTTAGTAGATTAAATAACTATTATGGCGATTAACGAAAGAAAACTAGACCGAATCGATAAGAATATCCTTAAAGAATTGCAAAATCACGGCCGTCTATCTAACGTTGAGTTATCGAAACGGGTAGGATTAAGTCCAACCCCGTGTCTGGAGCGAGTAAAAAAGCTGGAAGCAGACCAGGTGATCCTCGGTTACAGCGCTAATTTAAACCCCAAACATCTGGGCGCATCCTTGTTAGTTTTTATGGAGATCACCCTAAGTCGCTCGTCACCTGATGTATTTGATAAATTTTCACGGGCAGTAAAACAACTCGATGTGATCCAGGAATGTCATCTGGTTTCCGGGAATTTTGACTTTTTATTGAAAACCCGGGTTTCGGACATGCAGGCTTATCGCGATTTACTCGGTGATTTACTGTTAACGTTGCCTGATGTAAGTGATAGCCGTACCTATGTGGTGATGGAAGAAGTTAAGTCGAACAACTATATCTCGATACGTTAGTGTTACCGCCTGCGGTATATGCTCGGTGAATTAACCTGATATTGCCAATATAGTTATTCCCATTAATCACACCCTGGTTTGATTAATAGTAAATTAAGACCACTAATTAAGCATTCAACCTGAATATTGCTAAGGTTTCGGGTTAGTTATTTTCAGCGTCCTAAATGTTTGCTATTTTAGGGGTAATAACAATAACGATTTCCATGGATTTGAATTTGTCTGACACTGCCAAGAAAACCCTAAGTGGCGGCCAACGCCTTCTCGAAGTGGGATTAATATTCACCACCGTCTTTGCTATTTATCTGGTTGTTGCCTTATTAACGTTTGATCCCAGAGACCCAAGCTGGTCACAAACCGGCTACCATGCCGCGGTTAATAATGCTGGTGGCGCGGTCGGCGCATACCTGGCAGATGTGATATTTTTCAGTTTTGGCCGTATCGCGTATACCTTACCCTTTACCGTTGCGCTGATTGGCTGGCTGTTATTCCAGCGCATTCGATATTTATTAGAAATTGATTTTTTTACCCTCGGGTTGAAGTTTGTCGGCTTTTTGATGCTTTATATCGGCCTTACGTCAATCTGGAGTATGAATGGCAACGATATCTACGAATTTTCCGCGGGCGGGTTAATTGGCGACTTGGTCTCGAATGCACTTATACCGTACATGAACTTTGTTGGTACCAGCCTGTTATTACTGTTGTTAACCACCTCAGGCTTTGTGTTTTTGACCGGTATCTCGTTTTTTACAATGATTGACTGGCTTGGCGCCCAGGCGATTGCTGCCTTTATGCTATTAATCACTGGCGGGCAACGTATCAGGCATTCTTTCTCATCTTCGCCACTTGATGTTAATACCGAAATGGACGCAGCAGAGGTTATTGAAGAACCGGCTCTTGCTAATGCTGCTGCCTCGGGCAATAAACGTGTTTCGTCCATAGCACAGGACAATCATGCCGTTGTTGAACAACCAACCGTAAACACCTTGTCCCAGGCGGATGAAGAGTTAGCCGCCAGGTTCTTCGCACCAGATCCAGAGTCGAACACCGATCATGACGAACCGTTCATCGATATCGATGACATTCTTGACGAACCTATGGTAAGCCATATCGATCAGGATATTTCTCAGGATGAGATTGATGCGGCGTTTTCTCCGGCGCAACCGATTCCACCATTTGATGACCAGAATGACGTTGTTGATAATCAACAAAGTGTCACGGCGCCAATTACGGCAAAATCAGGCGTTGCCAAAAAAGCGGATGCCGGATTTGATAAATATGTGGGCATGCCTTCGATTGAACTGCTTGATCGTCCCGATAAAAATGAAAATCCGATCAATCAGGAAGAACTGGATATGGTCAGTCGCCTGGTAGAAGCCAAATTGCTGGACTTTTCGGTTCAGGCCCAGGTGGTCAATGTCTTTCCTGGTCCGGTAATTACCCGCTTCGAGCTGGATCTGGCACCCGGCGTGAAGGTAAGTAAAATCTCTAACCTGTCGAAAGATTTGGCGCGGGCATTATCGGCTATCAGCGTACGTGTTGTTGAAGTGATTCCTGGTAAGTCAGTCATTGGCCTGGAACTTCCTAACAAGCATCGTGAAATCGTTCGTCTTAGTGAAGTCATAAGTTGTGATGCATTCAGTAAATCAACGTCCGCCCTGACGATGGTACTGGGTAAGGATATTGCCGGTGAGCCGATTGTGGTTGATCTTGCCAAAATGCCACACTTATTGGTGGCCGGTACTACTGGTTCCGGTAAATCTGTCGGCGTAAATACGATGATATTGTCATTGTTGTATAAATCGACGCCGGAAGATGTGCGTTTGATCATGATCGACCCGAAAATGCTGGAGTTGTCGGTTTATGAAGGTATTCCGCACTTATTAGCAGAAGTGGTCACCGATATGAAAGAAGCTGCTAATGCGCTTAGATGGTGTGTTGGTGAGATGGAGCGCCGTTATAAACTGATGTCAGCCCTGGGGGTTCGCAACCTGAAAGGCTACAATCAGAAAGTGAAAAAAGCCATTGCTGCAGGTGAACCACTTACCGATCCGTTATGGAAGCCGGGCGACAGTATGGATGAAACGGCACCATTGCTGGAGAAATTGCCTGCCATCGTCGTCGTGGTTGATGAATTTGCCGATATGATCATGATTGTCGGTAAAAAAGTTGAAGAGTTAATCGCCCGAATTGCACAAAAGGCTCGTGCGGCGGGCATTCATTTAATTCTGGCGACACAACGACCTTCAGTGGATGTGATAACCGGCCTGATCAAAGCCAATATTCCAACCCGAATGGCGTTCCAGGTTTCGTCCCGAGTCGATTCCAGAACCATTTTGGATCAACAGGGTGCGGAACAATTGTTGGGGCAGGGTGATATGCTGTACTTGCCACCTGGAACTGGGGTGCCAACCCGTGTTCACGGTGCGTTTGTTGATGATCACGAAGTGCATGCCGTCGTTAATGACTGGAAATCTCGTGGTACGCCAAATTACATAGATGAAATACTGTCCGGGGAAACCAATGCTGATAACCTGTTACCTGGTGAGCAGGCTGAGTCAGACGAGAGCGATTTAGATCCCTTGTACGATGAAGCACTGGCACATGTTACCGAAACTCGTCGTGCATCTATTTCCGGTGTGCAACGTAAATTCCGTATCGGTTATAACCGGGCGGCAAGATTGATTGAACAAATGGAAATGAGCGGTGTCGTAAGTTCTCCGGGACACAATGGTAATCGAGAAGTTCTAGCGCCACCACCGGTTAAAAATTAATAACAAAGCGTGTTGCACACGTACACATACAATCCATGATGCCGGCTGATGTTAAACTCCGTTGACCAGGGCCGGTTAACACTGAATACAAGGTTGTTACTTTGCTTAAATTAAAGAAATTATCAAAACTTTCATCGTTGCTTTTCATTGGTTCACTGGCGTCAAGCTTCGTTGCCCAGGCAAATGATGCCAAGCAACAATTGATCAGCAAACTTGAAGTGGTTGGTGGGTTTAGTGCCAATTTTACCCAGCTGGTCACAGACGCGGACGGAAATGAACTACAACAACAAAGTGGCGTCCTGAAAGTTCGCCGCCCTAATTTAATTTATTGGAAAACGGTAGAACCGGACGAGACTTTAGTGGTCAGCGATGGCAAGACACTTTGGTTTTATAATCCGTTTGTCGAGCAGGTTTCTGCATTCAAAGTAGATACCGCCGTTGCCAATACGCCAATTTTATTACTCAGTGGTTCTGACCAATCCTTGTGGCAGGATTATCAGGTCAGTATGAAGGATAAAAGCTCTTATACAATTTCTTCATTGGACGAAAATGCTCAGGTAAAAACTCTGGATCTGTCTTTTCAGGGCGATACATTAGTTGCTTTTACCATCGAAGATGCCACGGGTCAGTTCAGTGAGTTTCACCTTTCAGACGTAAACTCTGATCCATTACCAACACTGCAACAATTTACTTTTACCCTGCCTGAAGGCGTAGACTTTGATGACCAGCGATAATGGTAACTTGAGTTTTGATCTCGATTCGCCTGATTTGTTTGCGCCACTGGCCGCCCGCATGCGGCCTCGTCATCTTGATCAATACATTGGCCAGGAACACTTATTAGGAGTTAATAAACCGTTGCGACAAGCCATTGAGCAAGGGCTATGTCACTCTTTGATTTTCTGGGGACCACCGGGTACCGGTAAAACCACCTTGGCGGAGCTTATCGCTCGTTATGCCGATGCAGACATTGAGCGATTATCCGCAGTTACTGCTGGGGTCAAAGATATACGGGCAGCGATTGATCAGGCTAAGTTACGAGCGCAGTCCAAACAACGACGTACCATTTTATTTGTTGATGAGGTACATCGTTTTAATAAAAGCCAGCAAGATGCGTTTTTACCCTTCATTGAAGATGGCACGATTACCTTTATTGGTGCGACTACTGAAAATCCGTCATTTGAACTGAATCAGGCATTGTTGTCTCGTGCCAGAGTTTACGTTTTGAAGTCGCTAACACCGCAGCATTTGCATCAGGTTCTCGATCGGGCTTTAAACGACTCGGAAAAGGGCGTAGGCAAATTCAAGGTGCGACTTGATGAAGATGCACAATCCAGTCTCATTGCCCTGGCTAATGGTGACGCCCGGCGGGTGTTAAACCTGTTAGAGATTTGCGTTGACTTAGCCGAACAGGAGGGTGATGAACGTTCGATAACCGTAGCTACTGTGCAACAGGTGGCGGGTGATAAACAACCCCTGTACGATAAATCCGGTGATCACTTTTACGATTTAATTTCCGCGTTCCACAAGTCAGTGCGTGGCTCAGACCCAGATGCCGCGTTGTATTGGTACTGTCGAATTTTAGAAGGTGGTGGTGATCCGTTATATGTCGCCAGACGATTACTGGCGATTGCCAGTGAGGATATCGGCAATGCCGATCCCAGGGCCTTGCAAATTGGCTTAAATGCCTGGGATACGTTTCATCGGGTCGGACCGGCCGAGGGTGAAAGGGCAATCGCCCAGGCAACCGTGTTTATGGCGCTGGCACCAAAAAGTAATGCCGTGTACATGGCATTTAAACAGGCCAGGCAACTGGCGAAGGCTACCGGTGATTTAACCGTGCCATTGCATTTACGCAATGCAACTTCCAGTATTACCCGGGAGTTAGGTCATGGTCAGGATTATCGATATGCCCATGATGAAAGCGGCGCATTTGCCGCCGGGGAAATTTACTTTCCTGAATCGCTTGCCGGCACGCGTTTGTATCAGCCAAGTGAAAGAGGCCTGGAGAAAAAGCTTAAAGAAAAGCAGGATTATTTACAGGCGTTAAACGAACAAGCGGGTACACGTCGTTATGATTAGTGGCTGGCAAACCTATGCGTTTATTGCCATCGGTGGTGCGGCGGGTGCCTGTATGCGTTATTTTATATCGCATATGGTGTTGCTGTGGTTAGGAAAGGGATTCCCTTTTGCCACATTGCTGGTTAATATCACCGGTTCATTATTAATGGGGCTGCTTTATGGTTTAATCCAGCAGGGTACGATCGAGGTGGTAGTTTACCGCACATTATTGGGGATCGGCTTTCTTGGCGCCTTCACAACTTTTTCAACTTTTTCGTTAGATACTTTGTTGTTACTGCAACAAGGTGAGATAATAAAAGCAATGTTAAACGTCATTCTTAATGTTGTCCTGTGTTTACTCGCGGCAGGATTAGGAATGTTCTTAGTCGTAAATAAATAACAAGTGAACAATTATGCTTGATGCAAAACTGTTAAGATCAGATATTGAACACACTGCCGAATTGTTGGCAAAACGTGGATTTAAATTAGACACCGCACAATTACAGGCGTTGGAAGAACAGCGCAAAGAAATTCAGGTAAAAACGCAAGAGTTACAAAATCAGCGTAATATTCGTTCCAAATCGATTGGCCAGGCAAAAGCCCGTGGCGAAGACATTCAACCGTTGCTTGCCGAAGTAGGGCAATTGGGCGCGGACTTGGATGCTGCCAAAGAAGCGCAGGACACCATTCTTGCGCAAATCAATGATATCGCCAGTACCATTCCAAACATTCCCCATGAGTCAGTGCCAGATGGTGCCAGTGAAGATGACAACGTTGAAGTGTTAACCTGGGGTGAGCCTAAGCAATTTGATTTTGACGTTAAAGACCACGTGGATCTGGCGACAGCGATAGACAAAGGTCTTGATTTTGAAAGTGGCGCAAAACTGTCTGGTACTCGCTTTGTGGTGATGCGTGGACAGATTGCTCGTTTAAATCGGGCCATTGGGCAGTTTATGCTGGATATGCACACGACTGAAAATGGTTATATGGAAACTAATGTCCCGCTGTTGGTCAACCATGATTCTTTATACGGCACCGGTCAGTTACCTAAATTTGGTGAAGATTTGTTCCATACCGACTTAGGTAGCAAAAAGTTTTCACTGATCCCGACGGCAGAAGTACCACTTACCAATCTGGTACGTGACGAAATTGTTGATGAAACTGAATTACCGATCAAATTAACCGCGTTGTCGGCGTGTTTCCGTTCCGAAGCCGGTTCCTCGGGTCGTGATATTCGTGGTTTAATCCGCCAGCATCAGTTTGACAAAGTCGAATTGGTACAGCTAGTTAAACCAGAAGATTCGTTTAACGCTTTAGAAGAGTTAACGTCACACGCCGAAAAAGTTTTACAGGCACTGGAACTACCATACCGTAAAGTCGTTCTGTGTACTGGCGATATGGGTTTTAGTGCAACCAAAACCTACGATTTGGAAGTCTGGTTGCCAGCCCAAAATACCTATCGGGAAATCTCTTCCTGCTCCAATATGGGCGACTTCCAGGCCCGCCGCATGCAGGCACGTTTCCGTAATAGTGAGACCAATAAACCGGAATTGTTACATACTCTCAACGGTTCTGGTCTCGCAGTGGGTCGTACATTAGTCGCTATTTTAGAAAACTACCAACAGCAAGACGGCTCGGTGCTTGTTCCTGAGGTGTTAAAACCTTACATGGGCGGCATCGAAAAAATCGGCTAAAAGCTTACAACTTATTGAATTTTAAGAAAGAGGGTAGTTAACCCTCTTTTTTTTCGCCTGGATTCTAAGTAGACTCATATTTCAGCACGATTTGCTGAAAAAATGTTCAATAAAAATAATAAGGAAAAATATGAAAAAGATATTTTTGGGGGTAGTTGCTACTCTGGTGCTGAGTGGTT
Source organism: Thalassotalea mangrovi (assembly GCF_005116735.1). Classification (GTDB taxonomy): domain Bacteria; phylum Pseudomonadota; class Gammaproteobacteria; order Enterobacterales; family Alteromonadaceae; genus Thalassotalea_A; species Thalassotalea_A mangrovi. The sequence goes on along the minus strand of NZ_SWDB01000034.1, from coordinate 18,245 downwards.
GTATCTCATCAAAAACCTATGTTGATCCGAGCTTTGCCAAGGCGTCATATGATGATATTAAGCCAGTAGTGAGTAAATATAACACCAATGTGATGGTTGAGTTTCAGCGTAATGGTGACCCTTTACCCGCTGCCGATAATGAACTTCGTGGTCATGTTGAAAGAACATTGCGAGCCAGTGGTGTTGTGATCCCGAGTGGCGATAGCAGTTTTACGCTAAAGGTGACGGTCAATAATCTAGCGGATCTTGGTGACGCGGCAGCAAAAGGTTTTGGTACCGGGCTGACATTTGGTGCCGCAGGATCCATGGTTACTGATTACTATGAGATAAACATCGAATATACCAATAGCAATGGTGAAATCCTGAATAAATCGTATAAGCATGCGCTACATACAACCGTTGGTAACAAAGAAGCACCGTTTGAGGATGTTGTTCCGACCACACCGGCTGCAGCATTTGGTACGATAGTTGAACAGGTTTTACTGAATTTTATTGTCGAGATGCAGCAAAACAACCTGCTGACTAAATCTGATTCCAATCATTGGCAGTTTATCTAGGCCCTGCTGAAAAGAGAGCGTCACGCTCTCTTTTACTTTGCATCCGAAACCTTTCTCCTCCTACCCGTTCTACCGTTATTTTCATCCCCAGCATCAACTTCGTAACTTATTGATAAATATGATATGTCAGGTCTATGTCAGGTATGTGTCGTGGTCAAAACCGACAAATAACGACAAAGTGTATTCTCTGGAAAAGAATAGGACATAAGCATGCTAACCCTGGAAAATAAATGCGTTACAAAAACCTCTGGTTCATTCCAATACCTGACAAATCTAAGAACCTGTATTGTAATTCTGGTGGTGTTATACCATGTCGGATTGGTTTATGAGAGCAGTGGCGTCGGGGCCGTTTTTTGGATCGTTGATGATGAAAACACCAATCCTGTGTCAGGAATAATTAACCTGATACTTGATAGCTTTGTCATGCCATTAATGTTTTTTATTGCCGGTGTCTTTGCATTGCCTTCGCTAAAAGCAAAAAGCAACGTCGGGTTTATTAAGATAAAAGCGGCTCGATTGATGATGCCATGGCTATTCGGTGTGGTGTTTTTAATACCGATTTATATGCTGATTTTTCATTATTCCCGCGATGCCACTGTAATCGACTATTCAGCTCTTTGGTTTTGGAATAATTCAACAATCTCACAAAGCTGGTTGTGGTTTTTACCAGTACTGTTTTACTTTCATCTTATCCTGTTAGCGCTGCATGGTTTGTTTGCAAATCCACAAGTCATAAAAACCATAATGGCGGTAAGGCCTGCTGTAATGATTTTCACTGCGTTAATGGTTAGTACCAGTTTCTACCTTTGTATTGTCATGCTTGCCGCGAACGGTTGGATCAAAACCCTGTTTCTTGATATTCAACTCGAGCGAGCATTATTGTATTTCATCAGCTATCTGCTGGGGGTCTGGTTCGAGAGAAAAAGACTATTACCCTCGTCTTCGGTGTCGTCAAAATGGATTCATGGCTTAAATGTTATTCTGTGGCTTCCGTTAGTCAGTTATTTACTGGTCTTATTGCACTTTTTGCTCACCCAGTCATACATTTTCAATGCGATTACCGATCAATTGATCATTCGTACCTCTTTTCATCTGCTTTGTTTATGTTTCATTACCTTGCTTTTATTCGTATTTAAAAAATACTTTAATAAAACCAATAGGATAATGAAGTTATGTAACGCCCAAAGTTATAATGTTTATTTATTACATGTACCTGTTTTGGGTGGTTTTTCATTAATATTTAGGGACGTAGAATTACCTTCATTGTTGATAGTATTTATGGTTACCGGATTCACTTACGGCATTTGTGTCCTGCTGGGGAGAATCTGGCTGGGTTTGAAAGTCTGGTTGTTTGCTTTGAGGCTGACAAAAAAACATGAGTCATGTTGTTTGGCCAATGAAGTGAATAGAGAAGCCTAATTTTTTTACTCTTGGTATAATCGAATGAACTTCGAAGTAATGAGAGTAGCGCGAATGATAAGGAAGTTACGACTTGCAAAAGGCTGGTCGCAGGAGCAACTTGCGGAATTTTCAGGGTTAAGTATCCGCACCATACAACGTATTGAAAGTGGACAAAAGCCTGGGCTTGAGTCAGCGAAGGCGCTGGCGTCCGTCTTGGAAGTGGATTTCGAACAATTACGAGGCGATGAAAAAGAAATGGCTATTGTTGAGCCGCGGGATTCGTTGGCACCGGATCATCAGCGGCAACAGGAACGTTACGGATTTTATCTTAACCTCATCACCTTCTGCATTATCATGCCAATCCTGTTTGTGGTGAATTATTGGCTAAGTCCAAATCATTACTGGGCTTATTGGATACTTGCTGGCTGGATACTTGCTACCATCTTATATGGGACTCTCGTCTTTGACGCGATAGGTTGGATACAAAGTCGTTTTACTAAATCGGAAAGATAGGGTGCCTCGCTGAAAGATTATGTCGCGATAGCAGGACTAAACAACTTAAAGCTTGTGGCTTACAGCTTTCCACTTATCTCTGGTTTCATTAACAAAAAAAGGGAGCATTCGCTCCCTTTTTTTTGTTAATCCGTTTTGATTACGCGGTTGCTTCCTGGTAAGCAAAGATGTGCTCGGCAAGGTCTAATACCTTGTTAGAGTAGCCCATCTCGTTATCGTACCAGGCAACCAGTTTGACAAACGTATCACTCATTGCGATACCGGCTTTTGCATCGAACACTGAGGTGCATTTTTCGCCAATGAAATCATTTGAAACAACCTGTTCTTCAGTGTAATCGAGAACGCCTTTCATTTCATTTTCAGACGCAGCTTTTACCGTTGCGCAAATATCCTCATAGGTTGCTGGCGTTTTCAGATTTAAGGTTACGTCAACCACAGAAACATTTGGTGTCGGTACACGGAATGCCATACCGGTCAGTTTGCCATTTAATTCCGGGATAACCCTGCCTACAGCTTTGGCAGCACCGGTTGATGAAGGAATAATGTTCTGACCCGCACCACGACCACCGCGCCAGTCTTTAGCACTCGGGCTATCCACGGTTTTCTGGGTTGCCGTTGTTGCATGTACCGTAGTCATCAGGCCGGTTTCAATACCGTATTTGTCATTAATCACTTTTACTAAAGGCGCTAAACAGTTGGTGGTACAAGAGGCATTTGAAACAATGTCCTCACCTTTGTAATCATTGAAGTTTACACCGGCTACAAACATTGGCGTATTATCTTTTGAAGGGGCGGACATAATGACATTTTTCGCGCCCGCTTCAATGTGTTTGCGAGCGGTTTCATCGGTCAAAAACAAACCGGTAGATTCAACGACGATTTCGGCACCAACTTCAGCCCAGTTAAGATTTGCAGGATCGCGTTCTGAAGTGACACGTACGGTTTGTCCATTAACAATCAGAGCATTATCAGATACTTCGATAGTGCCATTGAATCGACCATGGGTGGAATCGTATTTGAGCATGTATGCCATGTAATCAATGTCAATCAGGTCATTAATCGCCACAACCTGCAGGTTTTCTCGCTCCATCGCGGCGCGAAATACCAGTCGACCAATACGACCGAAACCATTAATAGCAATTTTCTTCATTACGAAATCCTTAGGTAAAATTTTAATGTAGTAAAATTACAACATTTGAGGGTTTTTTCAAGTGTTTTTTACAAACGAGTAAGGAATTGATGTTGTTTTATTAAATATATAAATATTTATTTACGAACAATTACATAAACCATGATTTTTATGGCAGAATACGCCCCATTTTTAGGCCGGTACGCTTTAATTATAGGTATTACTGGCGACTCCTCCTTGAAATAGATGGAAAAATACATGTCTGAAGATGCAGCAAAATGCGACATTGGCTTTGTTGGCCTGGGTGTTATGGGCAAAAACCTGGTGCTCAACCTGGCCGACAATGGTTACAAAATAGCGGCCTTTGATCTTGATTTTGAAAAGGTCGATGCGGCAATAGCACAAGATGTACAGGAAAACTCACAAGGAAGCCCAAGAGTCATCGGGTGCTCGTCATATACCGAACTCTTGTCGAAACTGAAAGCTCCGCATTTGATTGTATTAAGTGTACCTGCTGGTGAAGTCGTGGATCAGGTTTGTCATAATTTGATCGGTGCCGGTATCCAGCCTGATGACATCGTTATCGACACAGGCAACTCGCTATGGACAGATACAGTAGAACGTGAGAAACGTTATAACGAAAACTTTATCTTCTTCTCTTCCGCCGTATCCGGTGGTGAAGTAGGGGCTCGATTTGGTCCGGCCTTAATGCCAAGTGGCAGTGCTTATGCGTGGACCCGAGTTAAGCCTATCTGGCAGTCAATTGCTGCCAAAGTAGATGCCGAAACGGGTAAGCCTTTAGAGCGTAGCAAGCCGGGCGAAATTATTCCTCATGGTGAAGCCTGTGCTGAGTACATTGGCCCAGCGGGTGCTGGTCATTACGTGAAAATGGTCCACAATGGCATTGAATATGCGGATATGCAGATTATCTGTGAAGCCTATCACGTACTTCGTGAAGGTCTTGGCATGGACTGTGATCAGGTGGCGGATGTATTTGCTAAATGGAATGCTGGTGACCTAAACAGTTATTTGATGGAAATCTCGGTCGAAGTTTTGCGTCATAAAGATCCAGAAAGCGGTTCAGCGTTAGTCGATTTAATTCTTGATAAAGCAGGGCAGAAGGGTACCGGGTTATGGACCGCAGTGAGTTCTCTTGAAGTTGGCTGCCCAGCACCGACCATTTCGCAAGCGGTGTATGCTCGTTCAATTTCTTCGTTTAAAAACTTACGAATTGAAACCGCTAAACACTTAACTCGTCCGCCAGCGGATGCGTTAAGTGCTGAACAAAAAGAGTCTTTAGTTGAAGAATTACATGATGCTCTGTATTGCGCCAAAATCTGTGCATACGCCCAGGGTTTTCAGCTAATGAAACTCGCGTCTGTTGAGCATAACTGGAAGCTTAACTTCGCATCAATCGCAAAAATCTGGCGTGCTGGATGTATCATTCGTGCATCGTTCCTGCAGTCCATCACCAAAGCGTTCGAACGTGACAGTGAATTGGAAAACCTGCTATTAGATTCTTACTTTTCTTCCCAGCTAAGCAAGTATCAAAGTAACTGGCGCCAGGCCGTTGCTAAAGCGACGCTGATGGGGATCCCTGTAGGGGCAATTTCCGCGTCGCTGAGTTATTATGATTCTATGTGCTGTGAAATTTTACCTGCCAATTTATTGCAAGGGCAGCGTGATTTCTTCGGCGCACATACGTTCGAACGTGTTGACAAACCGGCAGGGAAAAAGTTCCATGTAGAATGGTCAACAACAGAGCGTGTAATAAAACCGCTAAACTAAACGTAGGATACACCTGATGAGTGACTCGAATGATGATTACAAACATAAATTATCACCAGAGGCGTATCAGGTTTGTCGTTTAGGGGCTACCGAAGCTCCATTTTCCGGAAAATATTGCGACCACTGGCAGCCAGGCACATATCTTTGTGCCTGCTGCCAACAACCCCTGTTTAGCTCTGCGGCAAAATTTGAGTCAGGCTGCGGGTGGCCAAGTTTTAATGCGTCAATTCCTGAACAAGTAACCTATCTTCTAGATCACTCGCATAACATGGTGCGAACGGAAATACAGTGTCGACACTGCCAATCCCACTTAGGTCATGTATTCGATGATGGTCCTGCACCTACTTTTAAGCGATATTGTGTTAACTCTTTAAGTCTCTGTTTCGAAACTGAAGACTAATACAAGTTATTTCATAAAACTTTCATAATCCCTACTTGAATGCTCAAAATCGAGCATGATTCAGAGAATTAAAAGTCTGTTTTAGCTAGTTTACACCTGAATTTAGATTAAATTTGTAAATTTCCATGAAAACCCTAGTGTAAGCTTTCATAATTAATTACAATGGCGCCGCTTAATCGGGAGCAGCATAATAAAATTCATAACTGCTCTGTTTGCTTTGTCTATATATTTTTATACCAAAAGGTTTATCGCATGAGTTCTCACAACGAGGAAATTTACCAAAAGAGCTGGCAGGAACGTCAGGACTTCGCCGAAAAGATGTTGCCAATCATTGGCCAACTGTACAGAAACTACGGCGTTGAAATTTCCGTATATGGTCGTCCGCTGGTTAATGCATCCGCTATCGATATTATTAAAGCACACAAGTCGGTTGCTATTCACGAAGCCACAAAGCTTCGCTTGAGAGAAAGCTTCCCATTTTTAAAAGCGTTAAGCGAAATGCCATTAAAACCGTGCAATATTGATATCGGTAAACTGGCATATCGTTATTTGTTCCATGGCGAAGCAAACGGATTAAGTATTGAAGAGTACCTTGATAAAGAGTTAACGCCACTTAAGGAAGAGTTATCTCAAAACGGTCCTCAGGATGTAGTTCTTTATGGTTTTGGTCGTATCGGTCGTTTATTAGCCCGCTTGTTGATCGAACAAACCGGTCCTTTGGCGAACCTGCGTCTTCGCGCTATTGTGATTCGCCCAGGCAAAGATGGTGATCTAGAAAAACGCGCCAGCTTATTGCGTCGTGACTCAATTCACGGGGCATTTAATGGCAGCATTTCTATCGACGAAGAAATGGGTGTTATTAAAGCAAACGGCGCTTACATTAAAGTTATCTATGCTAAATCACCAGCAGAAATTGATTATACCGAGTACGGTATTAATGATGCGTTAGTTGTCGATAATACTGGTATCTGGACAGACGAAGCGGGCCTTGGCCAGCACCTTGAAAGTAAAGGTGTTAAGAAGGTACTTCTTACTGCTCCGGCAAAAGGCGATATCAAAAATATCGTTTATGGTGTCAACGAAGATATGATTCTTGAAGAAGATCAAATTGTTAGTGCGGCAAGCTGTACAACAAATGCGATTACACCAGTATTAAAAGCGGTAAATGATCAGTTCGGTATCCGCAATGGTCACGTAGAAACTGTGCACTCATACACTAACGATCAAAACCTGATCGATAATTACCACAAATCAGAGCGTCGTGGTCGCAGCGCACCTTTGAATATGGTTATCACGTCAACTGGTGCTGCAAAAGCCGTAGCCAAAGCCCTGCCAGAACTGAAAGGTTTGCTAACTGGTAACGCTATTCGTGTTCCTACCCCGAATGTATCGATGGCGATTATGAACCTTAACCTGAAAAAGGCTACAGATCGTGATACCTTGAACGACTACTTACGTTCAGTTTCATTGGATTCACCACTGCGCCAACAGGTAGACTACACGGCATCGACGGAAATCGTTTCCTCTGATCTGGTTGGTTCTCGTTTTGCCGGCGTTGTTGATTCTCAGGCTACTATCGTAGATGAAGATCGCGCTGTATTGTACGTATGGTACGATAACGAGTTTGGTTACAGCTGCCAGGTAGTGAAAGTAATGAACAAGATGGCTGGTGTAAAAGTATTGAGCTTGCCTAAAGCTTAATAACATCAGATAACATCTGTTGATGAAGAAGGCGGGGCAATGGCTCCGCTTTTTTTATACACGAATGTATGTAATCGGGATATTGCCTCGATAAAAGCAATGGATTAGTCGGGACAATGGTTAGCGCTGCGCTTCGAAAACCCAGAGGGTTAATGAGCTGTTTGTGATGAAATAGCTTTACGGCTAATTCGGTCACTTTAATCGGCGCAATGAAAGGATAAAAATGTCGACATTTATGCAAATACTGAAAAGTCTATTTTTGCAGTTGCTGATCATAGCCATCGTTTTTAACGGAGTATCAGCATTGCGAGAAATGGGAATGTTGTCCAGTTGGATGAAGCAACAGGCACCGGACTTTCATTTAACCTCCTTACATTCCGAGCAGGTAAATTTACAGCAGATGCTTGGCAAACAGAAAACCGTGCTTTATTTTTTTGCTCCCTGGTGCTCTGTCTGCAAGTTCAGTATGGGCAATTTACAATCTTTGCATGATAAAAAAGCCAGTGCCGATTTTAAGGTTATTGCTATTGCACTTGATTATGTCGACCATGATGAAGTGACTGATTTTGTAAAGGATATGGAACTGACAATGCCCGTATTATTTGGCAACCAAGCCTTAAAGCAACGCTATCAGGTTTCTGCATACCCAAGCTATTATGTGGTCGATAACAACCAACAGGTGATCCATCGCTCCATGGGGTACTCGACAGAACTGGGTTTGTTTTTACGAACCTTGTAAGTAAAACCATTTAATCCTCCTTCCCTTAAATTTTCAAAGCAAATACCTTCAGTTCACGCAATCCTTTGTGTAAACTCAAGCAATTCGTTCCAACTTTGGATGGCAAATATGACAATAAACACCAATGATTCGATTCAAATCAGCTGTGCTTTTGATAGTGGCAACATTAGCGTAGTAGAAGCTGAGCAAGCGTCTGACATCAAATTAGAGATTGTGAAAGATAATCAATCTGACTTTTATCAGTGGTTTCATTTTAAACTACACAACCCGGCACTGGGTGAGCATGTGATGCGCATTACTAACGCCGGCCAATCTGCTTATGTAGAAGGTTGGAAAGACTATCAGGCGGTAGCGTCGTATGATCGTGAAACCTGGTTTCGGGTTGATACGGAATTTGATGGCCAGAACCTGATCATTAAACATCACCTTGAACATGCCTCCGTTTACTTTGCCTATTTTGCGCCATACAGTTATGAGCGCCACCAGGATTTAATCCATCAGGCCCAGGAAACCGATATCTGTGAATTAACCGTGCTTGGTCAAACCTTAGATGGTCGTGACATGAGCCTGTTAACCATTGGCGAACCGGGTGAAGGCAAAGCCAACATCTGGATCACAGCCCGTCAGCACCCAGGTGAAACCATGGCCGAATGGTTTATGGAAGGTTTTATTGAGCGCCTGCTTGACCTTGATGATGGTGTGGCCAATGCATTGTTGCAAAAAGCGGTATTTTACCTGGTTCCGAATATGAACCCGGATGGTAGTGTTCGTGGTCATCTTCGCACCAATGCGATCGGCGTTAACCTCAATCGTGAGTGGCAGGAACCGAGCATGGAGAAAAGTCCGGAAGTATACTTGGTGCGTGAAAAAATGATGCAGACTGGAGTCGACATGCATCTGGATATTCATGGAGATGAAGCTTTACCGGTTAATTTTGTGGCCGGTTGTGAAGGTGTTCCAAACTACGATGCACGCCACAAAGCCCTTGAAGATAAGTTTAAAGAGCTCCTGTGTGCCATCACTCCGGAATTTCAGGACGAAAAGGGCTATCCCAAAGATGAACCCGGTAAGGCAAACCTGACTGTTGGTTCAAACTGGGTGGGCAACCACTTTAAATGCCTGGCATACACTGTAGAAATGCCATTTAAAGATAATGAACTGTTGCCTGATGTGATCTTCGGCTGGTCGGACGCCCGCTCGGCGATCCTCGGCAAAGATACATTAACTGCTATCTATCATGTAGTAGATGATTTAAGATAAAAACAATTCACTCAGATGGTAAGTGAGTTGCCATCAATAAAGCCAGCGAAAGCTGGCTTCTTTATAATAATAAAATCTGTTCAGGGGTCATTGTGCTTGAATTTGTAAACACGTTAAACGGGATCATCTGGAGCCCGGCATTAATATACCTGTGCCTGGGAGCCGGGCTATTCTTTTCATTCTTCACACGCTTTGTACAAGTTCGTCATTTTCGTGAGATGTGGCGATTATTGTTTTCCGGCAAGAGCTCGGATAAGGGCATATCGTCTTTCCAGGCTTTAGCAGTTTCATTATCAGGTCGTGTTGGTACCGGTAATATTGCTGGTGTCGCTGCGGCAATCGGCTTTGGTGGCCCGGGAGCGGTTTTCTGGATGTGGGTTGTTGCCTTTTTTGGTGCAGCTACGGCCTATATTGAGTCAACGCTGGCACAAATCTATAAAGAAGAAGACGAGGGACTGTATCGTGGTGGCCCGGCTTATTACATCGAAAAAGCATTGGGTCAGAAGTGGTATGCATGGCTATTCGCTATTGCCACTATCCTGGCGACGGGCTTGTTGTTACCTACCGTACAGTCAAATGCGATTGGTGCTGCCGTAGAGCAGGCTTTTGGTGCAGGTGATTTGGTAGAAACAGCGATGGGCACCTATAGCGCAACCAAAATCTTTACCGCTACTGGTGTCGTACTAATCCTTGGTTTCATCATCTTTGGTGGTGTTAAGCGTATTGCCAAATTCACAGAGTTTGTAGTGCCATTTATGGCTTTGGCGTACATCATTATTGCTATGGTTATCATTGCTCTGAATATTACCGAGCTACCGGGTATCCTGATGTTAATTGTATCTGATGCTTTCACGCCGATGGCGGGTATCGGTGCTGCAATTGGCTGGGGTGTTAAACGTGGTGTCTATTCCAATGAAGCAGGTCAGGGTACCGGTCCTCATGCTGCCGCTGCTGCGGAAGTTCAGCATCCAGCGCAACAAGGCCTGGTACAGTCATTCTCGGTTTATGTGGATACCTTGTTTGTTTGTACGGCAACCGCACTGGTTATTTTGATCACGGGTCAATATAACGTTGTGGGTGAGGGCGCAACCATGATTCAACAAAACATTGCTAATGTTGATCCTAATAGTCCGATGTTTACGCAAATGGCGCTGGACTCGGTATTCGCCGGCGCAGGAAGTCCATTTGTTGCGGTTTCTTTGTTCTTCTTTGCATTTACCACGATACTTGCCTACTACTTTATCGCGGAAAATAACGTCACTTACATTAATCGCCATTTTCATGTGCCGGGACTGACCTTCGGTTTGAAAGTGATGATCATGGCAGCTACGTTATTTGGTTGTTTACGTGAGGCGAATATTGTCTGGAGTCTTGGGGATATTGGTGTAGGTTTGATGGCCTGGTTGAATATCATCGGCATTCTAATCATCTTTTTTATTGGCCGTCCGGCGATGAAAGCGTTGAAAGATTATGAACGCCAGCAAAAAGAGAAAGTCAGTACGTATACATTCGACCCAGAGGCATTAGGTATTAAAAATGCCGGACTGTGGCAAAAGAAACTGAAAAAATAAAATTGTTAAAATCTTAAAAAAACACCCGCAACGGGTGTTTTTTTTTGTAAAATGCTGGTTCAGATTAAGAGGTGTATATGGCTTTAATTAATTGCCCGAATTGTGCGAAGAAAATTTCATCGTTAGCTAAATCCTGTGAACACTGCCAGATTGAATTAGGTGGGTTGGATACAGAGCAGCGCTTAAACCTTGAGCGCATGAAAAAAATCGAAGAGTCTCAGAAGCTAATGAATCAGTCTATGCTGGCTATGGTTTTATTCTGTGCCGGTATTGGTGGCATGTTTTGGGGTGAACCCGATCCAGGTTCGACACAGCATAACCTTGCTACCGGTTCTGCGGTCATTGGATTTGTCTGGTATCTGGTTAATCGGGTACGAATGATTATTTTAAAACGCAAATAAGCTATGAATTTAATTGAAATCGTCGACAGCATGTCGCAAGAAATGTACGAGCGGATGAAAACCGCAGCAGAAACTGGTAAGTGGCCAGAAGGCACACCGGTTGATGAAGCGACTCGCCAGTCGGCATTGCAAATCAGCATGGCCTATCAGGCGCGCCATCTCAATAGTAATGAGATGATGACGGTTAATGCCAAGGGTGAGTTGGTGCACAAAACCAAACGCGAATTACGCGCCGAATTTAACAGCAAGCAAGAATCTGAAACTTCACAACAACAAAGCGGCGACGATATCGCCCGATTCAGGGATATATGATTTTTAGCAATTGGCGAAAGCCAAAATGGCAGCACGCGGATGCCAACGTACGGATAGATGCTATCGATGAATTACGTCGTCATCAGGGGACGATGTCACAACTACAACAATTACTCTGTGATGATCCCGATATTCGAGTGCGTAAACATGCACTGATGGCTATCGAATCACCGCAGTTGCTGTTATCAATAAACGTACAAGATCATTGTCCAGCGTTAGTTGAATTTGCAGAAAACCGCATTCAGGCGCACTTAGTCAGTGAGCAATTAGAATTCAGCGCCGCACAAAAGCAGGATTACCTGCAACGAATTCGCAGCAAAAAGCAGCATATTGATTTTATGCTGCAATGGTTGCGTCGAGAACAAAGCGAAGCCCTGGAGCTCTATTTACTCGGTTCCATAGACAATCCTGTGACTTTAATAGCGCTGTTTTCACAAACCGTTTTTGCTAAAGTGCAGACGATTATTATTGAAAAAACAGAAGATGAAAAACTGTTGAATAAGCTTTTCAGTCGCGCATTAAACAACGAAGTGAAAACAGCGATTGAAGCAAAGCTTAATACATTGGTCCAACTACGTGAGCAGCCTGCTAAAGTAAAAAAGCGTATCAAACTGGTTTTATCAAAGTTACTGGCATTGCGCGATCAACATAACCCGGAAGAGGTTATTGCAAGCTATAAAAAATTCGTCGATGAGTGGCAAGCCCAGAGTAATGACCTTTCTTTACTATGTATTAGCGAACAACAGTTGTTACTTGAAAAACAAGCTCAGATCATTGCCATACTTGAACCTCACCTGGCAAAAATGAACGAGTTGTTGGCTCATCAAAAAAGTGTTGAAGAACAGCAGGCAAAGCGCATCAATCAGCAACGTCGTGTTGATGCTTTGATCGATGATTTGCACAAAACCATTGCAACTGTCATTGATACCAACCAGCCACTTGATAACCTGAATGATGTTATCGCTGAACTCACTCAAATGAGTAAGCATCCCTCTTTAACTTCTGTCTGTCAGAAAAACATTGATCAGGCATTAGCAACAGCAGACCGGTTCATTAAAGAAATAGAGCACATTCGTGAACAGTTAGTCGCGGCAACGCGTTTAGTCTCGCAGTTATCAGAAAGAAAGTTACCAGTCGAAACGGAATCTTGGACAGAGGCAGAAAGCGCATTTAAAGATTGGTATCAACAGTGGCAAGATACGGAATCGAAACTTGGTATTTGGCTACCTGAGTCGATAGGTAATGCTGCAAAATTACTGGTCAACCAATGGCTAAAAGCCTTAAAACCGTTGCGTGACGCGCGTCAGAAACAACGGCATTGGTTTAAACAACGCTTTGGTGAAGTAAACGGTTTAATTCATGCCGGTAAATATCGTGCAGCAATTGCAGTTTTTAACAAAATCAGTCAGGCACGTGAAACGATATCCAGCACAGAACAGCACCGAATTGACGATGATTATCAGAGGGCTTTGCACAGCGTCGAAGAAATTAAGGCGCTGGAATCTTTTGTCGTTGTCCCGAGAAAAGAGCAGTTGCTCAAGGAGCTTGAAGTGCTTGTAACGGCACCACTCGCTGATATTCAGGCGCAAACTGATAAAGTTAAGGAGTTTCGCCAACGCTGGTTAGCCCTGGGCAGGGCGGAAGGTGAATCAGAAGGGCAATTAAACCAGGCGTTTAATCGTTTATGCGAGCAGGCATTTTTGCCGTGTCGTGAATATTATGCTGAACAGGCAAACATTCGCGAACAAAACCTCGTTGCCAGACAAAACCTGTTGAATGAGTTATCAGAATTGTCAAATCAGATGGACGCAAGTCATAGCGAAGATTTTAAAACCTTTTCTCATCGATTAAACCAACTACTCAATCGCTGGCGAGACGCGGGCGATGTTGATCATGATAAGTACCAACCGTTACATCAGCGCTTCAGAAAGATTGTAACGCCAATGCAGAATTCGGTGCGTGAATGGCAACAGGCCAATGCAGAAGCAAAACGTCAAATCGTCATCAAAGCTGAAAACCTTATCGGCGCTGATGATATACAAAGCAGCATAGCCGATCTGAAAATGCTACAGCAACAGTGGCGTGAGATCGGATTTGCCGGTGGCAAACTGGATAAGCAACTATGGAAGGCTTTTCGAACGGCTAATGATCAAGCGTTTAAACGCCGTGATGCCATAAAAAATGTGCAACACCAGCAACGACAAGAACTGCAGCAGCAATGGCAATCGCAGATCGAAGAATTACTCTCTAAGGTCTATTTCGCCGATGAGCATTTATTGAAAGATATGCGCTCAAATGCCCAGGCATTAATGCAGGAAATAAATACATATCGTTCTTTTAATGGTGAATTTCTTCCTAAGGTGACTGAAGTGCAGGAACGTATTGCTACACGTCAACGTCAACTTAAAAAACAGAAACAAAACCTCGGATATCAATTGTTGTTTGATTTATTTGCTTCTGTTGACCCAGCGCAAAAAGACAAAGAATTACTGACCAAATCTGAACAATTTGCACAATTAAGCAAAGCTTATCAACGAGCGCTGCTGGCCAGCCTGAATGGAGAGGCTGACGATAATTCTCGGATTAAACTTACCGTGGAGCTGGAAATTATCGCTCAGGTTGACTCACCACAAGAAGAGCGGGAATTACGTCAGAATCTTCAGGTGGCCATGTTGAAAGATAAATTAAATGGCGCAGAGGTATCTTTAGAAGAAAAGCTACTTCAATGGATATCCTGTGGTCCTTTAACCGAACAGCAGCAACCGCTGTTGACACGGACTAAAGCGTTATTCATACGATAAAGAGGGGTTACATACCCCTTTTTTTATGGGGTCTGTTTAAGCATTGATTATTCCTGTTTTGCCTGGTTTTTCCTCTATACTTCATATGGTTAGAAGTGTCAGTGATAAAGAACAGTGTGTTATAAATACTTCAAATAACAAATGACAGCTTTTACTATCAAACTAATAACGCATCAAGTGAATAAAACTCTTCAAGCAAGTTTTTGATCCAGTTCACTTGTACACACTTATGAAAATATCATCAGAATTATGAAAACAAGGAAATCTGTTTGTATGGGGGTAAATGTAGAAGCATGATGTTATCTAATACACGTATGACATACGCTGTCTTTGCATTATTGACGCTTACATCAGGGCTTTTATCACGGTCACATTTTTTTGAATTTCCGACATTCGTTACTCTATATGTTGGTGACGCACTTTGGGCGTTGCTTGTCTTCTGGCTTATAAGTTTATTTTTTCCGGCCAATAAAAATACTGCCGCTGCAACAATGGCATTGATTTTTGCAATTTCAATAGAGGTATCACAACTTTATCAACAGGATTGGATAAACTCTTTGCGACAAACCACATTTGGCGCTCTAGTTCTCGGATTTGGATTTAAATGGTCTGACATAGTGGCATATGTCATTGGTATTACTCTTGGCTTTCTACTCAGATGTTTTATAGAAAAAAGAGGAAATGATCTTAGGGAATAAAATAGGGCTGTTAAGGCTGTGTTAGGCTTTTGCTAAAATCCAAGCGCACACAATTTGTGATTATTTACGGACTAATTTTAGTGCTAATTTGACGTCAACAGATTGAAAAGGTTAATGTCTTCTTAGAGCGATCTACAGCCGTTCAAGGTTTAATAATTAGCGGCTAATTCATATTAAGAAGTTATGGGAAAGTATGGGGCCTAAAAATCACACATCTGAATTACGGCAATTGATTAAAGATGCACGCTGGGCAATGTGGGCGTTTGCAACTATCAATATCTTGGTGTTAGTTGTGCTTGTGATTGATGGCATGAATAACATGTTCGTTTTCATGGCCATGTTTCTTCAAGTATTCCTATTTCTAATCTGGTTACTGCCAGTATTTCTATACCAAGTTTTAATCAAAAAGCTTTCATTAAAATATGCTTTATATACATCTTTCGCGTCATACAAAGAAGCGCTTGGTCACCTTTCATGGTAAAAGGATATTAGTTTGACGTTAACTTGCTGAAAAGGTTAATGTCTTTAAAGAGCGAACAAGAGTCATTCAGGGAATTGCAATATGGCTTTAAAAGTATTCAAGGTTGCAACTATTTTAGCGCTAGTTTCGTCACCCTTTAGCGCTATAGCTAATAGTGATGGTGCCTGTTCAGAATCAAACTTTGATTTTGTGATGACTAAGCTGAATGACAATAAGTTGGCTGGCAATGGTCTGACCCAGGAAGAGTTTAGCAAAACCATTCCTAATCCAAGCCCCGTTTGCGAAATTAAAAATGATTTGATGAGCGATGGACTAGCTTTTACCGTGTATAAAGAAGGTGCAGACTCTCAACTTTACATAAGCGTATACAACGGATTAAACGGCTCTGTTAAGTATTTTGGACCGTTTGAACTATAACGATTACGTCTGCTTAGAGCGATCTACAGTCATTCAAACTAACTGTAAGTAAATCGCTAATGGAGATTCAAATCTAATACGAATTGAGGACGGTGATAATCGGCCTGCAAGTTCGTAAGCTTCTGGTATGTCGATCAACAGGTGATCGCCAACATACGAAAATATCACGGATTGGAGGGTTGATATGACAGGGAAAAACCTCTGGAACTGCTTGATGGCGCTTATTGTTGCAGTTGCGTGTGTGGCTTTTGGTTATTCGACAATACCTGATACAGATGATGTTGAAAATCCTATTTATAGTATCACCTTCAAAATTTCTCCTACCTCTAGGAATGTTTTTTATTCGCGCATTGAGGCATTTGCTGAAGCGAATGCATTTGCGATTAGAAGCGCGCCTACAAGACCAAATTCAGATAGCTCACTGACTCAGCTTTGGCGTGAAGACATCAAGATAATCGGCGTAAATCCATTTGATCCAAATGTTTATAATTTTCACTTCTACAACAATGATAGTGCTCCTGTGAATCCGAAATCTTTGAGTTACCTTGTTCGGGAAATTAAAGCTGTAGTGAAAAACTTGAAAGGTGCCAGCTTCGAGGAGCAATAAATAAATCGTCCAGAATTAAAAGTTACTTCGTGTCATTGACGTTTTTATCAACTTCTAAGACACCACTCTGGGTAGATTTTGATAGCGCATCACATGAATTTGACGCTAACCAACTGAAAAGGTTAATGTCTTCTTAGAGCGAGCAACGGACGTTGAACCGTTTGATTCAGGGAATATTTTGAAGAAAGTTAAATTACTTGGAATTTTTGGTTTAGGTTGTGTGTCGGGATGTATCTTGATGACTTACCTATATTCGATGCATTACAAAGATGAGCTATTAGCAAGCGAGCTTTCTTATCTTTACTTACCAATAAATGATTTTGTAACTTCACTTAATTGGACTGAAAAGCAAAAATATTGCATTGAATATCAACGTAGCAAAATAGACTCCGAACACATTAAAAAACTCATCGATGAAGTTAACGAACGCCAAGTATATTCTTCGACTTTAACAACTGTTTCTATCTATGCGGGCCAAGCTGTAGAAAATTTCGAAGATATGAAAAGCCTGCAAAGTAAATATGATTGCGATAACATCAATGACAGAGATTTAACCTCAATCGATAGTAGTAGTTTGGCGATAACTAACTCACAAGGATAATGTCTCTGATGAGCGACAAGCAGCCATTAATAAAACAATAAAAATATGAAAGTAAATGATTTTGTCGACCATATTAAAAGCTATCTAGCATACTTGGCTTTTGGTGGCGTTTTCCTGTTTTTGACAGCACCAGATTTGTATAACTTATATTACAAAGGGGCCATTTATACAGGTACAGTTATTGAGATCAAAAAAGTCGCTCCAGTCAGAAAGACAGTAATGCAAAAGGGGTGGAGTGAAGTATCTGTTATTGAAGTAGGAGGCAAATATCCTATAAACATCAATGGTAAACTTAAAGTTGGAAAAGAATACACTTTCAGGTTACATGGTTCTTACCCAAACAGAACGCAATCAATATATGCACTCAGCCACGCCTTTCGGTTAATTGAATTTCACTTCTTAATTTCTATTGTGTTACTTCTTAAAGGGGCAATCGGAATCTATAGGGTTAGAAAAAAGTTCAACCGAGTTACTACATAACAAAGTCATCAACGACTGTTAGTCACAGCACGTTTGCGTCGGTCGGCGCAATCCGGTACTTTGGAGAAGCAACCAGGGGCTGTAATGAGCGATCTACAGTCACTCGGAATTCGCTTAAAAGAGAATTACAGAGCCGTCTACAAAATAAACCATTAGTTTCACAAGGAAGTATGGTGTTTCAATCTAGCCAAACATTTATAGATAAGATTCATAAAAGCTTTCAATTTTTAAAGCACTTTGGCTTTGAGAGAAAACCACCCAAAACCTTTAGAGAAGAAACATCGATTTGTTATACGTCCTCTATGCTTATGGTTTGAATCGCCACCAATAACTTAGACACTTCTGAGTTGTTCTTGATAGCGTGTTTCATACTCTACTGGAGATAGTA
>NZ_SWDB01000033.1 GCF_005116735.1 Thalassotalea mangrovi | reverse complement strand
ACTAATTAAAGAAGTGGATCAATTTTGGATGCAAATTAGGGGTTGAAGTGGATCAATTTTCGATGCAAATTAACAGGGGTATTGGGTACTAGGGAAAGAAAAATCAGTCAAAATGTGGTTCGGCAAACCGAAATTATGGGCTCGAATTAAATTGGGGTTGTTATTATCGGCATACTTGATATTTAATTATTTTGTATACCTGAAAGCAGCTTATCATGGCATAACGCATACACTGTTTGCTGTTAGTTGGTTTTTAGTTACCAGTTACTTGCTATATTGCACCAGCAAAGTGATAGTAGATAACTCTAAAATTCAATTACGATGACCTACGCATCATAGAGCTGTTAACATAAGAGCTTTTTCTTCCTAGTTCTTTTGTCTAATCGATTCAGTCAAAGATTTGTTGAGTCTTGTTGGAATATCGACTTCCTTGGGAGTAGTATAATTAGACTTATATTAGCAATTGCTAACGGACCGAGTTTGGCACATAAGAGACACTCGTCTCTCACTCAAGATGCCGTGTAGTATCACGGCATGACGCTTTTGAATTGCTTTTTCTTCCACCTTCCTCTTCCGTCAGCGAAGCTTACCTCATTCGTAGTAACGATTTTTGTTGCGTACGCGTTAAATTTCACATTTTAACTACCCCCGTCCTCTGCTAAAATATGCCGCAAAATTTTTCCGTGTTTCTCTGCGATACCAAAGCGTTAACGACAGAGACTTTGTTAGTGAGATAAATATGACTTTAACAACCCGTTTTGCGCCAAGTCCAACTGGTTATTTGCACGTTGGTGGTGCCCGTACAGCCCTGTATAGCTGGTTATTTGCCAAAAAAAATGGCGGTGATTTTGTGCTTAGGATTGAAGATACGGATTTAGAACGTTCAACGCAGGCATCTGTCGATGCAATTATGGACGGCATGAACTGGTTGAAACTTGACTGGAACTTAGGTCCTTTCTATCAAACCAAGCGTTTTGATCGCTACAAAGAAGTGATCCAGCAATTACTGGATAACGGTCATGCTTACCGTTGTTACTGTACGCCGGAAGAGGTCGAACTGATGCGTGAAGAGCAGCGCGCCAAGGGCGAAAAGCCGCGTTATAACGGTATGTGGCGTGAGCGCACCGATTATCCAGCAGACAAGCCTTACGTAATTCGTTTTAAAAACCCTCTCGATGGTTCGGTTATCATTGAAGATTTGGTGAAGGGCAATATTGAAATTTCCAACAAAGAACTGGACGATTTGATCATTGCCCGTTCGGATGGCTCTCCAACTTACAACCTGACAGTTGTTGTCGATGACTGGGATATGAAAATCACCCATGTTATCCGCGGTGACGATCACGTTAACAATACGCCTCGTCAAATCAATATCCTGAAGGCCCTTGGAGCACCATTACCTAAGTACGCCCATATTCCGATGATTCTCGGCGATGATGGCAAGCGTTTGTCGAAACGTCATGGCGCGGTTGGCGTAATGCAGTACCGTGATGACGGTTACCTGCCAGAAGCCTTGCTTAACTATTTAGTGCGTTTGGGTTGGTCTCATGGCGACCAGGAAATTTTCTCACGCGACGAAATGATCGAGCTGTTTGATTTATCCGGTTGTAACCGTGCGCCTTCAGCCTTTAATACGGAAAAACTAATCTGGGTAAACCAGCATTACATGAAGTCATTGGACCCTGAGTATGTTGCCAGTCACCTGCAATGGCACATGGACGAGCAGGGCATTAATACTGATAACGGTCCGGCATTGTCAGAAGTTGTTAAGGTTCAGGCCGATCGGGTAAAAACCTTAAAAGAAATGGCGCAAATCAGCCGTTATTTTTATGAGGAATACCAGGAGTTTGACGAAAAGGCAGCGAAAAAGCATCTGCGTGGCGTCGCGAAAGAGCCGCTTAAGCTGGTAAAAACCAAATTGGCAGCAATTTCCGAGTGGACACCTGAGAATATCCAGGCAGCAATTAATGGTACCGCAGATGAGCTTGAAGTCGGTATGGGTAAAGTGGGTATGCCATTACGAGTAGCGGCTACTGGTGGTGGTAATTCGCCTTCACTGGACGTGACATTGGCGTTACTTGCACCCGCGCAGGTTGTGTCTCGGATCGAAAAAGCCATCGCCTTTATTGATGCTCGAGCTCAGCAATAAGCGACTACACTGTAACTAAGTCTTATTAATACCAATTACATTAAATTATTGCTCACTCAGTGAGAATTTAAAGGCTTTTAGGCAAGGCTTTGATTGCAGAGAATGGTCGCTCCATTGTCAAAATCAGTAATGCCGTATAAAAGCCTTTAAAACTCACCCGTAGGGAGTTTATCAGAGGTCCATTTACGGCCCTATATTTCATTAATATAGAATGACTATATCAATGAAATCTATGTTGCAACTGAACCTCTGCCCTAACTCTGAGTTGTGCACAAACTTAGTGTAATTGGTATAAAATAACGCACCGCTCATCTATTCTATGAATGGCGTGCGTTTTTTACCAATAGCGAATGTTAGCGCTATTGATGACCATGCCCGAAGGAGCATAGATTTTTGCAATTTGATCAATTTAATCTGGATAACCGACTCGTTAAAGCCATAGACCACCTGGGTTTTGAAAAGGCATCAGACATTCAACAACAGGCGATCCCGGCCGCGATGGCAGGTCATGACCTGATTGCGTCTTCAAAAACCGGCTCCGGCAAAACCCTGGCATTTTTGTTGCCGGCATTACATCGTTTGATTCGCCAGAGGGCGTTGGCAAAGCGTGATCCGCGGGTGGTAATTTTGACCCCGACCAGAGAATTGGCAAAACAGGTATTTGGGCAGTTGCGTCTGGTAAGCGCCGGTACCCAGTTCAAGTCTGTGTTGATACTTGGCGGTGAAAATTTCAATGATCAGGTAAAAGTGCTATCCCGGGATCCGCATATCATTGTTGCTACTCCGGGCCGACTTGCTGATCACCTGGATCAAGGTCATTTTTACTTACATGGATTAGAGCTACTCATACTTGATGAAGCGGATCGTATGCTGGATTTAGGCTTTGCCGATCAGCTTAAACGTATTCATCAGGCTGCGGACCATCGCAAGCGTCAGACTTTGATGTTTTCGGCCACCATGGATCACCAGCAGGTTGAAGATTTTGCGTTGGATTTACTGAATAAGCCGAAGCGAATTGCAGTTGGAGAAATTACCTCTGAGCACAAGGATATCCAGCAACGCTTTATTTTGAGTGACCATCTCGATCACAAAGAAGCCTTGCTTAATCATCTGTTGAGTAATGAATCGTTTCAGCAAATGATTATTTTTACCGCGACCCGTGCGGATACCGAACGACTGGCAAGCTTCCTGCAGGAGCAGGGGATAAGCTCACTGGCGTTAAGTGGCGACTTGAAGCAATCTGAGCGTAACCGAATTATGGAACAGTTTGGCAAAGGCCAGGCGAAAATTCTGGTGACGACGGATCTCGCTTCCAGGGGCCTGGATTTGGTCAATGTATCGCATGTCATTAATTTTGATTTACCCAAACATCCTGAAGAGTACGTGCATCGTATCGGTCGCACCGGTCGGGCAGGTGAAAAGGGTGATGCAATTTCATTTATTGGCCCGAAAGACTGGCAAAGCTATCTCAATATTCAGGCATTTTTACAGCAACAAATTGAATTTAGCGTGATCAATGGACTGCAGGCCAACTTTAAAGGGTTAACACCAAAAGCGACACGCAAAGCAAAACCTCAGGGACGCAGCGATAAACCGGTGCAGAAAAAAGCGGGTAAAGCCAAGGCTAAGCCGAAAAAGCGTATTTTTCATGAAGCTGAGGATATCGGTGATTTACCAGTTATGCGGCGCAAGCCAGGGGAATATGTCGACGACGGTGAATAATACCTGAACCAGAAAAAAGAGCATCAATTATGATGCTCTTTTTTTGTATGCAACCAGTTAGGTAGTTGGGGCTACCAGTTCTTGCTCTGGCACCTGATATTTATCATAGAGATTGGCTTTTATGATGCCTTTTCGGTGTTTTAACGCCGACTCTAACTTTTTAACCGAGTCGCCAATGGCTTTATATAAATCATCGGCAACGGCGGAAACAGAAACTTTGACATTTTCATACAATGTGGTGACTTCGATTTTTTGGATATTTTTCTCCACTTTCAGGATGATATCGAGAGACATTAAGTCGGGGAAATGATTCGCTACTTTAGCGTACTTGCTGTGGATGACATCGGCGATAGCCTCGGTTACTTCTACGTGATGGCCTGAAATATTTATTTTCATACAGCTCTCCTTTTTTCGAGTCTTCATAATAAGCATGGGGACGAAAGTTTATCGTTACAAGCTTAAATTGATAAAAATTTTAAATTATTGAGAGTAGGGGTCCTTGTTGTTAAGTAAATTTTAAAACCTATTGTTTTATATAGGATATTTTTCGTTCATATCCAAGTAAGCTGTTTCAATAAGTCGTGTCAGTATCGTCATATCGATGTCTGCGAGCTTGTTAATGTACAAGCAGGATTTGCCGATTTTGTGCTTGCCTAATTTATTCAATAACGGCTGGTACGGTGCAAATCCCGGCATAATGTATATGGCGATATTTTGTTTTCGCGGCGCAAAGCCGGTTCGTAAAAAGTCTCCTTCACGTCCTGATTCATAGCGGTAATGATATTGACCGAAGCCAATTATGGAAGTTCCCCAAAGTTGAGGTTTTTGTTTGGTGATGCTGCTAAAAAGTTGCAACAGTTGCTCGCTGTCCTGGCGTTTCACCGGGTGTTCGATAGCAGCGATAAAGGTATCGGGATTAAGGTCTGTTAACTGGGTTTTGTTTTCGCTCATTAACCACCTTAATCGTTTTTCGAACTTGGTTTCAGCTTACTCCCATTGTTATTAAATTGACAAGCGTTAAATTCAAAGCAATTAAGTTTGTTAAAATCACAATGACCTTTACACAATCTAATAGCCTGAAATGTAGAGCGTTATTGCGTTGTGAGCGGTCGCCCATTAAATTTATCAAAGCCTGAAATCAGCCAATAAAAAAGGAGTCCGAAGACTCCCTTTGTGGCTTTAGGTTAACCCGTAAACTAACCAGCCTGGCTGGCTAAGTACTCTTCATAGCCGCCGGCAAAATCGACATAATGATCACCTTTCAATTCAATGATCCGAGTCGCTAACGACGAGACAAACTCACGGTCATGACTGACGAAAATCAGTGTGCCTTCATACTTTTCCAAAGCAATATTGAGAGATTCAATCGACTCCATATCCATGTGGTTTGTCGGTTCATCGAGTACCAGGATATTTGGATGCTGCATCATCATTTTGCCGAACAGCATGCGCCCTTGCTCACCACCAGACAACACCTTTACAGACTTTTTAATATCGTCCTGGGAGAACAGTAAACGTCCGAGAAAGCCTCGTACTACCTGCTCATCGTCCTCGGGTTTTTTCCACTGGCTCATCCAGTCAAACAGGGTCATATCCTGTTCGAATTGATCCGCATGATCCTGGGCGTAATAGGCGATATTGGCATTTTCTGACCATTTCACTTCACCGCTCTCAGGTTGCAATTCATTCATCAAGGTGCGCAAAAACGTGGTTTTACCAATACCATTTTCACCGATAACCGCAATCTTTTCGCCAACTTCGGCCATCAAGTTAACGTTGCTAAAAATTGTCTTGTCATCAAATGCCTTACTCAGGTTTTCGATCTCGATGGCGTTGCGGAATAGTTTCTTTTCCTGTTCAAAGCGAATAAACGGGTTCACACGAGATGATGCTTTTACATCATCCAGTTGTATTTTATCGATTTGCTTAGCACGGGATGTGGCTTGCTTGGCCTTTGATGCATTAGCCGAGAAGCGACGAACGAATTCCTGAAGTTCGGCAATCTGGGCTTTTTTCTTAGCGTTATCCGCCATTAAACGCGCTCGAGCCTGAGTGGCAGCCAGCATGTATTCATCGTAATTACCCGGGTAGATGCGTAACTCACCGTAATCCAGGTCAGCCATATGGGTACAGACACTATTTAAGAAGTGACGGTCATGGGAAATAATAATCATGGTTGAATTGCGTTCATTAAGAACGTCTTCAAGCCATTGAATCGTGTGAATATCCAGGTTGTTGGTCGGCTCATCAAGTAGCAGGATGTCAGGATCGGAAAACAGCGCCTGTGCCAACAGCACCCGCAGTTTCCAGCCCGGTGCAATTTCGCTCATTGGGCCAAAATGCTGGTCAATTGGGATGCCAACGCCCATTAATAATTCACCGGCGCGGCTCTCGGCAGTATAACCATCCATTTCGGCGAACTGGGTTTCCAGATCGGCAACTTTCATACCATCTTCTTCACTCATCTCTGGTAAAGAGTAGATACGATCACGCTCTTCTTTGATTGCCCAAAGTTCGGTGTGTCCCATGATCACCGTATCAATAACCGAGTAGGTTTCAAACGCGAACTGGTCCTGACGAAGTTTACCAACGCGTTCGTTAACATCGACCGAAACGTTGCCGCCGCTTGGTTCTAAATCGCTACCAAGGATTTTCATAAAGGTGGATTTACCGCAACCATTGGCGCCAATCAGTCCGTAGCGGTTACCGCCGCCAAATTTAACTGAGATGTTTTCGAAAAGAGGTTTAGCACCAAATTGCATGGTGATATTCGCTGTGGTGATCAATGCACTATTCCTGAATATGGGCTTAAAAAATTGCCGGCATTATAAAGCAATGCCTGGCAGATAGGAATGGTGCGATGCTTGAGCGCTAATACCAAATGTAATCAGGGAAATCTTACAGGGGAGCAGGCTTCATGGTTTTGATTTCGATGGTATTGCCAAGGGGGTCCTTAATGTAAACCGACTCGCCAAAACCCTGGGCGCCATAATTGTCGTGAATATCGGAACATTCAATACCATGATCGGCAAACCAGGTGAGTAAGTCATCATCAATCGTTTCGTTTACGGTCAGGCAGAAGTGATCGACATTGTTGCAGCCACGTTGGTTTGCAGATTTACCGTTGAGTTGAGTTTGATCATTGGGTCCGGTTAACAGGTCGATGATGGAAAAGCCGGCTCGCAGCTGGGTTAAGTGAAACTCTGGTTCCTGGCGTTCGACAACACAGCCCAGGACCTGACAATAAAAATTAAGCATTTCCTCAGGAGATTTCTGAGCATTGAGTACGATATGATCGATATGTTGAGGTGTCAGCATATTGTTATTCCTTTATCCATGGTGAGCGGTTCGGGTCAGTCTGCCCCTGCCTACCCGAAACTCCCTTGCCCGGAGTTAACTCCATGTAATTAAAGCAAAGTTCAATGTTGGGTGTTCTAGTATAGGCAAATATTACAATTCCGCCATAAATCACCGGCTACCCTTTGATTATAGTGTTGGTATTAGTAATAAACGAATTTGCTGCTCATCGGTAGCATATCCAACTGTTTTCATGAATAGCTGACTCGCTTTGCCGCACCGGTGTTAATTATCACTTGGCGAATGCCGGACAGGGTTTTACAATGGGTTAACAACAACACTGGGCAGAAAGGACAATCACTGGCATGTTATCTGATAATAAATATCGCCTTCTTATACCAATACTTGTGTCGGCCATGCTGGCCGCGTGCAGCACGTCACCAACGGGACGCACACAGCTACTTATGCATTCACCGGATGAACTGAATCAAATGGGCGCACGCTCTTTTGACGAGATGAAAAAGCAGGAAACCATTTCCCAGGATGTGGCGGTCAATAAATTTGTCCAGTGTGTTGCCGATGCGATCACCGTAAATGTCGATTCCAGCGTTCATCAGGGAAGCTGGGAAGTGGTGGTTTTTGACTCGGACATGGTCAATGCGTTTGCCTTACCGGGTGGTAAAATCGGCGTATATACCGGGATTTTAGAGGTGACGGAAAATGCCGGGCAATTAGCGGCTATCGTTGGTCATGAAGTCGGGCACGTCATTGCCCAGCACTCGAATGAACGGTTAAGTTCTGATCAAATCAGTAAAGTTGGTCTCGCAGTTGCGGGTACTGGCCTGGCGCTAAGTGATGTGGATAATAAAGCGTTAATCCTGGCGGGTATGGGGATTGGTGTTCAATATGGTATTTTAATGCCCTATGGCCGCACCCATGAAACTGAAGCCGATATTATCGGTCAGGAGCTGATGGCGAAATCCGGATTCGATCCGAGTGCTTCCGTGGCATTATGGCGCAATATGGCAAAAGCCGGCGGTGGCGAGCCACCTGAATGGTTGTCTACGCATCCATCCAATCAAACCCGCATCAATAATTTGAGTAAACACCTGGAAAAGTCTGAGCCTATGTATGCGGCTGCGACAACACGTCCGCAATGCCCAAAACCTAAAATTCCCACTCCGAAAAAATCGCAATAGAAAACTCAACTTTCTGAAATAATTCAACACAGCAACACAGACCTTTTGCCAGATTTCTTTGGCAAAAGGTCTGTAGACTTGAATTTGGATATGCTAAGCTTGCCGGCGAATTTTTTACAGAAGAAGCTATCATGTCAGAAAATAAATTTGAGTCTATTGAGCAACGTGTTAGTTACGGTGTCGGTCGTCAGTTAGGCGATCAGTTGCGTAACAACCCATTTAAAGAATTTGATGTAGCAGCAGTGCAGGCTGGTATTGCCGACGCATTGGCTGGAGCTGCAAGTGCGGTTAGCCAGGAAGCTCTACAGGAAGCTTTCACTGTTGTTTCTAAGAAATTGCAAGAGCAAGAAGCTGCAGCAGCAAAAGAAGCGGCTGCTGCCGGCGAAGCATACCTTGCTGAAAACGCCAAGCGTGACGACATCACAGTGACAGAATCAGGTCTTCAGTATGAAATCCTTGTTGAAGGTAATGGTGACAAGCCAACTGCATCTAGCACGGTACGCACTCACTACCACGGTACTTTCCCGGACGGTAAAGTGTTCGACAGTTCATACGATCGCGGTCAGCCAGCTGAATTCCCGGTTAACGGTGTTATTGCCGGTTGGACGGAAGCCCTACAAATGATGCCTGTTGGTTCTAAATGGCGTCTGCACGTACCTTATCACCTGGCCTATGGCGAGCGCGGTTCACAAGGCGCGATCCCTCCATATGCAACCCTGGTGTTCGATGTGGAACTGTTAGATATTTTATAATTGAGTAAGCCGGGTTATCCCGGCTTTCTTTTGGCTGAAACGTAAAGAATTAGAAATAATACCAATCACATTAAATTATTGCTCACTCAGTGAGAATTTAAAGGCGTTTAGACAAGGCTTTGATTGCAGAGAATGGTCGTTCCATTGTCAAAATCAGTAACGCAGGATAAACGCCTTTAAAACTCACCCGTAGGGAGTTTATCAGAGGCCCATTTACGACCCTAGATTTCATTAATATAGAATGACTATATCAATGAAATCTATGTTGTAACTGAACCTCTGCCCTAACTCTGAGTTGTGCACAAACTTAATGTGATTGGTATAACAAGATAACTTGCGGTGACATAAGCTGAAGTAAAGGCGCTAATGATTCGATTCATTCGCAAAGTGACCTGTCGCTTGAGCCTTGCAGCTTATCGCCAATATATTTGAAGGATCATCAATGACAATAAAAGTCGCTATTTTGGGTTGTTCCGGTCGCATGGGGCAAAACCTGCTAAAAGCTGCCATTGAAGCAGACGATATTATTCTGGTGGGCGGTTCCGTTCGTCAAAACTCTACCCTGGTAGGCGTTGATGCCGGTGAGTTGTGTGGCATGGGTAAAGTAGGGGCACCAATTACCGCCTCAATGGACGAATTGTCGGCGGCAGATGTTTTCATTGATTTTACCGCACCTGGTGCGACATTAACTCACCTTGATTGGTGTGCTACTCATCACAAAGCCTTATTGATTGGCACCACAGGATTTGACGCCGATGAAGAGCAGCGAATTCGTGATTACGGTAAAAAAATTCCGTTGGTATTAGCACCCAATACCAGCGTTGGTGTCAATCTGTTGTTTAAGTTATTGCAAATTACCGCTCAGGCGATTGGCGACTATACTGATATAGAAATTTTTGAGGCTCATCATCGCTTCAAGAAGGACGCCCCGTCAGGCACTGCAGTGAAAATGGGGCAGGTGATTGCCGATACCCTGGGTCGTGATTTAAATGAGTGTGCGGTATATGGACGAGAAGGTATCAGTGACGAACGAAAAGCCGATACCATAGGCTTTGCAACCGTGCGAGCTGGCGACATCGTAGGCGAGCATACGGCATTTTTTGCAGATTTGGGAGAACGTCTGGAAATCTCTCACAAGGCAACGTCGCGGAT
The DNA here is from genome assembly GCF_005116735.1 of Thalassotalea mangrovi. Lineage (GTDB taxonomy): Bacteria > Pseudomonadota > Gammaproteobacteria > Enterobacterales > Alteromonadaceae > Thalassotalea_A > Thalassotalea_A mangrovi. Next base: position 65,488 of record NZ_SWDB01000033.1, on the reverse strand, counting down.
GACGTTCGCATTAGGAGCAATGCGTGCTGCACGTTGGTTGAGCTCAGCAAAAAATGGTTTTTATGACATGCAAGATGTACTTGGATTGAAATAGATAATTGTAGTTTTTGACGGTTTGGTTAAGTTTTTAACCTGAAACCGTTAATTAGTTTTAATTTGTTATAGACGGATTACTCTGTAACGCGTAAAATGCGCGGAATTTGCCAAAAATTAGCTTTTGGCATTAAATCCGCTCAATAATTGTTAGATTTGCTTGGGAAAGCTCAATATTTAGCAGTTATAGACTATTTCTTCACTATGGAGGTTAAATTGACTAAATCTGCCATCTTGGTGCTGGAAGACGGCACTATTTTTAAGGGCACTGCAATTGGTGCAACTGGGGCAGCCGTTGGCGAGGTTGTATTTAATACGGCGATGACAGGCTATCAAGAAATTCTTACTGATCCATCCTACGCTGAACAAATAGTCACTTTGACTTATCCGCATATCGGCAACACCGGTACCAATTCAGAAGACGCAGAGTCTGCCGATGTCTGGGCCAAGGGTTTGGTGATCCGTGATTTGCCATTACTGGCAAGCAATTTCCGTAATGAACAAACCTTATCCGAATACCTGGTTGCCAATAATATTTTAGGTATCGCCGATATCGATACTCGCAAACTGACCCGAATTCTTCGCGAGAAAGGTGCACAGAATGGCTGTATTATGGCCGGTAGCGACCTTGATACAGAAAAAGCGCAAACCTTAGCCAATGATTTCCCTGGCCTGAAAGGCATGGATCTGGCGAAAGTGGTTTCCACCAAAGAGCAATACACCTGGTCTGAGGGAAGCTGGCAGCTTGGTAAAGGCCATGTGAGCCCTGAAGAGTTTCCACATCATGTCGTTGCTTATGACTTTGGCGCCAAACGTAACATCCTGCGCATGCTAGCTGACCGCGGTTGTAAGCTAACCGTAGTACCGGCACAGACACCAGCCTCTGAAGTATTAGCGATGAATCCAGATGGTATCTTCCTTTCCAATGGCCCGGGCGACCCAGAGCCGTGTGATTATGCCATCTCTGCCATTAAATCTTTCCTGGAAACCGACATTCCGGTTTTCGGTATCTGTCTTGGTCACCAGCTTTTAGGCCTGGCTTCAGGCGCCAACACAGTAAAAATGAAATTTGGTCACCATGGTGCTAACCACCCGGTTAAAGACATGGGCCGCGACGTGGTTATGATCACTTCGCAAAACCACGGTTTCGCCGTAGATGAAGATACATTACCTGCAAACCTTGAAGCGACTCACAAGTCATTATTCGATGGTTCATTGCAGGGTATCCACCGCACTGACAAACCGGCATTTAGCTTCCAGGGTCACCCTGAAGCAAGCCCAGGTCCACATGATGCGGCACCATTGTTCGATCACTTCATCGAATTAATTAACGAATACAAAGCCAAATAAGCGCCAGCTAACTGAATAGATAGAGTAGAAACATGCCAAAACGTACTGACATAAAAAGTATTCTTATTTTAGGGGCAGGTCCAATTGTTATTGGTCAAGCCTGTGAATTCGACTATTCGGGAGCTCAGGCTTGTAAAGCGCTGAAAGAAGAAGGTTATCGAGTTATTCTTGTTAACTCTAACCCAGCGACCATCATGACCGACCCGAACATGGCCGATGCAACTTACATCGAGCCAATTCACTGGGAAGTGGTTCGTCGTATTATCGAAAAAGAGCGTCCGGATGCAATACTACCTACCATGGGTGGTCAGACTGCATTGAACTGTGCACTAGAACTTGAATCAAACGGCGTACTTGAAGAGTTTGATGTTGAGATGATTGGTGCAACGGCTGACGCAATTGATAAAGCTGAAAACCGTGAACGTTTCGACCAGGCAATGAAAAACATTGGGTTAGAATGTCCACGTGCTGAAATCGTTCACTCGATGGAAGAAGCGAAAGAAACAGCCAAGCGTATCGGTTTCCCTTGTATTATTCGCCCATCGTTTACTATGGGTGGTACTGGTGGCGGTATCGCATACAACCAAGAAGAATTCGAAACAATCTGTACTCGTGGTTTAGATTTATCACCGACTAACGAGCTACTTATTGATGAATCGCTTATCGGTTGGAAAGAATACGAGATGGAAGTGGTTCGTGACAAAAACGACAACTGTATCATCATCTGTTCAATTGAAAACTTTGACCCTATGGGTATTCACACTGGTGACTCAATCACTGTTGCTCCAGCGCAAACGCTAACAGATAAAGAATATCAGTTAATGCGTAATGCTTCTCTTGCGGTACTGCGTGAAATCGGTGTTGAAACCGGTGGTTCTAACGTACAGTTTGGTGTTAACCCGAAAGATGGCCGTATGGTTATCATCGAGATGAACCCTCGTGTATCTCGCTCTTCAGCATTGGCTTCGAAAGCGACAGGTTTCCCAATTGCGAAAGTTGCCGCCAAGCTTGCTATCGGTTACACCCTTGACGAATTAAGTAACGATATCACCGGCGGTGCAACTCCAGCATCATTCGAACCATCTATCGATTACGTTGTGACTAAGATCCCACGCTTTAACTTCGAGAAATTCGTTGGTGCTGAGGACCGTCTTACTACCCAGATGAAATCTGTTGGTGAGGTAATGGCGATTGGTCGTAACCAGCAAGAATCTATGCAAAAGGCACTTCGTGGTCTTGAGGTAGGCGCTCATGGTTTTGATCCAATCGTTGATGTGACTAAGCCGGGTGCGAAAACTAAGATCATGCACGAGCTTCAGGAAGCCGGTGCAGAGCGTATCTGGTACATCGCTGATGCCTTCCGTTTAGGTCTTAGCGTTGAAGATGTATTTAAAGCTACAAAAATCGACCGTTGGTTCCTGGTACAGATTGAAGACATCGTGTTGCACGAGCAAAAAGTTGTTGATGGCGGCATGACTGCTCTTAACGACGAATACCTGCGCCTATTGAAGCGTAAAGGTTTCTCAGATATTCGCCTTGCTGAGCTAATCGGTGTTTCTGAAGCAGAAATCCGTAAGAAGCGTCACAATGCGGAAATCTTCCCGGTATACAAGCGTGTTGATACCTGTGCGGCAGAATTTAGCTCTGATACAGCTTACATGTACTCAACGTACGATGAAGAGTGTGAAGCTAACCCGTCAGATAAAGACAAAATCATCATTTTAGGTGGTGGTCCTAACCGTATCGGCCAGGGTATCGAATTCGATTACTGTTGTGTACACGCAGCATTAGCACTTCGTGAAGATGGTTACGAAACCATTATGGTTAACTGTAACCCAGAAACCGTATCTACCGACTACGACACCTCAGATCGCCTGTACTTCGAACCAGTAACGTTTGAAGACGTATTAGAGATTGTTCGTGTTGAAAAGCCTAAGGGCGTTATCGTTCAGTACGGCGGTCAGACACCTCTGAAACTAGCCCGAGCGCTTGAAGCGGCTGGTGTACCAATTATCGGTACGTCTCCAGATGCTATCGACCGTGCTGAAGACCGTGAGCGTTTCCAGCAGGCGGTTGACCGTCTTGATTTGCTACAACCGGAAAATGCGACGGTAACCTCGTTAGAAGAAGCGGTAGCAAAAGCTAATGATATCGGTTTCCCAATGGTTGTTCGTCCATCTTACGTACTCGGTGGTCGTGCCATGGAAATCGTTTATGACGAGCAAGATCTGCGTCGTTATATGAATGACGCGGTAAGCGTATCCAACGAAGCGCCAGTACTGCTTGACCGTTTCCTTGACGATGCCATCGAAGTGGATATCGATGCCATGTGTGACGGTAAGAACGTCGTTATCGGCGGCATCATGCAGCATATCGAACAAGCGGGTGTTCACTCGGGTGACTCTGCCTGTTCATTACCGGCGTACAGCCTGAGTCAGGAAATTCAGGATGTTATGCGCGAGCAGGTAACTAAACTTGCCTTTGAGCTAGGCGTAATCGGCCTGATGAATACTCAGTTTGCGGTTAAAGATAACAAGGTTTACCTAATCGAAGTTAACCCACGTGCTGCGCGTACTGTGCCATTCGTTTCTAAAGCTACCGGCGTTCCTTTAGCGAAAATCGCCGCTCGTATCATGTCAGGCAAGACATTAGACGAGCAGGGCGTTACCAAAGAAACGATTCCTCCTTTCTTCTCAGTGAAAGAAGTTGTGATTCCATTCAACAAGTTCCACGGTGTTGACCCACTGGTTGGTCCGGAAATGCGCTCTACTGGTGAAGTAATGGGTGTTGGTGATACCTTTGAAGAAGCGTATGCAAAAGCCAACCTTGGTGCTGGTGTAACGGTTCCGAAAACAGGTCGTGCGTTAATTTCTGTTCGTGACAGTGACAAGACTCGTGTTGTAGAACTTGCCAAACAGTTAATTGAATTAGGTTACAAACTTGACGCAACTCATGGTACTGCTGTGGTTCTTGGTGAAGCGGACGTTCCGGTTCGCCTGGTCAACAAAGTACATGAAGGTCGTCCGCACATTCTTGATAGAATCAAGAATGGCGAGTACAGCTACATTATTAACACCACTGAAGGTCGCAAGGCGATTGAAGATTCGAAACAGCTTCGTGGCGGTGCATTACGTTATAAAGTTAATTATACTACGACGTTAAACGCTGCGTTTGCTGCTTGTATGGCTCATTCTGCAGACGACCGTAACAAGGTAACGTCTATCCAAGAATTACATAAAAGGTGTCAATAATGAACACGTTTCCGATGACGATTCACGGAGCCGATAAGCTTCGTGACGAGTTAAATTATTTAAAATCAGTACGTCGCCCGGAAATCGTCGCGGCGATTGCTGAAGCGCGCGAACATGGTGATCTTAAAGAGAATGCCGAATATCACGCAGCCCGTGAAGAACAGGGTTTTTGTGAAGGCCGTATCCAGGAGATTGAAGGTAAATTAGGTAACGCCCAGATTATCGATATCACTAAGATCCCAAATAACCACAAAGTAATCTTTGGGGTAACCGTGACTTTGCTTAATATCGATACTGACGAAGAGGTCGCTTACCAAATCGTAGGCGATGATGAAGCCGATATTAAACAAAACCGGATTAGCGTCAACTCACCGATTGCCCGTGCCTTAATTGGTAAAGAGGTAGACTCGGAAGTCGAAGTTAAAACGCCAGGCGGTGTTGTTGAATATGAGATCCTGGCCGTAGAGCACAAGTAATCATATTGTGATTGGAAAAGGGCGCCTGTTGGCGCCTTTTTTTTGCTAGCACCACTGAATCCTGTTTAAGATGAACCAGAGTTATTAAGGTTTCGTATTTCAACCATACTATTAATGACAGGACAGTTGCGCTATCCATGAAACCCTTTGTTTTTTCCATCTTTCTTTTTTGCTTGCTAATACTGCCTTCGGTCTCTGCCGATGATGGCAATCGTGGCCGCGGCGATAATCGTGCCAAAGTCGAACCTTATGGCTTTATTTACGGACTCGGACTAAGCCTGAATAACGAACTTTATAAAGGTTATGATCGTCGCTTTATCCCGATCCCCGTTATTGGTTATCGCGGCGAATCGTTTACTATTTATGGGCCGTTTGCCAGCTACGATGTCTTCGAAACCGATGCTATTGAAGTGTCGCTCAAGCTTGCCCCGCGTTTTGCTGGTTTTGATGACAATGACAGTTTTATCTTCGAAGGCATGGAAACCAGAAAGTTTTCCATGGATGCGGGCGTCGGGGTCAGATGGCAAAAAAATGACTGGCGACTTGATACCCAGGCAATGTTTGATGTGCTTGGGCGGTCAAATGGTTACGAGGTGTCTGCTACATTTGGCCGGGTGATGAATTACGGGCCGTTTTTCTTCGAACCTAACGTCGGTGTTAGTTATGTGAGTGAAAACATGGTGGACTATTACTATGGCGTCAGAGCCAATGAAGCAACGGTCAACCGTCCTTTTTATCAAGCCAAGTCGGCACTTAATCCAACCCTGGGCCTGAGTTTTTTCACACCGGTGTTGTGGGGTGGTATGACTCGAATTGGTATTGAAAAAACCTGGTTTGCCGATACCTATGCCGACAGTCCCTTGACGGATGAATCCAGTCGTATCGACATCTTTTTTGCCTACTCGAGGCGATTTTAACCGGCATTAGATGATGGTGGTTCAGGGATAGGGCGCTGGCCCCAAATTAAGAAAGAGAAGATGAAGTACTTTGGTAAAGGTCTGGGCCAGGTCTCAGCATTCTGAGACTTGAGCCCTGAATCTCGAATTCTGTGTGCTTTTACATTTTTGGAATCGCGATTTTCTTCTCTTCCGATTGGCGATACAGAACCAGAGTTTTACCAATGGTTTGCACTTTAGTCGCTTCGGTTTCACGGACGATGGCGTCAATGATCAGCTGCTTAACTTCTCTGTCGTCGGTGGGGATTTTTACCTTAATCAGTTCATGGTGATTAAGCGCGTAGTCGATTTCTGCGATTACTGCTTCAGTCAGGCCATTGCTGCCTAATAACACCACAGGTTTTAGCGAATGAGCCAGACCTTTAAGGTATTGAATTTGTTTTTTATTTAGATTCATTAAAAAATTTCATGATGGTTACTTGAATTCCCTATATTTTAACGCCATCTTGTCAGTAATACTAATTTATCTATGCATTTAAATGAGTAAGATTAAGAAAGGAAAATTATCCTCCAGTTCCAATCGCTGGATGCAGGAACACTTTGACGACGAATACGTGAAAAAGGCCCAGAAGCTGGGGCTGCGTTCACGTGCCGTATTTAAAATCGAAGAGATTAACCAGAAAGATAAGTTAATCAAGCCGGGAATGACGGTGGTCGATCTCGGTGCAGCACCTGGTGGCTGGTCTGAATACGCGGCAAAAGTCGTTGGTGACGCGGGCCAGGTGGTAGCGTGTGACATCCTGCCAATGGATCCGTTAGTTGGTGTTGATTTCCTGCAAGGCGATTTTCGCGAGGATGCGGTGCTTGATGCATTGCTAAACCGAATTGATGGCCGAAACGTAGATACCGTTATGTCCGATATGGCGCCAAACTTCAGTGGCAATGAGGCGACGGACCAGGCGCGTAGCATGTATCTGGTGGAGCTGGCACTCGATATGTGTAACCAGGTATTGAAACGAAATGGTAGTTTTGTGGTCAAAGTATTTCAGGGTGAAGGCTTTGATCAATTTGTGAAAGACGTCCGGCAGGCATTTACCAGTGTCAAAACCCGCAAGCCTGACTCTTCCCGAGCCCGATCCCGGGAAGTCTATATAGTAGCTACCGGATACAAATTGTAGTACAGTTAACTATTAGTTACATCGCCCTGTATTTTATTCATCCTAATTGTCTGAGAGGCCATCAAATTGAGCGATATGGTAAAAAACCTAATTCTGTGGTTAGTGATAGCCATCGTGTTAATGTCTGTATTCCAGAGCTTTACGCCAAGTAACGGAACTGACAGTAAACTTGATTACACTACCTTTATCAATGAAGTCACCCAAGGTCAGGTTCGCGACGTTAAAATTGAAAGCAATGGCGTGATTACCGGTACCAAGCGTTCCGGTGATACGTTTACGACATTAATCCCAACCCAGTATGACGATGGGCTTTTGGACGACCTGATCAGCCATAATGTAAAAGTAGAAGGCGTACCGCCAGAAGAACCTAGCCTGCTTGCCAGTATTTTTATTAACTGGTTCCCGATGTTACTGCTGGTGGGTATCTGGATTTTCTTCATGCGTCAGATGCAAGGCGGTGGCGGTAAAGGCGCCATGTCCTTCGGTAAGAGCAAAGCGCGTTTGTTAAGTGATGATCAAATCAAGACTACGTTCGCGGATGTTGCTGGTTGTGATGAAGCCAAAGAAGAAGTTGCAGAGCTGGTCGATTACTTACGTGACCCGTCAAAATTCCAGAAACTCGGTGGTCGTATTCCATCGGGCGTGTTAATGGTGGGTCAGCCAGGTACGGGTAAAACCTTATTGGCAAAAGCCATTGCCGGTGAAGCCAAAGTACCATTTTTCAGTATTTCCGGTTCTGACTTCGTCGAAATGTTCGTCGGTGTCGGTGCATCACGGGTGCGTGATATGTTCGACCAGGCGAAGAAATCAGCGCCTTGTATCATCTTTATCGATGAGATCGATGCGGTTGGTCGTCAACGTGGTGCCGGTCTTGGCGGTGGTCACGATGAGCGTGAGCAAACCTTGAACCAGATGCTGGTTGAAATGGATGGTTTCGAAGGTAACGAAGGCGTTATTGTTATCGCTGCTACTAACCGTCCAGACGTATTGGATCCTGCTTTATTACGTCCGGGTCGTTTTGACCGTCAGGTAACCGTAGGCTTACCGGATATTCGTGGTCGTGAACAGATTCTAAAAGTGCATATGCGTAAAGTGCCTTTGGGTGATGACGTAGATGCAGCCGTGATTGCCCGCGGTACGCCGGGTTTCTCCGGTGCCGATTTGGCTAACCTGGTCAATGAAGCTGCGCTATTCGCTGCTCGCACCAGTCGCCGCTTAGTATCTATGGCTGAGTTCGACAAAGCCAAAGATAAGATCATGATGGGTGCCGAGCGTCGTTCGATGGTGATGAGCGAGGCGGAAAAAGAAATGACTGCCTATCATGAAGCGGGTCACGCGATTGTGGGGCGTATGGTGCCTGAGCATGATCCGGTTTATAAAGTCAGTATTATCCCTCGTGGTCGCGCATTAGGGGTAACCATGTACCTACCGGAACAGGATCGTGTTAGTCACTCGAAAATGCATCTGGAAAGTATGATCTCCAGCTTGTATGGTGGTCGAATTGCCGAAGAAATCATTTATGGTGCCGAAAAAGTGTCCACTGGTGCTTCAAATGATATCGAGCGAGCGACCGAAATTGCTCGTAAGATGGTAACTCAGTGGGGCCTGTCTGAGAAAATGGGACCCATGCTCTATGCCGATGAAGAAGGCGAAGTATTCCTGGGGCGTACCGCTGCTAAATCCAAGCATATGTCCGATGACACAGCGAAAGATATTGACGAAGAAGTGCGTGCATTTATCGAGCGTAACTACAAACGTGCCGAAGATATCCTGAAAAATAATATGGATATCCTGCATTCGATGAAAGATGCGTTGATGAAGTACGAAACCATTGATGCGGGACAGATTGATGATCTGATGGCGCGTGTTCCGGTTCGTGAACCGAAAGGTTATGGCGATGAGAGCACGTCTGGCAAACCACCAAGTGGTTCAGCGAATGCCACCGTTGATGTCAACAAGCCGGAAGAAAATCCAGCAAATTAAGGTGATTTTCATTAAAGCCCTCGCGATTGCGGGGGCTTTTTTTTTAATATTTGTTATCTGGCCTTTATCTATCGCCAGGATACACTTAAAATTGCTATAAGCGCCCGCAGTGGCGAGACCCGCAAATCCAAATAACAACAAATCGGACATGACAGTCACACAATTTTCCATTAACAATCAAATTCTCGATTTAACCACCCCTAAGATCATGGGCATTTTAAATGTGACCCCGGATTCGTTTTCCGATGGCGGTAGATTTACCAATGTCGACATAGCCGTTAACCAGGCCGAACAAATGATCAAAGATGGTGCCAGTATTCTTGATATTGGTGGTGAATCGACACGCCCCGGTGCCGCAGAAGTTTCGTTGCAGGATGAGCTTGAGCGCGTTGTCCCGGTAATCGAAGCCATTAAGAAACGCTTCGATATTTTGCTGTCGATTGATACCAGCAAAGCTGGGGTCATGTTTGCCGCCGTTGATGCCGGGGCAGATATCATTAACGATGTCAGGGCACTACAAAACCCGGGATGCATTGAAGTGGCAGCAAAAACTCAATTACCGGTTTGTTTGATGCACATGCAGGGGATGCCAAGAACCATGCAGGAAAACCCGCAGTATGAAGATGTCGTCAATGACGTTAAACAGTTTTTTATTGAACGTGTGCAGGTGTGCGAGCAGGCGGGGATTAAGCGAGACAATATCATTCTCGATCCTGGTTACGGTTTTGGCAAAACGCTACAGCAAAATTATCAACTGCTTGCCAATCAGGCCGAATTGCTGGATTTAGGCCTGCCGTTGTTAGCCGGTATATCCCGTAAATCGATGATTGGTAACTTATTAAACCGTCCGGTAGACGAACGTCTGCCCGGAAGCCTTTCAGCGGCAGTGATAGCCGCAATGAATGGCGCATCCATTATTCGTGTTCATGATGTGAAAGAAACGGCGGATGCGATCAACGTATTAAATGCAACTCATAAGGAGATTCGTTAAGTGAGTTCTAGAAAGTATTTTGGTACCGATGGGGTACGTGGCCTGGTTGGCAAGGCGCCAATTTCGCCAGAGTTTGTGATGAAGCTGGGTTGGGCCGCCGGTAAGGTATTAGCGACCAGTGGCACCAAAAAAGTGATGATTGGAAAAGACACACGAATTTCCGGTTACATGCTTGAGTCTGCGCTTGAAGCGGGTTTCAGTGCAGCCGGCATTGATATCGGCCTGATGGGGCCAATGCCAACACCTGCGGTTGCTTACCTGACCAAAACCTTTCGTGCAGAAGCTGGCATTGTGATCAGCGCCTCTCATAACCCTTACTATGACAATGGTATTAAATTTTTCTCTAATGATGGTGAAAAACTGCCGGATGACATTGAACTTGCCATCGAAAAAATGATTGATGAACCACTTGATTGTGTCGAATCCGCAAAATTGGGTAAAGCGGTTCGCATTAATGACGCTGCCGGACGCTACATCGAGTTCTGTAAAAGCAATTTCCCGTCCGCCTTATCACTGCAAGGGCTGAAAGTCGTGGTCGACTGTGCCAATGGTGCAACGTATCACATTGCACCAAACGTATTCAGAGAGCTGGGTGCAACGGTTATTGAATATGCGACGACGCCAAATGGTACCAATATCAATGATGAGTGCGGTGCTACGTCGATGGCCAATATCAGCCGCTTAGTGGTTGAACAAAGTGCCGATTTGGGAATTGCCTTAGACGGTGACGGTGATCGCTTGATGATGGTTGATCATCTGGGTAATGTCGTTGACGGTGATGAGCTCATTTTTGTGATTGCCCGCGCGGCACAACAGCGTGGCGAATTAACCGGCGGTGTTGTTGGTACCCTGATGAGTAACATGGGCCTTGAGCTGGCACTCGAGCAGTTGGACATTCCATTTGAACGCGCCAAAGTCGGTGATCGTTATGTGATGGAAAAACTCAAAGCCAACGACTGGCAACTTGGCGCAGAGAATTCAGGGCACATTATTAACTTAAACTGCACGTCCACCGGTGACGGCATCGTCGCAGCACTGAATGTATTGCAGGCGATTCAGGAATCCGGCAAGAATTTATTTACCTTGCGCCAAGGCATGCAAAAGCTTCCTCAGGTGCTTGTCAATGTACGTTTTGTTGAAGGCAGTGATCCTTTATCCGATGCAGCAGTGCAGCAGCAGGTAAAAGTGGTTGAGCAGGAGCTTGCTGGTCGTGGTCGCGTGTTATTGCGCAAATCCGGAACTGAACCTTTGGTTCGGGTCATGGTTGAAGGTCCGGATCAACATGAAGTGCGAACCCTTGCTGAGAGTATTGCCGACAAAGTACGCGAAGTTTAACTTCGCGTACTGGATTAAAAACGAATTCTGTTAATAAATTGTTTGTCTTTTAAGCAAATAAACCAGGAAGTGATTTATTCGCTTGTATCTTGTTTTCAGGTTCGTTAATATCTCGCCACTTGATAAGGGAAGCAATTATGAATAGAAAAACCATTGTTGCCGCGAACTGGAAAATGAATGGGGACTTGTCGTTAGTTAACGCAATGACTGCCGCATTAAATGCCATTAACATTCGCACAGAACAGCAGGTTGTCATTTGTCCACCGGCACCTTATCTTGGGGCGTTAACCCAGGCGAATCAAAACCCTGGTGTCGCAATCGGTGGTCAGAATCTGAGTGAGCATCAAAGCGGTGCTTATACAGGTGAAGTTTCAGCTTTAATGCTGAAAGATTTATCGGTACAATACGTGATTGTTGGTCATTCAGAGCGTCGCAGCATGTATGCGGAGAGCTCCGAGCTTGTTGCCAGCAAAACCAAAGCGGCGTTAGATCAAGGTTTGACACCAATTGTTTGTATCGGCGAAAGCGAGCAGGAACGAGAGCAGGGCGATACCGAGAAGGTGTTATCTGAGCAGTTAAATCCTGTACTTGCTACGTTGAATAGTAACGAATTATCAGGCGTTGTTTTTGCCTATGAGCCAGTATGGGCCATAGGAACCGGAAAAACAGCGTCCGCTGAGATGGCTCAGCAAACACATCGCTTTATCCGTGAACACATCGCTGCCACGGACACACAGGCAGCTGATAACGTCGCGATATTGTACGGTGGTAGCGTCAACGCTGGTAATTACCAGGAGTTGTTCGCCCAGCCAGATATCGACGGTGGCCTGATTGGCGGTGCGAGTTTGAAAGTAGAAGAGTTTAAGAAAATCTGCCTGGCAGAATAAAGGATTCATTCATGTACGAGTTATTAATCGTTGTTTACTTAATTGTTGCTCTTATCCTGATTGGTTTCATTTTGATCCAACAGGGTAAAGGTGCTGACATGGGCGCATCATTTGGTGCCGGTTCATCAGCTACTATTTTTGGTTCCAGTGGTTCAGGCAACTTCATGACCAAAACAACAGCGATTCTGGCAACATTATTTTTTGTCATTAGCCTGTTTCTGGGCAACCTGACTGCTCACAAGACCAAGCAGGGTGAAGAATGGAATAACCTGGGACAGGGCGCTGAGCAAACTCAGTCAATCGAGCCTACAGACGTTCCAGCGAGCGACGACAACAACGAGTCAGACGTTCCAAACTAATAAAAATTTCGCGGATGTGCTGGAATTGGTAGACAGGCAACGTTGAGGTCGTTGTGCTCGAAAGGGCGTGAGGGTTCAAGTCCCTCCATCCGCACCATCACAAGGTTCTAAGCGAACCGAAAAGAGCCGAAAATCCTATTATTAACAAGGGTTTTCGGTTTTTTTATGTCCTAAGAGATTTCACCAGATTTGTTGAAAACTGAGAATTAATGCGGTACTGCAAGAAGTACCGATGGTGAGTCAATCTATCGCTACTCCATCTGATAAATCCAAAGGCCCGTATCAAAGCACAGCCTGCAGCCAGGCCTTATACCAATCACATTAAGTTTGTGCACAACTCAGAGTTAGGGCAGAGGTTCATTTACAACATAGATTTCATAGATATAGTCATTCTATATTAATGAAATATAGGGTCGTAAATGGACCTCTGGTAAACTCCCTACGGGTGAGTTTTAAAGGCGTTTATCCTGCGTTACTGATTTTGCGCTAATTTTGACTGGGGAACGACCATTCTCTGCAATCAAAGCCTTGTCTAAACGCCTTTAAATTCTCACTGAGTGAGCAATAATTTAATGTGCTTGGTATTATCATGACTGCTTAATTAGAGAGTAACGGGTATTTAAAGCTTAAAAATCCATCATCAGCGGCGATGGTAGTGCCATTGATGCAATTTGCCTGATCCGACGCTAAAAACGCAAAGACGCTGGCAATTTCCTCTGGTTGGGTAAAGTCGTTACGCATTTGCTCTTTGCGAATATGTTCCCAAAGCCCTAACTCTTCATACTTTCTCAATAGCGGTGTGTCGACACGGCCAGGGGCCACCGCAACGACTCGTACACCCAGGGGCGCGAATTCTAACGCCGCACATTTGGTCATCATATCCACGGCAGCTTTGCTGACGTTATAAATGAAGGTCATTTCGGATGCCATTTGTCCATATACCGACGCGGTATTGATGATCACTCCCCCTTTATTCAGTCGTTTAAAGGTTTTTCCCGCCGCGACAATGCCATAATAAACGCCACGTTGATTGACATTGGTTACCGCATCAAAGTCGGTTTCGGGGTCGTGGTCAATGAGCGGTTTCGCTGAACCGATACCGGCATTATTAATGACAATATCGACGGTTCCAAACTCATCAATGGCCGATTGGATCATCCGCTCCTGATCCGCATAGTTGGTCACGTCAACCGCAACCCCTTTGACCTCGCCGTTATAACTGGATTGCAACGCTTCAACTTGCTGTTGATTTAAATCTGCCGCTATCACTTTTGCCCCTTCGGCCACAAGCGTTTTCACAATGGCCCGGCCAATGCCACCGCAGCTACCGGTAACAATGGCAACTTTATTGTTTAACATCGTTTATCTCCCCGTTATCAGGTGTACGAAATCTACGACTCATTGCAGAGCCAACGTCGTAGTGATCTAGCGCCGAAGATTTTTTCACCCAGCGCTAATCATATTCAGGGTTTGGGGAGTGAGTATAGTTCTCTACATGATATTTGAACATTTTCTGCAGGCTTGAAGATGGCGAGGGCTGGATTGCGCACAGAGTGTTGTTGCTCAATAAATAACAGGTGCGAAAAGGGAATGGCGTATGTCAAACGGCAGGATAATCTGGGGGAATTCATCCAACAATCCTGTCGTTAACTGGCTAATGAAACCTGCGGTTAGAGTCGCTTGTTGGCAGGCCTTTTATTTTCTCTTGTTTCATTTGTAGTATTATATTACGATACATCCTTGTAGTATTATATTACCAAAAGATCAATCAGTTAAACATAATAAAAAATTGATTAATAAAAACCTAAATAATGATACAAGAAAGCGAGGGGAGTATGAGAATAAGCAGAATAGCTTTCGCTGTCATCGGTGTCATGGCCGTAACCGGCTGTGGTGATGGTGGTAGTAAGGTCGGCGAAACCGTTAAGGCGCCGGAAGTCCAACTAACTGCAGCAATGCCTGAACTCAGTTCAAGTGTGCAGTTAAATCCAGATACAGGTGGAGTGAATTTTGAGAATATCGCGGTTCATGATCCATCGGTACTCAAAGTTGAGGACACCTATTATATTTTTGGTTCCCATCTGGCGGCGGCGAAATCTGCTGATCTGTTAAGTTGGGAATATATATCTTCATTGTCTGCCAATCATTTGGTCGATGAAAGCCCACTTTTTAATACCTATTCGTCCGAAATTTCTGAAGGTATCGCCTGGACAGATGGTTTCACCGGCAATTGGGCGGCCAATGTGATTCAGGCGCCGAACGGGAAATTCTGGTTTTACTACAATCACTGCGCTCAGGATAACCCGGATACCCCAGAATATGATGAAGTATGCTGGAATCGTTCCTATTTAGGGCTAGCAGAGGCCGATAATATTGAAGGCCCATACACAGATAAAGGTGTATTTTTACGGTCCGGTTATCGAAATGAAAGCGAATTTTCAGATTTCCCTCTCGATAATGAGCAGATGACTTACAATCCTGCCATCGATCCCAACGCCATCGATCCTGCTGCATTTTATGATAAAGACGGCCAGTTATGGATGGTTTACGGCTCCTACTCAGGCGGTATTTATGTTTTAGCCATGGATGAAGAAACCGGCAAACCAGAAACCGGACAAGGTTATGGCACACGCCTGGTCGGTGGTGATTTCAGGGCAATGGAAGGGGCATTTGTCATGTACAGCCCTGAAAGTGACTATTATTACCTGATGTGGTCGGTTGCCGGTTTTGCTGCAAACGATGGCTATAATATTCGTATTGCCCGGGCTAAGTCACCCCAAGGTCCTTATTTAGACCCAGCTGGTGTCGATATTTCGACATTGAATGATGGCCTGGTAGTTGGGGCAAAATTATTAGGGGGATTTGAATATACTCAGGAACTTGGCGAAGACGCACAAGCCTGGGGTTATCAGTCTCCTGGTCACAATTCCGCTTACTATGATGAAGACAGCGGACGTCACTTACTGGTGACCCATACTCGTTTTCCTGCGACATCAACTAAATATCCTGCCATCCCTGAAGCCCATGAGGTTCGGGTGCACGAGATGTTTGTTAACACCGATGGCTGGTTAGTGAGCTCTCCGCAACGTTATGTGCCTTTGGATGGAGATAATGTCGTTGCGAAAGATCAGGCTTTTGGTTATTACAAATTTATCAACCATGGCGTCGATAGCAATACCAGTGCTATCCGTTCCGGCAATATTGCACTGAATACCAATATGACGGTCACCGGAAGTGAAACCGGTGTATGGTACATGTTGGATCCGGAGAATATTAAGCTTGAGCTTGAGTCTGGAACCTATGTTGGCGTTTTAAAATGGCAGTGGGATGATGCCAATGCGAAACTGGTACCGACCTTTTCCGCATTATCGTCTGAAGGGGCTTCCGTATGGGGAAGTTTCGTAGACCCGATCAGTGCTACTCAGTCAGCATTACGGGCGACCTTTGACAGCCTGGACATTAAATCGGAATTAACCATTGCCGATGAAGGGTATCGCTTACCGACTGTCGGTAAACACCATGCCAGCATTAGTTGGCAAAGCAGTGATGAGTACTACATCTCTAATGATGGTTCTATCTTTATCCCAACCCCTGACCGTGGCGATCAAACGATTAGCCTGACGGCGATTGTGACGTTAAATGGTGAATCGATTGAGAAAGCGTTTACGGTAACATTAAGAGCCCGACCGGCATTTAAGAACGCCATTGCTCACTATACCTTTAATGATTCTTTAACGGACTCGCTTGGTAATTTAGCGGATGCCGTTACCACCGATAACAACCTGCTGAACCTTGGTATGGGGGCGCAATCCTACGCTCAAGGCTATGCGGATAACGCATTTAATTTTGATGGCAATACCGGCGTCCGCTTACCAGACGAGTTGATCACTTCTGCGGGATATACGGTGTCGTTCTGGATTAACCCAAGCGAAATACCGACTCACACGCCGGCGTTGTTCATGTCCCCGGCGGATAACTTCGATCAATGGATCAGCGTCATCCCTGGTAGTGTCTGGTTCAATCCTAACTTTACCGTCTGGAGTCGTTATTTAACCGAAGCGTCGGATGACTGGAACCAGATTGCGACCGCTTCGGCGACGCCATTAAATCAATGGACACACGTGGCAATTACCTATGCTGATGGCATCATGACCCTGTATCTTGATGGTCAATCAGCAGGTACAATGCCTCGTCCAGAAATGTTTAGTGGCCAGGGTGGCGATTTTGCACTCGGCGTAAACTATGGGTGGGATCTTCCCTATAAAGGTCTGATCGATGAATTTATTGTTTATGATTACGCATTAAGCTCTTTGGATATTAATGCCGCGGCGATCAACAACTTAACCGATCCGGCTCAGTTTGCCGCTTATGTGAAAGATGGCCTGACTTTGGGAGATACCTCGGCGATTCGAGATAGTTTTGCGTTGCCACGTGTTGGTCCGTTTGTGTCAGGCATTAGCTGGTCATCAGACAATCCGAAAGTCATTGATACCGTTAATGGCATGGCTGTTGTTACCCAGCCGGGGCCAACATCGCCAGATGCAACGGTAACCCTGACCGCAACGATTAACTTCCAGGGTGTGATCGATACCAAGACGTTTGAAGTCACGGTAAAATCGAAAGCCCCGGCAGAGTTTAATTTTGATGGTGATTTGATTTCCGTTGGCGAAGCATACGGTGAAGGAAAGCCTACCGGTAACTTCATTGATGTACTGAGCGGAACGGTTGATTACGTCGATGGCGTTGTTGGTCAGGCGGTTAAGCTCGATGGTACGAACGGCGTGCGCTTGCCGGATAATTTAATTACCACTCACCAGTACTCGGTCGCTTTCTGGCTGCGTCCCGATGCATTTACCGGTTTTAGCACAGCATTTTTCGGAGCCGCTAACACGTCGAGTTGGGTGAGCTTTGTACCGGCCTGGGGAGAAGACAATATTACCCGCTTATGGTCGGGCACGGCCTGGTATGATGCGGATCCAGGTGGACAGATACCGTTAAATGAATGGTCTCACATTGCGTTTACCGTAGATAATGGCACCGTGACTTTATACATCGATGGTGAAGTACGATATAGCGGTGAGAATTATCCGAACGTTTTTGGCAGTGGACAAACGACTTACTTTGGTGTTGGCGTCAACCACTGGGATGTGCCGTTTAATGGGGCAATGGATGAACTGAAAATATATAGCGAATCGATTAGCGCTGAATTAGTTCAGCAGCTTTATCTCGTTAAAGACGCGCAATAGCGAGCAATGGAGCGGTGTAAACCGCTCCTGAGTTGCCAGTATATATATTTTTATGGATAAGCCAGGCGCTTATCAGAGACAAATTTCAGGAGAATAGGTTATGTTCAAGCGTAACTTAATTAATAGCGCAGTCGTTGCCTCATTGGCGCTGTCGGCGCAACAAGTAATAGCAGCCGAAGACGCTGTCAACGATAATAACGAAGCCGATCAAATAGAAATTATCGAAGTCACCGGTATTCGCGGTAGTTTGAATAAAGCGATGAACATGAAGCGTTTTAACACGCAGATCGTTGATTCCATCGTTGCCGAAGATATCGGTAAATTTCCAGACAACAACGTTGTTGAAGCTTTGCAACGGGTGACAGGTGTGCAGGTTACCGGACGCGGTGGTGGCGAGGTCAGCACGGTATCGATTCGTGGTTTGAATGATGTACATACCACAGTCAACGGCCGCGATGTCTTCACCGGAGCAGGGCGGGCGGTCGCTTTGCAGGATATCCCAGCAAGTTTATTATCAACCGTCACTGTCTATAAAACACGCTCTGCTTCACAGGTAGAGCGCGGTATTGCAGGTTCCATTAATATTGAAACCCATCGCCCGTTTAATTTCGATGGTTCAAAAGTCGTGCTGGCCGGCCGTGGCATTTATGCTGACCAGTCGGAAGAATTAGATCCAAACATCAGTATGTTGGCTAGCAATCGTTGGGATACGGATCTTGGCGAAGTAGGGGCGCTGTTTAACGTATCCTACGTACAAACCAACTACCGCGATGATGATTTAGTCGCAGGCGCGGCATTCCCGTTCTTTACGGCCAATCCACCTTCGGATCACCAGCCATACAAGATCATGAATTTCGGCAGCGCGCTATCTTATTGGCAGCCTGGTTTAACTAATGGCTTGCCCAGTGCCGCTGGCTCCACATTATCCGTCGATGGTGATGACATTGAATATCTATTGGCGCGGGATGCGGTGTTCGGTCGGGTATACGAAGCAAAACGCGAGCGACCAGCGTTTAATGTGTCATTGCAGTGGGCACCGAGAGATGACCTGGAACTATTGGCTGAGGCCTTCTATACCGGCTATCGCAATGAGCAGCAAACAACCATGTGGTTTACCAATACTTTTGAGGAAGATGGTAATCACGGTAATTTGCAGATTGACACACCACTGGTTTTCGAAGGAACTAATGTCGTAAAAGAACGCCAGGTCTACGCGCCTAATGGTTTTCAGAGCGGCGATGGCTCAACCGGAAAAACTGACAGTTATTTATTTGCATTCGGTGCAAACTGGTCAGCGACGGATGATTTAACCGTTAAGTCGGAAATCTTATACCAGCAAAGTGATTTTGAAACGGAATTCTTTGCCATGCGTTTTGACCGTAAAGCTTACGGTCTGGATGTTGATTTTAATGACAATAATGGCATGCCAGGCATCTCTTTCTGGGATGATCCGGCAACCAGTATTGATGAATCGGATATGTCTGAGGCTGCAAACTGGAACAGCGGTACCGTTTATGACAATGGTGGTGGCAATGATGGAGACGCACTAACCTTTACGGTTGATGCGGATTGGGTCTTGCGTAATGGCTTTATTGATACCGTTAAATTTGGTGCTAAATACGAAAAGCGCGGCGCAGAAAGTTATACTCGTGAGCAAAGTGCTACATCGGTGATGCCGCTTGCTGACATGGCGCAGGCACTGGCTGATGCCGGCGCTTCAGGCGACGGTAGCGGCTTCATCTATCAGGTCAATGATTATATGGATGGTCGAGCCGATGTCTTCGACAACTATATCACTGCGAATGGCCTGTATCTGATCAACAATGCCGATGCGGTTCGTCAGGTGTATGGCTACGAACGAGACGCTACGCAAACAACCTTTGATATCGAAGAAACCTCTTATGCGCTTTACGCTACGGCTCAATATGCGCTGGGTGAAAGCATTAGTGGTGAAATCGGTGTGCGTTATGTCGACTACAGCCAGGATATGCAGTTTTGGGATCTGGCGGGTAACTATGACACAGCAAGCGGAGGTGCAAGCGAAGTACTGCCAAGCTTTGTGATGAGCTGGAATGTTACTGATGATTTAGTCGCTCGTGCGGCATATACCGAAACCCTGCGGATGCCGGAGTTTGGCCAGTTAAACGCACTACAGTTCTGGCAAGATCCGCTGACAGACGGTGTATCATACGGTACCGGTACTGGTGGAAACCCAGATTTGCAGCCAACCCATTCAAAAAATTATGATTTATCATTGGAATGGTACTTTGCTGAAGGGAGTTCGCTCTATGGTGCATTGTTTAAACGCGACATTGACGGATTGGTCATTGGTGGTTCAAAAGTCGTTCGTCGTGTCGGTGATGACGAGGTTGAACGGGATTATATCCTAGGTGCTCCGGTTAATGCGTCAGATGGCGAACTGTCAGGTATCGAAGTTGGATTCTTGTATTTTCCAACCAACTTACCCGGTGCTTTAGACGGTCTTGGCCTGCAAGCAAGTTACACCGAGCTGGATTCGAAACAGACAACGTCAGACTTTAACGAAGATGGTTCGGTCGCGGCGGTTGTTAAGTCAAAAATGTCTGGTGTATCGGATTCGTCATACAGTGTTGTCGGTATCTATGAAAAAGAACAATTCGATGTGCGCCTTTCCTACGTCTGGCGTGAAGAATTCTTCCAGGGCAATGAAGCTTCGTTTTTTGCAAACCCACTACAGTTTTGGAGCCGACCAGAGCAAAGCCTGGATTTTCAGTTTAGCTTTGATGCGACAGAGAACCTGGTGTTGACGTTTGATGCGACAAACATACTGGATGATGTTTACCGTAATTATTATGGTGAAGGCAACGATAACCTGTTTAATTTCGGCAACGCTATCTACTCACGCACATTTGCGCTTGGAGCTAGATATTCGTTCTAAATTACCGCATAATTTAGTTGCAAAAAGGTGCTGATATAGCACCTTTTTTTTTTAACTGAACCGCGCGGCATCAAAAGGTTGTAATGAATGGAAGATATTTCAGTTGGCAAATTACTATTTACCGTAGATGCGGCGAACCAATTGGGTGAAGGCGTGCAATGGCACGAGAATAGTCAGTCAATCTGGTGGACGGATATTCAGCGTTCGTTGTTGTTTAGTTATTGCGTTAGTAGCAATAAATTAAATCATTTTACCATGCCGGACCGGGTCGGAAGTTTCGCTTTTACAGACAATGATGAGCGGCTGATCATTGCGTTTGCAAAGGGGATCGCCTGGTATGATTTATCTAGCCAGAACCTGCAATGGTTACACCAACCCGAAATTGAGCTAGCCGCCAATCGATTTAACGACGGGCGTGTTGATCGTCAGGGCCGGTTCTGGGCGGGCACTATGGTCGAATCCGAGCATCAACAGACTGCAGGTGGGGCCTTATATATGGTCGATAGTGTAGGTATTCATAAAAAAGTGCCTGGATTACACATATCAAATAGCCTGTGCTGGAGTCCTGACGGCATGACTATGTATCATTCGGACTCGCCAGGTCGAGTCATATACCAGTATGATTTTGAACCGCAAACGGCAAAGCTTGGTAATAAAAAAACCTTCGCGACAACAGCACCAGGTGCGGTTCCGGACGGTGCTGCGGTTGATGCCCAAGGTGGTGTATGGTGCGCGCATTGGGGCGCTGCCAAAGTGGTTCGTTATTTTCCCAATGGCAAGGTTAGCACTGTGGTTGATTTGCCGGTACAAAACCCTACCTGTGTTGCCATCGGTGGTCCCAACTTCGACTGGCTTATCATCAGCTCGGCCCGGCAAGGCCTTGGTAAAGACAAGTTGCAGGCAGAGCCACAAAATGGTGACCTGTTGGTGTACTCCATCCATGGTGTAACAGGTTTGCCGGAAGAAAAATTCCGTCACAAGCCGCAAGCATAAACCATGCAAAGGTGGTTATCGCCGCTTGTCGTGATTCTCGAAGCGATGCAAACACCTCTCTTATGCCTGGTATTCGGTTTCGCCGTAATGGCTACTCTTTACCTGGCTAAGAAAGTCAAACCTTTGCCCCTCAGCCTAATGTTTCCTTACCGTCTCAGCACATTCCGTTCCACCTGGTAACAATGGTTTTTGCTACTTCTTTCAACTCCATCTATATGATTTTATTAAAGATAATAAAAATCTCTTCGCGACATTCTTAACACTCCAGTCGCTTAAAAATGAACACGCTGAACCAGTAAGAAAAAATAGTCGAATTCAATTTCTATTCATACTACAATAACACATATTCTATAGTATTATTGTAGTATGATTGTTTTTTAGAATGAGTTTCTAAGCAATATAGGTATTACAAAAAAAGCAATAAGGTATTTATATGGCTTGTTATGTTCTGGGTATTGATTATGGCTCTGATTCGGTCAGGGCATTGTTAGTCAATCCTGAAACTGGCGAAGAAGTGGCGACCAGTGTTGAATTATATCCGCGATGGAATCAGGGTTTGTATTGTGATCCAGGCAAAGACCAATTTCGTCAGCACCCGCTTGATTACATTGATAGTTTAATTAACGCGGTTGCCAAACTGTGGCAGGTGGCACCTGAAAATGCCGCGCAGGATGTGATTGCGATTGGATTTGACACCACCGGCTCAACACCGATTGCGGTAAATGAGGATGGTGTAGCACTGGCACTAACTGAGGAATTTGCCCACAACCCTAATGCCATGTTTGTCCTTTGGAAAGATCATACGGCGATTCAGGAAGCGAAGGAAATTACCGATGCTGCCAACCGTTCGGATGAGAATTATTTAAAGTACGAAGGTGGCATCTATTCATCGGAGTGGTTCTGGGCGAAAGCCTTGCATGTGCTGCGTAATGATCCGGCGGTTCGAAACAAAGCTCACTTCTGGGTCGAACATTGTGACTGGATGTCGGCGCTGTTAACCGATACCACACACCCAGACTTGTTCCGGGCAAGTCGTTGCGCTGCCGGTCACAAGGTAATGTGGCATGAAAGCTGGGGTGGCTATCCTCCGAACGAATTTTTCACCAGTATTGATCCGTTATTGGACGGCTTACGAGATCGTCTTCCTGCGCAAACATACACCGCCGATCAGGTATGTGGTGAGCTAACCCCACAATGGGCTGAAAAGCTAGGGTTAAGGCAAGGTATTGCGGTTTCGTTTAGTGCTTTTGATTGTCACGCAGGCGCCGTTGCAGCCAATGTGAAACCAGGCGTGCTGACCAAAGTCATGGGCACATCGACCTGTGATATTACTGTCGCAGAATATAACGATATTGGCGATAACTGTATTAAAGGTATTTGTGGTCAGGTTGATGGTTCGGTGATGCCAGGATATATCGGATTGGAAGCCGGGCAGTCAGCGTTTGGAGACCTGTATGCCTGGTTCAGAAACCTGATTAGCTGGCCGCTACGTCATATCGACAATTGTGATGTTATTGATGCGGCGCAACAGGCTGAATTGCTTAAAGCGTTGGAAAATCAAACCCTGATTGCTCTTGGTGAAGCCGCGGCACGCATTCCTGTCGGCGGCACCGGTATTACCGCTCTTGACTGGGTTAATGGACGCAGGACGCCGGATGCTAACCAGGAAGTATCTATGGCGCTGACCGGACTGAAAATGGGCAGTGATGCGCCGCAGGTGTTTCATGCTTTGGTTGATGCCACAGCTTTTGGTGCCAGAGCGATCATTGACCGTTTCAAACAGCAGGGGGTTGCTATCGATCGGGTAGTCACCATTGGCGGAATTTCGAAAAAGTCGGATTACATCATGCAAACCTGTGCAGACGTTTGGAATTGTTCAATTGATGTGTTGGAGAGTGAGCAAAGCTGCGCTTTAGGTGCTGCTATTTATGCGGCTACGGCTGCTGCTAAACATCCAAGTGTCGCCAAAGCGCAGCAAGTAATGGCGTCTGGTGTTGCGAAAACATACCACCCAAATCCAGAAAATGCGGATAAGTACGATACCTTGTATCAACGCTATCAGGAGCTTGGCCTGTTTGTTGAAGGAGTTAGCCGATGAGCTTTATTGAACTTAAGCGTGAGGTTTACGAGGCCAATATGGAATTACAACACCGTAACCTGGTGACGTATACCTTTGGTAATGTCTCGCAAATTGATCGTGACCGGGCGGTCGTTGCCATAAAACCCAGTGGTGTGCCTTATGAGGCGTTAAAAGCTGAAGATATTGTCATCGTCGATCTTGAAAATAAGGTTGTTGATGGCAAATTTAATCCTTCTTCGGATACAAAAACGCACACCTACCTTTATCGTCAATGGTCGGATATTGGTGGTATTACCCACACTCATTCGACGTACGCGACGGCCTGGGCCCAGGCACAACTGGCAATTCCTTGTTTGGGTACTACTCAGGCTGATTATGTCTTTGGCGAGATACCCTGCGCGCCGGTGATGACTGACGCTCGTATCAATGGTGATTACGAAGAAGAAACCGGTGCCCAGATTGTCGACTGTTTCGCCGGCAGAGACCCGAATGAGTCACCTATGGTCATCGTCGCCGGTCACGCGCCATTTACCTGGGGAAAAGACGCGGCCAAGTCTGTCTACCACGCCGTTCTGCTCGAGGAAATCGCCAAGATGGCCTATTTGACGAAAACCTTAAACCCAGCAATTTCACCACTTAAACAAGGGCTGGTGGACAAACATTATTTACGTAAAAACGGCAAAAATGCCTATTACGGACAAGCTAGTTAAGGCTGGCGTGTAACCTAATTATGAGAGAGAAATCGTTATGAAAGTATTCGGTCCTAAACAAGTTTGGTTTATCACTGGCTCTCAAGACCTATACGGTCCTAAAGTGCTTGAAGAAGTAGCCAAAGACAGTCAACAGATTGTTGCCGGTTTTAACCAGTCATCGACAATTTCTGCGGAAATTGTTTATCAACCAACGGTTAAATCACCCAAAGAAATCCATGCGGTTTGCCAGCTAGCCAATCGTGATGAGAATTGTATTGGTGTGATTATGTGGATGCATACCTTTTCGCCGGCAAAAATGTGGATAGCCGGATTAAACGAATTAAAGAAACCATTCATGCATTTACATACTCAGTTTAATGCGGGTTTGCCGTGGGCTGACATTAACATGAATTACATGAACACTCATCAAAGTGCACACGGAGATCGAGAGTTCGGTTACATCGGTACTCGCATGCGCAAAGAGCGCAAGGTTGTGGTTGGTCACTGGCAAAAACAGGATGTGCAGCTGCAAATCGATGACTGGTGCCGAGCCGCTGCTGGTTGGCACGAGAGTCAGAATCTGAAAGTCGCGCGCTTTGGCGATAATATGCGTCAGGTTGCAGTGACCGAAGGAGACAAAGTCGCAGCGCAAATTCAATTTGGCTACGAAGTTCACGCACACGGTTTGGGTGAATTGTCCGAGGCGGTAAATTCAGTTACTCATGCTGAAGTCAGCGCTCAACTCGATTTATATGCGACAGAGTATGCGGTTGCTGATGACCTGTTCCGTGACGACCATAAGTTAAAGATGCTTAATAATGAAGCACGCCTGGAATTGGGCATGGAGCGATTTTTGGTTGCGGGTGGCTTTGGTGCATTTACTAACTGCTTTGAAAACCTGACCGGATTATCGGGACTGCCAGGACTGGCAACGCAGCGCCTGATGAGTAAAGGCTATGGCTATGGCGGTGAAGGCGATTGGAAAACGTCGGCAATGGTGCGCATTATGAAAGTCATGTCGGCGGGCCGGGAAGGTGGCACATCCTTCATGGAAGATTACACCTACAACTTCGGCGCCACCGATCAGGCACTTGGTGCACATAT
The DNA here is from genome assembly GCF_005116735.1 of Thalassotalea mangrovi. Taxonomy (GTDB): domain Bacteria; phylum Pseudomonadota; class Gammaproteobacteria; order Enterobacterales; family Alteromonadaceae; genus Thalassotalea_A; species Thalassotalea_A mangrovi. Next base: position 39,657 of record NZ_SWDB01000033.1, on the reverse strand, counting down.
GCTGGAAGTATGTCCATCAATAGCGGCAGCCAAACCTGAGCTAGATGTCCATCTACATACCATTGGAATGCGCTGTGATGTCGCCCGACTGCTATTTAAAGGTAAGCCAGGTGCGGCGATAAACGTGTCGCCAATTGATCTGGGCAATCGTTTCAGAATCATTGTAAATGAAGTCGATGCAGTTAATCCTCCGGCCGAAACGCCTAATTTACCGGTAGCCTCTGCGCTATGGGAACCTCGCCCGAACCTGTCGGTTGCAGCCGCGGCCTGGATTCACGCCGGTGGTGCACATCATACTGCATACAGCCAGGCATTGACGGTAGATAATATTGCTGATTTTGCCGAAATGGCCGGCGTTGAGTTGACCGTCATCGATGCGGATACACGCATTCGCCAATTTAAGAATGAACTGCGACAAAATGCAGCTTACTATGGACTCGCGCAAGGGTTATAGTCTCTACATCAATAAATAAGCCGCCGATGGGCGGCTTTTTTATTGCATCATGGTTGCAGCCGATTAGTCAGCCAAGTAGCCGGTGACTCTACACTCAGCGTGTGTGATTGGTAAGAGCATTTAGCTTTGATTTGATATTGATACCAAAGGGCTAGAGAAACACTCTTGCAATATGTTAAAGAACCATATACTTATGATTATGTATGACGATTTTGACGCCATTATTTTTGATATGGATGGTACCCTGGTTGATAGCGGTCGCCTGCATCAGCATGCCTGGACAAAGACGTTGGAGCATTATGGCATCCCCGTTGATCCGCTATTAATGCGCTCGTTGGCAGGCATTCCCACCATCGGCACACTGGAGTATCTGATCGATCATTTTAAGCTCGACCTGGCATTGGATTTAACACAGGCGAATGCTTTTAAAGAGTCGATCGTTCGCGCAACAATGGCCAACTATGTTAAGCCTACCGCACTAGCAAATTTTGCTAAGGCTAATAAAGATATCAGGCCTATGGCGGTTGGAACCGGCGCCTATACAAACGAAGCTAAAACCATCCTCGATATTTGCGGCCTTGCCAGCCTGATTGATCATGTGGTTGGTGCCGATCAGGTGAAAAATCCGAAACCATCGCCTGACACCTTTTTACGATGTGCCCAGTTGATGGGAGTAGAGCCAAGGCGCTGTATCGTCTTTGAAGATGCTCGTAAAGGTATAGAAGCGGCACAGGCGGCGGGGATGTTTGTCGTCGATGTGGAACAAACCCTGCAGATTAAAAACGATTACTTTTTGTCTTAACCACTAGGTTTGACCCTGACCCTGCCGGTTTGGCAGAGTCAGGGTAGTAGGCAGGAATTATAACGCCATATTCTGTTGTTTCAGGTCAATGACGGTATTGATCACATTCTCCGTAGTAAATCCGAAGTGTTTCAATAAGTCAGCACCAGGCGCTGATTCACCAAATTGAGCCATACCAATCACTTTTCCATAACTACCGACATATTTGTGCCAGTAGTCGACGTGAGCAGCCTCAATGGCAACAATGGTTTTCACCTGTTTTGGCAGGACATGCTCTTTGTACGACTTGCTTTGTTGATCGAATACATTGGTACAGGGCATAGAAACCACCCGGACTTTGTGATCGGCTTCATTGAGTAATTGCGCCGCCTGGTTAGCGACACTCATTTCAGAACCAGTTGCAATCAGAATAATCTCTGGTTCACCATCGCAATCCGTTAAGATGTAACCACCTTTAGCGATATTTTCGACTTGCTGGGTATCGCGACTCTGGTGATCAAGATTCTGACGACTGAAAATTAACGCCGAAGGGCCGTCCTGGCGCTGAATTGCCGCTTTCCAGGCTACAGCTGTTTCTACCGTATCACAAGGTCGCCAGGTATGCAGGTTTGGTGTCATTCTTAAATTAGCCAGTTGTTCAACGGGCTGGTGGGTAGGTCCATCTTCACCCTGGCCAATGGAGTCATGAGTGTATACAAAAATATTTTGAATACCCATCAGCGCAGACATTCTGACGGCGTTGCGGGCGTACTCCATAAACATTAAAAACGTTGCACCATAATGGATAAATCCACCATGCAAGGAGATGCCGTTCATGATCGCACTCATCCCGAATTCACGAACACCATAATATACGTAATTGCCGTCAGCATCGTCTTTACTGATGCCCTTGGAACCAGACCAAAGGGTTAAATTTGAGCCCGCCAGGTCGGCCGACCCTCCCATTAACTCGGGTAGCATGGAGGCAAATACTTCGATGGTATTTTGTGATGCCTTGCGGCTGGCAATATGTTGCCCCTGTTGCTGACATATATTGATAAACAGGTCCGCTTTTTCAGCAAAGGAATCTGGCAGGGCACGTTCAATGACCCGGCGCTGAAACTCTGCCCCTAGTTCAGGATAGAGCTGCTGGTACTCCTGAAATAAGTGCTGCCATTGTGACTGGGATCGAGCGCCAGGTTCTCTGGCATCCCAGCCTTTGTAAACGTCATCAGGGACTTCAAATGGAGCATGTGGCCAATTGAGAAACTCACGACTGGCGGCAATTTCGTCCTTACCTAAAGGAGCTCCGTGGCAATCATGGCTGCCGGCTTTATTTGGTGAACCAAACCCGATGGTGGTTTTACAACAAATGAGTGTCGGTTTATCCGTAACCGTTTGTGCCTGTGCAATCGCAGCTCGAATTTCTTCAGGATTGTGGCCATCAACATGTTCGATTACGTGCCATTGGTACGCTTTAAATCGAGCTGGGGTGTTATCGGTAAACCAACCTTCGACGTGTCCATCGATGGAAATACCATTATCATCCCAAAACGCGATCAGTTTCCCTAAACCCAGGGTACCTGCCAGTGAGCATGCTTCATGGGAGATGCCTTCCATCAAACAACCGTCACCGAGAAAACAATAGGTGAAGTGGTCGACAATGTTGAACTGGTCACGATTAAAGTGTGCGGCCAGGGTTTGTTCGGCGATGGCCATGCCCACGGCATTAGCGATCCCCGCCCCTAATGGGCCGGTTGTGGTTTCGACTCCGGGGGTATAGCCGTATTCCGGGTGGCCGGGCGTTTTAGAATGTAACTGACGAAATCTTTTCAGTTCTTCTATCGGTAAATCGTAACCACTTAAGTGCAACAATGAGTAAATCAGCATTGAGCCATGGCCGTTACTCAACACAAACCGGTCACGGTCAGGCCAGGCAGGATCGTTCGGGTTATGTTTTAAGAAATCATTCCAGAGAACCTCGGCAATATCAGCCATTCCCATTGGCGCGCCGGGATGGCCTGAATTTGCCTGCTGTACGGCATCCATGCTAAGCGCACGGATCGCATTGGCGAGATTTTTTCTTGCGGTAGTCATCTTCTATCCTTATGTATTGCTAGCAGGCAACAGCTTCTTTTAAGAGGCTGGCAACTAGGCTTTCGAGTGTGCGCTGGTCTTTGGCGAAATTGCGAATACCTTCCGACAATTTTTCGGTTGCCATGGCACTTTCATTGAGGAGCCAGTCAAATTGCTGCTGACTTAATTTTTCTCCTTTGACTGCAGGTGCGGTTGTCGGGCGATCAGCCGATAATTTTGTGACCAGGGAACCTTCTGTTGCCTGCAGTTCGTTAAGGAGGGCAGGCGAGATGGTTAATAAATCGCATCCAGCCAGTTCGATAATTTCCGATATATTTCTGAAACTGGCTCCCATCACTACCGTGTTGTAGTTATTGGCCTTGTAATAGTCGTATATCGCAGTGACCGATTGCACCCCAGGATCGTCAGCACCGATAAAATCCTGGCCTTCGGCATTACGGTACCAATCTAAAATGCGACCCACGAAAGGAGATATCAGGGTTACATTCGCTTCGGCACAAGCAATCGCCTGAGGCATGCTGAATAACAAGGTGAGATTACAGGCAATCCCTTCTTTTTCCAGCTGTTCAGCGGCTTTAATCCCTTGCCAGGTTGAAGCCAGCTTGATCAATACCCGGTCTTTGCTAACCCCGGCTTGTTGGTACAATTCAATTAATTTTCGACCTTTGTCGATGCTGGCCTGAGTATCGAATGATAAACGGGCATCGACTTCGCTAGAGATTCTACCGGGAATGTGTTTTAAAATTTCACAGCCGAAATTGACGATAAGTTGATCACAAATCGCATCAATATCGTTGCCGGCTTTATCGATAGCGTCATTAACTAAATGTTGATATTGAGGCAACTTTGCTGCCTGTAAGATTAACGATGGATTGGTGGTAGCATCCGTAGGATTTAACTGTTTGATGGAGTCTACATCACCACTGTCTGCCACGACTACGGTGACCTTTTTGAGCTGTTCGAGTAAGTTCATATCAAGCCTTATCATCATGTTATTTTTTATTTGTAGTATGATAACACGAATAAACTAGTACCTTAAAGTATTCCGTTTTGGTTTTCACAAAAAAGCTTAAAAATTAAGCAAAGGTGCTGATTTATTGGGATAAAATAGTAGAATAATTACGGGAATGTGATTTAATGAAACAATTAAATACTAATTAATGTTATTGTAGTAACAATGTATTTCGCCTCGCAACAGGTGGAACTAACAATGTTAAACGAGGAGCACTATGGCCAATACCAAAAGTAACCGTCCGATAAGCATTCACAAATGGGTCACCGGCGAACTGGGTGCCCGTATCGTCGGCGGCGAGTACCGGCCAGGGGACTATATTCCTAATGAAACGAATTTAGGGGAAGAGTTAGGAGTGTCGCGTACTGCTCTGCGCGAAGCGTTCAAGACCCTGACTGCGAAAGGGTTGATTGAATCCAGGCCGAAGCTGGGAACCCGAATCACAGAAAAAAAACATTGGAATATGTTTGATTCTGATGTGTTGGAATGGTTTTTCAGGACCGAACCCTCGATAGAGTTTTATCACTCCCTGTTTGCGATCCGTGGAATCTTTGAACCTGCAGCGGCAAAACTGGCGGCGCAAAATCGGACCCAAGAGCAGGTAGTTCAGTTGGCCGAAGCTTATGAGAAAATGGAAAAAGCCTCGATAGGTACGGATGACGTGTTTACCAGCGATTTAGAATTTCATATGACTATTCTGGAAGCGACAAACAATGAGTTTGTTATTTCGCTTGGCAAAACCATACAAACCGCGTTAGCTGGCATTTTTAAGCTAAGTAGCTCGACCGAACAAGAATACATTGACGCGCTGCCTGGCCATAAGGCAATCTATCAAGCGATTGCCAATAAAGATGCTGACGGTGCTGAGCAGCAGATGTTAGTGTTACTTGACGAATCGGAGCAATCGGTAAAAGAGGCACTGGAGCGATAAATTCAGAAATCTATCTGTACTGTTATCGCTATCACCGAGTGACTCAAAAGCGCCAATCACCATAGCCATTCCCCTTCTATTATTATCGCCTGAGCCTGTAAGTCTGTTGCCAATTAACCAGATGGCTCTGGCGACATCTGCAAGCCCATTGATATTCATTCAACTTGCTGTCAGCCAGCAGCAACCTTGCTGATAAAGTTATGTCTGCCAGATTGCAAAAACGCGTCGATTGAGCTTCCATCCTTAGATTCTGCAAAGACCTATTTGCATCCGATTTTTACTGCCTGCATGAATTAAGTTTTTTCATTTATTGTAATGAATATTGCTCTAGTGTTATTGTAGTATTAATTGATTTTAGTGGCAGAAAGTCATGAGTGGCGAAGGTAAAAAGCTTAAATTGCGATCCGCGAGCTGGTTTGGAAGCAACGATAAAAACGGTTTTATGTATCGTAGCTGGATGAAAAACCAAGGGATTCCTGATCATCATTTTGATAACAAGCCGATTATTGGCATTTGTAACACCTGGTCAGAATTAACGCCCTGTAATGGCCACTTACGTGAATTGGCCGAAAAAGTGAAGAACGGCGTGCGCGAAGCTGGTGGTATTCCAGTCGAATTTCCGGTGTTTTCCAATGGTGAATCGAATCTGCGCCCAAGTGCAATGTTAACTCGCAACCTGGCAGCCATGGATACGGAAGAAGCCATTCGTGGCAACCCGATCGATGGCGTGGTTCTGTTAGTAGGTTGTGACAAGACCACCCCGGCTCTGCTGATGGGGGCTGCAAGTTGTAACTTACCGACCATCGTTGTGACCGGTGGCCCGATGCTAAACGGTAAGCACCAGGGGCAGGATGTTGGTTCAGGTACTTTAGTGTGGCAGACCCATGAAGATTTCAAAGCGGGCAACATCACATTAGATGAGTTCTTAAGTGCCGAATCGTCAATGTCACGTTCAACAGGTACCTGCAATACCATGGGCACAGCGTCAACAATGGCATGCATTGTTGAAAGTTTAGGGGTCAGTTTGCCACAGAATGCCGCTATCCCTGCACCTGATTCGCGTCGCCGGGTACTCGCCCATATGTCAGGCATGCGCATTGTCGAGATGGTGCGTGAAGATTTAAAACTGTCGAAGATACTGAGCAAAGATGCATTTATCAATGCAATTAAGACGGTTGCCGCGATCGGTGGCTCCACCAATGCGGTCATTCATTTAAAGGCGATTGCTGGGCGGGTCGGCGTATCGTTATCGCTGGAAGATTGGCGTCATGGGTACGACATACCAACGATAGTGAATCTTCAGCCGTCAGGACAATATCTGATGGAAGATTTTTATTATGCCGGCGGGCTTCCTGTCGTGTTGCGCACGTTAACCGAAAATAACCAATTGGCTGGCGATGCAATGACCGTTAATGGCCATACTATCTGGGATAATGTGAAAGCAGCCAAGTGCTTCAATAATGCGGTCATCAAGCCTTTTCAGACCCCGATATTTGCCAATGGTGGTATTCGCATATTACGCGGAAATCTGGCACCGAGAGGGGCGGTTATCAAGCCCTCGGCGGCAAGTACACACCTGCTCAAACATCGTGGTAAAGCCGTTGTGTTTGAGAGTTTTGATCATTATAAACAGCGCATAAATGACCCGGATTTAGACATCAGTGCCTCGAGTGTCATGGTGTTAAAAAATTGCGGGCCGAAAGGTTATCCGGGAATGGCCGAGGTGGGCAATATGGGGTTACCGCCAAAATTACTGAAACAAGGCGTTACTGATATGGTGCGTATTTCCGATGCCCGAATGAGCGGAACCGCATTTGGTACTGTGGTATTGCATGTAGCACCTGAAGCCATGGATTGTGGTCCGTTAGCTGCGGTCCGGGATGGTGATTACATTGAGTTGGACGCATTTGCGGGAACATTGCGACTCGACATCAACGAAGATGAACTGGCGCGGCGGATAGAACACCTCGAGTCGCAGCAACTGAATGTGCGCAGTGGCGGATATCTGGAATTGTTCCGGGAAAGGGTACTGCAAGCTGATGAAGGCTGTGATTTTGACTTTTTAGTTGGATGCCGAGGTGCTGAGGTGCCTCCACATTCGCATTAAAAATCATTGATTTCTGTTTTATAATGAACGTTTTAAGTATTTATCGGGTTTGTTATGGCATTAACTAATCGTTACCCAAGCCTTAGTGGCAAAAACGTATTGATTACCGGTGGCGGCACTGGCATCGGCGCGTGTTTGGTTGAAGCGTTTGCGGAGCAGGGAGCCAGAGTTTGCTTTATCGACATTCTCGCTGAACCATCGACTAAATTGGTGGACAGGCTGAATCAGGAATTCCCGGATGCCAGGGTAAAATTTTACCAGGCGGATTTATTGGACATCAGCAAGCTTCGTCAAGTGATCAAGGATATCGATGAAAATTTTGGTGGAGTTAGCATTTTAGTGAATAACGCTGCCAGTGATACTCGTCATCATGTCCAGGAAATTACCCCCGAGTATTGGGATGAGCGTATTAACACCAACCTAAGGCATTATTTTTTTGCGATTCAGGCAATACAGCCGCAAATGCAAAAACTAGGCGGCGGTTCCATCATTAATATGGGATCCATGTGCTGGCATGACTGCCACGAAGGGTTAGCAGGCTATTCGGCCGCCAAGGCCGGTGTCGTCGGCCTGACCCGGGGCCTGGCCAAAGACCTGGGCAAAGATAAAATTCGCATAAACACCATTACTCCGGGTTGGGTCATGACTGAACGGCAGCTGAGTCACTGGATTAATGAAAATACCATGAAGAAAATTGAAGAAAATCAATGTATCAAGGATTACGTGATGCCAGAAGACATTGCCGCAATGGCATTGTTTCTGGCATCTGAAGATAGTAAACATTGTACAGCACAGGACTTTATTGTTGATGGTGGCTGGATCTAACCTGGAATAAAAAATATAGAAATGAAAAACCTGTCAATTAGTGAACAAGTATTGAGTGACGATGCGCTAACAGCTCCTGTAAATTTGATTAAACTGACCAATAGCCATGGCTTGTCGGTTACCTTGTCGGATTTAGGAGCAAGCATCTGGGCCGCAAGCTTTGATAACTCTACCCAAAAAATTGATTTTGTATTGAATTATCAGAATCTTAGCGACTGGGCAAATAACCCATATTATTTCGGGGTTACCGCTGGCAGGGTGGCGAATCGCATTGCTAAAGCGTCGTATCAACATCAGGGAAAGGACTATAAACTTACTGCTAATGAAGGCCAAAACCAATTGCATGGTGGGCCCGGTGGCATCAGTACCCGTACCTGGGCATATGAGACTCAGTTGAGCGACCAGGATGCAGCGGTAACGTTTCGCTTAACCAGTGCCGACAAAGATCAGGGCTTTCCTGGCAATCTTGATATCGAGTTAGAATATCGCCTGACCAATAATAATGAATTGATCTTATCGTATAAGGCAATCGCCGATCAAAGCACTCCCGTTTGTCTTACCAATCACGCCTATTGGAATATAGCCGGCACCCACGTCGACGATGTGCTCGAGCAGACCTTGCAACTGCCAGCGAGTAACGTATTAGCATTGGATCAGGAGCAAATACCTACCGGTGAACTCATGCCTACGGCTGGCTCAGCATTTGATTTTAGCCAGGGTAAGGCGATTGGTGAGGATATTCAGCAGCTTGAAAATGGTTACGATCACTACTTTGTGATTGATCGCGACAACGATAAGTCTTTACAGAAAATGGCGAGTTTAACTGATCCGAAATCGGGCCGTAGCATGGAAATTTACTCTACCGAATTAGGAGTTCAGTTCTACAGTAGTAACTTTTTAGATGGTTCGTTGCCGGGCATTAATGGCAAACCATTAAACAAGCATGCCGCCCTGTGCCTGGAAACCCATGGCTATCCGGATGCAGTAAATCACGGTCATTTTCCCAATATTATTGTCAATAAAGGTGAAGAATACCGGCAAACCACGATACACCGTTTTTTAAACCTTCCATCGTCATCCTAATTAATAACTTCCAACAATAAATTAAAACTAACGCGTTAAAACGCGAACATAGCAAAGGTAACAACAATGCATATTCGTATTATTATATTATCTATATCAATACTTATGATAAATAAGGTCGCCGCCACTACCATAGGGTTTTCCCAAGTTGGCTCAGAAAGTGGTTGGCGCACCAGTTTCAGTGAATCGGTAAAGGCACAGGCACAAGCAAGAGGCATCGAATTGAAATTTAGCGATGCGCAACAAAAGCAGGAAAATCAAATCAAAGCCGTACGCAGTTTTATTGCTCAGGGCGTTGACGGCATCATTATTGCGCCGGTTGTTGAAACCGGCTGGAAGCCAGTGCTCAGGGAAGCAAAACGTGCACGTATTCCGGTTGTGATCGTTGATCGCAATATTAAAGTAAAGCAGCAATCGTTATTTTTGACCCGTATCGCCTCCGACTTTGAAGAAGAAGGCGAAAAAATTGCCAATTGGTTAATGGCCCAAACCAAGGGTGAGTGCGCGATTGCCGAATTACAGGGGACAGTAGGGGCGACCGCAGCTATCGACCGGGCCAAAGGTTTTAACCGGGTGCTGGCAAAATTTCCAAAAAGTAAAATTATCCGCAGTCAAACCGGAGAGTTTACCCGCAGCAAGGGTAAAGAAGTAATGGAAAGCTTTTTAAAAGCGGAGCAGGGTGGCAAGAACATTTGTGCGGTCTGGGCGCACAATGACGAAATGGCATTAGGGGCAATTCAGGCCATAAAAGAAGCGGGCTTGAAACCAGGAACTGATATTTTAATTGTTTCGGTTGATGGGGTTCCTGATTATTTTAAGGCCATGGCTGAAGGTGAAGCAAACGCAACCGTAGAACTGAGTCCTCATCTGGGTGGTCCGTCTTTTGACGCGATTGAAGCTCACCTTGCCGGTAAAAAAGTTCAAAAGCTGATCAGCACCACCGGTGACCTCTTTACCCAGGATACCGCTGCAGCGGAATACCAAAAACGACGCTTGCAGTAGGGGAAACTCGTGAATAAATCGCACTCTCTATTAACTAAGACCATGGGGATGTTATGCAGCCGGTTTTAGAATTAAAACATATCAGTAAGCGGTACCCTGGCGTAAAGGCCCTGGAAAACGTCGATTTTCGGATTTTTGCTGGCGAAGTGCATGCATTACTTGGCGAAAATGGTGCCGGTAAATCGACCTTGGTCAAAGTGATGACAGGAGCCGAATCGAAAACTGCTGGTGAAATCATCATCGACAATGTTGCGCATGAGTTTGCCACCCCAATCGCGGCCCAGAAAATGGGGATCAGCACCGTTTATCAGGAAGTAAACTTACTCCCTAATTTATCGGTTGCCCACAACCTGTTTCTAGGCCACGAACCCAAACGATATGGCTTGATTGACCATAAGGCGATGACAACGCAAGCAGAACAATTGTTAAGCCGCTTTAAGCTAGATATTGATGTTAATGCTGATCTGGCAAAGTATTCGGTAGCGGTGCAGCAATTAGTTGCCATTGCCCGGGGCGTTGCTATGTCTGCCCAAGTCCTGGTGCTTGATGAGCCGACGGCGAGCCTTGATGCCGAAGAGGTGCAAACCTTGTTCGCAGTGATGGAGCAACTTCGCTCACAGGGGGTTGCCATTGTCTTTATCACCCATTTCCTTGATCAGGTATATCAAATCAGTGACCGCATTACCGTACTTCGCAATGGTAAACAGGTTGGTGAGTATTTAACCGCCGAACTACCGCAAACGAAACTGGTTGAGGCGATGTTAGGTAAAGAGTTGCAACAACTAACAGCTCGCCGTTCAAATCCTGACGATAAGCACATGGCAGGCGATGACGAAAATGCCGTAACGTTCAGCAATGTCAGTGCCAAAGGCTCAATTCAGGAGTTTGACCTGGAAGTACCCAAAGGCCAGGCGATTGGCCTTGCAGGCCTGCTGGGATCGGGTCGAACCGAAGTCTGTAACGCCTTGTTTGGTATCGACACCTTATCGTCCGGTAGCATTAGCCTTGGCGGTAAAGTTTTACAGCTGTCGCAGCCCAGCGACGCGATACACGCTGGTATAGCTTTGTGTCCAGAGGACCGGAAAACGGATGGTATCATCGCACCACTTTCGATTCGCGAAAATATCATTCTGGCACTCCAGGCGAAACTGGGCTGGTGGCGCTACCTGTCTAAAACGAAGCAACAGACCCTCGCCGACTTTTATATCGATAAACTACAAATTGCCACGCCGGATGCTGACAAACCTATTGGCCAACTCAGTGGCGGCAATCAACAAAAGGTGATTCTGGCGCGTTGGTTAGCGGTTGAACCAACCTTATTGGCACTGGATGAACCAACACGAGGTATCGATATTGGCGCTCATGCCGAAATACTGGCGCTGATTAAGTCGTTGTGTGATGAAGGGATGTCATTATTGGTGACATCGTCAGAGCTCGAAGAATTAGTCGCATTTGCGAATAAAGTTGTGGTGTTACGCGATAGAAAAAAAGTGACCGAACTCAAAGGTCAGCAGCTGACATCACAACACGTGATGCAAGCCATCGCGGAGGGGTAAATGAAAGATTCAATACAAACAGTATCTGCAGGTGCAGATCATAAACTATCAGAGCAAGACCTGGCTGAGGCTAAGGCAGCTCGCTATCAGGCAGGGAAAAGTAACAGTGTTGGCCGTTATATCTGGCCGGTTTGTGCGCTGGCGTTATTGTTGGCAGTAAATTTACTGTTAGATGCCAGCTTTTTCTCAATATCGTACCAGGATGGACGTTTCTACGGCTCTCTCATTGATATTTTAAATCGCAGTGCCCCAGTGGCGTTGTTGGCCATTGGCATGAGTCTGGTAATTGCCACCGGCGGCATCGATCTCTCCGTTGGCGCAGTCATGGCAATTGTTGGTGCCGTGTGCGCTAATTTACTGATAACCGATATCAGTGTTTTCGCGGTCATCATTATTGGCCTGAGCACAGGTATCCTCGCCGGTGTTATCAATGGGGCGTTGGTAAGTTACTTATCGATTCAACCCATTGTTGCCACCTTGTTATTGATGGTTGCCGGACGAGGCGTTGCGCAACTGATCAATCAGGGACAGATTGTCACCTTTCAAAATGATACGTTCAGCGCCATTGGCGTTGGCAACTGGCTCGGCCTGCCAATGCCAGTGTGGTTGGTTATTGCCACGCTTTTATTTTGCCAGCTACTGGTCCGGCGTACCGCATTGGGTCTGTTTATCGAAGCCGTAGGCTGTAATGCCAGTGCCAGTCGATACATGGGGATTAATGACCGACACGTTAAATTATTTGCATACGCAATGGCGGGATTGTGCGCGGCTATGGCGGGCATGATCGCCACTGCAGACATTCAAGGCTCCGATGCGAATAACGCTGGGCTGTGGCTTGAGCTTGATGCAATCCTGGCAGTCGTTATTGGTGGTGCGGCACTGACCGGCGGCCGGTTTTCACTGGCGCTTTCTATCATTGGTGCGTTAATTATCCAAACGCTGGCGACAACCATTATTGTCAGTGGTTTACCGGCAAAATTTAATCTGCTGATCAAGGCTATCGTGATCCTGGTTGTCCTGTTGCTGCAATCGGAGAAGTTTAGAAATCAATGCAAACAGTTATTGCGAATCAGCGCCAGGGGAGATGTGTAATGTTTAAACAACGTTATTTGCCTTTATGGATCACCACGTCATTATTGATGGTACTTTTTTTGATTGGCTCAATGCAGTTTGATGGTTTTGCCAGCTCCCGGGTGGTAATGAACTTATTCAGTGACAATGCATTTTTGATGATCACCGCCATCGGTATGACCCTGGTGATTATCTCTGGCGGCATTGACTTGTCGGTAGGGGCGGTGATCGCACTAAGCGGCGTTGCCACAAGCGTTTTGATTACCCAGTATCAATGGCATCCATTGGCAGCATTTGCCCTGATCCTGCCGGCAGGTACTTTGTTTGGTGCGCTTATGGGTACGATTATTTACAGCTATCGACTACAGCCTTTCATCGTAACCCTGGCCGGTATGTTTCTGGCCCGAGGACTCGCAACAACGTTAAGTGAACAGTCATTGGAGATTGATCACCCGTTTTACGATTTTGTCGCAGACTTTGGCTTTGAGCTGCCTGGTGCTGCCTGGCTCGATCTGAGCACTCTCATATTTGCGTCTGTGTTCCTGCTGGCAATTTTGCTGATGCATTATAGTCGCCTGGGGAACAATATTTATGCATTAGGGGGTAATGAGCATTCCGCCCAACTGATGGGCGTGCCGGTAAAACGAACGACCATCACCATTTATGCGGCGAGCAGTTTCCTGGCGACTCTCGCGGGTATTGTATTCACCTTTTATACCTTCTCAGGCTACGCACTGGCGGCAGTAGGGGTTGAACTGGATGCGATAGCTGCAGTCGTGATTGGAGGTACGTTACTGACCGGCGGCCGCGGATTTGTAGCAGGTACCATACTGGGTGTGCTGTTAATGGGGGTCATACAAACCTATATAAGCTTTGATGGCAGCCTCAGCAGTTGGTGGACCAAAATTGTGATTGGTCTGTTGTTGTTTTTCTTTATCGTCCTGCAAAAAGGCCTTAATGGCAAACCAGCAAAAACAATTACTAGTCACTAACAACGAAACCCAGTCACCATAATGGTCACTGGGTTTTTTACAGGAGCGCTTATGCAAAACTCTTTGATATCGTATTTTCGTACATTCTGCTCATTGGTCAGCAGACCAATATCGATGTTGCTCTGGACTGTTGCATTGATGTTGTGTTTGCCGCTTACCGGGGTCCATGCGGAGGACTCCCTTAGCGTCAATCGAAAAGCAAACCTGGTGCTTAATCGAGCCGATCCCTGGGTTTATCGGTCCGAGTCCGGGCATTACTACTTTACCGCTTCGGTACCGGAATTTGACCGCATTATTTTGCGACAATCCGCCACCATTGATGGTTTGAGTGAAGCAAACGAACAAGTTATCTGGCGCCAACATCCCAGCGGTGAGATGAGTGCCAATATCTGGGCGCCAGAGTTACATCGTATCGATGGAGCCTGGTATATCTACTTTGCTGCGGGAAAACAGGAAGCACCGTTTTCAATTCGCATGTATGTTTTGCAAAACACGTCCACGGATCCTATGCAGGGACAATGGACTGAGCTGGGTAGATTGGTAACCGCCCGTGATACGTTTTCTCTCGATGCCACCAGTTTTACCCATGGTCAAAAGCGATACCTGGTTTGGGCTCAGCAGGATGATGCACGCAGTTATAACAGCGGCCTGGTGCTGGCTGAGCTCGATTCGCCAAACGCGGTATCGGGTAAAGAAGTCTACATTGCTGAACCGACATACGATTGGGAGGAGCGGGGTTTTAAGGTCAATGAAGGAGCGGCGGTTTTAAAGCGACACGGTAAAATATTCATTACTTATTCGGCCAGTGCTACCGATCATCGTTACGCCATGGGTTTACTTTGGGCCGATGAAAATGCTGATCTACTCGACCCCGCAAGTTGGCATAAATTGCCTGAACCTGTGTTCACAACCAACGAATCCTTGTTTCGGTTTGGACCGGGACATAATAGTTTTACCCTGGCAGAAGATGGCAAAACGGATATGATGATTTATCATGCCCGTGACTATAAAAAACTGCAGGGAACGCCATTGACGGATGGAAATCGTCATACCCGATATCGGCAAATAACCTGGACGCAAGACGGTTTTCCTGAGTTTCACAATAATCGCGGTGATTAAAGCCAGGTAGATGCCAGAGGCAAGGGACGCCTGATTACAGGTCGCGGTAAGGGAATCGGTAAATCAGAGAGTTAAAAAAAGCCATCTGCTTAGCAGATGGTTTTTTTTTGGGGTCAGTGTTTTAATAATCGAATGCCATACAGACCCCCGGCAATGGAGTCTTTGTGTGCTTTAAACGTGATGCGAAGGTAATGGCTGTCGGTTGGCAATAAATGGCTTGGAATAGGGTAGTCAACGCTGTAAAACGTTGCTCCTTTGTCACCGCTTAATGACACGCTAGTCAGCAGTTTATTGTCAATCAGAATATCAAAACGTCGATCTTTGTCTAAGCCAAAATACGTAAGCCGTAGCACAGGGTTTGTCTCACCTTTGGTATTTAATCGGTAACTAAACCAATCATGGGCATGGCGCCAGTGCCTGCGGCCATTAATACCAGCTTCACTGTTTTGCCCTTCAAAAAAGTGATCCGCCTCCGGTTGCTGCTGTCCCGGAGCAATAACATCCAGAGTGTTTTCAGCCAGGGCCTTTTCGCGTTGGGCGACTAATTGAAGTTGTTGCTTTTGTGCCTGCCAGTCTTTGCCATTTACCTGAGGAAAATACAGGGTATAGCGGCTGTCATGTAAACGGAAAAATGGTATTAACTCGAGTGGCGCCGACTGGTTCATGCTGGCATCTGTGGTAGAAAACCTGAGTTTCTCGCTATCGGTACGTTTGATGTGTTGCAAAAAAGAGTCGCCATCGCTGATAAACAAAGGCGCTTCGGTTAGATCACACAGTGGACCCTGGGCAATGTGGCCCATTCGCGAACTGTCGGCAATGAAATTTAAGGTTTCGTTAGCAAAGGGCAGGGTTTTGGCGGCCAGAACAATGGGACCATGCAAAATTGAGTAATAATTTGACTGATCCGGAAGTTGTTCAAGCGTGGTTTGCATGGGAACACGCACATTGATCTCGTCACCCGCCTGCCATTCTCGATCGAGCGTAATGTATTGTCCCGGCCTGGCGGAGATAGCTACAGGTTTGCCGTTAACCGATAATTCAATATTATGATTTACCCATGCCGGATACCGAATGTTGAGTGCAAACTTACCACTATCGTGAATGACAATTTTGCTACTATCGGAGTCAGGAAAGGCGGTTGTTTGTGAGAATCTAATATTTTTAGCAGCCCAGTTTACCTGCGAATCGATAAACAGGTTGATATAGAACTGATTATCCCCGGCGCTATATATCATTTCGCCGTATTTAGAGTGGTTTTCAATCCCCGAACCGACGC
This sequence comes from Thalassotalea mangrovi, assembly GCF_005116735.1. Taxonomy (GTDB): domain Bacteria; phylum Pseudomonadota; class Gammaproteobacteria; order Enterobacterales; family Alteromonadaceae; genus Thalassotalea_A; species Thalassotalea_A mangrovi. The sequence continues at coordinate 23,351 of NZ_SWDB01000033.1, read as the reverse complement.
AGCACCACATTCCCTCAGATACGGCTGAATACATTCGGTAGTGATTGGGACGCATCGGCGTAAAATAGACTAACCCACCGTGGACGGGGTGCTGAGAGGATAAGATGTGATTAAACAGTGCCCGTTCATAGTAGTCGAGATAGTTTAATTCGCCTTTTTGCTGATAAAGAAGTTTTGAAAGCTTGAGCATATTATAGGTATTACAGGTTTCCGGCCCCTCCACATCCTTGACCATACTGGAAAAGTCTTCGCTGGGATGGAAGTGCTCGCGCACACTGTTGCCGCCAATGCTGACACTGCGTTTAGTTACCACCTGCTGCCAAAAATAATCGGCACTTGCCAGCCAACTGTGATCGTTTGCCAGACTGGCGATGCGGGCAACGCCAACGATTTTGGGTATTTGCGTATTGGCATGGAGGCCATTGAGCTTATCCTGCTGAGCCAACAATGGGGTCAATAAAGACATGTCAGTATAACGCCTGGCTAGGGTGAGGTATTTCTGCTCGCCAGTGATTTGATAAACATCAGCCAGAGTCTCATTTAGTCCACCGTATTCTGTACGCAGCATGGTTTGCAGTTGCTGGTCATTCAATTTATTACTTAAGGCTAGCATCCAGTCGCTAAACTCAATGAGCATCGTTTTGGCTTGTTGGTTATCCGTATAAAGATAGGCGTCCCTGAGGCCGGAAAATACTTTATGCAGGTTATACCAGGGTACCCAGCTTTGGTTTAAGGTAAACAAGTCGGCTTGTATGTTACCTGCAGCGATTTCTTTCCAAATGCGAGTGCCATCAGGGACGGCACCGAGATAGCCATTACCGTGTTGCTGCTGACATTTGGCTAGTTCAGCCACCATATAGTTGAGGCGGGCTAATACTTCCTTATCACCGGTCGAAGCATACATCAGTGACAGGGCGGTCAGATAATGACCGCCAATATGACCGTCGAGTCCGGTATTCTCCCAGTTAGGATAACTTTCTGTGTTAACCGGCAGGTTCGCTTCACGACGGTAGGGCGCTAATAAGCGTTCTGGATCCATCGCTAACAAATAGGATAAATTGGTTTGCTGAGCATGCAGGAACGGTCCATCGGTGATCCTGACATCCGTAAGTGGGATGGCTTGTAGCGGTGTCCCTACAGAAATTGAGCTATAGCTGAACGCTACAAATAACAACACCTTGAGTACTAATTTTTTCATTATTATTGGCTTATTTTTTATGACAAAAAAGCCCCTAAATAATAAATTACCAGGGGCCACTTGGGTTGCGCGAGCAAATCTTACCTTCACAGCAGAAGGCTATTATGATGGTTTATTCCTGAATTGATGGCTTTCCAAAAATCGGCATGCCGTTTTCGTCCCAGCGAACCTCTTTTACATAGGTGTGACGGTTCGGATCCCATAATGGGTCACCTTCAATTTCGGTGTAGGTTCTGGCGTGGTATACCAAAATATCGGTATCGTTATCTTCCGCTTTAGTAAAGCTATTGTGTCCGGCTCCATAAACCCCATGTTCATAACAACTGGAAAATACCGGCTGCTGCTCTTTATGCCAGCTTTTGGGGTCAAGTAAATCGGCATTTTCGTCAGCGGTTAGCAATCCCATGCAATAGTTTTCATCGGTAGCGCTGGCAGAATAACTGATAAAAATTTTGCCATTACGTTTTAATACCGCAGGCCCTTCATTTACCCAGAAACCCTTAATCTCCCATGGTAATTCTGGCTTTGTCAGCATCACCGGAGCTGAGCTAATTTTGTCCGGAGTATCCATTTTCGCAATGTATAGATTACTGTTGCCGGTGATACCATTTTCTTTTTGCGCCCACAGGTAATATAGCTGGCCTTGATGGCTAAAAGTCGTGGCATCTAAACAAAAGGTGTCGATACCAGTGTCCAGTTGGCCGAGAAATTCCCACTGTCCGGTTAATGGATTCGCATCGGTGCAGCGCAGCACATACATTCGATGTTGAAATAAATCGTCTTTAATTTCGCGACTCGGGGCAATGGCAACATAGACATACCAGGCTCCCTGATTAAAATGGATTTCCGGGGCCCATACCAGATCCGAATAAGGTCCGGTTTCCGGCTTATGCCAGATATCAAAGGTCTCCGCCGTCGCTAATTCGGCGATGGTTTTTGCACGACGGAGTTCGATGCGATCGTAAGCAGGTACCGATGCGGTGAAATAATAATATCCATCCGTGTGCTTATAAATGAAAGGGTCGGCACGCTGCTCAATTAAAGGGGTAAGGATTGTCACTTGTTACTCCAGTGTTAGGTTAAACGGCTGTTGATGCTGCTGAATCGTCAGCTTTGACTTGCAACGTCACGCTGTCATTGGGTTGTTGTTGGCCTTTGGCTAAGTCCTGTTTAATATTTTCGTACACATTGTTGGTAATCCGATATTTGAACATCATTACCCCCATCAGGGTGTGGAATACTCCAGGGATAATACACAACATCAGCGCAATACCTGTCAGGGTAAAGTCGCTCTGTACCTGATCGGCCTGATAATTAAAGTAGGTCAGTAGTTGACCAACAATAAACCCGGCCAGGCCCATGCCGGCTTTCTGGGCAAATGAAATGCCGCCGTATGCGAGCCCTGATACTCGTTGACCGGTTTTTAACGTGCCATAATCGACAGATTCAGAGATCACCGACCAAAATATTGGTGCATGCAAGTCAACCACAAATGACAGGGTGAAATAAAACAGGAAAGCCAGCATCACATCACCCGGTTGCACCAGGTAGTACATGGCGACACTGATAATACCAACAAGAATCTGGCTGTAGCGGAACAAATTAATTTTGCAGTAGTGTTTAGTAATCCAGGTAGATACGACCATAGCAACGATAGCTGCTGCCACCCCGGTGGCCAGGAAACTCGACAATAGGGTGGCATCGCCACCGAGGTAATATTTTGCGTAATAAGCTGCGACCGAACCTCTGATTACGTATCCGATGGTGCCGATTACGCAGATGGTCACTAATACCAACCATTGGTCATTGCGTAACAGAAGTTGTAACTGGGTTAAAAAGGGTTTGGTTTCTACCTGATGTTCGATGCGTTCGGTAGTGGTAAAAAAGCAAAAAATAAACAAGAATGCTGCCAGTATTGCCATTAACCCCATGGCAAATTGATATCCGGCGGCGATATTCTCTTCGCCACCCCAATATTGGGCAAGCATGGGGACTACGATGGTAACCAGGAAGGCAGCAATTTTAGCAAAGAACAATCGATAGCCATTGGCGGAAAGACGTTCTTTCGGGCAATCGGTTAATACTCCGATAATGGAGATATAGGGGATGGTGACTATGGTAAACATGATGGTCACCAGAATGTATGTCGCATAAGCCCATACTAATTTACTGTTATAGTCCCAGTCTGGCGTGCTGAAAGTCAGAAAAACTGAAATAGCGAATGGAATTGCCATAAATAAGAAGTAAGGACGATAACGGCCCCAACGAGTGGTATAGCGGTCGGTGACTATTCCCATAATGGGATCGGTTATCGCATCAATTAGGCGAACCGATAAAAATAATATGGCTAAATCGCTCGGTTTGAGCCCAAATATGTCCGTATAAAAAAAGGTGATTATCAGCATCATCGCTGAAATCACTACATTGACAGCCATGTCTCCGGCGCCAAAACCAACTTTTTCTAATACTGAAAGTTTATGTGAAGACATAGGTAAACCTTTTTCTATTTTTAATACATCTGTCATTCATGTCTGCAAAATCGATCACTGACTAAAATTGAAAGTACCGTTTGCCGATTATTTTATGTTAGCATTAATCATCATACAATAGTACTTATGGCGATAGTTGAAATTTTTTACGAAAATCGAGGGGGAGTTTAATTTGATTTCGTTGTTAAAAAAAGCAATAAAAATAAGAGCCGTATTGCTGTCTATAGCGCTTGCTGGTTTTTCTGGCGGTTGTTGGGCACAGCAATTTCCGCAATTAGATATTCACGATCCGGTGATGATTCAGGAGGGGGATACCTATTACCTGTTCAGCACCGGACCAGGCATCACCATTTATAAATCCGATGACATGATTCACTGGGATTACTCCGATCGAGCTTTTGCAACTGAGCCTGATTGGGCAAGAAGTGTTGCACCAGGTTTTAACGGTCATTTATGGGCGCCAGATATCATAGAACATAACGGCTTGTTTTATCTTTACTATTCCGTTTCGGCGTTCGGGAAAAACACCTCGGCCATGGGAGTCGCGGTTAATAAGACCCTGGATACCCGATCTGAGGATTATCATTGGCAGGATAAAGGCATGATCCTGCAGTCAATTCCTCACCGAGACTCATTTAATGCCATTGACCCGGCAATAATCTTTGATAAAAAGGGTACACCCTGGATGAGTTTTGGTTCTTTCTGGGGTGGATTGAAAATGGTGCAATTGGCCGACGACTTAGTTTCCCTGGCACAACCTGAGCAGTGGGCAACGATCGCCAAATTATCTCGTGAACCGTTTACCAATGAGGCTGAACCCGGTGCCGCGCAAATCGAGGCGCCATTCATTTATCAAAAAGGTGAATACTATTATCTTTTCGTTTCATATGGCCTCTGTTGTCGCGGTGATGACAGTACATATCATATTGCCATGGGGCGATCCAAACGTGTGACGGGACCTTATCTGGACAAACAAGGAAAGGATCTGGCCAACGGCGGTGGCAGTGTTTTGTTAAAAGGAACAAAAGCCTGGCCAGGTCTTGGCCATAACAGCGCTTACCAATTTAACGGCAAAGATTATCTGGTATTTCATGCCTACGAATCTGCCGATCAAGGTCTACAGAAATTGAAAATTGCGGAAATATCCTGGACTGATGATCACTGGCCCAGTATCGATCCGAAAGTTTTGGATACCTATCGCAGTGCATTGAGAACCACAAAAAAATAACATTATGAGTTTTTACATGAAGAAATATTTTAATAAAATCATTAAATTATCCGGGAGCCTGGCGCTTGCGGCAGGGATAGCAAGTTTATCAGCTTGCCAGCAATATCAAGGCAACAGCGCAGAAAACACCAGAATGGCGGCGGGTGATGACGCCTTGCAAATCGCCAGTGACACGTTCGCCAATCCATTGTTTAGAAACGGTGCGGATCCCTGGATGCACTATTACCAGGGCAATTATTACTTAACGACTACGACCTGGGCATCCGAACTGGTTATGCGCAAGTCGCCGACCATTGCCGGGCTAGCGGACGCTCCGGCTCATAATATCTGGACTGGGGATGACCCAAGCAGATGCTGTAATTTCTGGGCATTTGAATTTTTCCCTTTTGAAACAGAGCAGGGGATTCGCTGGTATGTGATCTACACTGCGGGCGTTGAAGGTAACAGTTATCACGAGCAGAAAAACCATATTCTTGAAAGTGAAGGTAGCGACCCGATGGGGCCGTATCAGTACAAAGATACGCCGATGAAAGGACACTGGAACATTGATGGCAGTTATTTTCAACACAACGACGAGCTGTACTTTCTCTGGTCCGAATGGCACGGCGAGGATCAGGTTAACCTGATTTCCAAGATGACCAATCCCTGGACCTTAGAAGGCGAGCGGGTGGTGATCACCAAGCCTGAGCACGACTGGGAAACGTCGGGTTTGCGAGTCAACGAAGGACCAGAAATTATTAAGCACAATGGCCGGACGTTTCTTGTTCATTCGGCAAGTTTCTGTAATACCCCAGACTATAAATTGGCAGTGGTGGAGTTAACTGGCGACAATCCGTTAAAAGCCGAGTCCTGGACCAAATACAGCGAGCCGTTCTTTTCCAAAGGTAATGGCGTATACGGACCGGGGCACCATGGATTCTTCACGTCACCGGATGGCAGTGAAGAGTGGTTGATATATCATGGAAACTCATCACCAACGGATGGTTGCAGCGGCACCCGCTCAGCACGTGCGCAACCTTTTAGCTGGCACAGCGAAGGTGCAAAACAAGGCCTGCCAAATTTTGGTGAACCGATGCCCGACAAACAGCAACTTCCGGTACCAAGTGGTGAACAGGGACCGTTATTCGCAGATGTACAAGGCGTGAAATACCAAATCGTTAACAAAAACGCCAACCTATGTTTATTAGCAAATAATGAAGGTGGTGTGAGTATTGATTCCTGTGCAGCAAGCGCCAGTCAGTGGGTTATCGATCCAGCCAATGATGGACTTTATCGTATTGCCAATGCTGAATTTGGTTCGTTTCTGACCGAACAAAACTGCAGTGCAGGAACCGCAAATGGGATGGCGGCAGAAGCCTGGCAGTCATCAAGGTGTCAGCGCTTTAGCATTGATGCATCCCGCGATGGTTGGTTTAGTGTAAGCAATGAACATTCCATTAACTATCTGCAGGTAGATAGCTGTGCGTCAACTCAGGGCTCGTCGGTGGTGACTGGTGAAAAACGTGTGGAAAACTGTAGCGAATGGCGCATTGAACCTGTGTCCAGCCTTGCTGTGGTTAATGCCCACAGTGGTAAAGTTATCTCTGCAGAAATGTGTAGTGCGCAGCAACAGACAAACGTCATGCAACAAGCCTACACCGACTCAGCCTGTCAGAAATGGCAGGTTCAAGCCACAGATAATGGTTATTATCGCTTCCACTTAGCAAACAATGCGCAGCAATGTCTGGCCATTGAAACTGGCGAGCAGGTAGCCGTTGCTGGAAATCTGGTGGTGAGTTCCTGTGCAGCGGATTTCACTCAGTGGCGAATCGAGTTTTTACCTCAGGGTACTGTGCGTTTAGTCAACCGCCAGGGTGGTGCGTTGACCATCGACAATAAAAAGTTGATCGACAATGGTGCGAATGCGTTTGATCAAGTATGGAAAGACACCATCGATCAACACTTCTATCTACGCGTTGCCAATTAATCTAATTTAACGAAACAATCGCTGAGCCATAACCGGCTCAGCGATTTCAGGTTATGTGAATAATGAAAAAATTGATAAATAAATTAATGCTATCAGGCTTTACCCTGGCCGTTACCTGTCAACCACTGACGAGCCTGGCGAAAAACCCGATCATTGACTCGGTGTTTACCGCTGATCCTGCTGCAATCGTCCATCAGGATACCGTGTATTTGTATACCGGGCATGATGAGCAATTGCCCGGAAAACCGGGCTTTGTGATGAATGACTGGTTACTGTTTTCTTCCCAGGACATGGTCAACTGGAAGTCTCATGGCCCGATTTTAAAGGTGAGTGACTTTGCCTGGGCGGAGAATTCAGCCTGGGCTGCGCATATGATTGAACGTGATGGCAAGTTCTATTTCTACACCTCGGTTTATTACGCTGGCGGTGAAAAGCCAGGTTTTGCCATCGGTGTTGCTGTTGCGGATAGTCCAACCGGACCATTTAAAGATGCTCGCGGTAGTGCGTTGCTCACCAATGATATGACCGACCATAGTCCGATTCACTGGGATGATATCGATCCCGCAATTTTCATTGAAGATAATGGCGATGCCTATATGTTCTTCGGCAATTCGGTGCCCAAATACGTGAAGCTGAAGGACAATATGGTTGAGTTGGATGGCGACATCAAGGTCATTGATATACCCAACTTTACCGAAGCCCTGTGGGTCCATAAAAAAGGCGATAATTACTATTTAAGTTATGCCAGTGGCTTGCCGGAAACGATTCATTACGCGATGAGTAAAAGCATTCATGGTCCCTGGGAGTACAAAGGGCTGCTCAATGAAGTGGCGGGCAACAGTAACACCAATCATCAATCGATTATTGAATTCAAAGGCAATGACTTCTTTATTTATCACACCGGTGCGATGCAACATAATTCGCCAATTGGCATAGGTGGCGAATTCCGCCGAGCTGTGGCCATCGATAAGTTGGAATATCGACAAGATGGTACATTAAAACCTGTGGTTATGACCAGCCGGGGAATCACTGAGCCGGTTAATTAAACGCGCAACAGGCGAAAGAGAATGAGTTAATGATGAAAAAAACAATAATGATGCTGCTTGCCAGCAGTTTAACCTGGAGTGTTCCCAGCCTCGCTAAGAATCCAATTACTGATAAAATGTTTACCGCAGATCCTGCAGCTATCGTTTATCAGGATACGGTATTTTTATACACAGGTCATGATGAGGATACCGATAATACGTTTTACAAGATGAACGATTGGTTATTGTTTAGTTCTACCGATATGGTGAACTGGCAACACCACGGGCCGATAATGAAAGTCACGGATTTTAAATGGGCCGAAAAACACGCCTGGGCAGCCCATATGATCGAACGAGATGGCAAATTTTATTTTTATACCTCGGTATACCACAATAGCGAAAAACCCGGGTTTGCCATCGGAGTAGCGGTGGCTGATTCTCCATATGGGCCATTTAAGGACGCTCGTGGTAGTGCATTGCTGACCAATGATATGACGACCCAGACTGACAATGACTGGGATGATATCGATCCGGCGGTTTACATCGAAGAAAATGGTGATGCCTACATGTTTTTCGGCAACCTGGTTCCTAAATATGTGAAGCTAAAAGACAATATGATCGAACTTGACGGTGAGATAAAAGTATTGGACTTGCCGAACTTTACCGAAGCACTGTGGTTACATAAAAAAGGAGAATACTATTATTTATCCTATGCCAGTGGTTTTCCTGAAACCATTCATTATGCAATGAGTAAAAGTATTCACGGCCCTTGGCAATATAAAGGCTTGTTAAATGAGCTTGCCGGTAATAGTGAAACCAATCACCAATCCATTATTGAATTTAAAAATAAGGATTACTTCATTTATCACAATAGTGCTATTCAGCACGATTCTGCCATAGGTGCGGGTGGACGTTATCGACGCTCTGTCGCTGTTGATAAACTGGAATATAATGTTGATGGCACCATAAAACGGATTATTATGACCAGTGAAGGCATTACCGAACCGGCTCGATAATCTTTAAACGGTTACCCTCAAAGTCATCTGCCTGCCACACCTGTTCGGCGGGCAGGTATCGGACCAATAATTCTATTTGTCTGGGCAGTTTCTGTCTTACGTTCAATCAAACCAGTAATCTATCGCTTTGGATTAAAGTCATACCCGCTAAACTTGGCATTACATTTTTCACCGCGCTCAATCCTTAAGAATCAGAATTGACCCTTACCTGGTTCAATCACATTTGCTGCCAACAGCTACACTAATAGTTTTATGGCTATTACGGTACTGAGTTGTTCGCAATTAATTAGGCTTTAACGCAAGAGTAGCAATTGCCTAATTAACCCGAGCCAGTGATCACCGTAAAGCGTGATTAGATGTTATGAGGTAGAGAGAGCGCGATAGATGAGGTCAAAATACGCCAAACAAGTGGTAGAAAAGTTAAAACATAATTACGAAGGCGAACAAGAATATCTGCAAGCCATAGAAGAATTGGTGGATTACAGCCAACTGGAACGGTCATTAAACGAGCGTTTTGTTGGTGATAACGTTCTTGAGCGCCTGTTGTTACCGGATCGGGTGATTAGTTTTAAGGTTCCCTGGGTAGATGATGACGGTAATGTGCAGGTTAATCAGGGCTGGCGTGTGCAACACTCTAATTTAATTGGGCCGTACAAGGGCGGCCTGCGTTTTCATCCTACGGTCACTGAGTCTGTACTCAAATTCCTTGCCCTGGAACAAACCTTTAAAAATGCACTGACCGGGCTTTCTATTGGCGGGGCGAAAGGTGGTTCTAATTTCGATCCTAAAGGTAAGTCAGAGCGGGAAATCATGCGCTTCTGCCAGGCGTTTATGGATGAATTATTTCGCCATATAGGTCCGAATACCGATGTCCCTGCAGGCGACATTAACGTTGGCACCCGTGAAATCGGATTCTTGTTTGGCCGCTTTCGTCGCCTGCAGAATCAATTTACCGGCGTCATAACTGGCAAGGATACCGAGTTTGGTGGCAGTCCGGCGAGAATTGAATCAACCGGATATGGCGTTTTGTTTTTTGCCGAACGCGCATTGCAAACCCAGGGTTCATCCTTACAGGACAAAACGATTTGCATCTCCGGGGCGGGAAATGTGGCATTGCATGCCGCGCAAAAGGCGATAGCGCTTGGCGCCAAAGTGCTCACCCTGTCAAACAGTAAAGGCTGCTTGCACACCGACAAGGGACTCAATGAATCGCAGCTGGAACAATTGTTACAGGCGCAACACTCTCCCAATCTTGAAGCCTTTGCCAATGAGCATAATCTTAACTGGCAACAAGATAAAAAGCCGTGGCAAATCGCTTGCGACATTGCGATTCCCTGCGCAACCCAGAATGAACTAACTGGTGATGATGCCATACAGCTCATTGAAAATAAGGTGCAATGGATTTTTGAAGGAGCCAATATGCCGTGTGATGCTGAGGCCATCAAATGTTTTCGTGAATCCCGGGTAACCTTCGCTCCGGCCAAAGCAGTGAATGCTGGCGGGGTAGCGGTCTCGTTATTCGAAATGGGACAAAATGCGTCGTTTAGTTCGCATTCTTTTGAAGAACTGGAACAGCGCTTAAAGGAAACCATGTATGAGATTCACGATAACTGTCTGTCTGACGGAAGCAACGATTACCTGCAAGGGGCAAATAGTTTTGCATTCAATCGACTGGTTCAGGCAAGGATATTACAGGGTATTTAAACTGCTGAATAAGGTATGCAATAGTCTTGGCTGCTGATTTAATATGGTTCACATCGATGCATTGCGCTCATTATCAATGCGCAGTTCTTCGACAGAATAAGATGGGAAATTGAGCAAAGGTTAAAACTTGGTTAGTATGAAACCTTCTAATATCAATTGGCATTGATATGGGATCTGTTCAGAATGTTTTGCGAGCGTTTTCGAATCCGTGAATATGAAAATATACGGATGATGTTCAAGCGATTTTATACGAATAAATGTCGATAAAAAGATCGCTAACTTAACAGTCCTCAATGCTGATAGGTATCAATAAAACAATAACAATAAGGAAGTAACCATGAGTGACGTGCAAGTCTCTTTGCCGCAACCGTCGTTAGTACAACGGTGCCTTGACCGGGTGGAGGTTGTTGGCAATAAACTACCCGATCCTGCCGCATTATTTATTTCATTGCTATTTATCGTCTGGCTTTTGTCCTGGGCGCTGTCGGGTATCAACTTTGACGCCATCGATCCGAGAACTGGCGAAGCCTTGCTGATTAATAACCAATTGACCGGTGACGCGCTGGCCGCTTTCTTTTCTTCCATGGTGACCAACTTTTCTCATTTTCATCCGGTTGGTGTGGTACTGGTAGCCATGTTAGGTATCGGCGTCGCCGAATACAGTGGTTTTATCAATGCTGGCCTGCGGGCGATTATGGCAAAGACCGCAACCTGGTTACTGACGCCTATGGTTATTTTGGTAGGCATTGTCAGTCATTCCGCGGTTGATGCAGGTTACGTGCTGGTCATTCCACTCGGTGGGGTTATCTTTTATGCTGCGGGACGGCATCCGTTAGCCGGTATTGCGGCAGCGTTCGCTGGTGTTTCCGGTGGTTTTTCTGCCAACTTTGTGCCATCAGCGCTAGATCCAATGTTGCAGGGGATTTCTCAGGCAGGCGCGCAATTACTAGACCCGAACATCGTCCTTAATCCGTTAAATAATTATTACTTCACAACGGCTTCAGCTTTGGTGGTTACTGCGTTGGGTTGGTTTATCACCGACAAAATCGTTGAGCCGAAGCTTGCCAAAAATGAGCTGGATGGCGATTTATCCGATTTACCGACGATGGAACCTTTGCAGGATAACGAGCGCAAAGCATTGCGCTGGGCGATGGTTTCAGTGGTTATCGGACTAGCCATTTTATTCGTAACCGCGTATCCAGCCAGTTCATCCTGGCGTGCTGATGACGGCACGTTAACGGCCTTCGCGGCGCCATTAATGAAGTCTATCGTGCCATTGATTTTCCTACTGTTCCTGATCCCGGGTTTGGTGTATGGCATTATCATCGGTAAGATCAATTCTTCGAAAACTTTCATTGAAGGCATGTCTAAGGCGATGTCCAGCATGGGCTATTACCTGGTGATCATGTTTTTCATTGCCCAGTTTATTTATGCGTTTGGTCAATCAAACCTGGGAATTTTGCTGGCAGTGGAAGGCGCGGCAGCATTAAAAGCGATGGCGTTACCCGCGGGAATCACTATCACCGGTATCATTATTCTAACCGGGTTTATTAATTTATTTGTCGGTTCAGCGTCGGCAAAATGGGCGTTGTTGGCGCCTATTTTTATTCCTATGTTGATGCAACTGGGGATCTCTCCGGATCTGGCCCAGGCAGCCTATCGAATTGGTGATTCCAGTACCAATATCATTACGCCGTTAATGCCATACTTTCCATTAGTTGTGGTATTTTGTCAGCGTTATGTTACCAGTGCCGGGATTGGTACCTTAACCGCAATGATGTTGCCGTTCTCAATTAGCTTTTTGATTATCTGGACATTATTCTTGATGGCTTACTGGGCGCTGGGCCTGCCTTTAGGACTGCAAGCGTCTTATGAATATATGGTCAATTAATCGCAGGTAGAATTTAATAGCCTGAAGAAAAAAGCGCCGCTCGGTTATCCCTGCGGCGCTTTTTGTTGTTTGTTTGACCTAGAACCAGTTAAACAAAGTGATAGCTAATATCACCCCGATGACCGGGATCACTACCGTCAATGCCCCAACGGCCCAATAGGCATTGGCATGGGTCTCCTTACAAATGGCCCTGATGGTGGTTACCACATAACCATTGTGGGGCAGGGAATCTAAAGCGCCAGATGAGATAGCAACGATGCGATGTAATTCATCGGGTTCAACACCTTGATCCATATAATGAGGCGCCAGTAATGGCAGGGCGATAGCCTGACCCCCTGATGCAGAGCCGGTTAATCCGGCGATCACACTAACCGCCACCGCAGCCCCGATTAATTCATTTCCGGGCAGCTGAGTCATAAAGTTTACCGCTACCTGAAAGGCCTCAGTTGACTTGGCTACAGAACCAAAGCCAACAACCGCTGCTGTGTTGCCAAGCGCGATTAGGGCGCCACTTGTCCCTTCAGTTACCGCATGATTGATATTGTGAAAGTGTTTATAGTTAATCACCAATATGCTGATAACCCCGGCCAGTAACGCAACAATCAATGCCGATTGCTGTAACTGTTCGTGCAACAAGAATGAACAGGCCAATACAACCAGCAATGGAATGACGCCGGTGACTGGATGAGGGTAATCTCGTTCGGGAATTTCCGGATCGTCTGCCCGTGCATCAAATACTTCGCCATTAGCAACAGCTTTGCCGATCATCCGTTTCAGCCACCAAAAACCGAATGACGCCATAAAAATAGCAACTACCAAACTTACTTCCCAGCCAGCATAGGGAGAGGTACCCAGGTATTTTATTGGGATCCAGTTTTGAATCTCCGGCGAGCCGGCAGAAGTCATGGTAAAAGTCACCGAGCCAAAGGCGAGTGCTGCCGGGATAAAACGGCGCGGCAAGTTGGCATCTTTAAACAGGCTTAACGCCATCGGGTATACGGAAAAAGCAACGACAAACACACTGACACCACCGTACGTCAATACCGCGCAAGCCAGGACCACAGCGGCAACCGCATGCTTCATCCCTAATTTGTCAACGATCCATCGCGCCACACTGTCAGCGGCGCCGGTGTCTTCCATGAATTTTCCGAATAGTGAACCGAGGAAAAACATAAAAAACCAGGCAGCGATAAATCCGGAAAAGCCCTGCATGTAGGCATTAATAAAATTTAAATCGGCATTAACAGGAAAGATGGCAAGGTCACTGGTCAGTGCCACACCCAGAGCACACAGAGGTGCAGTGATAAATAGACTCCAACCGCGAATCGTCAGTACGATCAGTACTGCCAGGCCGGCAATCAGTCCGATAAAACTCAGCATAGATGTTCCTTTCTTCTTATTATTATCATTTTATTATCACGCAATTCTGCGCCAAGCTAAAGCTATGTGGGCATAGTACTATAGTACAGTAGCCGCCTTGATTTTTGTTCATTAGTTTAATCCTGAATCAGATTAGGCTTATAACAAATCACAGGGAATTATATGCAAGATCATCAACCTCTTCGGGGGAAAGTCGCGCTAATCACTGGCTCCACCAGTGGTATTGGATTGGCAACCGCACACGTACTTGCCAGTAATGGTGCCGATATTGTTTTACACGGGTTAATGTCAGAAGCCGAAGGCCAACAACTGGCTCAGCAATTTATCCAACAGTACAAAGTTCGGGCATTATTTGATGATGCGGACCTGACCTGTGTCGAACAAATCAACCGGTTGATGGAGCGGTCGGTTGCTGACATGGGGAGTATCGATATCCTGGTAAACAATGCTGGCATCCAGCATACCGAAGAAATTGATACCTTTCCTGCTAGCCAGTGGCACGCGATCATCGCGATTAACTTATCAGCGGCTTTCTTTGCTATGCAAAAGGCGATACCAGCAATGAAGAAAAAGGGATGGGGTCGTATCATTAACATTGCCTCAGTTCATGGCCTGGTTGCATCCGTGAAAAAGTCGGCATATTGCGCGGCAAAACATGGCATTGTTGGCTTGACCAAAGTCGCCGCGTTAGAAAATGCTGATCAGGGGATCACGGTTAATGCGATCTGCCCTGGCTGGGTTGATACCCCGATACTGTCTAATCAGATTCAGGAATTTGCCGACAGGAAAAACATTCCTTTCGAGCAGGCAAAGCGGGAAATTGTCAGTACTAAGCAACCGGTTCCGGAAATGATGAACCCTTCACAAATCGGTGAGTTCATCTTGTTTTTATGTTCGGATGCTGCGAGGACAATTAGTGGCGCTTCGTTACCTATGGATGGTGCCTGGACCGCACAATAACGAACATTGATGTATCGCAAAAAACTTTAACCTTTGTTTTGGAAATATCATCAGTAACCGACTAAATTTAACATTGCCTCTTTATCCCTTTGTTTTATATCCATTTTGATATGTAACTGCAAAGGAAAGCTAACTCAAATTAATTGGAGACCGACATGCCAAAATACGTAATTGAACGGGAAATACCAGGAGCGGGTTCTTTATCACAAGCGGATTTACAGGGTGTATCACAAAAGTCCTGCGGTGTTTTACAGAACATGGGGCCGCAAATCCAGTGGGTGCAAAGCTATGTGACCGATGACAAAGTTTATTGTATCTATATTGCGGATAATGAAGACTTAATTAAGCAACATGCGGAGCAGGGGGGGTTCCCGGCAAACTCCATTTCTGAAGTTCGCGGTATTATTGATCCTACTACGTCGGAATAACCTTATCTTTTAGCCGGAAAATTTCTCACACAGCATAGTCCCAGTTTTATAAACTATGCTGTGTGCTTACCAGACAGATTCGGCCGTTCTTTTTGTCTCGCATATTGTACTATCTAATTGATTTTATGCGACTAAAACAACAGATGCTCGCTATCAAAAGCAATGCGGCTGTAGCAGGCTCTGGTACCGGAATGTCATTATTTCGGGATCGTTGTACATCTTTCACTAGCATAAATGAAAATGGGATCGGGTAGTCGTCGATTTCCTCGGCATAATAGTCTTCGGATATAAATACCGGTGCCGTGTAAGTAAATAAATGGTAATAAAAGTCATCAAAATGCAATTCTTCAGGGTATCTGGGATCGTCAAAGCCCGGTAAAAAATTATTGAAGCTTAGATGAAATGCAAGATAGTCCAGACTTCGACGGGAAATAAAAAACGTATGAGCAAAGTATTCATCAATTACCTCGTTAAGTCCGATTTTCGATTGAAATGTTGGCCAAATTGAACCGTTGTCGCTATCAGAATAAACGAAAGTACAGGACGCTTCGGGAATACATATTAGTGGAAATTCGCGACTAGTGTCGGTTTCAAACCTGTTGGTATACATAAAGGCGAAAATTCGTTGCGTTTCACTTAATGTTGGCATTCGCCAACCCTGCGCAGCCAGGCCGCCGTCCAACAAGGCCTGTACTTCACTTTTGTCCAGATTCAGCAGTTCTGATGCGTCCATCCAGATCAGGTTGTAACGGGGAAAACTTAACGTAAACGCTTTATTGTCGCCCGCTTCGAAGGCGTCTGCTTCAATCAATTGAGCGTTCGAAAGCGAAGGCAGTAATAGCATTATTGTAACAATCAGGTATTTTAAACTCGTCAAAAGAGTATTTGAGCTGGGTTGGTTCATAACGATTCTCGGCATACATTAGTTAAAATGAACAATGAACAATGAACAACCAGGGACTTATTCAGCAAACCCATACAAATCATTAGCATTTACTAAGCAATTCGTATTCCAAGTTATATTTTCCTATATATCAATAAGTTAAAAAGATACTAATTTGTTGCGTAAAGTAATCTGACGCTTTTTAATAGACAATACAGACTGATTATCCGGGCCAAGATCAAACACTTACAGCTTACAGCTTACAGCTTACCGCTTACAGCTTACCGCTTATCAACCATTCCCTGTTAAGCCGATAACAATGAAGTCCGATCCTGAAACGGTGAGCTTTTCGCCTTTGGCTCCAGTAACCTGCATTAAATGCCGGGGTTGCAGCTCTAACTGTTCCGATTCGCTGCCAATGCTGACTTTGAGAGAGTCGCTTAACCCATAAATAAAGTGGATATCACTGACGTTTTTTTCGATGCTGCTTTGTTCTGCATAGGTTGCAACGTCCGCTGAATACGCACCCGATGCGGTGATTAAATTGAAATCGGTAATGGGTCCGTCAAGTAATGTTGATACGGTTTTACTGGCTCCATCAAAGGTGGCAAATGCCAGGTGCTGGTCAAGATTATCAACTCGCTGCTCGTTATGAGTCAGGGTTAATCCATTACCTTTAATCAGAATCAAGTTTCTCTGGTACCCGGAAAAGTCCGAAAACTGCCCATTCTCCGTTACGTCGGCCATGCTTAAACGCCAGTCAAATTTATCTAACGTTGCGCCATCATTGATGGCGATTTCTACGGTCGAACCTTTACCGTTTTTCCAGGGAACGGTTTTAAACATTGATGGTGAGATAATCGTATAGGGCATGGTTATTCTCAGATTGCGTTAACTAAGCGGCTAATGATAAATAGGTTTACTTGTTTTCGCCAGCCTGAGAACGACGTAAGTTTTTGAGAGACGAGAGACGAGAGACGAGAGACGAGAAACCTGAGATCGGTAGCCGGATACCAATACTTAAAATCGTTATCAGGCGAGCTGGTAAATCCACCGTTGCCAGGAGTGAGCAAAGGGATGAAGTGTACAAAATGCTACACAACTTTGTCCCGATTTGCGTTCCTAATTGATTAATTTTAGTTATATTCAATCTCCCCCACACGCCAGATAACTGGCGCAATAATAATCATGGGGTGGTCTTTCCCGTACCACTTTTGATTGCTCTTCCTGAGCTGTGCAGTGAGCTGCGTAGCGCTTTTGAACGAGATTCTGCCCCAATTTATGAGGAATTTTTATGAAGCAATTCTTTCGACCGAGTCGGTTATCGACCGCATGTCTGTTTGCACTATGCTCGACCAGCTTATCAGCATTTGCTGATCCGGCGTTGACTGAACAACAAAGTAAAGCCGTAGAATTCACGCTTATCACTGGTGATAAGGTATCCGCCGTTGTTAAAAATGACGGTTCGCTAGCCGGCATCCGTTTATTGTCTGCTGATGATCAAGAGCTAATCACCAGCATTTTTAAACGAGGCAGTGACATCTATTTGGTGCCGGAAAAAGCCAAAGCCCTGGTTGATGCCCAAGCCATTGATTTAGAGCTGTTTAATATCAGTAAATTGCATCAATCTGGCTATGATGATGCTTCCACGCCTAATTTGCCAGTGCTTATTGAGTATAGCGATGGCACCCTGGCCGGCGCAGCCACACCACATGTTTTAGCGGGTACTGAGCTGATTGGAGAAGTTGAAATTATTGATGTTGCAGCTTTTGGTATTCAAAAAGATAAGGCTGCAGAAGTCTTCGCAAAACTCACCGCTGACGGTAAGGTTGAGGGAGTATGGTTAGACGCAATGGTTCACGCTTATAAAGCGTCCGCGGCAGAGACCCTGACTACCACCGTTCCTCTGACCGGTGCCTATGGTAATTATGCTTCACCTTTTAATGGTGAAGGCGTAACTGTGGCGGTTCTTGATACCGGTTACGATATTGAACACAGCGACCTAAATGGGCAGGTAGTTGCATCGAAAGATTTTACCTGGTCACGTAATGGTGTTGATGATTTAAACGGTCATGGTACCCATGTTGCAGCCACGGTGGCTGGAACGGGTCAGGAATCCGACGGCAAGTGGGTTGGTATGGCTCCAGGTGCAAATCTGTTAGTGGGTAAAGTTCTTGGCAATACCGGCGGCGGTTCCACTTATGGTATTTTAAGCGGCATGCAGTGGGCCGTCGATAATGGCGCTGACATCATTAATATGTCATTAGGTGGCACCGCGACCTATTGTGGTGGCCCTATGGTTGACCTGATTGAAGCGTATCGCAACCAGGCATTATTTGTTATCGCCGCCGGTAATAGTTTCACTCGCCAAACCGTTGGCTCTCCGGGTTGTGCACCGAGCGCATTAACCGTTGGTGCCATTGATCGTGACAATAACACGGCATCATTTTCGTCTCGTGGTCCGTCTCCCGATGGTCACTCTGCCAAGCCTGACATCGCCTCCCAGGGGGTAAATGTGGTCGCTGGCGCATCAGGTGGTAATGCCGGAACGGCATATCGTAGCCTGTCCGGAACGTCGATGGCATCACCTCATGTTGCAGGCGGTGCAGCGTTATTGATGCAGGCACGCCCGGAACTTAGTCCGCAACAAGTGAAAAGTGTGCTGACTTCATCGGCTGTGAATAATGACTCCCATGTTCTCGAACAGGGCGCTGGTCCAATGGACGTTAACCAGGCGATGATCCAAGCAGTAGTTGGCCAGGCGAACCAGGAGTTGGGGATCTTCCCATATGGTCTCGACAATCAGCGAATCTATCGCGACGTTTCCTTACAAAACCTGAGTGATGAAGAGATTAGCCTGAAATTGAAAGTCGATTTTATCGGTGAAGATGGTAATACTCAGTTACCTGCTACCATCGCAGGCCTGGACACTCATAATGTGGTGATCCCTGCAAACGGCAGTATCGATTTACCGGTATGGGTTGATCCGGGTGTTGCCCTGAGAAATTCTGCCTATGGCACCATCACCGGCCGTATTATTGGTACCAGCACCGCCAACGGCGAACAACGTTTAAGTGTTCCGGTGTCGTTCTGGATCCAGGCACCGCAGGTGGAACTGACCATTAACGCGATTGACATGCGCGGTAAGCCGGCAACATCACCATCGCGAGCATTTATTGTCAATGACGAGGATGACTGGGGCCAGGCGGTCACGTTGAAAAACGGTCAGGCACAGGTGTCATTACCAAAAGGTGATTACACGGTTGTCAGCAATATTATGACCTATGATAACGATTCAGATTTTGGTGGCCTGGTTGAATCTGCCGCGCAAATGGCATACCTGAACAAAAAAATTGAATCGGATACTTATCTTGAATTTGATGCCAGAACTGCGCAGAAAGTTGAGTTTAAAACCGACCAGCCGATTTCAACCCAGGGCTATGCCTTTGGTTTTACCTACGCCCTGGATGATAATAAAGTCGCTAAACTGGCGGCCGTTGACCTGGCACCAGATTATGTGAAAGACATGTATCTCTGGTCACAAGGTCACGATGACAGATTCCGCTCTTTCGTAACGACCCGTGCTTATGCGCCGCAATCTCGACTATTCATGGCCAATGGCCAGGAGCTTGACCCGGTTCGTCAAAGTCTCGCTTTGACTTTCCATGGCGAGGGCAGTGCTCAGGTGGTCAATGTCGGTGATGCGGGTTATGCGACCGATTGGAGTCAATTTGAATTAGAAGGCAAAATCGCGTTAATTGCACACCCTTATTATGTGACGTCTTACATGGTACAAAATGTGATGAATCAAGGGGCTATTGGTGTCCTGTTTTATCGTCCAGGAACGTCTGGTCGTTATAAAACCAGCATTCACGGCACCCCGAAGATCCCGGTTGTCGGTTTAAGTGCTGAAGAAGGGGAATTGCTGGCCGCAGAAATTATCGCCGGCAACGACACAATCCGTTGGTCTGGTACTGCATTAGAACGCTCTCCATACGCCTATTCCCTGCATCATATTACTGATGGTCATAGCGATGGCGGTTTGATTCGTGTTCACGATAAAGATCTGCACACGATTGATGCCAAGTATCATGCGCAGAATGACGAGCGTCCGGCATGGACCGATGTGATGGCAATGACCAACAGCAGCGGTGAATTTTACTCTACCGGTAGTTCGCAACTGATGATGTTACCGATGCAGCGTAAAGAGTACTACACGGCAACGCCTAAAAACGCCTGGACCAATGTGGTCATGCCGAATTTCCGCATTCAATCGGATGGGGCTTATTTTGATGGCTTGCGTCTTATGACTGCCGGAGCGAATGAGCAAACCGAGTGGTTTAAAGGTCCTCGCGGTGCATCCTTGTTATCCAATGGTACGCCAATCGCATATCGTGATACTAATGTGCTGACCTTTAAATTTCCGGCGTTCGGTGATTCATCCGGTCACGATGGTATCGGCGGCTATAATGGTTCGACCGCCTATGGTATCCAGCTAAATGGTGAAGTTCACTATCTTGACCAGGGTATGCTGAGCGTTCCGGATAACGTTTCTGATGTGCGTTTGGAAGTACGATACACCGCTCGCGGTGTTGGTGAACGCTCGCCGGTTAATGATAAATTAGGCTCGTATTATCAGGGAATTTTCCATTTTAATACCGATGCCAGCATTCAGGGAGCGCAGCGCCTGTTAGTGCCGGTCGTTGATGTACCAGTTGATATCGATAATGCGATGAGTGCAGGACAGGCAGCGCGCATCAAAATCACCGGTATGGTGGATACGTTAGGAGCTGTACCGTTAACAAGCGTTCGCCTGCAATATGGTTATGGTCAGGAATGCATGCTGGATGGTGCATATGGGTATTCCTATTGCCCTGTGTTCCAAAAGTTCAGCCCGGATAACTGGCAGGATGCGCAAATTGAGCAAGTTGGCGACGACTGGTTCGCGATTGTTCCAAATGACGCTGCCGCCGGAGAGTTTGTTCACCTGAGGATTGAGGTTGCTGATACGCAGTCAAGTACCAGCGAACAGACAACATTACGCGCTTATATGTTGAAATAGTTTGTTAGATTAGTTAGCAAAAACATCTGTCAAAATTAATCAGGCCGCATGTGATACACGTCGCATGTGGCCTTTTTTTGTAAGGTGAAAAACATCTAGCACGTATCGTAGACGATACTCCTGGCACGTGGCAGAAAACGCCACTCCGAGCACACAATCGAAGATTGTTCCTAGCTGCCGACAGGGATGTTGGTATGCGGAATTTGTCTGGAACTGAAATTCTGTACCCGCGACAAAAAACGTCCCTCCGAGTGAGGTAAGCTGCGCTGGTTATGGCCATGGATTGGCCGGTATGCCGAAAATGCACAAGTACACGGATGTGCGCAGGTAGAATAACGCAGGAGCAGTTATCGAGGAGCAATTTTCGGTGGAAGAAAACGCAAAAAACCTTGAGTCATTCCCTGCTACGACAGGGAATCTTAGTCAAGACTGAACGGAAGCTTTGTGCCTAAAGCGGGAGTTGAAACTCCCTGAGTACGTATCGTAAACGATACTCCGAGTACGTATCGTAAACGATACTCCGAGTACGTGACGTAAAACGTCACTTCGGGCACACAATCAAAGATTGTTTCGGGTACGCGACATAAAACGTCGCTTCGAGTGAAAAGCAAAAACCTTGAGTCTTTCCCTGATAGTACAGGGAATCTTAGCTGGAGCCGAATGTCTCTTAAGTGCCAAAGGCGGGAGTTGAAACTCCCTGAGTACGTATCGTAAACGATACTCCGAGAACGGGGCAGAAAATGCCACTCCGAGCACACAATCAAAGATTGTTCCGAGCACGCGACAAACAGCGTCGCTTCGAGTTAAAAGCAAAAGCCCTTGAGTCATTCCCTGATACTACAGGGAATCTTAGCCAGCAGCCGAACGTCTCTGATGTGCCAAACTCGGTCCTTTAGAAACTTCTAATATAAGGTCATCTAGGGGTTTAAGACTCTACTGCAGATGTACTGATATTATGAACCAAATATCTTACAACAAAGCGCATTATTATTCATGCGACTCTTACACGAGACAAATCATTCTCCAATGGCGTTCTGTTACGCTGGGTTTCAGACAACGTAACCAAAGTAACTCTTGATCCAATAGACTTGTAATAGTCACTTCTTCTTTCTCACCCTTAACGCGGATTTTTCCATATGAGTAATTTTCAGAAGGTATAAATCTAATAAATCCAAAACTTTTGCTGCTTGGGGCATATATATCAATCTTCTCTATATCTGCCCAATTGAAGCTACGAGTTAAAGTTTTCGATGATATCGAAATAGATGTCCCAATCTGCTGTATGTGAAAAGCATTATTAATTATTGAATACCTAGCGTGAAGTATTAGTTGGGGGATCAAAGCTAATGCAAACCAAATTAAAATAAGAATACTATGAGCCCCTGTCCATCCTTGGCCTTGCTGGATTGAAAAGTGTGCCCAAATGGAAAGACCCAAAATTAACGTAATTGCAGTAGGAAAGAATTCTTGAAGGTGAGCTTTACTAGATACGTGTAGGGTTTCAGAGGCTTGTTTATTATAGGACTTTTCCTGGTTAATAAGTCTTTGACTTTCGATAAAAAGCTTCGATTCCAAGTGAAGTTTTGCTGCCTCATATCTTTCAGGATATTTGTGGTTATTGATATTGGCGCAAACTTCCCTTAACTCATGAATTGAGTATTTTGAATAATCTGGAATCATGGATTTCCTATCTTGGCTAACCTTTCGATATGTAGATATGTCTGCACGTTTTCCCTGCCATGCTCGCTACGACTGTAGATCGCTCAATCCTGCCCTTCGGCTTTCAGCAAAGTTTTTTCAAGACTTCGTTTCTTATAGTTTCTTCGCCCAGCCAAGTAACCAAATAGATAAATTAACGGCATACTCAGAACAATTACAGTGGAAATGTTAACAAATAGCTTGGGAATGTGGATTTCCAATGTACGCGCGCTTCTGACTTCCATTAAGTCAGCAAGTTGTTCCGTGGTTAATTGAACCGCTCCTGTTCTAAGATCTTTAGCGAGTTTAGTGCCTGATTGCTCTTGCTGGAATTGAGAATCCAGGTAAGTTTGAATCGCCACTAGTTCCCTAGACACCTCTAAGTTAGATAAAATGACTAAAAAGAGAGGTGCATATGAGCGG
>NZ_SWDB01000032.1 GCF_005116735.1 Thalassotalea mangrovi | reverse complement strand
AGTTTAGATTCTGGGGTGTCCTGAACTAGCACGATATAAAAAATGGAGTTGTCCTGAACTGGCGGTTTTATTTCGAATCCAGGTGTTTGATCATTTGCACCGATTCGAGGTTGGTGCCATTTTGGGTGGTGAAGGTACTTCTTCCGATCTCGGAAAACCCATGCCGCCTATAAAAGTTTACGGCGTTTAACGAAGAATCTAGTGTCAATGAGTCTATTTGCCGCTCAGCAGCTTGTTGTAGTAAAAACTTCATCATTTCGTGGCCAATATTCTGGCCGGAGTATTTTGGGTGAACAAATAACGCGACAATATTCTTTGCCATTACATCGATGATACCAAAACAAATAACTCGCCTTTCCCGTGTCATCACGTATTGTTGATGACCTTCAGAGCTATTTCGCATAAATCGCTCTGGCCATGGTCTTCCCGCCCAACTTTTTAGCTGCTCTGATGTATACACGCTTTGGCACAACTGATTCGCAGATAAGCGAAAAAGTTTGTCCATGTCTGGGTAATCTTCTAATTTTGCTACACGGATCATTTTTCACGGTTTCATCTGCCAATCCTTAATTAATCATTGCACTTAATCCGTTAAAAATCAGAAAAATATCGGTGAATATTAATTTATGATAACGCTCATTTTGTTTGGCCCGAGTGCGCGAGTTGGTAAGTAAAGACGGGGGCCTGAAACGATTAAATGGTTAATTGCCCAGGGAATAAAGTGAGGTGTCCCAAGTTGGTTTAAAGGATAATCGCCAGGGCAAAAAAGTGGGATGTCCCAAATTGATTTAAAGGATAATCGCCAGGGCAAAAAAAGTGGGGTGTCCCAAATTGGTTTAAAGGATAATCGCCAGGGCAAAAAAATTGGGGTGTCCCAAATTGGTTTAAAGGATAATCGCCAGGGCAAAAAAGTGGGGTGTCCCAAACTGGTTTAAAGGATAATCGCCAGGGCAAAAAAGTGGGGTGTCCCAAACTGGTGTTAATCAGGAATAACGAGATGATTTAACGAATTTAATATTTCAGGTGTCCTTTATTCCTAAAAATCAGTATCTCAGCAGGATAGCTGATAAGAACTTTCATCGATTCATTATCAGGCGCGTTTTAATTTCTTCAGGACTTTGCGCAACTCAATCAATGTTGGGCCACGGAAATAAGAAGTGTCAATATGATAGCTGCTGCCAATCCACAGTGGGTGTTCTACCTTGCTATGACCATGGATCGACAAATCCACGCCCTGATTGCCTTTGCAGTTTTTTGTCGCGACTAATGATTTATCCCATAACAAGGCATCGATAACATCGGCATTAGTCTGATAATCTGCACTCCAGTCCCATTGTTTGGGCCGGGTATGAGACAGACCTATTTTCTTATCACGATAATGCAGCACTATTGACAACGGATGGGTTAAAAACCACTGTGCCATTTCCGTCAGTTGTTTTTTGGCAACTTTCTTGCGCCATTTACCGCCGGCTGCCAGCCAAATCTTTCGCATTTGAGTGTCATTTTGTAATACTGACTCAATCAACATTTGCTCATGGTTACCCAATACCATCAAGGCACCAATCGAGCGCAGGTACTGTACCGTGTCAAAGCTATCCGGGCCACGATTAATGATATCACCAAGACTTATCAGAACATCACTATCTGGCTCAAAGGCTGCTCGCCTGAGGTCGGATTTTAATGACGCCAGGTTGCCGTGAATATCACCAACCACAAACACCCGTTGCTGTTTGGGAACTATCAGGGTTTGCTTGGCTTTGACGGTTAACATGATATCCGACAATGGTATCTCCTCTGACGCAGTCGCCATTGTTCAATTGCGGTTCTGAATTCGAGTATCCCGGATTTAGTCATTACCTGCAAGAACAGCAACACTTGCCTACCGGTTGTAAATCAATGGGCTAATTGTTATTTTGCAATTCCCTGTAAGACAAGCCGTATTGGCAGGTAAAAACGATAAACACTCATGTATTATTTTGCTTATGGTTCAAATATGTCGCTTGCCCGATTAACCGCCCGGGTGCCCAGCGCCATCAAGCTCGGCTGTTATACGCTAGAGCAACACGAATTGCGCTTTCATAAAGCAAGTCATGATGGTTCTGGCAAATGCGATGCGTTTTATACGTCAAATTCAAAACACTTCATTCACGGCGCTCTTTATCGGATTGATCCCGAGCACAAAGCCGATTTGGATAAGGTTGAGGGGCTGGGCAAAGGTTACAACATCAAAACGGTTCGCGTCGTTTCTGACCAAGGTCATGCAGTTAATGCGTTCACCTATGTGGCAACTCACATTGATCATTCCCTCGCCCCTTATAGCTGGTATCTGAACCACGTGTTAATTGGAGCATGGGAAACCAAGTTACCGCAAACCTATATCAAAACCAAAATATCCGCCATCAATGCTATTGAGGATCACAACCTTCACCGGGATAAACACGAACGTGCGATTCATCAACCAGAATAAAAATCCAGCAAAGAGATTTAGGTGAAATCAAACCAATACAAGCTAATCATAGACACCGTATTATTGAGCATGTGAATCGCTATCGGTACATAGAGATTGCCGGTTTTAAGCCGTGCATAACCTAACAGTATCGCCAGTGAAAATACCATGGTTAATTCCAGTGTATTGTACTGGCCATGAATCAGGGTAAACACCACCGACGTTAACAACACCGCGCCCCATTTTCCTGCGACACTGTATTGCAATCGACCAAACATAAAGCCGCGAAATACCACTTCCTCAAACAACGGCGCGACCAGACAAATTGCTAATAGCAACAACCAGATGTGATCAGTCGTGGCTTTCAGATGCAGCATAAACAGCGGCGTATCAATGGCCAGCAAGGTATTTATCGCCCACCAGCAGGCAATGAAGGCGAGTGTAATCAGCGCCCAGCGAGCGAGTTGACTAAAATGCAGGTTTTGTTCAAGACCTAACAACGTCAGTTTATTCGTCACTGGGGTCTTTTGTGTCGCCCAGTAAACAACGGGTAAGGTCACCAGCGCCAGGGCGATTCCGAGCACCGCAACAATATCACCATCGCCTAACCAGTGCTGTAAATCATCGACTTGCCACAAAGTCGTGGCAAAAAATGCGACAAAAAGCGATAACAATAACCCCGGAAGGTATAGCACTAACATCCAGGCAAACGTGGTAAAAAAGAATCTAGGCTTATTCAGATATGAATTGATTTCAATCATCGTCATTGTTTTATGATCCTCATCCCCAGATAACAATAAAGCATAGAAAACCCACTGTGGGTAGTCCCAGATAGTCAACGGAATTGCCTGCTGATGGCAAATCGAAACAACGTCGCCTTATGACATATTATGTCGCATTTTTAAATTCACCCTGCTATAGTGGTTAACATTCTGGCAACAAGCCAATCATTTATTAACCGCTTGCAGAGGTAAATATCGATGGAAAATAGTGTCTTACTGTGGGGTGGTCTCGGGCTACTGATGATGCTTCTGGAAATCATTATTCCCGGTGGGATTATCATTTTTCTCGGCATCTCTGCGGTCATTGTCGCCCTGTCCCTGCAATTTGGCCTGATTGATCACTGGGTTCACGCCTTTACCCTGTGGTTCATTTTATCACTGCTGCTGCTCCTGCTGTTTCGTAATATCACTCAGAAAATGGTTGGCGGCGATACCCGAATCGATAATACCGATGAAGAGTTGGACATGTTTGGCGCCTCTGTCGAAGTTGTCGAAACCATTGGGCCCGGTAATCGTATGGGCCGGGTCATTTTTCAGGGCTCAAGCTGGACCGCACTGGGAGATGGCAGCGAGATCAAACCTGGTGACGCGGCAAAAGTGATTTGTCGGGAAAACATTTCCCTGGTCGTTGAAAAAGTGGACTCGTAACGATTTAACTTTAATAACAAGGAGTAACTAGTGTTAGCTATTTTTACGTTTGTACTGCTAGCGGTGTTGTTTGTCTTATTCAAACTCATCCTAATCGTTGAAATGCGTGAAGTTTGCGTGATCGAGCGCCTCGGTAAATTCCGCGCCGTCATGCAGCCTGGATTGCATTTTTTAATTCCATTTTTCGATCGAGTCGCATATCGCCATGAGACTCGTGAACAGGTACTCGATATCCCGGCACAGAGTTGCATTTCTAAGGATAATATTCAAATCGATGTCGATGGCCTGGTTTATATCAAGGTCATGGATGGTGCCAAAGCCAGTTATGGCATCGAAGATTATCGCCGCGCCAGTGTTAACCTGGCACAAACGACAATGCGTTCAGAGATTGGTAAGCTGAATTTGAGCCAGACCTTTAGTGAACGCGATACCCTCAACGAAACCATTGTCCGGGAAATTGATAAGGCATCCGATCCATGGGGCATTAAAGTGCTACGCTATGAAGTGCGCAATATCACCCCGTCAATGAATGTCATCCATACCCTGGAAAAACAAATGGAAGCCGAACGGCGAAAACGTGCGGAAATTACCCTCGCTAATGCCGAACGCGACTCCGTCATTAATTTATCTGAGGGTCAGCGACAGCAAGCCATTAACCTGTCAGAAGGCGATAAGCAAAAGCAAATCAATGAAGCTGACGGCCGGGCCAAAGAAATCGAAATCATTGCCGATGCCACCGCTAGCGGCATGCAAATGATCGCCGCAGCGGCCAACCAACCTTGCGGCGATAAGGCGATAAAAATGCGCTTAATGCAAGCCTTTATCCAACAAACCGGCGATATCATTAAAGAGGCCGACGTATCCATTATGCCAACCGAAATTGCCCAGTTGGAAGGGTTCTTTAAAGGCATGGATAACGTCACCGCAAACGTTCAGGGAGGCAAATAATGGATATTCAGAACATAGCACCGATGGATGGCCTGGTGATGATCATCTGGGGCATATTATTCCTGATATTGATCATTAAATTTTTTCAGTCGATTCGCCTGGTGCCAACCAAATCGGCTTACATTGTTGAACGCCTGGGTAAATACCACTGTACCCTTGAAGCTGGATTTCATGCCTTATTGCCATTTATCGACCGGGTCGCCTATATCCAGGACCTGAAAGAAGAAACCATTGATGTGCCGCCGCAAGAGTGTTTCTCGATGGATGAAGTTAACGTCGAAGTCGATGGCGTCATTTATATTTCCGTCGTCGATCCGGTCAAAGCCAGTTATGGCATTACCGATTACCGGTTTGCGGCAATGCAGTTAGCCCAGACCACGACCCGTTCGGTAATTGGTACCCTTGAACTTGATCGCACCTTTGAAGAACGAGATCTGATCAGCGCCAAAGTCGTTGAAGTTCTTGACGCTGCCGGGGAATCCTGGGGCATTCGTGTTCATCGCTACGAGATCAAAAATATTTCGCCACCACAAACAGTAAAAGATGCGATGGAAATGCAGGTCAATGCAGAGCGTGAGCGTCGTGCCATACTGGCAAAAAGTGAGGGTGATAAACAAAGCCTGATCAATCGTTCTGAAGGGATCATGCGGGAAATCATTAATGTTTCCGAAGGTGAAAAACAACGTCGCATTAACGCCGCAGAAGGTAAAGCGTCTGAGATTATGGCGTTGGCACGAGCCACCAGTGAATCAATCACTAAAGTCGCGCAGGTGATCAATCAGGATGGTGGCCAGCAGGCCCTGGAAATGCAACTCAGTGAACAATACCTTGCCCAGTTCAAAGGCCTTGGCAAGGCGCAGAATAAAGTTATCCTGCCAGCCAACCTGATGGATTATCAACAATGGATGGATACCATCGGCTTAAATAAAATTAAATCCGGCTAAAGCAAAAAACCCGTTGGCTAACGGATAAAACCCAAAAAAAAGCGCCTGACCGGCGTTTTTTTTTATGGGTAATACCAATCACATTAAGTTTGTGCACAACTCAGAGTTAGCAATAATTTAATGGGATTGGTATAAAAATTAAACCGAATGCCCGGATCTCAGGTGCACCTGTAAAAACGCCCAGCTAGCTTCATCGAAATGGGCGCGCGATAAATAGTGACGGCTACCATCATCAGTAGTAAACACCATCCCCAGCTCGGTATTGTGGGAATCGTTTATCTGTGACCACTGATAATTCAGAGTTTGCTTGCCTCCCTGCCAGGACAGGCCTTCAACCGTCACAACTAACTGGATTTTATCGCCATAGTTACGAGACAACATCTGTCGCGTCACCCACCAGCCACGGGCATATACCTGGCTCAGCATTTCGATAATGGCGAGGATAATAAAGAACGCCCCTAAGTGCTTGCTTAGCCCATCGACCTGAAGTTGAATTATAAAACCGGCAATCAACAGTAATACAAAGGCTTTGCCGTATTTTTGCAACATGGATTGCTCTACCCGAGGGCGGGATTGATCAAAACATTCCCGCAGATAGGCTTTATCCAACTCAAACTCAATCGTGTGGATTTGAGACGTGGTCATACCAGCTTACTTCACCGGGACAATTTTTTTAATTCCCTGGCCATCGATGCCCAGGTAAATAAAGCCATCAGGTGCCTGGTAGACATTACGCACGCGGCCCACATCTTTAAACAGCTTCTCCTGAGAAACCACCTTGTCGCCATCGACTGAAATTAACACCAGGTAGTTAAATTTCATCGAACCGGCCAACATTTTCCCTTGCCACTGTGGGTATTTATCCGAGCTCACAAACGTCAGTCCCGAGGGTGCCAGGGAAGGTGTCCAGTTTATTTTTGGCTGCTCCATGCCTTCTTTTTCGGTCAACTCAGTAAACGATGTACCGCTGTAGTTCACACCATAACTGATAACTGGCCAGCCATAGTTGCGTCCATCACGAATCAGGTTTACTTCATCGCCACCTTTCGGACCATGTTCGGTCGCCCAGATATTGCCTGTCGCCGGGTCCATCGCCATCCCCTGGGGGTTACGATGACCATAACTGTAGATGGCAGGTTTTGCATCTTTGCTATCAACAAACGGGTTATCCGCAGGAATGCTACCGTCTGCTTTTATGCGATAAATCTTGCCGCTGTCTAATGACAGATCCTGCGGGTTTTCATCACGCATACCGCGGTCACCGATAGAGAAAAACAGATCGCCATTTTTATCGAAAACAATACGGCTACCGAAATGCTGGCGCTTGTCGCTGTTTCCTTCGGCTTTATACAACAGCTGCTTATCCACCAGGTTCAGGTCCTGCAATTTAGCACGCATCAGCGCCGTGTTAATGGCCTCACCCTGCTTTGTCGAGTAGGTAAAATATAACCAGCCATTGTCTTCATAATTTGGATCCAGAGCAATGTCGAGTAATCCGCCCTGACCATAGTTGTGAATATCCGGTAATCCGGAAACGGTTTGCTCAAGCAATTTTCCATCGCGAATAATTTTGATTTTTCCTTCACGTTCCGTCACTAGCAAGTCGCCATTTGGCAATTGCACCATACCCCAGGGGATATCGATGCCATCGGCCACTAACACTGCCTGATAGCCGGATTGCAGTTTAGAGTCGACAATCTCCGGGCCGGTGTCTGCCATAGCGGTAACAGATAAAACAGGGCCGGCCAGCAATGCCGTAGCGATAAGTTTTAAAGCGAATTTATTCAACATAAGTACTCACTGAAAGTTGTATTTTCTTTACGATAACATGAACGATGGGTTACCTGACTGCTAGCAATTGTAAACCATGTGTCATTCAGATCACCAGTTCAGTTAAGAAATCATCGCCCTTAGCCTGAATTTTCCAACCAGGCCAGCAGATCCGGATGGTGAAATTGAAAACCCTGGTCGAGCAGTACGGTCGGTTTCACCAGTTTGCCGTCTATATCCTGCTGCACTGAAAATTGCGGGGGATTTCGTTCAAGCACGGCATGCGCCCGTTGATAAAACTGTCGGCGCTGAGGATGCCCGGGCGCAACAACATTGACGGTGGCTGCAGCCAGCGTATGCTGATGTTTGATGAGATAGGCAAGCGCAGCAATAACATCATCGCGATGGACGAAGTTTATGGGTGATTCAGGATTAGTTATAAGCCTGTCCTCGGAGAAAAATCGCCCAGGGTGTCGTTCAGGACCGATAAGGCCGCCAAGACGAACAACCTGAGATTTACTGACTTTACTGGTTAACACCTGTTGTTCCGCCGCGGCTAAAATGGCGGTTTTATCCGTGCTAAGATTGAGCTGGCAGGTTTCATCTACCTCTCCGGACAAACCGTTATATACGGCGGTTGAGCTGCATAAAATCAATTGTTGCACCTGACTGCCAGGTGCCTCGGCATTCACAACAATGTCTTTAATTAATTCCGGGTAATTGGTCAGCCCATGGCGAATTTTGGGTGGTATACAAATGATAACCACCTGGCAGGAAAATATCTTTTTCGCGGCCTGATCATCATCTCGACGCATGCTATTAGCAGATGCCTGGTAACAGACACTGTTCAGGCCCCGCTTTGCCAACTGGGCAGTTTTCTCGGCGCTAGTGGCCGTAACCATGACCTGCGCTCCCTGCGCCTGCAAATGCTGTGCTAACGGTAATCCAAGCCAGCCAGCACCGATAATCGCTACCGATTTATTTTTCATTTTCTGTCCGCCTAACCGCAAACAACCCGCTAAAAGTTGCACATAATCGATCCCCATCAAACACCTTAACAGTGACATTAAAACGGGCTTTACCCTTAGCCTCGAAACGGCTCAGATCGCTTTCATTTTCCGATGTCAGGGTATGGGCAGTCGCATAACCTTGCAGGGGCTGATGATAGCGAATATTGGCATCGGCCAGCACGATATCTCCCGGCAATTGCCGTTGTTGCAACTGCAGATATACCCAGCCCCAGCCAGTTAAGGTCGCCAATGAATATATGCTGCCGGCGAACATCGTGTTATGAATATTCAGATTAGCGGCTCGATCGGCACTTACCACAAACTCTTCACCATCGTAAAAGCAGGGAACTAGCTTTAATGCCTGGGTAATGGGAATAGTGCGATGCCAAACATCACCTAGGGTGGCCAGGGTATCCTGATAATGACTGGGCGCTGTTAGCACCTTGCACATCGAGAAATGTTTTACTTCGCCGTATAGGGTATGTGCTTCGCCAAGCAATTGATAACCGCAGGCGAGATAAAAATCCAATGCCACCTCGCGGGCATTAAGGCAAATGGTGGAAATGCCATTTTTTATCGCCTGCTGCTCTAAAGCCTGCAACAATTGACGGCCTAACCCCATCCCCTGGCACGCCGCATCGACCGCCATGAAACGAATTTGTCCCTGGTTTTGTTGAGATTTGTGCAAACGTCCGACCGCGACAACCTGCTCATTGGCATCGACAATCATCCGGTGAATGCCTTGCGCTTCAAGCTCATCGATTTCCGATCCTGGTGGCTGATGCCAGGGTTTACGTAACAACTGATAGCGTAAATGATGATAGGCGGCGAATTGCGCCGGGGTTTGCGGTTGTTGCAGGGTATAACCTTCGGGTAGTGTCAATTCCATACCTTTCCCCTACATATCCAGCATAAATGTCACTGGCCCGTCGTTTAGCAGTGATACTTTCATATCGGCACCGAACCGCCCGGTTGCGACGTTAATGCCCTGGCTGGCAATATTTTCGGCCAGTTGCAAATACAGAGTTTCGCTCACCGATGGCGCTGCCCCACGGCTAAAACTGGGTCGCAGGCCTTTATTGGTATCTGCCGCAAGGGTAAATTGCGAAACTACCAGTACTTCCCCACCCGTTTGCGCAACGCTTAAATTCATTTTGCCATCAGTATCACTAAACATCCGATATTTGCTGATTTTCTCAGCCATCCGTTGCACGGTTTTTTCCGTATCCGCCTGTTCGATGGCAACCAGTACCAGAATGCCCGGACCTATCTCACCAACGATTGAATTATCAACGCATACACTGGCATGGCTTACCCGTTGTAATAATGCTTTCATTTGTTAATCAGTTAATTGTTCTTTGATAAAAACTGCCATCTTATCAGAAGCCTGGCAGAAGGCATTAATAATTCCAGGCTCAAAGCCGCTGTGACCGGCATCCGGAATAATATTCAAGGTCGCATTTTGCCAGCGTTGTTGGAGCTGATAGGCCCGTTGTAACTGACAAACCATATCGTAGCGACCATGGATAATGATCGCCGGGATATGGCTAATCGTATCGATATGATTGAGCAGGTAGTCCGCTTCAAAAAAACAGTGATGGATAAAGTAATGATTTTCCAGGGTCGCCATTGCCACCGCTGCATGCAGTTGTTCCGGCGTGTCAATGGTCTGGGTATTGGGATGCAGGGTAGATATGCGCTGTTCCCACAAGGTCCATGCTTTAGCTGCCTGATAACGACCAAGTTCATTATCGCTGCTAAGTAACTGTTGATAAGCTTTTACCGGTTCCTGTTGAATGTGAGGCTGCATGGGTGCGAGAAAATCCTGATAATAATCAGGAAAAATAGCCGCCGCACCCTGATGCGAATAAAGCCACTGAACCTCGCTTTGGGTTCCAAGAAAGATACCGCGTAAGATAAAGCCGAGCACATGTTGTGGATACTTGATGCCATAGGCCATGGCCAGGGTAGTGCCCCAGGAACCACCTGTGACCAGCCACTGCTTAACCCCCAGAGCCTGGCGAATCTCCTCCATATCTTCCAGCAAATCCCAGGTGCTGTTATTGGTCAGGCTGGCATGGGGCGTCGAGCGACCACAACCGCGCTGATCAAAAATAATAATTCGGTATTTTTGCGGATCGAAATAGCGCCGATGATCTTCGCTACTGCCACCACCAGGACCACCATGCAGATACAGGACCGGAATACCTCGTCGATTACCGCTTTGTTCAACATAAATACGATGCTCTCCTGACTCAAGCATCTGCTGGTGAAAAGGTTGTATTTTCGGAAATAAAGGCCGCAGCATCGTCATCGCTAAATTGGCATGGAGTTAATCATTAATTTTAGCGGGTTTACTCTTATCGGAGGAAAACTCCTGCAGGCAAACGGTAACTTCGGCGCCAATAAATACGATTAACCAGGATAAATACACCCACACAAATAAAATCGGGATAGTAGCCATCGCCCCGTATATGGCTTCGTAGGTAGGCAGTGTCGTCACATAAATCGCAAAGCCCTTTTTACCCAGCTCAAACAATATCGCGGCGACCAGGCCGCCCCAAAAGGCATGTTTTAATCGAACATGGGTATTGGGTACCACCAGATAAAGCCCCATAAAGCCTGCCAGAGAGGCGAGATAAGGTACCAGGCGCAGCAGTAAACTACTGATGCCACCAAAGTCGACACCGGAAGAATTTACCAGGGCGACAATATACGAGGTCGCGGAAATACTGATCCCTACCAGCAGCGGGCCCAGTGTTAGTATCATCCAGTACAGAGCAAAGGATATCACCGGTCGCCGGGGCCGGTTCACGCGCCAGATTTTATTGAGCGACGTATCAATATTGGAAATCAACATCAGTGCCAGGGCAAACAACACGGTGACTGAAATTGCCGACATTTTCGAGGCATTACTGACAAAGCCATCCAGGTGCTCTCGAACCACTTCCGATGCCGTTGGCATAAAATGGTTAAAGGTAAATTCTTCTATTTTTTCATAAAGCTCTGAGAACAGGGGAAAGGCAGAGAAAATGGAAAACATCACCAATACCAAAGGCACCAGTGACATCAGGGTCACATAGGATAAATAGCCGGAAGAAATCTTAATTTGATCCTCCCGACAGCGATGGAAAAAACGAATCGCAAACGATTTGCTTTGCTGGCCGTAGTTACTGAGCTGTTCCTGAGAAATTAAATTCATTCCATTCCTGAATATTTCGTTGCGGGTGAATATTTTTTGCTGGTAGAGCTCAATTTAGACACTCACCACCGTAGATTGTCCGTGTGTTGATAAACCCAAAGTTGAGCCATAAACCGTCGTGCAGGATTTCTGCTACTGCAATAATGAGCCTGACTATTTTCCGGCTATACTTTTGATTATTAATCAATATAAGCCAATCTACAATTTTGTAAACGTGTATCTTGAGGAGAACGATTATGGCGCAACAAGGTTCTGGCGGTAATGTACTGGCAGCGATTTGCAGCTTTTTTATACCCGGTCTGGGTCAGCTGGTACAAGGTAGGATCTTACCGGCCATTATATTCTTTGTGGCAACCGCAGGCTTGTATGCGACGGTGGTGGCATGGTTTATCGGCGTTATTGTGCACATCTGGGCGATTGTCGATGCAGCTAGATATAAGGGCACCTGAACCGTATAAGGCGAGAGATTGGCTGCTGTTACTCATTACGTTCAGATAAACAAAGACCAGCTAATTAGCTGGTCTTTGTGCATATAAACCAGACGGTAAATTAAACCGCGAAAAATAATCCAACAAATATTGCTGTCAGAATAATGCTTGAGGTGATCACCCCTTTAACCGTCGTCATCGGTCCCTGCTTGCCTACCAGAGCGTTAAGCTCAAGTAGCACGGTGATCGCCAACGCAATGTACAAGGCCGTGGAGCCAACCCCCATGCCGTAGCCGGCATAATGAGGACCCGCTAACATAAAAAATGCCATCGGGCCGGAAAACAGGGTGTTGGTGCGAGATGCCAATAAGGCTTTACCGGCCGCTGCAGGTGCATCACCTTCAACCATACCCAGGGCAATTTTCTGGTTTGGCCATATAATCAGCCAGACATTAAGGAACATCAAGGTACCCAGGGTTGCACCAAGGACAATATAGTCATTGAGCACATTAAGTTTATGAACGCCAACCATGAGTAACAAACCCGTGATCAAGGTAAACATCGCGCCCCATCTGAACCACCATAACGCTTCCGGTGCTAAGTGTTTTTTCGCATCGGCTAAGGCTTCTGGCGTCGCCTTTTTAAAATAGCCACCTTGAATAAAATTAAAATAATACAATAAACCTATCCAGGTGATCCCAAACAGCACATGCCCCCAGCGGGCCAGCATGTTGATCATATCCATTACCGACATAAATCCCCCTATGTTATTATTATTATTCGCAATATTTACTGAAACTCAGGTCTCAGCGTTGCGGTTGAATGCAGCATATCCAACATACCTGTAATCATGATTTTAAGCAAACAGTTGCGTTCAAGTGATTTATTTCTCAGTGTTTTTAAGGCTAGAGGCTGGTAATAGCGAGATTTTTCAGTAAACTATTCGGGATTTTATCCTGGGATTGCTGGCCTGGAAGGAAAAAATTATCCTGCAGCGACATACATCGATCCCTTTGGCGTATGCCTGATTTTGCCCAAGCGGACTTTGTGGCATACCCTTTCTTTTATCTGATTGTTTTATCTTTTCAACTCGGAGATTTCAACATGGCAATTACCTTACCTGCGTTACCTTACGCACAAGATGCCCTTGCACCACACATTTCTGCAGAAACCCTTGAGTACCACTATGGCAAGCACCACAACACTTACGTGGTTAAGTTAAATGGCCTGATTGAAGGTACTGAATTTGCAGACGCGTCTTTAGAAGAGATCGTTAAGAAGTCTTCTGGTGGAGTATTTAACAATGCGGCGCAAATCTGGAACCATACCTTTTACTGGAATTCATTAACGCCAAATGGCGCTGGTAAGCCAGTTGGTGAACTTGCTGAAGCAATCGATGCTCAGTTTGGTTCTTTCGAAGCGTTCCAGGAAAAATTCAACGACAGCGCGGTTAATAACTTTGGTTCAAGCTGGACCTGGTTAGTGAAAAACGCTGATGGTAGCTTGGCTATTGTAAACACCTCTAATGCAGCAACACCGCTGACTGACGAAGGTGTAACACCACTTCTGACTGTCGATTTATGGGAACACGCCTACTACATCGATTATCGCAACCTGCGCCCAGCGTACATGGAAGCGTTCTGGACACTGGCGAACTGGGATTTTGCAAACGCAAACTTCACCGCCTAATCCATCGGACAGTTATAAATAAAGCGACCACAGGGTCGCTTTTTTATTGCCCAAATGGCCCTATTGCTGGTGTTTCAACCTGCATTCGCTCGATTATCAGGGAGTGATACTTGAGTATCTAAAGTGGCTGTCTCGACGGCCAGTCCGGATTATACCAATCACATTAAATTATTGCTCACTCAGTGAGAATTTAAAGGCTTTTAGACAAGACTTTGATTGCAAAGAATGGTTATTCTATTGTCAAAATCAGTAACGCAGGATAAACGCCTTTAAAACTCACCCGCAGGGAGTTTATCAGAGGCCCATTTACGGCCCTATATTTCATTAATATAGAATGACTATATCAATGAAATCTATGTTGTAACTGAACCTCTGCCCTAACTCTGAGTTGTGCACAAACTTAATGTGATTGGTATTAGTTGTCGCAGCTAAACGTGATGGCGTATTAATCGCCGCTCCAATAAAAAACCTAATAGCGACAACACCAATAAAAAGACGCCAACGGCCTGTAGCCACCCATTAATAGTGCGCTCCTGCTGTACCGGCTCACGATAGTGATAGGCACGCCTGCCATCTTCGCTATTGCGAATGAGCAAATCACCGACAAACTCATCCAGATAGAGATAATCGCGGAATCGTCTTTGTTCAATTGATACGCGTAAATTTTCAACTTTAGATTCAAACTCAGGATCATTACGATTTACTAACTGGTGGGCAGACTTGGTAAACACATCCGGATTTTCCCCGTCCTGGAGGATACCATGCGACATATATTGATAACGCGTCTCGGTAAAAATATTACCGTTATAACCGGCATAAAACATCGCAACCGCAAACGCACATAACAGCGCACACAAGGTTAGGTAAATACGTCGGGATTTAATCGATTGCCGCTGATTAACGACCAATCTTTGTGAGATTAGTGGCACCTGCTGTAATCGTCGAAGCTCGGCGGGTGATGATATTGAATCCAGTAACTGGGTCAATGTCAGGTCCAATGCATTGAGGATGGATGTCAGGATTTCATCGGAAGGCAGAGATTTATCATTCTCTAATTTTGACAGGTAGGATTGTTCAATACCTGCCATTTCACTCAATTGTGGTTGGCTTAACTGCTTTTCCTGTCGAGTCTGTTTTATAAGTGTACCTAACGTCATAATCGCTCCTGAAATATTGATGACAGGAAATATTCTTAGCCATTCCTGCAAGAATAATAAGCGGAATATCGATGAATATCTTCCCCTAATCGAGAATTTTTCGAAAGGTATTACAAGGAGGGTAATGTTTTGTTGGTAAAGATAGGTTCAGATACAAAAACGCCGGCTAAAGCCGGCGTTTAAAGTCTAATAAAAGCTAATCGCGATTACGCTTTTTTGGCATTACGAGATTCACGCTTACGATCCGACTCTTTCAAGAACTTCTTACGAATACGAATGTTCTGCGGCGTCACTTCGACCAACTCATCATCGTCGATAAATTCAAGTGCCTGTTCCAGCGTCATGACAATCGGTGGCGTTAATACTTGTGCGTCATCAGTACCGGATGCACGAACGTTGGTTAACTGCTTACCTTTTAACGCGTTTACAGTCAGGTCGTTGTCACGACTGTGAATACCAATCACCATGCCTTCGTATACTTCAACACCATGGCCAATCATCAGACGGCCACGCTCCTGCAAGTTAAACAGAGCATTAGTCAACGCCTTACCCGTCGCGTTGGCGATTAGTACACCATTGATACGCTGACCAATTTCGCCACCTTTGTGTGGACCGTATTGCAGGAAAGTGTGGTAAATAAGACCACTACCTGAAGTCAGGGTCATAAACTCGGTCTGGAAACCGATCAGGCCACGAGATGGCATGATAAAGTCCATACGAATCCGGCCTTTACCATCCGGAGACATATCCGTCAGTTCAGCTTTACGCAGACCCATTTTCTCCATAATGGAGCCCTGGTGTGCTTCTTCCACATCCACTGTTACGGTTTCGTAAGGTTCCTGAATCTCACCATCTTTTTCAATCATGATAACTTCAGGGCGAGAAACCGCCAGCTCAAAGCCTTCTCGACGCATGTTTTCAATCAGGATACCTAAATGCAGCTCACCACGACCGGATACACGGAACTTGTCCGGATCATCGGTTTCTTCAACGCGAAGGGCAACGTTATGAACCAATTCTTTATGCAGGCGATCCAGGATATTACGCGACGTTACGTATTTACCTTCCAGACCAGAGAATGGAGAAGTATTTACCTGGAACGTCATGGTAACGGTTGGCTCATCAACAGACAGAGCTGGCAGCGGCTCAACTTCGCTTGGACAGCAAATGGTGTCGGAGATTTTTAACTCACCCAATCCGGTAATCGCGATGATATCACCGGCTTTGGCCGAATCAGCTTCGTAACGGTCAAGACCCAGGTAACCTAATACGGTACCGACTTTACCATTATGAATGCGACCGTTGGCGCCATGAACCGTAACCTGCTGGCCCGGCTTAACCGTACCTCGGGTTACCCGGCCAACACCAATTACGCCCACGTAGGAGTTGTAATCAAGTTGCGAGATTTGCATCTGGAATGGGCCGTCGATATCGGCGTCTGGTGCCGGTACTTCTTCAATGATGGTTTCGAATAAAGGCGTCATATCAG
This sequence comes from Thalassotalea mangrovi, assembly GCF_005116735.1. Classification (GTDB taxonomy): domain Bacteria; phylum Pseudomonadota; class Gammaproteobacteria; order Enterobacterales; family Alteromonadaceae; genus Thalassotalea_A; species Thalassotalea_A mangrovi. The sequence goes on along the minus strand of NZ_SWDB01000032.1, from coordinate 72,045 downwards.
TACCTTCAACGCCTTCCTCATGAGACGCCCAACCGTTAATCGCCGATGCATAAACCACTTTAAAATCGAGCTGTTCGTCGGTTGCGCCAAGGTTATCAAACAGGTCAAAAACCTGGTCCATAACCCAATCAGGACGTGCGCCTGGCTTATCAATCTTGTTGATAACAACAATAGGCTTTAATCCCTGAGCAAAGGCTTTTTGAGTTACAAAACGCGTTTGTGGCATTGGGCCTTCCTGAGCATCAACAATTAGCAATACCGAATCAACCATCGACATTACCCGCTCTACCTCACCACCGAAATCGGCGTGGCCTGGAGTATCTACGATATTTACTCGGTACTCATTCCAGTCAATGGCAGTGTTCTTAGCGAGGATGGTAATACCGCGCTCTTTTTCAATGTCATTTGAATCCATTACCCGATCATCAAGATCGGCTCGGGAATCTAGTGTTCCGGATTGTTGTAACAGTTTATCAACCAAGGTTGTTTTACCATGGTCAACGTGCGCGATGATCGCAATATTGCGTAATTTGTCTAACACTGTATATGCCCTTAGCTATATTTGGGCGCGTATTGTACAGCACTGCCGACCACAAGGAAATTAAAATTATGTTATTGAAAGGTAGCAGCGCCCGGTCTGGGCAGGGATTTGGCTCAAATATCTCCCTCTTCACAGGGTAATCTGAAAGCAGAGCGCCATTGCGGTGAAAAATGGCTGTGGAATCTCCCTATAATGGTACAATGCAAACGTATTAATTAAACAATTTTGAATAATCTAAAGCCCTCGCACCAAGATGATCCCTTGTTGCACTATAATGGTGCAATATTTAAGAGTCCAGGTCGGTAACGTATGCAGATTTCCTGAAAAATCAATACTTACAAAGTTGGCACGATTATCGCTTGTAATTCGCTTAACTATGTTTGTTAGTACAATTTATTTTAACCTGCAGAATAACTTCGGAGACGTTCATGTCACAAGCAGTTTTAAATTTGATTAAAGAAAGCGACGTTAAGTTCGTTGATTTGCGCTTCACTGATTCCAAAGGTAAAGAGCAACACGTTACCATTCCTTCTCACCAAATCGATGAAGATTTCTTTGAAGAAGGCAAAATGTTCGATGGTTCTTCCATCGCTGGCTGGAAAGGTATTAACGAATCAGACATGATCCTGATGCCTGATGGTGAGACTGCTGTACTTGACCCGTTCACTGAAGAAACAACACTTAACATTCGTTGTGACATCGTTGAACCAGCTACCATGCAGGGTTATGAGCGTGACCCTCGTTCTGTTGCTAAACGTGCCGAAGAATACATGCGTAGCACTGGCATTGCCGATACTGTTCTGTTTGGTCCTGAGCCTGAGTTCTTCTTATTCGATGACGTGAAATACCACACAGATATGAGTGGTTCTATGTACAAAATCGATGACAAAGAAGCGATCTGGAACTCAGCAACCAGCTATGAAGAAGGTAACACCGGTCACCGTCCTAACGTCAAAGGCGGTTACTTCCCGGTAGCTCCTGTTGATTCTTCACAAGACCTTCGTTCAGCAATGTGTCTGGTAATGGAAGACATGGGTCTTGTTGTTGAAGCGCATCACCACGAAGTTGCAACTGCGGGTCAAAACGAAATTGCCACGCGTTTCAACACGATGGTTGAAAAAGCTGACGAAATTCAAATCTATAAGTACGTTGTACACAACGTTGCTCACGCTTACGGTAAAACGGCTACTTTCATGCCGAAGCCACTGGTTGGTGACAACGGTACCGGTATGCACTGCCACCAGTCTCTGGCAAAAGACGGCGTAAACCTGTTTGCTGGCGATCAGTACGGCGGTCTTTCTGAAACTGCCCTTTACTACATCGGCGGTATCATCAAGCACGCTAAAGCGTTGAATGCATTTACTAACGCTTCTACTAACTCATACAAGCGTCTTGTTCCTGGTTTCGAAGCACCTGTTATGCTGGCCTATTCTGCACGTAACCGTTCTGCTTCTATTCGTATCCCGGTAGTACCTAGCCCGAAAGCACGTCGTATCGAAGTTCGCTTCCCGGATCCAACAGCTAACCCATACCTGGCATTCGCAGCAATGCTGATGGCTGGCCTTGACGGTATCAAAAACAAAATCCACCCTGGTGATGCGATGGATAAAGATCTATACGATCTACCAGCTGAAGAAGCAGCGGCTATTCCACAAGTTGCCAGCTCTTTAGAAGAAGCTCTGAACTGCCTGGAAGCAGATATGGACTTCCTGACTGAAGGTGGCGTATTTACCAAAGACACGATCGACGCTTACATCAACCTGAAGCGTGCCGACATTGAAAAACTGAACATGACAACTCACCCGGTTGAGTTTGAAATGTACTACAGCGTTTAATCAGCAGCTGCTGATTTGACCATAAAAGCCCGCAATGCGGGCTTTTTGTTTATCTGAAGCAATAAAACCTAACAGTTAAAATTAACCCGCTTAATTGTCGATATATTAGCCAGGGCTTCGATATTTTGTTAGATTGGTGTTTAATATCAGAATGATACATAATTGAACTGAACAACCCTAAACTCTGTGCGCAGCGATTACATTGCGCTTAACCCACGGAAACTCAGCGATGAAATGGATGACCTTAGCTTTAACTGTCTTGTTGTTACTGGCATCAGCGTCATTAATGGCAAAGTCAAAGGTCTATGCCTGGAAAGATGAAAACGGCAACGTAGTTTTCTCTGATACCCCGAAACCTGGGGCTGAGATGATTGAAGTGGAAGAGCAGCAGACCATTATCAGTTCCGTCGACACCTCCATCCTAGATATCACCCCTCGTGCTAAAGTTGAAGAGTTTAAGGTCAGTATCAGTCAGCCTGAAGATCATGCGACGATTCGTGACAATTCCGGCTCCATTTACATTTCCGGCCAGGTATCACCCGTGTTCAAGCGCGGCCTGAGCGTACAGCTGATATTCAATGGAGAAAAGCACGGAGAGCCGCAGACTCGCTCCGTATTCATCCTCAGAAATGTCGACCGTGGCGAGCATAAAATAAAATTAGAGCTTCTCGACAATCAAGGCAAGATTATTGCATCGTCTAAGGAAAGGACGATTTATTTGCACCGTGCCAGGGTGAACTAATCCAAAACTCACGAAATTCGTGCAATTTAAATCGCGTTTATTTAAACTTCGAATCTGTACCGCACCATATTGGTGCAAGCGGAGAAGCGATTGCACAATTCCACCCAATTAAAAGATATTCGCAAGTATTATCAGCAACAACTGGTGTCGCAACTCGGCACCGCTGTCGTTGTATTAAATAGTCGTCTGGAAATTAAATACCTGAATCCTGCGGCCGAAGCGATTTTCAATAAGAGTTTAAATCGACTGCTGAACAAACCGTTTGTCGACAGCTTTTTACATTGCTCACTGCAAATTGAGCGACTGGAGCAAGTGGTGCGTACAGGTCAGGATTTCACAGACTCTGATGTCATCATCGAATTTATCGATAATGCCCGTATCTCGCTGGAGGTGTCAGCAACCGTGATTCGTATCGATGGCAAAACCCGGGTGCTACTTGAATGTAAGCAAATCGATAAGCAAAAACAAATAAACACCGAGATGTTTCAGGAACAGCAATGGCAGGCCGCTCGAGACCTGATTCGTGGCCTGGCTCATGAAATAAAGAATCCATTGGGGGGATTACGGGGTGCCGCGCAACTGCTGGATCGGGAACTGAATGAAGAACAGCGGGAGTTTACTTCCCTGATCATAGCCCAGGCCGATCGCCTGACCAACCTGGTTGACCGCCTGCTTGGCCCAAATCAATTACCCAACCTCAGCCTGATGAATATTCACCAGGTACTGGAAACCGTGTACCGCCTGAAGAAGCTGGATAATGCCAAAAACATCCAATTCGTCCGAGACTATGACCCATCGATTCCAGATATCCTGATTGATCCGGAAAAATTACAGCAAACCTTACTCAACATCATTGGCAATGCGCTCCAGGTATTGAATGAGCAGGGTAAAATCACTCTTAAGACCCGCATCGCTACCAATCAGACCATCAATGGTGAGAAAGTAAAACTGGCGATTAAAATATCGATAATCGACAACGGTCCTGGCATCCCTCCTGCCCTTCAGGACAAGATTTTTTACCCGATGGTCTCTGGCCGGGCCAATGGCACCGGGCTTGGTCTTTCTATCGCCCAGACCCTGGTGCACCAACATCAGGGAAAACTCGCTTGCCATAGTTACCCGGGACGTACCGAATTTTCGATCATATTGCCTTTACCAAAGAGATCTAATCAATGAATGCAGAACAAGTATGGATAGTCGATGACGACAACTCAATTCGCTGGGTATTGGAAAAAGCCCTGAAAGGCGCACAGGTTTCTGCGGCAACATTCAGTAATGCTATCGATGTCCTAACCGCCCTGGAAATCAGCCAGCCACAGGTAATTATTTCCGATATCCGCATGCCGCAAATGGATGGTATGACGTTATTGAGCCGCATCAATGAGCAGGCACCGGACATACCCGTCATTATCATGACAGCTCATTCCGATCTCGACAGCGCCGTCAATGCCTATCAGGGCGGAGCCTTTGAGTACTTACCTAAACCCTTTGATATCGATGAGGCCCTGGCCTTAATCAAAAGGGCCCTGGATCATTCCCAGGAGCAGTCCGCAAAAAAAGCCGCCATTCGCGACAAAGATGCGGATGTTGGCATCATTGGTGAAGCGCCAGCAATGCAGGAAGTGTTCCGGGCCATTGGCCGCTTATCACGCTCGAGTATCAGCGTGTTAATTAATGGCGAATCAGGTACGGGTAAAGAGCTGGTAGCAAATGCCTTACACCTGCACAGCCCGCGCAAAGAAGCGCCATTTATCCCGCTCAATATGGCGGCAATTCCCAAAGATTTGATCGAATCGGAACTGTTTGGTCATGAAAAAGGTGCGTTTACCGGTGCTAATTCGGTGCGTCAGGGACGATTTGAACAGGCTCACGGGGGCACCTTATTTCTTGATGAAATCGGCGATATGCCGCTGGAGATCCAGACCCGACTGTTGCGAGTATTGGCCGATGGCCAGTTTTATCGTGTCGGTGGACATAGCCCGATTCAGGTCGATGTACGCATTATCGCTGCGACCCATCAAAATCTCGAAGAGCGGGTAGAACGTGGCGATTTCCGGGAAGATTTATTCCACCGCCTGAATGTCATTCGCATTCAATTACCGAGCCTGAAAGAACGCAAAGAAGACATCGAGCAGTTAGCATTGCATTTCCTTGCTAAAGCGGCAGATGAACTCGAGGTTGAATGCAAAAGCATCAATGCCCAGGCGCTGAAATTTATGCAGCAATGTGATTGGCCGGGTAATGTTCGTCAACTGGAAAATATTTGTCGCTATTTGACGGTAATGGCCTCTGGAAAGGAAATCCTGTTAAGCGATTTACCGGATGAGTTGACCGCGTTACCTCGGACAACAAGCAACCATACCGGCGAATGGCAGAATCAGTTATCTTTATGGGTAGATGAGCAATTGCGTCAGGGCAATAGTGATATTCTCTCACACGCCCTGCCTGAGTTTGAGCGAATCTGTCTCGACCGGGCGTTACATTTTACCCATGGACATAAGCAGGAAGCGGCGAAGAAACTCGGCTGGGGCAGAAATACCCTGACTCGCAAGCTTAAAGATTTACATTAACGGAGCGGTTGTCGCTTAATGTCGGTGCTGAAAAACAGTCTGAGGGCAGGTTGAGACTCACGCAGTCTCAGGCTTACGCACCGCACCCCTGGCTTTGACAACTACGGCAACTGTTACACAGTTTCAGGTTAATCAGGTGTGCCGCCACCAGCAGCGCTGCACCAATGATCACCATCAGGGGTTGTATAGACTCATCGACACTGTGCTTTTGCCAGTAAATAAAGCCACCAAGAAATAGCAGGTAAAACGGATAAATCTTTTTGTGATAGCGTTTAAAACCCGAAAACAAGGCAATCGAACCAAGAATCAGGGTCGCCAGCAAAAACCAATGTTCTGCTTCATGATCACCCATAAAGCCCAGCCCCAGTAAAGATAACGAGGGCAGCAACACCGGCAAAAAGATGCAGTGTAACGCACAAAGTGAAGTTGCAGTAATGCCTAAACGGTCGAGCATTGCGATTTAATAACCCTTTAACGTCCAACCCTGAATGCAGGCATCTCAGCCTTGGCACCAGATATTGGTGTAACACAAAAAATTTAATTCAGTAACACGTTATAATATCACAAAAGTGATAATGTCACACTTTTAATTTGTAATTTAACGTGACTCAGGACAGACGCTTCAGGACCCATTCGCGGTAATGATTGTGTCAACCCCGGCATTTTGCCGACCATGGCATCTAACACCGGGATAGATCAAAACTTAAAACATCGCTGATCTTTGGCTTGTCTAATTTCAACATAAGTAATCGATCAACCCCCATAGCCACCCCGGAACAGTCCGGCATTCCATGTTGCAAAGCGGCAATCAGGCGACTATCTATTGGTTGTTCTGTTAATCCGCGATCTCGACGCAGGTTATTATCCAGCTCAAAACGATGTTGTTGCTCACCGGCACTGGTTAGTTCATCGAAACCATTCGCCAGTTCCATATTGCGATAATATAACTCGAATCGACGCGCGACTCGGTTATCCTCAGGTTCCAGCCTTGCCAGTGCCGCCTGGCTTGCCGGAAAATGGTAAACGAAGCAGGGAGCATGTTGACCAATCACCGGTTCGATTAACGACGCAAATACAAATTGCAGCAGGGTATCCTTGTCCTGCTCTTGTTGCAGCCAATCGGACATCATGCCACGGTCCAGAATCAATTCTCTCAATTGCCCGGTTGTCGCCGTCAGCGGGTCAAGATTTACGGTGTCGATAAATATCTGTTGATATGTGATTTTTTGTGCTGGCTCACACGCTAATAAAATCTGCATCAGCGCATCAATTTCCGTCATCAGCTGATGGTGATCGAAGCCCGGGCGATACCATTCCAGCATTGTAAACTCCGGGTTATGGTGGCGTCCCTGCTCCTCATTGCGAAACGCCTTACCAAGCTGGTAAATCGCACCACTGCCAGCGGCCAGTAAACGCTTCATCGCAAATTCTGGCGAGGTTTGCAGGTATAAGGTGTTATTTTGATTGTTGCTACTGACGTTGGCAGCTAGCTCAGTCTTAAAACTTTGCAAGTGGATATCGGTCACCGTAGCCTGGCTAAGTAGTGGCGTTTCCACCTCCATCACACCACGTTCGGCAAAAAACTGACGAATGCGTGAGATAAACTCAGCCCGGGCTTTAAGAGTTTCAATGCTTGCACTAGGTTGCCACATGAATTATTTAACCTATTTTGTTAATTTCTAAGCGTCTAAAAACAATTAAGGGAGCCGCAGCTCCCTTAACTTCAGTGTCAGTGATTGACGGCTCGGTTATTTACCAGCGCGCGATACGTAGTCACCACTGCGAGTATCCACTTTAACGACTTCGCCAATTTGGATAAATAAAGGTACGCGAACAACCGCACCGGTTGATAACGTTGCCGGCTTACCACCGGTACCGGCAGTATCGCCTTTCAGGCCTGGGTCAGTTTCAGTCACTTCCAGTTCAACGAAGTTCGGAGGCGTTACCGTGATAGGTGAACCATTCCACAGCGTTAATACGCAGACATCGCCTTCTTTTAACCACTTTTCATTGTCGCCGACCGCTTTCGCATCTGCTGCCAGTTGCTCAAACGTGTCATTATTCATAAAATGCCAGAATTCACCGTCACTGTATAAGTACGCCAGGTCAGTTTCCATGACGTCGGCGCCTTCAACAGACTCTCCGGATTTAAAGGTTTTTTCCAAAACCTTGCCCGAGATCAGTTTACGAATTTTGACGCGGTTAAAGGCTTGCCCTTTACCCGGTTTTACTAATTCGTTTTCCAGGATGTTGCACGGCTCGCCATCAATCATTAGCTTCAGACCGGCTTTAAATTCGTTTGTACTAAAGTTAGCCATAGGGTTCTCTTTTATACGGTGCTTTATAAGGTGATCACTTAACGTTTCTCAAAACGAACGCCAAGCAGAGATTATTAATGCCGCAAATAATACACCTAAATGACGATCAATTACATGCCTGTTGGCAAAAAGAATTGGCCCGTGTGGTCACCGATGCCCGCCAGCTTTTAAATATGCTTGAGATTGATGAATCGTCGCAGCAGCAGCATTTTTCCGCCCGGCGATTATTTCCATTACGAGTACCGCGGCCATTTATTCGACGCATGCAAAAAGGCAACATCAATGACCCATTGTTAAAACAGGTTATGGTCCAGGATCTCGAATTTGAGCAGGTATCGGGATACAGCAACGATCCGTTGCAGGAACACGATACGGTCGCCGAAGGCTTGCTGCACAAATACCATAACCGGGTGTTAATGATAGTGAAAGCGGGTTGCGCCGTGAATTGTCGATATTGTTTTCGCCGACACTTCCCCTACCAGGACAATAGCCCCAATAAACTGCGCTGGCAGCAGGCACTGGACTACATCAGTACTCATGATGAAATCGAAGAGGTGATCTTTAGTGGCGGTGACCCATTAATGGCATCTGATGATCATCTCGGTTGGTTAATCGAGCAATTGCAGCAGATCCCGCACTTACAACGACTGAGAATTCATAGCCGCTTGCCTGTCGTGATCCCACAACGCATCACCCCGGCCCTGGTAGATTTACTCAAACAAACACGGCTCAAGGCAGTGATGGTCTTTCATATCAATCATCCTAATGAAATCGATGAGACATTCAGCCAGGCGATTCAAGCATTGCGACAGGCATTCATCCCGATGTTTAACCAGAGTGTGTTGTTAAAGGGCATTAACGATAACAGTCAGGTGTTGTGCCAGCTAAGCGAAGACTTGTTCGATATCGGCATACAGCCCTATTACCTGCACTTGTTTGACGCGGTACAGGGTGCTGCCCACTTTGACGTTTCCGATGCACAAGCCAAAGCCATCGCCCAGCAGATGCTGGCACGCCTACCTGGCTTTCTGATGCCGAAACTGGTCAGGGAAATTGCCGGAGAGGCTAACAAGACACCATTAAATCTGGCATAATTACCGGCAATTTAAGGTAACGAAAAAGCAGACCATGAGCGACCCGATTGAACAACAACTGATAGACAATATCTCGCAATTATTAAAGCGTTCTATTGTTGCCGATAGCGCACTGAAGCAACTACGCACCGATAACAAAGCGAAATTCAGCCGCATATTTACCGAGGAATCGCCATTTGAACGTCATGCTGATACGTTTCAGCCATATATCGAAGAAATTGCCGATGATTTATTAATTTGGCAACAAAGCAAATCTCAACCATTATTAATCAAGCTGGTTAAGAAAATTGAGCAGCTTTTCAAAGTGTTGACTGAATTTGAGAGTCACTATAATAAGGGCTGATAGTCGTACCAGGAGCCCGTTGCTAAACGAGGAAACTTTTGGTGCGTCTAGTCTGCAGCTGGGTACTGATACTATTCATACATTCCTATGCGCAAGGTCAGGATCTTGAACCGCGGTCTTACTTAAATGTTCCCGTAGACCAGACATTTTTCACCGGTCTTTACATCTACTCAGACGGTGATGTTTACACCGCTTCCAGCCTGCCAATCAGCGACTTCCGCCTGCAAACCACAACCTGGGCCGGTCAATTTACCCGCACCTTTGAACTGGATAATAAAATGGCTAAGTTTGATGCCATGTTTGTTCAGTCGTGCGGGGATGGTTCGGCTACTTTCCAGGGAGAGTTCACCACCCGTAAATTTTGCGGCCTGGCGGATAGCAAATTAAAGTTCAGTTATAACTTTGCCGGCTCCCCAGCGCTGACTGCCGAAGACTTTCGCAAATATCAAAAAACCACCATCTACGGTGCCAGCATTCAGGTCAATGTGCCCAATGGTCATTACGAAAAAGACAAACTATTAAATATTGGCTCGAACCGCTGGTACATAAAGCCAGAAATAGGCGCAACCATCCCGTTTGAAAATTGGGAAATCGACCTGGCTGCGTCATTGTTTATTTTTGAAGACAATGATGAGCTACTCGGTAATCAAACCCTGTCGCAGGACAATGTCTATAACCTTCAGTTTCACCTGGTCTATGACCTGGGACCGGCGCACTGGCTGGCCCTGGCACTTAACTATTTTGGCGGTGGTGATACCTTTGTTGATGGTGAACCCTCTGGCCTTAAAGAGACCAATATGCGCGGCGGTATTGCCTATCGCTATTCATTTAACCCACACCATAGTGTAAAGGTCATTGTAAACACCGGCCTTACCACGCGATTAGGCAACGATAGTGATGCCATTACGTTAGCCTGGACCTATCGACTTTAATCCTTTGGCAGGATGGCATCATTAAACCAGTCATCGAATAAATTCTTCTCATAGATATAAGAATCATTACTGCGAGTGTTGCGAACCCGATTCATAAAATTCATATCTTTAATGTTTTCTTCGCCACTTTTCAACACGTTATCGTTGCCATCAACTAACTGATAACTGAATTCTAGACGAGGGAAATACAAATCCTCAATAACCCGATAGTTGTTGTTATTCGGTCCAATCATATATTTGACATCGCCGGCCAAATCAACGTCGGTAAACGTTAACTTTAATACCTGGTCGGTTGGTAATTCCTCTGCCCGCTCCTGAAAATGTTTCTCGAGCTGACTAAAGGTTCTTTCCCGAAATCGGGCTCGGGTTTCCCCTGCTGGATCGACGTCTACAAATTTTTCTGGGTCAACCCATTCGGTCCGGGCCGTCCCGGCGTAGGCCACACCAAACAAAGAGGTTATGGCCATCACTCCAATTAACATCGTACTCACGCGTTTCATATTACCTCCATTGGTAAATAAATACCTTAGTCTCGACATTACAGTTAAATAGACCCGATGATGATTAAAAAGTTTACGCGATAACAGGGCGTTACGAAACCTTACCTTATTGTGAGGTGGCTCGACCAGATTTTCCTAGACACAATTAAAGGAGGCAGTACATGAACGAAAATTAACATCTAGCGATATTTTGATTATTTGATAAACAGTGTACAGTTACCTTCATGAGTGTAATTTATATTAATACAGTAGATGTTAATCATAGTGGTAGATTTAGATAAGAATTGCATCGGCGTAACTAATATTGAGCCATTGACGTTTATAAAATGAAATTCATTGCCACCCCCAGAAATTACTTTCTTCTAGCTGCCTTTATAGGAATCATGGCGGCTTTCTTGATGGTATTTTTAGAGCCTTTTGATACGAAAAAACAATTTGATTTTGGCGATACTCTTCGATTAGCCGGATACGGGGTTGTCGTCACCATATCGTTATTGATGAGCTATGGACTGGAAAGAAAGTGGTACCTGAAAAGTGGAAAAGCCTGGCATTTGGTGAACGAAGTGTTTGCCATGACTTTCTTGTTTTTGCTCATAGCAACATTTACCAACATATATCACGCATTCATGTTTGGGGCTGAAGATAAATCCATGATGGAATTTGGCTTATTTGCAATTAAATTTGTATTACCATTTGTGGTTTTCTTTTTCCCACTCATTATGTTACTCAGACAATATTTTGGCTGTAATTCTGAGTCGCCTGAGAACGAGGTAATGAACAGGCCCCTTACCGATGCTTTGGTCACGTTAAAAGGTGACAATTCTGATGAGCAGTTGACATTTGCATCTACTCTTTTTTGCTGTGCAGTTGCTCAACAAAATTATGTCTTAGTAAAGATACTCGATCCGCAGGGCGAAATAAGAGAAATGTTGTTACGATCAACACTGTATGACATTCATTCACAATTGCCTGAAGCGATGCGTGTACATCGCTCTTATTTGATAAACCCCAATAAAATAACCAAAGTGTTAGGCTCTAAGCGCAACGCGAAAGTGATTATTGAGCACGTCTCTACGCCAATTCCCATCGGGGTTACTTATTTCGATAAGGTAAAAAACAAGATGTAATTTCGTCCCCGACATATGCAATTCATCCCTCAACCCGCGAATTAGTCAAGCGTTCGACCCCCTCGTCACTGATTTCCCGCAACAGCGTTTTTTTTCGATATTGTTCACACAACACAACACAACAAAGCCAATTGGGAAATGAACAATGAAATTGACAAAGTTATTCACAACAATCTTATTCATCATCACAATATGCGCCTCTGCAAGCTGGGGACTTTTTTATGTGAGTGAATATGTTTCTGGAAAAGAATATGTTGAGTATTTACAAAACAACAAAGAATCTAAAACCTTATCAGAGCCGTTTGAGTTTGACTTGATAAAGGGAGATATAAGCCGCCACTCGTTAATCCTTGTTGGCGAGATTCACGGCTTTCACGCCCCAACGGAGTTCGACGTAGAATTTTTTACGCACCTAAGAAAACATTTTAACGTTGAAACTTACCTGCTTGAAATGGACTTTAGCCAAGCGTATTTCATGAATAAGTACAACCAAACTGGCGATGAGACAATTCTTGAAAGGGTGCTCCAAAATTGGGTAGTAGGAATTGGTCAGGATAATTCATCCTATAAAAAACGTTGGCAGAAATTACAGAATCTCTATCAAACTGGTGCCACCTTTCAGTATCTAGGCAACGATAAACTGCGCGACATTGCACTACTATATGCGCATATTAATGAGTTAGATGAACAGTTGCTATATGGTGTTGATACTGAAAAATCAGAAAAGGAATTACTTCAATTTGCGCTTGAGGCGATAAATAACCGGTTGGCGATGGATATATCAGAAAGCCTCAGTCGCCAGTTAACTCACATAAAACGCAATATCGAGCATAAGATTGAAGATACACATAGAGAAGAAGTGTTAACAACTAATCTCCTTGATTTATACGAGCTTTATGGTCTTTTTGACAAGCAAGTTTATGGATTTTACGGGTTAGGCCACACACTGTTGAACCCCATTGCAGAGGGTCACAATCCGATGGCGTCCAGATTGACTGAACACGACACCTGGTTTTCAGATAATACACTCGCTATCAACATGGTGTTTGTTGACAGTGACATGACAGTAAGAAGTAATACATTACCTTCTTTTATACAGGATGAAGGGACTTATTCAAAATTGTCAGTATCTTACGATAGCCTTCTTACTTATTATGCATATGGCATTATGGATCTTAAACAAACTACAAGTCGAGGAACTAAAACGCTATTCAAGTTAAACAATACCGATAGCCCATATCAACGAAGTCAACGCTTGTTTAATGCCTTTAAACTGTTGCCGATGGGCCAGACGATAACCGCAAGAGAAGATTCGGTAACGACAGATTACGGTCAGTATTTGCTGTTTATTCGAGATTCAGATTGGGCCATTCCATAAACAACATTTAAGCACCTTATATAAAAAACCCCGTAACCCAATAGGTTACGGGGTTAATGAAACAGTATGTGTTTCGATGAACGGTTGGCGCCAGGCTTACATCATTCCACCCCAAAGCCTTCTCACCCCGCAACCTAGCGTATTTAAAGGGATTATGGCAACATAAGTGTCTACATTTATGCCTACTTTAGTGACTACATGCCTGCAATCAATAAATATCTCAAGTTAAAGAAAACAGCAGCAACTGGTGGTATCAGCGACGAGTGCCAAAAGCCATCCAGCACCTGGTGATTGATGCCGAGCGAATTGATATCAGCCTAAACACAGCCGATATAAACGTGGCCAGAAAACGAAGGGACATAATAAACGGTAGACTGGCAAAATTAGAATTGGACCCTCTCTCAACCCCGCAAAAAGTTAAAAACATAGTCGACGGAGACTATAAAAACGCTGAGAACAGACGAGAGCGATTTATTCAACTTGTTAACACTATGGAAAAAGACAAACAGGAACACCCTGTAGACTGGGACTTACCCTACGACACTGACCGTGCCGACCAAGTTTTTCTAGATGCATACCAGACCGTTAACGGCTCCAGAAATTTCAGATATAAATACAAAGTCACTATAAAAGAGTCTCTCAAGGACTGGGTCGAGAACTATGAAAACCGCAGAAAACCAGACCATGTAGGTAAAGTCAAAAAATCTGTTGTTAGTTTTTTGGAATACCTTGATGTCGATAATATTTTACTTGAAGATATTAACAGCAAGATTGTCATGGAATACATCGACTTTATGCTGGATAACTATAAAAAGACTACAGTGCAAGGTTATATCAGCCGATTAAAAGGCATTTGGAAATACTCAAAAAAACTCAATGACGTTGCTGGCGATTGCCCTTTTGATGGGCACGAATTTTATAGTGAAGATGAGGTAGATAAAGCTGATATCCATACCCCTGAGGCAATGCAGTGGATGAAAAATAATTTAGCCACAAGCGAACCGAATAAACGACTTCTTTTTGAACTTGGTGTTTTCACTGGATGCAGAATATCAGAGCTATGCAATCTCAGGGTGAAAAACATAGTCACCCAAGGGGATATTATTGCCATAGATATTGAGAAAGGTAAAAACTCCTCAGCAACCAGGACAATTCCGTTAACAACGGAACTTGGGTTACGAGTTAAAAGTCATGCAGAGTCCAAACAAGATGATGATTTGCTACTTGACTTAACACCAAAAGATGCCAGCAGATGGTTTTCAAGAATAAAGCGTGCCAATATTTCCACCGACAGAACAAAATGCTTTCACTCATTTCGCGCAATGTTCTCAACCGCTTTACAACGAGCAGAGGTTAACGAACTTAAGGCGGCTGCATTGGTTGGGCACGCCCGAGGCAAAACAATGACATATGGTTATTACTCTCGCGGTTACGAACTTGAGCAACTAAAAGAGGCCTATGACCAATGCATCCCCCACCTAACTTGGTAGATGCCCCTAATACAACAATAAGACAATTAGATTGCGACCACCCCAAAAAAATGCATAATCTATTGATGTAGTTAAAAATTTATACGGATGTTTATGGTCACCAAGATAAAAGTAGCAATTGGGGTAGTGGTTTCATTACACATACTTTTCCCCTTTATGGGGTATGTCGCCTGGGGGCATGGCCTTGACGGCGTCAAAACAACAGCGATGGGTAATTGCGAAGCATACGAATACCTAATAAATGAATACGATGACTACGACAAAGCTCACAGCACGTTAATCGATGCCGCTAGAGACCTGGAGAGATATGGCTACAGGATTCACACTCTAAGCAAAGACAAGACCATCAAACTGTTTGCAAACCACTTAAGCAGATCAGAAGCATACACAAAGATATTGTTTCGGATGTACTCTAAATTTGACGACTTCATTAAAAGCCCGTGTGCAGATACAATTTTAGATGAAAAGTTCAGAAGAGAATTAGTCGAAATGCATGCCGAAAAAGGTTGGTCCTTGGGCGCTGTCCCTTACATTGGCGATTATAACCGATTCGTTATACGCAATATCAAAAACCCCATCCTAGAATTATTCGAATAACACTCAGCTGCCGATACATTTTGGCTGAATAAATATTCCCATAGGGTGCACCCTGCGAGAAAAGTTTGTCAAATTACAAAAAACCACCCTAAAGAAGTCTTTCCGGGTGGTTTTTTAATTATTCACAAGGGTATAGCCTAAAGCATACACTCATTATGTAGCGGTTATAACGTGCAGGTTGCTAGGAGATCCTGTAGTGATCTGTATGGAGCTCTGTGGTCTTCGTAAGGTCATTAGATCAGCTCATGGAGATATGGCTTGCATGGGTCGCTCAGAGCGTCTCAGCTTACTCTAAGCGAATGGTTGTCGGTACAGTGGCATAATGCTCACTGAGGCACAGGGGTACGGGGGGAAACTGGCAGCTTTAATGGTCGAGGTATGGTCTCAGATTTTTCACCATTGATAGTTTTTCTTTAAAAATAATGAAAACCCACTTGAGTTTTTTCTCTACGCCCCAAGTTAATAAAATGTTAACAATAAAGACTCAAGGAGGTCATATGAGCAACACAATTAAGTTAAAATCAGGAGACATCGTAATGCTAAAATCAGGTGGTCCTGAAATGACAGTTAAAGAAGAAGTCTCCCCAAATAACTATAAATGCCAGTGGTTTGCCGGTAAAAAGCTTGACATGGGGGTGTTCCCATTTGATTCTTTAACTACTATAACTGCCGAAGGATAGATATGACAGAAGTAGATGTTTCTTTATGGATGAAGGAACAGCTAGATAAAGATGGCTGTTTATATCAGGACGACGTAGTTGACTATCTTGTCAAATCAAAGGCTGAAATTCACCTGAAAGAAAACGCTGACGGCAACTTAGCGATACAAAGAAAAGTTCTTAATCAATTCCGTAAACATACTGGAGAGAGCGTTGTTTGGGTAAAGCCCGATAAGTACTGGAGATTTCGGGTCGCAGAAGATGAACCTGGCCGTGAAGCCAGAGGTTAACATCTGAGTGAATCGAGCTGTTTGTTTTTCAATAATAGAAGGCATTCAGCTCGTTATAACGCAGTGTTTTCAGCCCTGACCATGTCGCGAAAGTTCTCCCTGAACACTCAATATCTCTGCGTAACTCTCAGCAGACTCCAAGCTCCCGAACAGTTCTATCAGCGCAGCTTTGCGCTTCAACCTGATATGCAGTGATACCTGATGTTGTTTCTGTAGATAGAGCCAAGTAGCGACAAGTGCTCTAGGTGGTAATGAACGATGATTCTTCATGAGTAGCAATCCTTTGCTGTTGTGGACTCTACTTGAGCCTAGTAGCGCTCGAACCAATGTCCAGATTATGTACATGATGAATTTTCACCTGTCAGCCAACAGAATTAGAAACCACCGAACCTAGAGCCACGAGCTTTCTTTCTTTGCACCATTTCACGGCGTGCTTGAATCTGTGCTTCATCTCTGGCAGCCAGATCTTCTTTCGAAACGTCATCAGTTGGAAGGGCTAAAGGAACTTTAAACGAAATATTATTAATAGCTTTGCTGCTTTTAGCTGAATCTCCGCCAGCACTGAGAGTTAGCAAACTAGCAACATTAAGTTTCGCTTTTGCATCAGTTTCAGCTTCTTCTACTACGGTTACAGAAACGTCAAAATCAACTAGGAAAATGTTTTGTCCATTTGGTAGCACACCGAAATGTGAATCACCTGTATTTTCGGCTTTCTCTCTGTGGGCTGGATTAACAACCCCTCCTGAGTTTCGGATTTCTTCTTGAGCATCTTTAATTCCCGCAGAAATCTGTATGAGGGTTTCTTTCACAAATTCTTTTAATTCCATTTGAGTTTTGTTCCTTTGTTATATGTGACATTCGATAAATGATTAGTCCAAAAAAAAGGGACGTACCTTAGACTGTCTAAAAAACTGTCTAGAATACTGTCCCTTTTACTGTCTAGATGGGTATGTAAGCGATTGATTTACAAGGACTTAAAAAAGCTCTTGTAGTTTACATCATACCGCCCATGCCACCCATACCGCCCATGCCGCCCATATCAGGCATACCAGCAGCTGGAGCATCTTCTTTCACTTCAGTAACCATAGCTTCAGTGGTTAGCATTAAGCCGGCAACAGAAGCAGCAAATTGCAGCGCACTACGGGTAACTTTAGTTGGATCCAGGATACCCATTTCCAGCATATCACCGTAGGTGCTGTTACCTGCGTTATAACCAAAGTTACCTTCGCCATTGCGAACCGCGTTTAACACAACAGAGGCTTCATCACCGCAGTTAGTTACGATTTGACGCAGTGGCGCTTCCATCGCACGCAATGCAACGTTGATACCATGAGTCTGGTCTTCGTTAGCACCTTCAAGCGATTTCAGTTTATCGGCAACACGTACCAGGGCTGTACCACCACCGGCAACCACACCTTCTTCAACCGCAGCACGGGTTGCGTGCAGAGCGTCTTCTACGCGAGCTTTCTTTTCTTTCATTTCTACTTCAGTGGCAGCACCAACTTTGATGACCGCAACACCGCCAGCAAGCTTAGCTAAACGCTCCTGAAGTTTTTCTTTATCGTAATCTGAACTTGACTCTTCAATCTGGCCACGGATTTGCGCAACACGAGCCTGAATTTCAGCCTCATCACCGATACCATCGATGATTGTGGTGTTGTCTTTAGAGATAACGACACGTTTAGCCTGACCTAAGTCTTCCAATGTCGCTTTCTCCAGCTCCATGCCGATTTCTTCAGAGATTACGGTACCAGCAGTCAGAGTTGCGATGTCTTGCAGCATGGCTTTACGACGATCGCCAAAGCCAGGGGCTTTAACCGCAGCAACTTTAACAATACCGCGCATGTTGTTTACCACTAACGTTGCTAAAGCTTCACCTTCAACATCTTCAGCGATGATAAGTAACGGCTTGCCCGCTTTCGCTACCGCTTCCAGCGTAGACAACAGTTCACGGATATTAGAAATTTTCTTATCAACCAATAGGATGAATGGATTGTCCAGCTCAACTGCACCGCTTTCCTGGTTGTTGATAAAGTACGGAGACAGGTAACCGCGGTCAAACTGCATACCTTCAACCACGTCCAGCTCGTCGGATAGAGCCTGACCTTCTTCAACCGTAATAACGCCTTCTGTACCCACTCGATCCATCGCTGTGGCAATGATTTCACCAACAGTTTTGTCTGAGTTTGCAGAGATAGTACCTACCTGCTCAATCGCTTTGTTGTCAGCACATTTTTGTGACAAGCCTTTTAGCTCTTCAACCGCTGCAGTTACCGCTTGATCGATACCGCGCTTCAGGTCCATTGGGTTCATGCCTGCGGCAATAGATTTTAAACCTTCGGTAACGATGGCTTGTGCCAGAACGGTCGCTGTAGTTGTACCGTCACCGGCTTCGTCATTGGCTTTAGAAGCAACTTCTTTAACCATCTGTGCGCCCATGTTCTCAAACTTGTCTGCAAGTTCAATTTCTTTAGCAACACTTACACCATCTTTGGTGATTGTTGGACCACCGAAGCTTTTGTCCAATACGACGTTACGACCTTTTGGTCCCAACGTTACTTTTACTGCGTCAGCAAGAATGTTGACACCTTTTAACATTTTTACGCGAGCATCATTTCCGAATAATACTTCTTTAGCTGCCATGATAAATTCCTTAAATTGGTTACCGCGCGATTGCACGCATGAGTATTCTGTTTACTGAATAAAAGTTTTTCGATCGAGGCTATTACTCAACGATAGCCAGAATATCGCTTTCACTTAGAATCAATACGTCTTCACCGTCCAGCTTTTCAGTTTTGACACCGTAGCCTTCGTTAAAGATTACCTGATCGCCGACTTTCACATCTAAGGCACGAACTTCACCATTTTCCAAAATACGGCCGTTACCTACTGCGATAACTTCACCGCGAGTAGATTTTTCAGCGGCACTGCCGGTTAACACGATTCCGCCAGCGGATTTTGCTTCAACTTCCTGGCGTTTGATGATCACACGATCATGTAAAGGACGAATGCTCATTAATCTCTCCTGATTTGGTATTTAATGATTAACATACAAGTTGTTTAAGTGTTCAAATGGGGGTAAAAATTTTACTCTCAAGTCACCAAGGGCAATTTTTTTTGCAAAATTTAAAAAAAATAAAAAATTTGCAGTCCCTGTCGTTCCCAGAAGAAATTCTTCAATCTTTGCGCTCGTATTCGCCTTCAAGCGTTGATGGCTGACGAGGTTGATTTGAATCCGGATTTCCCGCAAAAGGATCATTATCGGGTTCGCTTATATCTTGCTGGTACGAACCAAACCCTTGTTGAAAGCCAAAGTGCTGGCCTTGCCTGGCAACCATATGAGGTTTTATTTTATTGACCAGGAATTGTCGTGATACCGGCCACAACAACAGCAGGCCTAAGGCATCGGTAATAAAACCCGGGGTCAACAAGGTCACGCCGGAGACCAGCAATAACACAGACGCAATGATTTCGTCGGACGGCATTTGTCCGCTCGCCAGTTTCGCTTGCATCGACTGCATGGTCGACATACCCTGCTGTTTAACCAGGGTTGCACCAAGCCAGGCGGTTAAAATAACCAGAGCAACAGTGGGTAATGCGCCAAGCACACTGCCGACATTGATCAACAGCAAAATCTCCAGCACCGGCACAAAAATAAACAATAAAAATAGAATTCTAAACATGAAGTGAGACAAATTTAATGGTGGACTGAAACAGATATGGGGATTTTCTGGTCTATTTCAACCTGGTTTCTTCTGGGATAAACTGTAATACCAATCATATTAAGTTTGTGCACAACTCAGAGTTAGGGCAGAGGTTCATTTGCAACATAGATTTCATTGATATAGTCATTCTATATTACTGAATATCTACGGCCGGAAATGAACCTCTGGTAAACTCCCTACGGGTGAGTTTTAAAGGCGTTTATCCTGCGTTACTGATTTTGACAATGGAGTAACCATTCTCTGCAATCAAAGCCTTGCATAAATGCCTTTAAATTCTCACTGAGTGAGCAATAATTTAATGTGATTGGTATAACCATGATAAAACCAAACTCGAGTGACTGCATGCATCAAGTGATTTTGTGTACCTGCCCGGATAAAAGCAGTGCCTTGTCCATCGCCAATGCGCTAGTTGACGAAAGGCTCGCCGCTTGTGTAAATATCCAGGAATCGATAACCTCCATTTACCAGTGGCAGGGCGAACGTCAACAGGATCAGGAAGTGTTGCTGATTATTAAATCGCGACGCGATCGGTTTACCGCACTCGAAAAACGAATCACTGCGATGCATCCTTATGATGTCGCAGAAATCATTGCCATGGATATTCAGCAAGGCAATGAGGAATATTTAAACTGGATAGACTCAACGGTGACAAAACAATAATGCGCGCTTTTCTTCGATTATTTGTATTACTTTTTTGTGTCGTAGGCACAGTAGCCCAGGCTCAAAATTCGCCCTTCGACACGTCGATGGATTCCTTGTTCTCCAACCAGGACGAATTCTTACCGGTCGATCAGGCCTTCCAGTTTGACTTCAACCAGCAAGGTAATCAGGTTGAAGTGTATTTCAATATCGCCGATGGCTATTACCTGTACAAAAGTAAGCTGAAATTTGATAGTGACTCCGCCGAATTTCAATTGCCGCTGTTACCACAGGGTGAAGAACAGGAAGATGAATTCTTTGGTATTCAGGAAGTCTATTATCAACAGCTGAAATTTAACCTTGGCATCGATAAGGCAACCGATGACAGCAGTATTACCCTGACCTATCAGGGCTGTGCCGCTAAAGGTTTGTGTTATCCGCCAACCAAGAAAGTCATTTATCTGTCGGCAGTCAATCAAGACAATGACAGTGCCGCAATTTTAGGCGCCATTGGTGCCGCCGGTGATACCGCCAGCAAAGATACTCAATCTGAAAATATTACGGCAACGTCAGCAACCACCTCCGATAGCGAGCAGTTTGAGCTCGCCTCCCTGCTTTCGGGCGACAATTTGCTGTTGATCCTCCTAACCTTTTTTGGCCTGGGAATTTTACTGTCGTTTACTCCCTGCGTGTTTCCCATGTACCCAATTCTGACCGGAATCATTGTTGGTCACGGCGATAAGCTTTCGACTGCTAAGGCCGCTTCCCTGTCAATGGCGTATGTGCAGGGGATGGCAATTACTTACACCATCTTAGGTGTTGTTGTAGCACTGGCTGGTGCCCAATTTCAGGCAGCGTTCCAACATCCGGCCATTCTGATTGGCCTGAGTGTTCTGTTTGTTGTGCTGGCCTTATCCATGTTTGGTGTATTCAACCTGTCGATGCCAGCGTCCTGGCAACAAAAACTGAACCAACTGAGCAACTCGCAAAAAGGTGGCTCTATGGTATCTGTATTTGTGATGGGGGCGATTTCAGGATTAGTCGCTTCACCCTGTACCACAGCCCCCCTTACCGGCATCCTGATCTATATAGCCCAGTCTGGTGATATCGTTCTTGGCGCAACAGCCCTATATGCACTAAGCATGGGCATGGGCTTACCGCTGCTTATATTAGGCAGCTCTGGTGGCAAGCTACTGCCCAAAGCGGGCAATTGGATGAATGTGATTAAGAACGTATTTGGACTGCTGTTACTGGCGGTACCCATTTTCCTGTTAGAACGGTTAATTCCCGAAAGTATCGGCAACCTGTTATGGGCGGCCCTGTTGCTGGCAAGCGCGACTTACTTTTACGTCGTCAATAATGATAACCGTAAGTCACCAGCAGGATTTTTCTGGGGTTTGCGTTCGTTAATCATTTTCCTGATGTTATTTGCTGGCGGACAATTGGCCTATCAAACCTTGTTTAGTGCTCCGCAGCAACAGGCTGCGGCTCACAAGGAGTTTGTAAAAGTGGCAACCATTGATGAGTTGAATTCGCAAATCACCAAAGCGAATGCCAATGGCCAGACCGTGATGCTGGATCTCTATGCCGACTGGTGCATCGCCTGTAAAGAATTTGAGAAGTACACTTTCCCACAAGCGTCGGTGCAACAGGCACTGCATAATACCGTGATGCTACAAGCAGATCTCACCGATTTGGGCAAACCTGAAAACCTGGCATTTATGGAACAATACGATGTGTTCGGCCTGCCCTCAATTCTGTTTTTCGATGAAAACGGCCAGGAGCTCGATAAAAACAGAGTCACCGGATTTATGGAGGCCGATAAATTCGCCGCCCACATTAACCAGATTTTCAATTAACCCCCAGTAAATGGGACTTGTTGTCCCTCCATTTTTGCCGAAAGTGCATGGTATACCGTTGCACTTCGGCAATTAGCGGTCACAAAAAACACCGCCAACCCCGCGAATTCAAAGGTTAAATTACAGCGAACGTCGGTGATTAGACCAGTATTTTGATGCTATATTCTTCGAAATCTCTATAATGTGCAGATAAATGCAAATTCTGATGGTTTTTTCATCATTTTTCATGTTGAATGACGTTAAAGACCAAAAAGCTCGGTAAAGAGCTATGAATTTCAGGAAGTTAGAGAATAATGACAGCAAAACATAATGTGCTTGTAATCAATGGTCCCAATTTAAATCGCCTCGGTTTGCGACAGCCACATATTTATGGCTCCCAGACCCTGGACGAGATCATTGAATCTCTGACTCAGAAAGCGGAATCTTTGAATATTGCACTGGATCATTTTCAATCGAATGCGGAACACGAGTTGATTGATCGAATCCACCAGGCTTCTGAGAAAACGGACTTCATCATTATCAACCCGGCAGCGTTCACCCACACCAGCGTGGCATTGCGCGATGCCCTGTTGAGTATTGATGTTCCTTTTATCGAAGTTCATCTGTCCAATATTCATAGCCGCGAACCATTTAGACATCATTCCTACCTTTCGGATATTGCCGAAGGGGTTATTTGTGGATGTGGCCCCCAAGGATACGCCATGGCGCTGGATGCCGCCGCACACTTTTTAGCACAGAATAATTAAAGATATATAAGGTACTGTAATGGATATTCGTAAAATCAAAAAATTAATCGAGCTGGTTGAAGAATCAGGTATCAGTGAGTTGGAAATTTCTGAAGGTGAAGAGTCAGTACGCATCAGTCGTGCCAGCTCAGTTGCTGCGCCTGTTGCTCCGCAAGCGTTTGTTGCGCCTGCCGCAGCTCCTGCGGCTCCTGCGCCAGCAGCAGAATCAGCACCTGCAAGTGCAGAAATCACCGGTCACGTTGTACGTTCACCTATGGTTGGTACTTTCTATTCGTCACCATCTCCAGATGCGCCAGCATTCGTTGAAGTGGGTCAGCACGTTAATGCCGGTGATACGTTATGTATCGTTGAAGCGATGAAAATGATGAACCAAATCGAAGCGGATAAGTCTGGTGTTATCAAGCAAATCCTGGCACAGAACGAAGATACCATCGAATTCGACCAACCATTATTCGTAATCGAGTAAGCAGGCGAAGGAAGGCTGATTCCATGTTGAAAAAAGTAGTTATCGCCAACCGAGGCGAAATAGCTCTGCGTATTCTGCGAGCTTGTAAAGAACTGGGTATCGAAACCGTTGCCGTCCACTCGACTGCAGATAAAAACCTTAAGCACGTATTACTGGCTGACGAAACTATCTGTATCGGAAAGCCGGCAGCGACTGACAGTTATCTGAATATTCCTCGTATTATTACCGCAGCAGAAGTGACTAATGCCGATGGCATCCACCCAGGATATGGTTTCCTGGCAGAAAACGCGGATTTTGCTGAGCAGGTAGAAGATTCAGGTTTTAGCTTTATCGGCCCCATGGCGGATAGCATTCGCTTAATGGGTGATAAAGTTTCCGCAATCCAGGCAATGAAAGATGCCGGCGTTCCTTGCGTTCCAGGCTCAGATGGCCCGTTAACAGACGATGCAGAAGCGAATCTTGCCCACGGTCGTCGTATTGGCTACCCAGTGATCATCAAAGCCTCTGGTGGTGGCGGTGGCCGCGGTATGCGCGTCGTACGTGAAGAATCTAATCTGCTGGAAGCGATTCAGTTAACCAAAGCTGAAGCACGCGCAGCATTTAATAATGACATGGTTTACATGGAAAAATTCCTGGAAAACCCTCGTCATGTTGAAATTCAGGTACTGGCTGACGGCCAGGGTAATGCTATCCACTTGGGTGAGCGTGACTGTTCAATGCAGCGCCGTCATCAGAAAGTGGTAGAAGAAGCACCTGCCCCAGGTATTAGTGAAGAGCTGCGTGCGGAAATTGGTAAGCGTTGTTGTAATGCCTGTATCGAAATCAACTATCGTGGCGCTGGTACCTTTGAGTTCCTATACGAAAATGGTGAATTCTACTTCATTGAGATGAATACCCGTATCCAGGTAGAGCATCCGGTTACCGAGATGATCACTGGTGTTGATTTGATCAAAGAGCAATTACGCATTGCCAGCGGTATGCCATTAAGCATCAAGCAGGAAGATATCAAGGTTCACGGTCATGCGATTGAATGCCGTATTAATGCAGAAGACCCGCGTACCTTTATCCCATCCCCGGGCAAGATAACGCGCTTCCACCCACCAGGTGGATTAGGTGTTCGCTGGGATTCTCACGTATATACAGAGTATTCGGTACCACCACATTACGACTCGATGATAGGTAAACTGATCACTTATGGTGAGAGTCGAGAAGTAGCGATCGCGCGAATGAAAAATGCCTTGAATGAATTAGTGATTGATGGCATTAAAACCAATATCACCCTGCAGGAAGACATCATGAATGATGCTGGCTTTGCGCGTGGTGGTGCAAACATTCATTACCTTGAAAAGAAACTTGCGGATATCGAATAATCGATACCGCCCGTCTCCTGACACGGTCAGATTTCTGTGAAATTGACTGAAAACTGTAATGAGATTGAAAACCCTGCTTGCAGGGTTTTTTTATGTCTGTTCAAATAGACCCTTAACTATTAACGGCACAATAATTCCTAAAAATAATTTGAGATTGAGATTTTCATGACCCAATCAACAACGACTCAACTGGAAAAACCACAACCACCCGCTGAAGGTGAATGCTGCGAAAGCGGTGTCTGCGATCCCTGTGTCTGGGATTTCTACTACAAAGAATTGCAACAATGGCGAATTCAACAAAGTGAGCTGCAAGCAGTTCAGGAAAAGTAATTGCAACTTACGTCGGGTCATCCAACAATTAAGGTTGACCCTGATATACATCTTCCTGCTTTCTTCTCAACCCCTCACCTCGCACCTGTCGATACACAAGATTTCCGCCGCATTTTAAAAATTATTTCCATAACCTGCTAATATCAAAAAAATACTATACTCGAAAGTATCTGATTTTATGTTCCGCTGAGTTGTGGCCTGGAGCACCAACTTGATAGATCAGCAAAGGAATAAGATTTGTTTTTATGGAGGGACTGAAACAAACAAAAAGAAACTGAGGAACATAAATGAAATTGGTATCGCCATTCTTTAAAACCATCTTGCTTATTCCAATCTTGCTGACATTAGCTATGATAAGCAATCCCGCAGCCGCCGTCTTAGTATCCCTGGATTTTAATGGTAACGATTGCTCCGGCGTATTCGACCCACAATTTGAAGAAAGCTACTTTCTTCGCACCGATCTCCCGAAAGGAGAAAGAAGCTTTGATGACTGCTGGATTTTTGCTGCAGACTTCCCGGATGAACTTATATCCCCGGTAATTGGAAAGTTTGAACCTTCTCAAAATGGCGGCTTTAATCTGAGCGATGTATCTGGCAACTTCCCTGATGTAGACGGCGGTGAATGGGAGTTCATGCTTGATGCTGATGGCGATTTATCCCAGGGCAATTGGACTTATAACCCTGACGAGGGTGAAGATGACCCAGGTATCCGTTTCTGGGTAGCCAAAGCAGGAGATGGTTTTACCTTATACTGGGAAGTTTCCGATGAAGACTACGCCAATTTATGCGGTGGTGGCGCCTCGGTAAACACCCTTGCCTGTATGA
Source organism: Thalassotalea mangrovi (assembly GCF_005116735.1). Classification (GTDB taxonomy): domain Bacteria; phylum Pseudomonadota; class Gammaproteobacteria; order Enterobacterales; family Alteromonadaceae; genus Thalassotalea_A; species Thalassotalea_A mangrovi. Next base: position 45,669 of record NZ_SWDB01000032.1, on the reverse strand, counting down.
GTGCTGCCGAAACAATAACGGCGGGAAGCTGGGATACAGGCATGCAGGACTTGTCCCATATCACCTTTTACAACACGGGATTAGAACCCCCATCACAAGTTTCTGAAGGAAACACAACCGCCTTGTTTACACTCGGCCTTATCGGCCTGTTAACCGCTCGGCGGCAATCCAAAATAAACCGCCAAACCTGAAAATCTCTCCTTCAAAGGTTGTTTGGCTGCCTATCGGCAGCCTTTGTCATTATTGACGATGCCAGAATACTGAAAATCCCAAGACTAGATCCGGGGTATCGTCAACTCGTTAGTAAAAAGGCAAAAAGTTAACGTGAAGATGTGTCAACAATGTTGACACTGTGCCATTAATACATCCTTCTAAGCCAGCCACCTTCACCTCGCTACCAATTAACACAATATCTGGTTCAGATTGCGTAACGCCTCACAGGTCGTTAATTATTAGCCCAATAGTTGTTAAAAAAATTGACTGTTTCATATGTTGCCACAGATGCCCCAAGTTTCATCCCATTAGGACGATTGTTTAGTCCCCGAGCAAGGCGCCGTAACCACGTACCAACAGCACACCTAACATTGTCACTATCAAATCCGAATATATTTTAAATAGGTCACTTTTATCAATATTGATAAAAATGTCAGGGATCTTTACAGAACTAGCTACCCTGGCACTGAGCGAAAAAATAACCCACTGTAACATAAGGGTTTTTACACATTGGCATATGGTTTGCCTTATTAGATTGCTCGCGCTTTGAGCATGGATGTATGCCGTAAACGCCCGGCAAATCGTTACTTAGCGATTTCCGGTGCCGGTTAAATTGGTAAGGCATAAAAGACTTTTAACAAAAATAAATTTAAGGATACTACACATGAGTTATTCAAAAACTCTTATCAAACTAGTTGTACCAATTATTACTTCCCTATTGTTTTTATCAACACCAGCAAAAGCGGAACTAATTTCGGTCTTCATTGATTTAAGCTCCTCAGCCGGTAATAAAAATGACTGTTCGGGCTATTATGGGATCCCCTTTGATACCTGTAATCTTTTCGCAACAAATGCAAACGGAGAGGATGTAGACATATCACCAATTATTTCAAAGTTTGAATATGAGCCTACATCAGGCTCCGCAACTATCAACTCTCTCTATAGTAGCACCGTTGACGGCTACGAATGGGAGTTCTCTGATGGTGGTGATGGAGACTGGAGCACAGGTTCGTTTAAATATAACCCAGATGATGCCGCCGATCCTGGCATTCGCTTCTACGTGGCCAAAGCCAGTACCGGCTTTACCGTGCACTTCGATGTCGATGCCAGCGTCTTAGCAGGAGACTGTGCGACCTATGGTAACAACAGTTGGGAATGTATGAGCCAGGCAAATGTACTTGCATCTGGCACATGGTACAGCTGGGTGACCCCACTGAACGATATGGGGGACCCTCGAGGGCTGTCGCATATTTCCTTTTATGATACCACTAGAGGGCCCAATGAGCCTCCTCAAGAAGTTCCTGAGCCAGAGTCATTAGCGCTATTTGGTTTAAGCTTGCTTGGCCTGGTTGGTGTGCGTCGCAAATATAATTGCTAAGCATACTACCCATAACACTACTCTTTTAATCATTTAATTGTTTAATTGTTTAATTGTTTAATGCCAATTTAACCAATATGTAATCGGCACGAGGGGCAACCCTCGTGCTTCCTTTACACTCACAACTGTGAACTCAACGCCTAAACACCTGTCATATTTACTTTAGCTTTATGGTCATTCCTTAACACACCCGCCCCGTTTTCACCTTAAGCATTGCATAGTTATTAAAAAAGCAGACTGTCATCTATTTGAACATCCCCTTACCCAAAAAACATTTTCCTCCTCTACAGCCGTTATAATTCCAGCCTTAAAACTTTGGAATGATTAATGCATCAAGACGCATACCCTTGACGAGTTGGTAACGTCAAACCACAACTATTCACGACGACACGATGTATCTGTCTTGTAATAACCTCAACCAGGACTTTGATATGTTATCCAGAAAATCCTCTTTACTAACGAATGCTCTTGCCATGTGTTGCTTGTTTTTACTCTCTACCCCGGCAAGCGCTGCCTTAATCACATTGTATATTGATGGTTACAATGACTGCGCCGGCTATTTCGGGCAAGGCTTTGATAGCTGCTCCATTTTTGCCGCCGACGCGCCAGAGATTGAAATTTCATCGGTCATTGCCAAGTTTGGCGATGGCAATGAAACCAACGCAAGTAAATACCCAAGCATTGATGGCAGTGAGTTCAGTTTCACGCCAGGAACCTCAGGTAACTGGAGTTACACGCCGGAAGGCGATGATCCAGGTGTGCGATTTTGGGTCGCCAAAGCTGGCAATGGTTTCAATCTGTTTTGGGAAGTGTCGGATGAAGATTTTAATGCGACAGATGTGTGTAATATGGGAACAAATGCCAATACCTATGCCTGCATGAATGCGGCGCTCACCGTGACTTCAGGTTACTGGATTACACCATTAAATCGAGGCGGGCAACGTGCTGATTTATCACACTTAACTTTTTATAATGGTGAGGGGGACGTGCCTCCCCAGGAAGTACCCGAGACAAATTCCTGGCTATTATTAGGTGTGGCGTTGCTAAGTCTTACTGTATATAGTCGCCGTCCATGCACTACCGATTAACAAAGTCACGACAAAGGTGTGCAGGCAAAGTAGCGCCAACCGTCTCAAATATTAGGGATTGACTGCTAGCTGGATGAGGCTGGCTTGGTTGTCGCCCTTAGCTAGTATTTTACAGACAAAAAAAAGCCCCTTGCGGGGCTTTTTTATTAAACGATAATTACTGTTCCGTGTAAATCGTCATCTCAGCAGTCTCTGCCTGGTTACCGTTTTTGTCATAAGCAATCGCTTTTAAAGACTTGGCACCGTCAGACAATTTTGAAATATTAATCGTATGGGTATACGGATATTCAGTTTTTGTCTTAACCAGACGGCCGCGGAAGTAAATTTCAACTTTCTCAATACCGTCATTGTCTTCAGCCATTACATCGATAAACAATTCACCACTGTGCGTTGAATCAGCATACGGAGCTAAGATTTCTACCGTTGGATTCACACCGTTATCAGGTACGCTTGGTACTTCTGGCTCCGGCTCTGGCTCAGGTTGTGGCTCTGGCTCAGGTTCAGTCGGTGTACCCGGCTCAGTACCTTCAATCGAGTTATCAACATAAATTGTATGCTCTCCAGTATCTGCTACGTTACCCGCTGCATCATAAGCAACTGCGCGTAGAGTTTTTTCACCTTCACTCAGTCGTGAGATATTAATGGTAAACTCATAAGGACCAGCCTCTTTTGTTTTTACCAGACGACCGCGGAAGTATAATTCAACTTTAGTTACCGCAACGTTATCCTGTGCATCAACTTCAATATTCAGTTCACCACCATTGGTACTACCAGCCTGTGGAGTCACAATTTGTACATATGGTGCTTCTGTATCTACACCTGGTACTTCTGGCTCCGGATCGGTTGGTACTTCCGGTTCTGGATCCGTTGGTTCTGGATCAGTCGGCTCAGGATTCGTTGGTACTTCTGGCTCTGGCTGAGTATTATCGACCATCACGTTCAGTACATCCGTCGCTGTTGAATTACCCTTGGTATCGTATGCAATCACTTGCAACGTTTTATAACCCGAACCTAATTTTGAAATATTAATGCTGTGATTATAAGGTGCAGCCGTCAACGTTTTCACTAATCGACCACGGAAATAAATTTCCACTTTCTCTACACCGTCGGAGTCAACCGCATCAACCATTACGTTCAGTTCCTGACTCTGAGTCACGCTAACATCAGGAGACAACAATGTCAGTTTCGGACCATTACCATCTACCGGTACTTCTGGCTCTGGATCAGGCGTTACTTCGATTTCTGCATTTTTCACCATTACATAGTGGTTAGACGTCTCTGTAACATTACCTGCCGTGTCAGTTGCAACCGCGGTTAATGCATGCTCACCATCAGCCACCGTCGATGAATTCACACTAAATGAATATGGTGAACTGAAATCGGCACCGATACGCTGACCAGCAAAGTACAGTTCTACCTTCTTCACAGCTTCATTATCGGTCGCATTAACGTTAACACTAAACTGACCTTTAACTTCAGTATCCTGTTTTGGTGACGTAATGTTCACTTCAGGCGCCGTCTGGTCTAACTCTGGCTCCGGCTCTGGTACGTAAACGCTATCACGTAAAGCTGCACCGGCGTCAATTCGACCATGACCATATTTGTTACTGAAGCTACCAGAGAACATAGAATTATCCGCATTGTTTTCTAACAGGCTTTCTAATTCTGAGTTCTTCATTGTCGGGTTTGCCGCTTTCAGTACTGCTAATACAGCAGCCGTTGATGGCGCAGCAAACGATGTACCACTGGCACTACCATAACTACCATTTTTCGTCGTTGTCTGCAGACCCTGACCTGGTGCAGCAACATCAATACATGGACCATAGTTTGAAAAACTTGCGATACCATCACTTGAAGTTGATGCCGATACCGTAACAATGTACTTGTTGTCGGTACAACTCATGCTTTTACCTGAGTTACCTGCAGCTGCTACTACCAAACCACCTTTCTCATAGAATGATTTAGCCGCACCAGATACCGTCGCACTGTCGGTGATCTGATAACTTACGTTAGCAATATCCGCACCGTTATCAGCAGCCCAGCTTAATGCACGAGCAATATCAAACAAAGATGCAACACCATCACTACGGTTTGAAATTTTTACCGGCAATACTTTTGCTTCAGCCGCAATCGAAGCAACACCTTTACTGTTGTTGCTTACCGCCGCCACAACACCGGCTACTTTAGTACCGTGACCATTGGTATCGGTAGTATCCGTATTCTTACTGACAATGTTATAACCTGGCAGTAAGTTTGCTTTTAAATCTTCATGAGATTTATTTACACCGGTATCCAATACCGCTACTACAACACCTTTACCTTTCGACTTGCTCCAGGCTTCCGGCATATTAATTTTGTTTAAATGCCATGATTGCTTAGGATCGTTCATGGTAACCGCTTCAATCGATACCAGACGGTTTACCTCAGCATATTCAATATGCGGGTTAGCAGCCAATGCCTTTAAAATCTTGTCTTGCTGACCTTTTGGTACTTTTACCAGGTTAGCGCGAAGCTTTTGTTTTAGCTTCTTAGATTGCTTATCTTCTTTTTTCTCTAATTTAGCACCCTGCTTTTCCAGGATAGCTGCGAACTGTTCATCAGACAGACCCGCTTTAGGAGCGATAATCAACTCTCCTTCAGATACAGTATTCGCTTGCTCAGCTAATGCCGGGGCTGAAATTGCACCCATCAATACTGCACCAGATAAAACTTTTGCGATTTGTTTATTTAGTAACGTTTTCTCGAACAACATGTCCTTAGACCTCCTAAAAACTATCGAGTCATTCCCTGGTTGCCTGTTATATAAAGCGGCAAATTTTCTTTGGGTGACTCGCTCCTCAATGACTAACTGAGGAAAGTAATCGAACTTAAGTTCGATATTCGAAGTAACCTTCGAATGTGAATTTATAGGTAAGAGTGCTTGCCTCTTTACCTGCTCAAATTTCAATAGTTGCTATTTTAGGGGTTTGAATCTGATATTGATACTAATGTTACATTTACTTAACACAGGATTAATATAAAAGACCCAAACCGCTTGTGTTTTCTTACTATATCTAAATGAAACGTACTGTCTGTAAACAGTGTGAGGGGATTTGTTTTCAATCGAAAACCATGAGTAAACCAATTGTTACCCGAGGGGTGTTTTTGACGAAAATAGAGGTATCTGAGGCCTGGAACGTATATCGAAATAGCGGTTCTATCGCTAAACCAACAAACAGCCAGCGCAATAAAATAAGCATATCTAACTGTATTTATTATATATTTCTAAAAACATTGGCTTACTGACAATATTATTTGTCAGGTTGGCTAATATTTTCACTGCTTATATAGCCTTTGTAAAAACACTAAAAGCTAATTAACAAGCAGCGTTTACTGCGCTATTGGTGAGATTAAATATATCGAAGTGATAACAACAAAGAAATGTAACTTTTGTAACCGAATTGTTATTTTGTGCAACTAATAGGCAAAATGTGTAATAACTATCATTTTACACAGTTTAAACAACATTAATCATTCATTTGTTATTAGAAAATTTTAAAGTGGCGATTAAAACAACAGATATAAACATCAGCGAGGTAAATGGAACTGCGGTGTTCGTCGCGAACAGGGAGAGTATTGGACCTGCAAGGGAACCAATACCAAATTTAGCGGTTCCGATAACCGCCGTTGCCGTTCCAGTTTGCTCGGAAAAACGAATCAGAGTTAACGAGTCGGCACTTACGGCAATCAGGGACAGACAGCTCATCAAGGGTAATAAAGTGAGAACCGTAAATATTAGTGGCGCCGCCAACCAGTTTACCAATAACAGTAAGCCGGCAAATAATACCGCCAGCACTATCGCTCGCTTCATTATCCAGGCAGAGCCTTTGCGTGAGACCAGGCGGGTATTGGTAAACTGTGCCAGCATTAACGCCAGCACATTGGCAGCAAACAACAAACTGAAGGTCATTTCTGAAACCTGATAAACCCCCAGGTACACGGCAGGAATCGCAGTCAGGTAACAAAAAAACGCAAAGGCAGCCAACATGCTACAAAGGATATTGTTGCGAGCCTTATGATTACCAAGCACCAGTAAGTAATTGCGCAGAAACTGGCCGATACCGATGCGCCTGCCTGTATGCTCCATCTCGGGCAAATAAAAATAAGCACAAAACCATAAGACAATGCCGTAAAGCGCCAGCAGATAAAACATCCATTGCCAGTTACTGATCAGAAGGATGGCACTACCCAACGTAGGTGCCAGCATGGGCGCCAGCATCATGATCATACTCACATAAGACATGCCCTTGGCAGTGTCTTTACCATAAAACTGGCGGATAGTACCCGGCACAATAACGGTTGCAGCGCTACCGAAGAATGCCTGCAATGCCCGACACAACATAAAACCAGTTATAGATGACTGCATCGGCAGGAGCACGCTGAAAACGACAAATCCGGCAATCCCTGCAAGCGCCAGTCGGCGCCGACCAATCATATCGGCCAGAGGGCCAAACACCAGCAAGCCGAGAGAATATCCGGCCAGGTAAATACTCAGGGTATTTTGAACGCGGGCGATCGAAGTATTCAGTTGATCAGCAATTATCAGCATGGCGGGAAGGTACAAATCTATCGCCAGTGGTGTGATCGCAACAACCGCCGCCAGCAGGCTCAGCAGAGGCAAAAGATTCACAGTTTGAATATTTTCAGCCTGCGGACGTTGATTAATAGACATTGCTGTGTCCGAATTAAAGGGAATAATCGATTATACTTTTAATCTTAAGAAAGTTAGAAAAATAATAAGAATAATTATAAGGTTAACTTTCATATAATTGGTACGCTGTGATCATTAAAAGGACGTGGATATGCGTTGTACGATAAAAGATTTGTTTATTTACCCGATCAAATCGACGCGGGGTATCCGTCTCGATCACAGTAACGTTCAGGAATGTGGCTTAGCCTTTGATCGTCATTTTGTCGTAACAGATAGCTCAGGAAAATTTATTACCGGGCGAAGTAAAGCAAAAATGGTGTTGATAACAACCGAGCTGAGCACAATCGGTATCAGGCTAAATGCACCAGGGATGAATACGTTAACCCTGTCTTACCTGAGTTTTTCTAATGATTATCATCCGGTCAAAGTCTGGCAGGATGAACTCAAAGGTCAACACTGCAGTGCTGACGCGGACACCTGGTTAAGCGAATACCTGGGCACTGACTGCCGACTGTATTATTTCGGTCCGAATTCTGTCCGACACGTGGCAAATACTGCTCACCCGGTTAGTTTTGCCGATGGCTACCCCTTGTTGCTACTCTCCAGGGCATCGCTACAGGACCTGAACCGACGTTGTCCTGATTTGGTCAGCATGCAACAGTTCCGCCCCAATATTGTCGTTGAAGGTTGTGCAGCTTTTGCTGAAGATAGCTGGCATAAGATTCGCATTGGCGACGTTGAGTTTTTGGTCAGTAAACCTTGCTCACGTTGCATATTTACCACCGTAGATCCAAATAGCGCAACCCGGCACCAGTTAAAAGAACCTCTGGCGACGTTAAGTGAGTATCGACGTGGAAACGATGGTCAGATTTACTTTGGGCAAAATATCATCCCCCTCAATTCCGGACATATTAAGGTTGACGATGAAGTTGAGGTCCTTGCCGTGCAAGCAACGATGTTTTGATCGGATAATCGAACAGTAATACCAATTCCACTAAGTGTTTTCCCACTCAGGGGAATTATTGTAAACCTCCAATCCGCGCAGATATTTCTTTTGCTTCGAGTATAATTTGAGTTTAACGATAGCTAATGAAATAATCGCTCCCCTTTAACCGGGGCGTTACACCAAAATCATGCTTTTAATGATCGACAATTACGACTCTTTTACCTTTAATCTGGTGCACTATTTTCAACAACTAGGTCAAAAGGTCGTCACCATAAGAAATGATGAAATATCTGTATCCCAGGTCGCGCAGCTGCAACCAGATTACATCGTCATATCGCCTGGCCCCGGCGATCCAGATAGTGCTGGTGTATCGTTAAAAATTATCGAACAATTTGCCGGTGATATTCCTTTATTAGGAGTATGTCTAGGCCATCAGTCGATTGCCCAGAGTTACGGTGGTAAGGTCTCCAGAGCCCGCAGTGTCATGCACGGTAAAACGTCGAAGATAACCCATCAACAAAAAGGTCTGTTCCGGGAGCTGAGCAACCCATTAACGGTAACCCGATACCATTCCTTGATTGTTGAGACGGAGAACTTTCCCGATGAGTTGGAAATCACTGCCTGGACCGAGTCAGATACAGGCGGTATCGATGAGATCATGGCACTTCAACATAAAACTTTACCCATTTACGGCGTTCAGTTTCATCCGGAATCGATTCTCACCCATCAGGGGCTTAGTCTTCTGGAAAACTTTTTAAACGCAAATAAACGCCCGGGCTAATTGACTTTGACCCGGGCTCTGGGCTAGTGTTGGTGACTTATAATAAGTAGAGTTATTTAAAATTTTACAACGAGTGGCAACTGTCGATAGACCTCCCCCAAGTCTTGGTGGTTTTACCCATACCCCCATCTAACGCTAACTCATTGAATTGATTTTCTTTCTGGATAAAAATTTCAGAACAAGGTAATAAAATGGTCGTAGATAGACGTTTTCATCCAAGACATATCATCCAAGTCCCGGTCAGATTGCAACTACCTGGCAGTGACGACACCTATACCGGCAACAGCCTGAATATTTCCATATCTGGTATGCAGTTGCAGGTTCCTCAATACGTTACCGATGCGATCAAACGTTATTGTTCGGTACCACAGGAACTGACTCTCCATATTGAGACAGACGGGCAATCAGAATCTCTCGCCCTTCCGGCGCGTGTTATCGTTAACCGCAGAACCTCAAGCAATGAATACTTAATTGGCGTTAAATTTCGATCCATGCCAGCAGCTACACAACAAACTCTGCAAAATATTCTCAACCGCGCATAATTAATACCAGTCAAAATCAAAGCCAGCCACCAAAGAATAAAATATTCTTTGCATAAAAATTATCTAGAATATATATTTATTCAACTAAGTTGAATAAAAACCGTGAAGCTATTGTTTTTACTGGCCTGCGACCAGATTTACCAAAGACAAACCCGGCCGATTCTGGCATAATATTGGCCAATTTCGGAGCAACGTCAGGGCTGGCAAAGCTCCAGACGTACCCAAGAATATGAATGAATTATTGAGGATATAGAGAATGACTGAACAAATTTCAGCAAATCGAGAGTTATTTGATCACGTAATGGTGCCTAACTATTCACCTTCTGCTGTCATCCCGGTGCGTGGTAAAGGGTCTCGCGTATGGGATCAAAACAACAATGAATTGATCGATTTTGCTGGTGGTATTGCAGTAAGTTGTTTAGGTCATTGTCACCCTACCTTAGTAAATGCGCTAAAAGAGCAAGGCGAAAAAATCTGGCATTTATCCAATGTAATGACCAATGAACCGGCATTGCGCCTGGCCAAAAAACTGGTCGACAATACCTTTGCTGAAAAAGTTTATTTTGCCAATTCAGGTGCGGAATCTAATGAAGCGGCGTTAAAACTGGCGCGCCGCTGGGCACTGGACAACTATGGTGAGCAAAAGAGCCAAATCATTGCCTTTAAACAAGGCTTCCACGGCAGAACATTCTTTACCGTAACCGTTGGTGGTCAAGCGGCCTATTCCGATGGTTTTGGTCCTAAGCCAGGTGACGTAGTTCATGCCGAGTACAATGATCTTGACTCCCTGAAAGCACTTATCAGTGACAATACCTGTGCCGTAGTCATGGAACCTCTGCAAGGCGAAGGCGGAATCGTATCTCCAACTGACGAATTTGCTAAGGGCGTGCGCGAACTGTGTGACCAGCACAATGCGTTGTTAATTTACGATGAAGTGCAAACCGGCGTTGGCCGTACGGGCGAGCTATATGCTTACATGGGCCTGGGTGTAACCCCGGATATTTTAACCACAGCCAAAGCGTTAGGCGGTGGTTTCCCAATCGGTGCAATGCTTACCACAACTGATATTGCCAAGCATCTGAAGATCGGTACCCATGGTAGTACCTATGGCGGTAACCCGCTGGCCTGTGCAGTGGCAGAGGCGGCATTTGATACGGTTAATGACGAGAGCGTGTTGCAGGGTGTGAAGCACCGTGAGCAGCTTTTAAAATCCGGCCTGGAAAAGATCAACGAAAAATATCAGGTTTTCAGTCAAATTCGTGGTAAAGGATTATTGATTGGTGCGGTTCTGAATGACAACTATCAGGGGCGAGCCAAAGAATTTTTAAATGCCGCGATGGTTCAGGGCTTAATGAGCCTGGTCGCTGGTGCTAATATCATTCGCTTTACTCCATCACTGGTGATCCCAGAAGAGGACATTGCTGAAGGCCTGGCTCGTTTTGAACGCGCCGTCGCAACCATTGTAAACGGTTAATCTGTCCCTTAAATAAGAGAAACAAAATGATTATCGTACGACCGATTCGTAGCAGTGATTATGAAGTTTTACATCAGATAGCCGTTGAATCCGGGCATGGTTTTACCTCCTTGCCCGTGAACGAAGAATTGCTGACCAACCGGATCAACCGAGCCACCCATTCGTTTCATTCGACGCCATTACAGGCCGGTAATGAAGGGTATCTGTTTGTGATGGAAAATACCGAAACCGGCGAAGTGGTCGGCACCAGCGGTATTGAAGCTGCGGTGGGCCTGGATGATGCGTTTTATCACTATCACCTGGGAAAAGTGGTTCATTCATCCAGAGAGCTGAATATTTATAACAACGTCGATATTTTGTCACTCAATAATGACTACACCGGCGCCACCGAAATTTGTACCTTATTTCTGAAAGCGCCATATCGAGTGAACAATAATGGCCGGTTTCTTTCCAAGTTCCGTTTCCTGTTTATGGCGGAACATCCGGAGCGATTTAATAACACCGTAATTGCTGAAATGCGTGGTGTTTCGGATGCCAATGGTCGTTCGCCATTCTGGCAGTGGCTGGAAGAGCACTTTTTCTCGATGGACTTTCCTACCGCGGATTATTTGTCAGGTATTGGTAACAAGGCCTTTATCGCCGAGCTAATGCCCAAGTATCCTATCTATGTGAGCTTATTGTCTAAACAAGCTCAGGAAGTCATTGGCAAAGTGCACGATAAAACCGTGCCAGCATTGCGATTACTGGAAAGCGAAGGCTTTGTTAATCGCGGCTATGTTGATATTTTTGACGCCGGTCCAACGGTGGAAGCCGAGCTAAACAGTATCAAAACGGTGAGAAATTCAAGACGACTCAAAGTGAAATTTGGTTCGGTAAAAAACACCAGAAAATACATTATTTGTAATACTCAGGTCGCTGAATTCAGGGCGGTTCAAATGCCCATTGATATCGATGAAGAGCAGGATATTGCCATCATCGACAGAAAGGCTGCTGACGCGATATTGGTCAGTGAAGGTGACTGGGTAAGAGTATCGCAAAATTAAGAGGTTAATATGACGCACCCTGTACAATTTATTCATGGTCAGTGGCTTGAAGGCAAAGGCGCCGCCATGGCTTCCCTGAATCCGGCCAAAAATGAAACCATTTGGACCGGAACAGCAGCGACTGCTGAACAAGTCGACGAGGCGGTAAAAAGTGCTCGTCAAGCCTATGATACATGGGCCATGAGCGATTACCAACAACGCTTACAGATTGTCGAAAGATTTGCTCAACAGCTTGCCGACAATAAAGAATCGTTGGCGACTGTCATCGCTGAAGAGACAGGCAAACCTCTGTGGGAAACATTAACCGAAGTCGCGGCGATGATTGGTAAAGTCGGGATTTCAGTGAAAGCTTACCAGGAACGTACCGGTACGGTGGAAAACCCAATGCCGGGTGCAAAAGCCTTTATACGCCATAAGCCTCACGGCGTTGTCGCGGTATTCGGCCCTTACAACTTCCCTGGCCACTTACCCAACGGACATATTGTACCGGCGCTACTGGCAGGCAACACGATTGTTTTCAAGCCAAGTGAGTTAACGCCGAAAGTTGCCGAAGAAACAATGAAACTGTGGCAACAGGCGGGCTTACCAGAGGGTGTTATCAATCTCGTTCAGGGTGAAGTCGAAACCGGTAAAGCACTGGCTTCTCATCCTGGCATTGATGGTTTGTTTTTCACCGGTAGTTCCACTACAGGTCACTTGCTGCACGAACAGTTTGCTGGTCAACCTGGCAAGATCCTGGCACTGGAGATGGGCGGTAATAATCCACTGATCATTAAAGATGTGAAAGATGTCGATGCGGCCGTACACGATATGGTGCAATCCGCATTTGTCACCTCAGGACAACGTTGCACCTGTTCTCGCCGCGTATTTATCGAAAACGGTGCTCAGGGCGATGCTATTTTGAAACGCTTTATCGAGGTGAGCAGTCGTATCAAGGTCGGATTTTACGACGATCAGGAGCAACCATTTATGGGTTCAATGATCTCCGAGAAAGCCGCTCTGGGCATGCTTGCAGCACAGCAGGAACTGGTTGAAAAAGGTGCTAAGGTCCTGTTAGAGATGAAACACCTGACTCCGGGAACAGGCTTTGTGACTCCGGGAATCATCGATGTTACCGGTGTTGAGGGTATCGCTGATGAAGAACATTTTGGCCCGCTGGTTAAAATTTATCGTTATCAGGATTTCGATCAGGCAATCAATGAAGCCAATAATACGTCATTCGGTTTGTCTGCGGGCTTATTAGCCGATGATGAACAGGACTACCAGCATTTTTATACCCGCATTCGAGCCGGTATTGTCAACTGGAACCGTCCGATTACCGGAGCAAGCAGTGCTGCGCCGTTTGGTGGTATTGGTGCATCGGGTAATCACCGAGCTAGTGCATACTACGCGGCGGATTATTGCGCATACCCAGTCGCTTCAGTTGAAAGTGAGACCGTAACTTTACCTGAAAAACTCAGCCCAGGCCTGAGTTTTTAATTGACTATACCTGGTTACTTTTTAGGGGAATAAAATGACTTTGGCAGTAACAGAATTATTTGAAAACATCTGGAAAAATTACCTGTCGGTAACACCCTCTGCAATTCGTGTACATGAATTACTGGGTGCCGGTGAAGAGCTTATCAATGATCATGTGGCATATCGTACGTTCAACCTGGAAAAAGTTGGCATCGATAAACTGGCGGCGCCGTTACTGGCGTTAGGCTATCAAGCTAAAGGTGAATATCACTTTGAAGCGAAAAAGCTCTATGCCCGTCATTATGAACATGCTGATCCGACGTTACCTAAAGTCTTTATCAGTGAACTGCTGGTAGAGAAAATGAGTAGCGACGTGCAGGCGATTATTCACAAGATTGTCGAGCAAATGGATGCGCAGGCGACCCAAGCCGAAAACTTCCTGTATTCAGGTACTCATTGGCAGATTAGCTACGATGAATACCTGACCTTACTTAAAGAAAGTGAATATGCGGCCTGGTTGGCAGCCTGGGGTTACCGTGCCAACCATTTCACAGTAAGCATTAACCACCTCGAGGGCATTGACTGTATTAACCAGGTTAATGATATCGTCAGGGATGGTGGCTTCCGCCTCAACAGCTCAGGTGGTGAAGTGAAAGGTAGCCCGGACGTTAAGCTTGAGCAATCTTCCACCATGGCGGATGTTCATCCTGTTGTCTTTAGTGATCGCACGGCAGAAATCCCCAGTTGCTTTTACGAGTTTGCCAAACGTTATCCAATGGATTGTGGCAATATCTACACAGGATTTGTCGCCGCATCGGCTGACAAAATCTTTGAAAGCACCAATCAGGATTAACCAATTCTGAATAGCTCAAAGCCCGCTTTGTTGCGGGCTTTTGTTTTCTTATTCTGCTAACATTCGTCCGTTAAAAATAATTAAGGAGTATTATGAAAGCACAAGTGAAATGGGTTGGCGAAGAGATGTTCATGGGCATTTCGGAGAGCGGCCACACCGTAGTTATGGATGCCAACGCTGGAAAATTAGGTCCAAGCCCAATGGAAAATGTTTTACTTTCCTTAGGCGGTTGTTCGTCTGTCGATGTAGTGAGTATTCTTCAGAAAGCGCGCCAGGATGTGCAGGATTGCGTTGTCGAGTTAGATGGTACACGGGTCGATACCGTACCACGTCTGTTTAGCGATATTCATCTGCACTTTGTGATCACCGGTAATGATGTCAGCGAAAAACACGTTGAACGAGCTGTGGCTTTATCGGCCGACAAATACTGCTCTGTGGCATTAATGCTTAACAAAGGCGTTAGTATTACCCACGACTTTGAAATTAAAAAGCCGGCTTAATACCGGCTTTTTTGCAATATCTAAAGACAATAATCAGTTTACTGATCGCGAGTCCAGTCAATTTGCTGCCCTGCCGCCTGACGTTTCTCCATGATTTCTTCGATCAAAGGCTTTAATATCAGCTCCATTGCCAGGCCCATTTTCCCCCCTGGCACTACTAACGTGCTAACCCGTGACATAAACGAGCCATCAATCATTCGCAGATAAAACGGAAAATCGACATTCCTGGGGTCGCGAAAACGAATCACCACAAAGCTTTCGTCTTGCGAAGGAATAGCCTTAGCACTAAATGGATTTGAGGTATCTACGGTCGGCACCCGCTGAAAGTTAATATGAGTACGGGAAAACTGCGGCGTTATGTATTTAAAATAATCATCCATACTGCGTACGATGCTATCGCGCACCGCATCTTTGGAGTGCCCTCTTTGATTGGTATCGCGAAATATTTTCTGAATCCACTCGAGGTTTACAATAGGCACCATACCTATCAGTAAATCTACGTGTCTGCCCACATCAGCATCATCAGTCATAACGCCACCGTGCAGGCCCTCATAGAAGAGTAAATCCGAATCCTTGCCCAGCGTCTGCCAGGGGGTAAAAGTGCCCGGCATTTGATTGTACGGCACTGCTTCGTCAAACGTATGCAGGTAACGTCGCATTCTGCCTTCACCTTTCTCGCCAAAATCCGCAAACAATTTTTCCAGCGCCTTAAAGTCATTCGCCTGTTCGCCAAAATAACTGAACATTTTGCCTTCTTCGGTGGCTTTGCGTTTTAGCAGGTCCATTTCAGGACGGGTATAACGATGAAAACTGTCCCCCTCAACCACTGTGGCCCGGATCTCGAGGGAGCGAAAGATATGATCAAACGCTTCTGAAGTTGTAGACGTACCGGCTCCCGATGAACCAGTAACCGCGATAATCGGATTACGTAACGACATAAATGGGGGTTATCAATCACTTAAATTAGATCAGTTATACTGCAGTTGATGATGAAAGTGCAAGTTTTGCGGCAAAGAGCTTGTTGCACGAGAGCGAAGAAATGGGGGTTTATGGAATGTCAGGAAAGTAATATTGCGACGATATAAAGGGATTTATGGAATGTCGAGATATCATGGATGACTATATCTCTACGATATAAAGGGATTTATGGAATGTCGAGATATCATGGATGGCAATATCTCGACGAAGTATTTCCCTTTCAAAATACCCGTACCGCGAATCGATTATTTGTTCCATACATAATCGATATACCTGCGTCCAAGCAGGCAACCATCCATGGTTCGGGAGGAAATATACATGGACGTATTGAATGTCGAGATATCATGGATGGTAATATCTCGACGAAACACATCCATGTGCAAAATACCCGTACCGCGAATCGATTATTTGTTCCATACATAATTGATATACCTATATCCCTATAGGCACCTGCAAAGCTATCCGGGCATACATATGTCCATATAATAAAAAAGGAGCCTATTGGCTCCTTTTTCGATTCGAATAAATTCGATTATGCTTCAGCTGAAACTTCTTGAGTCTCTTCAACAGTTTCTTCAACTGCTGGACGATCTACAAGTTCAACGTAAGCCATAGGCGCTTTATCACCAGTACGGTAACCGCATTTAAGAATGCGAGTATAACCACCTGGACGCTCTTGGTAACGAGGACCAAGTTCGCTGAATAAAATACCTACTACTTCCTGGTCGCGAGTGCGGGCAAAAGCCAAACGGCGGTTTGCTACACTGTCGTTCTTGGCCAAAGTGATTAGTGGCTCAATAACGCGACGCAATTCTTTAGCTTTAGGCACAGTTGTCTTGATAACGCCGTGCTTAACTAAAGAGCTAGCCATATTGCGGAACATCGCCTGGCGATGACTGCTATTACGGTTTAACTGGCGACCGCTTTTACGATGGCGCATAAGTTAATCCTTATCTCTTAAACTATTAAAACGATGATCGACTTAGTCGTTATCAGCAATGCTTTCTGGTGGCCAGTTCTCTAGGCGCATACCTAAAGATAGACCACGAGACGCTAATACGTCTTTAATTTCAGTCAGAGACTTCTTACCCAGGTTAGGGGTCTTAAGAAGCTCGACTTCTGCACGCTGGACCAAATCACCAATGTACTGAATCGCTTCTGCTTTTAAACAGTTGGCTGAACGTACAGTCAGTTCTAAATCATCAACCGGACGAAGAAGGATTGGATCGAAAGCTGGTTTCTCTTCTTTAACTTCTTCTTCTTTAACGTCACGTAGATCAACGAACGCATCCAGCTGTTCAGCTAGGATGGTAGAAGCGCGACGAATCGCTTCTTCTGGATCCAGTGTACCGTTAGTTTCCATATCGATAACTAACTTGTCTAAGTCTGTACGTTGCTCAACACGAGC
Organism: Thalassotalea mangrovi; assembly: GCF_005116735.1. Taxonomy (GTDB): domain Bacteria; phylum Pseudomonadota; class Gammaproteobacteria; order Enterobacterales; family Alteromonadaceae; genus Thalassotalea_A; species Thalassotalea_A mangrovi. The sequence continues at coordinate 28,317 of NZ_SWDB01000032.1, read as the reverse complement.
CGAGTCAACATCATAAGCAATTCTTTCAACAGGACTAAAAGAAGCGTCAACCAGCAAACGGCCAATTGCGCGATCTTCTTCTTCGGCATTGCGACGAGCAGAAGCAGGTACATAACCGCGACCCATTTCTACTTTAATACGCATACTGATTTCGCCGTCACCTGTCAGATGACAGATAACATGTTCAGGATTAGCGATAGTAACATCGCCATCATGCTGAATATCAGCGGCCAGTACAGGGCCCTGACCTGACTTAGTTAAAGTTAAAACTGCTTCAGTTTTGCCTTCTAAACCAACGGCCAGGCCTTTAAGGTTCAGCAGGATTTCGATGATGTCCTCTTGAACACCTTCTTTGCTGCTGTATTCGTGCAATACACCGTCAATTTCAACTTCAGTCACTGCACATCCTGGCATTGACGAAAGTAAGATGCGGCGTAACGCGTTACCTAAAGTGTGACCAAAACCACGTTCAAGTGGCTCTAAAGTTACCTTGGCACGAGTAGGGCTAACATTTTCGATACCCACTAACTTCGGCTTAAGGAATTCGGTTACAGAACCCTGCATTATTGTCCTCTCTTAAAGTTCAGCTTTATTTCGAGTAAAGCTCGACAATCAACTGTTCATTAATCTCTGCTGATAAGTCAGAACGATCAGGTATACGCTTAAATACACCTTCCATTTTCTTGTTATCAACTTCAACCCAGACTGGTTTCTCACGTTGATCAGCTAATTCTAAAGCAGCGATGATACGCGCCTGAGTTTTAGACTTTTCACGTACAGATACAACATCTTCTGGTTTAACAGCGAAAGATGGAATATTAACAACTTTACCGTTTACAACGATAGCCTTGTGGCTAACAAGCTGACGAGCTTCTGCACGAGTAGATGCATAACCCATACGGTAGACAACGTTGTCTAGACGCTTCTCTAAAAGTTGTAACAGGTTTTCACCTGTATTACCTTTTAGACGAGCAGCTTCTTTGTAGTAGTTACGGAATTGCTTCTCCAGCACACCGTAAATACGACGAACTTTCTGCTTCTCACGAAGCTGTACACCATAGTCAGAAAGACGACCGCGACGCGCGCCGTGCTGACCTGGAATAGTTTCGATTTTACATTTCGTATCAATTGCCCTAACACCACTTTTCAGGAACAAGTCTGTTCCTTCGCGGCGGCTAAGTTTTAGCTTAGGACCTAAATATCTTGCCATGTTCTTTCTCCAACTATCCTAATAGCGTTATACGCGACGCTTTTTAGGAGGACGACAACCATTATGAGGAATAGGTGTCACGTCAGTAATGTTGGTGATTTTAAAACCAGCAGCATTTAAAGCACGGATTGCAGACTCACGTCCTGGCCCCGGGCCCTTAACGAACACTTCAATATTCTTCAAACCAAACTCTTGAGCAGCTTTACCAGCACGGTCTGCAGCTACCTGAGCAGCAAATGGAGTTGATTTACGTGAACCACGGAAACCAGAACCACCTGCAGTCGCCCAAGACAATGCATTACCTTGACGGTCTGTCAGAGTTACGATTGTGTTGTTGAAAGATGCATGGATATGCGCCATGCCATCAGCAACTTGCTTTTTAACGCGCTTACGAGCGCGAGTTGGTGTTTTAGCCATGTCTAATTACCTCGTTACTTTTTAATCGGCTTACGAGGACCTTTACGGGTGCGCGCATTAGTCTTAGTGCGTTGACCACGTAGAGGTAGACTGCGACGATGGCGTAAACCACGGAAACAGCCAAGGTCCATCAGACGCTTGATGTTCATTGAAACTTCACGACGTAAGTCACCTTCTACGGTAAATTTCGCCACTTCTGCACGAAGCAAATCAATTTGTGCTTCGTCTAATTCACTGATCTTGGTAGATTCTGCGATACCAGCGTTCGCACAAATTTCTTTTGCACGAGTTGCACCGATACCGTAAATCGCAGTAATAGCGATTACTGCATGTTTACGATCAGGGATGTTAATGCCAGCGATACGGGCCACTAACACATCTCCTATATTAAGGTTAAAAGAAACCGGTTGAAAAGCCCGTTAGGATACTCAACCAGCATTATTTTTGCAAATTAAAGTGTCACCAATTAACAATTAATGACACTTTCCAAGATTAGCCCTGCCTTTGCTTGTGCTTTGGCTCACTGCAAATTACACGTACTACACCAGCACGCTTAACAACTTTACAGTTACGACAAATCTTTTTCACGGATGCACGAACTTTCATCTTATACTCCGTTACCTATCGGCCGTAGCCTTTTAGGTTTGCTTTTTTCAGCACATTGTCATATTGATGTGACATCAAATGAGTCTGTACTTGTGCCATGAAATCCATGATAACGACAACGATAATCAATAGTGATGTACCGCCGAAATAGAACTGAACGTTCCAAAACATCATCATAAACTCAGGAACCAAACAAATAATAGTAATGTATAAAGCACCTGCCAGAGTCAGGCGAGTCATTACTTTATCAATATATCTGGAGGTTTGCTCACCAGGACGAATACCCGGGATAAACGCACCAGACTTCTTCAAGTTATCTGCCGTTTCACGCGGATTGAAAACCAATGCCGTGTAGAAAAAGCAGAAAAAGATTATTGCTGCTGCATAAAGCATTACATACAGTGGCTGGCCTGGAGACATCGCAAGAGATACTTCTTGCAGAATATCAGCCATACCACCTTCGCCCTGTCCAAACCAGCTGGCAATTGTGCCAGGGAACAGAATGATACTAGAGGCGAAAATAGGAGGAATTACACCTGCCATGTTAACTTTCAATGGTAAATGCGTGCTTTGCGCTGCGAATACCTTACGGCCTTGTTGGCGCTTGGCATAGTTCACAACGATGCGACGTTGGCCGCGCTCGACGAATACCACAAAGAAAGTTACCAGGAAGACAACTGCTCCAATAATCAGTAATGCTAACAGGTGCAAATCACCTTGACGCGCCATTTCCGCTGTTTGACCAACGGCAGATGGCAAGCCAGCAACGATACCAGCGAAAATCAGGATAGAAATACCATTACCGATACCACGCTCAGTAATTTGCTCACCTAACCACATTAAGAACATGGTGCCGGTAACCAAAGAAACCATCGCAGTAAAGATAAAACCCGGACCTGGATTAATAACCAGGCCTGGCATCATACCCGGAAGTCCATTTGCAATTGCAAATGACTGAACCGTTGCCAGTAGCAAAGTGCCGTAACGGGTGTACTGACTGATCTTACGACGTCCAGCTTCACCTTCTTTCTTTAACTCTTGCATGCTCGGCACAATGTGTGTGCTGATCTGCATGATAATCGAAGCTGAAATGTACGGCATAATACCTAGAGCCAGTACAGAGGCCCGCTCAAGTGCACCACCGGAGAACATGTTAAACATTTCTGCGATGGTGCCCTTTTGTTGTTCAAACAACTGAGCAAGTACAGCGGCGTCAATACCAGGGATTGGTACAAATGATCCTAAACGGAAAACGATAATCGCTCCGAGTACAAACAATAATCTTTGTTTCAGCTCAGACAAACCGCCTTGAGCCTTACTATCCATTCCTGGTGTAGCCATAAGTGTACTATTCCTCTATTGTACCACCGGCAGCTTCAATTGCTGCACGTGCACCTTTTGTTACTGCCAGGCCACGAACCGTAATCTTACGGTTGATTTCACCAGACAACATGATCTTTGCAGATTCAATGTTACGAGTGATAATGCCTGCGTCTTTAAGCGCGTGAATATCAACAACATCGCCGTTGATTTGGTTTAATTCGTGTAAACGAACTTCGGCGCGAACCAAAGATTTACGCGACGTGAAACCAAACTTAGGTAGACGTTGCTTAAGTGGCATCTGACCGCCTTCAAAACCAGGACGAACACCGCCGCCTGAACGTGATTTTTGGCCTTTATGACCGCGACCACCAGTTTTGCCTAGACCAGAACCAATACCACGACCAACACGCTTCTTGGCTGTTTTTGCGCCAGGTGCAGGAGATAATGTGTTTAAATGCATTGTTTAGTCCTCCACCTTAACCATGTATGCAACCTTGTTAATCATACCGCGTACTGATGGAGTATCTTCTAACTCTACCGTATGACGGATACGACGTAAACCCAGGCCTTTTAAAGTTGCTCTATGAGTCGGTAAACGACCGATAGAACTTTTGATTTGAGTTACTTTAACAGTCTTAGCCATTGTCTATTACCCCAGAATGTCAGTAACGTTTAAACCACGCTTAGCAGCAACGGTTTCTGGCGATTTCATGTTCGCCAGTGCGCCGATAGTAGCGCGAACAACGTTAATTGGGTTAGTAGAACCGTATGCTTTTGACAATACGTTCTGTACGCCAGCAACTTCAAGTACTGCACGCATCGCACCACCGGCGATGATACCTGTACCTTCAGAAGCAGGTTGCATGTAAACTTTTGAACCTGAGTGCTTACCTTTAACAGCGTGCTGTAAAGTTGTGCCCTTAAGATCGATGTTTACGATATTACGGCGAGCCTTTTCCATTGCTTTTTGGATTGCAGCAGGAACTTCACGTGCCTTACCGTAACCAAAACCAACACGACCGTTGCCGTCACCAACTACAGTTAGTGCAGTGAAGCTGAAGATACGACCACCTTTAACCACTTTTGATACGCGGTTAACAGCGATTAGCTTTTCAGCGAATTCACTTTGTTGTGTATTTTCTACATTAGCCATTATCTACTCCTAGAATTTAAGGCCAGCTTCACGAGCTGCTTCTGCTAACGCTTTGATACGACCGTGGTATAGGAAACCTGAACGATCGAATGCAACGTCAGTGATGCCCTTGGCTGTCGCACGTTCAGCGATGGCTTTACCCACTGCTGCCGCTGCGTCTTTATTACCAGTGCCTTTCACTTCTTCACGAACAGCTTTATCTAAAGTTGATGCCGCAGCAATTACTTCAGAACCATTCGCAGCGATCAGTTGCGCGTAAATGTGGCGAGGAGTACGGTGAACGACTAAACGATTCGCACCCAGCTCGCTGATCTTTGCACGTGTACGTTTTGCACGGCGTAAACGAGATGTTTTCTTATCCATCGTATTACCCTACTTCTTCTTAGCTTCTTTACGACGTACCACTTCATCGCTATAACGAATACCTTTACCTTTGTAAGGCTCTGGCTTACGGTAAGCGCGAATATTGGCAGCCACCTGACCTACCAACTGCTTGTCAGCACCTTTCAGTACGACTTCAGTCTGGCTAGGAGTTTCAACGGTGATTCCCTTAGGAATCTCGTGGTCAACCGGGTGAGAAAAACCTAAAGAAAGGTTTAAGTTCTGACCTGCAGCTTTTGCACGGTAACCAACACCGTTTAAGATTAAACGTTTTTCAAAACCAGCGCTAACACCAACAACCATGTTGTTGATAAGAGCACGGGCAGTACCAGCTTGAGCCCAGGCACCTTTCTCGTCGTTAGCTACGTTAGTAACGATTGCGTTTTCTTCTTGAGAAACCACTACGTCACTGTGGATAGTACGAGATAGTTCGCCAACAGGACCTTTCACTGTGATGTCTTGACCAGATAACGTAACAGTAACGCCAGCAGGTACATTGACAGGTGCTTTTGCAACACGAGACATAATTCTGCTCCTTACGCTACGATACCGATGATTTCGCCACCAAGACCCGCATTGCGAGCGGCGCGGTCAGTCATCAAACCTTTAGAAGTTGAAACAATAGCAATACCTAAACCGGCAAGTACTTGCGGAAGCTCATCACGACCTTTGTATACACGCAGACCAGGACGAGAAACACGCTTGATTGTCTCGATTACTTCTTTACCTTCGAAATATTTCAAAGTTACTTCTAACTGAGGCTTAGCGTCAGCAGATACTTCAAAACCGTTAATATAGCCTTCTTCTTTCAGCAAGTTAGCAATTGCTACTTTTAGCTTGGAAGATGGCATAGTTACTGCAACTTTATGTGCAGCTTGACCGTTACGGATGCGTGTAAACATATCCGCGATAGGATCAGTCATCATAATCGCTTACTCCCTTACCAACTTGCTTTCTTAAGACCAGGAACTTCACCACGCATAGTTGCTTCACGAAGCTTGATACGGCTTAAGCCGAACTTACGTAAGTAACCATGAGGACGACCAGTAACGTTACAACGGTTACGTTGACGGCTGCTGCTCGAGTCACGAGGTAAAGACTGTAGTTTTAGTACTGCATCCCAACGCTCTTCTTCAGAAGAGTTAACGCTAGAGATGATCTCTTTTAGTGCACGACGCTTTTCAGCGTACTGGGCAACTAATTTCGCACGTTTTGCTTCACGTGCTTTCATAGATGATTTAGCCATAACTCTACACCTTATTTCTTAAACGGGAAGTTAAAGGCAGTCAGCAAAGCACGACCTTCCGCATCAGTCTTCGCAGTAGTAGTGATAGTAATATCCATACCACGAATCTTGTCGACTTTATCGTAGTCGATTTCAGGAAATATGATTTGCTCACGCACGCCCATGCTGTAGTTACCACGGCCGTCGAACGACTTAGGGTTCAAGCCACGGAAGTCACGGATACGAGGAACTGAGATTGAAATTAAACGCTCAAAGAAGTCCCACATGCGCTCACCGCGTAGAGTTACTTTTGCACCAATAGGGTAGCCTTCACGGATTTTAAAACCAGCAACAGATTTGCGAGCTTTAGTCACCATAGGCTTCTGACCTGAGATTGCAGCAAGATCATTGGTAGCGTTGTCTAATACTTTTTTATCAGCAATCGCTTCACCAACACCCATGTTAAGGGTGATCTTTTCAATCCGAGGGACTTGCATGACACTTTTGTATCCGAACTCTTTGGTCAGTTCAGCAACAACTGTATCTTTGTATAAATCATGCAGTTTCGCCATCGTTTACTCCAAATTAAACTAATTCGTTATTAGACTTGAAGAAACGGACTTTTTTACCGTCTTCAATTCTAAAACCAACACGATCAGCCTTGCCAGTAGCAGGGTTTTTGATCGCGACGTTTGATACGTCGATAGCAGCTTCTTTCTCAATGATGCCACCAGCTTGCTGTAACTGAGGTACAGGCTTCTGGTGTTTCTTGACTAAGTTGATGCCTTCAACGAAAACTTTACCTTCAGCTGTAAGAACTTTAGTGACCTTGCCACTTTTGCCCTTATCTTTACCAGCTAGGATTACAACTTCGTCGTTGTGACGAATTTTAGAGGCCATTATCAGACTCCTTATAGTACTTCTGGAGCTAATGATACGATCTTCATGAACTTCTCAGTTCTTAATTCACGTGTCACCGGCCCGAAAATACGAGTACCAATTGGCTGTAAGTTTGCATTTAGCATTACAGCCGCGTTGCCATCAAAACGAATGGCTGAGCCATCCTGACGACGAACGCCCTTTCTAGTGCGCACCACTACTGCATTCAGTACATCACCCTTCTTCACTTTACCGCGAGGAATCGCTTCTTTAACAGAAACTTTGATGATGTCGCCGATGCCAGCATAGCGACGGTGCGAGCCACCTAGAACCTTTATACATTGCACGCGTCGAGCGCCGCTGTTATCAGCAACGTCTAGCTGTGATTGCATTTGGATCATTTTATGTGCTCCGCTTTTGTTAAAATTCAAGGCTATTTCTAGCCCATCACTGCCTTAAACCGTTAATTCTGGCCATAACCTGGAATCAACGGGCGCGAGATTATAACACTAGATAACTAAAAGTGGTACTTTATTTAAGCAAAAATACCCTGATGTCAGTCATTAGCTTATATCATCTACCAGGCATTAATACTAACCACCCGAAATTTAAAGAAAAATTGCACTCGCTACGATTACATTTTATAACCAAAAAGCTGGGTTCCAGAGGCGGTAAAATTGCTTAAGCATCAATCGATAATTGATTAAAAAACAATGCGTTCATCGCCGTCATAAAAACCCATTAAAGTTATGCCTGGTATTTTAACAACTGGGCATTATTTGCGCAGTTGATGTTACAAAAAAGTTACGAGGAAAAAGGTGGAAGAATAAAGTGGAAGGTGGGGGTGGTAATTGGCGATATCCTGGATGGCTTTATCCCGGCTAAATACATCAGTGTAAACCCAAGCATCAGCTCGAAAATCGCTCCTGCATTTTCTATATACCTTTGTCCATACAGGCAACACTGCCGATATACCTATACCTATATCTATATAGGCAACTTACATCCCTGTAAACCCATGAATAAGACCATCCCTGTGATGCAGGGTACTTACATCCCTGTAAGCAAAAAACCCTGCCGAAGCAGGGTTTTTAAAGGTAACATTTAAAGCCTGAATTAAGCTTTAGTCACAACGTCAACCAAAGTCCAAGATTTGCTCTTAGAGATTGGTGCACATTCGCGAATTGTTACTACATCACCTTCGTTACATACGTTATTTTCATCATGCGCTTTCAACTTAGTTGAACGGATCATGAATTTACCGTAGATCGGGTGCTTAACACGACGCTCAATCAGGACAGTGATAGACTTATCCATTTTGTCACTGACAACGCGACCTTGTAGAGTACGAATAGTTTCGCTCATTATGATGCTGCCTTCTGTGAAATGATAGTCTTAACACGTGCGATATCGCGACGTACGTTACGTAGCAAGTGAGTTTGAGCCAGCTGACCTGTGCTTGCTTGCATGCGATAGTTAAACTGTTCGCGCAATAAGCTTAGTAATTCAGCATTAAGCTCTTCAATGCTTTTATCTTTAAGTTCGCTAGCTTTCATTACATTACCGTCCGAGTTACGAAAGTTGTTTTGAACGGAAGTTTAGCAGCAGCAAGAGCAAATGCTTCGCGCGCTAAGTCTTCTGAAACACCTTCCATTTCATAAAGAACACGACCTGGTTGAATTTGGCATACCCAGTATTCAACACTACCTTTACCTTTACCCATACGAACCTCTAGAGGCTTCTTGGTAATAGGCTTGTCAGGGAAAACTCGAATCCAAATTTTACCTTGACGTTTGATATGACGCGTCATCGCACGACGAGCCGCTTCGATTTGGCGTGCAGTCATACGACCACGAGCTACCGATTTCAAACCATAAGTACCGAAGCTAACTGTGTTACCAGTGTCTGCAAGACCACGGTTACGCAGTTTAAACTGCTTACGGAATTTAGTACGTTTTGGTTGTAACATTACTGATTCCCCTACTTACTGCTCTTGCCTTTGCCTTTTCTTTTAGGCTTAGCTGGTGCTTCTACCTGTGCAGGCATACCACCGATAACTTCGCCTTTAAAGATCCAGACTTTAACACCGATAATACCGTAAGTGGTATTCGCTTCAGCTGTTGCATAATCGATATCAGCACGTAACGTGTGAAGTGGTACACGACCTTCACGATACCATTCAGAGCGAGCAATCTCTGCACCGCCTAAACGACCGCTAACTTCAACCTTGATACCTTTAGCACCCAGACGCATAGCGTTTTGTACGGCGCGCTTCATCGCACGACGGAACATAACACGACGCTCTAACTGGCTGGTGATGCTTTCTGCAACTAGTGCAGCATCAGTTTCAGGCTTACGAACTTCAGCAATGTTGATTTGTGCTGGAACGCCGGCAATTTGAGAAACTTTCTTACGTAACTTCTCAACGTCTTCACCTTTCTTACCAATCACAACACCTGGACGGGCTGTGTGGATAGTAACGCGGATAGACTTAGCTGGACGCTCAATCACGATTTTAGATAAAGACGCACGCTTTAGCTCTTCAGATAAGTAAGCACGAACTTCGTGATCACCTTTCAAGTTATTTGCATAGTCTTTGCTGCTTGCAAACCAAGTAGACGCAAAAGGTTTAGTGATACCTAATCGAATACCGGTAGGATGTACTTTTTGACCCATACTAATACTCTCCTAGTTATCAGATACAACCACAGTGATGTGGCTGGTACGCTTAAGGATACGATCCGCGCGACCTTTCGCACGAGGCTTAATACGCTTCATTGTTGGACCATCGTCAACCATAATGGTTTTAACGTATAGTTCATCAATGTCTGCACCTTCGTTGTGCTCAGCGTTAGCGATCGCAGAGTTAAGAACTTTCTTAACCAATACAGCAGCTGATTTGTTGCTGTAAGTTAAGATTTCAAGTGCTTTCTCAACTTGCAAACCGCGGATTTGGTCAACGACCAAACGAGCTTTCTGAGCAGAACCACGGGCAAATTTATGTTTAGCAATAGCTTCCATTTAATTTCCCCTTATCTTTTCTTCGCTTTCTTATCAGCAGCGTGGCCACGATAAGTACGAGTTGGTGCAAATTCACCCAGTTTGTGACCAATCATTTCATCGGTAACAAACACAGGAACGTGTTGACGGCCATTATGGACAGCGATGGTCAATCCGATCATGTTTGGAATGATCATTGAGCGACGGGACCAAGTCTTAATTGGTTTCTTATTCCCGCTTTCCAAAGCTTTCTCTACCTTCGTCAACAAGTGTAGGTCAATAAAAGGACCTTTCTTGAGAGAACGTGGCATGGTAATTCCTCTTTATATTTACTTAGTACGACGACGGACAATAAACTTGTCAGTGCGCTTGTTCTTACGGGTCTTGTAACCTTTAGTAGGTACACCCCATGGCGATACTGGATGACGGCCACCTGAAGTTTTACCTTCACCACCACCGTGTGGGTGATCAACCGGGTTCATAGCAACACCACGAACGGTTGGGCGAACACCGCGCCAGCGTGAAGCACCTGCTTTACCCAGAGAGCGAAGCATGTGTTCAGCGTTACCAATTTCACCAAGAGTCGCGCGACAATCCGCTTCTACTTTACGCATTTCGCCAGAGCGAAGACGTACAGTTACATAAGCGCCGTCTTTAGCAACTAATTGTGCATAGGTACCAGCAGCACGTGCGATTTGAGCACCTTTACCAGGCTTAAGCTCGATCGCGTGAATAACGCTACCCAGTGGAACATTGCGAAGTGGCAATGTGTTACCAGTAGCGATAGGAGCATCAACACCAGACTGAACTGAATCGCCAGCTTTCAGGCCTTTAGGAGCCAGGATGTATTTACGCTCACCATCTGCATAAAGTACAAGTGCGATGTTAGCACTACGGTTTGGATCATATTCCAAACGCTCTACTTTAGCCGGGATACCGTCTTTATTACGTTTAAAGTCGATAACGCGATAGTGATGCTTGTGACCACCACCAACGTGACGAACTGTAATACGACCAGTATTGTTACGACCACCAGACTTAGAGTTTTTCTCTAACAATGGAGCGTAAGGCTTGCCTTTGTACAGATCCGGGTTTACCACTTTAACGACGTGGCGACGACCCGGAGAAGTAGGCTTACATTTAACAATAGCCATTTTAGTAACCTCTCCTATTACTCTGCGCCGCCGACGAAGTCGATGTCGCTACCTTCTTTAAGGGTTACGTAAGCTTTTTTCCAATCGCTACGACGGCCCATACGCATACCAGTGCGCTTCGCCTTACCCTTAACATTCAAAGTGCGAACACCTGTCACTTCAACTTCGAAAAGTTTCTCAACAGCTGCTTTGATTTCAGCTTTATTGGCATCTGTAGCTACTTTGAAAACAACAGTGTTGTTTGCTTCAGCAGAAACAGTTGCTTTTTCAGAAATGTTTGGTGCCAATAACACCTTCAACAAACGTTCTTCGTTGATCATGCTAACATCTCCTCAATTTGCTTAACTGCATCAGCAGTTACCAATACTTTCTCGAAACCAACCAGGCTAACAGGATCGATACCAGCAACGTCACGAACGTCAACTTTGTACAAGTTACGAGCAGATAAGAACAAGTTCTCATCAACTTCTGAAGTTACGATTAATACGTCTTTTAACTCCAGCTCTTTTAACTTGGCTACCAATTCTTTAGTTTTTGGTGTTTCTACCGCAAAGTTGTTTACTACAACCAGACGCTCCTGGCGTACTAGTTCAGAAAGGATGCTTTTGATCGCACCACGATACATTTTACGGTTAACTTTTTGGCTGTGATCTTGAGGCTTAGCAGCGAATGTTACGCCACCAGTACGCCAGATTGGACCACGAGTTGTACCAGCGCGAGCACGGCCAGTACCTTTTTGACGCCATGGCTTCTTGCCACCGCCGCTAACTTCTGAACGAGTCTTCTGAGCACGAGTACCTTGACGAGCACCTGCTGCATAAGCAACAACTACCTGGTGTACTAGCGCTTCGTTAAACTCACGTCCAAAGGTTGCTTCGGAAACTTCAAGAGCGCCTGATGCGTCTTTTAATGCTAATTCCATCACAAATCTCCTCAGACGTTAGGCTTTAACAGCTGGTTTAACAATCACGTTGCTGTTAGTAGCACCAGGAACTGCACCTTTGATAAGAAGCAGATTGCGCTCAGCGTCAACGCGAACTAATTCTAGGTTTTGAGTAGTAACTTTCTCAGCACCCATGTGACCAGACATTTTTTTGCCTTTAAATACACGGCCTGGTGTTTGACACTGACCGATAGAACCGTTTGAACGGTGAGAGATAGAGTTACCGTGAGTAGCATCTTGCATAGAGAAGTTCCAGCGCTTGATACCACCTTGGAAACCTTTACCTTTAGAGGTACCAGTAACATCTACCAGTTTGGTTTCATTTAAAACTTCAACAGTTAATTCACTGCCAGTTTCAACGCCTTCACCTTCACCGTCTGCTAAACGGAATTCCCACAGACCACGGCCTGCTTCGATACCTGCTTTAGCAAAGTGACCTGCTAACGGCTTAGTAACACGGTTAGCTTTCTTGCTACCAGTTGTTACCTGTAATGCGCGATAACCATCGTTTTCAAGAGTTTTCACTTGAGCAACGCGGTTCGCTTCAACTTCTACGACTGTAACTGGAACAGAAACGCCATCTTCAGTGAAGATACGAGTCATGCCCACTTTACGTCCGACTAAACCAATAGTCATAGTCAAAACTCCTCTATTAACCCAAGCTGATTTGTACGTCGACACCAGCAGCCAAGTCTAGACGCATAAGAGCATCAACAGTTTTCTCGGTAGGCTCAACGATATCAATCATACGCTTGTGAGTACGGATTTCGTACTGGTCACGAGCGTCTTTGTTTACGTGTGGAGAAATCAGAACAGTAAAACGCTCTTTGCGAGTAGGAAGTGGAATTGGACCACGAACCTGTGCACCAGTGCGCTTAGCAGTATCAACGATTTCTGCGGTAGATTGATCAATCAGACGATGATCGAACGCTTTCAAACGAATGCGAATTCTTTGATTTGACATGGAATCAAATCCCCAATTAAAAAGAACGAACAAAGTACAACTCATCACCTTCTTATTGAGAAGGGGAGTGTACCGCTTATATTATCATTCAACCCCAAATCGGGGTTGCTGTGGCTAGCAATCGCTTAGCTTATCCAAAGAACAAGTCGGTGGATGAACCAACCGAGCTAACAAACAAAACTTGCCTGAACCTGCAGACAAGTGCGCGTATTATACAGAAGCAACCCCTAAACGCAAGCATGATGATTAAAAAAACATCATACAAGGCTCCTGGCACCAGATCTTCTGGTTTATTGGTCGCTGTGATGGATACCACGCCTGGCAATCCAACTCTCTAATGTATAAGAAAAACTTCACGACCAGGGTTGGCAAAGATGATAATTGCGCAGTTAATGTGTCATAATGAAGGATTGTTAAATTCTCCCCGCGCGATAACGTGGGATAATAAAGTGGAAGTGGTTATGCAGGAGATTGAAGTCCGGGGCGCCCGTACTCATAACTTAAAGAACATAGATTTAACGATCCCTCGCGACAAACTGATTGTCATAACCGGGCTATCCGGTTCCGGTAAGTCGTCCCTGGCGTTTGATACGTTGTATGCTGAAGGTCAACGGCGTTATGTGGAATCCCTCTCCGCTTATGCTCGCCAGTTCCTGTCACTAATGGAAAAACCAGATGTTGATCACATCGAAGGTTTGTCGCCGGCGATTTCCATTGAACAAAAGTCCACGTCCCACAACCCACGATCTACCGTTGGCACCATCACCGAGATATATGATTACCTTCGTTTGCTTTATGCCCGGGTCGGTGAACCAAGATGCCCGGATCACCAGCAACCGCTTACCGCCCAAACCGTCAGTCAGATGGTGGACAAGGTATTAGCCCTTGAGGAAGGCACTAAAGTCATGTTGCTGGCACCTGTCGTTCAGGATCGTAAGGGTGAACATATCAAGTTATTGGAAAACCTCGCAGGACAAGGATACATCCGCGCCCGCATTGATGGCGAAGTCTGTGACCTGAGTGATCCGCCGGCCCTGGATCTCCACAAAAAGCATACCATCGAAGTGGTGGTCGACCGGCTCAAGGTACGGGATGATATCCAGCTGCGTTTGTCCGAGTCGTTCGAAACGGCCCTGGCACTTTCTGATGGCATTGCCACGGTAAGCTTTATGGACGATCCCGAGCGCGAACCGTTACTTTTCTCAGCCAATTTTGCCTGCCCTCAATGTGGTTATAGCATGGCCAAACCAGAGCCACGCTTATTTTCATTTAACAACCCTGCCGGTGCCTGCCAAAGCTGTGATGGTTTGGGAATTAAGCAGTTTTTTGATCCACACCGGGTTGTCGCCAATGCCGATCTGAGTCTTGCCGGAGGTGCGATTCGCGGTTGGGATAAACGTAATTTTTATTACTTTCAGATGCTCAAATCCCTGGCAGACCATTATGGCTTTGCGCTCGACAAACCATTCAAAGAACTCGAACAGGATGTGCAACACATTATTCTTAACGGTTCCGGCCGTCAGGAAATTGAATTTCGTTATATGAACGACCGTGGCGATATCGTGGTACGTAAGCACCCGTTCGAAGGCATTCTGGTGAATATGGACCGGCGTTATCGTGAAACTGAATCTAATGCGGTACGCGAAGAGCTAAGCAAATATCTAAATTCACAAGCCTGCCCCTCCTGCGAAGGTTCACGATTAAGGCTGGAAGCCCGCAATGTCTTCGTCGCTGATACACCGTTACATCAAGTCACCGAATATTCCATAGCCGATGCACAACAGTTTTTCAGCGAGTTGACCATGGAGGGCCAGAAAGGTCAGATTGCCGAAAAAATACTGAAAGAAATCAATGACCGATTAGGGTTTCTGGTTAATGTTGGCCTGAATTACCTGACTATGTCCCGTAGTGCCGAAACTTTATCTGGTGGTGAAGCACAACGAATAAGGCTTGCCTCGCAAATCGGCGCCGGCCTCGTTGGCGTGATGTATGTTCTTGATGAGCCATCCATTGGCCTGCACCAGCGTGATAATGAACGATTACTAAAAACCCTGATTCATCTTCGTGATCTCGGAAATACGGTTATTGTGGTAGAGCATGATGAAGATGCCATTCGCGAAGCCGATCACATTATTGATATTGGTCCGGGAGCAGGGGTTCATGGTGGTCAGGTTATCGCCCAGGGGGATTATCAAGCAATCGTAAATAGTAAAGACTCACTGACCGGAAAATACCTGAGTGGCAAAGAAAAGATAGACGTACCGAATAAACGTCACAAGGTTAATAAGGATGAGATGATTCATCTGAGCGGTGCAACAGGTAATAACCTGAAAGCCGTTGACCTGGAAATCCCGATCGGTTTGATGACCTGCATTACCGGAGTCTCTGGCTCCGGAAAATCAACCCTGGTCAATGATACGCTCTATAAAATAGCGCACATCGAGCTTAATCGCGCGACGCTGGATGAGCCTTCCCCATATAAGAGCATTACCGGCCTTGAGCACCTGGATAAAGTGATCGACATTGATCAAAGTCCAATCGGTCGCACCCCTCGCTCAAATCCGGCTACCTACACCGGAATTTTCACCGCTATTCGCGATATTTTTGCGGCCACTCAGGAATCGCGCTCGCGCGGTTATAAGCCCGGACGATTCAGTTTTAATGTCAAAGGCGGACGCTGTGAGGCCTGTCAGGGTGATGGCGTCATTAAAGTTGAAATGCACTTTTTACCCGATGTATATGTACCCTGCGATGTCTGTAAAGGTAAGCGGTATAACCGGGAAACCCTGGAAATTCGCTATAAAGGCAAAACCATCCACGAAGTTCTTGATATGACCATCGAAGATGCGTTTGAATTTTTTGCGCCGATTCCGGCGGTAAAACGTAAACTGCAAACCCTGATTGATGTGGGGCTGTCCTATATCAAACTCGGTCAGTCAGCAACGACTTTGTCCGGTGGTGAAGCACAGCGAGTAAAATTATCGAAAGAATTATCCAAGCGTGATACCGGTAAAACCCTGTACATTCTTGATGAACCGACGACCGGCTTGCATTTCCATGATATTCGCCAACTGTTGCTGGTACTGCATCGTCTTCGAGACCATGGCAATACCGTGGTTATTATCGAACATAACCTCGATGTCATTAAAACCGCTGACTGGATCGTCGATTTGGGGCCGGAAGGGGGCTCAGGTGGTGGCGAAATCCTGGTCACGGGCACTCCGGAAACGGTTGCCAAACATAAGGCTTCACATACAGGACGTTTCCTGGCCCCGATGCTGGCATCCTAATTGAGATGCCAGTGAGCCACGCAGGGGAAACATTATCCTGACTGACGTTGTTGTTCTGCAACCCTGGCCTTGTCAGCAACGTCAGCCGTTTCCGTTTTTGATCCCAGTTTTTCCCGGATAAACTGAAACATCACGAAGAACACTGGCACAAAAATACACCCCAGGAACGTCGCTGATACCATACCGCCCCAGACCGCATGTCCCATGGTATTACGACTGGCAGCACCGGCTCCGGACGCCAGTATTAACGGGGTAACCCCAAGAATAAAGGCCATTGCGGTCATCAGTACTGCCCGCATCCTTAATTTTGCCGCCTCAACAGCGGCACCAATTACCGACAACCCTTTTTCCTCGCGCAGGACTTTCGCAAACTCAACGATTAATATTGCATTGCGACACGCCATACCGATCATCAACACCAGGCCTATTTGTACATAGAGGTTGAGAGTGCCACTCATCAGGGTGACAAACAGCATAGAACCGAGCAGACCAATCGGGACACAAAGCATAATCGCAAACGGGGTTAACCAGCTTTCGTATTGGGCTACCAAAAACAGGTAGGTAACCAATACTGCCAGTAAAAACAATTGCATCATGCCGCCAGAGGTTTTCACCTCCTGATAGGTTTGCCCCGTCCATTCGTGCGCGTAGCCATCGGGTAAGCCTTCAGCAACTTCATTTATGGCAGCAATAGCCTCACCGGAACTGAAGCCCGGCGCCGGCACAACGATGATTTGGGTGGAATTGTAGAGGTTAAAACGTGCTGACACGTCCGAGCCAATCGCCGTTTCAAACTTGGCAAAACTGGAGAACTTAACCATTTCACCGGTTTTCGAGCGCACATACAGGCTTTCCAAATCGGACTCATCGTTTCGATATTTGGCATCCGACATAATATTAACCTGGTAATTTTTGCCGAATCGAGTGTAGTCATTAACATATCGCTTACCAAACAGGCTACCAATCGCGGTATTGATAGCAGCAGGTTCGAGACCCAGTAGCATTGCCTGCTCATAATCAATGTTCAACTCTAACTGCGGGACATTGGCGGTATACGTAGAAAACGCCACGGCGATTTCCGGTCGTTGCATCAACTCCCCAGCCAGCTGCATGTAAACGGGCCCTAAAGACTCGGTCGAACGTCCCAGGCGATCTTCGAGGATCATGGTCACTCCGGAAGTTGCTCCGAGGCCAGGAATGGCCGGTGTCGACATTACCAGGCTTTTGATTTCCCGGTTGCCCTGCATGATTTGCGTGGTCTGCGCCATGATGCTTGCCTGCGATAATTCATCCGTTTGCCGTTCTTCCCAATCATCGAGCGTCACAATTAACATCGCCGCATTGGTGGCGAGTGCCCCTTTGATCATACTAAAACCATTGGCGGTCACGATGCTTTTCACCCCGGGGATTTGTTTCATTTGATTGGTCAGGCTGTCCACTTCGGTAATGGTGCGGTCTAACGTGGATGCCTCGGGTAAGGATATATCGACAATAAAGTTACCTTTGTCCTCTTCCGGGATGAAGCCACCCGGCAGATTCGTACCCAGGTAGGCAATGTAAGCCATTAATGCGCCAAACAGGATCAGAGTAATCAAGATATGTCGGGATAGCATCCCAACCGTTGCACCATAACCTCCCATCATTTTATTGATAAAGGCATTGAACCAGCCAAGGGGACCTTTGGTCGGCAATGCCGAGGGTTTTAACATAATGGCACACAACGCCGGTGTCAGAGATAAGGCGACGACTGTCGAGATTATGGTCGATGCAACAATCGTGACACCAAACTGCTTATATAAGATACCAACCATGCCAGGCGCTAATGACACGGGCACAAACACCGCCATTAATACCAGAGCCGAGGCAATCAGCGGCGCTGTTACTTCTTTCATGGCTTTGGATGTCGCTTCCTTCGGTGGTAAATGCTCCTCGTGCATAATCCGTTCGACGTTTTCGATCACCACAATAGCAGCATCAACCACGACCCCAATCGCCAGGATCAGGCCAAACATAGTAATCGTATTGATATCCATGCCGAACATTTGCATGACCACAAAGGTTGCGACCAAAGACACAGGAATGGCGATAGCCGGAATGAGGGTGGCGCGAATGTTTTGCAGGAATAAAAAGGTAATAATCACCACCAATGCCAGTGCTTCGAACAGGGTGTCATACACTTCCGCCATGGAAGTTTTGATGAACAGGGTTGAGTCGTAGGCGATTTCGTATTCAATGTCATCAGGAAACCCCTGGCTGATAATTTCCATTTCCGCATGCAGGTCTTTGGCTACCTGCAGGGAATTTGCGCCAGGTGCCAGATAAGCGATCATTAATGGACTTTCCAGATCACCGAGCTTTGACATGGAATTGTACTTTTCTGCGCCTAACTCTACCCTGGCAAAGTCTTTAATGCGCACCAGGCTGCCGTCTGGTTCCGCCCTTACCACAATATTTTCAAAATCAGCGATGGACTTTAACCGTCCTCGTGTCTTAATCGTATATTGAAACACCTGCCCCTGCGGTGCCGGATTTTCACCAATTTTACCCGCCGAGATGGTGGTGTTCTGACTGGCAATGGCGGCAGTTACATCCAGTTCATTGATTCCCATTCCCGCCATCACTTCATTGTCTATCCACACACGTACCGAATAGTTTTTCTCGCCAATAATTTTTAATTCACCGATACCATTTACCCGGGCCAGGGAGTCACGCAGATTCAGTGACATGTAATTCGACAGGAACAAGCCATCGTAACTGCCATCTGGAGAAAATAAGTTGATGGTCAACAGCATTGACGGTGACACTTTTGCGACAGTGACACCAAGCTGCTTTACCTCTACCGGCAGCTTACTCATCGCTTTATTGACCCGGTTTTGTACCAGGGTTTGGGCAAGGTCCGGATCGGTGCCAATTTCAAAGGAGATACGAGACAAGTAAGAACCGTCATTTGAAGATTTCGAATCGATGTAGAGCATGCGTTCTACACCATTGACTTCCTGTTCGAGTACAGATGCTACGGTATCACGAATAGTGTTGTGATCAGCACCGGGATAAAAGGCGGTGATTTGCACCTGCGGGGGTGCCACACTGGGGTAAAGGGATACCGGCATATTCATAAAGGTTAATACACCGGCCAGGGTCATGATTATTGAGACGACAATCGCGAATTTAGGGCGATTGATAAAGAATTCGATCATTGCTGGCTCCTATTCCGCAACAGGAGTAACTGGCTGACCTTCCTTCGCCCGCAAAATACCGGAAACAATAATCCGGTCTCCTTCTTCTAAGCCTTCCTCTACGATCCAATCGGTGCCTACCCTATCGCCAAGCTTAAGATGTTTTTTACTGGCGACATTGTCATCATCCACGGCCATTACATAACGGCCTACCTGATCTTCCTGCACTGCTTTTTGTGGGATGGTGATACTTTTCGTGGATTTGCGGTCGGTCGCAATCAAGGTCACATTCTGTCCACCTAACAGAACCCCATCCGGGTTCGGGAATACCACCCGATAAGTTACGGTATTACTGCTTTCAGAAACTTCATGACCAATGTAATCGAGCTTGCCCTCATGCTCATAAATATCACCATTAGGAAGCTCCAGTTCAATCACTGAAATTTTTTCGGCTTTGGTGCCTTTTAATTTTGAAACAATGTCAAAATGACGTTGGGCACCAACCTGGCTGTAAACTTCGATTGCATCATTGGCGATAATTTCAATCATCCAGCCCAAATCAGGGTCCACCATGTCGCCGCGTTTGACTTTGGTAATGCCGGCCATGCCGTCGATGGGGGAAACCACATCGGTTTTCAACAGTTGTACTTCTGCTGCCTGCAATGCCGCATTAGCCGTTGCCAAAGCCGCTTTCGCCTGATCATATTCGACCTTCACGCGTTTGGTATCGAGTTTGCTTAACACCTCTTCTTCGGCCAGAGCCAGAGACATATCGTACCGAGTCTTTGCCAGCTCGACCGCAGCCAATGCCCTTGCTACCGCGCCTTTTTGTCGGGCAACTTCGGCTTTAAACGGTTCATCATCAATTTTAAATAATTTATCACCACGCTTAACTTCCTGCCCTTCGACCACAAAACGTTCGACGATACGGCCGGAAACTTCTGGATAGATTTCAACGGAGGACAGTGATGCCGTTTTCGCAGCATAACGGTGGGACATATTGAGCTTTTCAAGCTTGATTTCCATGACCCCTACTTCAGGAGGAGGAGCCTGTTTTACCTCCTGCTGTTTTTTTTCACAGCCAGCGGCAAGCACAGAGATGGTGAGGACAAGAGCAACACAGGAAAACCGCATATACAGACTCCAGAAATCTTAACCGAATCAAGTAATCGAAATATAAGACTGCAAGTTCCTGGTCTGGTCTGGTGCTCCCTGCGGTTAGAAAAGCCAGATTACCGGTAAACTTCTTTATATTCTTTCATCTACTAATACCAGTTTATACTAGACCAATATCCGAAAATTAAAATAAAGTTACCGGTAAAAATGAGAAAAATTAAATTGTTGCAGCCAGTTCGGCACCCTGGCGGATTGCCCGTTTAGCATCCAGTTCGGCAGCCACATCGGCACCACCAATAAGGTGGCAGTTTTCACCCAAATCTTTTAATTGTTGATACAGGCTATCGTTAGATTCCTGGCCGGCACAGACTATCACGTTATCGACTTCCAGAACCTTTTTCTCGCCCTGCAACGAATACACCAGTCCCTGGTCATTTATCTGCTCGTAATGCACCCCGGGTACCATATTGACATGATGGTTTTTCAGGGTATTTCGATGGATCCAACCGGTCGTCTTACCCAGGTTTGCACCCACTTTCGTCTCTTTTCGTTGCATCAGGTAAATCTCACGATCGTGTTTTAAATCATGGTCTATCGGTAATAACGCACCCGGGTTCTGATATTCGGTATCAATGCCCCAGGCCTTTAACCATCGTTGCTGATTTGTGGTCAGTGACTCCTGCTCGACCAGATAGGTGGCAACATCAAAACCAATGCCACCAGCTCCGATAATCGCTACTTTTTTGCCAACCGGTTGATGATGTTTCAACACATCAAGGTAACTCAACACTTTAGGATGATTGATACCCGGAATATTTGGTGTGCGTGGGTTAATGCCGGTCGCAAACACCAGCTCATCGTACCCTCGGGTACGTAATGACTCGACGTCCTGATAGCTATCTAAATGAACGTCTACATTGTGTTCTTCAAGTTGCCGTTTAAAGTACCTCAACGTCTCAAAGAATTCCTCTTTGCCTGGAACTTGCTTGGCATAATTAAACTGCCCACCAATTTCACTGGCACCGTCGAACAGGGTTACTTTGTGACCACGCTGGGCGGCGTAACAGCTAAACGCCAGACCGGCGGGTCCGGCGCCAATAACGGCAATATTTTTCGGCTCTGGCGTTTTCGCGAAGGTAAGTTCGGTTTCATAACAGGCCTGGGGGTTGACCAGGCAGGTTGCCCGCTTTTGTTCAAATACATGATCCAGGCAGGCCTGGTTACAACCAATACAGGTATTAATATCATCAGCCTGACCAGCTGCGGCTTTATTGACAAAATCTGGATCGGCAAGGAATGGCCTCGCCATGGAAACCATGTCAGAGTGCCCCTCTGCCAATACCCGCTCGGCCACATCCGGCATATTTATTCGATTGGTCGCCACCAGAGGTACGTTGACTTCCCCCATCAGGCGCTTGGTAACCCAGGTAAACGCTGCTCTTGGCACACTGGTGGCTATGGTAGGTACCCGTGCTTCATGCCAGCCAATCCCTGTATTGATTATGGTTGCCCCTGCCGCTTCTATGGCTTTAGCCATCGTCACAATCTCATCCCAGGTATTGCCACCTTCGACTAAATCCAACAATGACAGACGGAAAATAATAATGAAGTTTTTGCCGACTTTTTCTCTGACCGCTTTAACGATCTCAACACCGAGTCGCATCCGGTTTTCAATACTGCCACCCCATTTATCGGTGCGGTGATTGGTGCGTTTACAGCTAAACTGATTGATCAAATAACCTTCAGAGCCCATGATTTCGACGCCATCATAACCGGCCTCCTGCGCCAATTTTGACGATTTTGCGAAATCCTTTATGGTCGAATGAATTTTTCGTTCCGATAACGCCTTTGGTTTAAATGGATTAATCGGCGCTTTGATGGCGCTAGCCGACACGGAAAACGGATGGTAGGCATAGCGCCCCGTATGTAATAATTGCAGACAAATTTTAGTGGGATACTTGTGAACCGCGTCAGTAATCGCCTTATGCTTGTTTACATGCCAAAACTTACTCAGCTCTGATCCCATCGGCGCCACCCGGCCACGAAAATTAGGGCTAATGCCACCCGTAACAATCAGACCCACATCGCCCTTCGCCCGCGCTTCATAAAAGGCCGCCAACTTTTTAAATCCCTGCGGCTCTTCTTCCAGGCCGGTGTGCATAGACCCCATCAGTACACGATTTTGCAGGGTGGTGAAGCCCAAATCGAGCGGAGAAAGTAAGTGAGGATAAGGAGTTGTGTTTGTCATTGTATACCTAACATCAGACCTGTTGTATTGAACTCATTAAACCAGAATAACTTCAATATTAAAACACTTGTTTGAAAATAACTGACCTAGTCGCAAAAAGCGAAGGCCCGGCTGTGAATCAATGTCTTCGATAATTCAGCAATCACACTACACTTATACCAATCACATTAAGTTTGTGCACAACTCAGAGTTAGGGCAGAGGTTCAGTTACAACATAGATTTTATTGATATAGTCTTTCTATATCAGAGCGTATTGACCTTTGCTGGCCGAACTTTGTTCAATTAAGTGCCTATTAATAGTGAAAGTGTTGGGCCTATCAGCACACCTATTGTAAGAAACCGCACCATTGAATTCTACGAACAGCGTTTGTTTTGAATCTGGCCCGCGTTTTTTCGATTTACCGTACAATGAGTACGCTAAATTGAAAAATCCTTGCCCAAACTCCAAACAATTCGCTGCAAAATTGCCCCGAAAGATAAACACGCTCTAATGAAATATAGGGCCGGAAATGGGCCTCTGATAAACTCCCTACGGGTGAGTTTTAAAGGCATTTATCCTGCGTTACTGATTTTGACAATGGAGTGACCATTCTCTGCAATCAAAGCCTTGCCTAAATGCCTTTAAATTCTCACTGAGTGAGCAATAATTTAATGTGATTGGTATTATAGTAACCCAGAGTTTCAATTTCCCCCGAATTTGGCTAAAATTCGCCCCCAAATTTGCAGCAGGTATGGTTATGTTAAGCCACATTCATCCAGACAACTACGACAGCCAATTGGCAACAAAACAAGCAGCAATGCAGGAACTATTCTCCGAATTTTCCGTGCCGGCTCCCCAGGTCTTTCGCTCCGAACCACTCCATTATCGTCTGCGCGCAGAGTTCAGGGTCTGGCACGAAGGTGATGACCTGTACTACATCATGTTTGATCAACAGACCAAGCAGAAGTTTCGTGTCGATCAATTTGCCGCTGCCAGTAATATCATTAATCAGGCAATGTCGGCGTTACTCGATGATATCCGCGATAAGGACATACTTCGGCGTAAACTATTCCAGGTCGACTTTCTGTCGACTTTAAGTGGCGAGTTATTGATTAGCCTGTTGTACCACAAACCACTCGATGAACAGTGGCAGGCCGAAGCCAGGCAGCTCAACGAGCGATTAAACCGTCTTGCTGAGATTTCCATCATTGGCCGGGCTCGTAAGCAAAAAGAAGTTATCGGCAAAGACTATGTGACCGAAGTACTCAATGTCGATGGTCAGCAGTTTCGTTACCATCAGGTTGAAAACAGCTTTACCCAGCCAAACGGCGGGGTGAACGAGAAGATGCTAAGTTGGGCACGCGCTGCCACAAAGAATATCGGTGGCGATCTGGTTGAGTTGTATTGCGGCAATGGCAATTTCAGTATCGCCTTAGCCGAGAATTTTGACAAAGTGCTGGCAACCGAGATTTCCAAGAGTTCTGTAGCATCCGCACAAATCAATATCGCCGATAATGCGATTAACAACCTGACAATTATCCGTATGTCGAGCGAGGAATTCAGTCAGGCGATGAATAATGAGCGCAATTTCCGACGCCTGGAAGGACTAGACCTGAGTCAGTACGGCTACCAGACAGTATTGGTTGATCCACCTCGAGCCGGCCTGGACCCTGATTCCGTCGAGCTGGTTAGCCGCTTCGATCAAATCCTATATATTTCCTGCAATCCACACACGTTGAAGGATAATCTGGCAACATTGCATAAAACCCATGAGATTGAGTCCTTTGCGCTATTTGATCAGTTCCCCTACACCGATCATATTGAATGTGGCATGGTGCTCAAGCGTCGTAAATAGATTTAATATCAATTCCACTAAGTGTTTTCCCTGTCAGTGAGAGATTGGTATAAGGTTCAAATCAGCTGCTACCTAGTCAGCTGATTTGACCGGTTTTTCGCAGGTGCAGGTCCATCGCTCCGCGGGCTATAAAACGCAGTTGTTTAATGGTTCGTTCGGTTAACTCTTCAATTTCGCTTTTATCCGCATCCAATGCTTCCGCACCAGCACTAAATACAACCGTTACTGCGGCATTTGCCTGTATAAAACTGGTATCTGCATCGAGATTGTTTGCCTGTTGCAGGTAGTCACACAGCTCCATGGTAAAATAGCGAATTTCCCGATTAACGGCAGCCCGAAACGCTTTTGACGTTCCCGAACGTTCCCTCAGCAATAGCCGAAATACGTTTGGATTCGCTTCGATAAACTCCATAAACGTCTTCACCGAAATTTGAATTACCGAACCGCCCTTTTCAATCCGTTGTCGGGCCTGGCGCATCAGTTGCCTTAACGTCAAACCCGCTTCATCAACTAATGTCAGCCCCAGTTCATCCATATCACGAAAATGTCGATAGAAAGATGTCGCTGCCAGACCGGCCTCTTTGGTGACCTCACGAAGGCTTAAATTGGAAAAGCTGCGTTCTGCACTTAACTGACTCAAGGCGGCATCAATCAGTAATCGCCGTGTTTTTTCTTTTTGTTGCGCTCTAATCCCGGACATTAAAAGGACTCCCTAAATTTGGTGTACAAATAGTAACACAAGTTTTTACAACTGTGCTTGACTCGCTTGTGGTAAAGGCTAAAATAGCGAACACTTGTACACTCAATTTTCGATTTAGAAATACCCATGACAAAACCCCCTTTAATCTGGCTGAATATCGTTATATTCGCTACCACATTTTTAATCGCACTGGTTGTCGTTCCGTATCGTGCCATTACTCATGGTTTTGACACCTTTGAAATTCTGACCGCCATCGCCTGTTTTTGTTACTGTGGTATGTCAATTACCGCCGGTTACCATCGTCTTTGGTCGCACCGCACCTATAAAGCACATGCTTCGCTGCGCTTTATCTACGCCATCGGTGGTGCCTTTGCCCTGCAAAATAGCATCTTACACTGGTGTTCCGATCACCGCGTACACCACAAACATGTCGACAACAATGACGTCGATCCCTACAGTGCCAAGCGTGGTTTCTGGTTTTCCCACATTGGCTGGATGATTCGTGAACATCAGGGTGACGCCTACTCAAATTATGATAATGCCCGCGATCTGCAAAAAGAAAAAATTGTCGTATGGCAACACAAATATTATGTACCCCTGGCGATCGCCACAAACTTCGGAATCCCATTGGCACTGGGCTGGTTACACGGCGACATCATTTCCAGCTTGTTATTAGCCGGGGTATTACGACTGGTACTGAGTCATCACACCACATTTTTCATTAATTCCCTGGCTCATATCTGGGGTAAACAGACCTATACCGATAAAAACACCGCCCGGGATAATGGCATTCTGGCGTTTTTCACCTTCGGTGAGGGCTATCATAATTTTCATCATATTTTCGAGAACGACTATCGCAATGGTATCCGCTGGTACCAGTACGATCCGACGAAATGGCTGATTAAAGGGTGCAGTTACCTTAACCTCACCACAAATCTGCGCAAAACGCCGGAAGATAAAATTGCGATGGCAAAAGCTAAGATGCAACTCACTGTGTCGAAAGTAAAGCTGGAGAACAAGGTAAATGCCGATGAATTGTTGGCAAAACTACATCATGAATACGATATTCTGGTGGAAAAAATGTCGCAGTTTTACCACGCTAAAAAACAATTGATTGCCGATAAAAGCAATTTACTGGAAGCTGAAAAACAGGCCCTGCTTAAGCAATACGAGGAACTTAAATCCGCGTTTGCCGAGCAGCGCAGACATTGGAATGCCTTCACTGCTCAGTATGCGTAATCAGTCTGTTGCAATGCCGAAAAGCCTGTTGCTCATCGGCATTTTTCTTATCGCAGGATTAATATCAGTTAAAGCCAACAGTCAGGAATCTAGCGGTTCTACGGGATTTAGCATCTATTTAATTCGTCATGCAGAAAAGCAATCGACGCAACAAGATCCCGCATTAACGACATGTGGAATACAACGCGCAAATCAATATGCCGCTGATTTCTCTGCAGTTGAATTGCAAGCTGTGTACAGCAGCGATTATCTGCGTACCCGACAAACCGCCAATCCGATTGCCAGCCACCAGCAGTTGCAACTTGTTGTTTATGATCCCAGGCAGTTAAAAGATTTAGCAACACGATTAATCAGTGAACAACGTACCGCCCTGGTAGTTGGACACAGCAATACCACGGCCGTTCTGGCAGGGATGCTGGCAAATCAGGAGCTTGGCGAATTTTCCGAAACGGAATATGATCGGATTTATCGAGTGGATTTTAAAAAGGGCCAGAGAAATATAACTCTGACCCGACAAGAATTTACCTGCTCTTTATAGCTGAGACGGGTGGGTAGAGTTTCCTTTTTCAATAACTTCAACTTTTAACACCCGGAACGGCTTACCCCACATCTGGATGGTTGCGACATCTCTATCTATGTAACCATAAAGTTTTAGTTTGGCACCGCGTTGATGATATTTTTTGTCCAACCCCATGGGTAACAGGTTTTCGCCATCTTTACTGGTAAAGCCAAAAAAGCCACCTTCAAACTCATAATAATTTAATGTCCCTTCATACCAGGCGTTCATTGGCTTCTCCGGATTTTTAATCTCTTCTACAGGAGGTGTTTTATCTGCATATTGCACTTGCACATTTCGCTCTTTCTGAGATGCACCCGATTGTAATTTTTCCGTTGCATAGGCCGTCAATGCTAAAAACAGCGCCGCCCCAGACAGAACAGCGACTTTACTTCGATTCATCATCCACTCCTTATTTTCACGATATATCGCGTTATCTAATCTAGACACTAGCAAAGCCTCAAAGTTCAGACAAGGGAAAGCAGTGTAAAGCTGTAAGACGAAAGCTGTAAGCTTTAAGTAGAAAGCTGTAAGAAGCTATAAGGCTGTAACGCTTTAAAGCTGTAAGCAGAGAGCTGTAAGCTGTAAGAAAAGGCATGTGACGCTAAGTTAAACCTAAAACTACTTACGGCTTATAGCTTGCGGCTTGTAGCTAACTTCAGTTACCCAAAGCAACTTACGGCTTATAGCTTACGGCTTATAGCTTACGGCTTAAAGCTCCGATTGATTTTCAATCGTGCATAAAAAAAGGCCGCGTTATGCGACCTTTTTTCGGCAGTTATCAAAAATTATTCAATAATTTTTGATACAACACCAGCACCTACGGTACGGCCACCTTCACGAATAGCGAAGCGTAAACCTTCGTCCATCGCGATTGGGTTGATTAGCTCAACAACAAACTT
>NZ_SWDB01000031.1 GCF_005116735.1 Thalassotalea mangrovi | reverse complement strand
TTCTCTGCAATCAAAGCCTTGTCTAAAAGCCTTTAAATTCTCACTGAGTGAGCAATAATTTAATGTGATTGGTATTATACATCGCCTTGGTCAATGCAACGGTTTGACCTCTTCGGCTGAGTTAATGTAATACGGTATCCATTTGTGCAATCTGATCGAGCTGCAACTGCAATATTTTTGCGGCCGGATCCTGAGGGCAACTCTCTACAAAATAACGGTAATCATCATAGGCAACTTTAAAACAGTCCATTTGCTGCAACAAAAACCCCCTGTCCCGACGTTGATATGGGTCATCCGGGGTCATTGCCAACAATATATCCACACAGGTTAATGCCTGCTTAAACTGCTGCTCACGAATTAAGGCATTTTTCAACGAGGTCAAATGCTGACTGATTAATTTATTATCTTCGAGACTTTGCAGGGGCAGCTGCGCATCATTTGGGCTGACCTGCTGCAAACGCTGATCCAGCTCCTGCCAGTTAATCGGTTCGCCATTAATGCAGTCAAAAATTACCGCATAGGTATCATCACAGGTGATGCGAATCATCATATCATCGGGAACAAAGACTACATCCACATTCAAACCCGTACTACGGATAACATGTACCATCACCATAATCTTCAGGGTTGGTGCCATGCTAATAAAATCAAGGCCGTAATCGAGACGATGACTGGCAAGCCCGTAGAGAGATTTTGGCGTATCTGTGAGTAACTGTTGTACAAACAACACATCAAGCACTTTTTCAGCCTGTTCCAGCGGATCTTCGATGTCAGACAGTTGCGAGACCAGCTGCTCAGCCATTTGCTGAACCTTTTCCATTAACCGTGGTTGCTCGCCGAATATTTCTTGTTCCAACAAACAAAGACTGTCTAATAAATTCACTTTTTCCGGCATTAATTCCGAAATTAACAATTCTTTCATTACTTCTACTACGAATAATTCACAACGAATACAGGAAAACGCAGGTGATGACCTTCAGCGCCTACAAAAACATGGTTTGATGAGTCATGGCGAGTTTGATGATTAGAATAAACCATCCGAGAGCGCCCAAATAACCCAGATACTTCATGGCGTCTGTACGCGCCCATTTCAAGGTGTAAAAGCCAGTAAAGATATATGCTACCAAAGCCAGCAGTTTTTCCAGCATCCAGTCATGCTCACCCGGATACAAAGACAGAGACACCATCAGGGTGATGCCGGTAAGCAGTAATATGGTATCAATCACATGTGGCAGTATTTTCAACCACTTTTGACTAAGCTTTTTGGGGTTGCGCATTAACAGCACAAAACGATAACTGAACAGCAGTATGCTGATCATTGCCAGTGTAAAATGTGCACTTTTTACCAGCTCCATTATCGCTGTTCCTGCTTACAAAAAATTAGCGCGTAGCATAGCATAAAACGCCTTGCTTGCCATCAGTTTGCGGTTAATAGCAATTCCACTGAGTGGGAAATCATTCAGTGCAATCGGTATAACAAGGTTAGGCAACGGCTGCAGGCGCTAAGATAACTGGCAAAGATCCTGATTACCAATCTTAGGATCCGAGCATTACCCGCTAAATTAAGCGATTTACGCTGCTAACAAATAACCAGCTTTCGGTTAGCAAGAATACAACCGATTCTTACTGTTCAGAAAACAACCAGAGAGCTGAACAAGCCATTTTTCTGCGTTCAATTCATCTCTCAAAAGCTAATACACAATGTTATCCACAGTTTGTGTGATTAACTTTTTGAACATAAAAAAACCATGCTGCTGTCGATAAATCAACAGTACCAGCATGGCTTTGATCAAAACTTGATCCGTGAACGGATCGTTGTCTGGTCGTTATTCGTTATTTTGGGCGACGGTCAGGCCTTCCTCACCGGCAAATCGATTCACCCACAGCGCAATCACGCCGTCACCGGTGACGTTACAGGCCGTTCCAAAGCTATCCTGAGCCAGGTATAAGGCAATCATTAATCCCAGTGCCGCTTCATTAAAGCCAAGCATGCTGGCCAACAGTCCAAGAGCGGCCATAACCGCGCCACCGGGGGCACCAGGTGCTGCAATCATGGTGATCCCCAGTACCAGGATAAATGGAATCATACCCAGCAAACCGGGAACCGTCATTGACTCGGTAAGTAGCATTACCGCGGTGGCACAGGTAACGATTGTGATCGTCGAGCCACTCAGGTGAATCGATGCACATAATGGGATGGTAAAATTGACCACACCATCATCGACACCATTTTCCTTAGAACAATTCAGCGAAACCGGAATCGTTGCGGCACTGGACATGGTACCTAATGCGGTAAAATAAGCTGGCATCATGTTCTTAAGCAAAGTCAACGGTGAGCGTCCCATTGCCAGACCGCTAATGACATAAATCACGGTGATCCACAACCAGTGCATCACTAATGCCATCACCAGCACAACCGCAAAGGTTTTTAACGTCGCAAATACCGTTCCTGCTACTGTCATTTCCGCAAACACACCGGCAATATAAACCGGTAATAATGGGATAATGATTTTAACCAGCAATAACTCAATAATATCGCGCCCTTCTATCAGGTTGCTGCGCAGGTTTTTCGCATTGGTGGCACTAATACCAAGACCAAATACAAATGCCAGCGCCAGGGCCGTCATCACCGAAAACATTGGCGGAATGCTGAATTCGATAAATGATTTTAAGCCTTCACCCTCAGCGATGCTTTCAATTCGAGAACCTTCCATTAAACCCGGTAACAAAGTACTGGCAACCAAAAAGGCAAAGATGCCGGCGGTGATGGTAGAACCATAAGCCAGTCCCACCGTTTTACCGAGCAGTTTCGACGATCCCTGCGGTAACGTGGCGATACCACTGGCAATGTAAAATAAAATAATTAACGGAATGGTAAAGGTGATCAGCTGGCCGATCAGGGATTGAAAGGTTAACAGGGTGCGGGTGATGGCCTCTGGGGCGAACATGCCAACCACAAAGCCAGCCGCGATACCTGCGACAAGTTTTAAAATTAAGTTCATAGATACTCCGAGTGACACCTGTTTGCCAGTAACGTCTGGTACAGGGATTATTCTGTTGTTATTTTTATGATCCGCTTATTGTGCGCCATATTGGCTGCCAAGGTAAAGTCTTCACAGATAAAGTGACCGACAACACCGGCAAAAATATTGTCCACATAGATAAAAACCAGGCGTCTGCGTAACCAGGGTGGAATACCTCGTTCCTGCAGCACTTTTTTTAATGGCCGGCTTTTGTCTCTGCCCTGGGGTTTACATACCGGGTTATCGTGATGACAACTCAAGCGTATTTCCGCTTCATCCGCGACACACAGAAACTGTGGACTATTACTATCATGATTATCGTCAGAAGACTGGCCGCTTTGCGCATCGCTAACCTCATGCAGGCACAGGATAACTGAAGAGTCAGGAAGCGAAACTCGATAAGGAGAGGTTAATGACGTATCCAGCTGCATCGTCCAGCTTTGGATATCCTGAAAATCCCGGGTAATAAACAGCTTCTGTTGATAACGTCTGAGCACCGCATCACCGCACTTAACTTCGGGATTTTTATCGATAGCGGCAGTTGCAATTTGGTTGATAGCCTGTAGCAATGGTTTGTGCTCCGGCATTCTCAATCCCAGCTGCTTAAAACGAAAGCGCAGAGCATTGATCTGGCGGCTTTGTGAGAGTCGATTGAAAGTGTCCAGGGCAATAGGCTGATTGGCAAGGTTTTCGCCTAAATCAATTTGTGCCAGTTCTTCCAGCAAGGATTGTGTTTGCCTTTGCACAGCTGCAGATTTAACGACACTGGCAGAAAAATCTGGCCAGCGACTTTGTATTAATGGCAACACTTGCTGTCGCAAAAAATTGCGATCAAAGCGGGTATCCTGATTCGATTCATCCTCAACCCAGGTCAGTTGCCGTTGCTCGGCATAATGTTGCAACTGAGCCCGGGAAACGTCGAGCAAAGGACGCCCCAGCAAACCGACAGCGCTGTTCTGGCGCAACGGTTGCATCGCTGCCAGCCCTAGCACCCCCGCGCCACGTTTCAGTGCCAGTAAAAATGTTTCGGCCTGATCGTCCTGGTGGTGTGCGGTGAGGATTATATCTTGCGCAGTGCGGATTTCGGCCAACGCCTGATAACGGGCATTTCGCGCTTTCTCTTCAATACCACCACCAGAAACATTATTAACATCAACCCTTATCGCCCGGTAATCGACGTCCAGCATTTCGCATTGTTGCCGGGTAAAGGATTGCCAGTGATCAGCATTGCGACTTAAGCCATGGTTAATATGAACGGCACAAATGTCTGTAGCAATGTGGCCTTGCTGCTTAAGCGATGCCAGAGCGTGTAGCAATACCTGCGAATCAAGGCCACCACTATAGGCGACAAGCAAGTTTTTCTGGACGAGCTGCGGCTCTGCAAAAAACTTCAGCAAAGCGGCATAAACCGGGTTGTTTACTGTCTTGTCCATCTAACCTGATACGTAAATGATGTTATTTAATGACCGATATAGTAACTGCTAAAACAAAAAATGTCCCGGTACGGGACATTTTCAGCATTTAAATTCTCACTGAGTGAGCAATAATTTAATGTGATTGGTATTAACAGTAGCCGTAGGACATCAGGCGCTGATAGCGGTTTTCAATGAGCTCATCTTTTTTATGCTCGTCCAGTGATGCCAGGTCTGCCTTAATTGCCTGCTTGAGGTTAGACGCCATCAAATCGAAATCACGGTGCGCACCGCCAAGTGGCTCATCAATGATATTGTCAATAAGCTCTAGCTCTTTAATGCGGTCTGCGGTAACGCCCATCGCCTCTGCCGCTGTTGCCGCTTTTTCCGCGGTTTTCCACAAGATTGATGCACAACCTTCCGGAGAAATCACCGAGTAGGTCGAATACTGCAGCATGTTAACCCGATCACCAACACCAATGGCCAGTGCACCACCGGAGCCACCTTCACCGATAACCGTACAGACAATCGGTACCGTCAATCGTGACATGACTTTCAGATTTCGGGCAATGGCTTCGCTTTGACCACGCTCCTCAGCACCAATACCTGGATACGCACCCGGGGTGTCGATAAAAGTGATTATTGGCATATTAAAACGTTCTGCCATTTCCATTAAGCGCAATGCTTTACGGTACCCCTCCGGGCGAGGCATCGCAAAATTGCGGCGAACCTTCTCTGCGGTATCGCGACCTTTCTGGTGGCCGATAACCATCACCGGGCGACCATCAAGGCGAGCAGTACCCGCAACAATCGCTTCGTCATTGGCGTAAGCTCTGTCACCGGCTAGCTCATCAAAATCGGTAAAGATGCGCTTGATATAATCGATGGTATAAGGACGGCCTGGGTGACGCGCGATACGAGAAACCTGCCAAGGGTCGAGATCCGAGAATACTTTTTTGGTTAACTCCTCACTTTTACTACGCAGCTGAGCAATTTGTTCTTCTAAATCTAAATCAAGGTCCTGGCCCTGATTGACCAATTGCAATTCTTCGATCTTTGCTTCTAAATCGGCAATGGGTTGCTCAAAATCCAAAAAGTTGAGTGACATATTGGTTACCTAATCATCTGTGCGGGATATTCCCGTCGATTTATTCTTTAAATGCCATGGCGACATTTTCCTCGCCAAGTAATAATCCTAATTCATGTACTAGCGCATCGCTGGGTGTTACCCGCCATTGTGTACCAAGTTCAATCGTGGCACTCGCTTCCGGTCGCTGATAAAACACCCGTACCGGACATGTACCTTCTTTATAAGGCGTCAGGACCCGGTTAAATTCAGCAATAAAGTTATCGCCTAGGTTGCTGCGATGCAATTGTAAATCAAGAGATTTTATATAATTTTCTCGCGCTTCGGCAATACTCATAATCTCTCGGCCAGTCATTGTAATACCACCGGAGTAATCATCAAAGCTGACCTGTCCGCTACACACTAAAATAGCATCTTTAACCAGGATATCCTGATAACGCTCAAAATCGTCAGGAAACAGGCGTACATCAATACGTGCACTTTTATCATCAAGCGTCACCAACGCCCAGCGCCGGCCTTTTTTGTTGACCAGCACCCGTACTCCGATAACCAGGCCTACCGCTGTCTGCACCCGATCTTTACCGGCCGGTTGCAGGTTAACCAGGCGGCCACTGCCATAATGCTTAATTTCAGCCAGGTAACGGTCTATCGGATGGCCGGTCAGATATAGGCCTAAGGTTTCCCGTTCGCCGTCAAGCCAGACGTCTTCGGCCCAGCGCGGCACATCTTTGAAAGACTGGCGGGTATCTTCTTCTTCGACATTGATCAGGCCAAACAGATCATCCTGTCCCAGTGCCTGAGCTTTAGCGTGTTGGTCGGCAGCCTTAATCGCCTCAGCCAGGGTCTCAAACATCGCCGCACGATGTGGTCCCAGGTTATCCATGGCGCCCGCTTTAATCAGGCGTTCCAGCACCCGCTTATTAATTTTCTTCAGGTCCAGGCGAGCGCAGAAATCGAATAGATCTTTAAATGGCCCGCCCTGCTCCCGGGCTTCAATAATTGCCGCAATCGGGCCTTCACCAACGCCCTTGATGGCACCTATGCCATAAACAATCTGGTTGTCATCGTTGACGGTGAATTTATATAAGCCAGAGTTTACATCCGGTGGCAATAAATCCAGCCCCATATTGGCGCACTCATCCACCAGGGTCACAATTTTATCGGTATTATCCATATCGGCGGACATTACCGCTGCCATAAATGGTGCCGGATGATGGGCTTTCATCCATAAGGTTTGATAAGACACCAAAGCATAGGCAGCCGAGTGTGATTTGTTAAATCCATAGCCGGCAAATTTTTCCACCAGGTCGAAGATTTTCATCGCCAGTTCGCCGTCAACCCCCAGCTTTTCTGCACCGGCTTTAAAGCCGCCACGTTGCTTAGCCATTTCTTCCGGCTTCTTCTTACCCATGGCTCGACGCAGCATATCGGCACCACCCAGGGTGTACCCGGCAAGCACCTGGGCAATCTGCATTACCTGCTCCTGATACAGTATAATGCCGTAAGTCGGTTCAAGAATCGGTTGTAGCCACTCATGCTGCCAGGTGGCATCTGGGTATGATATTTCCTCACGACCGAGTTTTCGGTCGATAAAGTTATCAACCATGCCCGATTGCAATGGACCGGGGCGGAACAGCGCCACCAAAGCGATCATATCTTCAAAACAATCCGGTTTCAGGCGCTTGATCAAATCTTTCATACCACGCGATTCGAGCTGGAATACGGCGGTGGTTTCTGCTTTTAGTAAAACGTCGTAGCTTTTCGGATCGTCCAATGGAATGGCGGCAATATCGATAGGTTCTTTGCCAGCTTTTGATAACTTCTCGTCGGCCATTTCAATGGCCCATTGCAGGATAGTCAGCGTACGCAGGCCGAGAAAGTCAAATTTGACCAGTCCCGCTTCTTCGACGTCGTTTTTATCGAACTGGGTTACCGGGTTTTTGCCTTCGTCGTCGCAATACAGGGGCGCGAAATCGGTAATAGTGGTTGGCGAGATCACAACACCACCAGCATGTTTACCGGCATTTCGGGTCGTCCCTTCGAGGATGCGACACATATCGATAAGATCTTTGACTTCCGAGTCCTGTTGATAAATTTCCGGAAGTCGCGGTTCAACCTCAAACGCTTTCGCCAGCGTCATTCCCGGATCGCCGGGAATCAATTTTGAAATTCGGTCAACAAAACCATACGGGTGGCCTAATACCCGGCCGACATCCCGGATAACCGCCTTGGCCGCCATGGTACCAAAGGTAATAATTTGCGATACCGCATCGCGACCATAAAGCTCGGCAACGTGGTCAATGACCTCATCGCGTCGGTCCATACAGAAATCGACGTCAAAGTCCGGCATCGAGATACGTTCCGGGTTCAAAAATCGCTCGAATAGCAGGTCGAATTCGAGTGGATCGAGATCGGTAATTTTTAATGCATAGGCGACCAGGGAACCGGCCCCCGAACCTCGACCCGGGCCGACCGGAATATTATTATCTTTCGACCACTGGATAAACTCCATAACGATCAAGAAATATCCGGGGAACCCCATGTTATTGATAACATCAAGTTCAATTTTTAAACGTTCGTCATATTCTTTGCGCTTTTCTGCAAAATCGGGAGCATTAACATCAAATAAAAACTCGAGACGCTCCTGCAGACCCTCTTCCGACACTTTGATTAGATAATCATTAATGTGCATGCCTTCGGTGGGGAAGTCTGGTAGAAAATATTCACCAAGCCGCACCGTCACATTACAGCGCTTGGCAATCTCGACACTGTTGGCCAGGGCTTCCGGGATATCCGCAAACAGCTCCTGCATTTCCTGTTCGCTGCGCAAATACTGCTCTTTGGAATAGCGCTTTGGTCGACGTTTGTCTTCAAGCGTATAACCATCATGAATGGCGACACGAATTTCGTGGGCATCAAAATCTTCGGGTTTTAAAAATACCACTTCATTGGTGGCAACTACCGGTATTTGTCGCTCTGCTGATAATGCGACCGCCATATGCAGATACGATTCTTCCTGATCCCGGGAAGTTCGGATTAATTCCAGGTAAAAGCGCTCGGCAAAATGCTGTTGGTAAAAGCTAACGCAACTGTCGACCAGCTC
Organism: Thalassotalea mangrovi; assembly: GCF_005116735.1. GTDB lineage: Bacteria > Pseudomonadota > Gammaproteobacteria > Enterobacterales > Alteromonadaceae > Thalassotalea_A > Thalassotalea_A mangrovi. The sequence continues at coordinate 89,943 of NZ_SWDB01000031.1, read as the reverse complement.
TTGATTGCCCTTAAGCAATGCTTTACCAACGTCGCCTTCACGGCCACCAGAGAGAATGATCAATCCCTGCGCGTAGTCAGCAAGCCAGCGTTTGTTTAAAACCGCTTTGCCTTGAATATGTCCCTGCAGGTAGGCTTTTGAGATCAGTTCGGTCAGGTTTTTATAGCCGGTATTGTCCATCGCCAATACCACCAGGCGAAACAACTCATCTTCAAAGTCATCGCTGGTTACCCAAAAATCACAACCAATGATCGGTTTGATACCAGCACCATGACAGGCGCCATAGTATTTTACCAAACCACACAAATTGGTTTGATCAGTCAGGGCAATAGCCGGCATCTGTTGCTCGCTGGCAGCAGCGATGATGGGTTTAACCTTGTTCAGGCCATCGGACATTGAAAAGTCAGAGTGGACCCTTAAATGAACAAACTTCGGCTCGGCCATATTATTCCTTACTCAGCTGAATTGCGGGCGATTATCTGCGCAACCGGTTTAAACGATTTACGATAATTGTCCAGTACGCCATATTCCTCAATGATTTGCAAATGGGCTTTGGTCGGGTAGCCCTTATGGTTGGCAAATCCGTAATGGGGATACTGTTCATGCAGTTCATGCATTTCCTGATCGCGGGCAACTTTGGCAATAATCGATGCGGCACTTATTGCCGCAACACGAGCGTCGCCTTTAACGACACTTTCACTTGCCATCGGCAAATCCGGACAACGATTACCGTCAACCAACACTAACTGAGGTTGCACACTTAATCCTTGCACCGCTCTTTGCATCGCGACCATCGTCGCCTGCAAGATATTTAATTGATCAATTTCCCAGGCTTCGCAACGCCCAATACACCAGGCCAATGCGTTTTCTTTAATTTGCCCGGCCAGCGTTACGCGCTTTTTCTCGGATAATTTTTTCGAATCCATTAATCCTGCAATCGGTTTATTAGGATCAAGAATAACGGCAGCGGTGACTACCGCACCGACCAGGGGGCCACGCCCTACCTCATCGACACCGGCAATAACATCGACATCCGGAAGAATATAGGGTTCCATAATGACTACTAGGCGATAACTTTTTGTGAATTTAACACCAGCTCAACGGCGTCTGCCGCCCGGGCACTGGCATCTTGTTTAAGGGTATGATGAATGTTGGTAAATTCATCCATCAATTGTTTTTGATCGGCGTATAACAGCGGCTCGACTTCGTGCGCCAGATTTTCCGGTGTTACCTGCTCCTGCAGTAACTCGGGCAACAAGGCTTTATTGGCGAGCAGGTTTGGCAGGGAAAACCATTTTAGTTTCACCAGCCTGCGTCCAATCCAATAAGTCAGCTGTTGGAATTTATAAGCAACCACCATAGGGCGTTTTACCAGTGCCCCTTCCAGGGTTACGGTACCCGAGGCAGTTAGCAGGCAATCACTTGCCGCCATTACCTGTTGGGTCTGATTAACCACAGTGGTGACATCTAAATCGGGCGCATGTTCCGCTTTGATCGATTCAAACTGTTGCAACCGTAACTCATTAATTAACGGCGCCACAAATTTCAAATCCGGATGCTTGGCTTTTAATAAGCTCGCTGCACCGAAAAAGTCAGGTAATAAGCGTTGTAACTCGCCACCGCGAGAACCGGGCATAATTGCCAGGTATTTGGCATCGAGATCCAAACCGAGTTGCTCGCGAGCCAGAGCCTTGTCACTGTGCAGCGGGATATCATCGGCCAGCGGGTGACCTACAAAGGTACAGGCGACATCATGTTTGTCATAAAACTGTTTTTCGAATGGTAGCAACGCCAGTACCATATCGGTGGCTTTATCAATTTTAAAAATTCGCTTTTCACGCCAGGCCCAGACACTGGGACTGACGTAGTGAACGGTTTTAATACCACGGTCTTTTAGTCGCTGCTCGAGCCCGAGATTAAAATCCGGCGCATCAATACCGATAAAGACATCGGGCGGGTTTTCGCTGAAATACTCAACCAGAGTTTTGCGCACATGCAGCAGTCGTCGCAATCGACCAAGGACTTCAACGATACCCATTACGGCCAGCTCTTCCATGGCGAACAGGCTGTTAAAACCAAGGTTCAACATTTTCGGTCCGCCGATGCCAACAAAGCGTGCATCAGGATAACGGCGTTGCAATTCGGCAACTAACCCGGCACCCAGGGTATCGCCAGAATGCTCACCAACAACGATGGCAAAAGTAAGTGGTTTGGAATCTGTCATAGACTAGCGAATAATGCCACGCGAGGACTGGTTAATGAAATCGACGAAATCCTGCACATGCGAAGATTCTTTTGCCAGCTCATTTAAAGCCGGCATCGCTTCTGCCAGGGTCTGGCCCTTACGATACACTTCTTTATACGCACGGCGAATCGCAAGAATGTCCTGCTTGGCAAAGCCACGGCGCTTTAAGCCCTCCGTATTCAGACCAAACGGAGAAACCGGGTAGCCTGAGGCCATCACAAATGGAGGCGTGTCTTTTAAGACAATGGCACCGCCGGCGATAAAGGCATGCGAACCAATATGACAGAATTGATGTGCACCGGACATACCACCAAAAATGACCCAGTCGCCAACATGAACGTGGCCGGCGAGAGTGGCATTGTTAGCAAAAATACAGTTGTCGCCAATCATGCAATCATGAGCGACATGAGCGTATGCCATAAACAGGTTATTACTGCCGATTTGCGTCAATGAGTTGTCCTGGATGGTACCACGATGAATCGTGACGCATTCACGAAAGACATTATTATCACCGATAACCAGACGAGTATCTTCACCGGCATATTTTTTATCCTGACACTCTTCACCGATAGAACCAAATTGAAAAATTCGGTTACCTTTACCGATCTTTGTCGGACCTTTGATGACGACGTGTGAACCAATGACACAATCGTCACCAATTTCTACGTCATTACCGATATAGGTCCAGGGACCTACGGTTACGTTGTTGCCAAGTTGAGCACCTGGCTCAATAATAGCTTGCGGATGGATCACGAACTACATCTCTCTTCTTGCACACATCAGATCAGCACTACAGACGACCTTCCCGTCGACTTTTGCTTCTCCATAAAACTTCCACATGCCTCTACGATCCTTTAGAAATTCGATATGCAAGTGCATGGTGTCGCCGGGGTGAACCGGGCGTTTAAATTTTGCATTATCGATGGAAGCAAATAAAAACATCTCGCCATCGGCGCGATTTTCTACACTCTTAAAGCCTAAAATTCCGCTTGCCTGAGCCAGAGACTCAAGGATCAGAACGCCTGGAAAAATCGAGTAACTGGGAAAATGTCCGGTAAATATCGGTTCATTAATGGTTACATTTTTAATCGCATGGATGGATTTTCCAGGCACATAGTCCAGCACTTTATCAACCAGTAAAAACGGGTATCGATGCGGGATAAGTTGCTTAATTTCTTCAATGTCTATGACATTATTCTTGGGTTCCATAACATATCCCTCTGTTTATTTGCTTTCGCCTGAATCACTGCTGCTTGCGCGCATCTGCTTTTCCAGTTTGCTAAGCCGCTTGTACATATCATCTAATTGTCGCAACCTGGCAGTCGTCTTGCGCCAGTCGCGATTATCCATTGCCGGCATACCGGAAGAATAGGTTCCCGCTTTATCGGTACCTTTGACAACCATCGCCTGGCCGGTGAACACCGTACCATCGGCTATGTGAATATGACCATTGATACCGGTTTGTCCGGCAATGACACAATATTTACCAATCTTGGCACTGCCAGCGATGACTGCACATCCGGCTATCGCCGTACCTTCACCGACTTCCACATTGTGGGCAATTTGCACCTGGTTATCGATGATGCAGTTATCAGCGATGGTCGTGTCTTTCAGGGCGCCACGGTCGATGGTAGTGTTAGCACCGATTTCGACCCGGTTTCCAATCACAACGGCACCAAGCTGGGGAATTTTTTCCCAGCGGCCTTTATCATTGGCATAGCCAAAACCGTCCGAACCTATGGTGGTATTAGCCTGCACCAGGCAATCTTCACCAATGATGACATTATGATAAACACTGATGTTTGACCATAATCGGCTTCTGGCGGCAATTTTAGCACACTTTCCGATAAAACAGTTGGCACCTATACGCACGTCGTCACCCAACTGCACGCCAGATTCAATCACCGTATTGGCGCCGATACTGACATTCTGGCCAAAACTGACGTCAGCGGCGATCACCGCAGATTCGGCGATTCCCTCGCTAGGGGCCGGCGTCGTATCGAGGAGTTGTGCCACCCTGGCAAAACCCAGGTAGGGGTTGGCGAGAATTAATGCATTGGTTGGGCAATATTGGGCATCGTCTTCGCTGAGGATAACAGCCGATGCTTGGGTATGTTGCAGGTGTTGTCGGTATTTGGAATTGGCCAGAAAGGCGATATCACCTGTTCCGGCCTCTTCTAATGCGGCTAACTTCTGGATGACACAATTACCGTCGCCCATCACAGTGCCACCCAGCTTGGTGGCTAGCTCCGCTAATGTAATCATTAATCAGCTCTTAGTTAGATTTTGAAGCTTGTTCTACAACTTTAGTTGAAATATCAAATTCTGGTTTGGCAAAGGCTACCGCTGATTGTTGTAAAATCAAATCAAAACCTTCTTCATCAGCAACGCTGTCAACCGCCGTTCTGACCAGTTGCAGAATCTTTTGTTGCTCTTCCTGTTCACGACGCTTCAGGCTTTGTTGTAATGGCTGAGCTTTAGCTTGATACTCTTTGGTCAACGCGTCAATCTTGCCATCCAGTTCATCAATCTCTTTTTTGCTCATAATCGCTTCGTCGCGCTTACGCTTTTCAAGATTGTACTTGATATCACCTTCAAGCTGTTTCAATGCGTCCATCGGCTCTTTAAATTCGGCAGCGATATCCTGCTGAATCGTTGCCATTTGTGGTAATTGCGAAATTACCTTCTGCACATTAACCGTACCGATTTTTTGATCTGCGGCTAATGAAGCACCGGTGAATAACATGCTTGATGCTGCGGCCGTAAAGGCCAAAGATTTCATTAATTGTTTCAACTTACTTCTCCTAGTTCTTGTTGTCCGTTGATCAGCCTATCCTGCCTGATTCTAAAACGTTTTACCAATATTAAAACTAAAGAACTGATGATCATCGCCATCCTGAGTTTTTAATCGTTTGGCAAAATTAAAGATCATCGGCCCCATTGGCGACAGCCATTGAATGGAAATACCCGTCGATGCACGAAAACGGAATGGATCGGAGTAATCATCGATCATATCGAAGTATACCGGATCCAACTCCTGGTAATCATTTGGGTTAAATTCCGTGTCCCATACGTTACCAACGTCTACAAACACACTGGTACGCACACTGTTGGCATAACTTTCGTCTAAAAACGGTGTCGGGAAAATCAGTTCCGCACCACCGATTAACACGGCATTACCACCGACACTCCGACGGTTATCGACAATAATCGAGTCGGAATCCGGACCGAGTACTTCATTCTCACCCGGTAATCCAGGAATGGTATTCGCGGTTCTGAAAATCGCTCGTGGACCTACCGTATTATTTTCAAATCCACGCATGGTGTCAGAACCACCGGCACGGAAGTTTTCCCAGAATGGTAACAGGTAGTCATTACCATCAATATCACCGTAACCATTACCATAGCCTGCTTCCAGGCGGGTCAGGAAACTCCAGCTGTGGTCACGAGATAATGGAAAATAAAACTTTGAGTCAAACTTAGCTTTGAAGTATTGAATATCCGAATTCGGTGTGGTCACTTTACCAGATAACGACATACTCGAGCCTGCGGTCGGGAATGTGCCTCGGTTTAATGTCACCCGCGAAATTGTACCGTTCAAATCAAAGGTATCAAAACTAACCCGTGCGTCCGGATCGTTGGGATCCTGGAAAATACTGTAAAAGTCTTTGATCTGCTCATAGGACTGCAGATTAGAGATATCACTGTATTTGTATCCGGCACCAAAGTTTAACCGTACATATTCATTGATTGGAAATCCAAAGTTCAGCCCGGTTCCATAGGAAGTCTGGTTGTAGTTAACCAGGTTCGCAGATCCCGCATCAAATTCGGAATAGAAAATGTTACCGCCCAATGAAACCCCATCAATGGTGAAATACGGATCCGTATAGGAAATATTGGCATTACGGGCAAAACGGTTGGTATTAATCTGGAAACCTACACGGTTACCAGTACCTAAAAAGTTATTTTGCTGGATCCCGGCATTCAGGCTCAGCCCCGAGTATGAACCGTAACCAATACCAGCAGTGAACGAACCGGATGGCTGTTCTTTTACGGTAAAGTCAACATCGACCAAATCTTCTTCGCCCGGTACCGGTGTTGTTTCAAATTCTACGGTTTCAAAATATGGCAGGCGCTGAATACGCATCTTCGATGCTTCAACCCAGGAGTTTGACAACCAGGAGCCTTCCATTTGGCGCATTTCGCGACGTAGTACCGTTTCCGACGTTACATCGTTACCGGCAAAGTTAATGCGATTTACATAAACACGCTTGCCTGGGTCAACCGAGACAACCAGTTTTACCGTCTTATCTTCATCATTGATTTCCGGGATAGTTTTGACTTCCGGGTATGCATAGCCGAATCGTCCGAGGAAATTTGAGATTAACTCTTCACTATAGGTAACCTCGGCACCAGAATATAATTCTTCCGGTTTAAGCGGGGTAATACGCTTAATGGTATCTTCATAACCCGCCATATCACCGACAAACTCCACTTCACTAACGGTGTATTGCTCACCTTCGGTGACGTTCAGGGTAATATATACCCCTTCCTTATTTGGGCTCATCGACACCTGGGTGGAGTCGACATTAAAACGCAGGTAACCACGATCCAGGTAATAGCTTTCAATGGTTTCCATATCGCCTTGCAGGGTCTGCTTCTGGTATCGATCCTGAGCCATGAAATTCCACCACGGGGAATCATAGGTTAATTCGATTTTCTCAAGCAGTTGTGCATCGCTGAATAGTTCATTACCAACGATGTTAATCTGTTCAATGGCTGCCGCATCACCTTCTTCGAAATCAAATACCAGATTGATACGGTTACGCGGTAAATGGGTGATTTTAGTCGTCACTTTGGCATTGTACTTACCAACGCTGTGGTAAAAGTCTTCCAGGCCCGCTTCGATATTGGTCAGCACAGAGCGATCCAGGGTTTCGCCGACACGAATACCACTGCTATCCAGGCTCTCCTGCAGTTGCTCGTCCTTGATATCGTCATTGCCTTCAAAAGTGATATCTGAAATCGTTTCCCGCTCTTTTACCCGATAGATAATGGCATTACCGTCACGAAATACGCTGATTTCATGGAAGTGGCCGGAGGCGTACAGGGATTTAATCGACTGGGAAATCCGAAATTCGGTCAGCTCATCGCCAACACTGATCGGTAAATGGGTTAGTGCGGCTCCTAGTGCGACCCGTTGCAGTCCCTTAATTTGAATATCTTCTACTACAAATTCATCAGCTGCCTGAACATTACAACCAATGCTGCCCATTAATACTGCTAAGGCGAGTTTTCTTATTATCATACGATCTGTCAACTTATCTACTAACTATTGTCCAAGCCGGGAGAAATCATTAAAGAGTGCAATACTCATCAACATTAATAGAACCAGGGCTCCGAACTTGAATCCGAGTTCCTGAACCTTCTCAGGTACCGGTTTGCCGCTGAAAAGTTCTATAACATAATAAAGTAAGTGGCCGCCATCAAGTATTGGTAGCGGTAAAAGGTTAATTATTCCCAAATTAACGCTAATCAAGGCTAAAAAGCCGAGAAAATAGACAATTCCGTAGCTTGCGGAGTCCCCTGCCCCCTGAGCTATGCCAATCGGCCCACTTAAATTACTGACACTGACATCTCCACTGATCAGTTTGCCTATGGTGACAAAGCTTAAACTGATCAACTGCCAGGTTTTATCTACTGCCATTCCCACCGCTTCAAAAGGGCCATGTTGAATGGTGACCAGGTAAGATTCTGGCCAGGCTTCTCGCGAAGGAGAAACCCCGATAAACCCTACCTTACGACCATCTTCGGCTTCTTTGGTTCCCACGGTGATATCAATTTGTTGGATTTGTTGGTTGCGATTAATGGTCAGGGGCAGTGTCTGCCCCGGACTTTGTTCGATGCGGCTAACCAGGGTTGGCCAGTCATCCGTAACATCAACATCATCGACAACCAGTATTTTATCGCCAGCCTGCAGACCTGCAGCGGCCGCCGCACTATCAGGCGCGACCAGAGCAATGGTAGTCAGGATATCCGGCGTAAACGGGACAATGCCGAGACTTTGCATTGCTGATATTTTACTGGGCTCAAACTGCCAGTCAGACGTATCAAGGACATGCTCGCGGGCAAATGAACTATTTTCTTCTTTGGTGGATATGGTTAATTGTGTCTCGCCAATCAATCCCACTAATTGCATTTGCACCTGCTGCCAGGTCGGGGTGTCTTCCCCATTGATGGCAACAATTTGCTGCTCGGCGGACAGACCCGACTGACTGGCAATTGAATCATTTTCAATGGCACCAATAATCGGTTTGGTTTCGGTCTGGCCAATTAACAATAAACAATAAAAAGCAAAGATCGCAAAGATGAAATTGGCTAATGGACCGGCCGCTACAATCGCAATGCGTTGCAGCACACTTTTACGATTAAACGCATTAGGCAGGTCCTGTTCGGCAACGTCATCGACCCGTTCGTCGAGCATTTTGACATAGCCACCTAAAGGTATCAGGGCGATAACAAATTCGGTTCCGTGTTTGTCATAGGTTTTAAACAATTTTTTCCCAAAACCAATGGAAAAGCGCTCAACCTTAACGCCACATTTACGTGCCACCCAAAAATGGCCAAACTCATGGACCGTGACTAACAATCCAAGAGCAATGACAAACGCAGCAAGGTTCCAGAAAAAATCAAACATGTTAACTTCCTTCCATCATCGCAGTAACCAAAGCGTTGGCACTGCGTCGGGCATCATTATCAACTCTGCTGACATCGTCCAGGTTGTTGATCGATGCATCCGAGAATTGTTGCATAACCTCACCATTCACCTTGGCGATATCGGTAAAGCGGATGTGTTCCTGAAGAAACGCCGCAACCGCCACTTCGTTGGCGGCATTGAGGGCCGTACAGGCGCCCTGTCCTAGTTTACAGGCCTTAATGGCCAGTTGCAGGTTCGGGTAGCGGTTGGCATCCGGCGCTGCAAAATCAAATGACTGACACTGGAAAAAATCAAAATCAGCAACCCCCGCGTCGATTCGCTCCGGGTAAGCAAGGGCATGGGCGATAGGGGTACGCATATCCGGGTTGCCGAGTTGCGCCAGAACCGAGCCATCTTTGTACTGCACCATTGAATGAATCGAACTTTGTGGATGCAATACTACCTGAATATCATCAACATCAAGGTTAAACAGCCATTTGGCTTCAATAAACTCCAGGCCTTTATTCATCATCGTTGCTGAGTCTACGGATATTTTCCGCCCCATATCCCAGTTTGGATGAGCGCATGCCTGCTCTGGCGTAACCTGCTGAAGCTGCTCGATGGGAAGTTCACGAAATGGTCCGCCAGAGCCCGTCAGCAATATTTTGTTTACGCCGTGCTCAGCAATATTGGCATCGGTAGAATGTGTCTGCATGCCAGTGGGCAAACACTGAAAAATGGCATTATGTTCACTGTCAATCGGCAGCAACAGCGCTTTCGAGGCACGTAACGCATCGATAAAAATTTGTCCCGAGCAGACCAGGGCTTCCTTATTGGCGAGCAATACCCGCTTATCCGCTTTGATCGCGGCTAAGGTCGGTAACAGGCCACTGGCGCCGACAATGGCTGCCATGACAATTTCTGCATCAACACTGGCGGCTATTTGTTCAAGTGCCTGTTTACCTGACAATACCTCAATCTGTTGCTGATGCTGTGTGTTGAGGTTTTCCCTGAGTCGCTGCGCCGCCTGCTCACAGACCATTACAACGGTTTTCGGATTGAACTCCAGGCATTGGCTTAACATCAGATCATCGCGATGATTGGCGCTTAACGATAGTACCCGGTATTTATCGGGGTGACGACGAATCACATCCAGCGTACTCTGGCCAATTGAACCGGTTGAACCGAGAATACAGACGCCCTGAGGTACAATTGCCGAACTGTGATTACTACTCATGGATGTTTACCAACCAAAGGTAACGTAACACAAAGCAAATACCGGTGCGGTCGCGGTAAGGCTGTCAATGCGATCCAGCACCCCGCCATGCCCCGGCAGAATCGAACCACTGTCCTTAACCCCTGCCTGGCGTTTGAGCATGCTTTCGGTTAAATCACCTAATACCGAAACGGTGCTAATCAGTAATGCCAGTACAACCGCCAAAGCAAGTTGCGACACCTGCCAGTTAAGACTAAAACCGATGATCAATACCGCTACAGCAGCACTTACATTGCCGCCAAAAAATCCTTCCAGGGTTTTACCCGGACTTACATTTGGCATCAGTTTATGTTTGCCAAAACGTTTGCCAGCAAAATAAGCACCAATATCGGCACTCCAGACCATAACAAACAGCAACAGCACTAACCAGCTACCATGAAATTCATCGACATTAATATCAGCACTTCTGAGAACCAGAAATGCCAGCCAGGTAGGAACCAGAATAAACAGGCCAAACAAACCACGAACGCTGCGGCGAGACACCCAGAAACTGGAAAATCTTGGATAGTTTAAAATCAGAACGACGGTAAATAACCAAAACGCTGAAGCGATAGATAATACCCAAACGGCAACAGGGTTCAGTGAACTTGAACCGCCATCGTCGATAAGCCAGATTTGCTCCGGTGGTAACAACTGCCACAGGGCAACAATGGCGATACAAATACCAGCGACAAAGGCAATACGGCGACGTTTATTGTCAAAGCCCATTAACGGGCCCCATTCCCAGGCGCCAATCGCCATAACCAACAACAAAGCCGCTGCCAGCCACGGCAGGCTCAGAAAAAATATGGCTGCAATTGCTAGTGGCGCAAGAATTACAGCGGTAATAATACGTTGTTTTAACAAACGTGCTTCCTTTTATAACAATATAAACCTGAACGATATTCGCCCGGTTTATCTCAGATGCCGCGAACCTGCTCGCCGGTTTGACCAAATCGACGCTCGCGTTGGGTAAACGCTTCCAGCGCTTGTTTAAACGCATCTGCATCAAATTCCGGCCACAGCTTTTCGGTAAAGAAAAACTCGGCGTAAGCCGCCTGCCAAAGCAGGAAATTGCTGATTCGGTAATCGCCACCAGTGCGGACCAAGAGATCCAATTCCGGTAGCTGAGACAACTGAATATGATTGTTGAGCATTTGCTCATTTATTGCATCGAGGCTAATCTGGCCGTTAACAGCCTGCTGAGCGATTTTTTGACAAGCTTGAGTGATATCCCAGCGACCACCATAATTAGCGGCCACCGATAACACCATCGCGTCATTATTTTTAGTTAGTTGCTCTGCCTCAATAATTTTTTCTTGTAGTTTTTGAGAAAAGCGCTGTTTGTCGCCAATCAGCTGAAAGCGGATATTGTGCTTGTGCAGGCGGTTGACTTCGCGAGTCAGTACAAACATGAACAAGTCCATCAGTACACTGACTTCTTCAGGCGGGCGTTTCCAGTTCTCACTACTAAACGCAAACAGCGTCAACGCTTTGATCCCCAGTTCACGTGCTGTGGTAACTGTAGAGCGCACGGTTTCGACACCGGCCCGGTGGCCGGCCACCCTACCCTTGCCCTGTCGTTGAGCCCAACGACCATTACCGTCCATGATGATAGCAACGTGCTGCGGTACCGACATGATTTCCCTTTAACTTACACTTTTCTTTCTATGATCTAGCATCATATAAAAATGCCGTACGTTTTACCAAAATAACCTGAAATAAATCCGGTTATTTGATAGAAAATACGGCAATCCCGATGAAAATCGATTAGATTTCCATGAGTTCTTTTTCTTTCTCAGCAGCTAACGCGTCACACTGCTTGATAAATTCATCAGTAATTTTTTGAATTTCGTCTTCAGCCTGACGTGCTTCATCATCGCTAATTTCTTTTTCTTTATTCAGACTCTTGATGTCAGAGTTGGCATCACGACGAATATTGCGAATAGCGATTTTTCCACTTTCAATTTCACCGCCAACCACTTTAACCAGGTCGCGACGACGCTCTTCCGTCAGTGGCGGCAGAGGAATACGAATCAGGGTGCCCTGTGACGAAGGGTTCAAACCCAAGTCCGATGCCATTATCGCCTTTTCAACCGCACCGATCATCGCCTTATCAAATACCGTAATCGCGATGGTACGCGCATCTGGTGTAGAAATGTTACCCACCTGGTTTAACGGAGTATCCATACCGTAGTATTCAACCGAGATATTATCGAGCAACGATGCGTGCGCGCGGCCGGTACGAATTTTATTCAGGTTAGTTTTTAACGCTTCGACGCTCTTACCCATACGGCTTTTGGCATCTTGTTTGATGTCGTTAATCAAAATATTCTTCCTTCTGTAAACCTGTGTGTTAACAGGAGTTTAATTCAAATTCTCTACGTGGTCGATAACGGTACCTTCGTCACCGCCAAGAATAATAGATTTCAATGCACCTTCTTTATTCATGTTAAAAACACGAATCGGCATCGAGTGGTCCCGTGCCAGCGTGAAAGCCGCCAAATCCATTACTTTTAATTCTTTATCAAGCACTTCCGAGTAGGAAAGCTGCGAATACAATTGTGCTTCAGGGTTCTTCACCGGGTCATCTGAGAAAATACCGTCAACCTTAGTGCCCTTAAATACCGCATCGGCTTCGATTTCAATGCCGCGCAGACAGGCCGCTGAATCGGTGGTAAAAAATGGATTACCGGTACCGGCGGAAAAAATCACAACACGCCCGGATTTCAACAGGCTGATGGCCTCGGCCCAGTTGTAGCTGTCACAAACACCCGTCAGGTCAATCGCCGACATGAGTCGCGCATTTACAAATGCCCGATGCAGGGCATCACGCATCGCCAGGCCATTCATCACAGTCGCTAACATGCCCATTTGGTCACCAACCACACGATTCATGCCCGCTTCCGCTAACCCTTTACCGCGGAACAGATTACCACCACCAATCACCAGGCCAACCTGTACGCCCATCTCAATCAATTCTTTGATTTCATGCGCCATACGGTCAAGGATTTTTGGGTCAATGCCAAAACCTTCATCCCCCATCAGGGCTTCACCACTAAGTTTGAGTAAAATACGACGGTATGCTGGTTTGGGGTTGGTGCTCATAAAATAAACATTCCTTGGGGTAGTTAAAAAAATAGCCACGGACATTTCTGACCGCGGCTATTTTAATACGTTTATCAGACTTTAAAAAGTCCTAAAAGAAAATAACGCTGTAAACGGCTTTGCAGCCCAGTAAAAGGTGATTATTCGCCTTTTGCTGCAGCAATTTGCGCTTCTACTTCAGCAGCAAAATCTTCTTCTTTCTTCTCGATACCTTCACCAACTTCCAGGCGAACGAAAGTAGAAACAGATACACCTTTCTCTTTCAGTACGTCACCAACAGTACGCTTTGGTTCCATGATGAAAGGTTGACCTGTTAAAGAAATTTCACCGGTGAATTTCTTCATGCGGCCAGAAACCATTTTCTCAGCGATTTCAGCAGGCTTACCTTCGTTCATCGCGATGTCGATTTGAATGGCTTTTTCTTTTTCTACAACGTCAGCTGGTACGTCTTCAGGATTTACGTACTCTGGCTTAGAAGCGGCAACGTGCATTGCAACGTGCTTAAGGGATTCTGCATCGCCTTCACCAGCAACAACAACACCAATCTTAGCGCCGTGCTTGTAAGAAGCCAGGTTTGCACCTTCAACATAAGCTACACGACGAACATTGATGTTTTCGCCGATTTTAGCAACAAGAGCAATACGCTCTTCTTCGAACTGAGCTTGTAATTCTTCGATTGAAGGCTTAGAAGCGGCAGCAGCATCTGCTACTTTGTTAGCAAATGCTAAGAAATTGTCATCTTTTGCAACGAAGTCTGTCTGACAGTTAACTTCAACTAAAGCACCATCTTTGATGATGATTTGACCTTCAGCAGCGATGTTACCAGCCTTTTTAGCAGCTTTTGCCTGACCAGACTTACGCATATTTTCGATTGCAAGCTCCATGTTGCCGTCAACTTCTTGAAGGGCTTTCTTACAATCCATCATGCCAGCGCCAGTACGCTCGCGTAATTCTTTAACCATTGCAGCAGTAATTGCCATGAGTTAATTCCTCGAAAATAAGTATGAAAACAGGCTGACTGGATGACCAGTCAGCCGAGATACAATGTGCTAATAATTTCGTTATTCTAACGAATAAAGCAATTATTCAGCTTCAACGAAACCGTCTTTTTCAGCTTGAACAGCAATGTTTGACTCACGGCCTTCGATTACAGCGTTTGCTGCAGAATCAAGGTATAAGCTCACTGCACGGATTGCATCATCGTTACCTGGGATGATGTAATCAACGCCGTCAGGGTTTGAGTTGGTATCAACAACAGAAACAACTGGGATACCTAAGTTGTTAGCTTCTTTGATTGCAATGTGCTCGTGGTCAGCATCGATAACGAAGATAGCGTCTGGAAGGCCACCCATGTTTTTGATACCACCAAGGCTTTTCTCAAGCTTTTCCATTTCACGAGTACGCATTAATGCTTCTTTTTTAGTTAAAGCATCGAAAGTACCGTCAGTGCTTTGAGTTTCAAGATCTTTCAGACGCTTGATAGATTGACGAACAGTTTTCCAGTTAGTCAACATACCACCTAACCAGCGGTGGTTTACGTAGAATTGATCACACTTTAGCGCTGCTTCTTTCACGGCATCACTTGCTGCACGCTTAGTACCAACGAATAATACTTTACCTTTCTTAGCAGAAACGCCAGATAAGAAAGCCAGGGCATCGTTGAATAGTGGTACAGTTTGCTCAAGGTTGATGATATGAACTTTGTCACGAGCACCAAAAATGTATGATTTCATTTTTGGGTTCCAGTAACGGGTTTTGTGACCGAAGTGTACGCCGGCCTTAAGCATATCGCGCATAGAAACGTTTGGCATTTTTAAATCCTCTTTGGGGTTAAGCGTCCATACATCCCGTATTACCGACCGCATCTGATAACCATCAGTGCAGCACCCCGGAATACGTTTGCCGATGTATGTGAGTTTTTAATTAATAATGTTCAAAATTGAACCCGAACCCATGTTCAAAACCTGTGGCTTGATCACGGGCGGTGCTTTATACCATTTAACCGCTCAAAAATAAAGCGATGGCGTGAAAAAATGTTGTTTAAGGGCAAGCTTTAAGCTGTAAGTCTCAAGCTGTAAGAGGATAGTTTAAATTGGGGTGAGGACTGCGTCGGTGAGGACGTTGTCGGTTATGGCCATGGATTGGCCTGTATGCCAAAAATGCAGGAGCAATTTTTGGTGAGGACGTTGTCGAAGTTTTTAGTATAGTCATTGCGGAGTAGGCCGTAATCTCGTTTTTTTGGCAAAATTCAAGCCCGCCTAAACGGCGGCTTTGTGCTGTGAGTTCAACTATTGGCGATTCACAGCCAATAGCTGCCCGTTAGCAATTGCTAACGTAAGAGCTTAATGAGTTTTTATTCCGCAAATATATGGCAAGAGAACTCGTAGTAATTAACTCCTGCCTTAGCAGTTTAAATCTACCTGTAAATGACCCTGCAGTGCCTCATTATTTCTGTGAGATTATATTGCCACTAACCACGTAATAAAATTTCGAGTATCGATAGCATTCTCAAAACTGACGCTTTTTAACTTTTGTTTGTCTTTAAAAACAACGCTGAATTTGTTGACTGATATTGTTGAAATTGGTGGTCTCGCATCGACGGTTACACCATTTATTGTATGAAACATATATTTAATCTTATATAAAAGAGAGAAGGGATACTGTAATACAGTAATTGAGGATTAATTCCAGGAGAGAGTTTTACGGTAATTTAAAAAGGCTAGTTATTTCCAGCCTTTTACATATCTAATTTACTAGATAGCAACAACATTTGCCGCTTGCGGGCCTTTTTGACCTTGCTCAATAGTGAACTGAACTTGTTGGCCTTCCGCTAAAGACTTAAAGCCTTCCGAAACGATAGAACGAAAATGAACGAAAACGTCCTTCCCGCCTTCACTTGGTGTTAAAAAACCAAAACCTTTATCTTCATTAAACCACTTTACTACGCCAGTTACAGAATTAGTCATATTACGAACCTTTTATAAATTAAAAATCTGGTGAAAACTCACCGATATTGCATTAGATGAAACAAGTAAAACATTAGCCAGTAAAGCAAATGTAGATACAAGTTCGACTTAAAATAAATAAAAAGAAGAAAGAGAAACGCAAAGTGCAGTAATAGATAAAGCTTTAATTTTCTAAAGCCAGTTAATGGTACGCTAGTTTCGTTGATGTGTACACATTTATTTAACTGAATAAGTTCCGACTAGTATTATCATTGGTTGCATAAACATCGCTTTTAAAGATTTTGAATGACTGTAGATCGCTCTAACCAGACCTTAACCTTTTCGATTGCAAATTAGAATATTTCAGCTTAGTCATCAAATTTATGTTCAAGAAACATATTTAATAAATTTTTAGATGATTCAAATGAATTATCTAGTAAATCTGTTACATGTTTAGGTTCTAGTCTTTCCACAAACCCAAACCACTTCTTCACTAATTCAGGTCGCATGTAAAAAACATAAAATATGAAACCATTATCCTCCGGCACTGCTGAAAATGTAATTCCTCTTTTATTCAGAGTATCGATAAATTCGATCGAAGGATTATAGTGTACAGTTTCGAGTGGGTTATCAGTAAACTTCTTTAGCTCTGAACCCCAAGGATATGCCTCAAACGTTACTAAAATATCTTCTTTAGATATCGCACCTTTTTGAATTACTTTTTCGTTTGTTGGGTCACAAATAGTCCACTTATACAATAGCTATCCCTCATTTTTTATTTGAGCGCCTGTAGTTCGCTCATTTCGGACTAAGGCCTGTTAATTAACATCTAAGTCAAAGACTACTCTGACTGACTCTTCAAATGTAATCTCAGCTTCAAGATATTTTCCAGGCACCAAATCAACTTTTTTGACCCTAGAGCCTGTAACCTCAATCATCTCAATACTTTCGTTAGCCCCATATTTGTATTCATAATTCGAAGAGTTCCTCATCTCGTTTATGCTATAAATCTTTCCTAGTTGAGAGTCAAAAGCTTCTGCGAGTTCATTGGCTCGGTCTTTCGCATCTTGAATGGCTAACTTTTTCGCTTCCTTCCTTAATGAATTGGCTTTAGTAGATTTCAGTACGATATCTTCGATTTCGTTTAGCTCCGCGCTGAGGGCAAAATTGAGAAGCTTATTTAAATCCTTTAATTGGCTCAACGTCACTTTCAATGTGCGAGATGCAACGTACCCATTAACGAGCGGTTCGCCTTCATCCGAGTAATCTATGTTAGGTTCTGTCACGATATTTGACGCTGATACATCTTTATTCGATATATTGAAATCAGGCAGTCCCTTTAGAAAGTTGTTCACTTTCAAATCAACGTCCCGCTTCGCGTCAAAGCTAGTATCTTTGACACTTTCAACATTTAGTTCGATCACTGCGAGATCAGGGATAGTTGTTAGTGATGCAGAACCAGTTATAGATATGTGACGGTGATTTGGAAGTTCCGAGCCAGCTATTGAACTAAAAGACATGAACAATATCGTTATAGTTATTATAAATTTCATTAGACATCCTTGTATGATTTAGCAGAAATGACTGTCTCTTGTTCTCTCTATCAGACAAATTTAAAAGTCACTGATTAAATAAAATGCCGCTTCAAGTACAGAGCTCACCCGATCTTGTGAGTAACGTATTCTAGGGTGCATTGGGGCCTCAATATTCGGAATATACGTATCGTTTTTAAGCTCTACTCTCAATAATGCTCGTTCTCTTTCTGTTAAATGGTTGTCATGCAACTTTGAAAGTTCCCCAGTATCAAGCCAAATACCGCCACAGCCTGGGCATTCATCTATCTCAACTACCTTGAGAGGACTAAAGTATCTTCTCATCATTACGATGTTATCGCACTTGGGGCAATTGACTCTTTGTGTTTCATCCAATACTGAATTTTCAAATTGCCTCAAATGTTTAACTAATGCAGATCCTCGAACACTTTGTGGATCTTTGAAGTTACATAATTCTGTATTATCAAAAAATACTCCACCACAACTCTCTGATACCTCTAAAGAAATACCACCTACTTTAATTGTTTTTAATTTCGTACCTGTTCTAGGACATCTCACTAAATAATTCCCTTTTATCTTTTATACTGTTCGATTATTAAAACCAAAAGGTCTATTTATCGTTCATTAGAACCAGTCACATTACCCTTCTGGCTCGCTCGTTTTCGACTTCACTGGCTGAACAATCGCTAAAACACATATAAAAAAGGCTAAGGGACTACAACAATAAATTAGAGTTTTTCTAACTAATTCATCCTCAATAGATGCTGTAGAAAATAACAATAAAAATAATATACCTAAATTAAGCAACGCTACCGATAACCATTGAAGAAAATTCCCGTGATAACTTTTATTTCCACAGGACCTGCAGGTAATAACAGAAGCTACGAAGACTTCTTTGACACTAATATGATGGTTACAGTATGGACACTGGTTTTTCATCTAAACTTCCTTGATAAAAATTTGGTATTGGCTCGCGAGGTATTCAGGTGTTTTGAATGACTCTAAATCGCTAACAAGACATTAACCTTTTCAATCAGTTAACGTCAACTTTGTAGCGGCTGCCGTGTTTAGTTAGTTGCCCAGACTTCCTGGGCACCGAGTGCGGGATAACGGCAGATAGGTCTATAGGGTGCTGAGTTCAAGGGCCGAACGTCACAGCTTAACGAAATCAACACACTACCGATAGCACATCTAACACTGGCCATAATCGCCGGTTAAAAATTGTGAGAACCGTTTACCACAGGTATCCCAGTTGGAGCGATAATTGAGGAGAATCATAATCACCTTTTCCAATGGTGAGTCCGGGTTCAATATAGAACCCATTGAAGTCGATCGTTGTAGAAACACCAACATAAGTCCACTCGTCTACGTCATTCATACTATCTTCTGTACGAGTATGTCCGACTGTTGCATTGATCGTTGTCAAGTAACTGTGTTTTATATCGTAGAAAGGGATTCCCAACTCAATTCCTCGTATGTTGTCCCCCCAATATCCACCGGAAAAATGCAGCCTATCCCCCTTATAGACGAAATTAATCAAAGATGGCGTCCCCACCGATAAACCAAATTTAGCTTCTTTTGAAAATGCAGTTGAGGATAATAGTAAAGATGCAGTGACCATGACTGACAGCAACGTTGACTTCACAATAAAAGTTCCTTTTTTAACTAAAAATCGATAGTACGCCAAACAGTCAGGAAGAGCAAAAAAAACCAACCTATTCAAAGTGTTAAACAACACCATCCAAAATAACCTCCTAAAAATAGGATTCCAGCCATGGCAGCGGAGTTGCAATCATGGCGGATATAATCGAATTTCACAGATGCACCAATCATCCGCGAATCAACGCGTTATACTCTTTCATTAAACAGGCGTGAAACCAACCGTGTAAAACATCGCTACAGGTCTTATAAATTCTTGGCTCAGGTAGCATAACCCCTTATTTTGGGTTATTATTTCGGCTCATTTACGCCCGCTCCCAAAATCACATGGGAGTGTTTTCAGCCAATCTTTGAGGAATAGAATGAGTATTGCCATAAAAAGCGAAAGTGACATCGAACATATGCGTGCCGCGGGCAAACTGGCCGCCAGTGTTCTGGAAATGATTGAACCCCATGTCAAAGCTGGTGTAACAACCGCTGAACTGGACGCTATTTGTGCTAATTACACAGCAGAAAACAATGCTCTATCCGCACCACTGAATTATGGCGCTGATGCCGATGGCGAGGGTGGATTTCCGAAATCCATCTGTACGTCGGTAAACCATGTGGTTTGTCACGGTATTCCTTCAGAGCAAACGTTACAGGACGGCGATATCATCAATATCGACATAACCTGCAAGATATCTTTTGACAGTGACGATACGCCCGAGGACGAAAAAACCTATTACCATGGTGATACCTCGAAAATGTTTTTGATTGGTAATGTCAGCCCTGAAAATCGTCGCCTGTGCCGTATTACCCAGGAAAGTCTGTATCAGGCAATTCGTAAAGTGAAGCCTGGCGCGAAATTTAACGAAATTGGTGCCACCATTCAGAAGTACATCAAAAAAGCCGGGCGTTACGGGATCGTTAAAGACTTCTGTGGTCATGGCATCGGTACCGTATTTCACGAAGAGCCACAAATTCTGCACTATAAAAATGGTGATGCCCGGGTTATGAAAGAAGGCATGATTTTTACCATTGAACCCATGATTAACCTGGGTAAAGGCGGTACCGTACTCGACAAAAACGACGGCTGGACGGCATATACTGTCGATGGTAAAAACTCCGCCCAGTGGGAACACACCATTCTGGTGACCAAAACTGGTTGTGAAATTCTTACCCATCGCCAGGAAGAGAAAGAATTACCAAGGGTCCTGGTTAATTAATCTGTCAATGTTCTGCCCGTAAATAAGGATGGTTTAGCACTGTGGTTGACACTAGTATCTTACCCGCTCATTTTAAAGAGCAGCTTTCACTGGCGGCACCAGCAATGTCGCTCAGTGATTTTCAACAGCAAAGTGAAGCGTTTTATCAATGGCTGCAGCAATCATTTGCTGCCCATGAAGTGACTGAGCTGGTTCACACCAGGGCCGAGTATGTGGATCTGGTGCTGAAAAAGATATGGTGCCAGCAGCATCTGGATGAACATCAAATCGCCTTGATGGCCGTCGGTGGTTATGGGCGTGGCGAACTCCACCCCTACTCTGATATTGACATTTTGATCCTGACCCAGAAAAACCTGAGTCAGGAACTGCAGGATTATATCGGTGCTTTTATTACCCAGTTATGGGATATTCGCCTCGACATCGGCCACAGCGTCCGTAGTGTTAAAGAATGCATAAAACTGGCCAGCAAAGACATCACCATTGCCACCAACCTGCTGGAATCAAGGCTGATCTGTGGTAACCAGGCCCTTGCCGATGAATTATGGCCGCAACTTTGGGTTAAAAACTTCTGGCCATCAGAAAAGTTCTTTATCGCCAAACGCAATGAACAGTTTAAACGTCACCAGCAATATAAGGGTGCGGCCTATACGCTTGAGCCAAACCTGAAGGCCAACCCTGGAGCGTTGCGCGACATTCAGAATATTTCCTGGGTCGCGATGCGCCATTTTCACGCTGATAGTTTGTATGAGCTGGTTCAGCATGATTACCTGACCCTCAATGAATTTTA
The DNA here is from genome assembly GCF_005116735.1 of Thalassotalea mangrovi. GTDB lineage: Bacteria > Pseudomonadota > Gammaproteobacteria > Enterobacterales > Alteromonadaceae > Thalassotalea_A > Thalassotalea_A mangrovi. The sequence goes on along the minus strand of NZ_SWDB01000031.1, from coordinate 68,486 downwards.
CGAGTTAATGGAATGTCAGGACTATTTATGGCGGATGCGTTTTGCCCTGCACTTAATTGCCGGTCGCAGTGAAAACCGCCTGTTGTTTGACTATCAGGGTGATGTCGCTCGCCTGATGGGGTTTGGCGAAGATGGCAAAAAGGCCATTGAACGCATGATGAAACGGTTCTTCCGGGTTATCAATTACGTTTCCGAACTGAATGAAATGTTGCTCCAGCATTTCCAGCAAGCGATCTTGAACCACGACGTGAAGCAACCGGACGTGGATATCGACAAAGATTTCATGATGGTCGGAAATCTGATCCAGGCCAAGAATTATCGCGCCTTTGTACGACCAGAAATGATGCTGAAAATCTTTCTGGTGATCGCCGATAATCCGCAAATTAAAGGAATTCATTCCGATACCATTCGCCTGTTACGAAACTCCCGCCGCCGATTAATTTCTGAGCTGATCGATTACGCCGAGTGTCGACGCCTGTTTATGGCGTTAATGCGCCATCCCCGCGGTCTTGGACGTGCATTTAACTTAATGTATCGCCATGAAATGCTGGGCCATTATTTACCCGAATGGCAAAACATAGTCGGACAAATGCAGTTTGACTTATTTCACGCTTACTCCGTTGATGAGCATAGCTACCGACTCATTAAAAACCTGTATCGTTTTTCCCTGCCAGAACACAATCATGAATTTCCCCTGTGCAGCAAGATCGTGCAACGCATTCGTAAACCGGAACTGTTGTATATCGCCGGTATTTTCCATGATATTGCCAAAGGCCGGGGCGGCAGCCACAGCGAACTGGGTGCGGTCGATGCGATAAACTTTGGTGAAATGCATGGCCTCACCAAACATGACACCAAGATGATTTCCTGGTTAGTTAAGTACCATTTACTGATGTCAGTCACCGCCCAGCGTCGTGATATATCCGACCCTAATGTGATCCGCGAATTTGGCAAAATCGTCCGCGATGAAGCGCACCTGGATTACCTGTATTGCCTGACCGTGGCTGATATGCGCGCTACCAACGAAAGCTTATGGAATAGCTGGAAAGGCAATTTGCTGGAAGAGCTATACTATGCCACCAAAAGCGCCCTGCGCCGCGGTCTGGAAAAGCCGGTGGAATACCGGGCGCAAATCAAAGAAAATCAGCAGCAGGCGTTAATGTTGTTGAATCAGGATGAAATTAGCAAAGATTTAATCAAACCAGTCTGGAAGCAATTCAAGCCAGATTATTTCCTGCGCTACAGTCCTCAGCAAATTCGCTGGCATTCTAAAGCAATCTTTACTCACGATCGCTCTTCACCATTAGTGTTGGTAAGCCCTAAGCCTTATCGTGGTGGTACCGAAGTATTCATTTACACTAAAGATAAAGAAAATATTTTTGCGACTATCGTGGCAGTATTAGGCGGCAAGAAACTGTCTATCCATGATGCGAAAATTTTGACCAGTAAAGACGGATATACCTTAAACACGTTTGTAGTGTTGGACAGTAAAGGCCATGCATTAAAAGATGATTATCATATGCAGGATATTAAAGACTCGCTGACGCATTACCTCCAGTCTAAAGAGCCAGTATTAATTGTGCCTCAGCCAATTCCCCTTAAATTCAGGCAATTTAATATTCCGACGCAGGTCAGTTTTATGCCCTATAACAATGCCAAAATGACCTCGATGGAGCTGGTTGCTTTGGACAGGCCCGGATTACTTGCGGAAATTGGCAAGGTGTTCCAGGAACAGGGGTTGAGTATCCATTCGGCAAAAATCACCACCTTTGGCGAGCGTGCGGAGGACATGTTCCTGATCTCAACCAAAGATAACCATGCATTGAGTGAGCAGCAACAAATGGAGCTGGAACAGAAACTTTGTCTGATCAACAAACCGTTAGCAAAAATTAAAACAGCAGCTTACTGATGCTGCCAACGCCCTCCTGCCAACCCGGCAGGAGGGATGTCACAGAAAAAAACATCAAAAAAATTATACGCAATCTAAACAGGAATTTATCGATGCAAGACATTCAAAACATCATTGAACAGGCTTTTGAAGACAGAGCCAACATCAGTCCCAACAGTGTGGATCCTGAAGTCAAAAACTCGATTCTAGCGGCACTGGATCTTCTCAATAAAGGTCACGCCCGCGTGGCTGAAAAAGTTAACGGCGACTGGGTTGTTAATCAATGGTTGAAAAAAGCGGTTTTACTATCGTTTCGGATTAACGATAACCAGGTAATGCATGCCGGCGAGAGTACCTATTTTGATAAGGTGCCACTGAAATATGAAGGATATGGTCGCGCTGATTTTAATAACGATGGCGTACGCGTGGTTCCTGGCGCCAGTGTTCGCACCGGCAGCTTTATCGGTAAAAATGTAGTGGTGATGCCTTCGTTTGTGAATATTGGAGCCTTTGTCGATGACGGTTGTATGATTGATACCTGGGCAACCGTGGGCTCTTGTGCACAAATTGGTAAAAATGTTCATCTGTCCGGTGGCGTTGGCATCGGTGGTGTTCTTGAGCCGCTGCAGGCCGGTCCGACAATCATTGAAGACAACTGTTTTATCGGTGCCCGCTCGGAAATTGTTGAAGGCGTTATCGTTGAGGAAGGTTCAGTGATCTCCATGGGCGTTTATATCGGCCAGTCAACGAAGATCTTTGATCGGGAGACCGGAGAAGTTCACTATGGCCGCGTACCAGCAGGCTCCGTGGTAGTACCTGGCACCCTGCCATCGAGCTGCGGTACCTGTCAGCTATATGCTGCCATCATCGTCAAAAAAGTCGATGCTAAAACCCTGGCAAAAACCGGTATTAACGAATTACTTCGCTCGGTCGATTAACATCTGGAAAACGAAATGCAATGGCGAGTCGGGTTACACCCGACTCGTTATGCTCAGAGCGATGCTGCATAACGCCTGGCTTTTTCCAGGTCCTCGGCGGTATCCACCCCTTCAACCGGCAAATGACTGACGGCCTGCTGGACATGGATCTTTTCTCCCTGGAACAATACCCGTAATTGCTCAAGTGCCTCTATCTGCTCCAACTCAGATTCTGGCCATGCGACATAATCGCTGATAAAGCCTGCCCGATAGGCATAAATGCCAAGGTGGCGCAAATATTTAGTACGCAGCTCATCACGGCTCTGCTGGATACTAAACTGATCCCTGTCGAATGGAATGCTGGCCCTGGAGAAATACAGGGCATACCCTTGATGATCACAAACCACTTTAACCACATTAGGGTTAAATACGTCTTCCGCAGACTGAATTTCTACTGCTAACGTTGCCATCCTCGCCATTGACTGGCTATCGAGATTTGCAGCAACCTGGGCGATGTTTTCACTCGGTATGAAAGGCTCATCACCCTGCACATTTACAATAATCTCATCGGTAGCAAACTGATATTTCTCGACGACTTCGGCAAGGCGTTCGGTTCCTGACTGATGGTCGGCACGGGTTTTACAGACATCCACCGGCAAATGGGCAATAGCATCCATGACCTGCTGATTATCGGTCGCGACAATAACTCGCGATGCGCCCGAAGCCAACGCCTTTTCGACCACCCATTCGATCATCGGCTTACCGCCGATATCCGCCAGCACTTTTCCCGGTAAGCGGCTCGACTCAAAACGAGCAGGTATAACGACAGTAAATGACATAGATACCTCGTTACTCGTCATTGGCAATTTTTCGGGCCTGGTTTTCCAGCAATACCGGAATGTCCTTTTCGATGGGATAGGCCAGGCGATCAAATTTACAGATCAGTTCTTGTTGTTCTTTATCATAAGCCAGTTTGCCCTTACAAATCGGACAAGCCAGAATATCGATCAGTTTGATATCAAAAGCCATTAGTTCAATACTCTCGTGTTAATTAATTGGGTTAAATGTTGTGCATCTGCCTCATTCAATACGCCGTCTACCGGCAAGTACCAGGCATTCTGCGGACAAAACTCCCGACATTTGACGGCATCCTTTTCTGTCATCAACAGTGGCTGCTGACTGGAAAACTGCTCAAAGTCGGTGGCGATAAATTTGTGATGGTCGACAAATCCCAATGGGTTATGCAATTGAAAATCCAGCGCCGCCAATGTGTCGAAAAAACGTTGTGGGTTGCCGATTCCGGCGAGCGCCTGGGCCTGCTTACCATGGGCTTGCTGAAATTCATCCACCGATAATGTCTTACCTGAGGCAACATGAACAAGGTGTCCCGGTTGCAGTGTCAATTGTAATTCGTCGCCCTGCGCTTCTGCGCCGTTACAAATGACAGCGTCAACCTGCTTTAATCTTGAAGGGAGTTCCCGTAACGGCCCTGCCGGTAACAACCAACCGTTGCCAAATCGTCGTTGGCCATCAATGATCACGATCTCCAGGGTTCTCTGTAATCGGTAATGCTGCAAGCCATCATCACTAATGATCACCTGGCAACCCTGCTCAACCAAACGCTGACAGTTGGCTACCCGATCCGGACCTATTACCGTTGCAACCTGACAACGCTGATAAATTAATACTGGTTCATCGCCAGCCTGCTCTGCACGAGTGTCTGCCTCCACCGTCAATGGGTAGGACTCGGCATTACCGCCATAGCCCCGTGAGGTTACGCCGACCGTGATGCCCATCTGTTGCAGTAATTTCACCAGGTAAATAACCACCGGCGTTTTGCCATTGCCACCAACCCCTATGTTTCCGACAATGATCACCGGCACACCGGCGTTAAAACTTTTCTTCAGGCCTGATGCGTACGCCCATTTTCTGAGCGAAGACAGTACCCAGAACAACAATGACAAGGGAAGCAGCAGCCACCTAAGCCAGTGATTCTGATACCAGGCCTGTTCAATTAAGCGCATGTTCCAGCCCTTCCTTTTGACCTGGTATAACCAACCTTAAGCAAGACGTTACGCCCCAAACTGAAACTTATGAAGTTGCGCATAAGCGCCGTCTTTGGCCAGTAGCTGCTGATGGTTGCCCTGTTCAATCAGCTTACCCTTTTCCATGACAACAATGTTATCAGCACTTTCGATGGTTGATAATCGATGGGCAATAACGATACAGGTGCGGTTTTGCTGCAGGAACTTTAATGCGTCCTGGATGTGTCGTTCCGATTCCGTATCCAAAGCACTGGTCGCTTCGTCCAAAATTAATATTGGTGCATCGCAAAGCAACGCCCGGGCAATCGCCACCCGCTGTCGCTGACCACCACTGAGCATCGAGCCATTCTCACCAATCACCGTTTCTAAGCCATCCGGCAGGTCTTCTGCAAATTCCAGTACGTGAGCGTGTCTGGCTGCATCGATAATTTCCTGTTCACTGGCATCCGGGCGACCATAAGCGATATTGTTGGCTAAGGTATCATTAAACAACACCACTTGCTGTGATACATAAGCAAACTGCTTACGCAGCGGTTTGAGGCGATACGCTTCGATGTTTTCACCGTCAATTGTCACCTCGCCGTCGGTAGCGCTGTAAAAACGCAGTAGCAAGGTACTGATAGTGGATTTACCGGAACCAGAACGCCCAACAAGTGCCAGCGTAGTGCCATTAGGCACGTCAAAACTGACATTATCGAGCGCCGGATTTTCGGTTCCGTCATAGGAAAAGCTGACATTTTTAAAGGAGATGTCACCACGGCTACGGGTAATATCCAGGGTACCGGTATCCGCTTCAATCGGTTGATCCAGCACTTCAAAAATACTGGTACAGGCGGCCATGCCTTTTTGAAATTCGCTGTTCACTGTGGTGAGCAGTTTTAATGGCCGTAGTAACATGATCATGGAAGTGACTACGGTGGTAAAAATACCTGGTGTCAGGTTCGCCATCATGTTTTCCATACTGGCGATATAGAGCACAAACGCCAGTGCGAATGAAGCGATGATTTGAATGACCGGCACACTGATCGCCTTAGCCGCAGCCATTTTCATCCGTTGCGAGCGGTTTTGATTATTTATTTTCGCAAACCGTTCATTTTCCCGAACCTGGCCATCAAATGTCACGACCACTTTATGACCATTAAAGCTTTGTTCGGCAGCGCCGGTCACTTCGCCCATCGCTTGCTGAATATGTTTACTCACCGCCCGGAATCGTCTTGAGACAATCACTACAATCACCGAAATAACCGGAGTGATCAGCAAAAATATCGATGATAATTGCCACGAATAGTAAAACATCAGGCCTAATAAGCCGATCACGAACGCACCTTCGCGAACTAAGGTCAAGACCGCTTTTGAGGTGGTATTAAGTACCTGTTCGGTATCATAAGTAAGCTTGGAAATTAAAGCACCGGTAGATTCTTTGTCGTGGAATGACACCGGCATGGCGAGAATATGTTCAAATAATTCCTGGCGCAGTTTCATCACCACATGGTTGCCAACCCAGGCCAGACAATAGGTACCGATAAAATGAAAAATACCACGGAATAAAAAAGCAACTAACACGAATATCGGAGCGTATTTAAGAATATCCGGATTTTCCTGGGTTAATCCTTCATCAATCAGAGGTTTAAGTTGCGAAAAAAACAGAGTGTCGATACTAGCGTAACCGAGCATACCTACAATGGATAAGATTAACCCGGCTCTGAGGCCCCGGGTATAGGTCATCAGGCGTCGAAAATTGGGCCAGGTACGGCTCTCTTTAGTGGTATGACTTTCTAAAGACGTTGTAGTTTGCATTAAAACTCTCAAGTAAAACAATACAGCTGTATTCTAACGATAATCGCCTGATCTACCAACTAAATAACTAGCTTATAGCAATTACCTCAGCAGATTTCTCATCTCGCGAGAATTGACAGTGAGATATACGATGATTTTTTATTCAGCAATCGCACTACATTTAAAAGCAATAGACATTAAGGGCATAAACATTCTTGCCGTTCAGGTTGAGCAAATGGCTATGGCAATTGGACATCGACATTCGTTCACGGTTTATCCTGAGCAAGTGTAGCAAACTGATTTAAAAACCATAACGGTGCCAGGTCCTGACGGTAATGACTGGCGATAACATTATTCACGCGATGCTGATCGATCGAAAACCTTACCATCCCCGATACCGAGGTATTATGCATCTTAACGTTGGCCTGTTGATATCGAGCCACCACATCATCTGCCGGTAACTGCCAGCGATTCATATATCCGGTTGAAAAAACCACATGCTCAGGTTGCAATGCGTCCACGAACGCAATTGAGGATGAGGTTCGCGAACCATGATGAGGTGCTACCAGAATATCGATTTTGTGCTGAATCAGCCTGGGTAGGAGTTTTGCCTCAACCGCAGCGGTAATATCCCCCGTTAGCAACACATTGGTGGCGCCGTCAGATATGAGCAATACACAGGAATCTTCATTTTCCTGCCAACGAGGTAAATCAGGCCATAGCACCTCAAAGCTTAAACCCTGCCATGACCATCGCCTGGGGAACTGACAAGATTGGCTAACATTTCCCGTTTTTCGTTGCTCAATTACTTTATAGATATCATCCGATGCAGGGATATTCGCCACTACTGTGGTTGGCGAAAAGTCTGCGAGAATATCCATCATGCCGCCGGCATGGTCGTTATCGCTGTGACTGATCACCAGATAATCCAGGGTCTGCAACCACTGACTTTTCATAAATGGAATGACCACAGAGCTGGCGATGCTTTGCCCCGAGAAAAATCGAGCTCCGGTATCATAAATTAAGGCGCGGCGCTGTTTCTCAACTACGATACTCAGGCCATGGCCAACATCAAGGATACTCATCGTCCATCGATGCCTGTTTGCGTGCTGATGCGCTGGTAATACGATGAAATACATTAGCATTGAAGCACCGGCCAATAGGGCGATATTGCGTTTCATTGTTTTTGACCTGAATAACACGGTCATCACCATCGCCATTAGAGTCAATGAACATAGCGCTGTTTGATAACTGCGGGACAGGACCATAATTTGCTGAGAATCGAGCCAACGTAATTGTTCCCAGATAAATGCCAGCTGCCAGTGGCTGAACATCGCCAGGTAGCTGGCGAGTAAAGGAAACAACGAAGATACCAGAACCATCAGCATTAATGTTGGCATCAGGAGCAAACTAAACCAGGGCAATATCCACAAATTTGCCAGCCAGGGAAGCCATGAGGACTGCCCAAATAGCACTAAATTTATCGGCAATAACATCACTGCAAGAGCCAGCTGCAACCTGACAAACCACCAGATTCTGGTAATTATGCCAGGTGGTTGCGAACTCCGGCTCCAGTACACCCAAATTAAAATACTCAGCAATGCCAAAAAGGACAGCCAGAATGACGGCGACACCAGGCTGAACGGCTGAACCACAATCACTAAAACCATTCCTGCCAGCACCCAAAGGCACAGGCTTAGCCTGCCATGACTGAGTCGAATTAGCCAAAATAACATTAACATCAGCAGTGCCCGTACGGTTGGTGTCGAGAACTGCGACAGATGAGCATATGCCAGAGCACTTAACAGGCTGCACATTACCGGCACATAAAACGCGGGTGCGGTTTGCAGCAGAGTTACTGGTAAAAGCAACACCAAGGCGCGCCCTAACCAGTAACCTAAGGCCGCGATGATGCCAAGGTGCAAACCTGAAATCGCCATCAAATGGGCGGTACCGGTGGATTGTAGCACCTGCCAGTGAGTTGCAGTAAACGCCTGCCGATCGCCGAGTGTCAAAGCAAAAATCAGCGGTTTCACCTCAGATTCAGGGATAAAAGCATCTATTTGATTACGAATACGCTGTGCCATTGTGACGGTGGCCGATATATCAGCTGTGGTATGAGGCGGGTCAAATAACACGTAGCCAGTCGCTACAATGTCGCTTACCAACAGCCAGCGTTGATATGAAAAGCTCCCAGGATTGGCAAACCCATGCGCCGGCTTTAACTTCACCCATGCCGCAATGCGATTTCCCTGGGACAATGCCGGACTGTTACGATACCAGCTCAAGCGCACCTTGAACGGCTGAACTAGCTTTTCATCATTTATTGCATCGACGATAACGGTGAAGCGTTTGTCGGTCGTTTGCTTATCGATTAAGGTGGCAATCGTTGCATCAATCCGCATCGGTTCGCTAAACAGGTTTTTTGTTGCCGGTGCATTTGCCGCCAATACGGTATAATGCAGATCGGCCTGACACCAGATATACGCTGCCGCAATTAACAAGCCACTAACAAAGCGAAGCTTTTTCACCAGTAAAAAAGCCAGTCCCAGGGTAAAAGTGATGATAATCGAAAAAACTTCTGGTACTGTCGGCAAAAATAGCGACAATATGGCTCCTAGGATGAACGAGAGTAACCACTTTTCCATTGTGTTAATTATCCTGTAATAATTCCTAAGTTAACTAAGCTAACCTGGTCCTTATTCAATAACCCTATGCCGAAAAAACTGATTAAACGCTGGTTGCCAGACCATCACACACTAAAAAGCCACAAGCACCTGCAGGTGTTTGGAGACCTTCTGCACGATGGTAATTTATGGCATCTCAATCGCCGTTCAGTAACTAAAGCTTTTGCGATCGGCTTGTTTATGGCATTTGTACCGGTTCCTTTTCAGATGTTACTGGCGGCCGGTACCGCTATCTGGTTGCACGCCAACCTGCCTTTATCCGTGGCTTTAGTCTGGTTAAGTAACCCGATTACAATCCCTCCTATTTTTTATGGCTGTTATAAACTCGGGACGTTATTACTGAATGTGCCGCCTAAAGAATTTACCTTCCAGTTAAGCTGGGCATGGATAACCGAAAGCCTGACCGCCGTCTGGGCACCATTTTTGTTAGGGTGTCTGGTTTGTGCTGTATTTTTTTCAACCCTTGGCTACCTGGGTATCAGCACATTGTGGAAACTTAATGTGTCGAGAAACTGGCGTAACCGCAAACAACGTAATTCCTAATTCCCAGTTCGGCTGGCAATACCGGAATCTCATCACCATAAGTTTGTGACTATTTCATTGTAGAAGAGAGAGCGCCGCCATTTGGGCGCTCAATAACAAATGATGGGCTTATCGGCGTTAAACGTGGCCAAGAACCTGCGCGGGTTCAACCTTAGTGGCTCGCCAGGCCGGATAAAGAGTAGCTAACAGGCTCAGCAGCAAAGCTGCACAAATGGTAGTGATCACATCAGAAGCTTGCAAATGCGTCGGTAAAAAATCAATAAAGTAGATGTCTCCGGAGAGGAAATTCACTCCGAACCACTGTTCAATTTGACGAATAATGGCAGTCAGATGCTGCGATAACCACACCCCGGCCAGGCCACCAAGCAAACAACCTAAGATTCCATTGACCAATCCCTGGACGATAAATGCGAGCATCAGGGTCTGCGGTGTCGCTCCCATGGTTTTGAGAATGGCAATATCGCCTTTTTTCTCATTCACCGCCATGATAAGGCTCGACACAATATTAAAGCTGGCCACCGCAATAAGCAGCAACATCACAACAAACATCACTGTTCGAACCAGTTGGATATCGTTAAACAAATGACCCTGGGTGCGAGTCCAGTCGTGCATATAAACATAAATTTCCAGGCTATGGCCAATTTCAGCAATGACTTTCGGAGCCTGGAATACGTCGCTGACGCTGATGCGGATGCCATGAACCTTATCGCCCAGATTGAGGAATTCGGCCCCGGTTGCAAGTGGCATAAAGGCCATTGAATCATCAATGGTACCGCCAAAGTCGAAGACACCAACGATGGTCATATTCTTTTTCATTGGCGCCGCAAAACGCGTCGATAGTCCCTGTTCTCCCTGCTCCCTGGGTAATAAAAGCTGTACCGTATCCCCCGGCTTCACCCCAAGCTTGCTGGCAATGCCGCGGCCAATCACTAATGTCTGGCCGTGATCGTCGAGCCATTGTCCTTTCGCAATAAACTGGGTGATGTCGGAAACCTTACGCTCCAATTCCGGATCAACGGCCCGGACCTCCAACGCTTTTAGTTTCTCTCCCTTTTGCAGCATACCATTGAGCTTAATCACAGGTGCAGCGGCAATGACATCCGGGTGGTCGTCAATGGTATTTATCTGTTCCTGCCAGTTATCGAGCGGATCCAGCACCGTAATAAACTCACCGTGCGGTACTACCGACAACAACCGTTTGGCTAACTCTCTTTCAAACCCATTCATCGCTGACAGCACAATGATTAACACCATCACGCCGAGGGCAATACCTAAGGTCGATGACGCGGAGATAAACGACGAAAAGCCCTGGCCGTGACGACTGCGAACATAACGGATGCCGAGAAATAAACTTAACGGTTTGAACATGACTATGCTGACTCCGGTGTTACATTTGTCGCCGCAGTTTCCATCTGTACCAATTTGCCATGGTCAAGTTTTAGTTGCCGGCCCATACGCGATGCCAGGGTCAGGTCGTGAGTGACGACCACAAAGGAAGTTCCTTCGGTTTGATTGAGCTTGCAGATTAACTGGAATATCTGCTCAGCAGTATCAAAGTCGAGATTCCCGGTAGGCTCATCCGCCAGTACCAGGGATGGTTTTGTCACCAGTGCCCGGGCAATTGCCACGCGCTGACGTTCGCCGCCAGATAATTGTGCAGGTCGATGTCCAAGACGATGAGAAAGCCCGACTTTATCGAGCATTTGCGAAGCTTGTTGCTTCGCATCCACAGGTGAATCACCACGAATCAATAACGGCATTGCGACATTTTCCAAGGCGCTGAATTCCATCATCAGATGGTGGAACTGGTAGATAAAGCCGATTTTTTCATTGCGAAAACGTGCGCGTTTTTTTGCTGACAGTTGATAAATATCGACGCCATCAATATACACCTGCCCAGAGGTAGGTGTGTCTAAAGCACCGGCCAGGTGTAAAAACGTGCTTTTTCCACAGCCCGAGCTACCGACAACGGCAACCAGCTCTTTGTCAGCAACCTCAAGATCCAGGCCGCGCAGCACTTTGGTGATCTGTGGTCCCTGCTGATATTCTTTTACCAGCCCCTGACATGCTAAAACCTTACTCATTCCTTAATACCTCTGCTGGTTGAGTTTTGGAGGCCCGATAGGCGGGATATAATGTTGCCAGAAAACTCATCAATAATGCGGACAATAGAATAATTACCACCTGCTGCCACCGAAGCTCGACTGGCAATTGTTGCATAATAAAACCTGAACCTAAGACATTGACTCCAAACACTGACAGCAGGCTATTTAGGTTTGATGTCACCAAAACGCCGGCAATGCAGCCAAGAATCGTGCCCCAGATACCATTTACCATGCCCTGGGTCATAAATATTTTCAAAACACCCTGCGGGGACATCCCCAGGGTCTGCAATATGCCAATTTCGCCTTGTTTGTCGATGACGACCATCACCAATGCGGAAACGATATTAAAGGCAGCAACGGCGATGATCAGCGACAGCATCAGCCACATCATGTTCTTTTCAACCTTTACCGCCGCAAACAGATTTCCCTGGGTTTTATCCCAGGTTGTAAACTGAAATTCTTCATTCATCGGCGCTACCTGTAAATCGCTTACCAGCTCTTTGGCACGAAACGCATCATCAAGATACAAACGAATATTACTGACACCATCCGAATCAAGTCGAAGTAACCTTGCTGCGTCCTGACCATGGATAAGCACCATTTGGTTATCGACCTGCGAACCCAGGTAAAAGATTCCGCTCAGGGTAAATGTCCGTTGCACCGGCACCCGGCCCATCGGCGTAAATATCGTTTTCGTTGGCAGCAACAAGCGAATTTTATCACCGGCACGCACATCCAGTTCCCGGGCTAACGAGGCGCCTATCACCATGTTGTATTCGCCAGCGACTAGATCTTCAAGACGACCGACCTGCATATTTTCGGCGATGATCGAACTATCTTTTTCATATTCCGGAAAAATACCCTGCATCAACACCCCCTTGAGTTGCGATGCTGACTGCACTAGCGATTCACTTTCAAGATAAGGGGTGGCTTTGAGGACCTGAGGATTGGCTTGTAGTTGTTCGGCGACCTGTCGCCAATTTTCAATCGGTTCAGGTGCGCTTAGAACAGCATGCGGGACCAGACCCAGAATTCGTTTTTTTAACTGTCCTTCGAACCCATTCATCACTGATACCACGGTAATTAATGCAGTCACACCCAAGAGAATTCCAGCAATTGAAAAGAAGGTAATGAAGGATACAAATCCAGAACGATTTTGGCTGCGCGAATAACGCAGGCCAATGAACAGACTAACCGGTTGAAACATTTAGTTTTATAAATTTAAGAGAATTGACCTGATGATAAAAGTTCGCCGCCCTAAGTACAAGGCGCAAACCGACAAAGGTCACAATTAATCTCATAACCTTTACCACAGTGCACTTGCATCCCTTTGAGATCTAATTACAATCTGTGCAGCTATAGAATTGCTGGCATCTATACCCAAACAGACAGCAAGTCCCAATTATTCCACACCGATGTTGCATGCTTTGCTATGCGACAGTGCCGTGTGATGACACAGACAGAAGGTATCATGACCCAAGACTGCAGTATTTTCAGCCCGGTTCTGGCACAGGAATCGACCAATAACAGCGCCGATAAAAAAGTCTGGCAGCAACTTCCGGGCAGCAGTGATTCATTAGCCCTGTATCAGGCGGCTCGAAGCGCTGAACAAATCTTGTTAGTGGTCTGTGAAGATACCGCATCGGCCCTTAAGCTCGAGCATGAACTGAATTCCATAAATGACGACCAGCTCGATATCTGTTTGTTTCCCGACTGGGAAACCTTACCTTATGACAGCTTTTCTCCACACCAGGACATTATATCCCAGCGCCTGGCGACGCTTTATCAATTGCCGAGAATGGCAAAAGGAATTGTCATTGTTCCCGCTCATACCCTAAGCCACCGCCTGGCACCGCGCCAATACCTGGAGGCGAACAGCCTGCTGATCACCCAGAACCAGAAGAAAGACCAGCATCAACTGCGCCAGGAACTCGAGTCATGCGGCTATCGGGCAGTAGCCCAGGTTATGGAACATGGCGAGTTTTCCGCTCGTGGCGCCATCCTTGATTTATACCCCATGGGTAGTCAGTTACCGTATCGACTCGATTTTTTTGATGACGAAATTGATTCCATTCGATTGTTTGACCCTGATACTCAGCGCAGTGGCGACCAGCTTGATAAAATCGAACTGCTGCCGGCCCACGAATTTGGCAATGACCAGCAAGCGATTAACCTGTTTCGTCAACAATATCGCGACAAACTGAATGCCAGTAACGAAAAAGATTCGGTCTACCACCAGGTCAGTAAGGGCATAATGCCAGCGGGTATTGAATATTATCTGCCACTGTTTTTTGAGAACACCCAGACCCTGTTTGATTATCTACCGGGCAAATTGCAAATCGTCATCCATGGTGATGTAGAAAAGCACCTGCAACAGTTCTGGCTTGATATCCAGTACCGCTATGAAGACCGGCGATACGATCCTCTGCGCCCATTGTTGGCGCCAAACGAGCTGTTTATTCCGGTAGAAGAGCTATTCGGCAAATTCAAAGCGTATCCGAGGATTCTTTGTAAAGGCCCGGTTGAGCCCGGCGGCGCTGCCGATTGTCGCTTCAATCTCGCCCCCCTGGAAGACGTTGCGGTTAACCACCAGCTAAAACATCCATTGCAGAAATTAACCGATTTGCTTGCTGAACAGGAAAAACGCAACGCTAACGTGATATTCATTGCCGAAAGCCCGGGGCGTCAGGAGACGCTGATGGAGCTTCTTGCGCGCGAACGGATAAAACCGCAGAAACGCAGTAGCCTCAAGCATGCTTTCACCGATCCGGTAGCAATAAGCATTACCGTCAATGGCCTGGCCAATGGCTTTAACATTGACGATCCGCAACAGTCCTGGGTAATTATTTGTGAAGACGATTTATTTGCCGACCGGGTGCGTCAGTCGCGGCGTCGCAGTAAGGCTCAGGAAACCAACAGCGAAGCGATTTTCAAAAACCTTACCGAATTAACGCCTGGCCAGCCGGTGGTTCATATTGAACATGGTATCGGTCGTTACCAGGGGCTACAAACGCTAGAAAACGCCGGTATCGCCACCGAATTTCTGGTGCTCAGCTATGCCAATGATGCCAAACTTTATGTTCCGGTCGCTTCTTTACACCTGATATCCCGTTATAGTGGTAGTGATAGCGAAAGCACGCCATTACATCGCCTGGGTACTGACGCCTGGAATAAAGCCAAGAAAAAAGCCGCGGAAAAAGTACGCGATGTAGCCGCCGAATTGTTAGATATTTATGCAAAACGCGAAAGCTCCAGTGGCTATGCGTTTAAACGTGATAAACAGGACTACCTGAATTTCAGCGAAAGTTTTGGTTTTGAAGAAACCGAAGACCAGTTGCAGGCCATTCATAATGTTATCGGTGACATGCTCGATGATAAACCGATGGATCGCCTGGTATGCGGTGATGTTGGCTTTGGTAAGACAGAAGTGGCAATGCGTGCTGCGTTCGTCGCAGCCAATGACAATAAACAAGTGGTAGTGTTAGTACCTACTACCCTGCTCGCCCAGCAACATTATGAAAACTTCCGCGACCGCTTTGCCAACTGGCCAATTAATATTGAAGTCCTGTCACGATTTAAAACCCCGAAACAACAAAAGCAAATCATTGAGCAAATCGGCAATGGTAAGGTCGATATTCTGATTGGTACCCATAAATTACTGTCCGATGATATCCGCTTTCACGATTTGGGCCTTTTGATCGTCGATGAAGAACATCGCTTTGGAGTGAAGCAAAAAGAGAAAATCAAAAAGCTTCGAGCCAATGTTGATATTCTCACCCTGACCGCAACACCAATCCCAAGAACCCTAAACATGGCGATGGGCGGCATGCGCGATCTATCAATCATTGCCACCGCTCCGGCCAAACGGCTGGCGGTCAAAACCTTCGTGCGCCAACGCGATGATGCGCTGATCCGTGAGTCGATTTTACGGGAAGTTCTCCGCGGTGGTCAGGTATATTTCCTGCACAATAATGTACAGACCATTGAAAAAACCGCTCAGGAGATTCAGGAGCTGGTACCGGAAGCGAAAATCGTAACCGCCCATGGACAAATGCGGGAACGTGAGTTGGAACGGATCATGAGTGATTTCTATCACCAGCGTTTTAATGTTTTGGTCTGTACTACGATTATTGAAACCGGCATTGATGTGCCGACAGCAAATACCATCATTATGGATCGTGCCGATCATCTCGGCCTTGCACAATTGCATCAACTGCGCGGGCGGGTCGGACGTTCGCACCATCAGGCCTATGCGTACCTGTTAACACCGCATCCGAAGCGAATGACCAAGGATGCTCACAAACGACTGGAAGCCATTGCCTCTCTGGAAGATTTGGGAGCCGGTTTCGCATTGGCAACTCACGATTTAGAAATTCGCGGTGCCGGTGAACTGCTCGGCGAAGATCAAAGTGGCCAGATGGCCAGCGTCGGCTTTAGCCTATACATGGAAATGTTAGATCAGGCCATTAACGCCCTGAAAAATGGCAAACAGGCCAGCCTTGAAGATCTTACCGCCCAGCAGACCGAGGTCGATTTGAAACTCCCCTCCCTGCTTCCGGACGATTATATTTTCGATGTCAGCACCCGGCTGTCATTTTATAAACGTATCGCCAGCTGTAAAAGCGAGGCGGAGCTTGATGATATTCAGGTTGAGCTGATTGACCGCTTTGGCTTATTACCGCAAAGTGCGAAAAACATTTTTCATATTGCCAAACTTCGCTTAAAAGCAGAAACTATAGGCATTACCCGAATCGATGCGGGCCCCAAAGGTGGTTCACTGGAATTTGCCGAACACACGCAAATCGATCCAATGGTTATTATTGGCCTGATTCAAAAACAACCGACGGTGTTTAAAATGGATGGTGCCAGTAAATTAAAATTTGTGAAAGACACAGCAGATAATAAAGCCAGACTACAGCTGGTACAGCAAATGCTTGCTGATTTTTCCGCATAATTGGATGATATATGACGCTAATAACCAAACCAAAAACAATGACCCGCTTAGTAAAAAAACTGCTTACCTCAACCCTGCTGAGCCTGACCGCTGCGTCCGGCATGGTCGCTTCGGTTCAAGCTGCCGAGAGTGATGACAGCGAGCAGCCTCGTTGGTTCGAGATTGAGGTAATTCTAGTCCAGCAACTGCAGAGCCAGTATGCCTCTAACGAGCAATTTGACACGGATATCGTAAAACCGTATCACGGTCAGCGAATCGACCTGATCGAGCCGTATTTGTATGAGTTAAAAAATTATCAGCACGCCTTGCCAGAATGCACCTCGAAGGAGCCTAATCAAGCCCGCGCCAGTGACAAAGCTTATCTGCTAGAGGCCAGCAATGGCGCAACCTTAAAAGATGCAGAAATAAAATCCCTGAACGTTGAACTAGGTTGCAAGCCTAGACAGGCGCCAGAATTATTTGATCAACTTACCGAAGGTGACTTATCCGGGCTGGCTTACATACCTACCACTATTGAAGGTCGGCCGCAGGGCGATTCAGAGCAGGCATACTTACTGCAACAGGATGCCCTGCAACTGGGCCATATCTATCGCAGTCTTGCTCGCTCTAAGCATTTTCGCCCGCTAATGCACATAGGCTGGCGCCAACCGGTGTTAGGAAAAGATCAGGCTCTGCCCGTCAAGCTGATGGCCGGCGACAATATCAATTATCAATACGCCGCCCAGGCACAGGCGATAAATGCATTAATGCTGGAGCAAAAAGTTCAGCAGGTGAACACCTCGCTGGCTAATGAGGAGCAAATTCAGGCAAACCTGCAGCGTATTATTACCTTATTGCAATCTGCCGATGACAATATTGATGTTGAACCAATTCTGGCAACGTTAAAGCAGCAACAACAGTCCATCGAAAAGCAACAAAAAGCCCAGAAGCTGGCACAAATCGTTGAGCGACCGGCGCAGGACTGGTTCATCGAGGGCTTTTTTAAAGTGCATCTCGATCACTACCTGTTTATTAACGGCGACTTTAATGTCTACCGACCTCTGACCGAAGACATTATCAAGGCCGCTCAAAAAAATAATACCGCGGCAATCGATAACATCGTGACATCGATTCCGTTTAAACAAAATCGCCGGGTGATTTCTGGAGAATTGCATTATTTTGACCACCCTTTTATGGGAATGGTCGTGCAAATCCGTCGCTTTGAAAAAGAAGATTCTGAACAAGTCGATTATGACTTAACCGGTGAATAATTGGCATAACAGCCCGCAAAGAGGCTGATGCCGCAAATATTGGGGAGTTAGAAAATAATGAGTCATTCGTTGTACTCACGGCAAGGTGATAAGGGCAGCACCTGTTTACCAGCGGATCCACACACACAAGTTAGCAAAGATGACCTTGTCATCGAGTTCTATGGTACCGCTGAAGAGCTAAACGCTAACCTTGGGTTACTGAAGTCGAAACTGACCCTGGATTCACCGGCACTTGGTGAAGTTGCCGAAATTCAGCGTCAGCTGTATGCCTTAAGCCTCAGTGATAGCAATGCCTGTCCGGTTGAGCATACGCAAATTCAACAGTTAGAAAACTGGATTGATGCTAAACTGGCGTTATTGCCAAATCAAAACAGTGCCATTTTACCTGGTGGTGACACCAATGCCGCGCTTGCCTATATCTGTCGCAGCATCTGTCGACGTGCCGAACGTATTGCCGTGCGCCTCAATAAACAAGGCCTGGCGTCGCCGCTGATCATCGCCTATTTAAATCGCTTGTCTGATTATTTTCTGGTATTGGCAAGACGCATCAATCAACGCCAGGGAGTTTCAGATACGCCCTTGAAACCAACAACGACTTCAACACAGGACTAAACCATGGATAAATCCACTGAGATCCAAGCCGCCGTTTTTCGCCGTTTACTTGCCCATTTGGATAATCGCAAGGATGTACAGAACATTGATTTAATGAATCTGGCCGGATTTTGCCGCAACTGTTTTTCTAAATGGATGGTGGCAGAAGCCGAACAACTGGGCGTAGATATGGAACTTGATGAAGCTCGCGAGACCGTGTACGGCATGCCCTACGACGAGTGGAAAGAAAAATATCAGTTACCGGCCACAGAAGAACAAAAAGCTAAGTTCGCCGCGTCTCCGAAACAAAAATAACCGCGATGAAACCTTATCCCCGGCCTGACTGTCGTTAATCAACGCCGGGGCACTGCTCGAAACCGAGCGCTAGCTCCATGAAAAAAACAACTATGTTAAAAGCCAGTCGGGCATTGTTGCCATCGTTGCTACTTATTGCCAGCCCCCCGATTTCTGCGTCCGAGCAAGGGGCATCGGTACCCACTATCCATGCCGATAAACCGCAATCAGCAGCATCGGAAAAGGATATTCTCGAAACCATTCTGATCACCCCACAACGCCAGGCAACCAAAACCAGAAATTCGCAAATCAATATCGGCAGAATTGATACCGACACCCTTGCACGGGAGAATATTGCTCATATCCAACAGGTACTTAACGGCATTGCAGGCGTAAACATTAACCGTGGCAGTGGTCAGGAATACCTGTCTTCTATCCGCTCTCCTATATTAACCGGAAGCGGCGCATGCGGTGCAATTTTGCTGCTGGAAAATAATGTGCCGATTCGTCCGGCAAGCTTTTGTAATGTTAATGGCCTGATAGAGTCTCATCATGAACAGGCGCAATTAATTGAAGTGCAAAAGGGCCCGGGTAACGGATTCTACGGCAGTAACGCCGTGCATGGTGCCATTAATGTTATTAATCCCGCCAGTATTAACCAGAACCCTGAACTTTCCTTACAGGCAGGCGAATATGGCTACGGACGTTTGGGATTAAAGACAGCCGGTAAAAACTGGGCGACCACTACGACGATTTTTCATGAAGATGGTTATAGTGATGACTCTCAGGCCGACTGGCAAAAATTTAGCCTGGCCTACTCTGGTGATACAGGCGAATCCCTGCAAAACACCCTATTAACGGCGGTTAATCTCAATCAGAATACCGCCGGATATATCACCGGACTTAACAGTTACCAGGACAGTGTACTGGCACGAAGTAACCCGAACCCAGAAGCGTATCGGAATCTCAGGGCTCTGCGGTTAAGCCAGCAATATCAGCTCGGCGAGAATGCAACCTTTGGCCAACTGACGCCCTATGCCAGGTATTCTGAGATGGAGTTCCTGTTACACTTCTTACCAGGCAAACCACTGGAGACCAATGAGCACCGTAGTATTGGCGCGCTGTGGAAAAATCAGTGGCAATCGGATCTGTGGGGGACGTTAAGCTTTGGATTTGATGCGGATTTGGCGGATATTGAACTTGTGCAAGAGCAGTTTGCGCCAACTCAGGGTTCGGCATTTTTGATGGCTACAATACCGGAAGGTAAACAATATGACTTTCAGGTTACGACTGTTAACAGTGGCGCATATGTGCAAATGCACAAGCAACTGAATTCACTTTGGCAACTTAATGCCGGAGTCAGGGCGGAATATTCTCGTTATGATTACGATAATCGTATGAACAGTGGTCGGGTCGATGAACAAGGGAATACCTGTGGCTTTGGCGGATGTCGTTATACCAGGCCGGAAGACGCCATTAACACCTTTACGGATTTATCCGCCAACCTGGGGGTTATCTATGACATTAATAAGCAACAGCAGTGGCTGTTCACTGTGTCGAAAGGTTTCCGGCCACCGCAGATTGCAGAACTATACCGATTGCAAGGTGAACAACTGGTTTCAGATCTGGATTCAGAAAGAATACAGGGGATTGAGCTAACCTGGCGCGGTGACTGGCAAGACCATCAGTTTAACCTGTCAGGCTATCACTATCAGAAACAGAATGTGATTTTCCGCGATAGTGAGCAGTACACCCGCAACGGCGCGAAAACCGACCACAGCGGTATTGAAATCAGCTGGTTGTACCGCCTGACGGATTCCTTGCAAAGCCAGATCGAGTATAACTTTGCCAAGCACACTTATGCCAATAACCCGGTCGGTTTAGACACCCAAATCAAAGGGAATATTGTCGATACCGCGCCTCGCATGTTCGGTAGGTGGCGCCTTGACTATGAGCCATTTGCAAGCCATCGACTATCGCTGGCAATCAGCCACATGGGCCATTATTACACCGACATTGAAAATCAGCATAAATATTATGGCCATGTGCTTTATGACGCCTATTACCAATACCAGCTCAATGATAACTGGCGAATTGACTTAAAAGCACTGAACCTGGCAAATAAAGCTTATGCTGAGCGAGCCGATTACACGGCATTTACTGAAGAAAGATATTTCCCCGGCAGGGATCGACGGTTCTTTATCAATTTGACTTACGCCTTGTGAGTAACCGATGCAACTTCGGCATCCGTCAATGGCCGCCACTGCCCAGGCTCAAGATCCGGATCCAATTCGATATCACCGACTTGTTCGCGGTGTAATCCGACAACGCGATTACCAATGGCCGCGAACATGCGTTTCACCTGGTGGTACTTGCCTTCGCTGATGGTTAACAAAGCTTCCCGCGGTGTCAATATTTCCAGGTTGGCTGGCTTGGTGAGTTTGGCTTCATTTTGCAATTGCACGCCGTCGGCAAATGCCTGTACGGCAGATTCTGGAATATCCTTTGAGGTGACGACCCGGTAGCGCTTATTACAGTCTTTTTTTGGCGAAGTGATGTGATGAGACCAGTGACCATCGTCGGTTATCAATACCAACCCGGTAGTATCGGCATCAAGGCGACCGGCAATGTGTAAATCAAATGCCCGGTCGACATCAAGGAAATGCAGCACCGATGGATACAGTTCATCAATGTTGGAGCAGATACAGTCCTGAGGCTTGTGAAGCATATAGTAGCGGGCCTGCTCAAACCGCAGGGGATTATCAAATAAGGTCACGTCGGACTCTGGATAAACCTGGAACCCAGGGTCTTTAACAACCGTCCCGGCAACTCGGACTTCGCCGAGCTTCAACAGTTTTTTGGCTTCCGAGCGAGATAGTTCGCTGCAACGGCAAATAAATTTATCAAGGCGCATAAATCAGTGGCATCAGGTAACAAGGTGAAAACGACAATGCTGACCTATTCAGGGGAATAGTCAGTACAAATAGGTGCTTTATACCAATCCCATTAAATTATTGCTCACTCAGTGAGAATTTAAAGGCATTTAGACAAGGCTTTGATTGCAGAGAATGGTCACTCCATTGTCAAAATCAGTAACGCAGGATAAACGCCTTTAAAACTCACCCGTAGGGAGTTAGTGAGAGGCCCATTTAATGCCCTATATTTCATTAATATAGAATGACTATATCAATAAAATCTATGTTGTAAATGAACCTCGACCCTAACTCTGAGTTGTGCACAAACTTAATGGGATTGGTATTAGTTTAACACCCTGCTCCATCGCACTAAAGCTTGTTCTTCGCTATCGCCAGGTAACGTGGCAAAAGGACAAATGCAGCCCTATTTGATATCAGAAAGAAAAAACTTATTTGGATTTTCATTGAAGAAGAAATCATGCACCATAATCCGCAATAAACGGGATTTAGGAATATGAGTCTGTTCGGAAAGCTCATTCAATTGTTGGATGGCACTATCACTTAAGGTAAAAGTGGCATGTTTGAATGGCGTACCCGCTTCGCAATGATTATCCTCAGCAAACTGCTTTTTAAACTTTTCCGCTTGCTGACTGGCTTCGGCGCTGACGATTTGCGGTTTTCCCATGGCATAGTTATTCGCATCTTCGATAAAATCATCGACGCTAAAGCATACTTTTGCCTTAGGTTTTTCCTGCTTTTTCAGATCAGCTAAACTCATAGCTCAGTTCCTGTTCAATCGATAAGAACTCATTAGCAATCGCGCGAATTTCTTCAGCTGCCTTGCCATTGGGTTCCGCTTCAAAAACCGATGTGCCTTTTTCTTCGGAGTCATCGTAAATGTTACGGTTATAGGTCACCGAGTCTAATACGTTGATACCGTAGGATGCACATACTTCCTTGGCTTCGATAATCCGCCCTGCCTGATTCGGTAACGATGGGCACTGGGTGATCACAAACGAAGCAATCATCTTTGGATTAACCATTTTACAGGTGCTTAACATGTCTTCCATGTGTGGCGCTGTTTTGATATCGCGACGCTTCGGACGCAGCGGGATCAATACGTGCTCAGCAACGGACATGGCAGCACGTAATGCCAGGTTGTCCTGACCACCACAGTCGACGATTACGTAATCATAATGCTCATTAAGACTTAATAAATCGTTGCGGATTTTTCCGTATAGCTGAATGCAGTTAATCGTTACTAAGTCGGGATCATTATTACGTGCCTGAATCCAGTCTGAGGTCGTTCTTTGTGGATCGCAATCGGCGATCAACACACTGGCATTTTTTTCTTTAGCTAAATAAACACCTATATTCTGAGCCAGACAGCTTTTTCCGCTGCCACCCTTTTCACCACCAACCAGAACAATCATGAGTTTAATTCCTTGTTATTAAATATACGTTTTTAGTGGGGGCTAAAAAATAGAGGGTTAGTCAACCATTTGCAGGCCAATCGAGAAACGATTACCCGTTAACTCGATACAACGCACAACTGTGGCGACTAGTGTTTGGCTTTCAGGATGATCGGCCTGAAAACAAATACTGACTTCGGTGCCAACCGTTATGGCAAATTCATGTTCGATGCGAAGTCCGCCACGGGAAAAATCAAGACAAACAGATTTCACTTTGTGGGACTGGCCTTCTTCATCGCGCCATAGTAAGTCGACGGTTTCATACTCCATATCAATACGGAAATATTGACGGCGTTCTGAAACCTTTTGCTCAGAGTTAGACATTATTATTCCTTCAATCTAAATCAGGTAACGCCAATATAACAAAATTAACAATTGAATTACAAACAACTGATAACATGATAGAAATATAAAAATGTTTTTTAAAAGGCTGTAACACGGAAACGCTGTAGAGCTGTAACGCTATAAAGCTGTAAAGTCGAAACGCTATAGAGATGTAAAGCGGTAAAGCATTAACGCTATAAAGCCCAACATCCTTACAGCTTATAGCCATACAGCTTATGGCTTATAGCTTTATAGCCCAGATTCCTTACAGCTTATAGCTTACAGCCTTATGGCTTTCCCGAGATAATTTATGATTTTTCAACTCGATGAATATACACCAACATTACACCCTTCCTGTTTTGTTGCCGACAATGCCACGGTTATTGGCCAGGTCACCTTAAACGCGGACTCGTCAGTCTGGTTTGGCGTTGTGATCAGAGCCGATAACGATACGATAACCATTGGTGAAGGCAGCAATATCCAGGATGGCAGCGTGTTACATGTGGACCCTGGTATGCCGATGAGCCTGGGTAAAAACGTTACCATAGGTCATAAAGTTATGTTGCATGGCTGTGACATTGGCGATGGTAGCCTGATAGGCATCAATGCGGTGGTTCTTAACGGCGCAAAAATAGGAAAAGGTTGTCTGATAGGTGCTAACGCTCTGGTCACCGAAAATATGGTCATCCCTGATGGCTCTTTGGTCCTCGGTTCTCCGGCAAAAGTGGTAAAAACGTTAAGCGAAGAGCAGCAAGCGCAACTTCTCCAGGGCGCCAGCCATTATGTGGAAAATGCAAAGCGGTATAAGAAAGGGTTACAGCGCATAGCGGGAGTTAAAACTCCCTGAGCACGTATCGCAAGCGATACTCCGAGCACGTGGCAGAAAACGCCACTTCGAGCACACAATCAAAGATTGTTTCGAGTACGGGACAAAAAACGTCCCTCCGAGTGAGGTAAGCTTCGCTGGCGGAAGAGGAAGGAAAAGCAAAAAACCTTGAATCATCCCCTGCCACGATAGGGAATCTAAGCTAGAGCCGAATGTCTCTAACGTACCAGGAACAGAAGTGAGCTTTTTATTGGAATGAGGACTGCGTCGGTGAGGATTTCATCGCTGAGGACGTTGTCGGTGAGGACGCTGTCGAAAAGCTTGAAATTCGTCATTGCGGCGTAGGCCGTAATCTCGTTTTTTTGGCAAAATTCGAGCCAGCCTAAACGGCGGCTTTGTGCCAGGAACAGACCGTTAGCAATTGCTAATATACAAAGTCAAATTAAGCATGAATTAGTGTTGAATATTGACCATTACCCACAGTAAAACTATAAAACTAAAAATCACCACTACATGACTAAATGAACCTATTAACTTCAGTATAATCTCGTTAATAATTTCGAGGACACTACCCCAGAATCGAACCTCCTCAATTGGAGAGACTTTGTAATGTTTTTCTGTAAGGTAAGTGTGAATATCATGATCGGTTAAGCGTTCCAGAAACATTAGAGCAAACGTGGCAAATTTGCCGATAATCAATGGTATTGCGAAAAGGCAAAAATAAGTAATACCGATGTATTTCAAAATGAGCAGTAATTCCACCTACGTTCCTTTATAGAAGAATCTCTTCAACTTAAATCAGTTTCAGATATAACTCATAGGCTTGCCATACTAATGTCAAAACTCCAATCACAATCAGAAGTTGTCCTATTTGAGCTTTGTCACCGCTGTCTTCTGTTGGCAACGTCACTTTGTTTTTCTTAAGGTTATATCCGTGGATTATCATTCCGCAGGAGGCAATAAAACATAGCATAAAGTAGGTTATGGCTGCTTTTACTTCGGGAGTCATAATTTGTCTTTTTTAGTTTAATTTGTAGTCCATTCAGTTCGAATGAGTGACTCTAGTTCGCTCACTACAGCCGTTTACGACTATATAGTATTCAATAAGTTACGTTATTTGTGGCGGCGTCGCAAATGGGCCATAACTCGGCCCGTTAGCAATTGCTAATGTACGATAAGTTGGTGGTGTACTTTGGAGCTCGTAAGCCGGAACGCACTGCAATCTTTTGTTAGTCTTTAAAGGGGGTGCCATTTTCGATACTTCTTCTTGAGCGCGAGTTCCGCGGCGTCCTTAAATTCTTCTCGACTAGAGTTCCTACATTGTTCTAAGAAATGTTTAACATCATCGCCTTCCCAACCTGGTGCCGCTGCGATTACCCAAAAACGAATACCTTCATTTAAGCTGGAAGAAGACACAAATTCTAAAATTGCTGAAGTCTGCTCTCTATTTGGTTGCATCCGAAGCATTGCTACAGCACGGAGTGCGCCATCGGCTAGACTTTCGTTTCCAGAGTCGAGAAGATTTATAGCAGGAGATGCATCATTCTCATGCTGCTTTGACAACCTAACAATTGAATCCCCTAAAGCCATGTAAATCATTGTGGCTTCGAAGTATTTATCAGATAGCCTTATAAGAAAGGGCAGAGCTTTCGTATAACCACACTCTCCCAAAGCCATTATAATCTGATACTGAGTTTCCCAAGTTCGTACATCTTTAATCTCCTTTTCTAGAGCATCAAGTAAATAGGGACCTGCTTCCACATTACTCATTTTTCTTAGCTTCTTTGCTGCAGAGCGTCTTTTGGGAGACCTTTTATCTTTTAATTGCTCAAGAAGATTTTGCATTGTTCGTTGTTCCAAAAACCAATGCCACAATGAACGGCAAAAGGGATCAAATAAAGTTAGCGAGGTACGAGCGCGAGCTAAGCTTTACCAAATCAGTTAAAGTACCAGTGAATCAGGTAACTTAGACGATGTTCATCCTTATCCCTTCAGGTTTCGACTCTACTGAACGGCTGCAGTTCGCTCTTTAGAGCCATCCAGAGTATCTCGTTTTTAATCCACCGAGTTACAGACAAAAGCAAAATACTTTTGATCTGGGCTCATTACCATGCGGGTAATATTGCCATCGCATTCATTGGAAAAGTCGTGCCATACATTCCAGTCAGCACCACTGACTTTAGGTTGTTTGAGGGTTATTGCCTGCGCATCCGGGTTGAAATCGACTTTTGCCTGGTAAACCTGGTTGCCAATGGCCGTTAGAAGAGAGCCGTCCTGATGCCAGGCATAATACATGTTCTCGGATGGCAAGCTGATATTGCCGTAGGTTGTTTGTTGTTCCTGATGATAGATATACATCTGCCAGCCCTGGCCGTGTTCCTTGTTATAACTAAATAATTGAGTTCCAGGGACCTGGCGTAAGGTGCGACCGATATGAGTGTCTATAACTTCGGATTTTTTTTCCTTGATGTTGGCACGCTGCAGCGCCATTGGCTCACCGAGTACAAATAACAGCAACTCATCCGGGTTCAGCCAGACGTGATAGCCGACATCAAATAGCTCTGGATATAAAGAGGTTCCTTTGGCACCCGGTTCATTTAACGGGTATTGCCACAATAACTGACGTCCATCGGCACCGACACGAATCACACTAAAGTGCTTTCCATCCGGGGTTACGGTGGGTGAATATTCGCTGGCATCTGATTGAGTCAGGTTGGATAATTTGCCGCTTGCCAGATCATAATGCATGCTATCAGACTGCTGCCTGGTCTCTTCGCCATTCCCTTGTGCGTACATCGCGGTATAAAGCAATGCTTTAGAGTCAGGGGTAAAATGTGGCTGGTTGTCATAGCCACTACGATTACTAATATTGACGACCTCACTTACCTCATCCTGAGATAACGTCGCCAGATAAATTTCATCTTCTGCGGCAACGTTTGCTGACGCCAATACTGAGATTATCAGACTGATTGTCACGGGAACAATTCGCCGCAATTGATATCGACACTGACCTGAACCATTAACTACTTTCATTGATGACATCCTTAATCTTTTTACAAATACTGTCGCCTTTTCAGGTAATGATGTCAATGCTGGGGACGGTATCTAAGGATGTTGTTGAAGGTATTGCTGATATCGCTGAACGGCACTTTTATCACCGAGATTGGGTTGCTTCACCCCGCATTGATAACGGTAACTAAACACATCAAACCACAGGTTTAGCACATCACCGGCTCGCTGATTACCGGACAGCTGCAAGACCCGGGCAGCAACTTCTGCCGTTGCCAATTGCTGTTCTTTGTGGGCTGTTCGTACATGATAACGGGAACCCGCTAACCCATCAGTAATATCTCCTACGGCTGATTCAGGCTCCCGAGTCATTAACTGCGCCGGCACTGACAGCATGGGAATGTGATGCAAGTATGGACTTTTACGATACATTTTTCGAGCCTGACGCCAGGTGGCGTCAAGTAAAATAAATAATGGTCTGCGGACTCGCTGTTTACCCTCAACGCCTAATTTTTCCAGCTCATCAATGCCCATAAGTGGTTGCTCAGGCACCGCATATTCATCAGGGAAGATCAGGATTGGTTGGTAGTGCGGATCGTTAAGCAGTGACTTAAATTGCTCACAAACTTGGGTGCGATGCCAGAGACTGGCTTTTGTATCTGGCAGGATATCGGCAATCAAGCGCCCGGTATTGCTGGGTTTTAAAACCTCATCATCATACATTAACAGGGCAAAACTGGCATTGGCGGATTGCGGCTTCACTAAAGGACAAATACAGTGATCAATATCGATACGACAGTATTCACAACGCGTAACGCCAGCGCCACGAGCGTTAAATGGCCGGGTACTTATCGATTTTCGGTATTGATAAAGTTTGTGTACGGCGTGGGGAAAGGTCTCGGGACACGTCATAATCATCCAGCCACGTTTTAATCAACATCCTCTAACGGCCAGGTGACCAGATGATCCTCATAATCGTGAATATCCACTTCATCGTCTTTCATCACTTTGCCCCGTACTGACATACCGGCTTTATGCATGGCCGTTTTTTTGCCTTTATTGAGCAGCGGATGCCATGATGGTAACCCCCTGCCCTCGTGCAGGCGTCGATAGCTGCAACTCGGTGGCATGAAAAAGATATCATCAAGGTTGTCTTGCGTTAACTGCACACAGTCAGGGACCAATTTTGTTCGCTGACTGTATTTCGAGCAACTGCAGGTTTTATCATTCAACAAATGACAGACCACATTGGTGTATAACAGTTCCTCGCCTTCGCGAATGTAGTCGGTTGGACTCAAAGACTCAACGGGCTCGTGTTCTTCGCCGTCATCGTCGCTGTCATCTTCGATGATTTTATGCAAACAGCATTTACCGCAGCCGTCACAAATAGCCTCCCACTCGGTTCGGTTCATTTGCGACAGCGTTTTTTCTTTCCAAAACTCTACAACCTGAGTCTTTTTCAATGTCTGTAACCTGCTTAGCGATTAAATTTAATGCGATCGGCCAGATGCCCAACACTGGTAACAAAATAGTACGACAGGTTCCAGTGCATCAGGCACTTATAATTATCATAGGCCAGATACGCCCGTCCTTTTTCACCGTCGGGAAATACCAGCGCGGCAGTGATATCCACCTTAGGCAAATCCTGGCCGTTAAACCGTCTTACCCCGGCCTTTTGCCAGTCAGCCAATGACATCTCGGTACGTTTCCATGCTTTTAACCAGTTAGATCGTCCACCGGTGTTCTGGGGAATTGCCAGCGAATAGTCAAAATCTTCCGGTAATTTCACTTGTCTGGCCCAGGTAATGGAATCATCCCAGCCAACGGACTTTAAGTAGTTGGCGATAGAGGCAAAGACATCGGTGGTGTTATTCCAGATATCTTTTTTACCGTCACCATCACCATCGGCAGCATAGGCCAGGAACGAGCTTGGCATAAACTGATTGTGTCCCATCGCACCTGCCCAGGAACCTTTCATGTCTTCGGCAGCGATATGCCCCTGATCAAGAATGGTGAGTGCATCCATCAATTGCTTGGTAAAAAAGCTCTCGCGGCGTCCCTCATATGCCAGGGTACTTAACGCTGATACCACATTGTAATTGCCGGTGATGTTGCCAAAATTTGATTCCAGTCCCCACAAGGCAACAATAAATCGTGGCTGCACCCCAAATTGTTTGCTAACACGTTGTAACTCATTATGATGAAGCTTCATCATTTCTTTTGCTTTGTTTACCTTCCACTCAGAAACACGAACGGGTAAATAGGTTTCCAGGGTTTCCACTCGTTCTGGTTGGTTTTTATCAGCTTTGATGGCGCGCTTGTGAAATTCGACGTTGGCAAAGGCCGAGTCGACCAATTGCTGGCTGAAGCCTTTGGCAATGGCTTGTTGTTTCAGACCTTCGACATACTGGTCAAAACCTTCCTGAGTCAGGTTTTTCTGTGCAAACGACACATTGGAGAAAGCCGCAGAAGAAAATGCGGTAAGGAAAATCAGTCGACGAAACTTGCTTGTGGAAAACATAGCAACCCCTTTTAGTCTTGTTGTGATAATTGCTCAGCCTTATGCTGCTTTAATAAATCTTCGGTTGGGGGCGGTAGTTGTAAATAAAAGCCCTTATCTAACAGTTCTGCTTTTACTTTTTCAATATCTGCTAGTGCCAGTTTATTCCGGCCGGCTAAATTAACCAGAGTCACCAGCTGCGGCGTGCCAAATGTAGATAACAATGCTTCAGGTACGGTAGAAAAGTCGTCACGTTTAACAATGTATAAGAAAGTTTGTGGCTTTTTAGGGCTTCGATAAACAGCACAAATCATTTTGACTCACCAGCTAGAAATTGGCCTTGAAATATACCACGCAACGCCACTCAGGCCAAAGGTTTCACCGATATTTGCGTATTTTTTCAAAATCTCATAATGAGTCAGTTTAACAACCGTTGTTCGAATGCAAAAGAAGGTCTTATACTCCTGTTTTTCCTCAGCTATCCTGAAGTTTAAACCCCTGTCTGGAAAATTTGAGTAAGTCGTCTTTAAAAAGTTCCCCGCGCCAGCCGTTAATTAAGTCAACCTGCTCCGGGTGCACATCTTGATCGTTAAGCTGCCAAAACCAGCTAAGATACTGATTCATATGCTTTTTACCTGCAACCACGGGTAAGTCAAGATTGTGACGGGCGGCAAGTCGTCCAAGATACGTTTTCAGGTTTTTAAAAATGTTTTTGTAGCCAGGATAACTATCGAGTCGGGAAATAGGTTTAGGAAAGTGTTCCGGTGGTAAACTCATCGCCTTTTTGATCACCATCAACATGGCTTTTCCCTGATGGCGAACGTCAAGAATATCCACTCCCTCATAACTGGCCATGGCACCTACATTACCCGGCTTACGGCGAGCCATAGTTAACAGAGTATGGTCTTTGGCAATAAAGTTTAGTGGTAAATTACGTTTGACCGCCATTCGATATCGCCAGGCATATAAATGCTGTAACAGCAGCAATTGCGAACTGTTTAATTTAAATGCCTGCTTGTTATCCAGATACAGATTGTACTCATCAACCGGCTGAAATTTTCGCTCGATCATTTGGGCACTGTCCTGCATAGCCTGTTGCAACCATCCAGCATCGCCAATTTCCTGCAACAACTGGTCGATAATCTGATGTAAGTAACTGACATCTGCGGCTGCATACTCCAGTTGTCGGTCGGAAAGAGGCCGTTTCATCCAGTTGGTCCGCGATTCGCTTTTATCCAGTTCAATGCCTAGAAAATGTTGGATCATCGCCGCGTAGCCGAGTGACAGGCCATGCCCTAAAAAAGACATGGCTATCTGAGTATCAAGCATATTCACCGGCTGACAATTACCGGCATGCATGAACACTTCCAGATCCTCAGAGCACGAGTGAATGACTTTTAAGATGCTGGGGTCTTGCAATAACCGCCAGAAAGGCGATAAATCTTCAATCGAAACTGGGTCAATGAGCACCAATCGATTGCCATCACAGGCTTGTATCAATCCCAAATTAGGAAACAATGTACGAGTGCGAACGAATTCGGTATCTATAGCGAGGACAGCATCATGATTGATTGACTGGCAAAAGGAATCCAGGGCGGATTGATCTTGTATGTATTCAGCTTGCACAGTGTCTCCGGGGGCTTGGTAGATTGGCAAAAATAAAATTACAGCGGTTCATGCTTAACACGGCAGATGACATCTACCAAAACACATATACTATCAACAATTTAAATTAATACCAACAACTCGCAGATGCAAAAACCAAAAGAGCGGTGCCAAGATTGAATCCAACCTAGACACCGCCCTGCTTCGAATATGCGATAAGGTTATCGCAATTCCCGACGTAATATTTTGCCAACGTTACTTTTTGGCAATTCGTCTCTAAACTCAACCAGTTTCGGTACTTTATAGTTGGTCAGATTCTGCTTACAGTGTTTAATTAAATCACTCTCACAAAGATCTTGATTGCGGCTTACCACAAAAATTTTCACCATTTCACCGCTAACGTCATGAGGCACGCCAATTGCCGCAGCTTCAATAATGTCCGGATGCATCATGACCACTTCTTCGATTTCATTCGGAAATACATTAAATCCCGACACAATAATCATATCTTTTTTCCGGTCGACAATTTTGAAGTAACCATTTTCATCCATGCAGGCGATATCACCAGTATAAAGCCAACCATTCTTGAGCACTTCCGCTGTAGCTTCAGGACGGTTGTAATAACCCTTCATTACCTGCGGCCCTTTTACAATCATCTCTCCGGCTTCGCCAATTGCCCGCTCATTACCCAACTCATCAACGATTTTTACATCCGTTGACGGTGCCGGAAGGCCAATGGTGCCATTGTAAGCCTGTTGATTGAACGGACTTACCGTGACCAGCGGCGCACATTCAGTTAAACCGTAACCTTCCAGTAAGCGAGTGCGAGTTACCTGCTGCCAACGTTCTGCAACGGGCTGTTGAACCGCCATGCCACCACCCAGTGAAAGCTTTAAATGGCTGAAATCAAGATTCTTAAAACCACTGGCGTTAAGCAAACCATTAAATAGCGTGTTAACCCCGGTTAGGGTAGTAAACTTGTACTTCTTCAATTCTTTAACAAAGTTTGGCATGTCTCTTGGGTTGGTAATCAAAAGGTTTGTGCCACCCAATGTTACAAACAACATGCAATTCGCCGTCAATGCAAAGATGTGATAGAGGGGCAGTGCCGTAACGACCAATTCGTTACCCTCTTCCAACATCGGCGATAACGCCCCTTTCGCCTGCTCGAGGTTGGCAATCATATTACGGTGGGTGAGCATTGCCCCTTTGGAAACGCCTGTTGTGCCACCGGTATATTGTAAAAATGCCAGGTCTTCATTGTGAATTTCGACGGGCTGAAAATTCAGTTTGGCGCCTTTTTCCAACACCAGGTTAAAACCGATGGTATTGTCCAGGTGAAATGACGGGACCATTTTTTTAACGTGGCGAACCACGAGATTTACCAGGTTACCTTTTAAAAATCCTAATCGGTCGCCTAGTGAAGTTAAGATGACTTTTTGCACTGGCGTATCAGCGATCACGTCCTGTAGCGTTTTTGCAAAATTTTCAATAATGACGATCGCCTTGGCACCGGAATCATTAAGCTGATGTTTCAGTTCGCGTGCGGTGTATAGAGGATTAACATTGACGATGGTCAAACCGGCCAACAGACCGCCAAATAAAGCGATGGGATATTGTAAAGTGTTGGGAACCATAATGGCGAGTTTATCGCCTTTTTTCAGTCCTAAATCCTGTTGCAGATAGGCAGCAAATGCCGTCGCCTGTTGCTCCAACTGAGAATAACTGAGTTTAACATCCATATTAATGAATGCGGTATTGTCAGCGTACTTTTGGCAATATTTTGTGAACAGTTGCGCCAGAGACTGATACTTATCGGCATCAATTTCGGCAGGTATTCCGGGAGGATAACTTTTTTCAAGCCATATTTTCTCCACAACACTTCTCCTAACGTTTTTCAAGCATCGTTTATTATCTGATTTCACTTGTACCCGAAGGTAATGTGAAATCCTTTTGTTTTAATCAAGCGCACATTTCAGGCACTAACTGATTTCGATGCTGTATCATTATTGTTTTTAAAGTAGTCAATCACCAGGTTACAAATCAGGTTGAGCCTGCGACTTTCGCCAAAAAGCGGCGCAGATGCATTAAGTAGCTCAATTATAGACGACTTGCAGCCAGGTCTGACTGTCGAGCGAAAGTGCCCTATGATTCCACACTTTTCTTTAAAAGCAAGAGGTAAGACCACAAAAAGTTACAAACTCTCACTCGGCTGCTTATATTTGCGACAATGGGTCAGTGGGAGTGTTCTAATTTGGTAAACGGTTCGTTAATTGCTGGACCAGTGTCTCGACATCTTCCATGTGTACATGATGGCCTCCGCACAGTTGAACCGATTCCAGGTTTTGAAAATCCGATTGCCATGTGGCAATACCCGTTTTTACCGATTCAAAACCCTGATCGCCAAAAAACAGGGTCACCGGGCAGTTAATCTGGGTGATAATTTCTCTGATCTCAGTGCTGGTGTATCGAAAAACTGAGATATCCCGGACTCGCGGATCCGACACCCATTGATAATCCAGGTCAATTTTTTTCATACTTCGCTGGCAAAGGATTTTTGCCTGCTCAAAGTCGAGATCAGAGACTAGCATACGTGCCTCAATGGCCGATTCTAAGCTTTGATGTCGGCTTTTCTTCCTGATTTTGGTGCGACTAATAATGCCGTCTCTTAATTGTTTAGCGGGATGCTGTGATAATGGCAATAAGCCAATGCCTTCTATCAAAAACAGCGATTTTACCCGCTCATTAAACGCACTGGTGAACAAATTGGCAACCATGGCTCCCATGGAATGACCAATGATTGTCACCTGCTGCCAGTGTTGCGACTCGAGCAACAGGTAAAGATCGTTTACCCAGTCGGTAAAGTAATAGTGGGCATCGTTTGAGCGATGCGAAGACAATCCATGACCCGGCCAGTCAATGGCGATAAATCGATAATCATCCAGTAATGGTGACCGTTGACCTTGCAACGACTCCAGTAAGGGCATGAAACTTGTGGCATTATCCAACCAGCCATGTAAACATAATATTACCTGACCTTGCAGGTTACCAAGTTCCAGAGCGGCAATTTGAAATGCCTTGTCAGTCGTTTGGTTAGCAAGCGGATAACTTCTGCACTCGATACTGTAAGAGTTTTTCATTAACCGCGTTTTCCTAATAACAGCAGTGCCCAGATTGCCAGTGCTATCCAGATCAGTATCCACACAAACCCTGGAATCAACGTATATTGAGCGAGTAGATAAGCATCACTCTGATGTGGTGTCGACCATAAGTACCAGGGGCTTTGCAGTGCATTTAACAGCACAATCAACGCCATGATTTTCAGGATTGGTGCCAGCCAGGCGCTGCGGCTGTATGCCAGTTTAAGGGAAAATAGTGCGACCAACACAATACAGATAAGTACGGTTAGCAGGTCTCTGGTCCATAACAACACCGTTAATAGGATCAACCCGATCAGTGCCGAGCTAACCAACTTTGCGCCCTGGCGATGAGCACTTGCTCCCCAGTACATTGCCATTCCGAATAATACTGCACCGGCATAACCACTAAAGGCAATAAATATGGCATTACCGCCGGCACTGGTGCAAAGACCGGCACCGTTGGCAAATAACTGAATGCGAATAATCTTACCGCCGCTGAGGATGGCGGCAAGGCCGTGGCTAACTTCATGAAAGAAGCTTTCCAGCCACTGAAATGGAATGTTGATAACCGGCAGCTGACTCAATAACAGAGCAATGACGACCAGTAACCAGAAATTGTGAAGTGGCAGCCAGGTGGATTTTGCGGCCATATAAAATCCTGTTATTTTTCTAATTATCAAGGGGTCAGAGTGGTTGATTTATGTTCAACAACTCTGACCCCTTGATTTTTAGTTCCATTGTTTTTAATTACTCGCGCCCTGGTAACTTCTTCCAGGTTACTGTATCACGTACATAAACCGGTTGCGCCAATGCGGCGTCAACGCCCTCACCGTTTGCAAGCGCCTGGGCACCTATCGCTAACATATATTCGGCCTTTGGAAATCGAATCACATCATCGATGCGGTTTAGCTGACAATCGATAAGTTCCTGTGGATATGACTGCCAGGCTGAGCCAACACCAGCCACGTCACTGTGATTCAACTCTAAGTCATTAAGTTTTGCTGCTAACAGCGCGGGAGAGAATACCTGTTCATCGGCTACTGGTTGCATGATGCCATTATCATCCGCTTTAAAGCAGCCGCAATAAATCTCTGCCATACGGGCATCAATGGCGGCAACCGCCTCAGTCAACTTCGACTCTTGCAATGCCTGCTGTGCCATTGCCTGCAATGTTGAAACCCCAACCACAGGTAAACCTGCGGAATATGCCAGGCCCTGCGCGACGCCAATACCGATTCTCACGCCGGTAAAGCTGCCTGGACCACGGCCAAAGATCAAGCCATCCAGTTGCTTCAGACCTATACCAGCCTCACTTAACACCTGGTCTACCTGGGGCAGTAATAGCTTGCTATGGGACTGTGGACTTAATTCATAACGGCTAAATTGCTCGCCCTGATATTGAAGGGCAACGGAGCAAGCTTCTGTGGAAGCATCAATGGCCAGATAATTCACTAAATTTCTCTCTCTGTTTGACGATTTATCGTCTCTAAAAATGCGGTGGCGCGATCCAGTTCTCGGGTGCGCTGCATATCAGGCAAACTGTTTAAAAACACTTGTCCATACTGGCGGTTAACCAGTCTTGCGTCACAAATGGCCATGACGCCGCGATCATCGATGTCGCGAATCAACCGCCCCACCCCCTGCTTTAAGGCAATGACCGCCTGCGGTAATTGGATTTCTGCAAAGGGATCTTTTCCCTGACGTTTTACATCAGCGCTTTTTGCCTGCAATAACGGATCATCGGGCGAAGCAAAAGGCAATTTATCAATAATAACACAGGTTAAGTTATCGCCTCTGACATCAACTCCTTCCCAGAAGCTGGCGGTGGCTAATAATACCGAATCTGGTTGTTCAATAAAATGATCGAGCAAGACTCTTTTGGCCAATTGTCCCTGCACTAATAACGGGTTTTCTATAGATTGCGCCAAAATTTCCGCCACTTGATTAAGCATGCGATAAGAAGTAAATAACATAAAACAGCGACCATCGCTGGCTGCTATCAGCGGCATCGCCAAATCGACCAAAGCCTGAGCACGGTTATTCGCATAGGCTTCCGGCAAATACCTGGGCACCAATAACAACGATTGCCGGGCATAATCAAACGGGCTATCCAGTAGCATACTACGAGCTGCGCTTAGGCCAAGTTGTCTGGAAAAATGCTCAAACTTGCCATCGACAGCAAGCGTCGCTGAAGTGAATACCCAGGCGCTTTGACTTTTAGAGACAACCTCGGAAAACTTATCAGCAACACTTAAAGGGGTTAGATGCAAGGTAATATGACGGCGGGTAGTTTCGTACCAGAGACTGGTCCCAGGCTTGTCCACTTGCTGCATTAAATCGCATAAATTCAATAAGGTAGTGGCACGTTCAAAACAATTATCAATAGCTTCCGTTCGTGAAACACAGAGCTTGAGTACTTCGTACAAAAATTTTAAATCATCGATGACATGATTAAAGCCCTGGGCAAAGGTGGACATTCTCAGACGTTGGCGCCAGTCCCCTCGCTCCGGGTTTTGTCCGAATAACAAACGAAAATCCGCCGCTGAGCGCTGTAGCTTTTCCGCCGCTTTGCCTAATTGTTTAACATCCGTTAACTCGACCCGATACTGCTGCAAACAATCACTGGCCAAATCTAATAATTGCCGGGATGAAAAGCTTTGTCCGAAATACTCGGTGGCAATATCAGGTAGCTGATGGGCCTCATCAAAAATAATGGTTTCGGCGCTGGGAATCAGCTCGCCAAAGCCCGTGTCCTTTAATGCTAAATCAGCGAAAAACAAATGATGATTGACGACCAATACGTCTGCTTCAATAGCGCGTTCACGAGCTTTAACTAAAAAACAGGTTTCATAATCGGGACACTGTCGCCCGAGACAATTATCGGTGGTTGAGGTTACTTGAGGAAAAATCGCCGAATCTTCGGCAACGTCGGTTAATTCCCCGAGGTCGCCGGATTGAGTATGACTGGACCATTGCCGTACCTTGACCAGATCAGCGAGCGCAGCGGCATCGAGCTGTACCGCGGCTTGTCTGCGTTTGTGTGGTTGACTGGAAAAGTTCTCTTCTAAACGATAGGTACATAAGTAATTACTACGACCTTTTAACAGTGCGATTTTTAAGGTACTGTCCAGGGCTTTTTTTACCAACGGCAGATCTTTATGGAACAGTTGTTCCTGAAGAGTTTTGGTTCCCGTTGATACGATGGTTTTCTGTTCGCTTAAAAATGCCGGCACCAGATACGCAAAAGTTTTACCGGTTCCGGTTCCCGCTTCCACCAACAAAGTTTGTTTATCCGCAATTACCTGCTCTACTTCCAGACTCATATCGAGTTGGGCCTGTCGGGGATTAAATCCGGCGATCGCCGATGCCAGGGGCCCCGTTGAAGAGAATGCCTGTGAAACGGATTTTGTTGTTTTCATTTAATACCAATCACGTTAAATTATTGCTCACTCAGTGAGAATTTAAAGGCGTTTAGACAAGGCTTTGATTGCAGAGAATGGTTACTCCATTGTCAAAATCAGTAACGCCGGATAAACGCCTTTAAAACTCACCCGTAGGGAGTTTACCAGAGGTCCATTTACGGCCCTATATTTCATTAATATAGAATGACTATATCAATGAAATCTGTGTTGTAACTAAACCTCTCCCCTAACTCTGAGTTGAGCACAAACTTAATGTGATTGGTATAATAGACGCACATGGGGCAGCAATTGTCGCCAGTATAACGAAAAGCGATTCGTCTCGAAACACGAACAATGAGATGGGGTTTCGAAATATTATGCTACAAACAAAAAAAGCCACCGGTTGGTGGCTTTTTCGAATGACGGGCTACAGCTTAACCAAGCTTCTCAGCCAAAATGGCGCTAACCGCTTCTACCGGTTGAGTACCATCGATGGTTAAATACTGGCAGTTACCCGCTTTGGCTTCCGCCTGGTAGTAATCAACTAGCGGCTTAGTTTGCTCGTGGTAGATACCTAAACGCTTGCGTACCGTTGTCTCTTCATCGTCCGGACGAATCACCAGTTCTTCGCCGGTTTCATCGTCTTTACCTTCCACTTTTGGTGGATTGTAGACGATATGGTAAACGCGACCAGAACCTGGGTGAACACGACGACCACCCATACGCTCAACGATAACTTCGTCAGCCACATCAAACTCGATGACGCTATCAACGTTAATGTCGTTTGCTTTCATTGCATCCGCTTGTGGGATCGTGCGTGGGAAACCGTCTAACAGGAAACCATTTTCACAATCCGGTTGAGCAATTCGCTCTTTTACCAGGCCAATGATTAATTCATCAGAAACCAGCTGACCAGCATCCATTACCTGCTTGGCCTGCTTACCAAGCTCAGTTCCGGCTTTGATGGCTGCACGCAGCATATCACCGGTAGAAATTTGTGGAATACCGTATTTGTTCATTAAAAACTGTGCCTGAGTTCCCTTACCGGCACCTGGTGCACCTAATAAAATAATGCGCATATTGCTAAACCCTAAGTGTTTTTCGGATTAAATTTTTTCATCACCACAAAGAAAATGGGGTGACGCTATATTTTAAAAGGCTCAATAATACTTGGATGAGACAGTGCAAACAAGGGCGGTGGTGAAAATAAATGCACAAAAAAGGCAACGATTAACCGCTCGTCGAAGAGCGTAAACGGGGCATTAAATGTGGTTGCACGCAGGCGTTCGAAACGAAGATTGGGGTTTTAAGAAAAAAGAAAGCGAGCAAGCTCAACACTTACTCGCTTTAAAAAGAATAAAATTAGTGAGTCAGGCTTAACATCAGTTTGTTAAGACGAGCGACAAAAGATGCCGGGTCTTTTAAACTGCCTCGCTCAGCCAGCATCGCCTGTTCAAACAGAACTTGTGCCCACTCAGCAAACTTATCGCTATCAGCCTCATCTGCCACATGCTTGATCAAATCATGTTCGGCATTGATTTCAAAAATCGGTTTGGACTCTGGTACTTCCTGCCCGACCGACTGCATCAACTTGATCATTTGTGAGCTCATATCGTGTTCGTCAGTGACGATACACGCGGGTGAATCTGTCAGGCGCTGTGAAATTTTCACATCTTTAACCTTATCACCAAGACTTTCCTTCAAACGAGTCACAACCGAGTCAAATTCTTTCTCCAGTTGTTGCTGAGCTTCTTTGCTTTGCTCATCATCCATATCGCCCAGGTCTAAACCACCACGGGTGACCGACTGGAACTGTTTCTCAGAAAACTCAGTCAAATGGCTCATCAACCATTCATCGATGCGATCTGACATCAACAACACTTCAATGCCTTTCTTACGGAACACTTCCAGGTGTGGCGAGTTTTTCGCCGCTTCAAAGCTATCAGCAACAACATAGTAAATCTTGTCCTGACCTTCTTTCATGCGCTCGATGTAATCTGTTAACGACACATTTTGTACCGAGGTATCATTGTGTGTTGAAGCAAAACGCAGTAACTTGCCAATCGCTTCTTTGTTGGCGAAATCTTCTGCCGGACCTTCTTTGATCACCTGACCAAATTCGTTCCAGAACGTCTGATACTTGTCCGCATCATTTTTGCCAAGGCGATCAAGCATGGTCAATACACGCTTAGTACAACCTTTGCGCATTGCCTGGGTAACTTTATTGTCTTGTAAAATCTCACGAGATACATTCAACGGTAAATCGTTAGAATCCAGCAAACCTTTTACGAAACGCAGGTAGGTCGGCATGAATTGCTCTGCATCATCCATAATGAAGACACGTTGCACATACAGTTTTAAACCATGCTGACGCTCGCGGTTGTATAAATCAAACGGTGCTTTGCTCGGGATATATAACAACGAGGTGTATTCCGTGCTACCTTCAACCTTGTTATGAGCCCATAACAATGGCTCAGCAAAATCGTGGGAAACGTGTTTGTAAAATTCCTGGTATTCTTCGTCTTTGATATCAGCCTTTTCACGAGTCCATAGCGCTTCCGCTTTGTTAACACTTTCCCATTGCGATGGTTTGCCCGGAACGGCTGGGATAACTTCACCGTCTTCGCCTTTGCTTTCCGGAACTTCAGGCACTTCCGGGGTCAACATTTCAACAGGAATCGAGATATGGTCTGAGTATTTAGTTACGATTGACTTTAAGCGCCAGTCATCTAAAAACTCTTTTTCGTCCTCTTTCAGGAATAAAATAATGTCGGTACCACGGTTGGACTTCTCGATGTTTTCAACCGAAAAGTCACCTTCACCTTTAGAAGACCACTCGACCGCCTGATCAGCATCAACACCTGCGGCACGAGAACGCACGACAACTTTGTCAGCCACGATAAAGGCGGAATAGAAGCCAACGCCAAACTGACCAATCAATTGCGAATCAGCCGCCTGATCGCCCGATAAACGGCTGAAGAAATCGGCAGTACCGGATTTTGCAATGGTACCTAAGTGAGTGATGATGTCATCACGAGTCATACCAATACCATTGTCAGAAATGGTGATGGTATTGTTGTCCTTGTCGGCGCTGATACGAACACGCAGGTTAGCATCGCCATCATATAAACTGGCATCTGATAATGCTTTAAAGCGCAATTTATCAGCCGCATCTGCCGCATTGGAAACCAGTTCGCGCAGGAAAATTTCCTTATTGGAGTATAAGGAGTGGATCATCAATTGCAGTAGTTGCTTTACTTCAGTTTGAAAGCCGTGAACTTCTTTATGACTTGAATCAGACATAAACACGTTTCTCCTAATCTATATGTCGATTGTTGTTGCCGAGGCAGTTGTTATAGATATCAATGTGGGGATAGGAAAAAGGATTTAAAGAGTTGATGAGAAATTTTTTGCAGAAAAAATCAAGGGGTCAGAGTTGTTGATCTTAGATCAACAACTCTGACCCCTTGATTTAAGATTACAGTTTTTTTCGGCCAGAGAATGCGTGCGACAGGGTGTTACCGTCGACATAACCTAATTCCCCGCCAACAGGTACACCGTGGGCGATTCTTGATACCGAAACATCGTAAGAACCCGCTAAATCGGCAATAAAGTGAGCGGTTGCTTCCCCTTCCACCGTGGGGTTCGTTGCCAGGATCATTTCATCAAATTCGCCACTGGCCAATAGGTTTTGCAACTGATCCAGGCCTAACTCTTCCGGACCAATACCATCGATTGGCGACAAATGTCCCATTAACACAAAATAGCGGCCAACAAATTCGCCGGTCTGTTCGATAGCAAGGATATCCGATGGCGATTCAACGATGCATAGTAAACGGCTCGCCTGTCGCTTAGGACTGGCACAGATATCACATTGCTCTAACTCGGTGAATGTCCGACAACCACGGCAATGACCTACCTGCTCCATGGCGTTCGCCATAGCATTTGCCAGCCTTGTTGCTCCCTTGCGATTTCGTTCCAGCAGGTGAAACGCCATGCGCTGTGCTGATTTTGGCCCAACACCGGGTAAATGCTTGAGATTATCAATAAGTTCCTGAACTAACGGACTAAGTTTCATAACAGTAAATGCACAGATAATTATATTGGCCAAGAATATCACAGGTTTAGGAAGCGAGTGAAGATGACAAATTCAAAACACACGGACCACGAACACAACTTCCAGCAATCGATCTCGCCCTTAAAAAATAATAAATTATTCAATCATTTTCATTTTACCAAATAATATATTCTGATATATTTCCACAAGCCATCACTAATTTGCTAAAA
The DNA here is from genome assembly GCF_005116735.1 of Thalassotalea mangrovi. GTDB lineage: Bacteria > Pseudomonadota > Gammaproteobacteria > Enterobacterales > Alteromonadaceae > Thalassotalea_A > Thalassotalea_A mangrovi. Next base: position 25,957 of record NZ_SWDB01000031.1, on the reverse strand, counting down.
AACGCTTTAAAATATAGAGTTAGCCAACAAACCACGGGTAATCGTTGCACCATGTCCGAACCTAAAACTGCAAATACGCTCAATGCCCTGTCCAGTCCCCGCGACGTTCGCCAGGCAATAAGAAACGATCTGTTCCGCTCTCACACATCAGGACTGGCAAAAGGTTATGTGCAGTGTAACCTGGTAATCCTGGAACAGGAGCTGGCGGCAGATTTCCTGCTGTTTTGTCAAAAAAATCCCAAGCCCTGCCCCCTGGTAGCCATGTCCGATGCGCCGGGTAATCCACGGATTAGTGGCGCGGGAAAGGATGTCGATATTCGCTCCGATGTTCCCCAATATAAAGTGTTTGAACACGGTAAATTAACCGCGCAGGTTAATGACGTCCAGGATATTTGGCAGGACAATTTTGTCAGCTTTTTGCTCGGTTGCTCGTTTTCATTTGAAGAAGCCCTAATCGACGACGGCATCGAAATTCGCAACATTGCTGAGGGTGTCAATGTTCCTATGTATAACACCACCATTGCTTGCAAACCCGCCGGCGCATTTAGTGCAAACATGGTTGTCAGTATGCGGCCAATGAAAGCCAGCGATGCGATTCGGGCGATCCAGATTTGCAGCCGATTTCCAAACGTTCATGGCGCACCAGTGCATTTTGGCGATCCGGAACTTATTGGTATTTATGACATAGATAATCCGGATTATGGTGACAGGGTAACGATAAAGCCTGGTGAAGTGCCGGTGTTCTGGGCTTGTGGTGTCACGCCGCAGGTAGCCATCAGTAATGCTAAACCAGCAATCAGCATCACTCACAGTCCCGGCTGTATGCTGATCACCGATATTCGCAATAGTCAGTTGTCAGTTTTGTAGAATAAAGTGTGGATAGAGACGTTAACGATGAAATTAAATTGTGATTTAGGAGAAAGCTTCGCGGCCTGGAAAATGGGCTTGGACGACGAAGTGATGCCACATATTGATATGGCTAATATTGCCTGTGGTTTTCATGCCTCAGACCCAAATACATTACAACAGACCTTATCTTTGGCGATACAACACAAAGTCACTATTGGTGCCCACCCCTCCTATCATGACCTGATTGGTTTCGGACGTCGCTCAATTAAACACAGCGAGCAGGAAATTATTAATCTGATGCATTATCAGATAGGCGCCATCGACGGTATGGCGCAATCACAAGGAGCCCTGGTCAAATACGTTAAACCTCATGGTGCCTTATATAACGACATGATGGCAAACGACGAGGTATTTAGTGCGGTAGTAAAAAGTATTGATCGTTATTACCGGCCTTTAAAACTGATGATCTTATCCACTGCCGATAACGAGCGATACCAACATATTGCCAGCAAATATTCAGTTGACCTCTTGTTCGAGGCCTTTGCTGATCGCCGTTATACCGACAAGGGACGTCTGACGCCACGCACTGAACCCGGTGCTGTACTTAATAAACAGCAGGTAATAGAACAGGTAACGTTATTGATTACCGAAGGGGTAGTGATTTCCAATAACGACAATCGATTGACCCTCAAAGCCGATACCTTATGTGTGCACGGTGATAACATCGAAGCTGTCGCCCTGGTTAAGGAAATAAAAGCCCTATGTCGCTAACGCCTGACTCACAAGCTGTCCAGCACACCAAGGCAAAGCCAGTGCAATTTTATGTGGAAGTGGCATCAGAGAATTCCCTGATCATCTATTTTGGCGTCAGTAATGCCAGCCAGCAGGTACAAATAACGCCAACGCTTTGTGCGGCGATAACTAAGGCTCAGGCTTTAATCCGCTCATCACTGGGCGCACTGGTTGTCGATACCATTCCATCCTATGCTTCCCTGCTAATCACCTATGACATTTGGAAGGTCGACCACTTCCATATCCTTACCCAGTTAGAAAATTTACTCAATGGCGTGTATTTAGATCAGCAGGAATCTGGCCGCACCATTACCTTACCGGTGTATTACCATACATCGGTAGGTCCGGATTTACAGCGCATTGCCGATCACCAGGGCATAAGTGTTGAAGATGTCATAGAACTGCACCAACAACAGGACTATTACGTCTACACCATTGGTTTTGCCCCGGGTTTTGCTTATCTCGGTGAGGTCAGTGATAAAATTGCAATGCCCCGGCTTGCCACCCCGCGCGCCGCCGTTGCCCGAGGTTCGGTTGCCATTGCCGATAAGCAAACAGCCGTATATCCTCAAACTTCGCCGGGCGGTTGGAATATCATTGGTCGCTGCCCAATTCCAATGTTTAATCCCGCCCAGCAACCACCAATCCCAGTCGCTGTTGGTGATAAAGTGCGTTTTAACGCCATTGGCGAAAAGCAGTTTTTAGCTTTAGGCGGTAAAATTTGATGAACGGCTTGTACATCGAGCATCCTGGAATGCACACATTGATTGAAGATGCTGGCCGAATCGGTAAAGCCAGTCTCGGCCTGACCACAGGTGGTCCTGCCGATCGCATGGCATTTTACTGGGCCAATCGATTGTTGGAAAACCCCAGGGGCTGCGCCGCATTAGAGATCACCTACGGTGGATTGAAATTACACAGCAGCTGCGACACCAGCATTGCGATTACCGGTGCTGATGTGGAAATTAAAATCAATAATGAAATCGTCGGTAACTGGCGCAGTATTGCCGTATCGAAAGGCGATTTTATCGAAATCGGATATAGTCGTAATGGCATCAAAGCCTACTTAGCGGTTAAAGGTGGGATTCAAATCCCGCAGCAGTTTGGTAGCTGTTCGACGGTCGTCAGGGAGCATATTGGCGGACTAAATGGCACTACCTTAGAAAAAGGTGACTGGCTGCCGATAACTAATGTGCAATGCACCCATACCAATCGATTACCTGACGATGCCGTGCCCCACTATTCAACATCGCTGACACTTCGTGTTATCACCGGCTACCAGTACCAACAATTTTCAGAGCGCGAACGACGTCGTTTTTTCAGCAGCGAATATCAGGTATCCAGTCAATGGGATCGTATGGGCTACCGCCTGATCGGCCCTGAAATTCAATTTCCGAAAACCAACATGCTCAGTGAAGGTATTGCCTATGGTGCCGTACAAATTCCTGCTGATGGGCAACCTATAATCTTGTTAAACGACCGACAAACCATAGGTGGCTACCCGAAAATCGGCTCAGTATTTTCTTTAGATGCTGATAAATTAGGGCAATGCCAGCAAGGAGCCAGCATTCGATTTGAACCGATTAGCATTGAAAATGCCCACAATGAATTACATTTAGCGCAGTCACGTTTTAAGAAAATTCAGTTTATTAAAGAGGCAGTGACCCGATGAGCACCACGGCCGCACAACAACTTAGCCAGGAAATAGAAGATCTGTTGGTTGCAAAAGACCTCAGGCAAATGAAGTATGTCCAGCAGTTTCTTAACCCTGGTTATGTAATGCGGGCGGCAAAACGTATTGATGAGTGTCAGGGCACGATAGTAATTACCACCGGATTTCCGGTATCCGACACGTTTGAAACTGATGGTCCGGTTGGTGCGTTGGCATTGTACGAAAGTCTGCAGGCGCTGGGAAAATCGGTTGTAATGGTGTTTGCTAATCCTTTATATCAGGCCCTGCAAGATCGCTATCACTGTGAACAAATTCCTCTTGGTACTGGAAAGGAATTACAGATCAAAGCGGTTGTTGATAAAATCAAGCCCGAGCTGATTATTGCCATTGAACGCCCCGGACTTACCGCCGACGACACCTATCGAAATATGCGTGGCGAAAATATTTCGCATCGATGCGCCAGGTTTGATGACTTTATGCGTCTCGCTGGATGCCCCACGATTGCGATTGGTGACGGTGGTAATGAAATTGGCATGGGTAATGTCGCAAAGCATATCGCTGGCCTGCAAATCATTCCGTCGGTAACCAAATGTGATGAGTTATTAATTGCTGACGTATCCAATTGGGCAGCGTACGGATTAATCGCGTTTTTGGGCATTTGGCACGACAAGGACTTACTGGCGACAGTTGATGTAAAGTCGCTACTCGAGTTTCTGTCAGCCAAAGGCAGTGTCGATGGGGTTACCCGTAAAAACCAGTTAACCGAAGATAGCCTATGCTTCAGCGCTGGTGCCGATGTCATTCAACAAATCTCAGTGCTTTGTCAGCGTTTTATCGCGGAACAAAAAGCACAACAATTAAGGTAGAAACATATATGAATTGGGTATTTCTCAATGGTGAGTATATGCCTTCTGAACAGGCAAAAATCTCGCCGATGGATAGAGGCTTTTTATTCGGTGATGGCATCTATGAAGTTATCCCCAGTTATGGCGGCAAATTTGTTGGGTTCGAGCCCCATATACTTCGCTTACAGCAAGGATTGGCCGAGATTGAAATAAACCTGCCAATTGGCTTGCAACAATGGCGGGATATTTGTCAGCAACTCGCTAAGAAAAATGGTAATGGCAACCTGGGGATTTATTTACAGGTTTCGAGGGGAACAAGTCCGGTTCGTTATCATGCCTATCCAGACGATATTGAACCCACCGTGTTCGCTTATGCGTTTGAGATTCCCCCGGCTCCAGTCGCCGATAAAGAGAAAGTAAAAGCCTACCGGGTAAAAACCTTATCCGATCTACGCTGGCAACGTTGCAATATTAAATCTACGGCGCTGCTTGGTAATGTCATGCATTTTCAGACAGGATATAAAGAAGGTTTTGACGAGGTATTGCTGTTTAACCAGGACAATATGCTGACAGAAGCCGCTGCATGTAATGCCTTTGTGGTTACAGGCAAAGTTATCGCCACGCCGCCCCTGGACAGCCAACTGTTGCCGGGAATTACCCGACTGATTTTACTCGATGTATTACGACAATATTCACACTTTACGGTTGAAGAAAGGTCAGTCAGTAAAGCAGAAGTATTAAATGCTGATGAGGTGTGGATCACCAGCTCGACTAAGCAGGTCGCGCCGGTCATTTCCATCGACAACAACCCGGTTGGCGGTGGTCGCGTGGGTGATGTATGGCACCAGGCACAGCAGTTGTTCAGTGAACATCAATTTGATTATTAATAATGATATCAACGAACAAAAAAGGCTCAGAAGATAACTTCTGAGCCTTTCATTAATCAGCAAATTAATGCCCGATTACTTATCAAGTACCGATTGCAAATACTGTTTAAATTCATCAGCCAGTTCTGGGTGACGTAAGCCATATTCCACATTGGCTTTCATGTAGCCCATCTTTGACCCGCAATCGTGGGATTTACCCGTCATGTGGAATGCTTCAACCGTTTCCAGTTTCATTAAACTGGCAATGGCATCCGTTAACTGAATCTCATCGCCAGCACCCGGTGGCGTGTATTCCAGCAGCTGCCAGATATTTTGCGACAATACATAACGGCCAACAACGGCAAGGTTGGAAGGCGCTTCTTCAACTTCAGGCTTTTCAACAATCGCTGACATTGCTTGCGAGTCACCTTCAGCCAGCTGATGACCATTACAGTCCACCACGCCATAAGAGCTGACTTTTTCCATTGGAACGGGTTCAACCATGATCTGGCTATTACCGGTATCTTGATAACGGGCAAGCATGGCTGCCAGGTTTTCCGTTTTCGGATTATACGAGCTATCGTCAATCAGTACGTCCGGCAGGACAACAACAAAAGGTTCATTACCAACGATAGGCAAGGCTTTTAATACTGCGTGGCCAAGCCCTTTCGCTTCGCCCTGACGCACCTGGATAATAGTCACATCCTTAGGGCAGATGGCCTGGATTTCATTTAACAATTTTCGCTTAACGCGTTTTTCTAATGAGGTTTCCAGTTCAAATGATTTATCGAAATGATTTTCGATGGCATTCTTGGACGAATGGGTAACAAGGACAATTTCTTTGATACCGGCTGCGATACATTCATTGACGATATATTGGATTAATGGCTTATCAACCACTGGCAGCATTTCTTTTGGGATAGCCTTAGTGGCTGGTAGCATCCGGGTTCCTAATCCAGCGACAGGAATAACTGCTTTTCTAATACTTTTTCCTGCAGTGTCAGACATATTGCATCCTTATTAGCGTTTTTCTTTGTTATGTTTTTACCACGGAATTAATGCCATATGATAACAATTACAGATTAAATTAATTCACGTGTTGGTAATATTCCTTATACCAGCGAACAAAATTTGCCACCCCTTCAACCACTGACGTTTGCGGACGATAACCGGTAACTGAGTACAGGTCGTCAACGTTTGCAAAGGTTTTTTGCACGTCTCCGGGTTGCATGGGTAACATATTTTTTGTCGCTTCCATACCCAGTGCCTGCTCCAGCGCCTTGATAAAATCCATCAGGCTCACCGGGTTACCGTTACCGATATTAAAAACACGGTATGGCGCAGAACTATTTGCTGCTGAGCCAGCTTCTACTGTCCAGGTGCTATTCTGGGTCGGAATATGATTTTGAACGCGCAGTATACCCTCAACGATGTCGTCAATGTAAGTAAAATCTCGACTCATATCGCCATAGTTATATACATCAATGGCTTCACCAGCGAGCATGGCCTTAGTAAATTTAAACAGCGCCATATCCGGACGCCCCCAAGGGCCGTATACTGTGAAAAACCGTAATCCCGTCGTAGGTATACCATATAGGTGTGAATAACTGTGCGACATCAACTCGTTGGCTTTTTTAGTCGCGGCATAGAGGGATACGGGATGATCGACACTGTCAGAAGTTGCAAATGGTGTCTTGGCGTTTAATCCGTAAACAGAACTGGATGAAGCATAAACCAGGTGCTCCACCTGATGATGACGACACCCCTCTAGAATCGCGAGATGACCAATTAAGTTGGCATCGGCATAAGCCATGGGGTTATCAATGGAATAGCGAACTCCGGCTTGTGCGGCCAGATGTATCACGCGTTGAAATTTATGGGTGGCGAATAAGCTTGCCACCCCTTCCCGATCTTCAAGATCAAGCTTTACAAACTCAAACTGGCCCGCTGATGTGTGACTCTGAGTAACAATATCAGAGCCCGCGACCATGCTGCCAGATTGTTGTTTGCTGGAAAAACATTGCAGTTTTTTTAACCGCGACAGCTTTAGGTTGACGTCGTAATAGTTATTTAGATTATCCAGGCCTACCACATGATGTCCCTGCTCACATAATCGAGTTGCCACAAAGTGACCAATAAAGCCTGCTGCGCCGGTTACTAAATATTTCATAATCTGTCCATTTTATAAGAGGGATACTGTCTTTGTGTGTCTGGCTTTACTTCCTGCACCAGAACAACCCGCAGCAACGGAATCAGCAGCTGCGTTTGATAAATCTCATCACGGCGAACCTGTAGCAGATCATTGGCCGTCACTTCTTAAAAATATAGTCAAGATAATGGAGGTTAGAGAAAAAACTGCATTTAATTTAAACCACCGAATTAACCCACAGCAAATATCAGGGAAGCTGTCCTTAGTTAATCATTAGCGAAAAAATGCTGATTTAAATCAAAGCATTCTTGAAAAAAAATATTATGATTAGCAAAACAATGACTATTTTGCGGAGATGCCCATGCGTAATGTCCTGGTGGTTGCCGACCCAAACTTCGAAACTAGCACCGCTATTGAGCAGGCTAAGAAACTATCAGTTAGCGATGATGTAAAATTGCACATCGTCTACTTTTATTATGAAGATTTGCGTGGTCTGGGTAGCAAAGGCGATGCATTGAAACAATCATTACTGACCCGACTCAACGACAAAGCCAGCCAGCAATTACAGGACATACTGCAGGACGAAATTCCCTATAGCTTCGAAATTATCTGGGAAGAAAACCTGCACGCCTGGGTAAGCCATTATGCGCAACAGAATAATACCGATATGGTGTTGAAAACCGGGCATCGCTCAGAAACCATGTTTTACACACCGACGGACTGGCACTTGATCCGCGAATGCCCGGCCCCGGTGTTAATTGTCGCCGAGAAAAAATGGCGAAAACGCAGCGGTATATTGGCCGCGGTTGATTTACAGACCGATTCTCCGGAAAAGCAAAAGTTGAACGAGAAAATACTCGCCACCTCAAAATATCTGGCTGCCGTTTTCGATGTACCTCTGCATGTTTGCTACACCCCTGTGGTATCCGAGATCCTTAATGACTTTGGTATTCAATTTAAAGATGAAATTGAGGACGATGCAAAGCAGGACATCAGGAATAAAGTCACCTTCCTGGCTAAAACCTATGGTATTGCCCTGGAAAATTTTCATATTAAAGCGGGTAAGCCTGAAAAAGTGATTCCCAGCATGGCCGCTGAGTTACACGTTGGACTGGTCGTCGTCGGTACTGTAGGCCGAAAAGGTATCACCGGTAAACTCATTGGCAATACCGCCGAAGAAATCCTCAGCCTTTTAAAAACCAATGTCCTGACCCTGAAACCTTAGCTGAAACGTTAGCCACCCCCTATTCACCTCGCCCGCGCCAGTCGATCACATATGCGGGCGCTTCCCCTCCTCCAGACTCATGCTCCTGGCATTTTTAAACTATATTATGGAACAGGCTATTAGATACTTTGCATTACAAACAGAGACGTTAACTATCTTTTTCTTTGAGAAGTGACTGAATCAGGAGACTTTGTTGAAATCGAGCCCAAATGATCCGCGCCAGTATCACAGCTTTGTGCTGGACAATGGATTGCGTGTCGTCGTCGTAGAAAACGACCAGACAACCCGCGCTGCGGCATCTTTGGTTGTAAATACCGGACACTTTGATGATCCCGATGACGCTCAGGGAATGGCTCACTTCCTTGAACACATGTTATTTTTGGGCACTAAAAGCTTTCCTGATAGTGGCGAATACCAGCAATTCATAACTCAGCACAATGGTAGCAATAATGCATGGACGGGAACCGAACACACCTGTTTCTATTTCGATATTGATCAACAGTACCTGGAACCGGCTCTGCACCGCTTTAGCCGCTTTTTTTGTGAACCCGAACTTAGCCGTCAATATATCGAAAGTGAGCGCAATAATGTCGATGCGGAATTTAAGCTCAAACTCAAAGAGGATTTGCGACGCATTTACGACGTTCATAAGGAAACCGTCAACCCTGCACACCCGTTTCGAAAGTTCTCGGTCGGGAATCTCGAGACCTTGCGCGATAAGCCGGGGTTTACCTTACAGCAAGCTGTCGCAGACTTTTATCACCAGCATTACCATGCACAGCTGATGACACTGGCCGTAGAGTCACCTCATCCAGTTGCTGTGTCTGAGTCGTGGACAAAAAAGTATTTCACTGACATTGCCAGTAACTCGAAGCTAAAACCTGTGATTGCTGAGCCTTTGTATTTACCCGAACACCTGGCATTAACGTTATCCATAACACCACACCAGTTACAGCATAAACTGGTGATCAGTTTTGCATTACCCGGACTGGACCCGTTTTATGAAAATAAACCTGTCAGCTACCTGAGCTATCTGCTCGGTCACGAAGGCCCGGGCAGTATTCTCTCTTACCTTAAAAAGCGCAACTGGGCGTTGTCCCTGACATCAGGCGGTGGCGTCAATGGCTCAAACTTTAAAGATTTTAATATCAGTATTCGATTAACCGAAAAAGGAATTAAATATCAGCATGAAATCATTGATGTGTTGTTTTCTTACCTGCAACTCATGCGCAGTGACGGTATTCGTCAGCTGTATTTTGACGAAAAAAGAGCGCTGAGTGAATTTGCTTTTCGTTACAAGGAGCTCAACAAACCGTTAGACAATGTCAATCAACTCGCAATTAATATGCAGCACTACCCGCCAGCTGATTACATTTACGGTGACTACAAAATGCAGGCGTTCAATCCTGGGCTGCTTAACCGTTTTCTGGACTTTTTTACCCCAGACAACATGCGGGTTCAGGAAATAAGACCGGGCCTGGAATGCGATCAGGTTAGTCGCTGGTATCAAACACCATATAGCACCAAGGCTTTACCCAAAGCTTTATTAAACAGGTGGGAAAATATTGCATCCTTCGACGAATTAACCCTGCCACCAGCAAACCCATATATCGTGCGTGACCCGCAAATTTATCCGGGCGAATCGATGTCACAACCCGACTGTATTTATGAAACCAGCGGTCTAAAGTTTTGGTTTAAACAAGACCAGAGCTTCAGGTCCCCAAAGGGCCAGATCTATATCAGCCTCGAATCGCCAATGGCAACGAAATCGGCACGAAACATTGCCATGATGCGCCTGTTTGTCGAGCTGTTTTCGGAATCCGTACAAGAACAAAACTACCAGGCTGAACTAGCCGGGATTCATTATCAGGTGTACGCCCACCAAGGTGGAATCACCATACACATCAGTGGTATTAGCGAAAAACAACCATTACTGCTTGATAATCTTCTCATGGCAATCTGTGACCACTCGCTCGCCACCGAACGCTTTCAGCTTTTTAAAAAGCAACTGATCCAGGGCTGGCGCAACCATCACCTTAACAAACCTGTATCCCAGCTTTTTGCCTATCTTAACGCCCTGTTGAAACCCCACAGCCCACACTCGACGGATCTTGCCAACAATTTACAGCATGCCGGACTCGATGAGTTCAAAGCATTTTGCGCATCGCTGTTTTCAACGATCAATGTTGAAGCATTCGCTTACGGTAACTGGCCTGCTGATCAAGCTTTGCAACTGGCAAAAGCCATTGAGTCGCATTTAAGCCATGCCCTGAATGATAACGCTCAGGTAAAACCATTAGTTACAAATTATTCTGAAACGACCCCAGTCGGTTTTCCAGTTGCTATGGCAGACAGTGACCATGCCTGCGTTTTATATTTTGCCCTGGCCGATAAAGCGTTCTCGACCAAAGCGTTGGCAATAATGGCCAGCCAGGTACTTGCGCCAGATTACTTCCATCAGTTACGGACCGAAAAGCAGCTCGGGTATTTACTCGGCATCAATTACCTGACAATGAATCAGTATCCTGGCCTGGCCTGCTATGTTCAATCGCCACATATGCCCTCGGTTCAGCTTGGCGATGAAATAATGGAGTTTCTTCAGAAATTTTCCGAAAAAAAGGCCATCGCAGGTTGGGAAAAATTAAAACAAGGTGTGCTAAATCAACTGGATGAAAAAGATAGCGGCCCAAGGGTGAAGGGGCAAAGATATTGGCACAGTATCAGCAACCATGATTATCATTTCAATAACCGCACCCTATTGAGAAATGAAATCGCCCGCCTTTCGGATCAGCAGGTGCTTACTTTCATTAAAACACAATTAACATCAGCAGCCAGGTGCAAACCTCTGGTGCTTACAAGCCATTCCTCTGTCGATGACGTGAACTCGGATCCGCCTGAGCAAATTGTTTATCGAGAAATCGAGCACTTTCACCAGCAATATCCGTATAAATATTAACGGCTTAAACCCCCTGATTAAGGCGTTTGCTTTTAATTGTCATGCAATTGTTTTAAGATGATTTTTGACGTCAGAAAATCGAACAAAGATTCGATTCAATTACAATCCCTTAGTTAATGTAATGTTACTTATAACTGAGTTGTAGCTTTCAGGGTTTTATAGTGCACTTTACTAATAAAAATAAGCATGCATGGCATGTACAGCTGTTCCTACGCATTTTTCTTGTCTTTGGCCTCTGCCTGAGTGTTATCGCCAATGCTGAACAACCTCCTCTAAAATTTCAGCAATACTCCGTAGAGCAGGGGTTGTCACAAAGTACCGTTACATCTCTCACACAAGATAAACACGGCTTTATATGGATGGCTACCCAGTATGGTCTTAATCGCTTCGATGGTTATGAGTTTACTCACTATAAATATCAAGCTAATGAACCCAACTCATTAGCAAACAACCTTGTTAGAACCGTGTTTGTTGACAGCAAAAACCGGTTATGGGTTGGCACCACAAATGGCCTGAGTCGATACAACGCTGAAAAAGATAATTTTGATAATTTTTTCCATGAAAAAGGAAATCAGGACACTCTGAAAGACAATACCATATGGAGTATCTACGAAGACAACAGCAATAATTTATGGGTTGCTACTGCCACAGGCCTTCATAAATACAACGAAGCTCGTAACTCATTTACCGCACTAAACTTCAAAAGTTTTAATTCCGTGGTCAAAGAAATTAAAACTATTCATCAGGATGAAAGTGGAAATTATTGGCTAGGAACCTTCGAAAATGGCTTATTTATTATTAATAAGGAACTCGACTTTGTATCTCCGGCAAATGGAGAAAACATATGGAAATTAGATATTGATGCCCAGTCAATTTTTGAGATTAAAGAGTTCAACCAGCAAATCTGGTTAGCGACGGATAACGGTGTCTACGCCGTCAATGCTGATAAATCGATAGCTTTATATTTTTTACCGCAAATGTTTACTCAAGAACCCGGGAATAATCGGGTGCGGAGTATTCATCGAATCGATGAGCGTTTTTTCTGGATAGGCACTGAAGCGGGTTTACTAGAGCTAGACCTTGTTGATGAGAGAATGTATTTTCTCGAATCCGCGCCTAACAATGCCAATGAAGTAACTAAAAACTATATTTTCACCATATTCCAGGATAATTCCAATTCGTTATGGCTGGCGACCTTTTACGACGGCGTTAGTCGATATAACTCTATCTCCTCCCTATTTACTCATCACTTGTCCGGTAATTATAACGATAAAAAAAGCATAAAAGCATTTACCGAAACCGAGGATGGGATAATTTGGATCGCCTCTGAAAGTAATGGTATTTATTATCATCCCGCGAACTCGACATCGGTCGAAAAACTTGATGTACAATTAAATGAAACCATATCCTCGATTCATGCTGACGGTAACATACTCTGGATTATCACAAATATTGAGTCCCTTTTAAGTTACAACATTGACACAGGTGAACTTCGTGAACATAAAAACTGGTTACAGGGATACACTGAACAGCACGGACGACTCGACTACATTTTTACTAAGGGTGCATTTTGGTTTGGCTCATCAGCATCAAAAATATACAAATATTCGCCTCGTGAACAGACTCTCGAACACTTTTCTCTAGACAAAGGTAAAGTGAATGACCTGTACACCATCAATTTTGATATTGATTCTAATATTTGGACATACAGTGCTAACCAAGAGGTCTATCGGTTTAACATCGAAACGGAGCAATTCGAACAACTGAAACTTCCTCAATCCGATTTCTTTGCTGGCGATTCCCTCGTCGTCATTCAGGAGTCTAAAGACTATTATTGGTTTGGATTTGATGGTGAAGGAGTAGTCGCTCTAGATAAACAGAGAAATACATTTATGCAGTTTACCGAAAGTAACGGATTGGCAAACAATATGATTGCAGGGCTATTGACCGATGACGATGGCAAAGCCTGGGTCAGTACAGCCAAAGGTATTTCAAGTTTAGACCCCGACGGCGGAAAAATTGAAAACTACCATATAAATCAAGGAGTTCAAGCAGACGAGTTTTTTTCATTTTCCTATTTAAAAGCAAGCGACAATAAATTTTATTTCGGTGGCGTAAACGGCTTTAATAGCTTTTTTCCTTACAATATTAAGTTGGAGTCTGAGACCATTAACACCCCTCTTAATATGCATTTATTAATAGCCAATGAGCGTGTGGAGCCATTAAAACTAACTGAAACAACAGAGACACAACAAACGATAAACCAACTATACCTTTCAGATGATATAACCCTAAAGTACGATCAATCTCCTTTTAGCATTGAGTTTGCATCACCAAACGCAACGTTTTCCAGCGAAGTAAAGTATCGATACAAAATGGAAGGTATCGATGACTCCTGGGTATATACAAATTCACTAAATAAGCGAGCCACATACACTAAGCTTGACCCCGGAAGTTACGAATTCAATGTTCAGGCTTTCAGCTCAAAGTCACAAGAATACAAAAGTGCGCCAACATTAATTGTGACCATTCTTCCGCCCTGGTGGTTAACAAACTGGGCCTGGCTAACCTACGGTGTGTTGTTGTTGGCGATTGCATACTATTTCTACCGTCAAGCGCAACAAAAGCAACTAGTCAATCTGCAAATCAAAGAAAGTGAAGAACGACTCAAACTGGCCTTGTGGGGTTCAGGCGATGAAATGTGGGACTGGAACATCAAGACAGGGCAAATGTTCCGCTCAAATATCTGGGGTATCCTTGAGTTTCCTCAGGACGGCCAACGTAATCAGACCGAAAACAATGGTAAGGGAAATATTCACCCTCAAGACTCAGCCCGCGTAAACCGGGCTTTGGATGATCATTTATCGGAAAAAACCGAACACTTTGAATCTGCTTACCGAGTAAAAAACAAGCAAGGCCGATGGACCTGGGTTTTGGATCGAGGCAAGGTGGTGGAAAGAGACATAAATAATGCCCCGTCGCGGATGACCGGGACCATCAAAGATATTTCAAAAATTAAGCAAACCGAAGAAAGCCTGAAACTATTTGCCAAATGCATTGCCAACATCTCTGATGCGGTCGTTGTTTATGATGAGAATTTCTCGACCGTTGACTGCAATCCGTCATTTCAGCGAATTACCGGACAAACGCGTTCAGAGGCTATTGGCCGCCCACTGGAATTTAAGTCGTATCCACAAAGCTTCCTGCAAAATCTGAAAAAGAATCTAATTCACCACGGTTCCTGGCAGGGGGAAATCGAGAGCAAGCGCTTAAACGGTCAGGGGTATTTAATTGATATCACCATGGACGTTATTCGTGACGAAAATCAGAAAATTACCCATTACGTTGGTGTATTTTCTGATATTACCAAACGCAAAGAAACTGAACGAGAATTGCGAAAATTAGCCAATACGGACACTTTAACTGGATTGCCCAATCGCTCATATTTCCAGACCAACCACACCATATTGGTTAATCAGCAAACTGTTCATGCCCTGCTGGTATTCGATTTAGACAATTTTAAGAAAATTAATGATTCCCTGGGTCATCAAATTGGTGATGTTTTACTGTGTAAAGTTACTGAGCGAATCGCAACGGTTGGTAACTTAAAGGATACCTGCTATCGACTCGGTGGTGACGAATTCAGCCTGATCATTGAAGGCACTAATGATCTTCATGAGATCACCACGATTGCCGATGAAATATTAAAAGCGGTTGCTGAGCCATACAACATTCGCAATCAGGAAATTGCCTTATCCTGCAGTATCGGTATCGCTTTATTCCCTGAAGATGGCTTGAACTCTCACGAGCTATTAAAAAATGCCGACACTGCCATGTATCATGCTAAAGACAAAGGCGGTGATTGCTATCAGTTCTTTAATGATTCAATGAATACCCAGGCGGTTAAACGACTGCAAATTGAAAACCTGATCCGACATGGTCTAAAAGAAGACCTGTTTACAGTCTACTATCAGCCGAAAATTAATATCACTACAGGCAAAGTCAGTGGTATGGAAGCATTGGTGCGATTTGAAGCGGGTTCCAAAGGTATTATCCGCCCCGATATTTTTATTCCGATATCAGAGGAAACCGGACAAATCATTGAAATTGGCGAAAGCGTCCTGCGTAAAGCCTGTCTGGCAACCAGAGAATGGGTCGACAAGGGGATTTTTGATGGGCGCATAGCCGTTAACCTATCGGCGGTTCAGTTCCGCCAACCGAATCTGGTGCGGATGATAGAATCGGTTCTGGCTGAAACCCGGTTACCTGCGCAATACCTGGAACTGGAGATCACCGAAGGAACGGTGATGAATTCTCCTCAGGAAGCAATCGATACCATGCACCGGTTGCGGGGAATGGGTATAAGCTTATCACTGGATGACTTTGGTACCGGCTATTCGTCCCTGGCATACCTGAAGAAGTTCCCACTCAATACCCTTAAAATTGATAAAGCTTTTGTCGATGATATCGAAGTGTCTGAACAAGGCAAGAATATGGTAGCGACCATCATTACGATTGCTCATAACCTAGGTCTTGATGTGGTTGCCGAGGGTGTTGAAAATGAATATCAATTGAATTACCTGAAATCGAAAGAATGTGAGCAACTGCAAGGCTACTTATATTCGAAGCCATTGTCTTCAGAAGATTTTGGCCGATACCTGTTGTCACATATTATTAGTCGCGAATCAACTACCTACTCGGCCGACTAAACTTCTAACAGTGGCCAGCGAACTCTGGCCACTTCATTTCTACCCTTTCATCGCGTCAAATAGATTGCAACCGCATTTTCATCACCTATTTATTCTATCACCCCTAATAAAAATCAATTGATTTTATAGATTTTCAAAAAGTTGGCACGCCTTTAGCATTATATTTCGTAACTTAATAAAAATTAAAATACACTTAGGAATTATTATGCTTAGCTCATTACTTTTATCTGCAGTTTTATCTACCACAGCAATGCCAAGTATGGAGAGTCCAACTCTTCCTCTGATTGAAAATACTGTGAATACTCGTATTCGAATTAAACCAACAGTTAACACGCGCATTCGTATCAAACCCACAGTAAACACGCGTATTCGTATCAAGCCTACAGTAAACACACGCATTCGAATCAAGCCTACTGTAAACACACGCATTCGAATCAAGCCTACTGTAAACACACGCATTCGAATCAAGCCTACAGTAAACACACGTATTCGAATCAAGCCTACCGTTAACACTCGCATCCGCATCAAGCCTGCGATTAACACCAGAAACCGCATCAAGGCCTAAGGAGTTTGAACATGATCACATTTATCAAGAATATCTTAGGCAGTAAAAACCAGGTTCAAAAGACGGTTTCAGGTATCGAAATTAAAGAAATGTCAGCGCAAAGCTGGTGGTCGTAAGGAGTAACGTTATGATTAAAATGATTAAAAATATTTTTAATACTAAATCACGCAAGCCTGCAGTGGCAAAAATTGAGATGATGGAAATGTCTGCCAATCAATGGTGGTCATAAGCTACTAAACGTAACACCATCACAGATAATGACTAAGCATGCATGTACGTGGGCCCTGGGATCCAGGGTCACACATATATCAGGCTAAACAATGTGCCATGCTGACGATATATCACCATTCGCTTTTGCATCGTAAACATTGGCCACACTAACGGACCAAATATCAGACCGGCAGCAGTCCAGCGTTTATAACCAAGTCCAGACTTAACCGCCTGACAATAAAAAAATAATCCACTCAATAAAGAAATAACTAAAAACAACAACGCCATTAATACACCTACGGGGATAATTTTACTTAAAGGTAAGAAACGACGGCATTGTAGCAAAAACAATCAACCGCCACTATTAACATTTAGTTAAAGAGTGTAAAGATCAGCTGTAAGCCTTAAGCGGTAAGCTGTAAGCTGTAACGCTTTAGAGCTGTAAAGTAAAAACGCTCTAACTTTAAAGCTCTACAGCCGTAAAGCCCTATAGCTTTATGGCCCTAATGCTTTGTTTAGGCTGCGGCCAAAAAAAGAGGGCAAAGATTTGCCCCCTCAGTAACCTTATGCGGCAATATTTTTCCGCATATTTTTTATCAGTAACAGGTTTTCTCGTTTTCCGCCATGGCCACTAAGGCGTCACACGGAGCAAAATGCTCACCGTATTGAGACTTAAACTGGGTAAGTTTGTCAACGACGGTTCTCGCCCCCAGGGTATCTAAATAACGGAACGGTCCGCCAAGGAAAGGTGGGAAACCAATACCAAAAATCGCACCGATATCACCATCACGACAATTGCGGACAATCTTTTCATCCAGGCATCTGACAGCTTCATTAACCATCAGTAACACACAGCGCTCGCTGATTTCCTGTTCCGATAATCTTGATTGCGGTACCACACCCAACAGACTGTAAACCTGTTCATCAACCGCTTTGCCCTGCTTCGATTTTTTGCCGGTATACAGATAAAAACCTTTCTTAGTTTTCTTACCTTTACGGTTATCATCGATCAACTTATTGAACGCATCTGGCGCCTTAAAACGCTCGCCTAGCTCAGCTTCGAGAATCGGGCTGATTTTTGCTCCGATATCAATACCTACCTCATCAAGTAATTTGATCGGTCCTACCGGAAATCCGAAATTGACTAACGCGCGATCGATTTTTTCAATCGGCTCACCAGCAAGCAGGATATTAGCGGCTTCATTAACATACGGGGCAAGGATACGGTTCACATAAAAGCCCGCTTTATCTTTTACCACAATAGGTGTCTTGCCTTGTTTTTTCGCCAGCGCTACCGTTGTCGAAATTGTTTCATCGGAAGTGCTCTCATGGGCAATGATCTCCGCTAATGGCATTTTGTCCACCGGCGAGAAATAATGCAGGCCAATCACATTTTCAGGCGCTTTGGCATTCGCGGCAATCTGATGAATCGGCAATGACGAAGTATTCGACGCGAAAATGACTCCTGGTTTACAGTTTGCTTCGATATCAGCAACCATTTGCTGCTTTAAAGCCAAATCTTCAAACACGGCTTCAATAATCAAATCAGTGCTAGCGAAGCCACTATAGTCTGTTGTTCCAGTCACCATATTGAGCTGCTTTTGCATCTCGCTTTTCTTAATAAAGCGTCGCTTAACTTTTTTATTCAGTAAATCAAAGCTGTATTTCAGAGCATTGCTGATGCCCTGATGATTAATGTCCTTAATACGCACTGGTAACTTGGCATTGTTGGCGGTTACATAAGCAATGCCGCCACCCATCAAGCCTCCACCGAGGACTCCGACATGACTAACTGTAGCCGGTTCAACACCATCAACGCCTGTTTCTTTTTTCATTTGCGTGGTCGCAAAGAATAAGTTGCGTAACTGTTTCGATTCAGTGGTTTTGACTAAACGGCCAAAATGTTCCGCTTCACGAGCAAGTCCCTGTACACGACCTTTTTCCAGGCCGACGCGAATGGCATCGATAATTTTAAGCGGCGCCGGATAATTACCTTTGGTTTTGGCGAGTACGGTTTTTGTTGCCTGATCAAATACCAGCTTACGTCCCCAGGGGTTCGATTCCAGCGCTTTTTCAACCAAAGGCGCCTTTCGCTTACCGGCTTTTTTGGCCGTTAATGCAAGCTCCTGTGCTACCTGTAACAATACTGAACGAGGTACTACGTCGCTGACTAATCCAGCTTTCAAGGCCTGTTTAGGGCGTAAATGTTTACCGGTCAGCATCATGTCCAATGATTTTTGTAAACCAACCAATGCAGGTAATCGCTGGGTTCCACCACTGCCAGGCAACAAACCGAGCTGCACTTCCGGCAATCCTAGTACCGTTTTGTTATCGTCACTACAGATACGCTGGTGACATGCCATCGCCAGCTCCAACCCGCCACCAAGGCAAGGTCCATGAATGGCAGCAACAACCGGAATTTTAAGACGTTCAATCTGATCAAAGATTGCCTGGCCCTGCGCTGCTATTTGCGTCGCCTGTTCAGCCGTTTCACAATCATCAAGCATCGTGATATCAGCACCGGCAATAAAGGAATTATCTTTACCGCTGTATACGACTAGTCCTTTGATACTGTTATCGGCCTTAATCTCTGCCAATACTGATGAGAACTCATCAGCAAATTCGGCGCGCAATGTGTTCATAGTTTCACCAACCACGTCCATTTTTAACAATGTGATGCCATTGTCCTGACGCTCGAGGGTAAATGTTGAATTATTGTCCATTATCTTTACTCCACTTCCAGAATCATCGCCGCACCAAGACCACCGGCTGCACAGGCAGTGGTTAAGCCAAGACCGCCACCACGACGCTTCAGCTCATTCAGAGTCTGGGTTATCAAACGTGCCCCTGTGGCCGCAAATGGGTGTCCATACGCCAGTGAACCACCGAGCACGTTAAACTTATCCATATCAATGTCGCCAATCGCTTTATCCTGGCCCAACTTTTCCCGGGCAAATTTAGTGCTGGCAAACATCTTGATATTAGCAAGTGCCTGGGCGGCGAATGCCTCGTGCATTTCAATTAAATCCAAATCAGATAAATTTAATCCCGCTCGTTTCAATGCCATTGGTGTCGCATACGACGGCCCCATCAGCATATCTTCCCATACATCGATGGCACTGAATGCGTAGGAGCGAATGTAACCTAAAATGTTATAACCTAACTCTTTGGCACGACTTTCACGCATAAGCAATACTGCAGCAGCACCGTCAGTCAAAGGCGTTGAGTTCGCGGCCGTAACCGAACCGTGCTTACGGTCAAAGACTGGTCGTAGCCTCGCGTAGCCAGCCAGTTCTGAGTTTTCCCGAAAGCAATTGTCCTTATCAATAAAGCGGTCAAATGGCTCTGGGTGAGCAGTCATCACTTCGTCACCAAGCACGCCAGAAGCCCAGGTTTTTGCTGCCAGGGTATGAGAACGGTGCGCCAATTCATCCTGGGCCTGACGGCTTATCTGATGAGTTTTCGCCATTTGCTCGGCAGTTTGTCCCATCGACAAGCCGGTTGAATATTCCGCTACGGCTGGCGGCACAGGTAAAATATCTTTGAACTTTAAGGAAGAAATCAGTTTCATCCGTTGGGAAAAAGTTTTTGCTTTGGAAAGGTCTAACAAGGTACGGGCAAATTTCTTGGAAACACCAATCGGGGTTACTGATGTTGAGTCCGCACCTCCAGCGATACCAACATCAATATTGCCGAGCAAAATTGACTCAGCAACGTTTACGGTCGACTGAAAGCTGGTGGCACAGGCACGAGAGACACTATAGGCATCGGTCGACACATTCATTTGTGTACCCAGCACAATCTCACGAGCGATATTCGGGGCTTCTGGCATCTGAACTACCTGCCCAAACACCAGTTGCTCGATTAAAGCGGGATCTAAATCGTGTTTAGCGATTAACTCGTTAACTACCATTTTTCCCAAATCAACGGCTGGTACACCGTGAAAGGCAGTCGCCTGCTTGGCAAATGGCGTTCTGAGGCCTGCGACGATTGCGACGCGATCCCCGCCAGCTGTTTTCAAGCTTTGCATAGATGTCATTGTAATTCCTTATTCAAAGAGGTCTGACCTGATCGTGATTCGATTCTATCGGTTAAATAAAAAAATGAAAAGCCTTGATTTCGAATTACCTGTAACCATATATTCTGTTAGTTAAAATTAATAGGCGATGGTTTAAATACTGTACTCATACTGTCGTCGTTTCAACGTTCAGGAAAATAATTATTATTATGGCAGTTGAATACTTTTCCTCATTAAAAGAACATTTAAGTGAACAAATAATTGGTCAACGTGAACTCGTTGAGAATCTTTTAATTGCTTTACTCGCCGACGGCCATTTGATCGTTGAAGGGCCACCAGGTTTGGCAAAAACCCGGGCCGTCAATGCGCTTGCCGAGGGCTTGGATGCGGACTTTCATCGCATTCAGTTTACACCGGATTTATTACCGGCGGATTTAACCGGAACCGATATTTATCGTCCGGAAGATGGCAGTTTTGTGTTTCAGCAAGGACCCTTGTTTCAAAACCTGATCCTTGCGGATGAAATCAACCGGGCACCAGCCAAGGTACAATCGGCATTGCTTGAAGCCATGGCTGAAGGCCAGGTTACTGTCGGTAAAACCACCTATCAGTTACCCGAGCTATTTCTGGTCATGGCAACACAGAACCCGTTAGAGCAGGAAGGCACATACCCACTGCCAGAAGCGCAACTTGACCGCTTTTTAATGCATCTGGAGATTGATTACCCTGACGCTAAAAGCGAGCTGGAAATATTGCGTTTGAATCGTGGCGAAGCGTTACAACAGAAACGTCTGCCAGAGACTGTTATTACTCAGGACACTATTTTTTCAGCCCGTCGTGAAGTGCTGGAAATCTATTTAGCGCCGGTATTGGAGCAATACATTGTCGATTTGATCATGGCTACACGCCAACCTGATAAATATGACGAGCAGCTTGCAAGCTGGCTTGCCTACGGTGCCAGCCCGCGCGCAACCATAGCCCTTGACCGCTGCGCCCGGGCAAGAGCCTGGCTTCATGGCCGTGACTTTGTCAGTCCAGAAGATGTTCAGGCAGTGTTCCACAATGTATTAAGACACCGATTACTGCTCACCTATCAGGCAGAAGCGGAAGGTATCACCACCAATAAAGTACTGGATCATGTGCTCAATCTTGTAGCCGTCGGTTAATGCAATGGTGAATAACTGATGTGGTTTAATAAGGTAAGTGATTCCCTGAACCATGCCCAGATCGAGCATCAACTCGAAGCACTGGCCAGCGATGGTGTGCATTTATCCATTGATGAATTGCTGTATTATCAAAGTAAAGTGTCGTTAATCGACCTGGCACCGAAAAAAGCGCTCACCGGTCAATTGGCGGGTAATTACCTCGCTCGTACAAAGGGCCGGGGCATGGAGTTTGACGAAGTTCGTCATTATCAAAACGGCGATGATATTCGCGCTATCGACTGGCGCGTTACTGCAAGGACTGGCAAGACCCATACCAAGCTGTTTCGCGAAGAAGTCGAGCGTCCGGTACTGATAGCCACCGATTTCGGTAACTCCATGTATTTTGGTTCGCGATTATTGTTCAAATCGGTCCAGGCGGCGCATATTGCTGCCCTACTCGCCTGGCACGCCAGTAAACGTGGTGATCGACTCGGTGGCCTGGTATTTAACCAGCAACAGCATCTGGAAGTAAAACCGAAAAGCCGGCAAAAAGGTGTGTTGCACTATTTACATGCCCTGGAACAAATGCATCAACCTGAGGCCATGGAAAATCGAGATACCCAGTATTTTTACGATAACTGCCTGCGTCTTAAGCAAATCGCCAGGCCCGGTGCTTTGGTTTACCTGATCACCGATGGTTATCATTTTGACAACCGTGCCATCAAACCGTTAAGTCAGATTTCTAAGCATTGTGAACTGGTTATCTGTCACGTTTTCGATCCGCTGGAAACCAAACTACCGCGCTTAGCGCAAAAAACCTCGGTCGCAATCAACAATGGTGAAAGTGAGCAACGCCTGACCCTGGGCGATAGAAAAACCGCAACGCGCTATCAGCAACATGCGGAACAAAGATATCTCGATTTACAAGCTCAATTTCGCAAAGCCAACGCTCGATGCTTATCGTTTAGCGCCGGCGAAAGTCTGGAACAACAGTTAAAATCAGGAGTTGTACCTTGGATCCCTTAGCAGACTTAAAGGACATCCATTTACCTGAAGATATTCCTCTCTGGCCCCTCGCTCCCGGGTGGTGGATTGTCATTACGCTTATCATTGCCCTGGTTGGATATGGTCTGTATCGATTCTGGCAATATCGACATTACTGGCGGGTCAAACGTCAGGGGCTGGCTTTCCTGAGTAAGTCAGGTTCACTCTCCAGCGCTCAAATTTTACACACATTAAAGTGGGTTTGCCTGCACTACTATCCTCGACAGCAGGTGGCCCCATTACATGGGGAGGCATTATTGCGCTTCCTGCTGGTACAGCTTCCTGATGATGTGCAGCCGAAATTCAAAGTATTGGCGCAGAATGCGATTGTCGAGCACTATCGCAAAAATGAACATGACATTTACGCCGCTGAATTACACAAAGCCGCGATGTTATGGTGTCAGCAGGCAAAGCTTCCCAATTCATCGCAGGCATTGAGCAATGGAGGCCTGTCATGATTACGTTTGCCTGGCCCTGGTTAGCCCTGTGCCTGCCACTACCTTTCATAGTTGCGAAACTCCTTCCCGCCAGGACCCAATCCAATGCCGCCCTGAAAGTGCCTTTCCGGTTAGGTGAAATTGGTTCCCGTCAGGTGATCACCAATAACCGCAGCCTGCCGATCCCCTTGTTCGTTGTACTTTGGGGATTGTTTGTCCTTGCATTAACGCGACCACAATGGCTGGGGGAGCCCGCCCCTGTCGCCAGTGAAAGTCGTGAAATGATGATTGCTGTCGATTTATCCGGCAGTATGCAGATTGAAGACATGGAGCTCAACGGGCGGCAGGTAAATCGCCTGGTCATGCTGAAAAAGCTACTTGGAGAATTTATCGAACGACGCCAGGGCGACAGGCTTGGCCTGATACTATTTGCCGATGATGCGTATATGCAGACGCCAATGACGTATGACAGGCACACGGTCCGGCAAATGCTGGACGAAGCGGTGATAGGCCTGGTCGGACAAAAAACCGCTATCGGTGATGCGATTGCTTTGTCGGTAAAACGCTTTCTCAATAAGGAAGATTCCAATCGGGTACTATTGTTACTGACCGATGGCCAAAACACGTCCGGCAAGATTACCCCTGAACAAGCGCTGGAAGTTGCCGTTGCCAATGATGTCACCATCTACACCATAGGTATCGGCGCTGAAGTGATGATGGAACGTTCATTGTTTGGTAACCGCAAGGTAAATCCGTCACGGGATCTGGACGAAGACAGCCTGCGTAATATCGCCAATAAAACCCAGGGGAGTTATTTCCGGGCTACCGATAGTGCTTCAATGAGTAATATTTATCAGCTGTTAGATCAGCTCGAACCGGTGGAACAAGAGCAACAGCAAATGCGACCACTAACTGCCCTTTATTATTATCCATTAGCACTGATGCTCAGCATCATCCTGTTCTTGTGCCTGCTACCCAGCCTGCAGGCCGCCACCCGGTCGTTTCTGAACTGGCAAACGGAGAGAAAATAATGCTCGAAGATTTTCATTTTCTGCGGCCACTTTGGTTTCTGGCATTTTTTGCCTTACTGTTTGTCATTTATCAGCTAAAAAAACTACGTCTGGCAAATTCTGCCTGGCAACGAGTGGTGCCCAGGCACCTGAATAAAGTGTTACTAACTAGCGATGATAAAGCCAGGCCACTTGCCCTGCTTCCCGTCTTTGTTCTGGGTAGTCTGCTGATCATTGCTCTTGCCGGACCGACCTGGAAAAAATTGCCGCAACCGGTCTACCAGACAGATAAAGCATCGGTAATCATTATGGATATGTCATTTTCCATGCTAGCTACCGATACCAAGCCCAACCGCCTTACCCGTGCCCGTTTTAAGGCACTGGATTTACTGGAAAAGGTTGCCGATGGCGATGTTGGCCTGATAGCCTATGCAGGTGATGCTTTTGTAATCAGCCCTCTGACAGAAGACATCAACAATATCCGCCTGCTGTTACCATCGTTAACGCCACAAATCATGCCCGAGCTTGGCTCTAATCCGTATCCAGCATTAATTCTCGCCAATGACATGCTAACCAACGCCGGATATCAGCAAGGCGATATTTATTGGTTTACCGATGGTATTGCAATGGATGATTTGCAGGATCTTAATGAATTTGGTCGCGATAACCAGCACCGTATAAACATTCTTGGAGTCGGCACCGAGCAGGGAGCACCGATAACCCTGGACAATGGTGAATTAATGCGTGATCGTGGTGGCAACATCGTCATTCCTAAACTCAATGCTCGCCTGCTGGCAGGCATTGCAGAGCGCAACGACGGCAATTACCAGACCATTCGAGTGGACGATAAAGATATCAATGACCTGACCGATTCATCGCGTTTGCTCGATGCGGCGAAAATGCAGGAGCAGGCAATACAGGGCGATCAATGGCAGGAGTTTGGCCCTTACCTGCTGCTACTGGCCCTGCCCATGATACTTATGTATTGCCGCAAAGGGGTGCTGCTTTCATTTGCCGTGCCGGGCTTACTATGTATCTCACTATTGCAACCGACACCAGTACAGGCATCGGTCTGGGATGATTTCTGGAAGCGAAGTGACCAGCAGGCTCAGGATAAGTTTAATGAGGAAGATTATGCCGGAGCAGCGGCTCAGTTTGAGCGCCCTGACTGGCAGGCTTCAGCCCTTTACAAAGCCGGCGACTATGAAAAAGCACTGCAGGCGTTTGATGAACTTGATGGCCTGGACGCCCAATATAATCGGGCCAATACCCTGGCACAATTACAACGCTTTGAAGAGGCCATTAACGCCTATGATCAAGTGTTGGCAGAGCAAGCCGACCACCCAGATGCCCTGGCAAACAAAGCGCTGGTCGAAGCCTTGTTAGAGCAGCAACAAGAGCAACAGCAACAGCAGCAGAACCAGGACCAGCAGAACCAGGACCAGCAGAACCAGGACCAGCAGAA
>NZ_SWDB01000030.1 GCF_005116735.1 Thalassotalea mangrovi | reverse complement strand
GGCTTCAAAACCCTTCCTGGTTAGTCGTTGACTTGTGCCGTGGAAGTGGATGCGCATTTTAGGGATTTTCTGGTCGCGGTCAACACCCAAATCAACAAAAAACACAAAAAACCGATCGTTCGTTTAATTATCGTACAACATCAACAAATGGTTAACTAAGGCGAGTAAAAAAGTTCACAAAACCGTGGATTCAGGACTCAGAGACTTAAACAAAGTCTGCTTGTATAGGTACGCAATCGAAGATTGCTCCGAGTACGGAATATTAATAAGTACGCTATCAAAGTTTGCTCCGAGCACGGAATATTAATATTCCTCCGGGTACATGAATCAAAGATTCATTTCGGGTACGCGATGAACAACATCGCTTCGAGTATGGGCTCAGGTTTCAGGTTTCAGGTTTCAGGTTTCAGGTTTCAGGTTTCAGGTTTCAGGTTTCAGGTTTCAGGTTTCACAGGTCATCCTCACGTACGTGGGGATCTCGCTCTTTATCTTATGGTGGAGATTTCCTGTCGTAGCAGGAAATGACGAAGACTGTATGGTCTGCGAAAGTCTCTGGGTATCAAAAGCTGTCTAAAGGTGACAACGAAAAGCCTTGAGTTTAGGTGCCCGATGCCATCCCGGCGAAAGCCGGGATCTCACTATTTATATTCTGGTTGAGATTTCCTATCAAGTAGGAAATGACGGTATTTAAAAACGGGTGTAAGTGGAAAGTTTCCAGCTTCGCTGTGGAAAGAAAAGCCGTCTTCCACCTCACACTTCCACCATAACTCTTGCTTTTCGCTAGCCGTAATCTTCGATCGCATACTTAACTATCCGGGGTGTCTAAAGGTGTCAAAGGCTGACAACGAAGGGCCTTCACCCGAAGTAACTCTTCGAGTTACATACTCGGAGCCAATGCTTTTCATTAGCGTACCCGGAATAGATTCCGTGAATTTACGTACTCGTTACCAAAAAAGCAGTTTGCTAGTCGCTAGGCGCAATCTCCGATTGCATGCCAGGAGCTGGCTCGCCAGCGTGCTCGGAGTGAAACGTGCTAGTTGCTAAAAGTTTTGGCTGAGTCCTGAAACCTGAGTCCTTCTTTATTTGGCCTTGCGTTAAAAAATTTGTTATAAGAAGGGTGTAAAGAAACGTTCCAGACCAAGATGGTTAGCTATAAACAATAAGAAGTCGCCCTATGGATAGATTAAAAACAATTACTTCGGCTTTGCTATTGATGAACATAATCGGTTTTCAGGCAGCCGCTAAAGATGTCACCGTATATCGTTGGGTCGATAAAAACGGCCAGATACACTTCAGTCAGCATGAACCGATTGATAAAGAGTATGCGGAAGTTACAATAGAAACGCCTTACAACAAACCAAAACCGTCGTTGCCAGATCGTAAGATCAAAGAAGGTGACAGCCCGGAAGTGGTTTCGGCAAAATTGGCAATGCAAGCCGAGGAAAAGTGCGAAAATGCCAAAAGCAATTTACGCACTCTTAACGATTTCCCGAAAGTGAAAGTTACCGGCGAAGACGGTAAAACCCGAGTCCTGACACCGTTAGAGAAATTACAACAACTTCGCCTCGCAGAAAACGAAGTTGCTGTCTATTGTGATAAATCACTCACTAATTAATATTTCACCGTCACGCGCATCAACTTTAATTCTAGCCCCCGGAATAAATTTACCAGCCAGGATTTCCTGAGCCAGCGGATTTTCCACGTGTTGCTGGATCGCACGTTTGAGCGGTCGGGCACCAAACACGGGATCAAAGCCTGCTTCGGCGATTTTTGCCATTGCCGCATCGGTTACATCCAACGTTAACTGACGCTCTTCCAGACGTTTCGCCAGTAATTCCAATTGAATACCGGCAATTTGTTGGATTTGCTCAGCATCGAGTGGGTGGAATACCACCGTTTCATCGATACGGTTGATAAACTCAGGCTTAAAGTGCTGACCTACGACGCCCATAACCGTTGCTCGCAGTTGTTCATAACTGGATTCGGTTGCCATCTCCTGTATTAAGTCCGAGCCCATATTTGAGGTCATAATGATAACCGTATTGCGAAAATCAACCGTGCGTCCCTGACCATCGGTTAAACGCCCGTCATCAAGCACCTGCAGTAAAATATTAAATACTTCAGGGTGGGCTTTTTCGATTTCATCCATCAGGATCACCGAATAAGGTTTACGCCTGACGGCTTCAGTCAGGTACCCTCCTTCTTCATAACCCACATAACCCGGAGGCGCGCCTATTAACCGGGCAACGCTGTGTTTTTCCATGAACTCGGACATATCGATGCGAACCATGGCGTCGTCGCTATCGAACATAAAATTAGCCAAGGCTTTGGTTAGCTCGGTTTTACCCACCCCGGTAGGGCCCAAAAACATAAATGAGCCAATGGGTTTATTGGGATCCGACAGGCCGGCACGCGAACGACGGATGGCATTGGATACGGCTTTTACCGCCTGACTCTGGCCAATAACCCGTTTTTGAATCTCATCTTCCATGCGCAGTAACTTGTCGCGCTCACCTTCTAGCATTTTCGCCACCGGAATTCCAGTCGCTTTTGACAGCACCTGGGCAATTTCCACATCGGTTACTTTATTCTTCAACAGTTGCATATCGACAACCGGGTTTTGCTCGGCGCTTTCCAGTTGTTTGGTTAACTCTGGTATGACGCCGTATTGCAATTCCGCCATGCGTTCAAAATCACCGCTACGCTGCGCAACTTCAAAGTCTAATTTGGCCTGCTCTAATTCCGCTTTAACATTCTGAGTACCGTAAAGCGCTGCCTTTTCATTCTTCCAAACCTTTTCAAGTTCATCATACTGCTGCTGATTGGCAGAAATTTCATCTTCTAACAGTTGCAAACGTTTTCGGGATGCTTCATCGGTTTCCTTTTCAACCACTTTTTGTTCCAGCTTGAGCTGTATTAATCGGCGTTCGATCCGATCCAGTTCTTCAGGTTTCGAGTCCATTTGCATGCGAATACTGGAAGCCGCTTCGTCTATCAGGTCAATCGCTTTATCCGGTAACTGTCTGTCGGAAATATAACGGTGTGATAACGTGGCCGCAGATACAATTGCCGGATCGGTAATTTCAACACTATGGTGCAATTCGTAACGCTCTTTCAGGCCACGTAAGATTGCTACCGTATCTTCGACACTTGGTTCATCAACCAGTACTTTTTGAAAACGACGCTCCAATGCGGCATCTTTTTCAATGTATTTGCGATATTCATCAAGTGTTGTCGCGCCAACACAATGTAAATCACCTCGAGCCAGGGCTGGCTTTAACATATTACCAGCATCCATTGCGCCATCGGTTTTACCGGCACCGACCATGGTATGTAGCTCATCGATAAACAGAATGACCTGCCCTTCTTCTTTAGCCAATTCGTTTAATACTGCTTTCAGGCGCTCTTCAAATTCACCACGATATTTAGCGCCAGCAATTAAGGCGCCCATGTCCAGAGACAATACCTGCTTATTCTTCAGGCCTTCCGGAACTTCTCCATTGACAATCCGTTGCGCCAGGCCCTCAACAATAGCGGTTTTACCGACACCTGGCTGACCTATCAAGACTGGATTGTTTTTGGTGCGACGTTGTAATACCTGTACAGTACGGCGAATCTCTTCATCCCGACCGATAACCGGGTCAAGCTTACCCTGTTCCGCCCTTTCAGTGAGGTTAACCGTGTATTTTTCCAGTGCCTGGCGGGTATCTTCGGCATTGGGATCATTAACTGTCTGGCCACCGCGCAGCTTATCTATTGCCTGTTTTAATGCTGATTCTTTCAGGCCTGCGGATTTTAGTAGTTTACCTAGATGCCCCTGATCCTGCAGTGCCGCCAGTAAGAAGGTCTCAGATGAGATAAATTTGTCTTGTTGCTTTTGCGAAATTTTGTCACAAACATTCAATAAATTACCAAGTTGATGTGAAACCTGCACATCACCGCCACTGCCCTCAACTTGTGGTAGGGACGCCAATAACTGATTAAGTTGCGCTCGCAGGGAAGACACTTCAACCTGGCACTGCTTGAAAATTGAAGCTGTTGAGCCGTCGCTTTGGTTCAATAACGCCAGCATTACATGGGCCGGCTCAATAAACTGGTTATCATGGCCGAGCGCCAATGATTGAGCATCGGCCAATGCTTGCTGAAATTTCTGGGTTAATTTATCCACTCGCATTTAACAATCCTCTGAATTATCCACAATTAGAATGTGGTTTTATCGTTTGATACTGTTTAAATATGAATCGATATGCAAAAATTCAATGGCTTGGTGAAAAAAATGTTAAGCGCCATTTAACAAAATGGCGCTGTTGCAGAGGTAAGCTGCGCTGGTGGAAGAAAAGGGTTACTTGCCAGGGTCACCCTTTTCAGGTGGAGAAAATTCTCTCGCTGTCGAATTTTGGAGGTAATCGTACGATGAGGGTGACAACGAAGAGTCTAAGTTCCGTCATCCCGGTGTCGACCGGGATCTCGCTCTTTGTATTTTTTGGCTTAGATTTCCTGTCGTGGCAGGAAATGACGAAGTCTCTGGGGCTTGCCAGCGTGCAATTAGCTTGAAGTAAAGGCCTTTCGCCCTCCGAAACCTGAGACCTGAAACCTGCAGACTTAAGTGGTGAAGTAAAGAGCTTCACCACTGCTATGTTTTGGTTATTACTGTCGCCATCCTGCCAGTCTGGCCGTCGCGACGATAAGAAAAAAATGACTCTGGATTGGATACGGTGCAATAAGGGCTTCGAGTAATATGAATTACGCCTAGTTGTTGCAATGTCGTTGTAGCAATACCCTGCAAATTCGCCAAATATTTACCATCTGACTGTTTTTCAAAATACTGCTCATTGTCGATTGAATTTAATACAAATTGCTGGCGAACTTCTGCTCCCACCTCAAACTTTTGCGGGCCAATACATGGACCGAGCCAGGCATGAACATTCGTCGCAGGAGACTGAAAGTAATTGAGGGTGTTAACCACGATTCCTGCCGCTAATGGCCGCCAGCCAGCATGGATGGCAGCGATTTCCGAACCATCTTCTGCAGCAAGCAAAATGGGCAGGCAATCGGCGGTAAGGATGGAGATGGGTTGATTATCTAAGCGGGTATAGACCGCATCTGCCGTATAGGGCTTTGCACTGTAGGCGGTGAGCTCATGGACCCGGTCGCCATGGACTTGGTTCAGCCACTGAATGGATTGACCATTCACAGCCGCCGTTAGTTTTTGTCGATTCGTCACTACCTTCAACTGCTCATCACCGACATGATCGCCGAGATTAAAAGAATCGTAGGGAGCAAGGCTCACTCCCCCGGTTCGAGTCGTGCTTAGTGCTTTGACCCTATGATTATTTGAATCATTTACGTTGAATATCGAGTCAAGACTATGTTGGCTGTTAAACAATTCCCACTCCCTGTCAGGCGACACTTCATGCTGGTTATT
The DNA here is from genome assembly GCF_005116735.1 of Thalassotalea mangrovi. Classification (GTDB taxonomy): domain Bacteria; phylum Pseudomonadota; class Gammaproteobacteria; order Enterobacterales; family Alteromonadaceae; genus Thalassotalea_A; species Thalassotalea_A mangrovi. The sequence goes on along the minus strand of NZ_SWDB01000030.1, from coordinate 96,595 downwards.
AGAGCGTGTTGACCTTTGCTGGACAAACTTTGTTCAACAACCGCCCATTATCGATCCAATCACTGAGTCTACAAACAAGTTTATTATATGAAACGTACCATTGAATTCTGCGAACAGCGTTTGTTTTGAATCTGGTCTGCGTTTTTTCTCGTTACCGTACAATAAGTACGCTAAAGAGAAAAATCCTTACCCATATCCCAAACAACTCGCTGCAAAATTGACCTTCAAAGATCATCACGCTCTAGTATTCTTCCACCATATTCTGCTGAGCATCGAGATGCAAGGCGTCGGCTATTTCCTGCATGTCGTCAGGGACTGGCGCATGCCAGGTCATTAACTCGCCAGTAATCGGGTGATATAAAGACAACATGGTTGCATGCAATGCCTGACGTCTAAAGTTACGTAGCAACTCTCTCAGCTCTTCGCTGGCATTTTTGGGTGGTCTTGGGCGTCCGCCGTAAACCGGGTCACCAACCAGCGGATGAGCAATGTGCGCCATGTGCACGCGAATCTGATGGGTTCGACCGGTTTCAAGACGTAAACGCAGGCGCGTATGCAAGCGATATTTTTCCGCAACCCGGTAATGCGTCACCGATGGTCGTCCTGACATGGTGATGGCCATATGGGTTCGCTTGCTAGGATGACGGCCGATTGGCTCGTCAACCACACCACCAGCAGTCATGATGCCATTGGCAATGGCTTCATATTCGCGGGTGATTTCCCGGTGCTGCAGAGCGTCAACCAAATTCGTCTGTGCTGCAATCGTTTTGGCGACTACCATCAAACCTGTGGTGTCTTTATCCAGACGATGAACAATACCCGCCCTGGGTAGGTTTTCCTGGTCTGGGTTATGGTGCAACAACGCATTAAGTACGGTACCGTCTGGATTACCGGCACCCGGGTGAACCACCAGACCTGCCGGTTTATTGATAACCAGAATATCATCGTCTTCATAGACGATGTTGAGTTCTATATCCTGAGGTTCAAAATGAACTTCCGCTTCAATTTCAGCATCCAGGTTTATCACTTCACCGCCATACATTTTTTCTCTGGCTTTGGTGGTGACTTCACCGTTTACGCTGACATTGCCGGCCAGAATCCAATCTTTTAATCGAGATCTGGAAAAATCCGGGAACATTTGCGCAATTGTTTGATCTAAGCGTTTACCTAAACAGGAATCAGGAACTACTTCCTGAAGTTGTATTTTCTCAGCCATTAAGGTCTCTATGAATTAGCACTGTGCAATACAGATTAGCTGGGTTAGAATGCAATGACTTATATTTTACCCGCTTTGAGACGGGCTTTCACAATTATTTTAACTGGGTCTTTGACAACCTATGCAGAAGTTAGCTTTAAAAACAATATTATTAACGGTAGTCATCGGGGTAGCCGGTTGCTCATCCGCTCCAAAAGAAGTTGAGAAAATCCCCGACAAATCAGCGCAGGCATTATATATGGATGCCAAAAGTGCATTGGACAACGGCTTATACCAGAAAGCCATTCCTATTCTTTCCGCTATCGATTCCCGCTACCCATTTGGTGCGGTATCACACCAGGTTCAGCTGGACTTAATTTACAGTTATTACAAAACGGGTGATACGGCTCAGGGTGTTGCTCTGGTTGATCGTTTTTTACGACTAAACCCTGGCCACCAAAACGTTGATTATGTGCACTATATGCGTGGTCTAATCAACTTGTCGGAGGAAGAGAATCTATTCCAGGAGTTAGCCGGGATAAATCGCAGTGATCGAGATCCGACTCACGCTCGCGAAGCCTTTAAAGATTTCAAAACGGTATTAACCAAGTACCCAGATAGCAAGTATGCGGCAGACTCGCGCGCACGAATGATCGCAATCAAGAGTCGACTGGCTGATTATGAGCTGGCCGCTGCTCGCTTTTTTATGGAGCGCCAGGCTTATGCAGCCGCTGCAAACCGGGGCCGCTATATCGTCGAGTTCTATTCACCAAGTGCGCAGGTGGAAGATGCCTTGGAAATTATGATTGAGTGCTATCAAAAATTAGGCCTGGATGATTTGGAGCGTAATGCCAAACAAGTGCTGGCACTAAACTTTCCAGACAATGCTTTAGTGAGTAGTATGTAACTCATTTTAATTAAAAAAATAGCCGGCAATGCCGGCTATTTTTTTATCTATTCTTTGTTTTCGTTAAACTAGATCGCCGACGGACCTTCTTCTGAAGTACGGATGCGGATAACTCGCTCGATATCCGTTACGAATATTTTACCATCGCCAATTTTACCGGTTTGTGCCGTTTCGATAATGGCATCAATGCAACGCTGAACATCGTCGTCAGCAACGACAATTTCCAGTTTAACCTTTGGCAAAAAATCCACCATGTATTCGGCACCACGGTACAATTCGGTGTGACCTTTCTGACGACCGAAGCCGCGCACTTCTGATACTGTCATACCGGTAATATTGACTGCTGCTAACGCTTCCCGCACATCATCCATTTTAAATGGCTTGATAATGGCTTCAATTTTTTTCATTGCTATCCTTCCGAAAACTAAACCAAGTTGCGGGCCTTCTGCTCTTTCCTGCCCGAACCTTGCTCAAAACCATGCGAATGTCTTTTTGACATTGCTCTGCGATAAAGATTATCGCCAATTCCTGAATCAGTAAAGTAAAACACTCGTCAGCCAAAAATAACATAATCCTTTTGATGACCTACACTTGAATTGTTTCAATACTGCTGGGAGGAATACCATGTCATTAGCTCGCCTGGTTTATATGACTTTAGTGGCTGTTTTCATTGGCGGCTGTAGCTTTTTTGTGGAAGACACGCCCGCAAAACCCGATAACTTTAATTTCGATCGGGATATGGTCACCGGCGTTCGCATCGTCGAATGCACCGAACAGGATCCAAAAGGCTTTTGTGTCGCCGCCCAATGCGTTGCCGACGATATTGAAGATTGTCAGCAATGGCTGCAGGCATGTAAAAGTTATGACCTAAGTGGCGAAGGAGATGATAAAACGGCGCGGTGCGCAACGGCTAAGTAATAATGCTTTCGCATTATTACTGTCTTAAAGGGAGACTGCATTACTGTTTTAGAGGGAGACTGCGTCGGTGAGAAAACCTTCTCGTTGCCAGGTTTCCGGGTTATGGCTAGGGAAGGCCTATATGCAGAAAATGCAGGAGCAATTTTCTGTGACAGACTGACGTCGAAGACAACGAATAGCCTTGAACTTTGTCATCCCGGTGAAGACCGGGATCTCGCTTTTACTGTTTTCTTGAGATTTCCTGTCGCGGCAGGAAATGACGAAGAACTGAAATAAGGTGGAAGTGTCTAGCTTCGCTGGTGGAAGTCGTCACCCACCTTCCTCTTCCACCTCAACTCTCGCTTTCGCTAGGCGCAATCTTCGATTGCATGCTAGGAGTGATAACGTGCTAGGAGTGTAATGTGCTCGTAGCTGCAAGTTGAGGCCCTTCGCTCACCTAGACCTGAAACCCGAAACCTCAATCTTGCTTGCCACTAGTCAGATTGGTAGACTAGCCTTTTTATGCGCTATTGAGGTTTAACATGGATCGCCAGGCTATCATTGCTGAAATGAAAGTTTTGCCAGAAATTGATGTACAATTCGAAATCACCCGTCGGGTAAACTTTATTAAAGAACAATTGATCCAGTCTGGATTAAATCATTTGCTCCTTGGTATCAGTGGTGGTGTCGACTCTTCAACTTGTGGTCGTTTAGCGCAGCTTGCCATTAATGAATTGAATGAAGAACATGGTGGCGGTTATAAGTTTGTCGCGGTGCGTTTACCTTATAAAGTGCAGGCTGATGAAGACGATGCCCAGTTGGCATTACGATTCATCGAGCCGAATCAGGTGTTATCGACCAATATTTTTGCCGGTGCCGAAGGCATTCATGAAGAAGCCGTCACGGTACTAGAACAAGCCGGTCTATTAAACGCCGATAATCGTCGCCTGGATTTTTCTAAAGGCAACGTAAAAGCCCGTACTCGAATGGTCATGCAATATCATCTTGCCGGTATCCTCGGCGGCCTGGTCATTGGTACCGACCACAGCGCCGAAAACATTACCGGTTTTTATACCAAATGGGGTGATGGTGCCTGCGATATGATCCCGCTATTTGGCCTTAACAAGCGCCAGGTAAGACAAATTGCTGCGGCGTTGGGCGCTCCTGAAAAACTGATCAGCAAGCCACCAACGGCGGACTTAGAAGAGTTAGAACCCGGTAAGAAAGACGAAGATGCGTTAGGTTTAAGCTACGATAATATCGATGATTTTCTTGAAGGCAAAGAAGTCAGCCCGCATGTTGAAGATACGTTAATTGAAATTTACCTGCGCACCCAGCACAAGCGTAAACCGATTCCTAGTATTTATGATTAAGCTTAACGCTCTCTGGTTCTAGCCTTAAAGTATTAATACTACGAACGGAGTGTTTTCCTGTCAGTAAAAAAAGCCGCTATCTGCGGCTTTTTTGTGTTAGCTAGGTTTTCATTTTAACTTACCGGACAATCATTTCTTTCATCGATTGCGTGTAAATTTAAGGTGTAAGAACCTGACATTAGCGCGTCAAAAACTAAATTCGTATCGCCTTTGCTCACCTGCGCTTCCGCTTTATCGGCGGCTGCGACAACCCCATTCATTCCGGCTACACACATTTTTATCTTGTCATCACCTTTAGTCGTTAAACTGTCGATTTCCACTTCCCCTTTCCAGGTTGAGATTAAATCGAACGAACGGGTTCGACAGGTATACGTTGAGTAATCCTGACTCAAATAACAAGTGCCTGCCGACGTGTCTTTGAACATGATGTCCAGAGAACCAATTTCGATATCGCCGGTAATATCCCCGGTCAGGATGACATCACCATAAACGGCATAATCGGTCGCAAGGCAGGTGAAATTATCGATCTGGTCGTCAGCTGAGACACCGGTAAAGGTTTGTCGATACCGATCACAAGTAAAAACGCTGGCAGTGTCGTCAAACTCAATATATCCGTCCCAACCATTGCCCCAGTCGTAGACATCGCAACTATACGTCAGTCGATGGCCACCAAGAATTGTGCTGGAATCAACTAGCTGGCAATTTCCTGCACCATCGGAGGTATTAGCTTCGGGTTTAAACCGGCTCAATGGCAGGGTGGTATAAAGGTTAGCTGCAAAGGTTAGCTCATGACGCTTCGAAGGTGGATCGCTCGGGTCAAACGGACAATAAGGATCCATAGAATAGCCAAATGTGTCCATTTTTGTCACATCGATATAACCAGCATCCGTATTCAAACAGAAAAAGTCCGTCGGCACGCCCTCAAACAACATGCCCGGTTGATCACCAATGTAACTGTCTGCACGCACCATGATACCTTCGGTTATACACAAATCACCTTCGTTGCTCCCGGGAGACATATCCGAAATCACAAAATCATGGGACGCCTGACCCTCTACGGGTAATTTAAGTGCATCGGATACTCCGACCGAGTAATAAATAATCTTTTTACTTAAATCCTCTATCGGATCGCCATTTTTATCCGTCGCATATGCCATGCCCCGGTAAACCCGGCGGGCGGCAATTCTTGGATCAGCAAACTCATCCAGAGTGGTGGGATCACCCTGACAGATTTTATCGCGCTGAGTAATACCGGTTGCTAGCATGACTCCGATATTGCCGTGCCAGCCCCCCCCTAAATAGCAGGTATAATCATAATAATGGTAATCTCCGCTCTGGGTTAACAAGGTCGTCGTTGTTGACTCGTCGATTTGGATCGGCGTCGTATTACCTTCATCATCCGTAATGGTGTAATAACGCTGACAATAGGCTGCATCGGATGCTTTAATGTAAACCTGACCTGGTTTTAGTGAAGATTGAGTCGCCGTATCTATATATACCCGCCCTGAGATTTCGACAAAACCAGTACAGGGTACACCGGTTCGCTGGTTATTATCATCAAGTTCACAGGCATCTTCGAGGGTTAGCACCACATCGTCCCCGGCTTCGTCACCATTGGTTAAGCGCAAATCGCCGTCACCACGATCCAACAACCCAGTTAAGTCCCCATTAGTATCGGTATCAATAATTTCACCAGCTTTTACTTGCCCAGCTCCCAAAACCGCACGTCCTGTAGCAGAGCGAACTAATGGGTCGTCATCCAAATCCATCCCTAACAAACCGGTGATTGATGGGGATTTAAAACCAAGCTCCGTCTGCAGTTGTACCTCATGTGTTTCATTTTCGGCACTCACCCAGGACACCATAACGCTGATTTGTCTGGTATCGGCTACCTGAGTTATTTGCTCCTGGCGTGAAAATTGTGCATTGGTGCCTTTTATTGAAGTCTGGTTGGCGAATCCTAAAGTAAGCGCATACAAATCTTGAAATTCATCAATATCAGTAACGTCACCGGTATAGTTGCGCATTTCTTCAAGGCGCTGCTGTGCTAACGCAATTGCCTCAGCCCGTGCTTTATTATCATTGCTATCTTCCACTACGCTCGACTGAAAAACCGCAACGGCCAACAAGCCAACCGCTAGTATTGCCAGAGCAATAAGAACTTCTATCAGACCAAATCCTTTATTCCGTGTCATTTATGTTCTCCTAAAAATCTCTCCAGCTTCCAGCTGCGATTGTACGCGGCCCATTACTGCGGGTTTTTTGAAGCAGCCCAGTATTAAAATGAATATCGAGGCTACCGCTGGTGGTATTAAATGAACCGCCCGAAATTACCGCTCCATGAAAGGTTGAGTTACCAGATGCCGTCGCGGTGCCCATCACAAACACCACACCATAAAAATGTGGCGAACCTTTAAACTCAACATCACCGTTAATGATCAGTATCGAAGGCGCTTCATCGGCATCGGGGCATACATTACTGCCGGTTACAGCGCTGCTACATCCAACGGTACCGCCGTCGATAACGACATTCCCCTCGTACCATACAACCTGATTTGTAGAATTCAGTGCACAACCGGCATAGGTATTTGACGGGCATTCACGGGTTTCCGCAGGATTTGCGGGATCAATAATCACCGATGCCATCAACTCCCGATACGCTTCCGGCGACATGCCAAAAAAGTTTTCAAAAATCCCCTCAGGGCTTAAATTCGCGAGATCACTGTCATGTTCGAGAATATCCAGGCCTACGGTTTCCTTGTTGGAAGTCTGAATCTCGTTACAGGCTCTTGGTATGTCCATGCAACCCGGATAGGCAGGATCAGAAGGATCAGCAACAAAAGTCGCGGTCGAGTTGTTCGAGCCAATATCTATATCGCCGCCACTCCAGATGGTCGAATGCCCTTCCGGGTTGTGAACCGTTGCTGAGCCATTTACATCCAATGCGCCTCGAGTAGTCAATGGATTATCAGGATGATTTGGTAACGGATCTAGAGACTGCATGGTTGCAGTAACCGTTCTCGTCGAAGACCGGTCATCGCTTACCGCCTGGGATATAACCTCAAGCGAAGAAATATCTCCTACATTTATCTCATTGACGGTAACGGTCACCAAAGCGGTGCCAACGGTTCCTGATGGTGAATCACCGATGCCATCACTGTCGGTATCAAATACCGGGTCGATAACGTCATCATTATTACGATCAATACCATCAGCAAGGTATTCCAGTGCAATAGCGAGGCCAGCCTCTGCGGCTTCAAAAGTGGCTTTACCGCGAAAATCGTTGTTAACGATTTTTTGTTCGAACAATACAGTTCTGGCCAGATAAACCGATACCATAGTTACTAATATCAATAATATTATTGAAATGGTTAGTACTGCCATTCCCCGTTGTGATTTGAGCTTCCCATACTTAGGGTTACATCCTGTCATCATTACCTCACCCTGATTAGATCATTGCGAATTCTTACGCTCTGTGTAATTTGCATCGATACCGAGTTATCACTTTTCAACACACCGGCAAGTGATACTTCAATATCCCGGGTTTCAACCGTGATTTCACCACTTCCTACGGCGGGCACCAGACTGTAGCAATCCGCCTCGCCCGCATCGTCTATACCATTGGCGCCATCATCATCAATACCATTTGGCTCAGATGAGTCAACACAGGCCGAATTTTTTGGGTTAAACGTTAATCGAGTAATGGTATAAAGATCGCTATCGCTGAGATCCATCCACACCCCATTATTACAATTATCACCATCGGTTACGGTGCCACTGGCACGCATTTGCACTACGCCGTCAAGTAAGCGAAAGCCAAAGTACTCTGAATCAGCGTCGACCACGCCATTTTCGTTTTCATCGTAGGCGTAAACAATGCACTCACCATTTACGTCCGTATTATCGGCATAGCCTGTATTACTGGCTGGACTGTTTATCACTTCAAGAGCAGTGTCATCAAGTTGGCTAAAGGGGTTGGTTTGAGGCTCAGAAATAAAGTCATTCCAATAACCCGCACGGCGAATATCATTGCTCATCACCGACATAATGGTCATTAGTTGTGTATTTAATTTGCTGCTTTTTAACGTATCTGAACTGGATTTAACCACGGCCACGTAAATGCTGATAACACCACTGAGGACAACGATACCCAGCAGCATCGACAATAATAAATCGACCAGGGTGATACCTGCCTGTTTATGAAACGTCATCCCTGACACTCCTGGTAATCACTTAAATGAGTAGAGCACACAGAAATACTGCCTAATTTAGACAGGGTAATTTTCGTAGATTTATTACTGGCGTTAGTCAGAGTGAACACCATGGGATTACTGGCAACTCCACGCTTAGGATCAAAAATGATAAAATTACCGGCGCCGGTTAAATTGGTTAAGTTGAGAGAAATGGCATCATATTGACTGCTGTCTACGCGATTGAGGACGTTATCATCTGCAGCATTAAATACATCATCGCCATTATCTGACATTAACGTGCAGGCATTACCGTCACTGTTGTTAACAATTGTAGGGTCACAGGCAATCTCTGCCTTGATGCCATAAGCCCACTGCGTTGAATTAACACCACTAAAATTGACATACACGGATTGCGATCGAACCAGTGATTCAACCCGGGCGAGTTGTAACTGGGTATATAAATCTTCGGTAGCAGCGACCAAATGCCGTGACTCAATACTGCGAACAAATGAGGGACCGGCGACCGCAGCTAATATCCCGATGATAGCAAGCGCAACCATCAGTTCGATTAGGCTAAACGCGGCCATATTCTTTAATAATCGAACATGTTCGCGGGTTGAATTTTGCGCAAAGCGAATGCAGGAAACGGGTGACGCTCCCTGACCAAGGCGATCAGCCTTAGCAAAGGCTGCACCGCTTAGATTGAATTTATTAGCCATCTTTCCTACCCCTTAAAAGGGTGACATCCATTGTACTGACAGGTCCCGTTTTTCAGGGTCCACTAATCCTTTTTCTTTTCTTATCAGGATTTAATGACGACTACTCTCTGTCTATTTTTTAGACTAACACTGAAGTTGGTTTGAATACAAGCAGTTAAGCGTCGATGCTAATGCATCGACGCTGTTGCAGAGGGAGACTGCGTCGAGGGAGACTCCGTCGGTGAGAAAACCTTCTCGTTGTCAGGTTTCCAGGTGACAGACTAACGTCGGAGACAACGAATAGCCTTGAGCTTTGTCATCCCGGTGGCAACCGGGATCTCGTTTTTATGATTTCCTGAGATTTCCTGTCGTGGCAGGAAGTGACGAAGGCTCTGAGGCTTGCGAAGTTTCTGGGTGTCTAGATGTGTCGAAAGATGACTATGGGTGTCAATGAAATGCCTTATCCTTGGTCATCCCGGCGTCGGCCGGGATCTCGCTCTTTATATTCTGGTTAAGATTTCCTATCAAGTAGGAAATGACGTAGATCTTAAGCTAAGAGGAAGGTGGAAGGTGGCAGTCGTCTTCCACCTCCCTCTCCCACCATAACCCCCGCTCTTAACTAGGCGCAATCTTCGATTGCATGCTAGGAACGATTTTTAATCGTGTGCCAGGAGCTGATTTATCAGCGTGCTAGAAGTGACAACGTGCTAGAAACGACGTGTGCTAGAAATGAAATGTGCTAGAAATGAAATGTGCTAGAAATGAAATGTGCTAGAAATGAAATGTGCTAGGAATGAAATGTGCTAGGAATGAAATCTGCTAGGAATGAAATCTGCTAGGAATGAAATGTGCTTAAAAAGAGTCAGTAATTCTCACTGACTCTTTTTCAAAATCTACGATTACCAACATTGCGCCGGAGCTTTCAGGCCCTTAGGGTTGGCTGCGTTAACGGTCAGGGTGATGCTAGTACATCCGGTATCAGATGTCTGTGCGCCCTGGGCTGTAGCAGTGATGGTATAACTATTGCCTGACGCATTACTCAGGGCGAACGCGTAATAGCCTTCCTGGCTGGAACTACTGCTTTTTACTGTAGTAGCTGCCCCGGAAGCGCCGCAACTGTTCGCACCACCAATTGCCTGGGCGTAAAATGGGCAGCTGCCACGAAGTTTCTGCTGCGCCAGCATCATCGACATCATTCCTGAATGTGCATCACTGCGGCGAGCTTTGCGCACTGAATCCTGATAGCCCGGATAGGCGATCATCGATAAAATCCCGACAATCGCTACCACCACCAGTAACTCTATTAAGGTAAATCCCTGAGTTTTACTCGTATTGTTTTTCACTCTTTGTCTCCCTACAGACAACCATCGTTACGTGCAACGACACTGATATCGACCTGGACAAAACCACGATCAACATTTGTCAATTCAATGCTGGCGGTCTTACCGTTAATAATATTCTCAGGTGTAGTCGGAGTTGGTATAGGCGCACCCACACAGATGTCATGGTTGCTCTTTTGCGCAGTGTACATTACCTTTCCGGACCATTGATTAACGGCATCAAATTCAGCACTGGTACAAGAGTAACTGGTTCCGTCGGAATTAGTCAAACAGCTTCCGGTCGCATCGGAAATCGTTATGGCGCCGACAGCCCCTGCTAATTTATCAATATCCCCGTAAATGGTTACTGTACCTTTACCGGTATCATCATTGAAACAGTCGAAATCTGTTATCGTCTGATCACCGGTCACGTCAGTAAAGCTTTGCTTTAACGTGGTACATGAGAAGATTGAAGTATCCGGCGAGATTTGTACAAATCCGGTCCAGCCATTACCCCAGTCATAAATATCACAAACATAATGCAGGCTGTACGTGTCACCAGATTTGGTCCAGTCTTCCCGGCGACAGTTGCCGAGACCATCGGACGTGTTAACCCGGGTACGATAGACATTTTCTTCCCAGAAACTGACAGAGGTTAAGTTAACGGTACCGCGAATCTCATGACGCTCGGACGGTGGATCCGATGGGTCAAATGGACAATAGTCTTCAATACCATAACCAAAGGTATCCAGTTTCAATTGATCCACATAACTTGAATCAACATTCAAACAATAAAAATCGGTTGGCACGCCCGCAAACAGTGCACCTGCAACACCACCAATGTAAGAATCGGCACGAACCATAATCCCGCGGCTCGAGCATAATTCGCCATCATTATCACCGGGGTTCATGCTCGCCAACACAAAATCATGACCCGCCTGGCCTTCAGCTGGTAAGACTAAGGCATCGGCCACCCCAATCGAGTAATAAATAATATCGCCATTAGCGTCGGTTAATTTTGTGGTTTTAGTATCGTCCGTATAATCATGAGCCATACCACGATATACACGCCGTGCGGCAATTTTTGTATCTTCCCAGGGATTCACCGACGTCGGATCGCCCATACAGACTTTATCGTTACGGGTGATACCACCAGCAAGTACCAGCCCGATATTTCCGTGCCAACCACCACCTAAATAACAGGTGTATTCAAAATATTTGTAGCTGCCCGTGGTCGTGATGTGAGCAATAGCAGTTGAAGAGTCCACTTGTGCCGGCGCACCTAAGGCTGTGTAATAATAACGCTGACAGTATGCCGCATCGGATGCCTTTACGTAGATATCACCTGGCGTTACCCTGGTTTGCGTTGCAGTATCTATGTATACCCGGCCGGAGATTTCAACAAAACCAGTACAGGGTAAATCGGTACGATCGCCGTTAGTATCCAGTTCGCAAGCGTCTTTTAACGTCAAAACAACGTCATCACCGGCTGTATCGCCATTGGTCAGACGTAAGTCACCATCGCCGCGATCCAATATGCCGGTTAAATCACCGTTGATGTTCATATCAACAACGTCGCCAGCTTCTACTTCACCTTCACCAAGCTCCGCGCGACCGGTTGCCGAACGCACCATGGGACCATTAGCGTCAAAGTCATCCAACTCGCCGACTAATGATGGCGATTTGAAACCTAATTCACTCTCGATAACCACTTCTTCAGGCTCACCAGAACCATTTTGCCAACTCACCTTGACGGTGATTTGTTTGGTTTCATTGTCCTGAACAATACTTTCCTGACGTGAAAACACGGCATTAATGCCCTGGTGCGAAGTCGCATTGGTAAACCCTGTGGTTACCGTAAACAAAGAATCGAACTCACTGATGTTTTTCACTTCATCGGTATAGTTACGCATTTCTTCCAATCGCGCCTGTGCTAGCGCAAGCGCTTCGGCCCGGGCTTTGTTACTGGCACTGGCACCAACCATTTCGCCCTGAAATACGGCAACACCAAGCAAGCCAACGGATAAAATGGCCAGGGCAACCAGTACTTCAATCAAGCTGAATCCAAATCGTTTATTGTTATTTTTCATCGTGCTTCCTTATCAGAAATCTCAGAAATCGTGCCAGCTTCCTGACGCTACCGTTCTGGGACCATTTTCCCGGGTCTTTTTCAATAACCCGGTATTAAAGTGAATATCCAAACTACCGCTAGTCGTACTTAAACTACCACCAGTGATCACTGCGCCATGGAATGTTGAATTACCACTGGCACTGGCATCGCCCATGATAAACACCACACCATAAAAATGCGGGTTACCTTTAAAAGTCACATCGCCATCGATAATTAAAATGGTGGGCGCTTCGTCATTATTAGGGCAAACGTTACTCCCTGATACAGCTGAGCGACAACCGACGGTGCCACCATCGATTTCTAAATCGCCCTGGTACCAGACTACCTCATTGGTAGAGCCACCTACACAAGCATCATAGGTATTGGCGGCACAACCGACAGAGTCACCCGGAGATGCAGGGTCGACCACCACTGATGCCATAATTTCTTTATAGGCCGTTGGTGACATACCAAAGAAGTTTTCAAAAATACCTTCCGGGGTTAGATTAATCAGATCCGAGTCATGTTCGAGGATATCGAGGCCAACGACTTCCTTATTGGAGGTTTGAATTTCATTACAGCCCCTTGGGATATCCATGCAGCCGGGATAATTTGGATCGGTAGGATCGGCAATAAACGTTGCGGTCGAGTTGTTTGAACCAATATCAATATCACCACCACTCCAGATGGTACTGTGCCCCTCCGGGTTATGAACGGTCGCAGAACCATTGACATCGAGGCTGCCTCGAGTAGTTAATGGGTTATCCGGATGATTCGGTAACGGATCGAGAGACTGCATCGTTGTGGTTACGGTTTTTACCGACGCATCATCGAGACTGGCCGCCTGGGATACGACCGTTAATGAGGTTATATCGCCGGCAGTTACTTCAGCGACCGTCACTAATACATTTGCCTGGCCAACCACACCGCTGTTCGAATCCCCCAGGCCATCATTATCGGAGTCAAATACCGGATCGATGACCCCATCATTATCACGGTCCAGGCCATTGGCTAAATATTCAAGGGCAATGGCAAGCCCTGCCTCAGCACTTTCAAAGGTGGTTTTCGACTGAAAATCGTTATTGACCATCTTCTGTTCAAACAAGATGGTGCGCGACAGGTATAAAGATACTAATGTCACTAGAACCAGCAATATGATGGAGATAGTGAGTACTGCCATACCGGTTTGTTTTTGCCGAGACCGAATTCGAATATCTGTTTTATATCGAATGTTCGGTGCAACGCTATTATTCGTTTTAAAGGGGGGCTTTGTTGTGTTACTACTCAGACACATAACAAAATTTACCTTATTCGTATCCAGTCATTACGGACTCTCACCGACTGGGTTATAGACATGGTCACTTCTGGATCCGCTACCAAAGCCGCGGCAATGGTAATTTGAATATCCCGGGTTTCAACCGTCGTATCACCACTACCTGCCGCTGGAATTTGTGAATAACAATCCCGTTCATTATCATCATCGATACCGTTAGCACCGTCATTATCAATACCATCAGGCTCGCGGGTGTTTACACAGGCAGAGTCGTTACTGTTAAAACTAAGCTCGGTAATCGTATATAAATCACTATCACTGAATACGGTCCAGGTACCATTGTTACAGCTATCACCGTCGGTTACCGTGCCCAGGGTGCGCATTTCGATATTGCCGCTATTTAATCGGTAACCAAAGTACTCGCTGTCCGCATCGACGTTGCCATTTTCATTTTCATCGTACGAGTATGTAATGCACTGGCCGCTAGTCGCTGAGCCCAGGGTAATTTCCGTATCGGCAGCCATCGAAGCAATAACTTCCACCGCGGTATCATTTTGTTGACTGAAAGGGTTGGCAGATGGCGTTTCGGTAAAGGTCGACCAATAACCGGCGCGACGAATATCATTGACCATGATACTCATCATGCTCATTAGCTGGGTATTAAGTTTGCTGGATTTTAGTGTTGAGGCACTGCTGGAAATTACATTGACATAAATGTACGTAGCTCCTGCCAGGACAATAATCCCGAAAAACATGCCGAGCAACAGCTCGACCAGGGTAAATCCTTTTGATTTGCGCTTAGTGATCACGTACAGCTCCTGTATTCACTCAGGTCATTTGAACAAACTTTGATATTACCAATTAACGATAACGTCACCCGTATGGAACTCCCAGAGGCATTGGTCAGCGTATACTGGCGAGCGCCGTCGGTAGTTCCACGGGCTGGATCAAATATGGTTGAATTACCGAACGTGCCACTAATCACCGCCATTTGCATCGTAATGTCTTCATACTCACTACCACTAATTTGATACAGAACATTATCATTGGCAGCGATAAAGGCGCCGTCACCATCGTCTACGGGAAGAACACAGGCATTGGCAGAAGTGTTGTCGGTGATAGTTGGGTCACAGGCAGCTGACTGGTTGAGGCCAAATGCCCAGCTCGTTGATCCCATCCCGGCCACGGAAAATACCACATCTTCAGATCGAAGAAGGGATTCAGAACGGGCTAGTTGCAGGTGCGAGTACAAGGTTTCCGCTGCACTAACCAGATTGCGGTTTTCAATGCTACGAACAAAACTCGGGGCAGCAACACCCGCTAAAATGGCCAGCACGATCAGTGTGATCAGCAATTCGATTAAGGTTATACCACGTATTTTTTTCATTATTATTTACGTCTTAACTTGAGTGAAACGTATTAAAATTCAGTCATCAGTGCTGGCGTACAAGCAAAACGCTATTGACGGAAAACCGTCATGCCAACCGGGCTTCGTGGAAAGTCAGAAAGTACAGAGGGGGGGTTTACTATCTTACAACACATGTTTTACCAGTTTCGTATTATCAGTGTCAGCTATACAAACTAAAACCTCAGGGTAAAAAAATGTTATTAACCAAGATGATAATTAGCAATTTACCAACAACTTTCGCCAATTCCAACTAAAAAAATCGATTATTTTTTATTTTTCTAAATACAATCCCTGTATCGGTAATTGTCACTGCTTAATCAGTCAGGAACAAGCAGTATTTTCACTTTAACATAAGCTTTGTGTAGCGGTTTGTATCCGGAGCTTAAAACGATAAGGTAAAAACGCTATCACCGCAGCGCCCTACAGCCCTTATTTCACTGAGTCATTTGGTTCCCGACCTCCTCATTCGATTATTTTTATCCTTTCCATAAATATTTCTGGCTATGGTTAACTCATTGATTGAATTATTAATAAATTTTGCTGGTAAGTTGCTGTTGTGGCGTTAGTAAATGGCTACCATGTTTAAAATAAGGGAGGTTAGTAATGCAACGTTGTGATCAACAACTGGTTAACTGTCCGGTTAGGGTTCAGGGCCGCTTTTCAAGTAAAGGATTCAGCCTGCTGGAGTTACTAATCGCTTTAGCTCTGTTCTCTTATATTTTCCTCGGCATTGCAAAACTGCAGTTACTACTGGCGCAAAAAAGCAAGATGAGTAATCAGCAGGTAGCAGCGGCAAACATGGGCCTGGATTTGATGAATAAAATTAATCGTAATCATCAGGCAATAAATGACTACATAACGCTTGCTCCAACGACGATTAGCGCGGCAAAAGACTGTCAGTCGGCTATATGTTCTCGCGCAGATATAGCCCGCAACGATTTATACACTATCCAAAACCAGTTACAGTCGCTGCCCTTTGCCAGAGTGAAAGTTACATCTCAATCAGACAACGCTCTGATACAAATCTTCTGGCACCCAAACCCAGCTATAGGAGCCGACTTTAACTGTCCTCAACTCAAAGAAAGTGATTATCATTGCTTTCAGTTAGTCAGGACTTTGGAGCGTACCCCTTGAAGATTATCGATATGCAGCAAGTGACACGCCCCCAAAAGTGGGTCCATTCTTCTCCCCAAAGAGCGCTCGGTGCCTCATTAGTGGAAGTTATGGTGAGTTTAACGATCGGCTTATTTTTAATTGCTCTTATCATAAACTCTTTGCTGTCCCTGAATCGCTCGTTTATTTACGCCGAAGAAATGGCTCGAGTGCAGGAAAGCCTGAGGTTTGCCCGTCACCAACTCATTGAGCCAATACAAAAAGCTCAGTACTGGCAGCAATTACAACCGTTAATAACATATTCTGGCAGTATCACCGCAAATCAATCTCAGACAGAGCAATGTGTTAGTGGTGAAACCAGTTGGGCTTACCAGGTTGCGCATCCAGTCTTTGGCTTGAACAACGAACGAGCCGATTATCAGTGCGTAAGTGCCAGCAGTTTTTTGCAGTCGGATGTATTGACCTTACGTTTCTTACACGAGCTATTGACGAACGAAAACCCCAGTCATCCATTTATTCGCTTTACCAATAATCAAAGTACAGTCTTTGCCGGCCGCGATCAGCAATTTGCAATTAATCAGTTATCCGGCACCATGACTCAAATGCGTGCGGTAATGAGTGAAGCCTTTTATATAGGGAAAACCAGCCGTCGTTGTAATGGTAAAGTCATTCCCGCCCTGTATCGAAAATATTTGGTTGACGGACTTCCAAAAACTGAGGAGTTAGTCAGTGGCGTTGAACGCCTGGAATTGCTGTTCTCAGTATCATCCAGCTCCGATAATACAACCGAACAAGTTGTTGATGCCAGTCAGGTAAGTGACTGGCAGCAAGTCCGGGCAATACACGTTTATCTTGTGGCCAGAAGTGAGTGTGAACTGCCTGGTCCAGCTACCAGCCGCACGTTTTCGCTGGCCAATACGCAGCTTAGCTTTAATGATCGCTTCTTACGAGAGACCAGTAATTTTACGATTCATTTTTAATTAGGGGTTACTGATGAGAGTACAATCCACTAAATCATCGACGCCGACTCTGAAAATCCGTACAGGAGCCGGTTTTATCCTCGCCAGCACATTAATTTTCCTAATGATTTTAAGCCTGGTTAGTGGCGCACTGTTTAATCAGATAATCCAGTCACAACAGCAGGGGAATCTGGCGATTTCGCATATTCGCCTGCTCAATGCACAACAGCATGTTGCTAATCAGGCAAAAAACTTTGCCTGGGACTTGATCGCCAATGAACAGAATTTAACGGTGCCGGCGTCGGGCTTCTGCCCATTTGCGCTAAAAGATACGCAGGCAATGAATGAATGGAAAAGTGCTTCAGATGCCTCGGTAGTCGGCAGCGAACACTGGCGCTATCGCCTGGTGTATACCGGTGAAGTTCAGACTTCCGCCAACTCATCGATGCATACCTTTACCCTGCAACAGATTAATCTCGATTGGCAATCTGTGACGCCGAAAGAACAACTGTTGAAAATCATTGAGACAACGCCGAGTAACGAATGACTCTAAGTACCAGAATTCCAGGCAACACTGACAATATTCGCTCTACTGCCGATATCGGCCCGATTTGGGCGAGGGATTCAGGCTTTAGTCTAATTGAACTGCTGGTTTGCCTTGCAATTGTCACTATCTTGTTGGCGATCAGTTATCCGAACTTTCGACAAACCTGGCTGGCAAGTCAGCGCAATGATGCCAGGCAGCAGCTTTTCAGTTTAGCTGTTTTACAGCAAGAGTGGCTGACCAGAGCAGGAAGTTATCAGGCAAACTTGAGCTTACCGGATTCGACATCTGGTAAAAAAAATTATCGCCTTGAGCAGAAAGTGAAAACCATTGCAGCAGACGGCCTGGATTATTACCAAATAAAAGCCACCGCCATCAATGGTCAGGCGGACGATGTGGACTGTATTGTGTTTACCCTCGATTCATACAACGTTCGAAAAGCCTATAGCAAGGATGGGACGGAAAACCCTGAATGCTGGAAGTAACCAGGTGTTATCCGTTACTTCCACGGATTCAGGCCTCAGGTTTCAGGCTTCAGAAAGCTGATCTGACCCCAGTATTGTCATCCTCACGTACGTGGGGATCTCGCTCTTCAGCTTTTAGTTGAGATTTCCTGTCGTGGCAGGAAATGACGGGAAACTAAAACTGGGTGGAAGGTGGAAGTGTCTAGCTTCGCTGGTTATGGTCATGGGTGACCTATGCATGGAGCTAATTTCGGAGGAAGAAAGCCCGTCTTCCACCTCCCTCTTCCACCATAACTCTTGCTTTTCTTTGGGCACAATCTTCGATTGCATGCCAGGAACGATTTTTAATCGTGTGCCAGGAGCTGGCTTGCCAGCGTGCTAGGAATGTAATGTGCTCGTAGCCGACAATTCAGGCCATTCGCCCTCCGAAACCTGAGACCTGAAACCTGAGCGCCCTGACTAACCGGTAGTCCTTGCTCGGTTAGTCACAATCAATCGCGTTTCCCTGACTCGTCTCATGCACACCATCGCCATCATAATCACGAGAAATGCGAGCCCGACCCGAGCGGCTGACAATAACGGCGCGATGGTAACGTGCGCCATTGCTAGAACAAATGAGTAAAGTACCGTTTTGTGCATGGGTAAAGCCATTGGCATTGAACTGCAAAAATGCTTTGCCCTGAAACGATCGCCAGCTGACGGTAAAGGATTCTTCGGCGGCTGGAACCCGGCGAATTAATTTATCATTGGCAGACCATTGACCGTCGAGGTCCTTATCAACAAAAACCATGCCGCCCTGATGCCAATTACCGTTGCAGGCTAAGCCGTTGATGCTCGGGCAAAGTTGAGCGCGCGACTGAGATGATATCGCCGTTTGTCGGGTAAGCTGAATGTTGGCGCGCCAACGTTCCAGTTCTGTCTTCGATAACAGTTTAAGATAAATATCATTAACACCGGGCAAGGCAAACATCGCCATGATCAGGATAATAGCAATCACCACTAATAACTCGACCAATGTCACGCCATGCAATTTCCTTTTCAACATAATTCATTGTGCGTTGTTTGTATGGTCTTTTAACGTTAGAAAGGAAAATGAAGTTCGCCAGAAAAAACAAAACCACGCGATATGGCGTGGCTTTGCAGAGTATCTCCGGAGGTCGTGATGGACCTATCTTAGTTCCGCTGGCACCGCAAATACGGTCGTTTCCGCACGGCCTGGATTTTCAATCACCACATTGCCGCCATATTCTTCAAGCTTAGCAACCACATTGGAGACTAAGATCTCAGGCGCGGAAGCACCGGCAGTAACGCCCACTTTTTCAATGCCATCTAACCAGGTAGGGTCGATATTATCGGCACCATCAATTAGATAAGAGGTAGTCCCCATCTTTTCCGCCAGCTCACGTAATCGGTTTGAGTTCGAACTGTTCTTAGCACCAACCACTAACAATAAATCCGTTTTACTGGCGATAGAACGTACCGCGTCCTGACGGTTTTGCGTCGCGTAACAAATATCATCCTTACGCGGCCCTTCGATTTTCGGGAATTTTGCTTTCAACGCATCGACAACCTCTGAGGTATCATCAACTGACAAGGTAGTCTGGCTGCAGAAAAACAACACATCGGGATTTTTGACTTCCAGAGTAGCCACATCAGCCACTGACTCTACCAGGTAAATACCACCGATTTCGCTTTCGTACTGACCCATGGTCCCTTCTACTTCAGGGTGCCCGGCATGGCCAATTAAAATACACTCATGATCTTTTCTTGAGGCGCGAGTCACTTCCATATGTACTTTCGTCACCAAAGGACAGGTCGCGTCGAACACTTTCAAACCACGATCTTTCGCCTGCTGACGCACCGCTTTCGATACCCCGTGAGCAGAAAAAATCACGGTATTATCATCTGGCACTTCATCCAGTTCATCGACAAAGATGGCACCACGTTGTTTCAGGCCATTAACCACAAATTTGTTATGAACCACTTCATGGCGCACGTAAATGGGAGCATCAAACAGGTCCAATGCCCGGTCAACAATACTAATGGCACGGTCTACGCCAGCACAAAATCCCCTTGGATTCGCTAATATGATTTCCATTATGCTCCCTCTGTTAAATCGACGTCAGTGAGATCACAGGATCTCAACCACATCAACGGCGAATGTAATTGCCTGACCGGCCAACGGATGATTAAAATCCACGGTTACCGACAGGTCGTTCACTTCACGAATAATCCCAGGTAATTCTCCGCCTGGCTGGCTGAAAGTTATAATACTACCGACTTCGGCTGGTGTCTCGCTGCTAAATTTGGTTCTGTCCAGATAATGGATATTATCCGGATTCACTTCACCAAACGCATCTTTTGCCTGCAGGGTAAACTCTTTACTTTCTCCCGCTTGCAAACCCAATAACTCAGCTTCAAAGGCAGGCGATAAACTGTTATCACCCATGATCACCTTGGCCGGCTTATTATTGACCTTAGTACTGTCCGCCGCTGAGCCATCGGCCAGCTTCATGGTAATGTGCATTAAAACGGTAGAATCATTGGCTATCATACTGCTCGCCATATCTATCTCCAGGGTATATATCGTTAAGACTTACTTTCTGCGCGTTCGGATTTATCATCTTCATTGGTAAAGGCTTCGAAAATCATCAAAGCGGCACCAACAAAAATTGCAGAATCGGCAATATTAAAGGCTGGCCAGTGGTTATCACCAATGTAGAAATCGAGGAAGTCGATGACATAGCCAAACGCCAGGCGGTCGATCAAATTGCCCAAGGCGCCGGAAATAATCAACGCATAGCTGATGCAAATCAATCGCTGATTAGGTTTTGCTTTTGCCATCCATACCGTTAACAGAGCACTGACGCCCAGGGCAATGGCGCTGAAAAACCAACGTTGCCAGCCGCCAGCGTCAGCTAAAAAGCTGAACGCTGCACCGGTATTATGGACATAAGTCAGGTTAAAAAATGGTATGACTGGAATCGATTGATACAAGTCCATGCCTGCCACCACCAATTGCTTGGTGACCTGATCGACAATCAGCATTACTAGCGCTAACCACAGCCATTTCAAGCCAGAATTTTTAATACTCATTATTATTCTCAAAAACTCAATTATGCGAAGTGGCGGATTTCACCGTCACCGTCAACATTAGTAATACAGCGACCGCACAAATCATTGTGCTCAGCATGGGTGCCAACATCATCGGTATAATGCCAGCAACGCTCACACTTCTTACCGTCTGAGGCTTTAATGCTCAACCACAAGCCATCGACATCGGTAGCAAGCGCATCTTGCGGCGCGCCAACTACTTCATTTACCGTTGCTTTTGAGGTAATTAACACAAACCTCAGCTCATCACCCATAGCCTGCAAACGCTTGGCTAGTTTGGCGTCTGCGTACAAGGTAACATCGGCCTGCAACGTCGCACCCACGATTTCATCGCGACGCGCCTGCTCTAACGCTTTATTCACCGCGGTGCGCACGGCTAGCAAGCTTTGCCAGTATTCATTGTTGAACTCGGTATCTTCAGCTAACGCTTTCAGGCCAGTGAACCATTCACCGGTAAATACAAACTCTTCACGTTCACCTGGCAGTTCCTGCCAGATTTCCTGGGCCGTAAAAGATAAAATCGGAGCCATCCAACGAACCATGGCTTCGGCAATCAGGTATAACGCGGTTTGACAAGAACGGCGGGCGTTACTGTTTTCCTGAGCGGTATACTGACGGTCTTTAATGATATCCAGATAAAAACCACCCAACTCAGTGGTACAGAAGTTCATCAGCTTTTGCACAACCGCATGGAACTCATAGTTCTCATAAGCCTCGATAATCTCATCCTGAAGCTGTGCCGCTTTACCGACCACCCAGCGATCCAACGCCACCATGTCATCAAAAGCAACCGTATGCTGATCAGGATCGAAACCGCTCATGTTCGCTAGCAGGAAGCGAGAGGTGTTACGGATACGACGATAAGCATCGGCCTGACGTTTAAAAATTTCGTCAGAAACGGTGATTTCCTGAGTGTAATTCACCGATGCCACCCACAAACGCAGAATATCCGCACCAAGCTTATTGGTGATCTCAGCTGGGGTGATCACATTGCCCAATGATTTGGACATCTTGTGACCTTTAACATCAACGGTAAACCCATGGGTTAATACCTGCGAGTATGGCGCACTACCATTCATCGCTACCGATGACATCATCGACGACATAAACCAGCCACGGTGCTGGTCACTACCTTCGAGGTAGAGATCGGCTTTTTTATCAAATTCTTCGCGTGCTTCTACGACGGAATAGTGAGAAACACCAGAATCAAACCATACATCCAGGGTATCGGTAATTTTAATGTAATCCTGGGCTTCGCTACCCAACAACTCTTCCGCTTCCAGGTCAAACCAGGCTTGGATGCCCTGCTCTTCAACGCGTTGTGCGACCTGCTCCATCAGAGCAACCGAGTCAGGATGTAGCGCATTGGTGTCTTTGTGGACAAATAATGCAATCGGCACGCCCCAGGTACGCTGACGGGAGATACACCAGTCCGGTCGTCCTTCAACCATGCTTTCAATTCGGCTTTGGCCCCAATCCGGGATCCATTCGGTTTTCTTAATCTCTTCTAGCGACTTCTGACGCAAGCCGTTTTGGTCCATGCTGATAAACCATTGTGGCGTCGCCCGGAAAATGATCGGCGTTTTATGGCGCCAGCAATGTGGATAAGAGTGCTCATAGGCATGATGATGCACCAATGCGCCTTTCTCTTTTAACACTTCGACAACATTGTCATTGGCTTTAAACACGTGCTGGTTGGCAAACAGCTCTGTATCAGCCAGGTAAACCCCATTAGCACCAACAGGGTTTGCCACTTCAAGGCTATATTGTTTACCAACATTAAAGTCATCAACACCGTGTCCTGGTGCAGTATGTACACAACCAGTACCGGAATCGGTAGTAACATGCTCACCAAGAATAATCGGCACGGTAAAGTCATAAAACGGATGCTGGACATGGATATTTTCCAGGTCGCGGCCCTGACAAAAACCAAGTGCATGGTATTTATCAATACCAAAACGATCCATACAATCTTTTACCAAATCGGTCGCCAGGATCAGGCGTTGTGGGCCTTTATCGCCTTCAACCTGAACTAAGCTGTACTGCAATTCAGGATGTACAGAGATGGCACGGTTGGCTGGCAGTGTCCACGGTGTCGTGGTCCAGATAACGATGCCTACCGGCCCCTGGCCGCTATGACCTTGTGGGTGCGAGAATTTGTCGGCGATATCATCACTGGCGGTAAACTTCACATCAATGGCCGGCGATACTTTATCTTTGTATTCGACTTCCGCTTCCGCCAGCGCCGAACCACAGTCGGTACACCAGTGTACCGGCTTAAAGCCCTGATGCAGGTGACCATTATCGGTGATTTTTGCCAAGGCGCGGATGATATTTGCCTCTGTGGCAAAATCCATGGTCAGGTACGGCTTGTCCCAGTCGGCAAAAACGCCAAGACGTTTGAAGTCTTCACGCTGGCCATCAACCTGTTTCAATGCGTAATCACGACATTTTTGTCGAAACTCGGCAGAATTAAGTTTTTTGCCGGGCTTGCCAAATTTTTTCTCAACCACTAACTCAATCGGCAGACCATGACAATCCCAACCAGGAACATATGGCGAATTAAAGTCAGACAGGGTTTTCGCTTTGACAATAATATCTTTTAAAATCTTATTAACCGCATGACCTAAGTGAATATTCCCATTTGCATACGGAGGACCGTCATGCAAAATGAATGATTTTTTACCCTTTTTCGCCGCGCGAATCTTTCCGTAAAGATCCTTTTCAGCCCACTCTTTCAATACTTTCGGTTCCCGTTGCGGCAAGTTACCACGCATTGGGAATGCCGTTTCAGGTAAATTTAACGTATGTTTATAATCACTCATTGACTTCATTATCCGTTTAGTTCGGCATTAACCAGAGCCTGCACGTAGGTGCGGGCCTGCTCACTATCTTTTCTAATTTGCTGACTTAATTCATCGACGGAATTAAATCGCACCTCCTGACGCAATTTCTGCAACAGGGCGACTTCAATCTGCTGACCGTAAAGGTCGCGTTTGAAATCAAAAATATGGACTTCCAGCTGTTGTCGCTCGCCATTAATGGTAGGTCTTGAACCAATATTGGCAACCCCATAATGGATTTCACCGGCAACAAAAATTTTCACCGCATAGACACCTTTGACTGGCGAGACACAGCGTTTTAATAGCACATTAGCGGTCGGAAAACCGATGCTTCGGCCACGCTTATCACCGTGTACCACGCGTCCCATAATGGAATACGGGCGTCCCAACATGCGTTGTGCTTCGGTCAAATCATCACGATACAAGGCCTGACGGATTGCTGTACTGGAAATTCGACAATCGGCAAGCTTATAGCTGGCGGTATCGGTGACCGAAAAATCAAAGCGCATGCTTGCCCGCTGCAACATAGCAAAATCGCCCTGTCGATTTTTACCAAAGCGAAAATCATCACCAATAATCAAATGCTTAATACCGAGTTTGGCTACCAACAGATTTTCGATAAAATCTTCGGCACTCTGACTTGCGAAACGGCGGTTAAAGTTGACACAAATGAGTCGCTTTACCCCGAGTTGTTCTAACAAATGATATTTATCGCGTAATCGCGACAACCTGGCCGGCGCATGTTGCGGATTAAACAGTTCTTGCGGTTGTGGTTCAAAAACCATCACCGCCGGGATCGCATTAAGCTCGGCCGCTTTCACCACCAGCGCAGAAATGACCCGCTGATGACCTAAATGTACGCCGTCAAAATTACCAATCGTCAACACGCAACCGTGATGACGGTCGCGAATATTGTGAATGCCCCGAACCAACTGCATTAAAATCGTTCACCTTTAAACGTTGGGTTTTACCCCGTTTCACGCCTTTACCTTTAAAAACCGACGAATTATATATCAGTGTGCTTTAATAATCAGCACATTGGCCCAACTAATTCGCAGTAATTTCGCCACTGTTGACGATAAAATGGCGCAGGCGCATGCCGGTCAGCAATAAACAAACTAGGTAGACGCCAGCGCCAAGGAAAATCAGCCCGCTAAGCCAGCTTACCTGAGTCAGAAGACTGACACTGAGCCAGGCATCGAAGGCCGGGGTAAATTGCCATAAAACCAGGGTCATGATCAGGGCCGAACCGATCATTTTAGCAATCACCAGCACGGTTTCTTTTTCCAGTTGGTAAACACCTAAGGATTTTAACCCCCGGTACAGCAAAAATGCGTTTAAGGTAGCGGACATCGCCGTCGCCAAGGCCAGCCCCACAAAACCGAGGAACGGTGCCAAAGACAGGTTAAATACCATATTGGCGATCATCGCAATGATGCCTATTTTTACCGGGGTTTTGGTGTCCTGGCGGGCATAAAAGCCCGGCGCCAACACCTTTATAAACATAAAGCTCACTAAACCGCATAAATACGCATAGAGTGCCATAGAGACCTGAATGACATCTTGTTGAGAAAACTCGCCACGCATAAACAGCACCATAATAATGGGTTGCGCCAGTATCAGCAGCCCGGCAAGGGCCGGCCAGCCGAGTAAACTGACAATGCGCAATGCCCAGGACAGGGTTTGTGAAAATTCCTGCGGGTTTTGCTTGGCATGCAGCCGGGATAAGCTAGGCAGTATCACCGTGGCAATACCGATGCCAAATAGCCCAAGTGGGAATTCCAGCAAACGATCGGCATAGTAGAGCCAGCTGATTGAACCGGTGACTAAGAAACTGGCGATTAACGTATCAAGCAATAAGTTAATTTGGGTAACGGAAACACCAAATAAGGCAGGGATCAGCAGCTTACGAATTTTCTTCACCCCTGGGTGCTGCCAGCCCCAACTCGGGGCCACCAGTGAATTGGCTCGTAACAGAAACGGAATCTGGAATAAAAACTGGATCAGACCACCAAAGAATACGCCCCAAGCCAGGGCAAAAGCCGGTTCTTCAAAATAATCGGCACCTATGATGGCCGCAAGGATGATGGCAACGTTTAATAAAACCGGAGTAAACGCTGCGGCGGCAAATTTGCCTAAAGTATTTAAGATAGCACCGGCCAGTGCCGTCAGACTGATAAACCACAAATAAGGAAAAGTAATTTTCAATAACAAGGAGGCTAATTCAAATTTTTCCGCGCCCGGCTCACCATTAACCCAGTCTAAAAACCAACCAAAACCAAATAACGCTACCAATACCGGTGATGCGATAACACCCAGTAAAGTGACGATGGTTAGTATCACACCTAACGTACCACTAACCTTGGCGATTAGCTCTCGGGTATGGCGATCATTATCGTCTTTCGACTGATATTCGCTAAGCACAGGAACAAACGCCTGCGCAAATGCCCCTTCGGCAAATAATCGACGCAGGAAATTGGGAATTTTATTAGCAAAGAAGAAAACGTCAGCGCCGGCATCCGTTCCCATAAAGCGGGCAATCACTACATCACGGACTAAACCTAAAACGCGCGATACCAGAGTCATAGCGCTGACAATGATCCCTGATTTTAATAATCGTTTGCTCAAACGATTAAGCTCCTGTTGTTATTGATTGGGATAATGCTAACACAAGGCTAAGCAGAGACACTAGAACTAGTGTCAATGCTGTTTCGGAGGGAGACTGCGTCGAGGGAGATAATCTTCTCGCTGTCAGATTCTCGGTGACGATTAACATCGCTGATGACTTCGTCGCGGTGTCCAAGGGTGACTTAAGTTGTCTAAGGATTATGGTCATGGATGACAGGTATGTCGAAAATGCATGGATACCGGCATGGACGCTGGTATGTCGGAAATGTCTGGAACATATTTCCGATTCAATTTTCTGTGTTAACGAAGCGCCTTGAGCTTAAGTCTCAGAAGTCATCCCCGCGAAAGCGGGGATCTCGCTTTTTTATATTTTGACTGAGATTTCCTGTCGTGGCAGGAAATGACGAAGATTAGGTTAAGTGGCGATGTTGACACAACGCCACTGTTAAAGAGGTAAGCTTCGCTGTTGGAAAAAATGCTCTTGTTGTCGCATTTTGGGTGACAGACTAACGTCGGTAACAACGGAGCGCCTTTACCCGAAGTAAAATTTTAATTTTACGTACCCGGAGCCAATGTTTTTCATTGGCGTACCCGGAATAAAACCTTTGGGTTTTATGTACCCGCAAACCTAATAACAGATCGCTAGTTGCTAGAAGCTGGCTCGCCAGCGTGCCAGGAATGTAATGTGCTCGAAGCTGAGATTAAGGCCGTTCGCCCTCCGAAACCGGAAACCTGAGACCGGAAACCTTGATTCTTTTGTAACACCCTCTCGATACCCTTATCCTTTTCCTCTATAATTGCCGGCAAGTAACAGGTGCTGTAAAGATTGCTTCGAAAAGATTGTCGGATTGTTCGACGATTTGGATTTTCGGCGATGGCGATGATTTGTGAGTGATTACACAAAATATTTGACATCCGTGGAAAAAACAGGCATATTTCACCGCCTTAAATTATGGCTATCTTATTTTAAATATTTAGGAGTTTACCTTGGCTAACTCTAAGTCTGCTAAGAAGCGCGCTATCCAATCTGAAAAGCGTCGCCAACACAATGCAAGTCGCCGCTCAATGATGCGCACCTATGTGAAAAAAGTTATCGCTGCTATTGAAGCAGGTAATAAAGAAGTTGCAACTCAAGAGTTTGCTGTTGCTGCTCCAATCCTGGACCGTATGGCAGGCAAAGGCTTGATTCACAAAAACAAAGCTGCTCGTGCTAAGAGCCGCTTAAATGCTGCTATCAAAGCATTATAAGTTTTAAGTGAATGAAAAAACCGGCTTAATAGCCGGTTTTTTTATGACCAAAATTCAGGAAATGCTAGATTTCGTACGCGACAAAAATCGTCGCTGCGGGTACGGAATATATATTCCTCCGAGTACATGAATCAAAGATTCATTCCGGGTACACAATCGAAGATTGCTTCGGGCAGTTTTCTGGTTTTCAACGTAATCCCCGCGGAAGCGGGGATCTCGCTTTTTATATTTTGACTGAGATTTCCTGTCGTGGCAGGAAATGACGAAGACTCTGAACGCTACTAACTATTTATAGTGTCAAAGGGGGTCGAAAGGTGACTAAGGGTTATGCTCATGGCTGACCGGTATGCCGAAAATGCATGGATGCCGGTATGGACGCTGGTATGTCGGAAATGTCTGGAACATATTTCCGATTCAATTTTCGGTGAAAAAGAATAACCTTTGAAACGGTCATCCCGGCGAAGGCCGGGATCTCGCTCTTTGGTTTTTGCTAGGCGCAATCTTCGATTGCATGCCAGGAACGATTTTAATCGTGTGCCAAGAGCTGATTTATCAGCGTGCTAGTAGCTCAAAGTTAAGGCCGTTAGCCCTCCGAGACCTGAGACCTGAAACCCGAGACCTCCTGTTTTTCGGTTTAATCGCCTCAGCGATTATACCGAAAACGGGTATTGAATCGGATCATGATGCTGATAACCGACCACTTCAAAATCGTCCATCGTTACCCAGGTTTCCAAGTCTTTCAGTGATTTAATATCCGGGTTGATTTTCAGCTCTGGTGCAGGATACGGGTCACGCTTTAACTGCACATCACGCATCATCTCCAGTTGATCTTCATAGATATGCGCATTAACTATTTTGTGGAACGCCTTGCCCGGCTTCTTACCGGTGATCTGCGCCATAATCGCCAGGAAGGTGAACACCTGAATCTGGTTAAAGTTTAAACCCAGTGGCACGTCACAGGAGCGCTGAAAGCTGGTCAGATACAAGGTATCGCCTAACAGAGAGAAATTGTGAGTGTGCATGCAAGGACGCAGGCAGCCCATATGGAATTCACCGGGATTGTAGAAACTTAAAATTTCACCACGGTCATCAATGCCATTGCTGAGGTTTTCAACGATTTTTGCCAGCTGATCCACATGACCACCATCGGGTTTTTGCCAGGATCTGCCCTGCACCCCATATACCCGGCCCATATCATCTTCGCCCTTACGGTGCGGATTGTTAAGCCAGGCACTGTTTTCATTGGCATTGGCATCCCAGGTACGGGTACCAAGAGCACGAAAATCTGCGGCGTTATCGTAACCGCGAATATAACCAATCAGCTCGGCGATAGCCGCCTTATAAAAGCTCTTACGGGTGGTAATTAGCGGAAAGTGATTAGCAGCTACGTCATAGGTCAAATCAGCATCGATTACCGTCAGACAACGTTTACCGGTGCGTTTGTTATCGACCCATACCCCTTCATCGAGTATGCGTTGACATAAATCTAAATACTGTCTCATTTTGCCATCCCCTTTGCTTTAGACGTTGATTTTTTCTGAACCACGGGCTGTGGAACACTGGACTTGGTCAATGCCCAGACAATTAAGCCAACCCCGGCAATAACCATTGGTAGTGACAACATTTGCCCCATGGACAGTGATGAAAGCACGAAGCCTAAGTGTGCATCGGGCTCCCGGAAAAATTCGATAAACATGCGGAACAGACCATATCCTGCTAAAAACAGACCTGAAGCCAGGCCGGTTGGACGCGGCTTCTTACATACCAAATAGATAATGGCAAAGAGTACCACGCCTTCTAAAAAGAACTCGTACAGTTGTGAAGGATGGCGCGGTAATTGTTCGGGATCGTTAGGGAACACCATCGCCCAAGGCACATCGGTTTCACGCCCCCACAATTCGGCGTTAATAAAGTTGCCGATTCGGCCAGCGCCCAGCCCCAGCGGAACTAAAGGCGCGACAAAGTCTCCCACTTGGAAAAAGGTTTTCTTCTCCTTGCGAGCGAAAAAGGCAATCGCCAGCAAGACACCGAGCAGCCCGCCATGGAACGACATCCCGCCTTTCCAAATTTCAAAAAGATATAATGGGTCTGAGATAAAGTGCTGCCATTGATAAAAGATTACATAGCCGACGCGACCACCGATAATGACACCTAAAAACCCGTAGAATAATAGATCGCCAACCTGGTCCCGGGTCCACAGTCCCTGACTGCGATCAGCTGCTTTATTGGCAATGATTAGCGCCAGCACAAAGCCCACCAGATACATCATGCCATACCAGCGCAAAGCTAACGGCCCAATACTAAAAATTATCGGGTCAATTTCCGGAAATTGAATCGCCGCAATACTCATAAAAATTCCCTGTTAAATCATCATTTCTACTGCTACCACTATCAGAAAAGCAGCAAATACTTTTTTAATTGTTTTTACCGGTAACTGGGTCGCCAGTTTAACACCATATCTGGCGAGAATGGTCGAGGTTAATGAAATACCCAACACCGCAGGTAAGTAAACATAACCGACACTCCAGTCAGGTAAATTATGGTGACCAATACCCGCAAAGATATAGGCAACGGTTCCAAATAAGGAAACAATCATACCACAGGCGGTGGCAACGCCAATGGAGCGAAGGATATTTACTCCACAATAGGTAAGAAATGGCACTAAAATCGCACCACCGCTGATCCCCATCAGGCTGGCAATTACGCCGGTTATCACCGCAACGATGCGTAATGCTGGTTTACCTGGCAGGTTTCGATGCACGGTTTGCCGAATCGAAAATAACATGTAGCAGGCAAGGAGAATAACAAAAGTGGAGAAAAATGTGGTTAGCGCTTTGGTTGACATTTCATCGGCCAATACGGCACCGAGAACTGCACCAACGGCAACAAATGGCATCAACACTTTGGCCAGCGGCACGGGGATATTACCCAGTTTGTAATGATTAAGAGCCGCAGTAGAAGAGGTCACCACGATTGAGGCCAGCGATGTTGCCAGAGCGATATGCAAGGCGATTTCGCCCTGGATATTTAACATGGGCAGGACAAATACCAGTGCTGGCACAATAATCAGGCCACCGCCAATACCCAGCAATCCCGCGAGAAAGCCGACTACCATGCCAAGGGCCATACAAATTAAAAAGACGGTTAAAAACATCTAAGCACTGACTAACACTGTGAATATTGTGGCGAATGATTTGCGGTTCGCATTATTTACCGGCCCGGATAAAGCCGCCAAAACCAAGCTGTTCCAGTTGCTGGTTAAGGTATCCGCGTACCTCTGTAACAGTGTCTAATTGTAAACAAGTTTCCAGCATCTGTCTGGCATGTTTTTGAGATATATGACGAATTACCCATTTAATACGAGGGACGTTGTAGCCATTCATACTTAGCTTATCGTAGCCCATCGCCAGCAATAAAATAGCCCCGCCAGGTTCCGATGCCAGTTCACCGCACAGTGATAAAGAAACCTTATGAGCTTTTGATTGTTCAGCAATGATATTCAATGCCCTGAGAACTGCGGGGTGATAGGCATCGTACAGTGACGAAACCCTCTCATTATTACGATCGACGGCCAGTAAATACTGAGTTAAATCATTACTACCGACTGAGAAAAAATCGACCCGATGCGCCAGTTCCGGAATTTGGAAAATTAACGATGGCACTTCCAGCATAATACCAACCGGAGGTCGCTTTACCGCTTCGCCATGTTCTTGCCTGATCTCACTGTATGCCTGGTGAATTAGACGCAATGCTTCATCAACTTCCGGTAAGGAGGTGATCATCGGTAACAGAATCTGCAAGTTATCGCGACCAATATTAGCGCGAACCATCGCACGCACCTGCACCAGAAAAAGCTCAGGATGATCTAAGGTTACGCGAATACCTCGCCAGCCCAGAAACGGGTTTGCTTCATTAATCGGGAAATACTCGAGGGTTTTGTCACCACCAATATCCAGAGTGCGCATTACGACAGGTTGTTGTTTAAAAGAGTTAAGGACATTCTTGTAAATGGCCATCTGCTCCTTTTCAGAGGGAAAACTGCCCCGCTCCATAAAGGCAATTTCGGTGCGGTATAAGCCGATACCACTGGCACCATGTTTCATCGAGCGATCAAACTCTGCTATCAGGCCAGCATTCATCAATAACTCAACCGACTGACCATCCAGCGTTACCGGTTCAAGCTCAATGTCCTTGCGAACATTTTCCTGAAGTTCACTTTCTTCCTCAATCAGTCTTTGGTAGTGCTTAATTTTGGCGGGCGTCGGCGCCAGAAAGATCTCACCGGAATAACCATCAATAATCGCCTGTTTATCGGCAAAGCGACTCAGGGGAACATCACCAACGCCCATAATGGCCGGTATACCCAAGGCCCTGGCCAGAATCACAGCGTGAGAATTAATAGAACCAGAAAGAGAAATAATCCCTTTTAAGCCTTTGTGCTGGTATTCCGCCAGTAAAGAGGCGGTAACTTCCTGAGCGACTAAAATTAAATCATCTGGCAGGCGGATGTGCTTTTGCTGATAATCCTGTAAATGCAGTAATACGCGATTACCTAAATCTTTAATATCAACGGCACGTTCGCGAATATAGTTATCTTCAACCGCCTCAAACTGCATCACATAACGGTCAATCACCAATTTGAGCGCACTTTCTGCACTCCAACCGCCAACAATGTATTTTTCGATGTCATCGCCGATACTGGCACTGGATAACATCTGCTGATACATATCAAAAATATCCAGTGTATCTTTTGGAATCGAGCCATCCATGCGAGCCCGCATTTCAATGAGCTCTTTGGATGTGCGCGCAATAGCCAGGCGTAAGCGTCGTGTTTGTTGGGCTGGTGAACCTTGTTTACTGGGTGTAATACTGCTCAGATCAGCCAGAGGCCTGCTGACAAAGCAGTTTCCAATCGCCACACCGCTGGCACCGGGTATCGCTCTCATATGAGTTTTATCGATACGTTTAAGCAGAGCAGAGATAGTACCGCGTGACTCGACATTACTGATAGTGGAAGCAAGCTGCGCCGCCAGTGTCACCAAAAATGCTTCTTCGTTTTCGGTAAACTGTCGCGATTGTTTTTGCTGAACGGAAATGATCCCTAAAACCCGTCGCTGATGAATAATTGGAGTGCCTAAAAAGGCGTTAAATGCTTCTTCTTTAACTTCCGGCGCATGTTTAAATCGAGGATGGTTATGCGCATCGGCAATATTGATCGGTTCTTCACGTTGGCCGACGAGTCCGACTAAGCCTTCACTAAAACCAATTTTAACTTGTCCCAGGGATTCCTTAGCCAGGCCATCGGACGCCATCAATAGGAAGTGCTGCCGTTCCTGATTGGCAAGATAAATGGAACAACACTCGGTTTCCATGGCTAACTTTACTTCAGACACTAAGGTTTGCAAAGCCAGATCCAGCTCTGGCTCCTGCCCAAATGCTAATACAATTCGCCTTAGTGTGGTTAACATAAAAATCCTTCGCTAAACGGTACTAATTTCCTTATTAAACAATAGTACCTGAGGTTTCTGGTCTCAGAACGTCATTGCTAATGACTCGCAGGTTTCAGGAAATTCTTCCACTAACTTCTCCAACGGTGCTATTTTTCCTTATTAATCAATAGCACCTAGGTTTCAGGTCTCAGAACGTCATTGCTAATGACTCGCAGGTTTCAGGGAGTTCTTCCACCTCCCACTCCCACCATAACTCTTGCTTTTCTCCAAGCGCTTATTACTTTGAGCGAATTGCCCGAAGTAACTCATTGAGTTACGTACCCGAAGCCAATGCTTTTTATTGGCGTACCCGGAATAAAATTCCTAATTTTATGTACCCGAAACGTGGTGTTCCTTGCCTTGGTTAAGGCCCTTCGCCCTCCGAGGCCTGAAACCTGAGACCCGAGACCGGGCTTTTTTTATCCAGCTCTCTGGATAAAAAAAGCCGTATAACCCCGTTATACAGCTTTTTAATTACATAATGATTACTTGTGCGTTGTCGCCAGTGTTACCTGTAGTTGCGACGCCGGCCTTCCCGGCGTGGTGGTTCGCGACGATTCTGAACTTCCTTGCGCAGTACCGGCAAGGCCACAGGTGCAAACTCTTTCATCACCCGACGGTACACATCTCGTTTAAAAGATACGACCTGACGCACCGGATACCAGTAACTGACCCAGCGCCAGTCATCAAACTCAGGGTGGCCCGAATGCAGTAAATTAACGTCCTCATCCTTGCACAACAACTTTAATAAAAACCATTTTTGCTTTTGCCCAATACACACTGGGTTGCTGTCGTGACGCACCAATCGCTTTGGTAAACGATATTTTAACCAATGCTTGGTGGTTGCCAGTATTTCTACCTGATGAGGCTTTAATCCTACTTCTTCGAACAACTCGCGATACATGGTTTGTTCTGCCGACTCTCCTTCATCAACACCACCTTGTGGATATTGCCAGGAATGTTGGCCGTATCGACGAGCCCAAAAGACTTGCCCCCTGCCATTTGTAATCACTATGCCGACATTGGCTCGATAGCCTTCGGCATCAATCACATGAACTCCCGTTCAAAAAACTTTATATAATCTGATTCTTCCACAAACTAATCTATTGAGCAAATATTGCAATCATTTATTTGTTAGTGTTCAATTTAGCTCTGACCATAACCATCATTTCTCTTAATCCAAGTGGAACCTTTTTCTCATGCTGACTCCCGATACCGAACGACAACTGATGCAAACCGCACAAAGCCTGTCCGGTATGAGTCTTGGCGAACTCGCGGGAAAATTAGATGTGCGGGTACCGGTAAATTTAAACAAAGAAAAGGGCTGGATAGGACTATTGTTAGAACGCGCCCTGGGAGCCAGCGCTGGTTCCAAACCTCTACCGGATTTTCCGGAGCTGGGTATCGAGCTAAAAACCCTGCCAATCGACAGAAATGCGAAAGTGCTGGAAACCACCTTTGTCTGTGTGGCTCCGTTAACCGGAATGTCCGGTGTCACCTGGCAAACCAGCCACGTAAAGAAAAAGATGGCAAAGGTATTGTGGGTACCCATTATTTCCGAGCGTCAGTTACCAGTTGCCGAAAGAATCATTTGTACGCCATTTTTATGGCAACCGGATGCCGAAGAGGAAACCTTAATGCAGGCCGACTGGCAGGAGCTTACCGATATGATAGTGCTGGGCGAAGTAGAAAAAATTAGCGGCAAATATGGTGAGGTGATGCAACTCAGGCCTAAAGCTGCCAACAGCAAAGTCAAAACCAGCGCTTTTGATAAACACGGCCGACCGTTTCAGACCCTGCCTAGGGGGTTTTACTTAAAAACCGGGTTTACGCAGCATTTGTTGAACAAGCACCTGCGAATAGATTAGCCAATCCGGCTAATTAATTCGCAGGTTTGAAGGTACGCAATCCAAGATTGCTCCGGGTTCGGAATAAAAATATTCCTCCGGGTACATGAATCAAAGATTCATTCCGAGTACGCGATGAAAAACATCGCTTCGAGTAAGTTGGTTGGGTGTCTAGAGGTGTCGAAAGCTGACTAGGGGTTATGGTCATGGATAACCGGTATGCCGAAAATGCAGGAGCATTTTTCGGTGACAACGAATAGCCTTCAACATTTTCATCCACATGAAAATGGGGAGCTCGCTTTTTGGTGTTTTATTGAGATTTCCTGTCGTGGCAGGAAATGACGAAGACTCCAAGATTTACGAGAGTTTCTGGGTGTCTAACGGTGTCGAAAGCTAACTAAGGGTAACAACAAATAGCCTTCAGCATCGTCATCCAGGCGTCGGCCGGGATCTCGTTCTTTAAATTCTGATGAAGATTTCCTGTCACGACAGGAAATGACGAAGACTCTGAGGCTTGCAAAAGTTTCTGAGTGACAATAGCTGTCTTTGAATAACAAGGAAACGCTTTAACCCGAAGTAACTTTTTGAGTTACGTACCCGAAGCCAATGTTTTTCATTGGCGTACCCGGAATAAAACCTATGGTTTTATGTACCCGCTACCTCAAAAACAGTTAGCTGGTTGCTCGGCGCAATCTACGATTGCATGCTAGGAATGTAATGTGCTCGTAGCAGCAAGTTCAGGCGATTCGCCCTCCGAGACCTGAAACCTGAGACCCGAGACCGCAGTGGCGAAAAGCAAAAATTCGCCACTGCTAGAGGTTGTAAACCTTGATCTGCTGGCCAAAGCTCACGCTTTGCTCCGGTTCTACTTCTAACCAGTTGGTATTTCCCGCTTCAACGCAAACAAACTCCTGTTCACCGCCAGGGTGGATGTCACTCATGGTACTAGCCAGATCTTCACCCGGGTTCCAGACAATCCATTGGCCAGCATTAAATTTACTGATTTCAATGGCGCGGCCCAGGCCTTTATCAATCAGGGTAACCGTATTGTCAAAGTGATAGATGCGATCCACCGGTCCTTCCAGGTTTCTAAGTTCCTGAGGCGGACAACCTTGTCGTTCGCTGATTTTATCGTCAAACCATACCTCTTTGAGTTCAGGAATGATGGTTTGCCCGGGTGTACTTACCTGAAAGTAATTGTGTAATGCATGGCTAAACCGTTGTATGTCGGAACCGATATTGGTGTAGGTAATTTCCTGAGAAAATGTGTCAGAAAACCTCAGCGTCTGAACAAGTTTGAATCCTGCTGGCCATGCATCAGACAATTCCGTGCCAAACAAAACCAGGACTAATTCAACAACATCCCGTTCAAATTTAATATGCTTAACTAACCAGGCATGGTTACGAGCAAAGCCATGATTACCTTTTCCCTGAAAATCACCAAACCAGGGCCAGCAGATTGGAATACCACCGCGAATCGCTTTACTGCCATCTAGCGGGGTATTGCTACTACACCAGAAAATCGGGGAATACGGCTTTGGATGCCAGCTAAGAACCTGTCCACCAAAGGTTGAGACGGTCGCATCGAATTTTTCATGACTGATTTTTAGAATTTCGCCGTGTTCAGAAACTTTCGTTTCTTCCAACGACCCATATGTAAACTTTCTAACCACGTATTTCCCTCAGCATTTATGCCAAGTAAACTTATTATAATCTGGCAACCGCCCTTATTATGAAAGGCACATGAATCACTTATTAACCACCTGAGGCTGCTCAGAAATCATCCCTGGGTATTCGTTGACCGATTGCTGATAATCTTTCTTTAAAATCTGCACTTGCTCCAGGTTTACGTTTGCCTTTTTAAAATACCGTGGCGATAACTCAATCGCTTTGCCCAGAAAATATTCCGCTTCTACAAGACGACCTTCGAGCATGACCAGATACCCTAAATCATTATACGCCTCATAATCAGGCATCACCTGTTTAAAGGTTTTAAGTGCTTTGTCGTAGTCCTGTTCACGAACATACACCAAACCCAGGTTTGTCCATGCGCGCTTAAACTTAGGATTGATCCTGATTGCTTTTTTAAAATACTGTTCTGCCTGGCGATATTCATTATTAAGATAATAAGAATACCCCAGGTTTGATAATATGTTGACCGAATTCGGTTGCCCGGCTAAGGCAAGTTTGTAATATTCTCGCGACTTAATAAACTGCTTTTCCATATCAAAAATAACCGCCAGGGCGGTGTAAGCTTCGATAGGGCTCTCGTCATTCGGCACAAAAGAACTCTTTTCAGTGGTCTCTCCGGCCTTCGCTAATCGCTTTTGATCCTCGGCAATGGCTTTGGAAAGGTGCACTTTTGCCTGTTGGTAATTTCTCTGCTGCAGGTAATAAACCCCGACGGCCTGCTGAGCTTCAATCACTTCGGGTGATAAAGCGATAACCTGTTGATAGGCTTTAATCGCCAAATCCTGGTTATTCAGGCGATGATGAATACGAGCAATCTGCAGATAAATATCACTGTTATCCGGTTGAAAATCTAAACTGCGAATGTAGGCAAACAGTGCTCCTTCCCAGTTTGCTTCTAGCCGGGCTCTCTCGGCCTGCTCCATTGCCTGCTGATAACTTTCTATCGGCATTTGTACCGCAGCTTTATTGGTAGCCGAGTACTGCTGAGGCTCCAGGTTAGCAGACTCATTGCTTGCACAGCCTGTACCAAAACACAATAGCGCGACAGCAATCCATCCAGTTCGAATCCATCCACTTCGATATTGTTTTAGCAAACTCAATGCTGGTTTATTCATCTTATTTTCCCCACATCGTCACTAAGTAAAGAATCAAGCTTAAAGCCAGAGTTAAAGTCAGGCCTTATCAAAAAGCCTTATCCCACACCTGCATCACCTTGAGAACCGCTGGTCCTACCGCAACAATAAAAAACGAAGGCCAGATACAGACTAGCATTGGGAACAACATCTTAACCCCAAGCTTTCCAGCTTTTTCTTCCGCTTCCTGCATCCGCTTATCGCGGTACTCTTCCGCGTACACCCGCAGAGTCTGGGCGATGCCGGTACCTAAGCGCATGCTTTGCACAATCACCGCGTTCAGGCCGCGAATATCTTCAAGCCCGGTACGTTCCGAAAACTCATGCAAGGCATCCTGCATCGAATAACCCACTCTTACCTTACTGCAAACCAGGCCAATCTCATAGGATAATTCGCCATGAACCAGTTCAATTTCTTTACTAACCCTCTGAAATGCTTCCAGAAGCCCTAAGCCAGATTCACAACAAACCACCAATAAATCCAGTGCATCGGGAAAATAACGGCGCAAGCCTTCCATCCGCTTATTAGCAAGCCGGGTAAGGATCATTCCTGGCAGCAAGTAGCCAATACCGACTAAACCAGCCACTAAATAGATACTCACCGTGGTACTGATATCTGGGTTTAGTTTCACCATGACAAAGGCGATAGCACCGAACACCAGTAACATCAATAACTTGACCGCGTTGTAGATTTTCAGTGCATTGTTGGAAAGGAACCCGGCATGGATCAGCAATCGACGGGTATCTTTATCGCCAGCAAATGAGTTACCCGCCAACGGCACTTTCGACAGGTTTTTCTCCAATGAATTTTTCAGATAATCCAGATTAGCTTTAGGTTTTCTCTGGTGATCGCGCATCCCGTCAATTTTAGCTCGCACCGGAGAATATGCCCCGGTAAACAATAGGTTTAAGGCAATGGCCAATGTGACTCCAGCCGCACCCGCCACCAGGTAAAATGCCATTTGCGCAGTTTGTCTGTCATCAATGACACTATTTAAAAAACCTAATAGATAATCCATCTCACACCTCTTCGACTTTCGTCGCTTGGCTATACATCAATTTTAATTAACTTACCGATCCACCAAATCCCAAAAACCATACCAACTCCGCCCCACTTCAATAAATCCAGGCCATCAGGGGTGCTGGTAAGAGTCGAGATATACCCTGGTGAGCTCATATACAACACCGCAAACAAGACAAATGGTGTTAACACTAAAACCCAGCCAGACATACGCCCTTCTGCGGTTAGCGTTCTTACTTTGCGCTTAAACTTAAAGCGTTTACGGATTAGGTCAGACAGCCCTTCGACTTTTTCAGCCAGGTTACCGCCAGTTTCCTTTTGAATACTTACTGAGCTGGCAAACGCCATTGCCGATGTCGTAGGTACCCGCTGCACAAATAACACTAAAGCGGTACGGACATCGGTGCCATAATTGATCTGATTAAACAGATGATGAAATTCTTCGCTCAACTCACCCTGGGTTTCTTCGCACACTAATTTAAGTGCTTCAGAAAATGCATACCCTGCCTGCAGGCCACGTTTTAACACATCAAGAGCTTCAGGAAATTGCTCTTCCATTTTCTGCATGCGATTATCAATTTTTCGCTTCAGCTGAAAGTGAAATAAAACCACAACAATGGCAAACAGGGCCAGGGAAAATACCAGGTCGCGACTCAAAAAGAAGGTGATGAGGGCCAATAACACAGCCGTACCCAAGGCAATGGTCGTATACTGATGACCAAATAGTTTAGAGCCGGAAAGTTGCAGTTTATACGTCAGGTTTTTCACCCATTCAATACTTTCCAGTGTCCGCGCCAGCGCCGATAACTTTTCCAGACGATTCTCAAGTACTAGGTCGACTTTAGTAGAATTGTGATCTTCAACAATGCTGTTAAGGTGTTTTTTCAGTAATTTGTTTTTTGCCCGTTGCGGACTGTAAACCGAGATAAAAAATGACTGGGACAAAAAGATCACAGCCGCAAACACGAGTAATAAAAACGCTAACTGATTGCTCATTGCTCTCTCCTTAATATATGCCTTTAAAATACTGGCATTTTAAAGTCGACGCCAAACACCGAGTTTGGCAGGTTAATTCCTTTCAATTGCAGTTGCTTATTGAAGTTAGGAATAACACCAGTAGCGACAAATTCACCAAGAACTTTGCCATCTTCATCACGCCCATTGCGGGCAAAACGAAAAATTTCCGACATGGTAATTACATCACCTTCCATGCCGTTGACTTCCTGGATACTGGTGATTCGGCGCCGGCCATCCTCATTTCGCTGAGTCTGAATAACCACATCAATTGCCGATGCAATTTGTGAACGGATATTTACCACCGGCATATCAAATCCTGCCATACACACCATGTTTTCCATCCGCCCCAGGGCATCACGCGGCGAGTTAGCGTGTAACGTCGTCAGCGAGCCTTCGTGCCCGGTATTCATTGCCGCCAGCATGTCTAGCGCCTCAGCACCACGCACCTCACCTATCACGATACGATCCGGGCGCATCCGCAGGCAGTTGCGTACCAGATCCCGTTGATGAATTTCGCCCTTACCCTCAATATTCGCCACCCGGGTTTCCAGGCGCACCGTATGAGGTTGTTGTAACTGCAGCTCGGCCGAATCCTCGATAGTGATAATGCGTTCATTGGCAGGGATATAGCCGGAAAGAATATTAAGCAAGGTGGTTTTACCACTGCCGGTACCACCAGAGATCAAGACGTTTAATTTTCCTTCGACTATGGCATGGATAAACTGCCCCATCTCCGCACTCATTGAACCAAATTCAATCAGTTGCTCGGCTTTGAGTTTTTCAACGGTAAAACGCCGAATCGACAGACACGGACCGTCCAATGCGAGTGGCGGGATAATGGCATTTACCCGTGAACCATCAGCGAGACGAGCATCCACCATAGGGGTAGACTCATCAATACGACGACCAACTCCAGAGACAACGCGATCAATAATGTTTAATAAATGCCTGTCGTCATAAAAGGTGACTGGAACCTTCTCCAGGATGCCGTTTTTCTCAACAAAAATATTATTGTGATTATTCACCAGGATATCGGAAATCGACGGATCAGCGAGCAAGGTCTCCAGGGGCCCTAACCCAAGAATCTCATCAATAATCAGCTTAATCAGCTTTTTTCTTGAGCTTATGTTTAACGGATGCGAACTGGCATTGAGTAGCTGATTACACAATTCAGTTATCTGTTCTTTCGCGTCTTTCTCGTCCATGCTTTCCAGCACCGCGAGATCCAGCATTTTCAGAATTTGTGCAAATATATCCTGCTTTAATGCCAGCTCTTTAACACCGAGGACATCATAATCCTGAGTAGTTTTTTGCAACGTAATCATACTTATTTCCTTGTATCCTTACCGATCAGGCGAGCCCAAAAACCAGGCCTGTTTATATTAATATCCATTGCAATCGGTGATGTTTTGGTGACGATATAGTTCAGTTGTTGGCGAATGCCAGCAGAGCCTTCAATTTTACTTAATGGTTTTCCTAAATCTGTGGCAGCACTGGCCAGTTCAAAGTTATTTTGCACAACAAAGACCGAGTCGATACCGATAGCCTGTTTTATATCATCAATGGAAATACTGATGTGCTTTTCACTATAGCGGTTTACAATCAGGTGAATTTTGCCTTTATCTATCTGCTGCCAGTTTATCAGCTGTTTAACGAGGGCTTTCGACTCACGTATGCTGGCAATATTTTGTTGCACCACCACGTAAATAATATCGGAACTTAACACCATATTGAGATGGTTTGCCTCCAGTCCCCGCGATAAATCGGCAATGACCAGTTCAAAGTGATAGCGCATTTTATTGATCAACAGGGCAATATCTTTTTCGTCAATACAGCTCAGTTCTGTTAAATGGGAATACGGCTTTACCGGCAACAGGCAAAGGTTATTGGCTTTACTCATCATCGATTTGATCGCAATTCCATCGAGGCTGCCCACCTCCATCAATGCATTATCCAGGTAGTATTCTGGCTCCACCCCAAGCATATTTGCTAACGAACCATGTTGAAAATCTCCATCATAAAGGGCAATTCCCTCTTTATATTGCTCGCTATAGATTTGCCCGATGGCATGACTTAAAAAGCTGGCACCCGAGCCGCCTTTACCATTAATAATGGAAACAATGGGGGCCAGCTTTACTTGCTGGGCAATTTGTACCACGATGCGCTCAACCGCAGGGAAAATTTCCTGCTCAAAGTTATCCAGGGGGATAAAGTCCCTGATCTGCAACTGAATGGCTCTACGCATCAAGTCTGCGGCAATATTATCGCCCACAAGTAACACGTGTTTCTCTGCCATATGCGCCTGTTCAAGCACTGACAGGGTGAGGTGTTGATCGCCTGAATCAACCAATAGAATAAACTGATAATCAGAAAGCTCTTCCGGTAGCCTGGGTTCAATAGCAACCATTAAATTGTGAGCCTGATCTAATGTTTTTTTGATCGCTGCGCCAATTACCGGGTTGGTACAGACCACCAGGCAATGTACCAGAAAAGGCAATGAAATTTGCTTACCCTGGGGTAAATCCAAGCCATCAGCTAGGGGTAATGTAGACACTTCATTGAGTTCGATGAGTCTGGTATTCATGATGATCCCTTAATCTTAAGTGCAATCGGTGTAACCCCAGCGGGTTACACCAAGGCTTTCTCTAGGTAACACAGTGGTAAATGTCGGAGAATTTAACGTCAGGCTGACAAATGGTATCAGTAACTGATGCTGGTAATTGACAATATCGGCACGGACAAAATTAATCTGCGTATGACTACTAGCGGGTGTACCAGCATCGGTTAAATAGCTGATTTGTAAATTTGCCGTTGACAGGTTTGGCAATAAGTTATCGTTAGCAAACGTCGCTAGATCACTCATCGGCACCGGTACGGAAATCGATGTCGGGTCACTGGTATCAGACAATAAATTACATACGGTGGCCAGACGGGCTCCCCGCCTTGAAACCTCTGTTAGCACGTTCCAGGTAAAAAATAACCGGCCTAT
This sequence comes from Thalassotalea mangrovi, assembly GCF_005116735.1. Classification (GTDB taxonomy): domain Bacteria; phylum Pseudomonadota; class Gammaproteobacteria; order Enterobacterales; family Alteromonadaceae; genus Thalassotalea_A; species Thalassotalea_A mangrovi. The sequence goes on along the minus strand of NZ_SWDB01000030.1, from coordinate 53,122 downwards.
TTCCAGTACCGCAAACAAGAACAGGAAGAAAATAGCGCCAACTATGGCAAACTCGACGGTGTAAACGCCTCTTTGAGTCTGTAATTTAGACATCGATTACCCTCATCGTGTATTGAGCCGAAATAGGGAAATTAAGGTTAATCTCGGTGTCACTGAAAAAGCCGGGAATAAAGTCAGCAAAGATAGGTTGCCAATAGTAGGTAACGGCAATGGTAATCAAATCATCACTTTCACTAACAACGATTGTCATCACACCATCCTGGTCGACATTAGGCAGCAATGAAGTGCCGGGTGTCAGCTGCCCATATTTAATAATGTTATTTATTTCATTGGAGATTTGGCTTAAATCAACGGCGCCGGTCGTTCCCGGGCTGGCATGACTAGTAGCGAAGCGAGTCGCGTCTCGGACGGTTTTGGTCAGAGCATTATACTGATACATTAAGCGGCCAAACTCACTGGTGGCAAAAAACAACAATAAGAAAAACGGCAAAATAATGGTCAGTTCTATTGCCGCCACCCCCTGCTGATTTTTCCGGCTCTTGTATGTCAATGTTTTCATTTTGCCATTCCTAGGAGTCGCTGCTGTCTGGTACATGGTAGAGCACTATCGTATAGGGACCATTGTTATCCGTAGCCTGCCAACTGGCTGCCCCTTCAGAGGTGCAGTTTTCGATAAACTGGCCAACGATAAAGGAATCCTGGCCGCCATGAGAGGTGATCGGCTGCATAATATAAAAACACCCGGTGCCCAGATAGTTGATTGTGGTTTGACCATTTTCGTCACCGGTGCAATGAGCAATGGGAATATTAAGGATGCGACGATCAACGCTTGCTGTCTCGCTGGCTTCTACGATGTTATTGACAAACACATCCTGACCCTGTCCGCTATCAGCAGCGCTTGCCGGGCATTCCGCCGTCGCATCATAGTCCTCATAATCATAAAAATCCTGAGTCTGATAGCTGTCGGTATCCTCGTCATAGGCGTAATATCCCTGACTCAGTGTTTCACCAGCCATTTTTGTCGTAAATCTCTCCGATGGATTCACAGGTCCCATCGCAGTAACCTGTACAATTTCCGGTAAGGCATTATTGGAATCCAGTTCGATTAGATCACCATGACAAGTATTCACATCTCGGGGATATTCGTCGGCCGGAAGTTGTGGTGTATCTATGCCAAATCGAGTATTCAGGCCATTATATATAGGGCCAACCGTGTTTCCAGGTTCCGTTTCCAGACCTGCGGTACTGGGAGAGAAACAAATATCGTTCTGAAAAGCAGCACCGGCCAGACTGCGCATCGCATCATTACCACCAGCATCGCCAGGCAAACGAACAATTTGAAAATTGCCTGGTCCTACTTCCGGATCTGAGTTGGAGCCAGTTTTCATCAGTTGAATCTGGTTATAGTCATAACCAAATAAATGATCATCCTGAGATCCCCCCGGAGGCGGTGGTGTACCACAGGCCATAATCGGCGCTAGATCATTGTAGCAATCGACAATTTCCGTACTTGGGCCGGCCAGCGCCGATGCCGATACCTCTTTGTCAAAGCCAAACACATTGGCCAGATAACTACTAAGCGCCAAGTCGTGCATCACCACTTTAACGTAGGTTGCCGAACCTAATGTTGAACTGATAAACGGGTCAGGACGCTCGGAAAAGTCGATTTCCAGATGTGGCGTGACGCTGATACTAAACTCATCGGCACTGGTATAGGTAAAACTTGCCTGAAGATCAGCATTTTCAGTAGCCTGAAGATTCTGATTAATAATTGCCAATGCCGCTAATCGAGCCTCATCATGACTGGCTCCAAGATCGATTTCTTTGGCCGCATGAAGCGCTGCACTATCAACAATGTTTTGCAAACGAGTTTTGCTCAACAGCATATGCCCACCATCCAGCGCCAAGGCGCTTAAACCGATCAGAGAAAGCAGGGAGATAGTAAATACCACAATAATATTTCCCTGTTGTTTTCTTAACGGTTTTAAATAATTAGACATTACATTCACGACTGATACCCTTTTGTTATTTACACGACTAGCTCAGAGCAACTTTTATCAATTGCGGCTAGTAGAACCTGAAGAAGAGCCAGCCGTAGAAGACGTACTGGCCCGGCCTTCCTTAGGTGCATAAGTACTTTTACGATAGTTATTCATCGCCTCTTGTCCTAGCGCGCCATTTAAAGAATTCACGACACCAGCATTGGTTTCTGGTGCAGATGGGTCAAGTATCTGCTGATCGATAATCGCCAGGTATTTTCCGGAGTTAGTAAACTTGGTCTCGACTACTTCCATTTCCTGGCTAACTTCCTCTGAGCCGTTATTGCTGCTGCACCCTGCCGTAAATAAAATTGTCATGCTAATCAGTGCGCAAGTATTCATTAACGTATTCATGCTATTTCCTTATTTTTACAGACGAACCGATTTAAAGGTTTGCCAGCTCATGGCCGTATTTTTGTTCGGTGCCACCGTCATCCGGCAATAACGTCTGATCATCCAGCTTTACCTGCCCATCCGATGCCTGTTGCTGCTTTTCCACCAATACTGGACGAGAGGACATGGTTCCTAACAGGTAAAACTCAAGATCACCTGGCTCTACAAAACCATCGGTTGGCAGTGAAATACCTTCTTTATTAAATGGACGAACCAGGCGGGGTGTTACCATAATCACCAGCTCGGTTTGACCTTTAACAAACTCCTGCGAGCGGAATAACTGACCAAGGATAGGAATATCCCCCAATCCCGGTATTTTATTAACGGACTCACGAAAGGTATCGCTAATCAAGCCACCGATAGCAATGGTTTGACCATCGCCGAGCTCCACAGTAGTTGACGTCGTTCGTTTTACTATTGAGGGCACTGTCATTTGAGTATTGGTTTCATCTGGCATGATAGAAATTGAAGCTGCATTACTCAGCTCACTGACTAACACTTTTAAATTAAGATTAATTTGCCCGGAATCTAATATGGTAGGAACAAAGCTAACACCAACACCAAAATCACGATATTGAATGGTAATACCATCTCTGTCTGGCACCGGGATAGGGAACTCGCCGCCAGATAAAAACTCCGCTGACTGGCCACTTAATGCGGTAATATTCGGCTCTGCCAAAATCTTTGCCAGGCCATTTTTTTTAGCTACATCCAGAGCAAAATCAAATAACAAATCGCCATCTACTAAGGATCCGAAAAAACCTCGTTCAATGGCGTCTGACAGTCCCAGCGAGTTGAGTAAATCAGAACCTGAAGCAATACCTACATTGCCATCACTGCCATCCACGGCCAGAAGCATTTTTGAATCCAGGCGACGGGCGACTTCGCTTTGAACTTCGGCAACGGTCACTTCCAGCATGACCTGATGACCGCCGCCAACCGACATCATATTGACAACCTTACTTTCGGCATCACCTACAGACGCTGCTTGCGCATAACCTTCCGCCAAATCCATGGCCTGGCTCATTTTATTCAATGAGGTGACTTCGCCGGTTAATACAAGGTTCCCTTGTGATGATTCAATGCCAATCGGCTCATCGGGAAGATACCGGTAAAAACGTTCGCGCAAGCCATTTAAATCATGGCTGACTTCCAGGTTTAAAATATCAATGACTTTGTCGTTTTTATCCCAAATCAGCACGTTAGTATGGCCAAGAGATTTACCAACAACATATAAGGTGCCTTGCCTTAGTACTAATATATCGGCGATTTCTGGGTTGCCGATCGACACCCGGCTAATATTACCGGCTACATTCAGGTGTTTAGACTGAAAAATTGGTATTTTAATACTGGAGCTTTCCAGTTCCGTGTTACCACCCGCATTGGCAGGACTGCGCACAAATAATACAAATAACAGTATCAGGCAGCAGGTGAATAAGTGTTTCGCTAATTCCATAGATTTCATCGATAAATTCCTTCTTATTCGGTTCCTTTAACCTTGACTGTTTCAGTCGCTACCACACGGATCACCTGAACTTTATGATCGACAAGCTTCGGTGGCTGGATCCCGTTCTTGGTTTTCCTAGTTTCCTTAATTGATTTTGGCACTGCCGTTGTCATCACCATTGGCTGCGGTTGTTGTGTTTGATGCGATGCCACTTTCGGCTCGCCACCATTTTCATGGGGGTTTCTCAGAGCTAACTGAATTGCCCCTTTACTCTGCGCACTCATTAACACTTCAGCCTGCTTAATATCGACCTCTAACGTCACCGCCCGCACCACCTGTGGCTTGTTTTCGTCATTCGAAGCGCGTTGATCGATGGCTAATATCTTAATATTTGACAGCACCAATTCAGTGGCCGTTTCAGCTCCACGTTCACGATAGGTGGTCAAAACATCAACCCGGTCACCGGGTAGAATAAAGCCCGATACACCGACAATGTCATTAACCCGAATGCTCACTGCCCGTTTGTTTTTCGGAATAAGACTGGCCAGGCTGCTACCCTCACCTTTTTTCACTAAGCGTTGCTGACGAATAATATCGCCACTGTAAAGTGGGTTTTTTACCAGCATATCGGTAGCCTGAGCTCTATCCGTTAACGCGCCTTTTGGCACCATGGCTTCAGGTACAAACTTTTCGTTTAAATGTTTAGGTTCCAGCGTCGTACCAGGGTTAAGGTTACTGTTGACGGTGATTACCTTTACCATGCCAGTAACGTTTTCCTGAGGGCGATTATCCGCAATCCAGTTTCTAGCCATGTAGACAGCGCCCAGCCCGAATATCAGCGAAAGCAGGATAAAGACGAGTGTATTCTTATTCATTGTTTCTCCTTAACAATCGGCGCAATGTTGGCTCCGACGGTTCCATTCAAACGAAATAACTTTTCCAGGCAAAGTCGAGTAATTCCTGGCTTACCTGCCGTTCTAATGTTTTAAACGCCATTTGATCACCCATGATTGAAAGCAAGTCTCGGGGATAACATGGCAGGAAAGCTTTGTTGTACTTACGGTGTAAATTTTCTATTAGATAGTTAAAATCCGTTTCAGGGCAGTTAATTCCGAATTCATCGCATGCCTGATACCAGACCTGGCTATATTGGTTTTGATCCATTGGCGCAAACGGGATTTTGTAACCAAGACGACGCAGGAAAGCGTCATCAATTAACTCACTAGGATCAAGATTGGTGGAGAACAGCATCATCAACTCGAATGGCACTTCAAAATGCAGGCCCGATATTAAAGATAGAAAATCACGTCGTTCTTCTAAGGGGATAATCCAGCGATTAAACAGCTCCTTAGGGCTCACCTTTTGCCGCCCTAAATCGTCCAGCAGTAAAATGCCATTATTCGCTTTTACCTGCAGTGGCGCCCGATAAGTTCTTGAATTGGCATCAAACTTGGTTTCCAGCATATCCAGGTGCAATTCACCGCCGGTTACCACTAAAGGCCTTTTGCATAACACCCAACGTGGATCATGGCCGGAATCGAGCTTTAATAAAGATTGCTGGTCAGGCTTAGATTCGACCGACTGATGAATTTCCGGATCAAACACCTGAATGATTTCATTATTTACTTCTATAGCGTTTGGGATAAGGACATTATCGCCGAAAATTTTATTAAGCTGCCTGCAAAAAAAGCTTTTTCCGGTTCCTGGTAAGCCGTAAATGAGAATGGGTTTTGATGAGTTTAGCGCGGGTCCAACATTTTCTACCAAATCATCGGCAAAGTTAACGCCGGCAAAGGCTTGATTAAATACTTTTTCAGTGACCGGCTCGCTGCGATTCGATTGTGCCCGACATACCTTGTGGTATTGTTTTATGGGTACTGGTGCGACACCGATATAGCCACTTTTTAGCATGGCTTTTTCTGCCTGGATGCTACCAATGTGACTAATATCGAAACGGATTTCCCCCTGCAGATTACGAGAGGTGTTTTCAATCAGCGATTTACTTTTCCCGATTTCAATGAGCCCTTTAATCACCCCCCCAGAAAGAGCAAGGTGATTACAAAGTGCTGGAACCGAACTAGCGCCATGTAAATTTAGCGTTTTTAATAATAAATCTAACAACAGGTTTTCGCTGAGCCCGGTTTCATCAATATCGGTTGGGCGTGGAGCCAGAGCAATAGGGTTAATAGGCTGACTTACAAGTGTATTAGCACCGGCATCACGATCATCAGCTGTTGTTGCAGATAACGAACCTAATTTGATCTGCTCTTTCTGTACTGATGTACCTGAGGGTTGAAATTCCTGAATAAAGTTTTCCGGGGAAGTCGATGTGGGATTTTGCGAATCGCCATTATCACGCATTGAAACTAAGTCTCTGTCTTGCGCCTCAGAAACTTCGCTTTGTACCTTATTTATGTTTAATGAACCCACGTCACTTGTTACTGAGTCAAAATTCTGTTCGTTTTCTTTTTTGCCAAATCCAAACATTTAGCCCCCTTATATCCCTATTGAGTAACGAAACGATGAAATGGCCCATTGAATATCGGAGTTGTGACTACAAGCCCACAGCCAACCGATTGCTAACGCAGGTGCGTAAGGGACTCTAAGGGACGCGGCTTCTGATGGCTCGGGTTTAAGGTAATGCCTTAATATAATTATCTGATAATAACGAGATGCGGTTTTTTTAAGACCCGATAAACCTGTTTTCCATGCAGCAAGGACAATGCAGGTAATTACCCCTGCAATCACGGCATAGAGGATAGACCATAGTATCAACCAGGGGCCGGTAAACGTACCTACGGCAATCATTAACTTAACATCACCCGCCCCAAGTGCTCTTATCATAAATGCGGGTAACAACAGGGTGCATGCGACTAAACTTCCCAGTAACGCACTCCCCAATCCATTCCATCCAGACTGTAGAGCCTGGATCAATATTCCAATTGCAAATACGGCTAAGCAAAAAACATTGGGAATACGCTGAGTGCGTAAATCCGATGTCAACGCAATCAAAAAGATCAGCAGAGTCATTAAGATTTTGATGATATCAGGGTGTTCAAACACAGCGTATTCTCCAAGACTTAACATAACAAACTAATGAGTACCTACTAACAGCCTGTACCCACAGTGCCGCTTACAGCGCTACCAAGACAGTTAATTTCTGCAGTAGCATTAGTACCTAACGTGTTGAACGCTACTACCATGCCGCCTACCACCAGGCCACCAGCGATGGCATACTCAACCGCAGTTAAACCGCTTTCATCTTCGATGAACTCTTTCATCAGGTTTTTGAACTTAATCATTTAACTTTCTCCAAAAATAAATTTGTAAATAAGGCCAGGATTTACCCTTCCTTGTCTTAATAATTAACTTGTTCAGACTCCTAAAAACCTCCCCGAACAATCAGAATATAGGAGCTGAAAACAATAGGTGTTATCACCGTATTGCTAACTCTTACCTGAAATTGCGCTTGAGAAAAAAAGGGGAAACAGGCCTAGCTATTTGCTAAAGAAAAGTCGTTTTACAAACCTATAAGAAGAAGCATTAAACGAGAGGGAATGCTATGGGCTAAGTTGCGATGCTGACGCATCGCAACTGTTAAAGAGGTAAGCTTCGCTGGTGGATAAAATGTTCTTTTTGTCACATTTTGGAGGTAATCTGCGATGGTGGAAGAAAAGGGCTTCGCCGACCCCCTATTCAGGTTAAGAATGTGCTCTCGCGGTCATCCCGGCGACGGCCGGGATCTCGTTTTTAGGTTAGTTTGAGATTTCCTGTCGAAGCAGGAAATGACGCCCCTATCGGTTTAGTGGCGAAGTCTTAAGATTCGCCACTTTTGCAATGAGGAAACCTTCGCTGGTTATGGCCAAGGATGGTCGGTAAGCAGAAAATGCAGGAGCAATTTTCTGAGGATAAAATGTTCTTTTTGTCACATTTTGGAGGTAATGTTGTGACGCGGTAGTACGTTATCAAACCTTTTAAGGGTTAAGGGGAAACCGAAATATCCGCAATTACACTTATCGGGTTTTCAGGCAGGAGTAATTCAATCGCTAATTCGTTTCGCACGTCCGGTAATCTATCGCGACGATAGACATCATCAAAAAAATGCAGTTCACCGGATTCATTAAACCAGGCGGTATGATAGGCAATAAAGACCGGCAGTGGTTGCTTCATATTTATGGTTCGGGTTTCACCGCTGGATATTAATTCATCCAACTCGTTTTCAAATTTATAAGAATTTCTTGCCCGAGGTAGCAGGTAATTGGCCAGTAAATCTGGCTGCTCCACGCGCACACAGCCATGGCTTAAGGCTCGGGAGTTTCTTCTGAATAAATGCTTGGCAGGCGTATCATGTAAATAGATGGCTTGATTATTTGGAATATTAAAGCGAAATGCGCCCAGTGGATTGGTTTTCCCTGGCATTTGCACCAGGCGATGGGTTTCTAACCAGGCTTGTATATCCATTTGCGGCGCATCAATTTCGCGAACATCGGTATAGCGCCAGTAGCCTTGAACCAGGCGAAATTTCTTGCGAGAAAGATAAAGGTAATCTTCTTCATAGGCCGGTAGTAGTTCGTTCTTTATGATTTTAGGCGGCGGTGTCCAGGTCGGGTTCAAGGTCAGCCCCGAAATCGTAGAGATCATTTCCGGGGTTTGATTGTCGGTATCGCCAACAATGACCCGCATTTCCAGTTTCGGCTCACTATTTTCAACCAGGTGCAAGCGATAATGAGGAATATTAACCAATAGATAATCTTCAGGGGCCTGGGTTGGAAATTTTAGCCAGCGCCAAAGATTCGCCTGCAACATATGAAGCCGTTGCGACGCGGTTATCTTGAGAGCGGCAAGTGTTTTTTTACCGACCCGGCCATCCACCACTAAACCATGTCGCTGTTGAAATCGCTCAATCGCTTTGGTTGCCACCGCATCAAAAATATCCTGGCGATTCTGGGTTTGATAGCGGCGCGGCAGATCGCCGAGGGCGGTCAAGATTTCTCTTAATTTATAGATTTCCAGGTGCTGCTGCCCAAGTTTAGGTTCAAAATCCAACTTAAGGTTTGGCCACGGCTTCCGCGACAGCTGTTGGTAATCGTTAATGGCCGTTCGCAACAGCGAAACCTGCCGATAAGCGGGAATTAACAAAGAGTCCAGGCTCTGTCGATCATCTAAACCGATTAGTGTGCTGGCAATCGCATCTAACTGTTCAATATCCAGTTCACCTTGATTACTGCGATAGGTTAAGATCGACATAAGACTTGCAGTCAATGCCAGATCAATCGCTTGCGGCGTCGCCAGCATGTGCCCCTGAGGATTGAAAGGTAATAAGCCTAAATCTGAGCTTAATTCACGCATCATCCGCCCAGATGCGCTCAGTTCACCATCTTCAAACCATATCCATGCAATATTGCCGTGTTCTTTCAATAACTGGTATCGATATAGCAATTCATCCTGGGTTTGTTGTTCAGCCTGCACCAGTAACAAACCAAGATGTTGTTCGACTGGAATACCGGCGCTGAATAAGGATTCACTATGTCTATCAGTGAGTTCAATTTTACCGTTATCTAGTGGTAATTTCGCTACGCCAGCGGTTTTGTGCTCTGTTTGTTGTTCAAGAGCACGAGTTAAGGTAATGCCAACAATGGGGGGGGTTAACGTTGATTGATCTTCGCCTGCTGTCTGGTTATTTTCTTCAAAAGCATAAATCTGAAAACTACAGGCGAGGGTCAAAGCAAATAACGATTTTTTGAAAAAGTTTAACGTTAATTCGTAAAAACACGCGATTTTTTCTGCGCAAACTAACTTCATAATGAATTCGCCGTTTTTTTGATTGCCTGGCATGGTTTCACATCCAAAAATCGATTATCTGAAACCCAGAGCCACTGATGTCCTGTCATATCCACCCTCCACTTTCGACTCTGAGCCAACCTTTTTCTCAGGATCGAGCGCGGGAAAATGTTCTAGACGAAACTTTTGATAATGACTATAGGCTGAACTGCATCTGATCTCATTGTCTCCATCGCTAAAAGCCTTGGGAGTCAGTCCCAAATGTTCTTTAAAGGCGCGACTAAAATGCGAAGGGTTGGCAAATCCGAGATGGTAAGCAATGGACGTTACCGGGGTGTTGGTTTCAGCCAGTAAACGTTCCGATTCTTCCAGCTTGCGACAGATTAAATACTGGCTGCATGTCTGGCCGGTGAGCTCTTTAAACATGTGGCAAAGCCTGGAAATACTCAATGGTATGTCGCTAGAAAAGTCCTGGATTGACGTTCCTTTTTTAAACCCTTTCTCGATATTGTCCAGTAACTCCACGATGGGTTGGAATTTGTGCGAGTCTAATGAGCGAACTCCGCCATCCTGCTCTTTGCGGTGCAGCGACATAAGTTCCGCCGGTAGAATTCGATTTTTATCCAGGGAGTTGAACAAATTCCTTTTATCACCCTCACCGAAAGGCAGCATAAATACCTCTTCGATTTTATGGCGTAAAGCCACTCTCAGAAGCGGTATCGAGACATTTTGACAGAATAAGTAAATCAGCGACTCAGGAAATATGCTTCGAAGTTGTTGTAAATTATTAAAATGCTCCTTGGAACCATACGCTAATGCGTAAACAACAACCTCGGTTCCTGCCCTGGCATTTAATGCCTGTAGGCCGGACTTTGGGTGCGGTGGGTCTTGTTTTTGCTTAAATGATTCAAGCTCATCCATTGAGCGCAATAAAATGAAATCAAAAAAGTTTGGTAATTCTCTAATTACCATAGCAGACATGTCCTCATCGAAAGCGACAAGAAGCATACGACTCCTCGCATTACTCGATTCCATAACTAGATCCCTTCCATATAAAAGTTACTTTTCAGTAATTTTTCCAAACTCCGTTTTGCTGCTACAAAAGTCTAGTCGCTACTTTGAAATTGCTGTAATGCAGACCCCAAAACAGCCAGTTGTTTTTGTTGTTATCAGGCAGAACAGATGGTGTACATTTTTAAAGCTAGCTTAAGTTTATGAAAATGCTAATTTTATTTTTTGCAACTCAGGAATAACTCAAAAATATCTAGCTAATTAAATGAGTTAGGGCGTTTGGAATGTTTTAGCGAATATGAATGGAGATATGGAATTGAGGTTGAGCTTTTCGGTTAGAAAATCTGCCTCAGAAATGAACATGTTGAGCCAGAATAATTTCTATTGCTGATGTATCAGCCTGCTTTATGTAAGTGATAAATAGCCGATTCCCCGCCTAACTGGGGGAAGTTTCTAGACTCTGTGTATATAAAATTCAGTTTTTCAAGAAGTGCTCGCGAAGCTTCGTTGTCTGGTGCGGTAATGGCCATAATTTTAGTTAACCCTTTGTAAGTAAACTCTTCAGCCAATACCTGTCTTGTCGCCTCAAACCCAAATCCCTGGCCGGTAAACTCCTGTAAAAAAGCAAAGCCTAAATCTGGAGCAGGTAGGAAATCTCGTTGTAACAAGCCACAAATGCCGATAGGCTCCCCTTCTCCGTGGTTTTCTGCTCTGAGCGACACCAGATGCAGGGCGAAACCATGTTCCAGAAAGCTTTGCATCGGCCCGGTGCGAATATACTCCCTCGCCTGTTCTAAGTTTCGAACTTGTTTATCGCCAATAAACTGTAGAAACCCCGGATCATTTAACAGCTTTAAAATGAACGGCGCTTCATGTTCAGTCAGGGGGCGGATTACCAGGCGTTTGGTATACAGTGGGTACACGGCAATCAAAGTTATATAGTTAAAGGTGATTATTAAGGTGCGGGAAACACAGGAGAAAGTAAAGGGCTAAGTTGCGATGCTAGCGCATCGCAACTGTTATGGAGGGAGACTGCGTCGGTGAGAAAACCTTCTCGTTGTCAGGTTTCCGGGTGACAGCTGACGCGGTGACAACGAAGTGCCCTAATTTAAGTTTCAGGTGTCATCCCGGCGACGGCCGGGATCTCGTTTTTGGGGTTAGTTTTAGATTTCCTGTCGTGGCAGGAAATGACGCCCCAATAGGTTTAGTGGCGAAGTCGTACGATTCGCCACTGTTCGATGAGGTAATCTACGATGGTGGAAGAAAAGGGCTCCGCCGCCCCCTTTTTCGGGTGGAGAAAATGCTCTCGCGGTCATCCCTGCGACGGCCGGGATCTCGGCTTTTAAGCTCTAACAGAGGGAACTTCCACCTCCCACTTCCACCATAACTCTTGCTCTTTTCTAGGCGTAATCTTCGATTGCATGCTAGGAACGATTCATCGTGTGCCAGGAGCGATAGCGTGCTAGGAATGTAAGGTGCTGGAGCGAAGTATGCTTTTCGCTCCCTTGTAATTTAGGTTAATTTTGCGCAAAGTTAACGAAAGCCGTCTTTTTGTTCACTGGTCGTTTATGAATCAAGGTAAGTATTACTATCCGCTCGAAGATTACGTAAAGCTAAAACATCCAAGTTGGTGTATCAATGCCAGCATCTACGAAGTCAACATTCGCCAGTACACCAAAGAGGGCACATTCGAAGCCTTTAGTGAGCACTTACCCAGATTAAAGAAACTGGGGGTAAAAATCCTCTGGTTGATGCCTGTGCACCCGATTGGTCAGTTACACCGGAAAGGGGAGTTGGGAAGCCCCTATGCGATTACCGATCATATGAAAATTAATCCTGAGTTAGGGACTGATCAGGATTTTAAACAACTCATCGATGATATTCATAGCCTCGACATGTATGTGATTATCGACTGGGTGGCCAACCACAGTGCCTGGGATAATGCTTTAACCCAGACTCATCCGCATTGGTATAAAAAAACGGATGATGGCACTTTTCGCTCGACCACCTGGTTTGATTGGGACGATATTATCGAGTTTGATTTTCAGCAATCTGAATTACGACATTACATGATTAATGCGATGCGGCATTATCTGCAAACCTATCAAATTGATGGTTTTCGCTGTGACGTCGCCGGATTCGTGCCATTAAATTTCTGGCATCAGGCACGAGCCGAACTCGACCCGGAGCACAAGTTCTTCTGGCTGGCCGAATGGGAAGAGCGAGATTTGCACCAGAGTGCTTTCAATATGTCCTATGCCTGGCAATTAAACGACTTACTGGAGGATATTGCCCAGCAAAAGCGCCATGCAGAAAACCTTTGTGGTTATATTGCCAAGCACAACAACGCCTTCCCAGACAATGCTATGCGGATGAATTTTCTCGACAATCACGATAAAAACGCCTGGGATGGCAGTGTTCAACAACGATTTGGTGAGGCAGAAGAGACCCTACTTGCGATGACCCTGTTAATGGATGGCATGCCATTGCTTTATTCAGGCCAGGAAGTGGCATCGAGTCAGTCGCTGGCATTTTTTGATAAAGATCCGATTCAATGGCCGGATGACATTGAACAACACCCTCGTCATCTCTGGCTGCAAGCACTCATCCGATTAAAGTCACAAAACCCCGCCCTGCAAAATGGCCGCTTTGGCGGCGTCATGAATGAAATAAAGCATGACCAGCGTGACAAAGTGATCGCTTTTTACCGGCAAAACAAACGCCACTGTGTGGTTTTTATTGCCAACTTAACGCCGCAACCGATTCGAGTGAAATTACAACAACCCCTTAACCACTTGCCGCCGTTATCCTTGTTCATATCATCGGATAATAGCAATGTAATACTCGATGAAGATCTCGAGTTTCAGGGCTGGGGGTACGCGGTCTTCGCAAGCTAGCCGCGAAGACTCAAGCTCGTCGTCTTCGCGAGGTGGAGGGCTACGTCTGAAATCCTTGCCGGGTGGATTGCTGCGTCTTAAACTCCTCGCAGGGTGGAGTTCTGTGTCCTGATGTCCTCGAAAGGTGGAAAGGTTATGAAGTTCTGTCACTTCCACCTTCCACCTCCCTCTTCCACCACAACTGCTGCTTACGGTTAAGACCTTTTATTTCGTCATCCTCGCGTACGCGGGGAGCTCGCTTTTGCACTTTAGGTAGAGATTTCCTGTCGTGGCAGGAAATGACGAATTTAAGGTTAAGCAGCGTTGCCTACACCATGTTACTGTTGAATGGTTAATCTTCGATGTTGAAAGAAAAAGGTTCCGGCGTTCACCCTTTTCAGGTGGAGAAAATGTTCTCGCTGTCATCCCGGTGTCGACCGGGATCTTGCTCTTAAACTTTTTGCTAGGAGCAATCTTTGATTGCATGCTAGGAACGATTTTCAATCGTGTGCTAGGAGTGCAACGTGCTCGGAACGACGTGTGCTAGATTTGCAGCGTGCTATCGTCTCCCACCTCCCTCTTCCACCTTTCGGACACAATCCCTGACGTCCAAGAGAAGTCCGGGTTTGTGTCCGAACTGTAACTTTCCGTGATTTGTTGTTCTCAAAGCCCGGATCCGCTAACATAGCCTGCCATAAATGGGGCTGCGGCCATCCCCGGTCGGCCTCATGACAACAAAAACTATATACGCATTTTTCAACACACTTAATTCTGGAAGGCTCATGAATATTAAAGCTTTAATATCAGCCAGTTGGCTTGCTTTAATGCTGTCTACGTCAGTACAGGCGTCAGCAGTTAAGCAAACCAAAGGCGATTTTGAAGACAAGTTTCGCCAGTTAGAAGAAATTCTTCCAACTCCTAATGACTATCGTAATGCTGCCGGCGAACCTGGCAAGGAATACTGGCAACAGCAGGTTGATTACAAAATCAATGTGCAACTGGATGAAAACCAGCGCCGCCTGACCGCTAAGCAATCGGTCACTTATCACAATAACTCGCCATACAAATTAAAGTATTTGTGGCTGCAACTTGAGCAGAACCGCTTTAAGCCAGATTCCATTGCTGAGCGCAGTGGTGACTTTGGTGGTATCGGCCGTCGCGGTCCAAGCACTTCATTGGCGAAAGATGGTAACCCGGCACAAATCAGCCTGGGCGAATTACGTCGTCAGCAGTATTATGCCGATAACGACATTGGTTATGACATTACCAATGTTACTGATGAAGATGGCAATCCTTTAAAAATCACCATTACCGGTGCACAGGCTCGTATTGACTTACCAGAGCCATTAGAAAGCGGCGAAACTTTCGAGTTCAACCTGAACTTTGCTTTCAATATTCTTGAAGAAAATGCCGTTTCTGCACGCGCGGGTTATGAGCACTTCCCGGATGATGCTCGTGAAGGTGGTAACGACATCTTCCTTCTGGCGCAGTGGTTCCCTCGCCTTGCCGCGTTTTCTGATTACGAAGCCTGGCACAATAAAGAGTTTTTAGGTCGTGGTGAATTCACCCTGGAATTCGGTAACTATGATGTAAAAATGACCGTACCTGCGGATCACATTGTTGCCTCGACCGGGGTATTACAAAACCCGAAAAAAGTATTAACCAAAACTCAGCGCCAGCGCCTGGAACAGGCAAAAGATGCCAAGCGCCCGGTATTCGTTGTTACCGCTGAAGAAGCGTTGGAAAACGAAAAAGAAGGCACTAACAAGAGCAAAACCTGGCACTTTACTGCGAAAAACGTTCGCGATTTTGCCTGGGCCTCTTCGCGTAAATTCATGTGGGATGCCAAAGGATATGCTCAGGGCGGTAAAGAAATGCCACACGTGATGGCAATGTCTTTCTTCCCGAAAGAAGGTGGCGATTTATGGAAGAAGTATTCCACAGAATCCGTTATCCACACCATGGACGTCTACTCGCGTTACACCTTCGATTACCCTTATCCAACGGCAATCTCGGTTAATGGCCCGGTCGGTGGCATGGAATACCCGATGATCAGCTTTAACGGTCCACGTACTAAATGGCATGAAGACGGTTCCCGTACTTATACTTTGGCGGAAAAACGCTTTTTGATTGGTGTTGTTATCCATGAAGTGGGTCACAACTACTTCCCGATGATCGTTAACTCAGATGAGCGTCAATGGACCTGGATGGACGAAGGCCTGAACAGCTTCTTAGACGGCGTTGCCGGTCGTGAATGGGATCCAGATATTCCATGGGGTGTTGAGCCTCGCGATATCGTTGATTACATGAAATCCGACGTCCAGGTGCCGGTAATGACCCAGTCTGACAGCGTCTTGCGTTTAGGACCTAACGCCTACACCAAACCTGCTGCAGCATTAAATATCTTACGTGAAGTGATTATGGGCCGTGAACTGTTTGACTTTGCGTTTAAAGAATATGCGGTTCGATGGAAAAACAAACGTCCAACGCCTTCTGACTTTTTCCGTACTATGGAAGAAGCGTCTGGCATGGACCTTGACTGGTTCTGGCATGGCTGGTTCTACACCACAGATCACGTTGATATCGCCGTAGACAGTGTTCACAAACTTCGTCTGGATACCAAGAATCCGGATATCGATTTTGAGCGTCGTCGCCAGGAAGAAGCGGAAAAACCAAGCTCTTATTTTGTTGAGCGCAATAAGGCCGAAGGTAAAAAACTGTGGGTTGAGTTAAACCCGGACGTCAGCGATTTTTACGACGAAAACGATATCTTTACGGTTACCAACAAAGAGCGTAATACCTATAACAAATTTATGGCCGACTTGCTGCCGTGGGAGCGCAAAGCGCTTGAGCGTGCGGTAGAGGAAGATAAAAACTATTATGTGATTAACTTCTCCAACCTGGGTGGCCTGGTAATGCCAATCCTGCTGGAAATGACCTTTGTCGATGGCAGTGTCGAAATGCTGCACATTCCTGCGGAAATCTGGCGCCGTTCTCCGAAGAAGGTCAGCAAGCTGATTGTTACCGAGAAGGATAAAGAGTTAGCATCAATTACCGTTGACCCGAACTGGGAAACGGCTGATGTTAACAATCACAACAACCACTTCCCACGCAAGATCATCGACTCTCGTGTTGAAGCCTTTAAGAAGAAATCTTCCGCCAAAGGCGTTACCCGCGATATCATGCATGACTCAAAAACAGAGTTAAAAGAAGTGGAACAAAAGCCGTATAAAAAGTAATGAATGTTTTGACTAGATTTACTATCAATACGCAACCAGCAAAGAGCACCTTTTGGTGTTCTTTGCTTGCCATTGCCCTGATTGTGCTGACTCCGTTATCGGTAAATGCCCACCAGCAAAAAGAAGCGTACAGCACAGTATTATTCAACGATCGCACTGGTAATCTTGAGGTTGCCCATCGGTTTTATATTCACGATACCGAACATGCTTTAAGTCACTTGTTTAGTGGCAAGGCCGATATTATCTCGGACCCGGTAACCCAGCAAAAATTCGCTGAATACATACAGCACAAGTTTCGCTTATTGAACCAGGATAAAGCCTTACTTGAGCTCGGTAGCGTTGGCTATGAAGTAGAAGGTAAGTTTTTCTGGGTCTACCAGGAAATCCCGCAACCGGAAAACCTGACCGCTCTGTTCATTCAGATGCAGGCATTGCAGGAAATCTGGCCGGGACAAATCAATCAGGTCAATGTGGAACGCAACGGCAAAACCAAAGCGGTTCGCATTAATAAAGATGATGAGTGGTTGAAGCTTCCAGTCAATTTTTAAGGCGGTTTTAAAAAAGCTAATCGCGAATTTTAAAACCTGGTTACGAGTACGCGCTAATATAAATAGCGCTCCGAGTACATGAATCAAAGATTCATTCCGAGTTGCTTACAAGGATGTTGGTATGCAGAATTTGTCTGGAACTGAAATTCTGCACCCACAATCGCAGATTGTTCCGAGTAAAAAATTCCCGGAGTAAAATTTCATATTTTACGAATCAACAGCCAGTTCCAGACGCTGTCGATATACCTATATCCCTATAGGCAACCAAGAGCTGATTTGTCAGCGTACTCGTAACCCTTTAGCTTTTTTGTTTATTTTTTCTCCCATCACTCGCGTTTTTTGTTTTTCTGCTTGAAAGGTGAAAATCAGCAGGTATTATGCCGCGTCCTGAACTAATATGAGATGATACCAATCACATTAAATTATTGCTCACTCAGTGATAATTTAAAGGCTTTTAGACAAGGCTTTGATTGCAGAGAATGGTCGTTCCGTTATCAAAATCAGCCAAAATCAGTAACGCAGGATAAACGCCTTTAAAACTCACCCGGAGGGAGTTTATCAGAGGCCCATTTACGGCCCTATATTTCATTAATATAGAATGACTATATCAATGAAATCTATGTTGTAACTGAACCTCTGCCCTAACTCTGAGTTGTGCACAAGCTCAATGTGATTGGTATTAGCTTTTCATACACTATCTCGACGTTGGAGCCCTTACTTTTCATGAGACAGTTGCTATCTTCTCCGGTAAAAATGCCCCTCTCCGGTATTGAAAATCAAATTTACCAAAACGCCCTGAAATACATTTCCGAAATCAGCCTCAACCTGATGGCGGTCAAGGTGGAAAACCGGCCGCAGGACTTCTTAGGCTGGTGTATTGAACTCAATAACCTTTGCGAGCATGGTGTAAATCGCGACCTGCTTGATGAGCATCAGTTCAAGCCATTAAAGAAGCTTCAGGACATCCTGCAACAGGCCATTTCTATTGGCCAGCTAAAGATGACGCGCGTTACCCCCTGGCCGGTATTTGCAGGCTTTATTGAGCAAAATGGTGCGCTGCAATCATTGCCAGAGCGATTGCGCCTGCTTGCATATATTCAGCAGTTAAACAGTCAGAATCTAGCGGATATGAACGAAGCTGATCGTCTGGCTTATGCCGGCAAGCACACTAGTGTCCATGGTCCGGAGCAATACGATTTTGATGTTGAATGGTTCGCCAGTAGCAAAGCTGCGAAAACCTTTCATCGTTTATTGGCAGAGCAGCCGCAACGATTCGATGAGGCATTAGCATTAATCCCTATGGAGGGTGATGTGGATGCCAGGGCTTACAATCAGTTTGTAAAGAGCTACCAGGACATATTTAATGAGTTCGGTGAAGGCGATAAAGCGCCGCTGGCACCGGCAACACGATTGCTGGCAATGCGTCGCCCGGATCAGTTTATCGCCCTGAGCAACAGCAAAATGGATTGTTACACCCAGGCATTTGCTATCAGTCGCTTAAACAACCAGGGATTTGATACTTACTGGCACGAATTAATCGCGACCATGCGTGTGTGCCCCTGGTACCAAAATGCGATGCCAGAAGGCGAGCAGGAACAATTGCTTTATCAACATCGCGCGGTTTTACTGGATTTATTCCTGTTCGCCAACAACGAGCAGGCGGAGCAATCCAATTACCTGAAAATGAAAAACAAGCCGAAGAAGGCAGCTTCGATTCCGCGGGCAATGAAACGCAGCAAGGAATCCGCCGCGCAGATCGTCGATAAGGCAATTGAGGCGGAAGGCAAGCCAGAGTATTTGGTTAATAACCGCAGTTCGATTATCAGTAGCGTCGAGCAAGGCAAGAGCGTCACTCAGGTGATAAGTTTGATGAAGACTATCTTCGGCGATTAACGTCTTCGGCGACTAGCGAGACGTTAATCTCCGAAGAAGGTCGCAGGTCTCAGGTTTCAGGCCTCGGAGGGCGAACGGCCTTAAACTCAAGCCACTAGCACATTGCATTCCTAGCACGCTGGCAAGCCAGCTCCTGGCACACGATAAATCGTTCCGAGCATGCAATCGAAGATTGCGCCTAGCAAAGAGTAAGAGTTATGGTGGAAGGGGGAAGATTGCACCTGTTGAAGTTTAAAGAGCGAGATCCCAACTTTCGTGAGGATGACTGTGCTGAGGCGCTTCGTTGTCACCCCGAGACAGCATTGGTCACCTTTAGACAACCAGTATAGTTAGCAGGTTATAAAAGCTTCGTCATTTCCTGCCACGACAGGAAATCTCAGCCAAATTAAAAAGCGAGATCCCGGCCGACGCCGGGATGACTTTGAGCATTGCACAAGTTTCCGCCGATGTAATCCTAACGGAAAATTGCTCCTCCATTTTCTGCATACAAGCCATCCCTGTCCATAACCGATAACCTGACAACGAGAAGGTTATCTCCACCTGAAAAGGGTGGCCGGCGGAACCCTTTTCTTCCACTATCGAAGATTACCTCTAAAATTCGACAACGAGAGAATTTTCTCCACCATCGAAGATTACCTCTTAAACAGTAGCGTTGCGTCAGCAACGCTACTTAACCTTCCTTTCGCTCACAAACAGCCGCCATTTCACCCCAAGGCCGACGCCATAGGTAAACGAATCCTGGTACAGAGGACTGTCAGCATTAACGCTACCACTCCAGATACCAAAACGCACGCCAGCAAATACAGTAATGTCATCGTCATGCTCGTACTTAAGGGAAAACGCAGTTTTCGTGCCTAAGTAGCCAGCGCCTGCATCATAGGCGGGGCGAAAATCGGTCGCATAAACCTCATCAACCTGATAAAAATACTCATGAGTTTTCTCTGTCGCAAATATCGGTGCCGCGCTGATAAAAAAGGTGGTGTTGGCGATACCTATTTGATCCGACTCCCAGGAAAACTCAGGTTCGAATACGTAACCATGATGATCGATACCACTAAAGTCGGTAGAGAATACTCCCCTTAATTGTATGTTCAGCCACAGTTCTGACGTTGTCGAATCATTCAACCGCAAACTCACTTCAGGTCCCATCTCAAATAAGAAATCGAGATCTGGCATGCCACGGCGAATCTCACTATCCTCAGAATCCGAGTTAAAAGCTCCGGACAGGGACAGGTCGACTTTTATCCGTTCTTTCTCAACAGCGACCGCTTTAACAATGGCATCATCACCAATGCGCAGGTACTCGCCGCGATAAATAAAAAATGGCACCGGTAAAAGCTTATGCTGCGAGTCCGCTGAAGCCGGATAAAGCGCATCGCGAAAATAAGCACCGAACATGCCCGCTTCCCAGACAGGATCGCCGATTTCTCTCGGGTTGCTTAGCGGTCCACCCTGTTTTTTTGCAACGGCACTGGTCGACAGCAGCATCACTACCAACAATGAAAAGATTCTTTTTGTCACGACTCGATCAACGTTTTTCAGTATTTCTCAATTAATGCGGCAACGTTACCGATAATACTCGCAGAACTCAAGCCTGTGTATCACGGTCCGAGTCTTATTTATCCCACAGTTGGCCCCGGTTTTATGCTAGCATAGGGCAGATATGATGAACCCAAAGCAATCGAAGAGCGTTCACAAATGAGCAAGGCTGAACACGACAAAAAACCCGGGAAAGCAGGTGGCTTGCCTTCACTGACATCGACCGTAAAACACATTTTTCGCAGCGAGCAGTTGCGCGCCAACCTTTATAACCTGAAACGAGCCAATCAGGACAAGGGGTTTGATTGTCCCGGTTGCGCCTGGGGCGATAAAAAAGAAGGTCTGATTCAATTCTGTGAAAATGGCGCGAAAGCAATCGCCTGGGAGTCGACGGCAAAAACCATTGATCGTACATTCTTTGACCAGCACAGCGTCAGTTACCTGCGAAAACAAAGTGACTTCTGGCTCGAATATCAGGGTCGCCTTGCTGAGCCTCTGGTTTACGATGCCAGCACTGACAAATACCAGCCCATTAGTTGGGACGATGCCTTTGGGTTAATTGCACAAAGCCTCAATATGCTGGAATCTGCCAAACAGCTGGAACTATACACGTCTGGACGTGCCAGTAATGAAGCCGCCTATTTATATCAGCTATTTGGGCGCATGTTTGGCACCAATAACTTTCCGGATTGTTCCAACATGTGCCATGAGGCCAGCGGCGTCGCCCTGAATCAAAGTGTTGGGGTTGGTAAAGGAACCGTCACCCTTGATGATTTTGATCAGGCGGATGCGATTTTTGTGTTTGGCCAGAACCCTGGCAGTAATCATCCACGAATGATGAATGCGCTGCGCAGCGCCGCTCGCAAGGGCTGTAAAATCGTCACCTTTAATAACCTCAAAGAAGTAGCTTTGGAGCGTTTTGCCAGCCCGCAAGACCCAATGGAGCTGTTAACGCCGATGGCGACAAAAATCTCCCACGCCTACTTTACGCCGAAACTCGGGGGTGACATGGCGGCGATTCGGGGTATGGTGAAATACATGCTCGAACAAGACGAGATAGCAAAAGAGAAAGGCACAAAACGGGTTATCGACGAGGTATTTGTTACTGAGCACACTCAGAGCATTGAGGAATACATTAAAGCGGTCAGCAATACCCCATGGTCGAAAATCTGTGAGCAATCGGGATTAAGCCAGAAAGACATCGAGCAGGCAGCGAAAATCTATTTGAGTGCCGATAAGGTCATCTGTACCTGGGCAATGGGACTGACCCAACACAAACATTCGGTGATCAGCATTCAGGAAATCGTCAACCTGCAATTGCTGCGAGGAAACCTGGGTAAACCTGGTGCAGGATTATGCCCGGTTCGTGGTCACTCCAATGTTCAGGGCAACCGCACGGTAGGCATTAACGAAAAACCGAAAAGCGCATTTATCGATGCCCTGAATCAACGATTTTCGAGCAACTTTGATAAAGAGCCGGGTCATAACACCTATCACGCCATTAAAGCGATGGCATCAGGTGAGAGTAAAGTACTTATCTGCTTAGGCGGTAATATTGCCGCTGCGGCACCAGACACTCAATTAACCTGTGATGCTATAGCAAACTGTGATTTGACCGTACAGATCAGTACCAAATTAAACCGCTCGCATCTCTACCCTGGCAAGCAGGCGCTGATCCTGCCCTGTTTAGGACGCACCGAATTAGACCGACAGGCGAGTGGCGAGCAGGCGATTACGGTTGAGGATACTTTTTCGATGGTACATGCTTCAATGGGTAAAATCGAGCCCGCATCACCGCACCTGAAATCAGAAACGGCGATTGTATGCGGTATCGCTGCAGCGACGTTAGCGAACAGCAATATAAACTGGCAGCAACTCGCCGATGATTATTGCCATATTCGCGATTTAATTGAGCAAACCATTCCTGGCTTCAGTCAGTTCAACGAAAGAATTGCTCAGCCAGGCGGCTTTTATCTCGGTAATAATGCCAGGGAACTGGTATTTGACACCACATCTGGCAAAGCCCAGTTTAGCGCCACAAAGCTACCGGAAAAGCTGATTGCGGAACAGTTCAGTGACAAATCAGACAGCAAGCATTCTTTATTAACCCTGCAAAGCATGCGTTCTCATGATCAGTACAATACCACCATCTATGGTTATGACGATCGCTATCGCGGTATCAGCAATAATCGCAGTGTGCTGTTCATTAATGAAAAAGATGCCAATAAATTAGGTTTTGCCGATGGCGACCTGGTAGATATTACCTCGGTTTGGGAAAACAACGAAACCCGTACCGTTAGCGGCTTTACCTTGTGTTTTTATGAGATCCCAAGGGGCAATGTCGCGGCATATTACCCGGAAACAAACCCCCTGGTGCCGCTTGACAGTGTCGGGGATGAATCGTACACGCCAACCTCGAAAGCCATCGCCGTGTATTTAAGCCAAAGCGAATCATCAAGGATCCTATAGTCTCGACAGAAGGGCACGACATTACCCCGTGGTATGGGGCGCTATGTTTTAGCGCTATTTATTGACGGGATTTATTGGCGGCGATAATAGCCTGGCGATCGCCCTGCTCCGACTCCAGAGTCAATGTCAGGGCGGTTATCTGCCAGCCTTTGCTGGCTGAGTCCCGCTGTAATTGAAACTGGTATTGCCCGCAAAGTTGCCAGAAATGTGGCCCTAAAAAATGTGATGCGATAATGTCAGCGTCAGCGGCAGCCGCATCGTCAATAATCGTTACTCTTACTTTGCTAAGGTGGTGCCAGGTGAGTTCAAAGCCCGGCAGAAAGTCCGCCCATTGTTTAATTAAATCCTGCCTCGATAGAGTCTGTACTTCACCGCCAAAGGTCGAGGTATAATCAAGCACGACTTGTTCCGAAAATAGCTGTTGTAATAATTCAAACTGATGATTATCGGCATAATTGGCAAAACTGAACAAACACTGTTTAATGGCGATATCATCAATATCCGGCGTTAAAATGGTTTGCATACGGTACTGAGCTTAAACGTTATCAATGACTAAAAGATTAGCCAATCATTACAAAATTCCCAATCCAAATACCGACTCTTGTGCTCATTATCGATGCTGTTTGCTATGAAATGACCGCAAAATCATGCACAATCTTACAATACCCAGCAATGTAACCGGAACCGTAACTTGTTGATAAAACTTCATACCCTGCAAGGATATATCCAGAATATATTTCTCGCCGAATACCATCACGGCCTGCTGTTACTGGACGGGTGCTCAAGGGCTGATGTGGGTATGGTGAAAATGTTTATTGAACAGGAATTAAAGCGCCCGGCATCAGACTTGAAACTAGTAATCGTCACTCACATGCACCCCGATCACGCCGGTGGCGCCCATAAGTTTCGCAAGGTATTTGGCTGTCAGATTGCCGCCGCCAATGTCGAAGGTCACTGGTACCGCGGGTTAGATGGCGTGTTAATGCATTGGACAGATCTGGCCCTGACGCAATGGGTTGCCAAGCGCCGCAACCGAAAACCCCAGGCCGTTCATTACCCGCGCAAACTCAACGCCGATATTTTGCTCGACGATGGCGATTTAATACCGGGCTTTGAAGATTGGCAGGTACTGTTCACCCAAGGACACACGGATCGGGATTTATCGTTATACCACCGCGATTCCAATCAAGTGTACATCGCTGACTTACTGGTGCGGGTGAAAGGCAAACTGGTGCCACCGTTTCCAGTGTTTTACCCACGGCGATATCGAGATTCCCTGCACCGAGTTCAAGCGTTGCCGGGGGTTAAATTGCTGATGGCGCATGGACCGGATGTCAGCATATCGGCGGCTGAATTCGATGAGATAATCGACCTGGCACCAACGACTCCAACGACTCACTGGCGCTCAATTAAGAGTAAATTTAAAAAGGCGATTAGTTAAAGTTTTCGGCGAAATCGGCTGGTGATTCGATAAACGCTTCGCCGGCTAAATTGGGCTGACAAGCGATGAAAAAACCATCGTTCGCCATTCCTGGCAACCACTTTTCAGTAAATTTCGTTAATTCAATTTGCAATGGCTGGTATTCACTATGTTCTTGTTCAGCCCACAGCTGAGCAAGCTGTTCATGGGAAAACAACAGCAGGCATTGCTCTTCGCCGGTATCAATAAGCAAACAGCCACTGGAATTTGCCAGCGTCCACACCTGGCCAATCTCTGTCATGGATTTTATCAGGTGATCAAAGCGCACCTGATCGCTCATGCTATCAATGGCTTGAATTTGTTTTTCAGTAAGAGTTGTCATAGTGATTAACGGTATAGGGTTTGCGGGAATATTAGCAAAACTCAATGGAAGATAAAATTTTCGGGCTTAATTTATGACAAACCGGACGAAAAGTCCGGTTAGTGGAAGATAAATAGCTAGGTAACTAAGTAATTTGGTATCGCCCTGGTTTATGGTTCAGGGTAAGCAGTAAATTCACGACTATCGCGCCAACAATAGACAGGAAAATCAGGTTAACCGGCATAATGAAAAATGCGGTGACGAGAATCGATAAATCGACCCCCATTTGGAATTTACCGGCGCGAATACCGTATCGCTCCTGTAAAAATACCGCCATGATTCCGACACCACCGACACTTGAACGATGTCGGAAAAACGCCAGCACGCCCATCGCAATTAAAAACCCGCCCATCACCGAGGCGAAAAGTGGATCGATGGAGTTCACTTCAACAAACAGATGCAGGTAGTCGGACAGCACCGATACCAGGGCAACAGAGAAAAAGCTGTTAATGGTAAAGCGGGCTCCCATTTTCATCCAGGCTAAGGCATAAAATGGCAGGTTAATTAAGAAAAACGACATCCCAAAACTGAACGGTGACACTTTTGACAGGATCAGGGCCATACCGGCAGCACCGCCGGTAATGATACCAACCTTTTCAAATAACAGTACGCCCATGGCAATCATTAAGCCACCACAAACATAGGCAAGAAAGTCTTCAATTAATGAGTGATTTTTTTTGGGTGCAGATGGGTTAGCCATCTCGTCACCACGAGTCACAGCGGTCATGTTGTCCTGGGAAAATAATAAATCGAAAAAACGCGCGAATTATACTGGTTGCTCGATGATGATCAATGGATTTAGAGTATTTATTCTTAACTTAATTACATATAGTTACAGGATTTGGCAACTAAAGTTTACTTTTTAGCCGCTTTATTGCGATTTTTGACAAGGAAATTACAAAAGCGACTAAAAAACAGGGTTCAGGTTTCCGGTCTCAGGTCTCGGAGGGCGAACGGCCTTAACCGACATTTCAGGTACACTGCGTTTCGGGTACATAAACCCAAAGGGTTTATTCCGGGAACGCCAATAATAAAACATTGGCTTCGGGTATGTAACTCTATGAGTTACTTCGAGTAACTTGGCGAAGCTGCTAGCACGCTGGCAAGCCAGCTCCTGGCACACGATTAAGAATCGTTCCTGGCATGCAATCGAAGATTGCGCCTAGCAAACGCCTGCTATTAGGTAGCGAGTACATAAGGTCTTCGACCTTATTCCGGGTACGTAAAATTAAAATTTTACTACGGGTAAAGGCGTTTCGTTGACACCCTTAGTCAACTTTCGACACCTCTAGACACCCTAGAACCTTCGCAGACCTCTGGGCCTTCGTCATTTCCTGCCACGACAGGAAATCTCCGCCTAAAGCTGTAAAGCGAGATCCCGGCCGACGCCGGGATGACAAAAGCCTAAGGCGTTTCGTTTTCACCCTTAGACACCTTTTGACATTCTTAGTCAGCTTACGACACGCTTTGTCACCTGATTTACCTACAAAAAAGCCAGAGACCGTGTCTCTGGCTTTTCTAGCATTATATAAGTTACCTTACTTTGGCGCTTGTACTTTACCATGGCCGTAGACATCGTCACGGCCCGGCTTGCCCATGTCCTCAGCAAGCTCTCGTAGTTTTGCTTCCACATGGGTAGGGTTCATATTGCCCCCGTTCGCACCAATGATTAGTGCGGCTACACCTGCAGCATGAGGTGCTGACATGGATGTACCAACCGACCAGTACCAGCCACCATTACCGGTGCTGAATACAAAATCGAATACATAGCAGGGACGGACTAAGCCGGCGACATTACACGCATCGAATCCACCCGACATAAACGCACTGGTGTAATCACCACCTGGCGCAGCAAAGTCAATCGCCGACTGTCCATAGTTTGAGTAAATCGCCAGATGATCAGTAAAGGTCGCCGAATCTTTGCCCCATAAACGCGGACCTAATGCCGATATTGAATTAACAGCAGGTAAATCTGCCGGTAACTTCATCAGGCTATCAGAATGATCCAGATCGGTTCCTTCATTTCCGGCAGAAGCAATTAATGTTACGCCATTTTGCTTCGCGTAGTTAGCTGCTTTGCCATAGGTTTGAATAAACTGGGCAATGCTGGCGGTTTCAAATTGAATATCATCAGAAGTATCGTATGGCGTACCTTCGATATCGTACAGACCATTTCTGCGAACCGACAACCCTAAACTCATATTAGCAACGTCAGCACCAATATTTGCGGCGTACACCATTGCCTGCATGGTACCATAAGAATCACCAGACCCCGTATCAGCAGACAACGCTTTTAAGATAACCAGCTCCGCCTCTGGTGCGACACCAATAGTGCCAAAGCCATTATCAGCTGCAGCGATGGTGCCCGCAGTATGAGAGCCATGGTTGAAAGAATCAGGTCCCGCATAATCCCAGGTCTCTTCCGGTACAAAAGAACGGCTTAATTCTATATTAATGTTAGGTGCCAGGTCGGGATGTCCGCCATCTGCACCAGAATCGATCACCGCAACTCGAACCCCCTTACCGCGATTACCGGCATTCCAGGCTTCGACAGCACCAACTGCCTGATGACCCCATTGAAGGTCAAACAAGAAGTCATCGTCTGCGCTGTTTGGTGGATTTAAATAGTCTTCAGCTACCGTCAACTGAGCACCAACAGGAACATTTTCAATCTTTGGAATGAATGCCGATGCATTAGGCACAACGTTTAAACCTGAACTTTTAGCAGCTTCCAGTGTTGAAAACTCGACCTTACAGACCGAGATTTCTTCGATACAGTCGAGCACCGAACCACCGGCATTAGCGACAACTTTATTGACTTTATTTTGATTAAATTTTCCGCCGGCATCATATAAAAACTCAAGAGCATTGGCGTTTGCAGACATTCCTAACGACAGTGCCATGGCACTATACAGGATAGATTTTTTCATAGTTATTCCTTCTAGAAATTATTGTTTTTTATAACTACTAAGGTGGGTATTACACATAAAGTTATAGATTAAACACTCACAACTGGTCAACCACCAATTAACACTTTCTCGCGCATTCACACTCACGAATAGGGCTTTAGGGCAAAAAAATATATTAGAGTGAAAAAGAGGGGCTGAAGACCGTTTATGGCATTTATCATCAACTAATGCCGGAGAGATACCAAAGCGAAAAAAAAGCCGGGGCACTTGCCCCGGCTTATCATTTTTTTAATGTCTAACGACGTTGATTACTTGATGCGACGACGCATACCCGCCATAGCTAATAGCATTAACGCTAAGTAACCTAAAGAACCACCGCTCTTCTTCTCCTGACCAGGAGGAGTGATACAGCTACCATCGTCCTCATTGGCATTAGGATTATAGTTAGATGCCGCAGAGTTCGTACAACCACGCTCGATGCCATCAGAGATCACATTTAGCATAAATGTGGTGCTGGCTTTATCTGCTGGATTTTCAACATCAGCAACGGTAACCGTCACTTCTGTCATACCGTGGAAGTTTTCAGCTGGAACAATAGTAATGCTTGCGCCAGATTCGTGATTTTCAACGATACCAGTAACATTTTCACCAGAGACGCTGATTGCATTTACGGTCGTTAATTCAGAGTTGTCTGCGTAATAAACGTTTACGTCTACAGATTCATTCTCATTAACTTCCATATCGGCAATCGCTGATAATTGAATGTTGCTAGGCGTTGCTAATGTATGGCTCATTTCAAAATCCGCCATACCATCTACTACGCTGGTAGCCGTCATCACTTGATCCGTACCTACTGCATCACGCTTAACCTGCGTCCAGATAGTCACTTCAAATTGAGAAGACTCAGGACCATAATAGTCATAACAGATTACCAATCCATCGTGTAGCTTGCTATCAAGGTCGTCAAACGCAAATTCTTCACCTTTGAAACCACCAGAGATTGGGCCTCGTGAATACATTGGACCAGTGAAACCTTGCAGACCAATCGCACCACGACCATTTTGCGTACCGAAGTCTACATTGTCATAAGCATAATAAAGCTCGTGCTCATTTTTACCATGACGGGTATTAACATTGAAGATAACCTGATAATCATAGCGATCATCTTTCTCTTCCCAGATGTAAGGACGACCCGGAGCTGAGAAGTCACGACCACCGTATGCATAGGTACGAGCGTTATCTACTTCAATAATACCCCAACCTGTTGCTGTGCTCGCTAATGAAATACCCGCTTTTTCGCTCCAGTTATTTACTAGAGGAACAGACATCATCTCTGTGCCAGTATTCATGTCAGCTAAACCAACACCACGCCAAAGAGGACCTACCGATTCATAAGGGAACGAGTTGTATGGGAAGCCTAAATGGAATGGCCAGAAGAACGGCTGTTGCCACAAATCAAATACACCCGTACCACGTAACTGAATGGAGTTTTGTGGGTTAATATTTAACCGGTCTGTATTGTTGTACAAATGCCAAGAGTCATAACTGCCATTAAACATTGCAGAGACTGGCAATACTACA
Source organism: Thalassotalea mangrovi (assembly GCF_005116735.1). GTDB lineage: Bacteria > Pseudomonadota > Gammaproteobacteria > Enterobacterales > Alteromonadaceae > Thalassotalea_A > Thalassotalea_A mangrovi. The sequence continues at coordinate 23,556 of NZ_SWDB01000030.1, read as the reverse complement.
CCTTCGCGATAAAGGATGTTGTTGTCACCAACTGGATTGCCATTGGCATCGACACCTTTATTAAAGCCACTGAATATTGGCGTAAATCCAAACTCTTCCAGGTCAACATAACCACCTGGGTTTGAATTACCAAAGTTCGGCATACGACACATTGCATCATCCACGTTAGTAGTTTGAATATAATGTGGAGAAACGCCTGCCGTGTCTGGTTGTACACCAGAGATAGTTACAACATTACCGTCAACACTGATATCCGTTACGATCTCATCATTAGATGTGAAGATATCTTCTGCACCAAACTGAAGACCTTCAGGCATATTAGCAGTGATGGTAAACGCACGATCCGCACCTGTATCGTTCGGTTGAACTTCAAACGTGTAAGGAACAATATCGCCAGCACGTGCTCGAGTCTGGGTTACATCAAGGTGCACATCATCAACACCACGCTCCAGCTTGAATGCAACTTTACCTACATTTCCAGCATTAACTTCAGAGGTACCGAAATCTAATACAGAAAAGTAGATGTCGCCTTCCATCATTTCAGGGATGTCATATCCGAGCGTCGCGCTTACGGTGTCTTTACCATTAGTTGGCTCAACATGTAATGACATGTTAGAGGCCACTTCATCGGTAACTACTGCAACCGCATAACTGAACACTTCATCCTCTAAATCAGGATAGCGCTCTGTCCAGTTTGGTCCTTGCCCTAATAACTTACCTGGATTGTAGATTACAGCCCAATAAGTGCCTTCTTCTGGATTATTAATATTACAGAAGTTGTTATATTGGATGTGGTTAGAAACACAAAGGATTTCTTCATACGGATCCGCTTCACCGTTACCATTGTAATCCTTACCTACATAAACTAGCGCATTACCTTTATCAAGGTTACCTTCAAGGCCAGATTCCAAGGTACCTTGCGACTCAACCATTAAACGCTTGGCGCCGGCAGGAACTTGGATCATCTCAACATGCGTTGCTTCATCAATGCGGAAAGACGCAGGAATGCTGGCATCGGAAGAGCTCGACCAAGGGAAGTAACCATCATCATCTTTCGGAAGCGCTACTGTTTTCACATCCGCTTTTACTGGTGCATACACACGAGTATACGGATTATCCAAAGCAGGTAATTCCAGATCGTTAAATTGGAAACTACCTTCGTTGCGGTGAGCAACGGCACGAAGACGCGCAGGCATACCGTTTTTAGAGAATTTAAACGCAAGTGGAAGATGAACTTCTGAGCTTAAACCATTGGCTTCAGTCAGGATTACGTCAGAATGTAACTCAACTTCAGCGTTAGAGAACCAGTCCTGAGTATCCATAATAGATGCTTCAAACACAACCGTCTGCGTTTCACCAGCTTTCAGGCTAAATTCGCTCGGAGTTGCCGAGATGTTCACACCATTTTGCGCGGATTGCTGACGTACGTCGAAGTTCCAGTTTAATACATCGGAGTGATCTACCGACCAGGAGCCATCTTTGGTTGCTTTGAATGTACGAGTCCACTGACAGGTAGGCTTACATTCGAAGTTAACTAACTGAGGAATATTAAGGCGATGTACCTGACCACCGTTGTTTGGATTCGCAGCTTTGAAGTTCTCAATCGTCTCATCCATTACAAGACCTGTGTCGATCGCTTCTGCAACATTGATTCGACCCGCACCGGCACGGTAGATGAATGCCTCACCCTCATCGCCATTCGCTTCATTCAGACGACGATAACGAACTACGTTATCAGCTGTTAGCATTAATGCCGATTGTACTTCCGTAGGTGTCCAATCAGGGTGTGCCTGACGGATAAGCGCCATAGCACCTGCAACATGTGGAGATGCCATCGAAGTACCGCTGATGGCGATATAATCAGTGTTCCCCATATTACCAACAAACGGGTGTTCGTCCGCATAAGCCGCGTAAATGTTTACGCCTGGCGCAGCAATTTGTGGGATCAACATTTCCGGCGTAGATTGACTTGGGCCACGAGATGAGAATGGCGCTAACCAGTCACCATTTTCTTCATTATGATCATTGTAAATCGCTGTTTTACCAATCGTGATCATGTGACCTTTTTCTGAGTAATGATCAATCCAGTCAGCGAAACCATAACGGTAGCCTTCAGCGCCGTATGTGGTAACTTCACCATCCCATTGTTCACGAGTCAAATGAATCGAAGGTAAGTCGTACGCAACGATCGGTACACTATCGCCATTACGATAGTTATACATGATGAAACCATCTGCACCACCAGCTTTAACATTGGCAACCTTGGCGGTACGGGCAATACCGTTAGGATCGCTAAGGTCATTACGCTGACAGACAACGATAACGTTAGTGTCACCGCTAGCAGCACCAACGATTGGAGTACCATCTTTATAAAAATCAAATGTGCCAGCAGGGAATTCTGTACCACAGTACCCACCCCAGTCTTTGTTGCCATTGATATCGGCATAATCTTTCGCCCAGACAACCACACCGGTAACTTCTGTATCGTTGATTGAACCACCAACACGGCCTGATTCACTCCACCAAGGAACTTCAGAACCTAATGGCGCACCAGCTTCATCATTAGCAAAACCGGCATATGAAAGAGGCGTTTCAACTTTAGTCACTCGATCATGAGTGGTTGCGGCAACAGAAGCTAGCCACGGAGAAGCATGGTCGATATAACCAAAGTACTCGCCAGCACCAGTCGGTTGACCACCATTACCCGCAGCAACGGCAACGTTTATGCCAGCTTCACGAGCAGCAAGGAAACCAAGCTCTACACCGTCGTCCCAAGGAGAAGTGCTATCCTGACCACCGATAGAGAAGTTGATGACGTCAACGCCGTCCTGAATGGCATCTTCAATACCGCCAATCATCGACTCCCACGGACAGCCACGATACCCCGAGTCATTACTCCCATGACAAACCTGATAGGAAATAATGTTCGCATGAGGTGCCACACCGGACAGGTTAAACATGTCTTCTTTGACCAGGCTACCATCTGCTGGCTGACCAGTAAATTCTGGCAATACAAAATCTACGTTATTCAGAACGTTACCCGCGGCGGTACCCGCTACGTGAGAACCATGACCTTGGTAATCTTCACCAATCGCAGGGAAACCAGGGATCATATCGTCAAATGCATCGGTAATAACGTCATAAGAACGAATACCGATTAGCTTATCGTTACATAAGCTTTCGTTACCCGCTTCGGCACAAGCACCGACGTATACCCCTTCACCCCAAGGGTTAGTGTGGTCATAACCATCACCACCAATATCGGCAAAAGACGGGTGATCCGAGTTTATACCGGTATCGATGATACCCATAATGATACCTTCACCCTTAAAAGGTACACCTTGGTCGGTTGCTCCTGTCCACACCTGGTCAGCACTGATTTTTTGAGGGCCAGCATCTGTATGTAGTTCGTACGTTTTAGCACGGTGTACAAACTCGACCTGTGGCAGTTGTGATACACGTTTAGCTTCGTCCTGAGTCATCTCAACCGTATAGGCATTGACGGCAGTGGTAAATTGCTTACGAACTTCTTTCGTACCGACAACACGATTCATTTCAGCAATGGCTGCTTGCTGCTTATCCTGTAAGTAGTTGGTATATTTAACAATACGTTCAGTGGTTGGCTTGCCCGCCTCGAAAAGGCTGTCAATACCCATGTCACGGCGTAGCGTTTCTACATGAGTACCGTCAAGGCCATTAATACCGCCAGTGTATAATGCGGTAGGCTTGTCCTTTAAACGAACAACATAAACCTGTTCGCCGGTAATATCCGCTTCTTCAACAAATTTGGTGCGCTGAGAGTTTACTTGAACGTTTATGCCATCATTTTCCAACATTGAACCGGTTGCGGTTTGATTGTTGGCGCTAAGTTGAAATTCATTGATCTGCTCCTGGGTCAGGTTTGGTGCTTGCAACGCATGAATCTCATCCGTTGGCGCTAAACCTGCAGCAGCGTACATTGAACCGGCGCTGTATAACGCTACGGCTAATGCACTAGTAATGCTGTTTATTCTCACCTTAAAAACTCCAATTAGTAGTTATAATTGTTATGACCAAATATTTTGGTAGCGTAAGGTATAACCGGATCTGGGCAACCAGCGCGAGGATAATCGTGTAGCATTTTGTAGCATCAGGTACGCAGGCTTTCGTACATGTAAGTCGCAGGAAACAGCTTCAAGTTTAAGTAACTAGCTGATAATGGGTTGCTATTGCCAGTAATCGATTTTTACGAAAAAAAGCCTTACCGCTGTCAATAAATGGAGATTGAGGCTGGAATTGACGACTGCAATGTGGCAACCGTAAATTTTCATTAAGGATAATAAAGACGGAGAGTTTAGACGGTTTGTTAATTAACCTTAAAGTCAATATTTAGACTAAAACAGTGAATGTCTATCAACATTATGAGGTAAAAATAATTGTTGTTCGAGTGCTTTGTTTGTTGCTAAATTCTATGTTTTTTCACGATAGATAACATTAAAAAACGCCCGATTACGGGCGTTTTAAGATGCTTAGGCTGGATTACTACGTACGAAAACGTGTTAAGCCAAGTAATCCCAGACCAAACATTAACATAGTAGTAGGTTCTGGTACGCCTGTTGGTGGTTCATCTCCTGTCACCACAGTTACTGACTCGAGATAACCTTCAAAGTTCTTACAATCCGTAAAAGTTCGTGTTCTGCATCCATCAGGAACCGTAAGTACAAATGTGGTGCCGATAAACATGCTGCCAAAACCATTACCGTCTGCGGCCTGATCGTAATCAGCAGCATTGTACCAATCTCCATCAACCGCAAACCAGCCATAGGCAGTATCCGAATGAGCATCACCTGGCCCACCATTAAGCAGTAGGCTTGATAGCGAGACTTCCTGGTCAAAGGTTAACACCAGCACTTCACCGACCGACCAGTTATCACCTTGAGGACTCCCATCAACTCCGATACCAGCAATTGGTGGTGCAAGATCTTGTCGAGCAGTCCGAAATATTCCACCAGAATCCTCGGCAGTTATCGTCAAGTTGATGCCATTACAGCTAAAGCCAAGGCCTTCAGCGTTTCCCACCACATCAGTCTGAGAGGTCGAAGAAGCAAAACCAAATGTGGTTTCGTCGCCCATAGAAGAGCAGAAGGTAACGCCTGTCATAGGAGCCGCGGCGGACTGATAGCTTATGACTAAAGCCATCAAAGCTAGGCCGCTTTTGATAAGTTTTTTCATTTCGTATCCTTTAAAGAGTTGTTAGTATTGTTACGCTTTAATAAATCTTCCGTTAATATCTCCATTTAAAGCATTGATTCGGCTTGCAAAAATCACACCAACAAAAAAAAATCATAAACAACCTTGCCAGAACCCCTGTCACAAGTGCGATACAAAGGTTTAGCAAGGCTTGTGGCTAACTTGCATTTCAAATGCCCACAGTAAAAAATGTTGACACTAAAATCGCAAGAGCCCGTTAACTTGCTGAAAATGAGTCTAAAAACTCTAAAAAATTGTCTTATTGGGATGCAATACGGCAATTTCCTATGAAATTGCTGCTATTTGTGAAAATAACCAGACGCCTGGGCTGAATGTATGCACGGATATGTAAATAATGCTGACAATCACCTCCCGTTTAGCCATATTCAATGTAATAAGAGCACAAGGATTTGTTTACTTCATCGCTCGCACTGTTAAGATATCACCGCCTCGCAACTGCTAAGTTGCGACTACAACAAAAATGACATTGAACCCAGATACCGGACACTAAGCAGCAAATGTCGATTTTCCTCAAGTTAAAACAATTATTTCTGCGGCAATTACTGCACTTACCCTGGCAGGGGGTATTATTGCTAACCCTCGGCTATATCCTAATCAGCTGGATTCTGCTCAGCTTAAGCGGTGAGCAGGTATTAATTGGCGATGATAATTTCATTTATTACCTGATGGTTACCGCATCAACGGTAGGTTATGGCGATTATTCGCCACAAACCGCTGCCGGCAAATATGTGGTATCCCTGTTTGTGATCCCGGCCGGGCTTAGCTTATTCGGTTTATTAATTGGTCGTGTCGTTGGCTTCTTTTCTGAGCAATGGCGCAAAGGAGTAAAAGGCTTGAAAACACTAAATTTTGACAATCATATTTTGGTGATTGGCTGGAACGAGGCTCGCACCATGCAGTTACTGAAGCTGCTAAAGCGGGAGATGCAATACCATAGCGATAAGCAGGATATTGCCCTTTGTGTGCGCGCCGAAATTGAAAATCCGCAACCGGAAGAAATCGGCTTCGTCAGGGTGTTGCATTTTACCAGCGATGACGAAATGCAACGCGCCGGTGTCAGTAATGCCAGTTGCATCATTATCGACACTCAGGATGATGACGTCACCATGACCACCGCTTTATATTGTGCATCAAAAAATCCAAACGCCCATACCATCGCGTATTTTAAAGATGATCGACTTGGCGATTTATTAAAACAACATTGTCCTAATATAGAGTGCATGCCGTCGGTTGGTGTCGAATTAATTGCAAAATCAGCGGTCGATCCGGGGTCGAGTTTATTGCACCACCAACTGTTGGATGTCGGCGAAGGCATGACTCAGTATTCAATCCAGTATCAGGGTACTGATACACTGAAAGTCAAAGATGTATTCCTGCGCCTGAAAGAACACTACCAGGCAACCCTTATTGGTATTTCTCCCAACGGTTATGATACCTTGCAACTCAATCCGGAATTGCACCACAGCATCGTGCCAAACAGTACCTTGTACTACATTGCCGATGAACGCCTTAACAATATTGACTGGAAACTGTTTACCCATGTTTAACTGGTTTAAAAAGAAAACAACAACCACTGCCGATAGTGCCCCGGAAGTATTGGGCCTGCGCCTCGGCGGTGCCTTTGATTTAGATCCGGTCAAGATGACCTTTATCGAACCAGAACTGATCATCGACGGTGCCGCAAAAACCCAGTTTATTGAAGCCGTTGGTGTGGTCAAACTGGATCAGCAATCTACTGTATTACGCTATTACACCGATGACGAAGGCTATGTGCAGGTATTGCTGCGAGGTGGCATGCAGGATGAGCACATAGAAGACGTTAAGCTGATGTATTTTTTTGACACCAAAGGGATTGCCAGCGATAAGGACTGGGAAAGTGCGCTGAAGCACGACATCAGCCAGGCAAACCTTTACCTGCAGGGGCATACGTTCAAGCGCGTCTGGGAAGACAGCGGTGATATGTCTCCACCGGTTGCGATGACGGAAAAAACTTACCATAAAGATGGTTCAATCACCGAAACCGATCAGTTTGCGATGCTCTACGAACGGGACTTTGGCGAGCATAAGTTTGAATATGCGATGCTCATCGGTGAAGAAAAAATCATTAACAATCAACACGATCGTTGCCTGGTAACGGTTACCGGTTTCGATCTGCAACCTTCAGACATTTATATTATTTAATTTACTCAGGAATATCACATGGAATCTGTTAGCAGTATACTCGCAGGGCTTGGTAGCTTTGCCATTTATTTTTTCATCAGTCTGTTTATGCTGGTGGTTTTCAAATGGATCTACGCCTTTGTCACACCGCACGATGAGTGGCAATTGGTAAAAGAACAACAAAACACCGCCGCCGCCATTGGTTTAATGGGCGCCGTCATTGGCTTTGCCATCGCGCTGGCAGGTGCCATATCTAATTCCATCGCCCTGCTCGATTTTGTCATTTGGGGGGTTGTCGCCTTAATCGCACAAATTCTCGCCTTTGTTATGGTACGCCTTATTTTTATGCCAAAAATTGTCGAGCGAATTATTAACAATGAAGTGACCGCAGGTATCGTCCTGGCTGGTATGTCCATCGCCGTAGGTTTGCTAAATGCTGCCTGCATGACTTACTAAACCTGGTTTAGAAAAGGACAAAATGATGAAACGCAGTCAATCAATAAACCTGGGCCGAATGCGCAAGATTTCGGCGGCAAAAGTCATTAAGCCGCTGGCGGTTGTTGCCGGCGTATCGACATTAACTGCCTGTGGTAATGATCAACAGGCAACCGTGTATAAAGATCTGGACCATTGCGCCATCGATAATCCAGGACTTGAAGAGCAATGCCAGAGCGCTTATCAACAGGCACTGCAGGAAGCGGAGCAAAGTGGTCCGAAATATCCGCGACAACACTTATGCGAAGAAGAGTTTGGCAGTGGCCGGTGTTATCAATACACCATGAACAATGGCCAGAACGTATTCGTACCGCTGATGGCTGGCTTTTTGTTCTCGCAGTTTATGGATAATCGCTATCGCTCAGCACCGCTTTACACATCATACAGTTACCATTCTCCGTTTTATGGATACTGGTCTTCGGTCGATGGCAAGCGCTATGGACGAGCAAAATACGGCAAGACTAAGGTCAATAAAAAAGCGTTTGATGCCAAACCGAAAGTCACCCGCACCATTTCCCGCGGCGGCTTTGGCTCTAAAGTGGCAGCCAGTTCATCGTTCCGCGGCAGTTCTTCTCGCGGTGGCTGGGGCGGTTAAGTTTGATTCGCTTTCCCAGTAAAGAACGGCCTGACTGGCAGCAACGGGCATCTCAGTTTGGTTTTCACTTTCATACTATGTACGGCCAGCCATACTGGGATGAGACTAATTATTACCAGTTCACTTTAGAGCAAATTGAGGCGGACCTGGAAGCGCCCAGCGAAACCATCCACCAGCTTTGCCTGCAAGCGGTCGAAAACGTCCTCAATGATGATGCCCTGTTAGCAAAATTTCAGATCCCACAACCATTCTGGGACTGGATAAAGGCTTCCTGGCAAAATCAGGAGCCTTGCTTATATGCTCGTCTTGATTTGGCATACAACGGCAGTGGCGACGCTAAGCTCTATGAAAACAATGCCGATACCCCAACCAGTTTATACGAGTCGGGCTTCTGGCAATGGTTGTGGCTGGAAGATAAAGTCAATCGTGGCGATATTCATCGACGTGCTGACCAGTTTAACAGTATTCAGGAAAAGCTGGTGCAACGATTTGCACGACTTCATCAGGATAACCTCGGTGAGGTATTGCATTTTGCCTGTTGTAAAGATACCGAAGAGGACAGGGGTACCGTTCAATATCTTCAGGATTGTGCCGAGGAAGCTGGCATTGCCTGTAAATTTGTATATATCGAAGATATTGGTCACGGTGAGGGAGAAGTGCTGACAGATTTAGATGATCAGGTCATTACCTGGATGTTTAAACTCTATCCCTGGGAGTTTATGCTACGTGAAGAATACGCCCCACTGCTGTTAACGGCAAAAGTGAAATGGCTTGAACCGCCCTGGAAAGCGATTATTTCCAATAAGGCAATCTTGCCGGTGCTATGGCAAATGTTTCCCGACCACCCTAACCTTTTGCCAGCCTATTTTAGCGAACAGGACGCCAAACAGCATTTGTCGCGCTATGTGAAAAAGCCAATCTTTGCCCGGGAAGGGGCAAATGTCAGTATATACAGTAACGGTGAAGAGATTGTGCATTCAGACGGCCCATATGGTGAAGAAGGCTTTATTTATCAGGCTTACTATCCTATGCCAAAATTTGGCGATGACCATACCCTGATCGGCTCCTGGTTGATCGACTATCAAGCCTGCGGCCTGTCGATACGTGAAGACAAGGCGCTGATTACCCAGGACTTATCGCGGTTTGTGCCGCATATCATTGTGGATTAATTTTTCGACTTGTCGAAAATTGAACCACAATGAGGTTTCAGGCCTCGGTGGGCGAATGGCCTAAACCTAAAGCAACTAGCACGTTTCACTCCTGGCACACGATTATAATCGTTCCTAGCATGCAATCAAAGATTGCGCCTAGAAAAAGCGAGATCCCCGCGTACGCGAGGATGACGAAATTAGAGATGTCAGGTTTCGTCATTTACTGCCACGACAGGAAATCTCAAGCCCAGAAAGCAAAAGCGAGATCCCGGCCTTCGCCGGGATGACATCCTAAACCTAAACTCAAGGCTATTCGTTGTCACCCTTAGACACCTTTCGGCACCCATAGACACCCAACATAGAAAACCGGTTTCAGGTTTCAGGCCTCGGAGGGCGAATGGCCTAAACCTAAAGCAACTAGCACGTTTCACTCCTGGCACACGATTAAAATCGTTCCTAGCATGCAATCAAAGATTACGCCTAGGAAAAGCGAGATCCCCGCGTACGCGAGGATGACGAAATTAGAGATGTCAGGTTTCGTCATTTCCTGCCACGACAGGAAATCTCAAGCCCAGAAAGCAAAAGCGAGATCCCGACCTTCGCCGGAATGACATCCTAAACCTAAACTCAAGGTTCTTCGTTGTCGCCGAAAATTGCTCCTGCATTTTCGGCATACTGATCATCCATGACCATAACCGACATTAGTCTGTCACCCGGAAACCTAACCAAGTAAAGGTTTTCTCACCGACGTCAGTCTCCCACCTCGAGCAGTAGCATTGTGTCAGTAATGCTACTAAACCTCAGTTTCGTCATTTCCTGCCACGACAGGAAATCTTAGCCTAGAGCGTAAAAGCGAGATCCCGGCCTTCGCCGGGATGACATCCTAAACCTAAACTCAAGGCTATTCGTTGTCACCCATAGACACCTTTAGACATCCTTAGGCACCCTGTCGCGACGCAGTCCTCACCGAAAAATGCTCCTGCATTTTCGGCATACAGGTCATCCATGACCATAACCGATGCTAATCGTCACCGATAACCTGACAGCGAGATGGCGTTTGTCACCGACGCAGTCTCCCTCCTCGAGCAGCGACGCTGCGTCAGCATTGTCGCTTAGCCCTTGCCTTCCGCTGCCCTTCCTTTTACTCTGGTTAAAAAATAACAAGAATTCAGCATATGAATGAATCCAGTCCCCCAGAGAAAGCGAACCTTGGTTTTTGGACCGCAACGTCAGTTGTGACCGGCAGCATGATAGGTAGTGGCGTATTTTTACTACCCGCTTCATTGGCTAATTTTGGCAGTATCAGTCTTGGCGGCTGGATATTTACCGCCCTTGGTTCCCTGTCCCTTGCTTACGTATTTGCCAAATTATCGCAATACATTCGTGGTTCCGGAGGCCAGTATTTGTATTGTCGGCAGGCATTTGGACCACTTGCGGGGTTCTTCACCGCCTGGGGTTACTGGTTATGTGTGGTGTCCGCCAATGCGGCTATCACGATTGCCCTCGTCAGTTACCTGACAGTATTCTTTCCGGTCCTGAAATCCTCAAATACCCTGTCGCTGCTTACCACCCTGGGATTTATCTGGGGGTTAGCCCTGATTAATATCCGCGGGGTTAAACTCGCTGGTAAAGTTCAGCTTTTTACCACCCTGTTAAAACTTTTGCCGCTACTGGCTGTGGCCTTTATCGGTCTTCTCTATGTTAACCCCGAGCATTTTCAACCAGTTAACCTGAGTGAACAATCAGACTTTTCCGCATTAACCGCAACGGCAGCCCTTACCATGTGGGCATTCGTGGGGATGGAAGCGGCGAACAATATTGCCGGTGAAATTAAATCTCCGGAAAAAAACGTGCCAAGAGCTGCCCTGTTAGGGACGTTTATCAGCGCGATTGTCTACATTCTCGGTTTTATTGCAGTACTTGGCATCATTCCACCGGAAGTATTGCAACAATCGAATGCTCCCTATGCTGATACCGCGGCATTTTTGTGGGGCGATATTGGCTACTACCTGATAGCCGTATGTGCGGTGATTTCCTGCTTTGGTGCCCTTAACGGTTGGACGCTCGCGGTGGCGCAAATCCCCCTGGCGGCAGCTAAAGAAAACATGTTTTTAGCCAGCTTTGGCAAATTGTCGCGATACCAGACTCCGGCAAACGGCATCATAATATCCACCATTCTGGTCAGTATTCTGGTATTGATGAACTACAACGAAAGCCTGATAGAACAATTTACCATTGTTATATTGCTGTCGACCCTAACCTCGGTGTTACCCTACCTGGTATCCTCGTTGGCACATATTAAAATGTCTGGTAAGAACAGCGTCCGCTACTCACTGATGAATACGTCAATCAGTGCGTTTGCGGCAGTATTCTCTGCCTGGATCATCTACAGTATCGGCGCCAAGACCGTGATTATGGGGATTATATTGCTGGCTGCAGGGTTTCCTATGTACGTTTATCTGCAGCGAAAGACAAGACGTGAGCAAAGCTCACAATTACCGGGGTCGAACTAAATCCGCGTGCAATAGTCGGTGAAATAAATGCTCACCGGCCTCTTTGCTTACTGACAAACGGCCGGTTTCAAAACCAAAACTGTTGAGACCTGTTTGCACCGATTCGCAAATCTCCGCATCTTCCTGCTGAACCACATCGGCAACCTTGATACTCATGGATTTAAAGGCGTCTTCGATTTGCGGGGCAAAGAAATAATCAAACACCACCTCGGTTTGTTGAGCGGATACAGGCAAAACCCGCATCACTCCGCAGACCCCCTGATAGCAGTTAAACATCAGGTTCGGGTACAACCATACATAATTTGCTGTCCCCTGGCGCACCTGACTGATATCCGAATCTGAGGGTTTGGTCGGACATGACTGCCAGCAAACCTTGTCCAGGGTTTCAATTTTATAGGCTTTATTATCCAAAGCACTGCTCAGGCCTCGGTGCAAGACCGGTACATGAAAACCACCATCGAGGTAATTATCCACATAGACTTTCCAATTGCATTGCAACCGATAACACCGGCTTTGATAATAATCACAATCTCGCATTTTCAGGCTATCCAGCCGCTGCCAGAGAGTTTCTGAAGACTTAAATAACGGCTTAGCGTTGGGGTCAAAACAAATAAATAACCAGTGCCAGTATTGCTGGCATTGTATTTCCTTAAGGCCGAGTTGCTCTGGATTGAATTGATTGACCCCGGCAAACTCACGGTAACCAATTAACTGTCCGTCCAGTGCATAGGTCCAGCCATGATAGGGGCATACCAGACGCTGGCAATTACCTTGCGCACTATCTTTACCAGAACCTTTTAATATCGCTCCATGGTGACGACAAACGTTATAAAAGGCACGAATTTTCCCTGCAGATTTCGTTAGAATCACTGGTTGTTCGGCAATGTTCAGGGTAAGAAAATCGCCATCGTCACGCAGCTCATCAACCCGGGCCACCAGCAACCACTGATAATAGAAGACTGTTTTTCGTTCCAGCTGGTAGATACTGTCATCCTGATACCAGGCACTGGGTGGGGTGCTGGCGTCAGCCAGAGCTAGTTCAATTTGATAATCGTTAACAGACTGAGGAATGGCATTGGGCATCGAAGATTTACCTGAACAAAAGAGGAGCATAACTCCTCTTTTGTTATCGACTTGAATATTTGAACGTAATTCAGCCTGGTATTATCTTCCACGTTGATGGAAGCGACGGATTCCAAACAGGCCAAATATTGCGCCAGCAAACAATAATAAAGTGCCAGGCTCGGGAATTCCTTGAGGCGGCTCACCAATAAATAAGGTTACGGATTCCAGATAACCGGTAAACTGATTGGTGGCACCAGCAATGGTAAATGCGGTTCCGGCCATCGGCATATCCAGAGCCGAACCAACCATAGAGTAATCTGCAGTGTCGAGAATATTACCGCCCACCAACACCAGGCCATCAGCCATTTCCTGATGACCATCCTGTCCCATCAAGCCATTAAAACTCATCGCCGTAATGGTGACAAATTCGTTAAAGGAGAGAATTAACACATCGCCAGAGGCCAGGTTATCACCGTCGCTGTTACTGTCGACCCCTAATCCACCATTGGCTGGAAAATCCTGAATCACGATAGCCTGGCTGGTAGCAATTAACTCCAGTCCAAAATAGCTAAATGACAAACCCATGCCTTCACCCTCGATATCGGCAGAGACCAGGTCAAAAATAAAGGTAACAGAACCGTCTTCATTTTCGATATAGTCGGACTGACCGGGGATGACGGCGGCAAAGCTGAATGAACTGAAAACCAGAAAACAAGCTGTCAGACATAGTTGTTTGAGGTGTTTCATAAACTCTCCTAAACCGATTCAATCATTCGTTTACGGCAATACTGCAGGGAGTTTATTGTTACTATGGTTACACCTGACAAATCGCTATGTGCATTGCTCAAACAAAGCAACATGAATATGCAGGAATTACGCCAAACCAGACCTGCCAATAAATCAGATTAAATATCAATAAGTTGAATTTAGCCATTGAGCAGCAATCAATGAATGCTGCCCAACCTGTAAAATAAACTGACAGTGGCCTGTTGTCAGTTATGATTCAACGGCAATCATCTTAATGTTTTAGCTGGGTTTGGATCTGCTTGATTAAACTTTCGATATTTGCAGTGCCGACATAGTTGGGACGAATCAAAAATGCCAGGGTACGATGTGGACCGGGTTCATCCAAATGTACCGCACTTAACTCGCTGCTGTTGTTCACCAAGGCATCCAGAGCCATCTCAGGTACCAGCGTGCTACCAAGTTTGCCCGCTACCATTTGCACTAGAGTCGTTAAACTGGTTGCACTGAAATTTGAATCATTTTGACTTTCCGGTAAATGACAGGCAGCCAAAGCATGCTCTTTAAGACAATGCCCATCTTTTAGTAGTAACAGGTGCGATACATCCATTTCATCAGAGCGAATCTGGCTGCGCTTTGCCAATGCGTCATCTTTGTGGGTTATCCAGTAAAAATCTTCCTGCCAGAATTCAAACGCAATTAGCCCCTCATGGGGAAATGGCAAGGCTAGTATCGCCGTATCTAACTCACCTCGTCGCACCATATCGACCAATACATTAGATTTGTCTTCGACGATTTTGAGTTGCGATTCCGGATAAGCGCGGCGTACGCCTGGCAGCACTTTGGGCAGTAAATATGGGGCTATGGTCGGGATCACCCCAATACTCATCGGCATCGATAGCGGTTGTTTATGCATGGTCGCCAGCATCTGCAACTCATCGACATCAAGTTTTATTTTACGGGCCTGTTGCAAGATGCTTTTGCCTAACTCCGTTACCAGTACTTTTTTATTGTCGCGTTCGAATATCGCCACCCCAAGTTGCTTTTCCAACTCATTTATTGCCGTACTCAATGCCGATTGCGAGACCGAACAATGGTCTGCGGCATTTTTAAAGTGCAGGTATTTCTCCACCGCAAGGGCGTAGTGAATTTGTTTTAACGAAATCATGATCACACGGTAATTCAATAAAAATGATTATTAAATTCTAATTAATTAATTTTATTAATCAACACCTGATCGTTAATCTAACCACATCGATTCGGGGCAACCCAATTTAAATTAACTAAAACAGAGGACATAACAATGGCTAAAATCAATCAGTCTATTCCAGAGTTTAAAGCAGAAGCGTTTCACAATGGTGAATTTAAAACTATCACCAATGACGATGTGAAAGGCAAGTGGTCAATCTTCTTATTCTACCCGGCAGACTTCACCTTTATCTGCCCAACCGAACTTGAAGATATGGCAAACCACTACCCGGAACTGCAAGAGCTGGGTGTAGAAGTGTACGCCGTATCTACCGACACGCACTTCTCTCACAAAGCATGGCACGACACCAGCGATGCTATCGGCAAAATCAAATTCCCGATGCTTGGTGACCAGACCGGTAACATCACCCGTGGCTTTGATGTGATGATCGAAGAAGATCACATGGCCATGCGCGGCACTTTCCTGGCTGACCCAGACGGTATTATCCAGGTTGCCGAAATTCACAACGGTGGTATCGGACGCAGTGCTAAAGACATGGTTCGCAAAGTTAAAGCAGCACAGTATGTTCGTGCCAATGACGGTGAAGTATGTCCAGCGGCGTGGGAGCAAGGTGAAGCAACCCTGACTCCAAGCCTGGATCTGGTAGGTAAAATCTAAACCACTGATACTTGGCAACGCGAGCGAACCGATATGGTTCGCTCATTACCTAATACCAATCCCATTAAATTATTGCTCACTCAGTGAGAATTTAAAGGCATTTAGGCAAGGCTTTGATTGCAGAGAATGGTTACTCCATTGTCAAAATCAGTAACGCAGAATAAATGCCTTTAAAACTCACCCGTAGGGAGTTTAGCAGAGGCCCATTTCCGGCCCTATATTTCATTAATATAGAATGACTATATCAATGAAATCTATGTTGTAACCGAACCTCTGCCCTAACTCTGAGTTGTGCACAAACTTAATGTGATTGGTATAACCCTTTATCCGGGACGTAAAACCTATGTTAACCAAAGATATTTTAAATGCTGTTAAAGCGTATACCAACAAGATGACAAATACTGTCACCCTGGTTTTGCAACCGGGTGAACACCCTAAACGTCAGGAACTGGAAAGTTTCCTGCAACAACTAACATCCGTCAGTGACAACCTGCAGTGGCGTAGCGAAAGCTTTGACTTAGGACTGAACAGTCCGCTTAGCTTTGCTATTGAAGTGAATGGTGAACTCAATGGCATCGTATTTTCCGGTATTCCCGGCGGCCACGAATTTAACTCATTAATCCTGGCAATTTTGCAATCCGCAGGCTCTGACTTAAAACTGGATAATCACTTGCAAGGTTTGATTAAAGGCGTGAATAAGCCGCTGCACTTTGAAGTATTTATCAGCTTGTCTTGTCACAACTGTCCGGACGTAGTGCAGGCACTCAATCAATTCGCCCTTTTGAATCCGCATATCAGTAGCGAAATGATCGATGGCGGCCTGTATCCGGAATTAATTGAATCGCGTAATATTCAAGGTGTTCCAAGTGTTTATTTAAATGGCGAACCGTTTGCAAACGGTAAAGTCGATACCGCTGTATTGATTGACAAATTACAGCAAAAACTCGGCGCCGAATTACAACCTGTGGCTGCAAACAAAGAACTACCGACACAGGACGTTACCGTCATCGGTGGTGGACCTGCCGGGGTATCAGCAGCGATTTACAGTGCGCGCAAAGGCTTAAAGGTAACCTTAATTGCCGACCGCATTGGCGGACAGGTAAAAGATACCGTTGGCATCGAGAATTTAATTTCAGTCTCGAAAACAACCGGTACTGAATTAACCGGTAACTTAATCAATCACCTTAATGATTATGAGATCAACTTGCGAGAACATATTCGGGTTGATCGCATTGAAAAAGGCACGTTGAAAACCCTGCACCTGTCTAGTGGCGAGGTACTGACAACCAAGACCCTGATCATCGCAACTGGTGCCAAATGGCGTGAGTTGGGCGTCGAAGGTGAAAAGGAAAACCTTGGCCAGGGTGTTGCCTATTGTCCACACTGCGATGGACCATTTTTCAAAGGCAAAGACGTTGCAGTGATCGGTGGTGGTAATTCCGGCGTCGAAGCAGCATTGGATTTGGCGGGCATGGTAAAAAGTGTAACCTTGTTTGAATTTCTGCCGGAACTAAAAGCCGACCGGGTATTGGTTGAAAAAGCAGAGGCAAACCCAAACATTACCATTATCAAAAATGCCAAAACGGAAAAAGTCGTAAGCGATGGTAGCAAAGTGACGGGCCTGCAATATCAGGATCGTGTATCTGGTGACAGCCATGAAGTCGCGCTTGACGGTATCTTTGTGCAAATTGGCCTGGTTCCAAACTCGGATTTTGTCGATGGTTTGGTTGAACGTAACCGCTTTGGCGAAATTATTATTGATGAAAAAGGACAGACATCTGAACCTGGGATTTTCGCCTGCGGTGACGTAACTACGGTTCCGTACAAGCAAATCGTCATCGCCATGGGCGAAGGCTCAAAAGCTTCGCTGTCAGCATTTGATTACCTGCTTCGGGCAGCATAGCTACAGCAATGAGGCATCATAAATTTAACTAAAATGCTCGCACTTCCCTAAGCGTTGCGGACAACCTGCATTCATGCAGTTGTCCGCTTTTTTTTGACCTTTCATCGCACTCACTAAAGTAATCCTGACTAAATTAACTAAAGCTAGCGTAGCGACATCGGCCCGCTACAAAAAATTAAACAAACCCTGTCGTTTTAAAATTGTCACTGTAGATGTTAATAGCTAAAATGAGCAAAGCCTTCGAATAATCTCATTATCTCAATGAAATCATTTCCTTCTCTCTATTTTAGTAATTTGTTGCTTACCATAGGCACGGGTCTGTTAACTACCTACCTGTCGTTGTACCTGACCGCCCAAAACGTTAACACATTCTGGATCGGCTTAATGATGACCAGCTATTATGCCGGCCTGCTAACTGGCTCTAAGATTGGTTATTTACTAATTAAGCGAGTCGGTCACATTCGTGCCTACGCTGCCAGTACTGGGATGATTATCGCCTGTTGTGCCATGCATGCGTTTAGCAATGATACTCAGGTGTGGCTATTGGTACGATTTATCTTCGGCATGGGGATGATGTGCAACTTTATGGTGTTGGAGAGCTGGTTAAATGAGCAGGCAGAGCCTGAACAACGGGGCAGCGTATTTGCATTTTATATGGTCACCAGTTATCTCGGCATGGTGATCGGTCAATACACGGTATCCTGGTTCCCTGACCTTGGTGTTGAGCCTTTATTGTTGGTGATAATTTGCGTATCGCTTTGCATTATCCCAATCGCCATTACCCGCAGGATCCATCCGGCGCCATTAAAACCAACAACGATTAGCGTATTTTCCTATTGGCGAAAAACCCCACAGGCACTAACTACGATATTATTATCCAGTATGATCGTTGCCAGCTTTTACGGACTGACACCAGTATTGATGAAAGAGTCAGGCTTAACTGCTCAACAAATAGCCCTGGTGATGAGTGCCACGGTACTGGCCGGTTTACTGGCGCAATGGCCAATGGGTTGGCTGTCGGATCGCTACTCAAGGAGTCATTTAATTCGTATCAATGCCCTGTGCCTGGCGATTATCTGCGGGCTGATTTTTATCATACCCTTTGATTATAATTACGCGGTTTACTTAAGTAGCCTGTTTGGCCTGTTCGCATTTTCCTTTTATTCGCTTGCCTCGGCACTGGCCAACTCCCGAGTCAGCCAGGATGATCGTGTAGGTGTTTCATCGGCACTGTTAGTAACCTTTGGTATCGGCGCAAGCTTAGGTTCGGCTGGCGTTGCGGTGCTCATGGACCGTTTTGGTTATGGTTTGTTGTATGGGGTAATGGCGGCCATCTGCTTGTTGTTATTGTTAATCTTATCGCTATTGCATGCTCGCATGCGCTCTGAAAACCCTGAAAATAGTGAGTTTATCGTTACCGCATCAGATTTAACCACATCGCCATTGGCGGCGGTGATGGATCCAAGGATTGATGAACCGGTGGCCCATGAACAATTACTGGATGAAAAGGAAGAAGATAAAGAAGCGGATGCCGATGATGATATCGAAGATGAACAGGATAAAGAAACTACCAGGGAAAACAGCTAAGCAGAAGGATGGCTTTACCAACCTTCTGCCACTGTAATTAGCTCAACGGCGATATCTGATAAACCTTGCGCCAAGCAGGCCAGATAACATTAACAGGATGGTTCCTGGTTCAGGTACGCCTAACGGCTCTTCGCGAACAAAGAATGTTATAGACTCGACGTAGCCGGTAAAATCAGCTGTCGCTACCACATCAAAACTCTTGACCAAGCCACCGTCCGGTAACATACCCTGCCCCGTCAAAGAATAGTCTGCCGCATCAATACTAAAACCATTAACAGAGACCATACCATCAGCCATTTCCTGATGTCCGTCACCTGCAATCAAGCCATTAAACGAGATACTGACTAACTCAATAAACTCAAACTCTCCCAGAGTAGGGAAATCAAATGTCAGGCTTTCACCGCCCGCCAGATTATCTCCATCAGCGCCATTGTAGAGCCCCAGGCCGCCATCAGCCGGGTAATCTTGAACTACATTGCCATCACCAGTGACCAGCAATTGCAGACCAAAATACTCAAACAACATTCCATCGCCCATACCGTCAATATCGGCCTCTACCAAATCAAAGATGAAAGTTAACGATCCATCATCATTTTCGATAAAATCGGATTGCCCATTTACTACCGCCGCATTGGCCGAGCCCAGGCACAATGCAAGCGCACTGACGGATAAAGCTTTCGAAATTATATTCATAGGTTGCCCCTCGATTCGTTAAGAAAATACTCGAAAGACATAATTGGAAGGGTATTATTATTGTCACTGCCAGTTACATCTTACCTTGTTACATCATGTACACTTCTCTTCAATCTAACTGCGGACGAGAAGGCCGGTTCTTTTCGTACTACCTGTACTACAAAGACTGCGAATGCTCGAAAAGGCAGGCTAGGCTTGAGATGCATTTTCTGCACCAAAATTCGCTTAAAACTAAATTTTTCGTAGTAAACAGAAGGTTAGATAGACTGGCTTGAAGTTGGAAAACTGTGAAGAATTCGTCAGCGTAAATTTGACTGACATATCCTGCTCTGGTGGGGATGCAAAAGCAGCAATATTTTGGGCTGACACACCTGGCATTGTCAGCCCTAAGGTAGTTTACCGTTGAGAGATATCGGCGAGATCTTTAGCAATCGAATGCTGAGGTCGTTCAATAATACGCCCCAGTTCCCGACCATCTTTGATGATTACAAAGGTAGGGGTAAATTTAACCTGGTACCTCTCTGCCTGACCATCAGGATCGGATTTTTGGTAATCCAGGGAAATAAGCTGATATTGCAGTTGTGGATGCTGTTCGGCCAGTTTGATAAACCTTGGAACTTCACGCTCAGAATCGTGGCACCAGGTACCAAAAAAGATTTTGACTTTGATATCACCGGTGATCGTCGCCAGTGCCGCTAAGTCCTGTTCTGTTGGCGTGAAGTTTTCATAAGATAAGGTGAATTTTGGATATTGCGTCAATAGCTCCTGTGCATCCATTGGCCCATAGGATGGCTCGGCAACAGCCGATGTGCCTGCCTGACAGGCGGTGAGAAATAACAGGCTGATGGTTAACATTCCCTGTTGCAGAATGTTTTTTGCATGGTTAATCAACATTAACTTTCCCTTGTTTTATTTAATAACTGCTGACTTTCCTGAAGAAAACGTTGAGCATAGTCACCAAACCAATCGGATATTTGACTAAAGGTCTTCAGAAATAATGTTTTATCATTGCATTCTACCGCACTTAAGAGGGTTAAAAAGCGCTCGGCATATCGTTTCATGACCGCGACATTGTCCGGGTTAGAAAAAATAATATCCGCATACAATTGCTTGTCCTGAGCAAACAGACGGCCAACCATCGCCAGCTCAAGGCGATATATCGGCGAGCTCATGTCCAGTAAACGTTGCAGGTCAACCCCTTCCTGCATGAGATGATAACCATAACTTATGGTAGAGAAATGGCGCATCACCTGCACCATGGCCATCGTCTGATCATGCTCATCGGCAGAATAATACTTTAACTCAGCGCCCCAAACCTGCAACTGTTGCATCAACCATTCGCAAGCCAGCAAATTCCGCCCCTCACAAACAATAACAGTTTGCTTGATCATACCAGTAACACCGGGGCCAAACATCGGGTGCAGGCCAACAACCGGTCCTTTATGCACCTTAAGCATTGTTTCTAATGGTTGAGATTTTACCGAGGTAATATCAGCGAGAATACACTGGCTGTCTAATCCTGATAATCGTTCGATTACCTGTTCAGTAACATTGATAGGTACCGCTACGATGACCAGGCTGGCACCGGTTAAGATGATGTCAGCCTTATCCCAGTCATCCTGCTCAAGGCTCTCGACCTGGTAACCCGAACGAATGAATAAATCGACAAAAATGCTGCCTAACTGACCTTTACCACCAATGACCACCACCTTGTTTACGCTGCCATTGACTTTCTGGTATCCCCGTTCATCCTGTGAGGAGTATGAGTCTCGCATGATCCGCTTAAACAGGTCCTGAACCAAATCTGCAGATACCTGGTATTCCGGACATTTGTCAGCAAGCCTAGCAAGCATTTGCTGTTCGCGAACCGGGTCAAATATGGCGACTCCCGCCTTACTTTTCAGCTCTCCGACCTTGCTGGTGACCTTGCGGCGTTGAGCAAGCAGACTCAGTAACTGATGATCAATTTCGTCAATTTGCTCGCGCAACGCCAAAAGATCGGCGTTAAATGTTTCATTTACCATCGTTATCTAGTCGTTGACTCGCTTGCTTAGCACTAAACCCAGTTTATTACTCATCGAGGATAATAGAGATTCGGTGGTTTGCCAATCGATACAGGCGTCGGTGACCGAAACCCCATAAGCCAATTCGTCTCTAGGCGTATCAGCGCTTTGGTTACCGGCGTGTAAATGACTTTCGAGCATCAGGCCGATAATCGATGTATTCCCTTCGCAAATCTGGTTTACCACATTATCGGCAACCAACGGCTGACGGTTGTGATCTTTACTGGAATTAGCATGCGAGCAATCAATCACCAGCGCTGGAATCAGGCCTTTGCCAAGCAGCTGTTGTTCGCATAAAGCGACATTTACCGAATCATAATTTGGTTTCTTCCCGCCCCGTAGAATCACATGACCATCCGGATTTCCGGACGTTTTAATCAAGGCCACCTGGCCTTTACGATTGATCCCCATAAAACGATGCGATGATGCGGCAGACTGTAATGCATTGATTGCCACATCGAGACTACCATTGGTACCATTTTTGAAACCTATCGGCATCGACAAACCACTAGCCATTTCGCGGTGAGTTTGTGATTCCGTGGTTCGCGCACCGATCGCTGACCAACTGAATAACTCCGCAAGATACTGAGGGGAGATGGGATCAAGCGCTTCGGTAGCCAGGGGTAGGCCAAGCTCGGTGAGATATAACAATAACTCACGGGCAGTTTTTAAGCCGCTGGTGACATCAAAGGTATTGTCCATGTGCGGATCATTAATTAGTCCCTTCCAGCCCACAGTCGTGCGCGGTTTTTCAAAATAAACCCGCATTACGATATACAGGGTATCTTTGTACTGGTCATGTAACGCTTTTAAACGCCGGCCATATTCTTTCGCCGCTTCCACATCATGTACCGAACAGGGGCCGGTAATAACTAACAGTCTCGAATCCCGTTTGTGAATAATATCGGCAATGATATCCCTGGATTGCAAAATCGACTGGCGATGATGCTCATTTAATGGGAACTGTTTACGGAGTTCTTCCGGGGTAATGAGGACTTCTTCTGAATTGACGTGAACGTCATTGAGTTTAGTACTGTGCATGATGACAACTTCCGATTAAAAGTTTAGGTAAAACAAAAAATTAAATGAAAAAATGAATACAGGGGATTGGTATAGGGTTACCAATAAAGATGGGTATGGCGGTAATATCGGAACTGTTGTTTAAAGTTTTGCATGAGTATTGTATTACGCTTTGGTGCTTTGTATTCGTTAATATAAGAAACATACTCGCCTGAGTGACTCCTTTTTAACAAGCATCAACGCCAGTGGCAAGTTTTATTTGCAGGTTTTGGAAAGGAAATATTACAACAGCATGAATTAAGCGAAGATACAAAGTGGGAGAGGAAGTTTTCCGGGTAGAAAATCAAGGGGTCAGTGTTGTTGATTTTCAACAACTCTGACCCTGAGCTATCCCCACAAATAATTCAGAGAAAACAAGGGAATAAATAGATAAATTCGAAGGAACTTTCA
>NZ_SWDB01000029.1 GCF_005116735.1 Thalassotalea mangrovi | reverse complement strand
CTACTATCTCCAGTAGAGTATGAAACACGCTATCAAGAACAACTCAGAAGTGTCTAAGTTATTGGTGGCGATTCAGTTTCTAGAGTTGAATTCAACTTAAAACTAATTACTACTGAACATGCTATTAGCACTATGACCTGTAAAAATACTCTATGCATTTCAATCTCAATTAGTTATTTCTATTAGTCTGCAACTACTTCTGCTTATAGCTCGCAACAGCCGTTCGCCACTACTCAATTAATCAATAACTTACGATATATCGCCTACTGACGCAAACGTGCCATTTTCAGCCCGATAGCAATTACCAATATTCGATGATTTTTTGAGTTGAAACCTCCGTTAAAGGCGAGCAATTTATTGCAAGTCCGGTGCGCTTGCGTACGGTTTTAAAGGCTTTATTAGATGTATAACTTTATACTTTCGATGAATTTTTATCGGTAGCCATAAAGTCAAAACTGGCAAAATCAAGAAAATATAATTTTCATGTATAAAATCACAAATACTTAGAAAATAAATCATGAAACTATTCAATTCTTCACCTTTACTACTAAGACTTTCAGTAAGGTCAGGAATTATCTTAATTAAAAACCAGGCAAATGGAGATGCAACCAAGTGAAGTAATGTAATTATTAAGAATGAATATCCAGTATACAGTGCTACAAAAAGCATTCTATTGTTTACCTTCTTATAGATAAAAATAATAGGGAAGACTAGTGTGAGAAGCAGTATTACTAAAATTGAATACTCAATAAGGCTCACTTGTTAGCTCCTTAAAAATCTTTATTAACATTAAGGTTGCAGCACAAGAAACTGTAAAAAGGCCTCCACCTTGCGAGGCGAATATAAACGCTTTTTTGTAGAAGTCATTCGTCTCAGGAGCTACTACCAGGCTTAAACAAATAGCAAAGAAAATAAACCCATAAATAAAGAATCTAAGTAATAGTGCTAACGTACTGATAATTTCACCTTTCATTTAAAAAACTATTAACTAGGCGATTTTGCAATTTTGAATTCAAAGTCCTTTAAAGACATTAACTTTTTCAGCCAGTTAACGTCAAATTCGTATCAGGACATCCAAAAATCTATCCCTCAATAAAAATTAGTCCATTTGACTTAGATGAATAACGAGTTTTTTGTAATCGTTAACAAAATCGGACTGATCCAGTTCACTGGGGTTTACGCGATATTTGCCATTAACAACCACTGTGGGAACACCAGTCAACGCACGCTTAGCTACTAAATCATCCTGATTTTTCTTTTGCTTTTTTGCCTCGGCGTTTACTGCATCGCTCTTGAACTTTTTATCAAACAGCTCACCGTCGACACCGTTCGTTACAAAGATCCTGCGAAGATCATCAGGTGATGTGATTGGACGACCCTGGCCCTGTATTTCTTTGAAGATTGCAGCAATCAGTCGCTCTTTTTGCGGTAACTGCTTAGCAACGGCTAACGCTTTGGTAATATCAAATTGTATTTCTGGGCTGGCTGCACGCAGAAAATCCACATGGTTTTTCTCAAAAGTCACGCCTTCGGGCAAAGAACGAGCCAAATCCTGCATTAATGGCTCATAACGCAAGCAGTGAGGACAATAGAAAGAGAAATACTCACGTACTTCCGGTTTCGCGGAGGCGGTCTCACTCACTTTGGTGTAGTGCTTACCTTCGACATATTTAGCTTCCTGACCATTACATGCCGTTAATGCGACAAGCAAAACCAAAGAGATTAACTTCTTCATGTATTTATATTCCTTCATTCTTTAAATATGACTTATGTAAACGGTTATGAGTATCAAATGCAAGCGTGGTTGTTGTAATCTGGCTACTTATTCTTTTGATCTTTTAATTATCCCTCAGCTTCCAGCGACAATGGAGGTAGGCTCCTCAACTTTTAGTTATTTAAAAAAGATAGCGAACTACACAAGAACGAGCTAACAAGACATTAACCTTTTCAATCAGTTATCGTCAAACTTGCCTTTGCAGACAGTCTGCGGGGGAGGGAAACTTATTCGTATAAGGACAGACAACGATTACCTGTCTCATCAGGAAACGACGTTGGGGTAATCGTGCCAGCTTACGTTTCGCTAGGGCAAAACTCATCCTGAAGGATATGAATGATTTTTATCACCACCGGATTGGCGATGTGATAATACACACTTAGTCCGTCTTTTTCGCACTCTACCAGGTTATCCGAACGCAATTTTGCCAAATGCTGTGACAGCGCCGATTGGCTGATATCGATACGCTCATTGATTTGCCCGACCGTGAGTTTATTCTCAATCAGGCTGCATAAAATCATCAGCCGCACTTCATTTCCTATAAGCTTTAACAGGTTAGCGGCCTGACGAGCATTGTCGGCGATATTATTAATTTCCATCAGCTAGGTAACACATTTAAAAATTTCGTTTACTTTACATTAGACAATTCGAATATAGAAGTATATATTAGAAAAATCTATATTAGTTAATTCTAATCTAATTAATAACAAGTCATACTGATTGCTGGTGGTGAGTACCGCTGTTTAGCGGCATAACTAACCTGGCAACGTTGATTAAAAGAGAAGAAACGTGAATTACGCAAATTTATTATCCTGGTCTTTAGGTAAACCCAAAATTGTATATGGCGTCGTTATCCTGTTGGTTGCGCTAACCCTGGCAATGTTCCCACGATTGCAAATCGACACCGATCCGGAAAACATGCTAAGTAGCGACGCGCCGGCGCGGGTTTTTCACAACGACATCAAGACAAAGTTTGTAATGCACGACATGGTTGTCGTTGGGGTCGTTAGCAACGACAGCATTTATCAGGCGCAGCATTTGCAGACCCTGAATCAGTTGTCGCAATTTATCCTGCAATTTGAGGACGTGATTAGTAACGATTACCTGGCCCTCGATGTCGTCGATAACATTACTCAGGAGTTCGATGCACAGGGTAACAATACTGGCATTAAATTTTCGTATTTGATGAAAAATGCGCCGACAACCACTGAAGGGGCGGCTGCACTTGAAGCCGCAGTAAAGCGTTTACCTATGTTGGAAAACACCCTGGTGTCTGGCGATGATAAGGCGGCAGCCATTTACATCCCGCTGACGTCTAAGGATAAGAGTTATGGCGTTGCCGAGCAGATTCGCGAATTTGCCGATACTCTCGATACCAGTCTTGAGATTCACATTACTGGTTTGCCAATCGCCGAAGATCAGTTTGGTTATGAAATGTTTGTGCAAATGGGGGTTGCAGCACCGCTCGCGGGACTCGCTATTTTCCTGTTGCTTTGGTACTTCTTTAGAAATTTACCGCTTATTGTGGCGCCAATGATAGTCGCCATGGCCACTGTGATTATTATCATGGGATCGTTAATCGGTATGGGCTTCACCGTTCACATTATGTCATCGATGATTGCCATCTTCCTGATGCCAATTGCGGTGGTTGACTCGGTGCATATTCTATCCGAATTTGCCGATCGTTATAAAAAAGGTGAAGACGTTAACTCGGTTCTTACCCAGGTTATGAAGCATTTGTACAAGCCGATGTTGTTCACCTCATTAACCTCAGCGGTCGGTTTTTTCTCGTTACTGCTTACGCCAATCCCACCGGTCAAAATATTTGGTGCCTTTATTGGTTCAGGTATTTTATTGGCGTTTGCGCTTACTGTGATTTTCATTCCTGTGTACATCTCAAGAATGTCGCCGGCAGCGATTGAAAACCTGCATAATGCGGTAACCCGCCTGGAGCAAAAGGGCATATTGTCAAAAGTACTGGTTGCCCTTGGCGCCCACGCCCAACAAAAGGCCAAGTTGATTATCCCGGCCTTCCTGCTGGTTCTTGGGCTGAGCATCGTCGGTATCAGTAAGATTGTCATCAATGACAATCCAGTGAACTGGTTTAAACAAGACCATCAAATCCGTGTTGCTGATAAAGTGCTCAATGAACATTTTGCTGGTACCTATGATGCCTGGCTGGTATTTGAATCTGCAGTAAACAATCAACAGCAAATTCAGGAATCTCTGCATATCAACTTACAGGACATGCAAAAACAAGGTCTGGATGTCAGTCAAATCCAAGCCCACTTGCGCGGTAAAGGTATTGATCAGGAATTACTGGTTTTGCTTGATGATTTAAGTTTCAGCGTTGACAGTGAGTACAGCGAATCGGTTGATACCATGCTGCAGTTGGTTGAGCGCGAGCTTAACGAACGTAAGGTATTTATGCAGCCAGAGATGCTTGACTGGCTCAGCAATTTGCAGGCGGCGCTTATTGATTCTGGCATGGTTGGTAAAGTTAACTCGATCACCGATATCGTCAAAACCGTAAATCGGGAGTTGCGTTCCGGAAACGAAGCGGATTTTGCCATTCCCGAATCCGCAAATGGGGTTGCTCAAACTCTGTTGCAATATCAATCATCGCACCGTCCACAGGATTTATGGCATTTCGTTGATACCGATTATCAGTCTGCATTGTTATGGCTGCAAATGACCAGTGGTGATAACCAGCATATGAATGCGGTGGTCACCTGGGTTGAAGATTACATTGCCAGCAACCCTGCGCCAATTGCTGTTGAAGCCGATTGGGCTGGCAAATCCTATTTGAATGTGGTCTGGCAGGATCTGATGGTGAGCGGCATGCTGGACAGTTTGCTATCAAGTTTTGTAATCGTATTTTTGATGATGGTACTGCTGTTCCGTTCTCTCAAATATGGCTTTTTGGCGATGTTACCACTGACATTTACCATCACCATGATTTATGGCCTGATCGGCTGGATGGGCAAAGCCTATGATATGCCTATTGCGGTTCTGAGCGCGTTAACCCTGGGCTTGTCGATTGATTTTGCTATCCATTTCTTGCAGCGGCTGCGCGAACTGCGCACAGAGCTAGGTTCGATGTCGCAGGCTCTTACACAAATGTGCCAGGAACCAAGCCGCGCCATTTCCCGAAATGCGATAGTAATCGCAATCGGTTTTACACCATTATTACTGTCACCATTAGTACCATACATTACGGTAGGATTTTTCCTCGCCAGTATTATGGTGGTATCGGCGCTGGTTACCCTGGTGTTGCTGCCGGCATTGCTGATTTTGACGGACAAATCTTAACGCCCGTCGCAGGTGGGCTTAGATAGAATATAAGGCACTGAGCAGAGAGGAATTACTATGAACACGATAATTAAAGGCTTGATTGCCAGCACTACCATGCTGATTGCGGTTCCGGCCGTTGCCGAGCAGCTAAGCGCGGAAGACATCATTCGCAATGCGAATCTGGCATCTTATTATGCCGGCGATGATGGCAGGGCTGAAGCACGCATGCTGATTGTTGATCAGAATGGCAATAAACAAATGCGCCAGTTTAATATTTTGCGCAAGGATGTCGCCGATCATGGTCAGCAAAACATGCTGGTGATATTTTCCCGGCCAACCGACGTGAAAGGCACAGTATTTCGTGTGGAAAAGCATGTTGAACAGGATGACAACCGTTGGCTATACCTGCCGGCATTAGATTTGGTAAAGCGAATCTCGGCATCTGATAAGCGCACCTCTTTTGTTGGTTCGCATTTTTATTACGAAGATGTGTCTGGGCGTAACCCCAATGAAGATACTTTTGAGTTGCAAACAGCAAGCGATGATAGTTATCAAATCAAAGGTACGCCAAAAAATCCTGATTCGGTTGAATTTGCTTATTATCAGGCCAGCATTGATAAGTCGACTTTTTTACCGATGCAGGTGATTTATTTTAACGAAAAAGACCAACCGATGCGCAAGATGACGGTGTTGAAAACCGAGGACATTCAGGGACACACGACGGTGATGCACTCAAAGATTGAACAATTAAGTGACGGTTCATACACAGAGATGCAATTTCGTAATGTCAGTTATGATTTAGGTCTTCCAGACAGTGTCTTTAGCGAGCGCAGTTTGCGTACTCCGCCAGCGAAGTGGTTGAACTAGGGCCTGGTGATGAATAAGCGTCAACGAGCAAAGCTAAGTAGTACGCCTGGTTTGGTCAAAGGGCCTCGATCTCGGGCAATGATTTGGTCAATATTTGGCTTAATGTTCAGCGTAATGTTGCTACAGAATGTTAACGCGACTGAGGTTGCGCCTGTGGCGTCGCAACTGCAGCAATCTGCTCAGGATCAAAGCGACTCGCAAGATATCTGGGGCGATGATGACTGGGGTGATGAACAAGAAGAAGCTTCACCCTGGCTGTTTTCTGGCTTTGCTGAAGCTGGGTTTGGAGCGTTCACTCAGCATAATGTGACTGACAAACAACAGTCACTGGCTGAATTAAGAGGACGTGGTGAGGTTAGCTATCAGGGCGAGGGCTATGTTGTTACCGCCAAAGGCGATTTGCTGGCGGACGGTGTAATGGAGCAATTGGAATTTGACGCCAGGGAGTTAAATCTGGCTTTTAGTCCTCTACAGAATACCGATGTGATATTGGGTCGTCAGGTGATCACCTGGGGTACCGGCGATTATCTGTTCTTAAACGATTTGTTTGCCAAAGACTGGCAGTCCTTTTTCGCAGGGCGAGACGATGCTTATTTAAAAGCGCCGAACGATAGTGTGCGGGTAATGCAGTATGTGAAAAATATCACCTTTGATTTGGTTTACTCGCCTGAGTTTACACCGGACAATTTCATCACTGGCGAGCGTTTTTCGTTTTATTCACCGCAGGCAATGACCATCGTTGCGCCAGAGCGTTTTCCACTGCTGGAAAATTATGGTGAGCAATATGCGGTGCGCGTAGCAACCAGTATCAAGGGCATTGAGTACGCACTTTATGGGTCGAAAGGTTACTGGACCACACCAACCGGAATTTATGTTGAGGGTGATAATGCCGGCCTCGCGTACTTCCCTGAGCTTCACACTTATGGCGCAAGTATTCGAACACCACTTGCCAGCGGTTTGTTCAACGGTGAAATCGCGGTGTACAACAGTGTCGAAGATAGTCGAGGTGATAATCCATTTATTGCCAATGATCAGGTTCGTTTGTTGTTTGGCTATGAGCAGGAACTGGTTAAAGATCTCACCGGTGCGGTGCAATTTTATCTGGAACACACTGACAATTACGATGAATATGTGGTTAATTCTCTGTCGCCTGAAACCCAGGCCGAGGAAAATCGTCAGGTATTGACGGTGCGATTAACGCATCTGTCGAAGCGCCAGACATTGACCAGTAGTTTGTTTGTATTTTATTCCCCAACCGATCAGGACGGTTATCTTAAACCGTCAATGACTTATCGCTATAATGATAACTGGACTTTAGCGGGAGGCGCCAACGTCTTTTGGGGAGAACAGGATTATTCGTTTTTCGGGCAGCAACAGGATAATACCAATCTCTGGTTGCGGCTTCGATTTAATTATTAGCCTCATGAAAGGAGCATATTATGACTGTTGAAAGAGCGGTTTTTCGTTTTGCTGGATTTATGGTTTTGTTATCTCTGGCATTAACCCATTTCGTCCACCCTAACTTTTTCTGGTTCACCGTGTTTATCGGTGCCAACTTACTACAATTTTCATTCACCGGATTTTGCCCGGCAGCTACGGTGTTTAAAAAACTCGGGTTAAAAACCGAAGCCCAGTGCGCGGCGCAGAAATAAAGCCGTACTTATTGGTATCAACATTCAACAAAAGCAGGGAATCAGCTCTCTGCTTTTACTATTTTCCTGCTTTTTCGTTGCCTTTTACTTATGGTTAAGTCGGCTTTTGCTGAAACCTGAAACCTGAAACCTGAAACCTGAAACCTGAACCCTGTGCGTTAACTATACTTATAACGAAAACGCTCTGGGATCTGAAAATGACAGGCAAGTGGTTGATTATCATATGGTTGCTTTTGTTTTCGCCGGCTCATGCCGAACGCGACAATGGAGCAGGCCGCGCAGAACAATCCTCGCCTGAGCAAATTGTTCCGGTGCTTAAGATTCAGGGCGCCATTGGCCCGGCTGTTGGCGACTACCTTGTTGAACAAATTCAAAAGGCAAACCGCAGCAGTAATGTAACCTTTTTGATCATTAGCCTGGATACCCCAGGAGGTCTGGTTTCCAGTCTCAGGGATATAAACCAGAGCATTCTAGATTCCGCGAAACCTGTCGCTTGTCTTGTTTATCCCCAGGGGGCCCGGGCAGCGAGTGCCGGTACCTACATTCTCTATGCCTGTCATTTGGCAGCAATGGCACCGGCAACCACATTAGGTGCCGCAACCCCGGTTAATCTTGGTCCCCAACCTGGTGGTAATGATCAGGACAAACAACAGGATAACAATGCCTCGGCGATGGAAAAGAAAGTACTGAATGATGCCGTGGCATATATACGTTCTCTGGCGCAGTTACGAGGTCGTAATGCTGAATGGGCGGAACTTGCGGTTACCGAGGCTGCAACTCTTACCGCTAAAGAGGCGCTTGAGAAAAACGTGATCAATGCACTGGCGGATTCACCCGAAGATTTACTGGGCAAAATCAAAGAAAATCCGGCGATACTAACCGGACTTGAATTAACGGCGGAAAGTAAATCGCAGTTGCAGCTTAGCCAGTTGCAGGCGGTTGAACCCGATTGGCGACACCAGTTTATCGCTGCAATTACAGATCCGAACGTGGCATATATTTTACTTCTTATTGGTATTTATGGCCTGATCCTTGAGTTTTACTGCCCAGGCATCGGTGTTGCAGGAATTACTGGCGCGATTTCCCTGCTACTGGCCATGTATGCACTGCAAATGTTACCCCTGAGCTATTCCGGATTTGGCTTGTTAATCATTGGCATTGGACTATTGGTAGCCGAAGCCATGGTGCCCAGTTTTGGCGTATTTGGGGTCGGTGGGCTTATTGCCTTCGTGTTAGGTTCGATATTTTTAATCGATACAGAGCAAGTGGAGTTTCAAGTGTCATTACCAATTATCGCCGCCGTTGCATTTGTATCGGTGCTGTTTTTAGTGTTCTGTTTAAGCTTTCTCTGGCGTAAACGCAATGCACCGGTGGTAAGTGGTCAGGAAGAAATGATCGGCGCAGAGGTTGCCGTGATTGACGATTTTGACGACGAAGGTCTGGTGCTATTTAGCGGCGAGCAGTGGCACGCAAAAACCAACACACCGGTTAAAAAAGGCCAGTATGTTGAGATTCTTGCAATCAAGGGGCTGACACTGACCGTCAGTCCGGTGGAAAAAGAAGGTTAATTTTATGGATGCTATTTATTCTAGTGAACAAATATTTACCACGGTAGTGGTGATATTACTAATCGGTATCTTGTATTCGGCGTTTAAAATCTTGCGCGAATACGAGCGCGGTGTGATTTTCTTACTGGGTCGCTTTTACAAGGTCAAAGGCCCGGGGTTGATCATCATTATCCCGTTTATTCAGCAAATGGTTCGAGTGGATCTGCGCACCGTGGTAATGGATGTCCCCAGCCAGGACGTTATCAGTCGCGATAATGTATCGGTGCGGGTCAATGCGGTGCTGTATTGTCGGGTGATTGATCCGCAAAAAGCCATCATTAATGTTGAAGACTATCTGCAGGCAACGTCACAACTGGCACAAACCACCTTGCGCTCAGTACTGGGACAACATGAATTGGATGAAATGCTGGCAAACCGGGAAATGCTTAATACCGATATCCAGGAAATTCTCGATGCCCGCACCGACGGTTGGGGGATAAAAGTCTCAAATGTTGAAATCAAGCATGTTGATTTAAACGAAAGTATGATCCGCGCCATCGCTAAGCAAGCCGAAGCAGAACGAACCAGACGTGCCAAAGTGATTCATGCCTCGGGGGAAATGGAAGCCTCGGATAAACTGGTAAGTGCCGCCGAAAAACTGGCAGCAGAGCCTAACGCGATCTTACTGCGTTATTTGCAAACCCTGACTGAAATTGCAGGTGAGAAAAACTCAACCATTCTGTTTCCCTTACCGATGGACTTACTCAATGGCCTGTTGAATAAAAACAAGCAATAAGCCCGGCGCGTTATCATCTTGATAAGCAAACTCATTGTGATGCCTAAAATGTCACGAAAATAGTTATGGCCGGCGCGCTCTGTGTTTAATGTATGGCGGAACATTGGCCAATGACTCTTTCGTATTGATATAGTAAACTGAATAAAAATCATGGAGATAGCCATACAATGAGAATTGTTTCGTTGATTTTGCTGCTCGTGTTTTGCCGTTCAACATTAGCAAATCCTTCCGGCATTGAATTGCTTAAAAAAGTGGATGAGTTGTATCGCTCCGACACGTCCATCGCGAAGATGAGCATGACCATTAGCACCCCAGACTGGCAGCGAACATTGCAGATGCAGAGCTGGACGCGAGGCATGCAGGATACGTTTATCCGGGTGCTGGCTCCGAAAAAAGATCGTGGTGTGACGACCTTAAAAATTGATCAGGAGATGTGGAATTATTTCCCCAAAATCAACAAGGTCATCAAGGTGCCACCGTCAATGATGATGGGGTCGTGGATGGGCTCTGACTTTACCAATGATGATTTGGTTCGCGAGAGTTCATTGGTTGAGGATTATTTTGTTGATAGTGAAGAGAGTGGCGACGACATTTTGCTGACCCTGACGCCTAAAAAAGACACGGTGAGTGTGTGGGCCAAAATCACCATCTTATTGCAAAGCGATAGCTTATTGCCTCGAGAGCAGGCTTATTTCAATGAAAATGGTGACAAGGTGCGACAGATGACGTTTACCAATATCCAGCAGTTTTCCGGGAAAACCATCCCCGCAACCATGACCATGGTGCCGCTGAATAAGTCCGGACATAAAACCGTTATCGAATATCAGCAGGCTGAATTTGATGTGGATATTGCTGAAGAGGTATTTACTCAGCGCCATATGATGAAGCGTTTTTGATGCTGCTCAAGCTTGCGCTACGCAATATTTTTCGTAACCGGCGACGCAGCCTGTTAACCCTGCTGAGCATGAGCGGCGGTTATTTTTTACTGGCAACGATGCTTTCCATGTCTGAAGGTAGCTACAGCCACATCATCAATCTTTTTACCCAGGACCATACAGGTCATGTACAGGTACATCACTCCGATTATTTATCCCGGCCATCACCGTATAAAACGATCGACAACCTGAGTCTGCTTTTAGAACAAATTAGTCAACAGGATGACGTGACAAGCGCAAGCCCCCGAATTTATGCACCGGCGTTGGCGTTTGCCAACGATAAGACATTTCCGGTACAGGTTATCGGTATTGATCCGCATTTAGAAGCCCGAACCACCTTGTTGGCGCAAAAAGTAACGCAGGGTAGTTGGTTAGAAAATTCTATGACCGGGCAAGGCTTGTTTACGGCGATGATTGGCAGTTCACTGGCTAAAAATTTACATCTGGGTGTTGGTGATGAATTGATCCTGATCTCCCAGGGCATTGATGGCTCCATTGCCAATGATATCTTTTCAATCAGCGCTATTGTCGGCACTGCGGAATCCTATGAGCGCAATAATGTCTATTTGTCACTGCTTGGCGCGAATGAATTTCTGTCAACCAACAATCAGGCTCATGAAATTGCTATTGCATTGGAAAATCAGTCACAGGCGCGCCACTTCGCTGCCAATATTGATTTGCCGCCGGAACTGACTGCTGCACCCTGGCAGAAAATCGAGGAAAGCTTTTATAAAAGCATGCAAGTAGATAAAAAAGGTAATTATATCTCGTTGGCGGTAATCATGTTTTTAGTCTCTATCGGCGTGCTCAATACCGTATTAATGGGGACCATGGAACGAACCCGGGAATTTGGTGTGCTCAAAGCGATCGGCACGCGCTCTGAGCTGGTCTTCATGCTGATTCTGCTTGAATCGGCGTTATTGGCTATTGCCAGCTGTATTGTTGGATTGTTGCTTGCCTTGCTACCAATCACCTACCTTAGCCGTACCGGATTGTTGTTACCGGAACCCATCGACATAGGAGGCGTGCAGTTTCAGGTAATGCTCGGTGAATTTAGTGCCTTTGTCCTGTTGCTACCAGCTATAACGGTGATTGCTTCTACCGTATTGGTCAGCCTGTTTCCTGCCTACCGTGCGGCAACCACGGTGCCTGTACAAGCGATGCAGGCGACCTGATGAATATATACCGGGAATATATGGGACAGCGCATTACCACATCACTGGCATCACGTAGTATTTTCCGTAATAGCCGACGAACTTTGTTGACCATAACCCTGATTGCCTGCTGCCTGGCAGCGCTGATGTTTTCGGATGCCATGACCCGCGGATACATGAAATCCATGGTGGCGATCAGTACCGAAACCTTTCTTGGCGAAGCGCAATTGCATCGAACGGGCTATCGACAAAGTAACGATGTAGATTTATATATGCAAAATCAACCGGCATTAATGCAGCAGTTGCGCAATGATGCGGATATCGACGCCTTCAGCCCACGAATTATTTCCGGGGCCATGGTTTCTTCCTCGCAAAACGTATCTGGCGCTATGGTCTACGGGGTGATGGCGGCAGAGGAAGCCGGGGTTTCTAAACTGAAACAATCAGTCATAGCAGGACAGTACCTGAGCGGCACTAAGCAGGAATTGCTGCTTGGTGCTCAATTAGCGGATATCTTAGAGGTAGATCTTGGCGATCGTATCGTCATTACCTTGTCCCAGGCGGATACAGGGGAGCTTGCACAAGAGTTGTTTCGAGTTTCAGGGATAACTCGTTTTGGCGACCGGTTAATGGATTCAGGCCTGGTTTTTATTAATTATCAGCAGGCACAACGCATACTGGCTGTTACCGGCCCTCACCAAATCGCCCTGCAACTGTCAGACGATGAATTAATTGACAGGCGTAGCGCCGACTTATGGTCGAATTATGCTGGCGATGGCATTGAATTATTAAGCTGGAAAGAGCTATACCCGCAGATCAATAGCATGCTGGAAATGTCAGCATATTCCACCTGGATAGTTTCGATCATTATGTACACCTTGGTAACCCTGGGCTTAGTCAATACCATGTTTATGTCTATTTTTGAACGTCATAATGAGTTTGGCATCCTGTTGGCAATTGGCACGCGTCCGGCCAGATTATTTGCACAGATAATCTATGAAGGATTTTTTATTGGTATCCTGGGGGTATGCTGCGGATTCATACTGGGTTACGGACTGTGCTTGCTTGGTGCACATTTTGGCATTAATTTTGGCGAGGGGTTGGAGTTTTCCAATATCACCTTTAATGAGCCTATTTACCTGATTAATGACCCTATTTCGTTCTTGAAAATAGGTATGGCATTGTTACTGGTGACGATTTTGGCCTGTATCTATCCAGCGTATCATGCGGCGAAACTGCGTCCTTCACTGGCGATGCGCAAGCCCTTGTAAAGGAATTAAGCGTTATGAAACACGTAATAAAAACAATAAACCTGACGCGGCACTTTGGCGAGGGAGCGACTCTGGTCAGGGCTTTGGAAGATGTTAATATTAACGTTGAACGTGGCGAATTTATCGCCATTATTGGTCCTTCAGGCTCCGGCAAAACGACATTGCTGCAGTTGGTTGGCGGCCTGGATAATGCGTCGTCTGGCAATGTTATTCTTGATCAGAAAAATATCAGTGAGATGAGTGGCAGGGAATTATCGGATTTTCGCCGCGATCATATCGGCTTTGTGTTCCAGTCTTATAATCTGATCCCGGTGTTATCTGCCAGGGAAAATATCGAATACATTATGTTATTGCAGGGCATTGGTGCCAAAGAACGTCGCCGCCGGGTGGATAATATTCTCTCTCAGGTCGGACTCAGCGGCATGGCACAGCGGCGGCCAGCACAGTTATCAGGTGGTCAGCAGCAGCGAGTGGCTATCGCCAGGGCAATGGTGTCGAACCCGAGCATTATTCTTGCAGATGAACCCACCGCGAATCTGGATTCTCATACCGGCATGTCATTGATAGAGATGATGAAACGTTTAAACGAACAGGAAAATATGACATTTGTGTTTTCGACCCATGATCCGAAAATCATGGACAGTGCACGGCGAATCATTCGCCTCGAAGACGGCAGGGTTGTGGAAGATTTTGTTAAATAAATCGCCATTCGCCGCATTGTTAATCACACTGAGCTCGCTACCAGTTGGTGCGGCGGATTGGCTGAGCTCTGGCTATCTGAAAAGTTATGGGCTGTTTCAGGATGCGGTTAACTCGTCGCTGTCGAATGACTCCAGTAGTCTGCAATCACAAAATGCATTGCGTCTGATGGGCAACTATTTTGCCGATCAGGCGAATGTTGAGGTGCATTACGAGGTGCTGCCGCTGTATAGTAACCACGACCTTGGCGCGTATAATACCCGCGTGCTCGGGCAAACATTAACCCGGGCTTCTAACTCATACCGATTTAAAGATTTCAGTGCCACCCTGATAGACGGCAGCACTAACGCACTAGTGCTGCAAAACCTTGATCGCCTCAACGTACAGTTTAATCGCGATTGGGGAGACATTACCATTGGTCGCCAGGTCGTCTCGTTTGGCTCCGCTCGGTTTATTAATCCTACCGATATATTTATCCCGTATGCCTTGCAAACCCTGAATCAAGAGTATCGTATTGGCATTGATGCGGTGCGCACGCAAATCGCCGTCGGGGATTTCTCTACCCTTGATCTTGGCCTGATAATTGGTGCTGACGCTAAAAAACAAAACTCAGCGGCGTTTGTCAGGTACCAACAATCCATTGCCGGCAATGATATCGAAGCCATTATTATTCATCTTAATGATGCATCTTTGTATGGCATTGGTCTCGAACGGGCTCTGGGCGATTTTGGTATCTGGTTTGAGTCTGCCTGGCTGGACGCGAGAGGGGATAAGGTAGATATCCATGCACAAGCTGAAGGTGATTCACCAGCAATACAGCCAGAATTTGTCGACAGCTACTGGCGCATGTCTTTGGGGTTTGATTATGCATTAACAGAAAAGCTCTATGTTGCCACTGAATATCATCAAAATGGAGCAGGCAGTGATAACCCTGATGACTATGTAAGCCTGGCACAATCGGCACCGTATCAACGTGGCGGCGTTTACCTGTTTGGTAAACACTACCTGATCCCGTCACTGAGTTACCAGTTCAGTGCGTTAACCGTTTTCAGCGGCAGTGTATTCGCTAACCTCAGCGATCAATCGATCTTCTATCAAATCAAAATGGAACGAAGCTGGAGTGATAATTTATATTCCGACCTCGGTATCTATCTCAGTCAGGGGGATGATATTTATCCTGAGAATGGCGGGATAAAGCTAGGATCTGAATTTGGTGCTTATCCGCCAAGTATATACGCAAGCATTCGTTATTATTTTTAGAGCGTTAAGCGTTAAGCTTTAAGCCGAAAGCTGCAAGTTTCAGTGTTTCGTTTTCACAGCGAGGTTCTATCTTTTTACTAATCGATACTTGTGGCGGCTGTGTCGCATATCTCAACGATTGTGTGTCCCTTACCTAAACCTTTTTCTGGACAGAAGCTTCGAATTCAGGTCAACTAGGTTAAATAATGAACAATAAAAACCTATCCCCATGGATAAATCTTCAGCCGAACCCCTATCGGTAAAAGAATGCGCGGGTTACGCCTGCGGCGATGTCGCCAGTAATCTGTACTGGCGGGTATTCGATGTGTTTTTATTTATTTTTTACACCGATGTGTTTGGTCTTCCTGCCGCCACCGTTGGTACCATGATGCTGGTCACCCGGATTATAGATGCCTTTTCCGACCCATTAATGGGTGCCTTAAGTGACCGCACTCAAACCCGATTTGGTAAATTCAGACCGTATTTGTTGTGGGGGATAATTCCCATGATAGCAGCGGGTGTGCTTACCTTTACCGTGCCGGATGTCGGCGATACGGGCAAGCTTGTCTGGGCATATGGCACGTATATTTTTATGATGCTGGCTTACACTTTTATTAATGTGCCCTATGGCGCATTACTTGGGGTCATTACCTCTGATTCACAACAGCGCACGAAGCTGACCAGTTTCCGTTTTATTGGCGCTTTCACTGGTGGTTCGATTGTCGCTTACTGTACGCCGGAACTGGTGCTCTGGTTTGGTGGCGAAGATGAAAAGGCCGGCTGGCAGTTAACCATGCTCAGTTATGGGCTAGTCAGTGCCATATTGTTTGCATTTTCCTTTTTCAGCACCAAAGAAAGAGTACAGTCTATCAACCCAACACCGGGTTCGGTTAAACAAGACATTGTTGATTTGCTGCATAATAAGCCCTGGCTGGTGTTGTTTTCGCTGGCCTTGATTATCATGATGACCATCACCTTGCGGGGCAGCTCAGGTACCTTTTATTTTAAATACTATGTCGGTAGGGAAGATTTAATTGGTCAGTTTACCTTGCTGTATATGGTGGCGTTAGCGATTGGCGCGGCAATCACACCGATATTGACTCGATTTTTAGATAAGCGTCAGCTTCTGATCCTGCTAATGACCCTGGTGATGATATTTTCCAGCCTGTTTTATCTGGTGCCCAGGGAAAACCTTTTACTTATCTTTACCTTACAATTTTTTATCGGACTATGTCTGGGGCCAAAATCTCCATTGGTGTTTTCCATGTATGCCGATACCGCAGATTTTTCGGAATGGAAATATGGCAGAAGAGCCACAGCTATGATATTTTCAGCGGCAGCATTCTCGCAAAAATTGGGCGGTGCACTTGCCGGTGGTGTAATGGGGTGGTTGTTAGGCTCCCTCGGTTATCAGGCAAATCAACAGCAAAGCGCAGGATCGGAGTTCGCTATTGTCCTGCTAATGAGTCTGTTGCCCGCCGCTTTTGCCATGCTATCGGTACTGGTGATTTACTTTTATCCGTTAACGGCCAGTGCCTTACAATCTATCCAACAGGATTTGACGTTAAAACGAA
The DNA here is from genome assembly GCF_005116735.1 of Thalassotalea mangrovi. Lineage (GTDB taxonomy): Bacteria > Pseudomonadota > Gammaproteobacteria > Enterobacterales > Alteromonadaceae > Thalassotalea_A > Thalassotalea_A mangrovi. The sequence goes on along the minus strand of NZ_SWDB01000029.1, from coordinate 94,064 downwards.
AGGAACTATTGAATCATGGGTCAAGATAAACACCCTTGCTATCACATAGACAGTGATATGCATCAATTACACTTAACGTCCCCCACACAAAATCCTGGTGCCAGCGGTTATTTGTATAACCCAAGCACCATGTTACAAGTTAATTGTCGCGGCTATGCCAGTGCCGTTGTGATGCAACCTGAACCGAGTCGCTATTCCACCTCGCCAGTGCAGGAAGCAACCACATTTTGGCAGCCGGAAAAACAGTATTTCGCACATCATCCCGGGCGATTTTTTTACATCAAAGACGAAACGAGTAAAGAGTTTTTCTCTTTGCCTTATGAGCCGGTTCGTCAACAGGGAGTATCCTTTAAATTTACCGTTGGTGTTGATCGCATTGAGTGGCAGATTGAACACATGCAGCTTAAATGTCACTTGCAGGTCACACTCGATAGTGAATTGGCGGTGGAAGTCTGGCAGCTGAACATTGAAAATCTCAGTGACCAGGAACGTCAGCTCAGTGTTTACCCGGCATTTAGCATCGGTTACCACTCCTGGATGAACCAGTCGGCGAAGTTTGATCCTGAATTGGGCGCAGTGCTGGCGACTTCAGTACCGCCTTATCAGCAGCTCGGTGAGTATCAGAAAATTAACGCCTTGGCGACCAATTGTTTCATGCTCAGTGATCGTCAGCCACAAAGTTGGACGGCTAACCTTAGTGCCTTTGAAGGTGAAGGCGGGTTGCACAATCCGGATGGTATCAATGCCAGTCAATTGGGCGGAGAAGCGGCCAACTATGAAACACCAATAGCGGTGGTTCAACATCAGGTAGCGTTAAAACCGAAACAACAATATCAGCTTCCGGTGTTATTCGGTCTGGCAAAAGATAAAGCCCAAGTAAAAGATATTAAGCAATTTTATTTTGCCGATGAACAAAGTCTTGAGCGCCAGGTAAGCGTTAATTGCCAGGCGGCGAGATTGAAGGACCTGCCAATTCAAATCGATACTGGCGAGCCGATGTTTGATGAGTTTGTATCCGTTTGGTTGCCCAAACAAGTGGATTATCATCGGCAGTTACAGCGTTTAACCACCGATCCGCAGACTCGCAATTTCTTGCAGGATTTGATCGGGATAAGTTTTCTTAATCAAAAACGCGCCCGAGCGGGTATATTAAAGGCCATTTCTCAACAGGCCGGCAACGGAGCATTGCCAGATGGCATTCTGTTAAATGACGATGCCGAATTAAAATATATCAATCAAGTTCCTCACCAGGATATTAACGTCTGGTTACCAATATGCCTGCAGGCCTATCTTGATGAACACAACGATTATGAATTTCTCACAGAAAACGTCGCTTTTGTTGATAACGATGAGCAGGCAACCGTCGCACAGCACCTGATCCTGGCGATGGATTATCTGATTGGCAATCTTGATCAGCGTAAACTGGCACTTATCGGCCAGGGAGACTGGTGCGATCCAATGAATATGGTGGGTTACAAGGGCAAGGGAATTTCTACCTGGCTCAGCCTGGCCACATCCTGGGCATTGCAAGTCAGTGCCAGGATTTTAGGCGATATTGATAGCCAAAAAGCGGAACACTTTGGCGCTGTTGCAGATGAAATTAATGATGCGGTGAATCAGCATTGCTGGGATGGGCAATGGTATAGCCGTGGTATCACCGATGACGGAAAGGCCTTTGGCGTAAGTAGCGATGCGGAAGGGAAAATCTATTTAAATCCTCAATCATGGTCCTGGCTCGCCGGTGCTGCCGGTGAGCAACAATTTAAAGACTCGCAGGCGGCGATAGAGAGCTATCTCGCTACCCCTTTTGGTAACATGATACTGGCACCGGCATATACACAAATGCGCGAAGATATTGGCCGGTTAACGCAAAAGTTTCCGGGTTGTGCGGAAAATGGCTCAGTGTATAACCATGCCAGTATTTTCCATATATTTGCCCTGTATCAGAAAAATCAGGTGGACGCGGCGTTTAGTGGATTGAAACAAATGCTGGTCAGCGAACACGATGCGCAAACCAGGCAGCAACTAGGCAACTTTATTCCCAATTATTATCGTGGCCTGGTTGAAACCTTGGAGTCCTATAATGGGTGTTCCAGTCAATTGTTACATACCGGCACTGTTGCCTGGTTTTATCGCTGTATCATTGAGGAGCTATTTGGCTTAAAGGGTCACAAAGATGGTCTGTTGGTGCAACCAAAGCTACCAACGGGTTGGGAGAATGTGTCGGTATTGCGCAGGTTCCGAGGCGCGACGATCCGCGTCGATTATCAGCAACGAGTGGGCAATAAACCCAACCAGTTAATATTGGATGGTAAAACCTTATCGTCAAACCTGATCAAGGATTTGCAGCCAGATAACGAATATCATCTGCATATCAACCTTTACCTTGCTGATGAAAATGCCCTGCAGGAGGAGGCAGATAACCCTGTCGTTGCTGATAAATCCGTTGCAGAAGCAGACACCGTTACTGCAAATAAAGCGGAACCGGCAAACTGGTCTGAAAAGCAGGCGTTGGCACTGACCAAGTTCAAACCGATAAACCCGGAACTGCCCAACTTGTTTATCTTGATGGGAGTAAGTGGCTCTGGTAAATCGACCCTGGCGAAGGAATTTGCTGACAGGCATGGCTATAAATATATTGATGCCGATAGTTTTCATACCAGTGAAGCGAAAAAACTGATGGCCGAGGCGATTCCATTAACCGATGAAATACGTATTCCCTGGATTGAGTCGGTGCAAAGTTACCTGCAGTCACAGGCTCGCCGCCAGCGAAATTGTGTTTTGGCATATTCAGGTTTGAGAAAATTACAACGGCAGTCGTTTGAACAGCTACCATTTAATGTCCGCGCGGTATTTTTAAAGGTGGATAAAGCGGTGTTGCAAAAACGATTGGTGCAACGCAAGCAGCACTTTTTCTCGGAAAAACTGTTAGCTAGCCAGTTCCAGGATTTTGAAAAAATCAAATCATCGGAACCGATAGTGGTTATTGATGGCAATCAGTCTTTGGATGCCACGCTCGAGCAAATCAGTTTCGTGATGCACGATGAGGGTTAATTATGGTCAATCGGTTATTGGCGGTGGGATTGCTGGCATCTGCTGCGACGCTGGCTTCGGCCGGTCAGCAGGCTAATCAACAACAGCAAACTGACACAGAGACGCCGTTGCGCTCAAGCATGCAAAAACCACCGGAAATGACCCTGACCGTACCTCGCGCCAATAGCCCCGTCATTATCGACGGGGTTAATGATGAAAAAGCCTGGCAGCAGGGCAACTGGCAACTATTAAATCATGTCTGGGTTGGTGAAAAGCCAACCCGAGAAGATTTTTCCGGCCGCTACAAGCTGGTCTGGCAAACCGATGGTTTGTATCTTCTGGTTGAGCTAATCGACGATGTTTTGTTTGACCAGCATGCGAATCCACTGCATCGTTACTGGGATGATGATTGCCTGGAGATCTTTATTGATGAAGATGGCTCTGGCGGCGAGCATGCTCATAACTTTAATGCCTTTGCCTATCACATTGGCCTGGACAACCAGGTTGCCGATATGGGTCCCAGGGAAAGCCAGGATGAGAATAACTTTATCTTGTTAAATCATCACGTTGAATCCATGTGGAAACGCAGTGTCGAAGAGCCATTCAAGATTACCTGGGAAGTTAAAGTATTAATCTTTGATGACGATTATGATTATCTGGCACCGGAAAAGGTCATGCCAAAAGCCTTGACTGAAGGCAAAAAAATGGGCTTTTTACTCGCCTATTGTGACAATGATGGCAGTAAACAAAGAGAACATTTTATTGGCTCGCATCCCATTGAGCCGGTTAATGGCGATATGAACTTAGGTTACAAAGATGCCAGCGTGTTTGCCGAGATCACGTTGCTGAAGGGAGATACGGAATAATGGTCCATATGTACACATGGACCATTATTCCTGGAACGCAACGAAATTCGTTGCTTCGGGTACGTAACAAAAAGCGTTACTTCGAGTACGCGATTTAAAATCGCTTCGAGTGAAAATAATTAAATATTAATGACCGCCCGGAGCTGATTTATCAGCGTACCCGGAACAAAATCTCTGATTTTGTGTACCCGTTACCTAAGGTGGAAATCGCATAACCTCGTGTCGAATATAGATTTGTTATTGCGATCTTAGCGCGCAACTTATATAATTTGCGCAGCTTTACCGTAAATCGATATCTGACAGTGACTCTAAGCAGGTATAATAACGGGTTTACGGGGCTGAGTCGGCTTGCCGGTTCAGTGACACAAAGGGTTCAGTATAAAGCCCCGTGTAGATTGGGGCTTTTTCGTTTTTGGCGAGTACTCAATTTGAGCCGTTCCTGGAAGGACATTGCAAAAACGATTCAGCTTATGGTGTTTTTTACTGGGCTTTTAGCCCTTTTTTTGTATTTGGAGAAAATGATTGAGTAATTTTGAACAAAAACTAACTGAAATGTTACGTCCTGCCGTAGAAGAAACGGGCAAGGAATTGTTAGGGATTGAATATATCAGTGCCGGTAACCACTCAGTGTTGCGTTTATATATCGATCATAAAGATGGGATTAACGTAGATGATTGTGCTGACGTGAGTCGTCAGGTTAGTGCGATTCTCGATGTAGAAGACCCGATAAGTACCGAATATAACCTGGAAGTATCTTCTCCTGGAGTGGATCGTCCATTATTTGAAAAAGCCCATTACCAGGCGGTGGTAGGCGAAACTGTAGATGTAAAACTTGGTATGCCATTAAATGGTCGTCGCAAGTTCAAAGGCATTCTGGAAGCCGTTGAAGGCGATAACCTGGTGGTTGTTGTAGATGGCGAAGATTTTGAGTTGCCAATTGCCAATGTGGCCAAGGCAAACTTGATTGCCAAGTTTTAGTTGTATGAAGAATAAGAGAGGCTAGTTAGGATGAGTAAGGAAATATTACTGGTTGTCGATGCGGTTTCGAACGAGAAAGCATTACCGCGCGAGAGTATTTTTAAGGCAATGGAAACTGCTTTGGAAACTGCAACGAAGAAAAAATACGAAGGCGATATCGAAGTTCGCGTTAGCATCGACCGTAAGAGCGGTGATTTTGATACTTTCCGTCGCTGGCTGGTTGTAGAAGACAGCGATGAAGGTTTAGAAAACCCTTACGCTGAAATTGGTCTGGCTGCGGCGCAGGTTGAAGATGAAGAAATCCAACTTGGCGACTACGTTGAAGACCAGATTGAATCGATTAAGTTCGATCGTATAACCACGCAAACGGCAAAGCAGGTAATCGTGCAGAAAGTACGTGAAGCTGAACGTGCCAAAGTGGTTGAAGAATATCAGGATCAACTGGGTGAAATCATTACCGGCGTAGTGAAAAAAGCCAATCGTGAAAGCGTGATCCTTGATCTGGGCAACAATGCCGAAGCGGTAATTTTCCGCGACGAAATGTTGCCACGTGAAGTATTTCGTCCAGGTGATCGTATACGTGGCCTGTTGTACGAAATCAAGCCTGAAGCTCGCGGTGCACAATTGTTTGTGAGCCGTGCCAAACCAGAAATGTTAATCGAGCTGTTCCGGGTTGAAGTACCGGAAATCGGCGAAGAGATGCTGGAAATCAAAGGTGCAGCTCGTGATCCGGGTTCGCGCGCAAAAATCGCGGTTAAGTCTAATGACAAGCGTATTGATCCGGTAGGTGCCTGTGTAGGTATGCGTGGTTCACGTGTACAAGCGGTTTCTGGTGAACTGGCTGGTGAGCGTGTCGATATCGTATTATTTGACGATAATCCGGCGCAGTTTGTAATCAATGCCATGGCACCTGCTGAAGTTGCCTCCATCATTGTTGATGAAGATGCCAACTCAATGGATATCGCCGTTGAAGAAGGCAATCTTGCAATGGCAATTGGTAAGAGCGGTCAAAACATTCGCCTGGCAAGTCAACTGACAGGCTGGGAACTGAATGTAATGACCGTTGACGATATGAATGCCAAGCATCAGGCCGAAAATGACAAGGTCATTACCTTGTTTACTGAGAAGCTCGATATCGATGACGACTTTGCCACTATGTTAGTGGAAGAAGGGTTCTCTACATTGGAAGAAATCGCCTATGTTCCGGTAAGCGAATTACTGGAAATTGACGGTTTAGACGAAGATATCGTTGAAGAGTTGCGTGAGCGTGCCAAAGGCGCATTAACTACAGCAGCTCTGGCTACTGAAGAAAGTCTTGAAGGCGCTGAGCCAGCAGAAGACTTACTGAACCTGGAAGGTATGGAACGTCACCTGGCATTTGTACTGGCCAGCCGTGGCGTGATCACTCTGGAAGATTTGGCTGAACAGGGTGTGGATGAAATTTCCGATATCGAAGAGCTAAGTGAAGAAAAAGCGGCTGAATTTATTATGGCTGCCCGCAATATTTGCTGGTTCAACGAAGAATAAGAGCTGGCAAGGAGAAAAGATTAGATGACAGATGTAACCGTAACTCAACTTGCTAAAGATATTGGCACTGAAGAAGCAAAATTGCTGCAACAGTTAGCCGACGCTGGAATTACAAAATCCGCCAGCGACAGCGTGACCGAACAGGAAAAAGAAACCCTGTTAGAGCACTTGAAAAAGCAACACGGTGATACGTCCGGTGGCAAACCGTCACGAATGACGTTAAATCGTAAAACCAAGTCAACGATCACAACCGGTAGCGGTAGCAAGGCGAAACAGGTTCAGGTTGAAGTTCGTAAGAAGCGCACCTATGTAAAAGCCAGCGATTTAGAGCTAAAAGCTCAGGCTGAAGCGGAAGCGAAAGCGAAAGCCGAGGCAGAAGCTAAGGCGCAAGCAGAAGCGGAAGCGCAAGCCAAAGCTGAGGCGGAAGCCAGGGCAAAAGCGGAAGCAGAGGCAAAAGCGAAAGCGGAAGCCAAAGCTAAAGCCGATGCCGAAGCGAAAGCCCGTGCCAAAGCCGCTGCCGAAGCGAAAGCGAAAGAGCCAGTTGTTGAAAAACAAGAAAACGAAGAAGAGAAACGAATTCGTTTAGCTCAGGAAGCGGAAGCGAAAGCGAAGGCCGAAGAAGAAGCGAAAAAAGCAGCAGAAGCGGCCGCGAAATTAGCGGAAGAAAATGAAGCTCGCTGGAAAGAACAGGAAGCGGAACGCAAGCGTCGCGAACAGGAAGTGGTTCATGTAACGTCTTCTCGATATGCTCAGGAAGCTGAAGACAGTGCCGATGCCGAAGAAGAAGGTGGTCGTCGCCGTCGTAAGAAAAAAGGCGCGAAAGAGACACCTGTTAAAAAAGGTGCTAAAGGCAGAGGTCGCAAGGGTACATTAAGTGCGCCGACGTCTTTACAGCATGGTTTCCAGAAACCTGCGAAAGCGGTTGAGCGTGAAATCCGTATTGGCGAAACCATCTCCGTCGCTGAACTTGCCGATAAAATGGCAATCAAAGGTGCTGAAGTGGTTAAAGTCATGTTCAAAATGGGCGCCATGGCGACCATTAACCAGGTCATTGACCAGGAAACGGCACAATTAGTGGTTGAAGAAATGGGTCATAAGGCGGTTCTGGTTAAAGAGAATGCGCTGGAAGAAGCCGTACTGGAAGATCGCGATGGTGAAGGTGATGCTGTCACCCGTGCACCGGTTGTTACCATCATGGGTCACGTTGACCATGGTAAAACATCACTGCTTGATTACATCCGTGAAGCTAAAGTTGCTGCAGGCGAGGCCGGTGGTATTACCCAGCATATTGGTGCTTATCACGTAGAAACGGGTCACGGTATGATCACTTTCCTGGATACTCCAGGTCACGCCGCGTTTACCTCAATGCGTTCTCGTGGTGCGAAAGCAACCGATATCGTAATCATTGTTGTAGCTGCCGATGATGGTGTAATGCCACAGACAATTGAAGCGATTCAGCATGCCCGTGCTGCTGAAGTACCGATTATCATCGCCGTTAACAAAATGGATAAAGAAACCGCCGATCCGGATCGTGTTAAGAATGAATTGTCACAACACGATGTTATCCCGGAAGACTGGGGTGGCGACGTACAGTTTGTTCACGTATCAGCTAAGTCTGGTTTGGGTGTTGACGAACTGCTTGACGCGGTATTGCTACAGTCTGAAGTTCTGGAGCTAACTGCTGTTGTCGATAAGATGGCTAACGGTGTTGTAATCGAGTCAAAACTTGATAAAGGTCGTGGTCCGGTTGCAACGGTACTGGTTCAGGAAGGTACATTGAAGCAAGGCGATATCGTACTGTGCGGTCTGGAGTATGGTCGTGTGCGTGCGATGCGTGATGAACTGGGTCAAGCAATCACTGAAGCTGGTCCGTCAATTCCGGTTGAGATCTTAGGTCTTAGCGGTGTACCACAATCTGGTGACGAGGCGACTGTTGTTAAGGATGAGCGTAAGGCTCGTGAAGTGGCCCTTTACCGTCAGGGTAAATTCCGTGATGTGAAACTGGCCCGTCAACAAAAAGCTAAGCTTGAAAACATGTTTACCGATATGGCCGAAGGCGATATCTCCGAAGTAAACGTGGTACTGAAATCAGACGTTCAAGGTTCACTGGAAGCTATCTCAGATTCACTCGTGAAGCTTTCTACCGATGAAGTAAAAGTGAAAATCGTTGGTTCTGGTGTAGGTGGTATTACCGAAACTGATGCGTCACTTGCCGCAGCGTCTAACGCCATCGTGGTTGGCTTTAACGTACGTGCTGATGCTTCAGCCCGTAAAGTGATTGAAGCAGAGAACCTGGACTTACGTTATTACAGTGTTATCTATCAGCTTATCGATGAAGTTAAGCAAGCCATGAGTGGTTTGTTAGCGCCTGAATTCAAGCAGGAAATCATTGGTATTGCGGACGTACGTGATGTCTTTAAATCGCCGAAGATCGGTGCGATTGCCGGTTGTATGGTTACCGAAGGTATCGTCAAGCGTAGCGCTCCAATCCGCGTTCTACGTGACAACGTGGTAATCTATGAAGGTGAGCTGGAATCACTGCGTCGCTTTAAAGATGACGTACAGGAAGTTCGTAAAGATACCGAATGTGGTATCGGTGTTAAGAACTATAATGACGTTAAAGTGGGTGACCAAATCGAAGTGTTTGAGACGGTTGAAGTTCAGCGTACGCTGTAATTCAGGTCCCACCGTAAACTAAACAAAATAAGATGGGGGCTTACTTAGCTCCCATTTTTTATATGTCATTCTCCGCAAAAAGCGTTTCGGCGTTAAAGCGGAAAAGTAATGGAGATTCTCATGGCAAGAGAATATGCCCGTACTGATCGGGTAGCCCAACAAATTCAAAAAGAAGTTGCGATGATATTGCAACGGGAAATTAAAGATCCTCGGTTGTCGATGATGACCGTTTCGGCAGTGGAAGTAACGCGCGATCTGGCCTACGCCAAAGTGTTTGTGACTTTCTTTGACGATGATCCGGAAAAAATTACAGCAGCGATGAAAGTGCTGGAAGACGCTTCCGGCTACGTCCGTTCGTTATTGGCTAAGCGCCTGCGAGCGCGTATTATGCCGAATCTGAGATTTGAATATGACAAATCCCTGGTTGAAGGTGTGCGGATGAGCAGCCTTGTGGATAAGGCCGTTTCCGAAGATAAACGTCGTGCTGGTGATAATGATCAGAACGATGATGAACAAGCATCAGACAAACAGGATTAATTGCGATGGCAAGACGGAGAAAAGGTCGTCAGGTCGATGGTGTGTTGTTACTCGACAAACCTTATGAAATGTCATCCAACCATGCACTGCAGGCTGCAAAACGTATCTATTTTGCAAATAAAGCCGGTCATACCGGTGCACTAGATCCATTGGCTACCGGTATGTTGCCAATCTGTTTTGGCGAAGCGACCAAATTTTCCCAGTTTTTACTGGATACGGACAAGACTTATATCGTCACCGCAAAACTGGGCATTCGTACGACAACATCTGATGCAGATGGTGAGGTGGTATCGGAAAAGCCAGTCGATGTCAGTGAGGCACAACTAGCCGAAGCGCTGGATTTTTTTCGCGGTACCACAAAGCAGGTACCGTCGATGTATTCGGCATTGAAATATAAAGGGCAGCCTTTGTATAAATATGCCCGGGAAGGTATTGAGGTTGAGCGTGAAGCTCGCGATATCACGGTATTTCGTCTCGATGTCCTGCGTTTTGAAGGCGATGAAGTGGATATGGAAATTCATGTGTCCAAAGGTACCTATATTCGTACCATCGTCGATGATTTAGGTGAGCGTCTCGGTTGCGGTGCCCATGTGAGCATGCTGCGTCGTGTTTCTGTTGGTCAATATCCCCGCGATAAAATGGTGACTCTGGAGCAGCTTGAGCAGTTGTTGGAGCAGGCCAAAGGGCAGGGAGAAAGTCCGGCGAAATATCTTGAGCCATTGCTTTTGCCTATGGATACAGCGGTGGCTGATTTGCCGGTAGCACATGTTGATGAAGAGCTTGCCGTATATCTGCGCCATGGTAATCCGGTAATGGTTCCAGGACTTACCGAGCAAGGTTTGATGCGTATTGTTATCGAACCGGAAAGTAAGTTTATCGGCGTAGGTCAGTTGAATGATGATGGCTTGCTTGCCCCTAAACGTTTAGTGGTTGAGCATCAAACGGATACTGAATAACCGGTCTTTGATACCGAACGGTATAAAATACTTGCACTGGCGGTAGATCTTGTTAGAATACCGCCTCTTTTGTCGGTCAGTCTGAATTAGTGATCGGTCTGACTTAGTTTATTTGGAGTTTATTATGTCGCTAACGGCACAACAAAAAGCTGAAATCGTTAAAGAATATGCACAATCTGAAGGTGATACTGGTTCACCTGAAGTACAAGTTGCTTTATTAACTACACAAATTAATCACCTTCAAGGTCACTTTAAAGAGCACATCCACGATCACCACTCTCGTCGTGGTCTACTTCGCATGGTTAGCCAGCGTCGTAAGCTTCTTGACTACCTTAAAGGTAAAGACGTAGCTCGCTACAGCGACCTAATCAAGCGTTTAGGTTTACGTCGTTAATATCAAGTTCTTTGAACTTGTCGAAAAAGGTCGCATTCGCGGCCTTTTTTTATACCCAAAATCAAGGGGGTCAGAGTTGTTGAAATTTCAACAACACTGACCCCCTTGATTTCTTTTGAATGCAATATTATGTTTTACATCAGATTTTTAAATTTATGGCTGGCACGATGCAAAACAATAATGATAATGCGGTAAACGGCGTTCAACACAAAATCCCTCAGGAAGCCTTTGATTGGTACGATGAATATGCCCATGGCCTGATCGACCGGCGTACCTTTATGCGGCGCTTATCCGGCCTTGCAATCGCCGGTTTAACCATGAATGTGCTGACCAGTGCTTTATTACCAAACTATGCCAAAGCCGAGCAGGTATCGTTTAATGATCCAGATATCAAAGCCAGCTACCAAACATTTTCATCGCCGAAAGGACATGGGGAAGGGCGCGGCTATTTAGTGACACCCACCGAGCTGGAAGGCAAGGCACCCGTGGTGTTAGTTATTCATGAAAATCGTGGTTTAAATCCCTATATCAAAGATGTGGCGAGACGTCTGGCAAAAGCCGGGTTTATTGCCCTGGCACCCGATGCACTGTATCCCCTTGGCGGTTATCCGGGCAATGATGATGAAGGCCGTGGCATGCAACGCTCGATGGACCGGGTTAAAATCGAGCAGGACTTTATCGCCGCTGCAAACTTTTTAAAGCACCATGAGATGAGCAATGGCAAGTTAGGTGCGGTCGGGTTTTGTTTTGGGGGCTATATCGTCAACATGCTCGCCGCAACGATGGGTGAAACACTAAATGCCGGTGTTCCATATTACGGCACTCCAGCCGTTAGAGAATTGCGGAAAAATATCAAGGCTCCATTGCTGATTCAGTTAGCGGAACTCGATACCCGGGTCAATGCGAGCTGGCCGGAGTATGAAGAAGATTTAACCAGCTTTGGCGTGGATTACAGCATGCACATGTACAAAGCGGCCAATCATGGTTTCCATAACGATTCCACATCTCGCTATGATGAAAAGGCGGCAGAGCTGTCCTGGCAGCGCACCCTGGACTTTTTTAACAAGCATTTAAGCGCATAGAATACTGGGGTCAGAGTTTAAGCTTTGCCCCCATTTTCATGATTATCCCGCACTGGTGTTGAAAACGCTCAAGAGCGTCAACAAATCGACGTAAAACCTTCATTTTCTTTTGCTGGCTTTAATAGTTGAAGTGCGTATAATTACCCTCGAATTAATATATGAAAATACATACCTAATACCAGATGGTATTAAAAGATAAGGAAAAGAAAGTGACTCCGATTACTAAAACATTTGAATTCGGACAGCATAAAGTAACTCTGGAAACCGGAGTTATTGCTCGTCAGGCAACTGCAGCTGTTATGGCAAGCATGGATGATACGAGCGTTCTTGTTAGTGTTGTAGGTAAAAAAGAAGCGGTTCCAGGCCAGGACTTTTTCCCTCTGACAGTTAACTATCAGGAAAAAACTTACGCCGCGGGTAAAATCCCAGGCGGTTTCTTCAAGCGTGAAGGTCGTCCTTCTGAAGAAGAAACATTGACTGCACGATTAATCGATCGCCCAATTCGCCCATTATTCCCTGAAGGTTTCACAAACGAAGTTCAGGTGATTATCACGGTTGTATCCGCTAACCCAGAAATTGCCCCAGACATTATTTCAATGTTAGGTACTTCTGCGGCTCTTGCTATCTCAGGTATTCCGTTCAGTGGTCCTATCGGTGCGGCGCGTGTTGGTTATATCAATGATAAATACGTATTAAACCCTCTTCAGAAAGAGCTACAGGAAAGTAAGCTTGACCTGGTAGTTGCTGGTACTGATTCTGCCGTACTTATGGTTGAATCTGAAGCTGAAGTACTTTCTGAAGAAGTCATGCTAGGTGCCGTTGTTTACGGTCACGAGCAATCACAAATCGCTATCAACGCTATCCGTGAATTCGCTGCAGAAGTGAATACTCCAGCATGGGAATGGGAAGCACCTGCGAAGAACGAAGCACTGGTTGCGAAAATCGCTGAGTTAGCGACGGCTGATATCACTGAAGCTTACCAAATTACCGAAAAAGCCAAGCGCTATGAAGCGATCGGCGAAATCAAGACTAAGGTTATCGAGCAATTAACGGCTGCCCTTGGTGAAGGTGAAGAACTAGACGAAGGCGAAGCGAAAGATCTTATCCACGACTTAGAGAAGAAGATCGTTCGTGAGCGTATCACTTCAGGCGCTCCTCGTATCGATGGTCGTGATCCGGAAATGATTCGTGCGCTTGACGTTATGACTGGAGTACTTCCTCGTACTCACGGTTCGGCAGTATTCACCCGTGGTGAAACTCAGGCACTGGTTACTGCGACGTTAGGTACGCAGCGTGACGCACAGCGTGTTGAAACCATCCTTGGTGAGAAGACTGACAACTTCATGTTGCATTACAACTTTCCTCCATACTGTGTTGGTGAGACAGGTTTCATCGGCTCTCCAAAGCGTCGTGAAATCGGTCACGGTCGTTTGGCTAAGCGCGGTATCATGGCGGTTATGCCAACAATCGAAGAATTCCCATATGCGGTTCGTGTGGTATCTGAAATCACGGAATCAAACGGTTCGTCTTCAATGGCTTCTGTATGTGGTACGTCTCTGGCACTTATGGACGCTGGTGTACCGATTAAAGATTCTGTTGCTGGTATCGCCATGGGTCTTGTTAAAGAAGGTGACAACCACGTTGTTCTTTCTGACATCTTAGGTGATGAAGATCACTTGGGTGACATGGACTTTAAAGTTGCTGGTACATCGAATGGTATCACTGCCCTGCAGATGGATATCAAGATTGAAGGTATCACTAAAGAAATCATGCAGACGGCCCTTAACCAGGCGAAAGGTGCACGTATCCATATCCTTAGCGTAATGGACGAAGCGATCAATTCACACCGTGAAGATATCTCTGAATTCGCACCACGTATTCACACCATGAAGATTAGTGCCGACAAGATTCGTGACGTTATCGGTAAAGGCGGTGCAACTATCCGTCAATTAACCGAAGAGACCGGCACTACGATCGAAATCGAAGATGATGGTACGGTTAAGATTGCCGCTACCGACGGTAAGCAGGCGGAAGATGCAATTGCCCGTATTACTGCACTTACGGCAGAAATCGAAGTGGGTGCAACTTACACAGGTAAAGTTGTGCGTATCGTAGACTTTGGTGCATTCGTTAATGTTCTTCCGGGTAAAGATGGTCTGGTACACATTTCACAAATCGCTGAAGAGCGTGTGAATAACGTGACAGACTTCCTGAGCGAAGGTCAGGAAGTGACAGTTAAGGTATTGGAAGTAGACCGCCAGGGTCGTGTTCGTCTGAGCATGAAAGAAGCGGTTGAGAAGTCTGAAGAAGCTCCGGCATCCGAAGAATAATCCAGTACGCGACTGTGCATTAATTTATTTGTAAGAAAAAGGGAGCTGTTTAGCTCCCTTTTATTTATAATGTAATGAATATGTTAAACATTCAGGTTAGATATATTTTGAATCTTAATTTTCACCGCACCTTTATTATCCTGCCTTTACTGTTAATCGGATTGGCTCAGGGCTGCTCAACAACCTCTGGGTCTGCGTCTGGAATTTCCAATTTAGTTATCGCTGAGCCGATGGCCATAAACCCGCAAAGTGAACTTGCTTTGGCACGTCTTTCCGAGATTCTGCAACGGGTTGAGGTGACAGAAGAACAACGGGCTAAACTGTTTTATGACCGAGGGGTTATTTTCGACAGTGTTGGTTTGCGTTCCCTGGCAAGTTTCGACTTTCAGCGTGCATTGCGAATTCGTCCGGATCTCGTTGATGCATACAATTTTATGGGTATTCACCATACTCAGCGCCAGGAATTCAATCTTGCGTATGAAGCGTTCGATTCGGCTATTGAGCTTGAGCCTGACCACCAATACGCTTATCTGAATCGTGGCATTGCCTTGTATTATGGCGGTCGTCCTGAGATGGCGGTTAAGGACATAGAGAAGTTTCAACTGCAGGAGCAGTATGATCCCTACCGTATGGCCTGGTTGTATCTTGTCGAATATGAAATCGACCCACAAGCAGCACAGCAACATTTACAGGACAACTACGACAGTTTGCCGCATAACAGCTGGGCCAATAATATTCTTCGATTATTCCTTGGTGAAATGACTGAGGGTGAATTTATTGATGAACTGACGCTAGGCGTAACGAGCAATAAAGAGCTTACCGATCGCCTTTGTGAGGGCTATTTTTATCTTGGAAAATATAACCTGATCAACGATCTTCCAAATAACTCGGCAAATTATTTTAAATTGGCGTTAAGCACAAATGTCTATGAGTTTATTGAACACCGGTACGCGAAGCTTGAGCTTGATATATTAACTAGTAAGTTCGCCCAGCCCATCAGTGAAAGTGAAGTTGAAGACTCGCCGTCGGATGAGCAATAAAGGCAACTGATTCGCTCAAGACCTTGCCGACCGTGTCGGCAGGGTTTAAATTAAAGGGCGATATTGAGTTGAGTCGTCCCTTGTGAAAACGCCAATCGCTAAAAACTTCAGCAAACCAGCACGAATCCTCGTCGTTGTGTTCCTATTTATCGCTAGCATGCCGATTTGGTTTAGCACGGCATTGGATCTGGCGTTGCGCAAATTTCCTCACAACCCTGCCTTACAAGAACTGGGGTGGCGGCTAGAACACCCGCTCGCACAAAAAGCCACATTTTATCGCTTGCAGCCAGGCAGTCGACAATGGTTACACCTGGGTAGAAAGTTAGGTGAAGATGATGGTGATGTGGCGCTGATGCTATATCAGTTTTTCTCCAGTTCACAGCCAAGACAAGCAAACCTGTGGCTAAAAAAAGCGATAACCCTGGGTAACCCTCAGGCCTATGAGATCCAGGTGCGACGTTTGATTGATAGCAATCAACTAGATAAGGCGCATCGTTTAATCGAGTCAATCGCCAATGCACCAGAAAGTTACTGGTCACTAAAGTTGCAGATTGCCTTAGAGCTGGAGCAGGGGAGTGACGTGCTTGAAGCCATAAACCACCTGAGTGAAACAGCCCCAACCCATTTAATGCTGGCTGAAGTAGAAAAATTTTCAATAACCGATTATTGGCAACAACAAAAGCTGCGCGCTGGGGCATTAGCAGCAACCCGATCCTGTCCTACCTCGGTGCAATTTTATGCCAGTTCCCTAAATCAGTTAAATCGTATTTCCCGCTTACAGGAATTACTTAACAATGAGCCGTTCTTTGCCAGGGAGTTTTGTTTTTATTCTCCCAGATATGTTCCAAAATCGGTGTTAGGATGCAGCGACGATAGTGACCTACGACTAGAGTGTGATGTCGATTCTCTGGCCGATACGTATCTTCGCTCTACTGCGGATTATGTGGGGATAATAGCTGAAAATGGCAGGGCGAATGTGAATAACGGCATTCTCTATCTTGATGTTCAGGATGACATTCAGGTATTTAAACATGAATTAATGCATTTGGTTGGGTTTATCGACGAATACTCGCTACCTGGCGAGCATCAGGTTTGCCAGGTTGATAAGTTTGCTGCGATAGCGAAAAATATTGTCGTCAGTGCCGGGAAGAATCAACAATTTGAATCTGAGCAACAGGCCAGAGAACAATTATTTGATACGATCCCCTGGTCAGCGTTAATTAAAGACAGTACACCAGTGACCCAGGTTGTTGACGGGGTGAGAGTGCTGGGTACTCCCTCAGATTACCAGGGAGAAGTGGGGTTATTTGCAGCGCAAACCTGTGACAATCATTATTCACAAGGCTACAAGCCCACTTATCGCTGGGGGTTGATGCGTTACAACAGTCTGGCATTATCCGAGGTATATCAGCGTATACACCGACTGAACCGCAACCGTTTTGCCATGCAAAAGTTTATCGAACATGCTGCACGATAATCTCCAGGGATACTCGATTAGTCATTTACGACATACTTTTCGTTGACCAATTCGTCATCAATGGTTTTAGAGGCAGGGTTAACCGCTGTCACAGTATCACTTGAGGCACTGCGTTTTGGTAGTGAGACAGAACCAACCAAAGTGACTTTGGCGACTGGCCACATGGAGCTACCACGTTTGTTTAGTGGCTTTTGGCTATCTTTCGATAACCGGTTCCCTGTGCTAGTTTTGTCTGACTCATTGATTTGCATGGTTTTGTTGTGACTGAACCAGGAAAAAATCGTCATTGTTATATCTCTAGCTGATTTACACTAATAGTTATAGTCGGGGATCGAAGATTTTGCTGAAAAATCTACAAATATTCCTGGTTTGCGGCACAGAAAATCGATTGGGTTTAAGTATAATAGCAAGTCTGATTGCCAACCTTAGATCGTTCAGTGTTGGTATAATTTTTTTATCCGGTAGGGTCTGCCTGAGCACTTATGACTGAATTTTCGGTAACCGAGTTTCGACAACAATTTCCTATATTACAGCGTCTGGTTAACAACCAGCCTCTGATTTATTGCGATAACGCCGCTACAACGCAGAAGCCCCAGGCAGTGATTGAAGCCATTTCCCGGCAATTGCAGAACACCAATGCCAATGTCCATCGTGGTGCTCATTATTTAAGTGCTAAGGCCACGACCTTGTACGAACAGGCACGGGCTAAAGTGGCACAATACATTAACGCGCCGCATGCAGACCAAATTATCTGGACTAAAGGGACCACAGAGTCGATAAATCTACTTGCGACGACCATTGGCCAGCAATTGCTCGCTGAAGGAGATGAAATCCTGTTGTCAGTCGCTGAGCATCACGCCAATATCGTTCCCTGGCAGCAGTTGGCAGAGCGCTGTGGCGCCAGATTAGTCATTCTTCCGATTGACCAACAAGGGCGTATTGATGTCGACAAATCATTGCCGTTAATCGGTGATAACTGTCGGTTTTTGTGTATAAATCACGCGTCCAATGTCCTTGGGAAAATTAATGACATCAAACCATTGCTCAACAAAGCCAAGCAAGCTGGAGCGATAACCGTGCTCGACGCTGCGCAAACTGCGGCTCATTTTAAAATTGACGTGCAGGATTTAGACGTAGACTTTATCACCTTTTCTGCTCATAAAATGTTTGGCCCGGCGGGCCTTGGGGTTTTGTATGGTCGCCGCTCATTACTCGACTCTATGCCACCCTATCAATTTGGAGGTGAAATGATTAAAACGGTCAGCTTTGAGCACACCGAATTTAACCAGACTCCTCATAAATTTGAAGCTGGCACACCAAACCTGACCGCAGTGATTGCCATGGCAGAGTGCATCGATTTTTTAACCAGTGACCTTTGCCAACAAAGCTTGCGTTATGAGCAAGCCCTGATTGCATATGCCTACCAAAAGCTTGATCAAATCGCGGGCCTGCAATGGTTGGTAGTTGGGTGTCCTGATTTACCTATCTTTAGTTTCACGTTGCAAACCGGGCATCATCAGGACCTGGCATCGTATCTGGACAGTCGTGGTATTGCGGTACGCAGCGGCCACCATTGTGCCATGCCACTGATGCAGGCATTGCAGCTTCCTGGTTCGGTTCGGGTATCGTTGGCGCCTTACAATACGTTTGCTGAAATTGATCGTGTCGTGCAATGTATCGTTGAATTTATCGCCTCAGAACAACAGCCGAGTCAGACCGCAGCTAATGTGACCGCAATCCAATCGGAACATTCAGTGTCAGTTAGCGGTCAACACTGGCAAGATATTCGTCATCGTTTTAGCCAGGCAACTGGCTGGGATGCGAAACATCGGGAAATCATGTTATTGGGTAAGGCATTACCACGCATGGATAAAGCCGAACGCACCGAACAGCATTTAATCTCAGGATGTGAAAGCAATGCCTGGTTAAAAATTGCTAACCAGGATAACGACATGCTCACCTTCGAGGCCGATAGCGACGCAAGGGTAATTCGTGGTTTGTTGAATATCATTTTGAGTCTGAGTAATGGAAAATCGAGCGCGGAGATACTAGCCATGGATTTTGACGCCGTCTTCGACGAGCTTGGTCTGATGCAGCATCTAAGTCCGTCGCGAGGAAACGGCCTGCTAGCCATTGTGAAGCGGATAAAAGAACTGGCAACGTCAAACTTATAAAAAGGATCAAGGATGAAAACAATTGGCCTGATAGGCGGCATGAGTTGGGAATCAACCCGCAGTTATTATGAGAATATCAATCGCTTGGTAAACCAGCGGCTGGGAGGATACCATAGCGCTAAAATCGTAATGGTGAGCGTCGATTTCGCAGAAATTGAACAGCTGCAACGCCAGGGAGACTGGGACATGGCCGGAAAATTACTGGCCGATTGCGCGAAAATGTTAGAGCTTGCCGGTGCTGATGTACTGCTGATCTGCACGAATACCATGCATTGCGTGGCTGAACAGGTACAGACATCGGTTTCGATACCATTGCTGCATATCGCCGACGTAACCGGCGAATACCTGCAAAAGCTAGAGCATTCCAAAGCTGGCCTGCTTGGGACACGATTCACCATGGAACAGGATTTTTATCGCCAGCGTGTTATGGATAATTACGCAATTGAGTTATTGATACCCGAACCGCAGGATATGCAACGCGTGCACGACATTATTTACCAGGAACTGGTGCATGGAAAAATTCATGAACAATCACGCCAGGAATACCTGAAAATCATCAACAAACTGGCGGCTAATGGTGCCCAGTCGGTTGTTCTGGGCTGTACCGAAATTGGATTGCTAGTCAAACAAGGGGACTGTGAATTACCCTTGTTGGATACAACTCAATTGCATTGCCAGGCTGCGGTTGACTATGTATGCTTATGGGGTTGAATAATTACTGCCCGATATTAATTGAATAACTAACAGGAATATCCATGGCTAGCATTAGTAAAGTCGGACAAATTGCAATCGCCGTATCGGCCATCAAACCCGCATTAGAGTTTTACTGCGATGCCTTGGGACTGACCCTGCTGTTTGAAGTACCTCCAGCGATGGCTTTTGTTCAGGCAGGTGACACCCGACTCATGCTAACCGAATTACAAGGTGACGCAAAAGACCATCATACATCGGTGATTTATTACCAGGTCGATGATATAGACGGTTACGTAACTTTGTTACGGGAAAAGGGGATTGAGTTTGAAAGGGAGCCACAATTGGCGGCAAAAATGCCTGATCATGAATTGTGGCTCGGATTTTTACGGGATCCTGACGGCAATTTATTATCAATTATGGCGGAAAAGCCGCTCGAATAGCCCGTCACATGTCATCATCACTATAAGTGACAACCCAGCTTCATGGGCTATCCGTGTTTCCCTAATTAATGCTTACCTGGCAGTAAATTTCAGCACTTCATTATTTTGCTCATCAAGCAAGGTCAAGTGTTGCTTGTCTCGTTGGAAAGATTTTACTTTTTGTAAAGCACCCAGGTAATCCTGTTCAAGTTTCATCACCTCTTCGACGCATGCCATGCGTGATGAAATTAACGGACCTAGGGTGATCTGCTCGCCATCAACCTGATAGGAGCCACTGAACAGGTTGCAACCAGAATTGCCGGCAATGCGAGACTCCTGCTCATCAATCTGTAAGTTACTTTGATCTTCCCTGACATTGATGTTGACACGTTTACCCTCTATTTCCGTTAACTGCCAGCTGGAACTGGTCAGGGGCAACCGCACCAGCTTAGCGTCGTCTTCCATGCCACTTTCCCGGGCATCTTCATTCATCGTTTCTGCCTCCGGTTGTGCAGGTTGAGGCCTATTTGGTTGCGTCGCAATTGCTTGTACCAGGACTCTTACGGGTTCTCCCGTTTCCGGAAATGCATCGTATGCCTGGGTATTGATAAAGCGAAGACGATCACCTTGCATCACTCTGGCTCGAATTACATAACGACCTTTGTCGTTGATGCTATTTCGATCATATTTTAGTTCAAATGACCAGGGCGGCATGCCTGGGTTATCGTAGCTGTTGCTGGCAAGCACAGTCACTGCGACATCCATTTTTGATACATCTTCCAGGTAAACCTGCAGTTGGATATCATCCGGAAGCTTAATGCGTTCCCGATACCAGACTTCGCCCGTTACGGTTGCCATATCAGCGTTTGCGGATGTTTGTTCAGCTTCCGGTTTTGTCGGTGTTTGCTCTGGTGTAGATTCTGGCGATGGCTTGCACGCGGTGATAGCAAGCAATGAAAAAAACAGGGGGAAAAGAAAATTGTTATGAAAAGTTGGCATGATAGTGACCTGCTCAATTGAAAACTGCTTTAATTCTAACATTGTTCGCCGTAACAGCCACTTACAATTGTCCACTTAACACCGGCATTTTATTCATCTATTCTCAAAATATGAAAGCATATGATTTTAAAAAGGTTCTGCAAATATGTCTGCATGAGTGGCAGCGTGTATTTGTGACTGGTTCGGGACGATTGACGTTACTGACATTTTTTGGCGTATGGGTGCTGATATTTCATTATCCGGTCCGCACTGCTGTCGAACTTATTTCAGTTTCCGGTGATGCTGGGATTATTCGCAGTATGTTAGGTGATATCGGATTTCGGCAACTATTGCAGTGGCCGGTCGCTGAGTTATCGGTATTCTGGTTTGCAGCTATGCTACTGCTACCGCTAACATGTATCTCACTTTGTTGTGACCAGTTCGCCAGCGATCGTCAGCGAGGTACGGTAAAATTCTATTTGCTAAGGTGTCGACGCTCTGAGTTTCTGATAGGGCGGTTTTTAGGGTACGCGAGTTTTTTCACGCTATTAATGCTGTCGCTGGTGATCATTACGTTGGTCTATGCCTGGGTGCGAGAACCGTCGTCCTTATCATCAGGTATCAGGCAGGGGAGTGATACCTTTATTTTTCTTACCATCTGGATGGTCCCTTTTATTGCCCTGGCCAATTTTCTCAATGTGTTGCTGCCTTCAGGCAAGAAAGTCATTTTAGTGACTATCTTATTGTATTTATTGTTACCTACGTTAGATTACCTGGCGGCCTCAAAGTTACAGATTAACCTGCAGACAACGTTAGCATTGCCCGGGTTGGGTGTATTTTCAACGATGGGAGACACAGGACCATCGTTAGATCAATTAACCCGACCGTTGCTTCAAACCGTCTCCTATCTGTTTTTATCATCACTGATTTTTAAACTGCGCTCACTTGGTTAATACCAATCACACTAAGTTTGTGCACAACTCAGAGTTAGGGCAGAGGTTCAGTTACTACATAGATTTCATTGATATAGTCATTCTATATTAATGAAATATAGGGCCGTAATTGGGCCTCTGGTAAACTCCCTACGGGTGAGATTTAAAGGCTTTTATCCGGCGTTACTGATTTTGGCTGATTGTGACAATGGAACGACCATTCTCTTTAATCAAAGCCTTGTCTAAACGCCTTTAAATTCTCACTGAGTGAGCAATAATTTAATGTGATTGGTATAAGGATATGTCATGGAATCGATAATCAGTTTACAAAACGTAAGCAAGTCGTTTGGTAAACACCAGGTACTTGATAATGTCAGTGTTGAAATCGTAGCCGGTGAACCGGTAGCTCTGGTTGGTGCCAATGGCGCTGGCAAAACCACGTTATTTTCAATTTTGTGTGGGTTTTTAAAGGCTGATTCTGGTCAGGTTAAGATTTTTGGTGAAGTCGTATCTGGTTATCAGCATCTTGCAAAATTGTCAGCGCTGATTCAGGACGCAGAATTTGATCCGGATTTCTCGATATCCAGCCAGCTGAAGTTATATGCACAATTACATAACATGTCTGCGAAACAAGCGCAACACGATGTGGACAGGGTGCTTGAGTTAACTGGGTTGAGCGGTTATGCCCGTCAGAAGAGTCAAATTTTGTCCCATGGGATGAAAAAGCGGCTGGCTATTGCACAAAGTCTGCTAGGTTCGCCGCAGGTGATTTTACTGGATGAACCCACCGCCGGGTTAGACCCGGATTATGCGCGGCAAATTTCAAATATCCTGTTGGACATTAAAGATCTCGCCACGTTAGTGATCAGTTCTCATCAACTGGAGCAGTTGCAGCGTATCTGCCCTCGGGTGGCATTTTTAAGAGATGGCAAGCTCAGTTTATCGGAACACTTTAACAGCATTAATAAACCGGAATCTCCTAATTCAGCGAGAAGTATCGCTAATGGTATTGATGTGCTCACGCTCACGCTCAGATGTTCCGATCAATTACCGGGCTTAGTCGATAAAATTAAAGCGCTGCCGGCGGTCAGGACTATTGTCGCCACACAACGTCACGAATTTAAAATACAGTACCATGCAGGCGATCAGCCTTATCAATTTGAACACTCATTACTTAAACTTTTTTCAGAAAATCACTGGCACTACGATCAGTTCATCAATGGCGAGACGCTAGAAAATCAATGGTTTTCGCAAAGTAACGACCAATAGGTGCTTTTGAAAGAATGGGGTACCTTTAAGCGAATTTTACCTGGTTCTGCACGATGCTTAATTGGCGCTGATTAACAGCAATTTTGCGTCGTCTCCATCCGTTAATATAGCTATGTTTCCCTGTTGAGTTACCAAAACATCCCGCAGCCTTCCCGATACTTCTGGGAATACGTGTGTCTGGGTAAATTTGCCATTGGTTAAATTAATGGCATAAAGCTTTCTGTTGACTAACGTGGTAATTAACACATGTCGTTGCAGTGAAGAAAAGTTATGGCGATCAGCACCATAATAGGCCATGCCGGAAGGGGCGATCGATGGCGTCCAGTTAACTATCGGCTGTTTCATCCCGGTATATTCGGTAAACGGAGAAATGCGTGCGCCTGAATAATCCCGACCATGGGTGATTACAGGCCAGCCATAATTGCTGCCAGCGCTAATATAGTTTAATTCGTCACCACCGGCCGGACCGTGTTCATGGCTAACAATTTGCTGGCTATCGTAGTCATACACCAAGCCTTGAGTGTTGCGATGACCTACGGAGAAAACCGCGTGTGCGGCTGGATTCGTATGGTCAATAAATGGGTTATCTTTTGGAATGCTGCCATCTAAGTTGATACGCAAAATTTTTCCCAGTTGACTGCTGGTTACTTGCGCCTGTTCTCTGTAATCAAAACCATCTCCACTGGAGAAAAGTAGGGTATTATCCGGCAGCACAAGGGCTCGTCCCGCATAATGTTGAGGTGTTGCTTTATCCGTGGTCAGCCGATATACAGTTTCTGGTTGTGAAAAACCTGAACCATTAAATGTGGCTTTGGCGATGACTAAACGGTTCTCTTTCAGTTCACCCTGCGCATAAGTAAAATAAATTTCTTTTGATACGCTATAGTCGGGTGATAACACGATATCGAGCAGACCACCCTGGCCAGCAAGGTACAATCCGTCGAGCTTTAAGTTAACTCTGTGTTGGCCTGAGTCTTTTTTTATTACCACGTGACCATCACGCTCGGTAATTAACCATGTCCCATCGGGCAGTTCTACCATACTCCAGGGGGAGTGCAATTCAGCGGCCAGTGTTGCTACGGTGTATTCTTCTTCAGGTAACCCAGAGTTGGCACTTATTGAAAATGAGGCAAAGATTGACAAAGCAAAACAAGAGATAAATTGTTTACGAGTCAAGCCTTTGTTAGGGTAAGAAAAAAGCTTTGTTCTGATTTGAGATAACCATGCAATTTTTGACGCGTTTCTTGCCTTCATTTCTAGCTTCTTGGTTGCTGACATTTTCATTAGCTAGCTTGTTCCATAGCCAATATGTTGTCAATCAATTAGTTAGTGTTGGCGTTGCAGTAAAATTAAGCGACCGCCTTAGTTTAACGGTGGACGATTGGATAGGGTTATTACCGACCTACGGGTTGATAATCGCTATTGCATTGTTAATCGCTTTTTTGATCGCCGGTTGGTTAGTGAAAAAACTCGAAAACTACGGGGTAGTATTGTTTGTTGTTGCAGGAATTGTCGCCTTCGTCACAGCTCTTATCGCAATAGAATCTATGATGAATATCCATATCATCGCAGGCGCCAGAGGCTGGGGCTTTTACATGCAACTGCTGGCGGGAGCATCAGGAGGTTATGTCTTTGCGGTCATGAGCAAAATCAGGCCTGCCAGTAGGCAACCATAGGTTTTAGCATTATCTGGGATTTAAAAGTTCTTCGGACTTTGAAGCTCAACATGATAACGTAAATTAACTGTCCATTTTTATGGGGCAAGATCAGTGAGCGAACAGCGCTCATTGAAACTCTATCTTTTACTTGTTGAGTTTTAACTTAGTTAGGTATGAGATAAAGTGGTAGATTCAGTCGCAAGGACGCAAAAAAAAAGCTTGGCTTGCGCTCCATTGTCACGAATTTTTGCCAAGCATTTATGCGCTCCATATTAGAGCGTTACATTTTCTAGGAGCAGGATGTGAAGTATTTAGGAATCATTACGTTCATTTTATTTTTGTCGGGTTGTCAATCATCACCGGCTACCTATAACCCGTCAGCGTTACCGAAAAACAAGTTAGCCATGTTAACCACAAAATCGGTTGGATTTTTAGAGGACGAAGTCCAGGCAATGATAGTTGGCGTATACGATATGGATGGGAAACAACTTATTGGCTATACATCCCCGTTTGAGCAAGATCGCTGGGAAACAGTCAATCTTGAAGCAGGAACTTACAAGATAGTTGCAATTTGTATGCTGGGTAACAGTTACGCACACCCTAGAACCATTCAAGTAATTGAAGCTGGTGCTAAATATGAATTTAAGTGTATTACAGAATACACCAAGAGTTTTTTGGGTATGGATAAGCCTGACAAAGCATCATTAAAAATTCAAAAAATATAACAACTTAGGATATAGGATATTCAATCTAAGGCGTGTTACCTCCGATTATTTTAAAGCGTCTTAGTAAGAACATGTTAGAGAAAATATGATGAAGCGGTATAATACTTCCGCTTTGAGCGATCTACAGTCATTCGTTTAACTTCACACGGTATTATGAATATCAAAAACAAACTAATAATATTTCGTTGCCTGGCTGCAGGATGTCTGGGCGTTATGTGGTTAAATTTTCATTTTATGGAAGAAGAATTTGTTTCGCTTGAGTTAGGTTTTATTATTACCTTAGTTTTAGCCCTTTTATTTTTTTACGTTTTGTTCTTGGTGCGAAAACTGAAACGTAATTAATATTACGAAAGTTCCAAGCCAGTGCGCGGTGGCGATTTCGGTTATAACCTAATGTTTCTGCTAAGAATGCTTATTGCGGCATTTATTTTTTCAGGTCTCTTTATCTGGCTAGGCAGCTAACAAAACATGTAATTGCTCCTTCTAGGGTGTTGGTGTACCAGAAGCCTAGCGATAAACTTATCTTTTGGTGACTTTATTTAAAAAGTGATTATCTATTGAAATGCCCAAAATGTCAGAGTGATGTAACTCCTAAGCAAGAGTACGTTTCTCCTCAATACACGAAGAATTTATGTCCAGTCTGTGGCTATGAATTCTTATTTAGGTTTAATACGGCTAAGCTAGTAATTATATACTCATTAATGGCTTTAATTTTACTAGGTTATCTACTCAGCTAAAACGAAAGTACACATAACAAGCCACTCAAACGGGATAAACAAAAGTTGGCTTTTGCTCGTACCTCGCTTATTTACCCCTTAGTGGGGCGTTAACGCTTCGAAATCACCGTATATTAGCAATTGCTAACAGGCTGTAAATGGCACAATTCGGTCATTCAAGGTTGGCCAAGATTCCCTGTAGTATCAGGGAATGACACAAGGGCTTTTGCTTTTTGCTCGGAACAGCGTGTGCTCGGAGCTGATGACATCAGCGTGCTCGGAGTGACGCTTTTCGTCACGTGCTCGAAGTATCGTTTACGATACGTACTCAGGGAGTTTCAACTCCCGCCTTTGGCACAAATCTGCCGTTCAGGCCCGGCTAAGATTCCCTGTCGTGGCAGGGAATGACTCAAGGTTTTTTGCTTTTTCTTCCACCTTCCACTTCCACCAGCGAAGCTTACCTCACTCGGAGGGACGTTTTTGTCCCGTACTCGAAACAATCTTTGATTGTGTACTCGAAGTGACGTTCTACGTCACGTACTCAGGGAGTTTAGTCACATGGCTCGTGACTTTTCCCTGCTCTTGTCCTAAACCTATAGATGCCTGTAGTAGTTGGAGTTAGCCGTTATGACTCTGAAATCTAAATCCTGGTGGCGTCGGCGCCTGTTAAAACTAAGTGCGCTTGGAGCTACCGGCATGCTATTTACTCGGGCCTTATCTGATGAAAAACTGGCGCGACTGGCGTTAACCCCTGATCAAACCGAAGGTCCGTTTTACCCAAACAATAACCAGCTTGATACAGATATGGATCTTACCCGTGTGCAGGGGAGGCAGGAATCGGCGAAGGGGCAGGTCATTGAAGTAAACGGCCGGGTCACGGATCAGTTTGGTGAGCCGGTTAGCAAAGCCATTATCGACGTTTGGCAAGCGAATAGCCTTGGCAAATACCATCATGAGCGGGACTCCCGGCGGGTGCAGATTGACGAAAATTTCCAGGGGTGGGGGACATTATTCACCGATGATGCTGGCGAGTATTACTTTAAGACCATAAAGCCGGGTGCTTATCCTGCCGATGGCAAGTGGGTGCGGCCACCACATATTCACTTCAAAGTTGCTAAACGTGGCTACCGGGAACTTACTACGCAAATGTATTTCTCAGGAGAAGAGCTGAATCGTAAGGATTTGCTATTACTTGAACTTAGCGAGCAAGAGCAGAAACAGCTCATTGTAGATTTTATCCGGGATCAGCAAACCGCAATATTATCCGGTCGGTTTGATATCGTGTTAAGCAAGCTTAGCGACACTTAGTCCTGTGCATACCAATTGCCCGAAAAGTTTGCAGTTAGCATCAGTCGCGATGTTTCTTACGCCGATTGAGCCAGTTTTCTCTCTCTCGATTTTAAATATTTATCCAATGCTTTGCTTACGGCAAAAAACGCGAAACTTGCGGTGACATGAGTAATGGCTCCAAAACCGCTGCGACAATCTAGGCGCATGCTCTCGCCACTATCTGGTTTTGCCATGCACACTTCACCGTCCTGATCCGGGTAGGTAAGTTGCTCTGTGGAAAATACCGCATCGATACCGAACTTACGTTTGGTATTTCGTGAAAAGTTGTATTGACGTCGCAGTTGATTCTTAACTTTTGCCAGCAAAGGATCCTGATAGGTCTTACTTAAATCGCTGATACAGATTTGCGTTGGGTCCAGCTGTCCGCCGGCGCCACCAATGGTAACTAACGGAATCTTGTGGCGTTTGCAATAGGCAATCAGGGCACTTTTAACTGGCACCGAATCAATGGCATCAATGACATAGTCTAACCCTGGGTGTAATAGCGAAGACAAATTTTCTAAGGTAATAAAATCTTCGACTTCGTGAATTTGACATTCAGGATTAATCTGGCGAATGCGCTCGGCCATGATTTCTACTTTGCTTTCGCCAACCGTATCACTCAGGGCATGAATTTGGCGATTGATGTTGGTTGCACAAATATCATCGAGGTCGATTAATGTTAATGTACCAACACCGGTGCGTGCCAGTGATTCTGCTGCCCATGAACCAACGCCACCAATGCCGATCACACAAAAGTGAGCATTCTGGATATGTTGAAATGCGGTTTTACCATACAGGCGTTGGATGCCGCCAAAGCGTAATTGGGAATCAGACATGTTAGTTTCGAACTCTATTAGAAATCGGCGCAATTATACCATTGCAATCTGCAGGCTCAAGACAGGAAACACTCTGATAACAAACTTAATATTTGGGAAGGGTTACGGTGAATCGGGTTTTGTCGTTATCGATAATCGCAAACTTAATATGCCCATTTTGAGCTTCGGTCATTAATTTTGCCGAGTAAGCACCGAGCCCGGATCCGCGCACTAAATTTGAGGTGGCATATTTTTCAAAAATAGTGTCGCGCAACTCTTCGGGAATCGCTCCCTGGTTTTCAATACTGATTTGCACCATGGAACTGTTTTCTGAGATTTCTATATGGATTGTCTGGTCATCCGGTGATGCTTCAACGGCATTCTTTAACAGGTTGTTGACGATCGACAGGCACAACAGCTCTTCGCCAAGGGCATAGAGGTCATCACTGGCCTGGGTTAATTTTATGGCAATGTTTTTTGGTCGTGATAAGTAACGTACCGATTTGATTGCTCGCGTACAGGTACGTTTTAAGTCGACCATATCAGGGTCGAGAGGATAGGTACCATTTTCGATTTTGAAAATATCGAGAGAGTTGTTAATCATGTTAAGAACATTGGTTACCGACTCTTCGATGGAATTGGCAATCGCCTTATCGTTAATCTTATTTAACTCAAATAAAATAACACCAAGGGGGCCTTTTAAGTCATGGTGGGTCAAACGTTCAATATCTTCCCTGAGTCGGGCGTTTTCCTCCAGGGTTTTGACCTGCTGATTTAACAATTTCTGGCTTTGGTGGAGCTGCACATGTGTGTTTACCCGGGCGCTTAACACATCGGGTTGCAAAGGCTTAGTAATGTAGTCAACTGCGCCAAGTTTAAAGCCCTGGGTGATATCCTCCACCTGGGATTTAGCGGTAAGAAAAATAATGGGAATGTTGGTTGTGGCTTCATTACTTTTCAGCTGCTTGCAAAGCTCAAAGCCATTTACATGAGGCATCATTACATCGAGCAAAATCAGATCGATGTTGCTGTCGGCCTCAATCACCTTGAGAGCGGTTTTCGCGTTGGTGGCAGCTTTAGTCAAATATTGCGGACGTAAAATGCTGGAAGCCAGGTCAATATTACCTGGCTCATCGTCAACGATCAGGACGACCGGCGGTGATTGTGGTTTATCTTGGTTTGTTTTGCCAGTCACTTACGCAGTCAGCTCATTCAGTATTATCAATTAAAGTTTAGCTTATACCAAACCCACTAAGTGTTTTCTAACTCTGAGTTGTGCAAAAACTTAATGGAATTGGTATTAAGTTATAGGTGCAAATACCTTAAGCGCAACAATGCCTTTAAAATCAAAGTATTTGTATAGAATATCTGCTCGACCGGTATCCGGTTTATGAATTGGTAATTCAATCAAATCGAGCCTGCACCCATTTAGGTTACAGCGATAATTCGATTGTCGGAGTCTAAGGGGTATTCGTGCAAATGACCAGCCAAAACTTCATTATTATTAACTAATTAGTGTGAAATTTATCAGCCACATCAATGCAAGTTAGACTTTGGAATCAAGAGCAATAATTTATAAAGAAGAGGAGGAGGGGACTTTTAATTCTCCTTTTTTTTTAAAAAAACTTCCTCCGTATCTTTATCATTTTTCTGATTAGGGGAATCGATCATTGAAGCTTGCAATACGATAGAAACAGACGGCTGAATTTCAGGTAAAAAAAATCCCTCATCAAATGATAAGGGATTTTTGTATATCAGATTAATAACAGGATTATCTTACGATAATCGCCATTACTGATTATTCGTGTGAATCCAGCGGAGTGAATTCTCTGTTCAGTTCACCGGTGTAATTCTGACGAGGACGACCAATCTTCTGACCTGGTTGTGTCAACATCTCATCCCAGTGAGAACACCAGCCAACGGTACGCGACAATGCGAAAATTACCGTGAACATGCTAGTTGGAATACCAATCGCTTTCAGGATGATACCTGAGTAGAAATCAACGTTTGGATAGAGCTTCTTCTCAATGAAGTACGGATCTTCCAATGCCACTTTTTCAAGCGCCATAGCAACGTCTAATAGTGGATCTTCAATTCCCAGCTCATTCAGAACTTCATGACAGGTTTCACGCATTACTGTCGCACGTGGGTCGAAGTTCTTGTAAACACGGTGTCCAAAGCCCATCAGACGGAATGGGTCATTCTTGTCTTTTGCTTTGGCAACGAATTCATCGACGCGAGATACATCGCCGATTTCTTCTAACATGTTCAGACATGCTTCGTTAGCACCACCATGGGCAGGACCCCAAAGTGATGCAACACCCGCTGCGATACACGCATAAGGGTTAGCACCTGAAGAACCCGCCAGGCGAACCGTTGATGTCGATGCGTTTTGCTCATGATCTGCGTGCAAAATGAAAATGCGATCCATTGCGCGAGCCAGAGTCGGGCTTACTTTGTACTCTTCGGCAGGAACCGAGAACATCATGTGCAGGAAGTTTTCTGCATAAGACAAATCGTTACGTGGATACACGAACGGCTGGCCGATGCTGTATTTGTATGCCATTGCCGCGATGGTTGGCATTTTTGCAATTAGGCGGTGAGCACAGCGTAAACGTTGAGCACGATCAGAAATATCCAGGTCATGGTGGTAGAAAGAGGACAGGGCACCAACGACACCGCAAAGCATTGCCATTGGGTGCGCATCAGGACGGAAGCCCTGGAAAAACTGAGCCAGTTGCTCGTGCACCATGGTGTGGTTTGTGATGATATTTACAAACTCGTTGTACTCTTCCTGACTTGGAGCTTGGCCGTTTAACAGGATGTAACATACTTCCAGGTAATCCGCTTTTTTCGCCAAGTCGTCAATGGCATAACCGCGGTGCTGCAAAATACCTTTTGCGCCGTCGATGAAAGTAATTTGAGATTCACAGGAGGCAGTTGCTAAAAAGCCAGGATCGTAGGTGAAATAGCCTTTGCTTCCCAGAGTACGGATATCAATTACGTCATTACCTGCAGTTCCTTTCAGAATTGGTAATTCTGCAATTTCTTTACCGTCAATGCTCAGGGTGGCTTTAGATTCAGCCATAAAAATATCCTCTAAATTTTAGTTAGATTTTTAATTTCGAAATTGACCAAAGATTAAAGTTCGATACGAAGTCGATGCTTTTTACGATTAGTGAGAACACTAAAAGTACTCATAAAAATCCAAGACAAATGATTAACTAGTCAATTTTGCGAATACAAAATTGCCGATATTCTACTCTAACAATCAGGGTAAATGTCAATGCTAATGTGAGCGGAATGCTCTTTTCTGCTGTTATTTTAACAAAAATTTGAGTCTTTACTTCAAAATCGTCTGAAAAGTAGACAGAAGCCAATAAAAAACCTCATAAAATTGTAATTCAATATAGACCTATATATAATTCGTGCGGATCTGTTTTTGGGTAAATTTCAGGGGAGTTGGAATTTGTTCTAAGGCAGAAAATAACTACAAACATGGTTATTTAATTTGGTCCGCCAAGTTAAATAGAAATACAACTAGCTGGATAATTAGTTTTTAGGCAAGAACTGTGAAAAAACAACGACCTGTAAATCTTGATTTAACGACAATCAAGTTTCCAGCCGCCGCAAAAGCATCCATTTTGCACCGCGTTAGTGGTGTGATGATGTTTTTCGCTGTTGGTATCTTAATCTGGGCCCTTTCGGTTTCTCTCTCCTCTGCAGAAGGTTTTGCAACTATTGAATCTTACCTGCAGGGTTTCTTCTTTAAATTTATCATCTGGGGTATTGTCTCTGCATTGATCTACCATTTGGTTGGCGGAATTCGTCACCTGATTATGGATATGGGGCACCTGGAAGAAAAAGGTTCCGGTCAAACCAGTGGTAATGTTGTCATTGCCCTTTGGCTTCTATTATCTGTCGTTGCGGGAGTATGGTTATGGTAAACAATGTAGCAACTTTAGGCCGCAGCGGTGTTCATGATTTCATCCTGATCCGTGCCAGTGCAATCATCCTTGCGTTATACAGCTTATTTATGTTGGGCTACTTCATCATCACTGATGACGTTACCTACGAATCGTGGACAGCATTGTTTGCCTGTCTGCCAATGAAAATATTCACTATCCTGGCGGTGTTAGCAGTATTGTTCCACGCCTGGATCGGTATTTGGCAAGTTTTGACAGACTACGTAAAGAACACAGCATTACGTGGTTTTCTTCAATTTATTTTTACCATCACGCTATTTGTATACGTAGCGGCGGTTTTCTTAACAGTGTGGGGTGTGTAAGTGAGCGTACCAGTTCGTGAATTTGATGCCATTGTAATTGGCGCCGGTGGTGCGGGTATGCGTGCCGCATTAGCAATTTCAGAATCAGGCCAGTCTTGTGCTTTGATCTCAAAAGTATTCCCAACTCGCTCGCACACTGTATCAGCCCAGGGTGGTATTACCGTAGCTTTAGGTAATGCCCATGAAGATAACTGGGAATATCACATGTACGATACCGTTAAAGGTTCCGATTTTATCGGTGATCAGGACGCTATCGAGTATATGTGTAAGACAGGTCCGGAAGCGATCATCGAGCTGGAGAACATGGGTTTGCCATTCTCTCGCTTTGAAAATGGTAAAGTTTACCAACGTCCTTTCGGTGGCCAGTCAAAGAATTTTGGTGGCGAGCAGGCGGCACGTACCGCAGCAGCTGCTGACCGTACCGGTCATGCATTATTGCACTGTTTATATCAGCAGAATGTTAAAAACAAAACCAACGTATTCTCCGAATGGTATGCACTGGATTTAGTGAAAAATTCAGACGGTCACGTTGTAGGTTGTACGGCGGTTGATATTGAAACTGGTGAAGTGGTTTACTTCAAAGCTCGTGCCACGGTACTGGCAACCGGTGGTGCAGGTCGTATCTTTGCATCAACAACTAATGCTCACATCAACACCGGTGACGGTGTTGGTATGTCTCTGCGTGCTGGCATCCAGATGCAGGATATGGAAATGTGGCAGTTCCACCCAACAGGTATTGCTGGTGCTGGTGTACTGGTAACGGAAGGTTGTCGTGGTGAAGGTGGTTACCTTCTTAATAAAGATGGCGAGCGCTTTATGGAGCGTTATGCACCAAATGCTAAAGATCTTGCTGGTCGTGACGTTGTTGCCCGTTCAATGATGACCGAAATCCGTGAAGGTCGTGGTTGTGACGGTCCTTGGGGTCCACATATCAAGCTTAAACTTGATCACTTAGGTCGTGAGACTCTGAACCAACGCCTGCCTGGTGTTTGTGATTTATCAAAAACCTTTGCTCACGTTGACCCGGCTGAAGAGCCAATTCCAGTTATTCCTACCTGTCACTATCAGATGGGTGGTGTACCTTGTAACGTTAATGGTCAGGCGATCAGCATCGATGCTTCAGGCAACGAGACTATCGTTGAAGGTTTATTCGCCGTTGGTGAAATCGCTTGTGTATCGGTACACGGTGCTAACCGTCTTGGCGGTAACTCGCTACTTGATTTGGTTGTATTCGGTCGTGCTGCAGGTAACTTCCTGGGTGAATACCTGGGTGACACGCAAAACGGTAAAGAAGCGTCAGCTTCTGATCTGGAACAATCCCTGAGTCGTTATAACCGTTGGGAAGGTAGTGACAAAGGTGAAGATCCAGTTCAAATCAAGAAAGATTTGCAACAGTGCATGCAATTAAACTTCTCGGTATTCCGTGAAGGTGAAGCGATGGCACAGGGTATGAAAGAGTTAGCTGAAATCCGTGAACGTCTCAAGCACGCTCGTCTTGATGACAAATCTTCTGAATTCAACACTCAGCGTATCGAATGTTTAGAGCTGGATAACCTGATGGAAACGGCGTTCTGTACTGCAAAAGCAGCGAATTTCCGTACCGAATCTCGTGGTGCTCACGCTCGCCAGGATTTCACCGAGCGTGATGATGAAAACTGGTTATGTCACAGCATTTATACGCCGGAAACGGAAGAGATGAGCAAGCGTTCAGTAAATATGACGCCTGTACATCGTGAAGCGTTCCCACCGAAAGTAAGAACATACTAAGGAGCAGAAAAGGATGAAACAAACGTTTTCGATTTACCGCTACAACCCTGATGTAGACAATGCTCCATATATGAAGGACTACGAGTTAGAAATCCCTGAGGGTTCTGACATGATGGTTCTGGATGCGTTGATCCTGTTAAAAGAACAAGACCCGTCGTTATCTTTCCGTCGCTCCTGCCGTGAAGGTGTTTGTGGCAGTGACGGCCTGAATATGAACGGTAAAAATGGTCTTGCGTGTATTACGCCATTATCTGAAGTGAAAGCGAACAAGATCGTGTTGCGTCCACTTCCTGGATTGCCAGTTGTCCGTGATTTAATCATTGATATGACGCAATTTTATAACCAATACGAGAAAATCAAGCCGTACCTGATCAACGATGGCAAGAGTCAGCCGACTCGTGAACATCTGCAATCGATCGAGGACCGTGAAAAGCTTGATGGTCTGTACGAGTGTATTCTTTGTGCCTGTTGTTCAACGTCTTGTCCATCTTTCTGGTGGAATCCAGACAAGTTCATCGGTCCAGCGGGATTATTACACGCCTATCGCTTCCTTATTGATAGCCGTGATACCGCAACTGACGAGCGTCTTGATGATTTACAGGATGCCTACAGCGTATTCCGTTGTCATGGCATCATGAACTGTGTTGACGTATGTCCAAAAGGTTTGAACCCGACCAAAGCCATTGGTTCGATCAAATCCATGTTGTTACAAAGAGCGGTTTAATGAAGGTTGCCGGGCTGAATTAACGCCCGGCTCTTGATTATTCTTTTAATTTGTTGCTTTAGCCCGAAAAGGAACAGGCAATGCCCGAAGGTGTAATGAAGGCTTGGTTAGAGTCTTCCCATTTAAGCGGTAATAATGTCGCTTATATCGAAGAATTATACGAATCATATTTAGAAAATGCCCATTCTGTCTCCGATGAATGGCGTAAGATTTTCGATGAACTACCTGCTATCGAAGGGGTAGAGGTAGAAACCAATCATGCGGTAATTCGCGAGGAATTTCGTGAATTAGCCAAGCAAGGTCCTAAGCAGGTTGTCAGCGCACCAGCCGACACTAAGCAGGTCCGTGTGCTGCAGTTAATTAATGCCTATCGTTTCCGTGGCCACCAGAATGCCAATCTCGATCCTTTAGGGCTGTGGCAGCGTACTCGTGTTCGTGATTTGCAATTGTCACACCATGAGCTGTCCAAATCTGAGTACGATAAAGAGTTTAATGTCGGCTCTCTGGCCGTAGGCCAGGATGCCATGAAGCTAGGTGAGATTCATCAGCTTCTCGAAAAAACTTACTGTGGTTCAATTGGTGCAGAGTACATGCACATTACCTCGACTCGGGAAAAACGCTGGATTCAGCAGCGTCTGGAGTCGGTGCAGTCAAAAGCTAATTACACCGCAGAGCAACAAACCGAAATACTAAAAGACCTAATTGCAGCTGATGGCCTGGAAAAATACCTGGGAGCCAAATTCCCGGGTGCTAAGCGTTTCTCACTGGAAGGTGGCGACAGCTTAATTCCGATGCTGAAAGCCCTGATCACCCGCGCTGGTGAACATGGCACCAAAGAAGTTGTGCTAGGCATGGCTCACCGTGGTCGTCTTAACGTTCTGGTTAACGTTATGGGTAAAAACCCAAGTAAGTTATTTGACGAATTCGCCGGTAAAATCGATGTAATCGGTTCAGGTGACGTGAAATATCATCAGGGCTATTCTTCCGATTTCATTACCCCGGGCGGTAATGTGCATCTGGCCCTTGCGTTCAACCCATCTCACCTTGAAATTGTAAACCCGGTAGTCATGGGCTCAGTGCGCGCTCGTCTTGATCGTCGTGACTGTGACAAGGGTGACCTGGTTCTTCCTATCACTATTCACGGTGATAGTGCAATTGCTGGCCAGGGTGTGGTTCAGGAGACATTTAATATGTCTCAGGCGCGTGCTTATAAAGTTGGCGGTACCATTCGTATCGTCGTGAATAACCAGGTTGGTTTCACCACATCAAACCCTGATGATACCCGCTCAACGGAATACTGTACCGATATCGCGAAAATGGTTCAGGCACCAATCTTCCACGTTAATGGTGATGATCCGGAAGCGGTGGTACTGGCCACGCAAATCGCTTTGGATTTCCGTAACAAGTTTAAGCGCGATGTGGTTATCGATCTGGTGTGTTATCGTCGCCACGGTCATAACGAGGCGGATGAGCCAAATGCAACTCAGCCGTTGATGTACCAGAAAATTAAAAAACATAAAACACCTCGTCAGTTATTTGCCGATAAGATGATTGCCCAAAACCGTCTTACTGAGAGCAAGAACAAAGACATGGTGGAATACTATCGTAAGTTATTGGATGAAGGTCAGTGTACTGTAGAACAGTGGCGTCCAATGACTGAGCACAGTGTTGACTGGACGCCATATCTTGGTCATGACTGGGATGATGCGTATGATCACAAAATTGACCTTGAACACCTGAAATCCCTGGCCAAGAAAATTACCAGTTACCCAGCGGACCATAAGCTACAATCGCGCGTGAAAAAGATTTATGACGATCGTGTGAAAATGGCTAATGGTGAAAAATTGCTGGATTGGGGCTTCGCGGAAAACCTGGCTTATGCAACGATAGTCGACCGTGGTGAGCGAGTTCGTATTACCGGTCAGGATTCTGGTCGTGGTACGTTCTTCCACCGTCATTCGGTACTGCATAACCAGGAAGATGCCAGCACTTATTTGCCATTGCAGCATATTCGTGAAGGTCAGGGCCCGTTCGAGGTTTATGACTCGGTACTTTCTGAAGTAGCAGTATTGGCGTTCGAATATGGTTATACCACCGCAGAGCCGAGTGGCCTGACGATTTGGGAAGCGCAGTTTGGTGATTTCGCCAACGGTGCCCAGGTGGTATTTGATCAGTTCTTATCATCCGGTGAGCAAAAATGGGGCCGCTTGTGTGGTCTGACTGTGTTGTTGCCTCACGGTTATGAAGGGCAGGGTCCGGAGCACTCATCAGCTCGCTTAGAACGTTTCCTGCAGTTGTGTGCCGATCACAATATGCAGGTATGTGTGCCATCTACACCG
This sequence comes from Thalassotalea mangrovi, assembly GCF_005116735.1. Classification (GTDB taxonomy): domain Bacteria; phylum Pseudomonadota; class Gammaproteobacteria; order Enterobacterales; family Alteromonadaceae; genus Thalassotalea_A; species Thalassotalea_A mangrovi. Next base: position 56,339 of record NZ_SWDB01000029.1, on the reverse strand, counting down.
GCACAGGTATTTAATATGTTACGCCGTCAAGTAGTGCGTCCAATGCGTCGCCCTCTGATTGTGATGTCACCTAAATCATTATTACGTCATCCTCTTGCCGTTTCTTCGTTGGAAGAACTTGCGTCTGGTGTTTATCAGAACGTTATTGATGAAGTGGATGAGCTGGATAAAAAGGCTGTTGAGCGTATCGTGATGTGTAGTGGTAAGGTTTACTACGAATTACTTGAACAACGTCGTAAGCAAGAACTGAACAATGTTGCGATTGTCCGTATCGAACAACTGTATCCGTTCCCGGAGAAAGAGTTGAAATCGATCATTGCCGAATATCCGAATGTTAAAGATTTCGTCTGGTGTCAGGAAGAGCCGCAAAACCAGGGTGCCTGGTATTGCAGTCAACACCATTTCTGGAATTCAATTCCACAAGGTGCTTCTCTGACATACGCCGGCAGAAAAGCTTCCGCCGCACCTGCTGTGGGTTATATGTCACTGCATGTGAAAGAACAGCAGGCGTTGGTTAACGATGCGCTAACGATAAAATCAGCCAAGTAAAGAATTGTGAGTAAGGAATAAATTAATGACAACTGAAATTAAGGTTCCCGTATTACCAGAGTCAGTAGCCGATGCAAGTGTTGCGACCTGGCAAGTAGAAGTGGGTGAATCCGTAAGCCGTGATCAGGTATTGGTAGAAATTGAAACTGATAAAGTAGTTTTAGAAGTTCCTGCGCCAGCTGATGGTGTGGTCACGGAAATCCTTGAGCAGGAAGGTGCAACCGTTCTGGGTGAGCAATTACTGGCGATTTTATCTGACGGTGACAGCAAAGCTGCACCTGCAGCCAAAGAAGAAGCAAAAAGCGAAACAAAAGCTGACGCACCAGCGCAAGCTGATGCGCCAAAAGCAGCAACTGCTTCTGGCAAAGTCATCGATATTAAAGTTCCGGTTCTGCCTGAGTCCGTTGCCGATGCAACTATCTCCACCTGGCATGTCGCTGAAGGCGAATCGGTAAGCCGTGACCAGAACCTGGTAGATATCGAAACTGACAAGGTGGTTTTAGAAGTTGTGGCTGAAGAAGATGGTGTAATCGGTAAGATTATCCACGGCGAAGGCGATACGGTATTAGGTGAGCAATTGATTGGCCAGTTAAACGCTGGTGCTTCATCTGCTCCGGTTGCTGCTGCAGATACAGAAGAGTCGACAGATGCTTCTGGTGATGAAATTGCCAGCCCGTCAGTACGCCGCATGCTAACTGAAAATGGCTTAACCGCTGCTCAGGTAAAAGGCACAGGCAAAGGCGGTCGCATCTCGAAAGAAGACGTAGAAGCTCATCTTGCTAAAGCAAAAGCACCAGCTAAGGCTTCGGCGGCAAAAGCATCTGAGTCAGCTGCACCAGTTACGGCCATTCAGGGTGAGCGCAGCCAGAAACGCGTGCCAATGACACGTCTGCGTAAGACGATTGCTAACCGTCTTCTGGAAGCGAAGAATTCAACGGCTATGTTGACCACGTTTAACGAAGTTAACATGAAGCCAATTATGGATTTACGTAAGCAGTACAAAGACGTGTTTGAAGAGCGTCACGGTGCTCGTTTAGGCTTTATGTCTTTCTACGTAAAAGCGGTAACTGAAGCGCTTAAGCGTTTCCCTTCAGTAAATGCATCAATTGATGGCGACGACATTGTTTATCACAATTTCTTCGACGTTTCGATTGCTGTATCGACACCACGTGGCCTGGTAACGCCAGTATTACGTGATGCTGACCAGTTAGGTATGGCGGGTATCGAGAAGGGCATTCGTGATTTAGCGATCAAAGGCCGTGACGGTAAATTAACCATGGACGAAATGCAGGGTGGTAACTTCACCATTACTAATGGTGGTGTATTTGGTTCATTGCTTTCTACACCTATCCTTAACCTTCCGCAAACCGCGATTCTTGGTATGCACAAAATCCAGGATCGTCCAATGGCGGTAAATGGTAAGGTTGAAATCCTGCCTATGATGTATCTGGCGCTATCTTATGACCACCGTTTAATCGATGGTAAAGAATCGGTTGGTTTCCTGGTAACCATCAAAGAGTTACTGGAAGATCCAACGCGTCTGTTGCTAGACATCTAAAATTTAGCCAAGGTTTGTTGGAATATTCTCTGCAGGGGGCTTTCGTTAGCGCCCTGCAGTGTTTATAATCGCAACAAATTTTTTACAGGGCAGCTTTGGCTGCTATTTTTCTATATTGATAATTGGAAAACACCATGAATTTGCATGAGTATCAAGCGAAGCAATTATTCGCAGAATATGGTTTACCAGTTTCAGAGGGTTTTGCTTGCGATACCCCTCAGGAAGCTGCTGAAGCTGCTGATAAGATCGGCGGCGATATGTGGGTTGTTAAAGCTCAGGTTCACGCTGGTGGCCGTGGTAAGGCTGGCGGTGTAAAGCTGGTTAAATCCAAAGAAGAAATTAAAGAATTTGCTCAACACTGGTTAGGTAAGAACTTAGTGACTTATCAAACAGACGCTAACGGTCAACCAGTTGCAAAAATTTTAGTTGAGAGCTGTACTGATATCGCTAACGAGTTGTACTTAGGTGCAGTTGTAGACCGTGGTACACGTCGCGTTGTATTCATGGCTTCTACTGAAGGTGGTGTTGACATCGAGACAGTTGCAGAAGAAACTCCGCACCTGATCCACAAAGCTGCGATCGATCCACTAGTAGGCCCTCAGGCATACCAGGCTCGTGAGCTAGGCTTCAAACTGGGTCTTAACCCGGTACAAATGAAGCAGTTTGTAAAGATCTTCCTGGGTCTTGGCAACATGTTCATCGATCATGATTTCGCGTTACTTGAAATCAACCCTCTGGTTATCACCGAAGCGGGTAACCTACACTGTCTTGACGGCAAAATCGGCGTAGATTCAAACGCACTTTACCGTCAGCCAAAAATCCGTGCAATGCACGATCCTTCACAGGAAGACGAGCGTGAAGCGCACGCAGCCCAGTGGGAACTGAACTACGTAGCACTAGACGGTAACGTTGGTTGTATGGTTAACGGTGCTGGCCTTGCAATGGGTACCATGGACATCGTAAACCTGCACGGTGGTAAGCCTGCAAACTTCCTTGACGTAGGTGGTGGCGCAACCAAAGAACGTGTTGCAGAAGCATTCAAAATCATCTTGTCTGACGACAACGTAAAAGCCGTACTGGTAAACATTTTCGGTGGTATCGTTCGTTGTGACATGATCGCTGAAGGTATCATCGGTGCCGTTAAAGAAGTTGGCGTAAACGTTCCAGTCGTTGTTCGTTTAGAAGGTACTAACGCAGAAGCTGGTCGTGAAGTACTGGCGAACTCTGACGTTGACGTAATCGCAGCTGAGTCTTTAACTGACGCTGCTGAGAAAGTTGTTGCTGCTGCGGAGGGCAAATAATGTCTGTATTAATTAACAAAGATACCAAGGTAATCTGTCAGGGTTTCACTGGTGGCCAGGGTACTTTCCACTCCGAGCAAGCCATTGCCTATGGTACGCAAATGGTTGGTGGTGTATCGCCAGGTAAAGGCGGTCAGACTCACTTAGGCCTGCCAGTATTCAATACCGTTCGTGAAGCGGTTGAAGCAACTGGTGCTACTGCAACAGTTATCTACGTTCCTGCACCTTTCTGTAAAGATGCAATCTTAGAAGCTATCGATGCTGGTATCGAGCTAATCGTTACCATCACTGAAGGTATCCCAACGCTAGACATGCTTGACGTTAAAGTTAAGCTTGAAGAAACTGGCGTTCGCATGATTGGTCCTAACTGCCCAGGTGTTATCACTCCAGGCGAATGTAAGATTGGTATCATGCCAGGTCACATCCACAAGCCAGGTAAAGTTGGTATCGTATCTCGTTCAGGTACTCTGACTTACGAAGCCGTTAAGCAAACGACAGATGCTGGTTTTGGTCAGTCTTCTTGTGTTGGTATCGGTGGTGATCCAATCCCAGGTACTAACTTCATCGACGTTTTAGAAATGTTCCAAAACGATCCGCAAACTGAAGCTATCGTTATGATCGGTGAGATCGGTGGTACTGCAGAAGAAGAAGCTGCTGAGTACATCAAGGCGAACGTGACCAAGCCAGTTGTTTCTTACATCGCTGGCGTTACTGCTCCTCCAGGTAAGCGTATGGGCCATGCTGGTGCTATCATCGCTGGTGGTAAAGGTACTGCCGATGAGAAATTTGCTGCTCTAGAAGCTGCAGGTGTTAAAACCGTTCGTTCACTAGCTGACATCGGTAAAGCACTAAAAGAGAAAACTGGTTGGTAATTTACCGCTAGTTTGATGAAAACGCCTCGTTACTTCGGTATCGGGGCGTTTTTTTATACAGGGATGTATTTATCCTCCCGCACCATGGATGGTAGCAAGGGAGGGTTATTACAAGGATGTAAGTATGCCCGGTTAGCAGGATGCGGTACGGGTATTGCTGCATGGATGTACTTAGTCGAGATATTACCATCCATGATATCTCGACATTCAATACATCCATGTATCTTTCCTCCCGTACCATGGATGGTAGCAAGGGAGGGTTATTACAAGGATGTAAGTATGCCCGGTTAGCAGGATACGGTACGGGTATTGCTGCAGGGAAGTATTTAGTCGAGATATTACCATCCATGTATCTTGTCGAGATATTGTCATCCTTGATATCTAGACATACCGTAAATCCCTTTACATATCCTCCCGTACCATGGATGTTAGCAAGGGAGGGCTTGGCGGTTAAATTCATTGTATTTGATGTTCGTTAAAAAATTGCTGATTTAATTACTCAGGTAATAGAATTAACTGCATTCGTGAGATAAACCTATATGGAGAATATTAAGTGAATAAACTCCCCAGGAATGGCGTGATAATATACGCCAGAGAAATAAACAGCCTTAGCCGCTTTTATGCGGAAATGTTTGATATGAATGTGCTAAGGGAAACAGCTGAGTTCATCAGTATCGGTAGTCAAGAATTTAATATCGTTGTTCATATCCCGCCAACAGAGATGCCTGATTATACGTTTAATCGGGTTAAAATGTTTATCACCGTAGATAACCTAGATAAAGCAAGAGATAGAGTAGTTGAATTGGGTGGCTCAACACTGGAAGGTGAGTGGTCAAATCCAGTATTTAGCGTTTGCAATGTTGTTGATCCGGAAGGTAATCATATTCAACTTAGAGAATTTAAGCGCTAACGTTATGAGTTTCCGGGGATATTTTAAAATTCGATTCGAAGCTTGCAAGGTTAGAATCAGGAGGAGTTCATTCATCGGTTTTAAACAATGAGTAATAGAGCAAATTCACTAGACGACTATATAAGCGGAAAATCACCCCTGGCAAGGCAAAGGCTATCTGAGCTCAGGTGTTATCTTATGTCAGTAGACGAGAAAGCCATTGAAGTACTAAAGTGGAATAAACCGGCGTTGGTTAATGGCGGTATTTTATTTGTTTACGCCGCTTACAAGGATCATATCAGCCTGCACCCGACCCCATCAGTGCTCAGGCAGTTGTCTGATCAGGTAGCAGATTATAAAACGTTAGAAAATACCATCCAGTTCCCAATCTCAGAGCCTTTACCTAAAGCACTAATTTTAAAAATCGCGAAATTACGGCTATACGAAAAAAATCAATTAGGAATTGGCTGGAAATAAAAATAACTCCCTATTGTAACCCATTGGCTAAAGTTCACATTTGTATCGGAAAGACACTAGTTTTTCGGCAAACATAACCTGCTCATACGATAATGACGAACTGGCAGCTTTTTGGTTTTATTTCATGAACAAATCTTTATAAGCGAATAATCCGACACTACCGCCAGTATGCAGAAATGCTACGTTTTGCTCCGCTGAAAACTCATTATTTTTCAGCATATCCAACATGCCGGCCATTGCCTTACCCGTGTAAACCGGATCGAGCAAAATTGCCTCCTGTCTCGCCAGGGTTTTGACGGCTTCTACCATTGACTCCGTTGGGATCCCGTAACCCTCACCATAATACTGGTCTTTGATTTCAATGCGTTTTATCGCTGATTGCAAATTGAAACCAAGAGCTTCACTCATAGGTTCTAACAAATTGATGATTAATTCCCGTTGCGCAGCTTCAGACTTGCTCACGCACACGCCGATAACTCGCGTATCAGAGCCCAAAAGCTCCATGCCGGCAATTAACCCTGCTTGCGTGCCAGCACTGCCTGTTGCGTGTATCAAAGCATCCAGTTTTACTTGCCGCTGTTTACACTGTTCCATTAACTCAAAAGCACATTCAACATACCCACAGGCACCAATAGGATCAGAACCGCCGACGGTAATAAAGTAGGGCACTTCACCTTGTTGCTTTAGCTGTTCAACCAGAGCTAAGGCATAGGTCAGGCAATCTTCTCCGTCAGGAACAATATGGGAATCGGCGCCCATGATGTTATCGAGCAACATATTGCCACTTTGCATATAATCGTCGCCACCGGTACCCGATACCTTTTCCAATACAAGAGCACACTTTAAATTGAATTTGTTTGCGGCCGCCACCGTCTGGCGAGCATGGTTGGACTGAATTCCACCAATCGTAACTAACACAGTCGCACTTTTAGCGAGTGCGTCAGCCAGCAGATATTCAAGCTTGCGGGTTTTGTTACCGCCAGTGGCAAGGCCTGTGCAATCGTCGCGTTTGATAAACAAATTCGCACAGCCATGCATGCCGGAAAGGTTTGTCAGTGGTTCAAACGGTGTTGGACCGCTGAAAAGGTTAACCTTGTTTATATTTATGCTGTTCATTAAAACCTTGTAATCCATGTTGAATGACTGAAATACTATACTATCGCTAACGTTGTAACGATTCGTGTCTCATATTGGTTTGCGGGATAGGGGTTTGTCAAATGCATATACGTTTAATAGGTAAGTTGTAGCGATATTCGTCAAGGCATTACGGAGGAAAAATTGATGCCCGATAAACACAAGGTTACCAGCCACTACACACACGGTAGCTTGCTCGCTGCTATACAAGCAGGCGTGGCGGCATTGGGAAAGTCGGTAGACACTATAGGTGTTAATGACTTAGCTCCGGTCGATGAATTTCATATTGGTGGCAGAGCAGCAACCCAGTCATTTCTTGACCAGCTTGATATCAAAAGTGAGCATAAGGTGTTAGATGTAGGATGCGGTTTAGGCGGAAGCAGTCGTTATCTGAGTCAGCAGTACGGTTGTAATGTGGTCGGCATTGATTTAACTGAAGAGTACATTGAAACGGGAAATGTACTGTGCGAATGGGTCGGACTGGACAAAAACGTTCAGCTTAAAACGGGTAATGCACTGGCCCTGGCTGAAGCGGATGCGAGCTTTGATCGGATTATTCTCTTGCATGTTGGGATGAATATCGCCGATAAAGCGTTACTGATCCGTGAGCTCCATCGGGTGTTAAAACCGGGTGGCACGTTAGGGATTTATGATGTAATGAAAACGGGAAATGGTGAGCTGACATTTCCGGTGCCCTGGGCGAGTGATTCGAGTGGTAGTGCTGTTGCGGCTCCGGATGAATATCAGGTAGCGCTGCAATCGGCCGGATTTACTGTGACCGGTTTAAGAAATCGTCGAGAATTTGCACTCCAGTTCTTTGCCGAACTGCGGGCTCGGGTGGCCAACGCTTCAGGTCCACCGCCATTGGGGCTGCATATTCTGATGGGCGACTCAGCACCCGTAAAAGTTAACAATATGATTGAAAACATTTCATTGGATCGAATTGCACCGGTTGAAATTATTGCCAGCAAGAACTGACGCCATCAACACGACTGCTCGCCGATTTGCGCTTTAACAAGCCTCAATTATAGTTAAGTCTTAATACTGAAAGGCTTAAAGGAATGAAATACACCTTAGAAATAGACATCGCACTTCCCATTGACCGGGTAATCGAACTGTTCGATAACCCTCATAACCTGAAAAAGTGGCAGCCAGATCTAATTAGCTTTGAAACCATTAGCGGTGCTCCGGGAGAAGAGGGAACCGAGTCACGATTATTGTATCGTATGGGCAATAAAGAAATTGCCATGACTGAAACGATCACCGTAAGGCAGTTACCGGAACAGTTTAGTGGTGTGTATGAGACTGATAATGTCTGGAATCTGGTGGATAACTCGTTTATTGCACTGTCTGAAAATCAGACCCGCTGGATCGTAAAAAACGAATTCAAATGCAGTGGTTTTGTAAAGTTGATGATGATGCTAATGCCAGGCACGTTTAAAAAGCAATCAAATCGCTATATGCAGCAGTTCAAAGAATTTGCGGAAACTCAGGTTGGTTAGTGATAAGAAGATGGTAGGTGGAAGCCGGCAGTGGAAGAGGAGGTGAAATTTATTGATTCTGCTACCTCATTGAATCTGCCATGGTCGAAACCGCTAGTGCCTTTTCTATTCAGGCTTAAATTCCATCAAAGTCGATCACATATGCACTAGCCTGGCAGCGCAATAATGCTGTGCAGTTTTGATAATTACTCTGTTTCTCGCAAACATCAAAAACAATTGCATTACCACCCAGTTTTTGTGTTTCTGATTTTAAATTTCTTTCCAAATGTTTAAAGGAGGGAGCTGGTTCAAATTTGTCGGTATGGCAGTATTCTTCATTTAAAGAAGCTAAATACCTGTGGTTGTAGGCCATCAACTCTTCGAATGTGTAAGATTCAACATTATTTGCCCTAAAACTGGTACCTACCAAATCGCCGAGATTGCCGGAAACCCTGATATTGGAACAACCGGTCAAAATTAGGATGCTGGCTAAAATTTGAATTGATATACGGCGCATGCCTGGTTTTTTTTATGGCTAGATTAGGAAGTCATAGTAACTAATTAAAACTATTAAAGAAAGTTGTAAACTTCTGTTGAGGTGAGATTTTTAAATTAGCATAAAAAAAGGCGCATGAAGCGCCTTTTGCAAAGACATAATGAAATGATTATGCCGCTTTCACCGAACTTTTACCTTCTTTGATTTTCAGGTGACGTTCTTTGTCTACCACTAAATCAATTGGGTCGAAGTCATCAACATTGATGGTTTGCAGACGACCTTCTTCGGTAACGCGAAGCTGTTGTGCTTCGGTTTCATCAATCCAACCTTTTTCAAGGGCTTCTTCAGCAAGTTTATCCAGGTTGATAAGCGGAATACGTTTACCGGCTTGCTTCGAAACTTTAGCGATAATCGCTTCACTCTTGATCACGTTTTCTAAAGTCAGCTCTAGCTTCCCTAAAATATTGCCGTCTTCTTTGTTCAGGTACTGGCCGGCGCCTAAGCGGTCACGGGCAGCCCCTGGAGTTTGCATGATTTTCGCAATTTTATGATCCAGCTTGTCTGAAGGTTTGGTTAAATGGCGACCAAACGGCAGTACAACCAAACGGAACAGGGCAGCGAACACCGGATTAGGGAAGTTGCTGATTAGCTCATCAATCGCTTGTTGAGTCTTGTACAGGCTGTCTTCCACCGCCCACATCATTAGAGCTTCGTCTTCACGCTGACGACCTTCGTCATTAAAACGCTTCAAGGTAGCCGATGCTAAGTACATGTAACTCAGGATATCACCAAGGCGTGCTGAGATACGCTCACGACGTTTCAAGTCTCCACCTAAAGCGGCCATTGAGAAGTCTGACAAAAATGCCATGTTGGAGCTAAATCTTGTTAGCAACTGGTAATAACGTTTGGTTTTGTCATTGTACGGTGATTTTTTCAAGCGTGCGCCAGTTAACGAGAACCAGATTGAACGAACCATATTGGAAATGGTGAAGCCAACATGCCCGAACAGCGCCTTATCGAAATCGTCCAGAGCCTTTTCGAAATCCGGATTGGCTGCGGCTTCCATTTCTGCCAGGACATAAGGATGACAACGAATTGCCCCTTGACCATAGATGATCATGTTACGGGTCAGGATATTGGCACCTTCTACCGTGATGGCAATTGGTGCCCCCTGGTAACCCCGCCCAAGATAGTTGTTTGGTCCTAAACAGACACCTTTACCACCATGGATATCCATAGCGTCGATTATGCTGTCGCGCATTTTTTCGGTCAGGTGATATTTACAGATCGCCGAGATAACCGATGGTTTTTCGCCTAAATCGATTGCCCCGGTAGACATGGTTGTTACCGCATCCATCAGGTAAGCGTTACCACCAATACGTGCCATTGCTTCTTCGATACCTTCCATTTTACCGATAGGCAGCTTGAACTGGCGACGGATGTGGGCATAAGCACCAGTGGCCAACGCTGCAGTTTTTACACCACCAGCGGAATTTGATGGCAGGGTGATTGCTCGACCTACTGACAAACATTCAACCAGCATGCGCCAACCCTGGCCAGCCATTTCTTTACCACCGATAATGAAATCTAGTGGTACAAATACGTCTTTACCCTGGGTCGGGCCATTTTGGAACGTCACGTTTAGCGGGAAATGACGACGACCGGTAACCACACCGTCAATATCGGTTGGGATCAGGGCACAGGTGATGCCTAAGTCTTCGGTATCGCCTAACAGGCCATCAGGATCGCGCAGTTTAAATGCCAGGCCCAGAATCGTTGCGACCGGCGCAAGGGTTATATAACGCTTGTTCCAGGTCAGGCGCATACCTAACACTTCTTTACCTTCGAATTCGCCTTTGCAGACAATCCCGAAATCCGGTATAGCACCCGCATCAGAACCGGCTTCCGGCGAAGTCAGGGCAAAACAGGGAATTTCTTCACCATTAACCAGGCGAGGTAAGTAATAATCTTGCTGCTCTTTCGTACCGTAGTGTTGTAGTAACTCACCCGGGCCCAAAGAGTTTGGTACACCGACAGTACTGGAAAGTACAGCAGATACACTGGAAAGCTTTTGCAATACACGAGACTGCGCATAAGCGCTAAATTCTAGGCCGCCGTATTGCTTTTTGATGATCATCGCGAAGAATTTATTGTCCTTCAGGTATTGCCAGACTTCTGGTGTAAGATCGGTTAATTCATGTGTGGTTTCCCAGTCGTCACACATGCGACATACTTCTTCAACTGGACCATCGAGAAAGGCTTGTTCTTCGGCGCTCAGGCGAGGCTGCGGGTAGTTGTGCATTTTCTGCCAGTCTGGATCACCTTTAAATAGATCGGCTTCGAACCAGGTTGTACCGGCATTGATTGCTTCACGTTCAGTGGAGGACATTTCCGGCATGATTTTACGGAATACCTTGAGAATTTTGCCACTGATAAGTTGCTTTCGAATACTCGTAACATTGAGGGGAACTGCTAACGCAGCAAAAATGATCCAGCTGGTTAAGCCGGTAATATCGGAAAAGCTGCCAACCAGCAGCAATACTGCGTAACCCAACGTAAACATCCCCAGGGATGCGCGGGTGTAAGCCAGATAGGTCGTGATTGCAGCAAACGCTGCCCACCAGATGAATAACTCCACAATAGCTCCTTAACTTGTCTAGAGGTCTGACCACTCAATTTAAGGATAATTATAAAACTTCTGCTTTTCAATGCTTATTTTACGCTTCTTTGCAAAAATAAGGATAAAAGTGTAAATGCATTGTTTACAGTGTTAACTTTTAGATAGCTTCGAATGATTTGCTTAAAGGGGTAAATATGTGCGAATTGTTGGCAATGAGTGCTAATGTACCGACTGATATTGTCTTCAGTTTTACTGGATTAATGGAACGTGGTGGCAAAACCGGGCCCCATAAGGATGGCTGGGGTATAACGTTTTATGAAGGTAAGGGCTGTCGTACCTTCCGCGATCCACTCCCCAGTGCCACCTCCAGAGTGGCGAGACTGGTAAAAGAGTATCCCATCAAAAGTGAAGCGGTGATTTGTCATATCCGCCAGGCAAACGTTGGTCCGGTATCGTTGGAAAATACCCATCCTTTTGTACGGCAATTGTGGGGACGAAATATTACTTTTGCCCACAATGGTCAACTCAAAGACTATAAGGAAGCGCTGGATACCTCTTGGCATGAATCGGTGGGGGAGAGTGATAGCGAACAGATATTTTGCTTTATCCTCGAACAATTGATGAATAAATTTGGCCGCAAAAAGCCGGAAACGCCGGTACTGTTCGAATTCTTAACCGCGCTGTGCAAACAGATTAATCAGTATGGTGTATTCAATACCATTATGTCCGATGGCGAGTTCCTGTTTTGCTATTGCGATACCAATTTGCATTGGATCACCCGTCGTGCGCCCTTTGGGCCGGCAAAACTCATTGATGCGGAAATGGCCGTGGACTTTAACGAAGAAACTACACCTGATGATGTGGTAACCGTTATCGCCACGCAGCCGCTGACCGATGACGAGTCCTGGCAAAAGATGGCGAAAGGAGAGGCGATATTATTTAAGCACGGTGAAGTGATTAAGCATCATCATAACGAATAAAAATCAACAAACCTGACCCCTTGATTTTTACGATGCTGTTAGGGTTCTTCGATTGGAGTGATGGCCTCATCCGCTTCTTGTTGCGATTGCTCAACACTGACCAGCTCAGCCTCAATCTGCTGGAAATCGCCTTCAATCTGGTGCAGCTTTACCAGCAGGTAGTTTAATTTTGGAGCAAACCAGGCGTAGGTGACTTTTTCATCATTCTTACGACGACGCAGTTTTACCGTATCTACCAGCCCATAGGGGAGCATCAGTTCTTCTGTACCTACGTATTCGAATTCGTATTCTCGAATTTTTCCGGAAGTAGAAAGAATTGGGAAGCGGTAACGTTCAACACCGTTGATTAGGTTGAAGCGAGATTGCAGGTGAAAGCTTAATTTACTTTGTAAGCCTTCCGGCCAATCAATATCGACAGTTTTGTCCTTTTTCAGGTCAGTTGCCTGAGAGTTTTGCTGATCGAACTGCCAGTGGTAATACTTGTCTTTACCCGTTCCTTCCCGAATTGACTCATAGGTCAGTGGTATTACTTTGCCATCAACTACTTTATTAGTGGTTATCTCTTTACGTTCGTCACTGAGAATTAACCACTTGATCTTAGTTTTATAACTGAATTCGACTGAGCCATCATCGTGATTGGTCAGGGCGCGGGTTGCCTTGCCGACAATGTCGCCGCCATGGACGATATTGTATTTAGCCACGAAATCGGGAATTTTACTGACGATGTTTTTGTCAGGTTCTGGCGATGCTTGTGAGTACGCAGAGAAGGAAAGGAGCACTACAGCAGACAAACAACTTAAAGCGGAACTTCGACCACGAGTTTGGGATGTCATCAATTTCATAGGTGCTCCTTAGCGTTATAGATATTCAGATACTACCAACAAAAAGAAGTTCAATTTTTATCGCAACGGATTGACGTAAATCGCCTTATTCTTCATTGGCATAGCCATTTTCGGCAAGGGGCTTACCATCAAGAATGGCACAATTTCCTGACATTGTTAAGCGATTCTGGCAAAACCAGTTTACCACCAGTGGGTAAATACGATGTTCCTGTTCATGAACCCGCGCAGCCAGGTCGGATGCTTCATCACCGTCGAATATGGGTACTTTAGCCTGTAAGATAACCGGACCACCATCCAGTTCTTCGGTAACGAAATGGACACTTACCCCATGAGTCTTATCACCTGCATCTATCGCGCGCTGATGAGTATTCAGGCCCTGATATTTTGGCAATAAAGAAGGGTGTATGTTAAGCAGTCTGCCCACATAATGCTGGACAAATTGTGGCGTTAAAATGCGCATAAATCCTGCGAGAACCACTAAATCAGGTTGGTAGGCATCAATGCATTTGATCAGGTTTTGATCATAGATTTCGCGGCTGGCAAATTCTTTGTGTGAAAGCACTTCGTTGGCGATACCAGCGTTTTCAGCGCGGGTTAAGCCAAATACGTCAGCGATGTTTGAGATAACCCCAACAACATCGCCATCGATTTTTTCAGCCTTGCAGGCATCAATGATTGCCTGCAAGTTGCTGCCACTGCCAGAAATCAGAACGACAATTCGTTTTTTTCCGGACATTTATTTGATTACCACCTGCTCGTCGCCTTCAGCTGCGTCTTCAATGGCACCGATGTGCCAGGCGTTTTCGCCGTGAGCTTTCAGGATTTCTAAGCTTTGCTCAAGCTTATCAGCCGGAACCGCCAGGATCATACCAACACCACAATTGAAGGTACGGTACATCTCATGTTCAGTGATGTTGCCTTTTTCCTGTAGCCAGTTGAAAATTTCCGGCCACTGCCAGCTTGAACCATCGATAACGGCTTTGCTACCGGCTGGTAACACACGAGGAATGTTTTCCCAGAAACCGCCACCGGTGATGTGGGACAGGGCATTCACTTTCACGTCTTTTAACAGGGCCAGCGTCGATTTAACGTAAATTTTAGTCGGCTCAAGTAAGTGTTCGGCAATCGATTTACCCGCCAGCATTTCACTGGTATCGGTATTATTGACTTCCAGCACCTTGCGAATCAAAGAGAAACCGTTTGAATGTGGGCCGGAGGAAGCAAGAGCAATTAGCTGATCACCAGCAGCCACGTTTTCGCCGGTGATTAATTCAGATTTCTCCGCAACACCAACACAGAAGCCGGCAATATCATAGTCACCGGCATGGTACATGCCCGGCATTTCAGCAGTTTCACCGCCTACCAGAGCACATCCTGACTGCACACAGCCTTCGGCAATGCCTGCTACTACATCGGATGCAACATCCACTTGGAGCTTACCGGTGGCGTAGTAATCAAGGAAGAAAAGAGGTTCAGCACCCTGAACAAGCAAATCGTTGACACACATAGCAACCAGGTCGATGCCGACGGTATCGTGTTTTTTCAGGTCGATGGCAAGGCGCAATTTGGTGCCAACACCGTCGGTACCGGAGATTAAAACCGGCTCTTTATAACCCGTAGGCAATTGACATACAGCGCCAAAGCCGCCCAGTCCGCCCATAACTTCAGGGCGTTGCGTGCGTTTTACCGCACCTTTAATGTTTTCAACCAAGGCATTACCCGCATCGATATCAACACCGGCGTCTTTATAGCTAAGAGATTGTTTCTGCTCGCTCACTTCGAACCCTTATATAATGTTTGTTCAGGTAGAGGAGTTGCACTTATTTTGTTTGTTCGCTGTAAAAGTGAACGGTTGCAAGCAAGGTATAAAAACATTGTTTGCAATTTTCACGAAAGTTCATACTATGCGTGTATATCCATTCGCGAAATACGATGAATTTTGTGTAAATCGCCGTCAGTTTGAAGTTAAAACAAACAACAAAGTTCAACAGCCCCCTTGTTACACTGGTAAAAATTGCGGTTATTCTACCAGTGCAGCGCACTGGTTAAAATCTCTGAGAGAAAATATTTTCTTTTCTTGGTTAAATTCTTGGTCTTTATGATAATATTCGCCCTATGAAAATGATAAAAATTTTGTGTAAGCGCGTTGCCATGGGTTTGGTGGCGGTTGGCCTAAATATAACCGCGGCAAATGCTGTCCAGGTTGATAATTTGTACCAGGGACAGGTAAGCGTGCCCAGTCAGTCCGCACAATCTCGTCAACAGGCAGTCGGTTCCGCATTTCGTCAGGTACTGGTTAAAATTGCCGGTAGTGAATCGGTAGCCAGTAACTCAACGCTGGCCACTGCATTGCGACGTCCAGATAATTACCTGAGTCAATATAGTTATACACAACAGGATCGGCAAATTTACCTGCTCGCTGATTTTGATCAGGACAAAGTCAACTTACTGCTGCAAAAAGCTGAAGTTGGTATTTGGGGGAAACATCGCCCTTTAATTACGGTCTGGTTGGTGGAAGAGCAGGGCAATCAACGCAATATTATTGCCGATTCATCCGCAGAAACCTTATTAGAAGACCTTAAGAAACAAGCTGCCATCTATGGTTTGCCAATCAATTTTCCGTTAATGGATTTAACCGATGCAATGGAAGTTTCCTCGGCTGATGTCTGGGGACGTTTTCAGCAACCATTGGAAAAGGCTTCGCAGCGTTATGGCTCAGAAGCAATAGCAGTGGTGCGATTATCTGATAGTTCTTTGCTTGATAATGCCGAGAAAGGTGGAAACACACAGCTTAAAGCCATTGACTGGACATTGTTTGTTAATGGCAATCGTACAGCGATGCGCTACAAAGGCAGTGATAACGAGGACTTGATTGCCAGCGCTGTTGGCGGTATTGCACAGTCTTTATATCAGCAAAACTCTTATAGCGTGACCGCGCAAGCGAACCATTCCACTCAAATTGAAATTGTTAATGTGGATTCTATGGCTGCCTTCAAACAGGTAAAGGAGTTTCTTGACAGCCTGACACAGGTTGCCAGCGTTCAGGTGGTCTCTGTTAAAGGCGAAACTATATTATTCAATCTGTCTTTATTATCCAGTGAGGCCGCGGTACGACAGGCATTAAAACTGGAAGGCAAACTGATTGAAAGCAATGATCCATTGGCGCCGGAATCCGAAGTTCAGGTAAGCCAGTTTATTTGGAAGGGTTAATGTCAAAATACAATCAGCTGCCATTGGCGGTTCATTTACCCGATGATGAAACCTTTAACAGCTTTTATTGTTCAAACCAGCAATCACTGATTGCTAACCTTAAGTCATTTGTTGAGGCCGATAACCGTGGCGCTCATGGTTATTATCTGTTCGGCAACAATGGCGTGGGGAAATCTCACCTGTTACATGCCAGTTGCGCTCATGCCAGTAAACTGGGTTTAAGCTCAGTGTGTCTGCCGATGGCCGAGCTGGTGGATATGCCGGTGGAAGTGCTGGCAGACCTCGAGCAGGTTGACTTAATATGCCTGGATGATTTGCAACTGATTGCTGATTCAAACTACTGGCAACGAGCCATATTCGACCTCTACAATCGTGTCATTGAAAACGATAAGAAAATCATTCTCAGTGGTAACGACAGTGCTGCCCAACTGGGAATAAGTTTGCCGGATCTGCTTTCTCGTATTACTTGGGGGATGGTGGATCAGGTAAAACCATTGAATGACACGGAAAAAACCGAGGCTCTGATCTTACGCGCAAAATTACGGGGTATAGACTTAAACGAAGAAACCGCTCGTTACCTGATTAATCGTTTATCCCGTGATATGAAGTCTTTGATTGATAGCCTGGATACGCTTGATAAAGCGTCAATTCGTGAACAACGCAAAATCACCATACCATTTATAAAAAGTGTGTTATTGAAGTAAGCCGTAAGCTTCAAGCGGTAAGCTGTAAGCCGTAAGATGCTTCTGATCGCTTCATGCTCATCTCTAGCGTCATTCCGGACTACGATCCGGAATCTGTGTTGGTTATAGCTGTAGGACGTAAGCTTTAAGCTGTAAGATGCTTGTTTCTGATACTTGTGAAGTTAGTCGTAAGCTTTAAGCATAAGCTGAGATACCGGGCGACTCCGTTATAACAATTTTTCCAGGTTATCTGTTTGGGACTCGGAGGGTGACGATCTTGTCTCTGACAACCGGTGACAAAAAAGCCCGCTGAGCAATTGCTGAGCGGGCTTTTCCATAAATGTTGTGGTTATTGCTTTGGTTCCGGGCGCAAATGTGGAGTATAGGTTTGTAACACCACAGGTTGTTTACCCGAGAATCCAGAAAATGCTTCAGGGCGGCTGCGCAACTGCTCGCCATTAGCCAAAGTTAAATCGAGATTATCAATCCATGATTGGCCAGGGGTCATTAATACTGGCGGCAGAAGGTCATCAGCGCGATTAGCGATATCAAATTCCGGTAATAATCGTTCGGTAACGAATATGGCGCGCGGTAGGATATCATTGACCGCAACCCGTCCCCGCTGTCCCCAGGTGACAATGTAATCCTCGCCGGTAATATCATCTCCCTGTGGGGCGTTGGTTACCGCAGTATCGCGACGAACGCCGTATCGTAAAGCCATCATCGTCTCTTCAAACAAAATGGCTAAATCTTCACGAGTTGTGGTGTAGTTGTAAAAGTCATTAGCCAGGTCGTTTTTGTAAAACTCAGCAACATCATCAGGCAAATAAGCACGCTGTATACTGTTTGCGGAAGCTCCCTGAAACCGGACCTGGGCAAGTCCGAGCATCTCCTGACTCAACAGAGGGTATAGATCATCGAGACGATCGGAGATCTCGACATTCTCGTTGGCGGCATCAAGTACCCGTTGCGACGCGGAAAAAGATGACCAGTCTGCAGGGCTGAGAAAGTCATTGGCATGACCCAGCTCATGGTACAACAGGTCTGCCAAATCATATTTGATGTCCAGCAATGGGCGTGAATCGCGCTCATTAGGATCTACATAAAAGCTGACGTACTCGTTGTCTTTGGTATAACGCCAGGGGATGACAAACTGAAGGTCACTACCGAAATCAGCACGATAGTCGGGAGCCTCATTAATCGTGTCGCGTTCATCGGGGGTTAGCCACAGCGAATTCGGATCCAGATAGATAGCGCCGGTGGCCGTCCAGTAAAACGATGGCCGGACATCGTATGAAATCACAATGGCAGTGGTGGCGCGCAACAGGTTTTTAAAATCGTCAAAGTTGTCGTAAGCCAGAAGGTACTCTTTGAACCGGTCGCCCATCCAACGATGGGAAACCACAACCCGGTCCATAATATCATCAATCGTTGGTGTCAGTGTATCTTGGGCTAATAACGGTAATTTTGACAGCTGACAAGAGCTGGTCAACTGATTGGAATAGACACAGTCGACCAGGTCGGCCTGATAAGGACTATTACTGTTATAAGGAAATACTTTTGCCAACGGCGCATCGTCAAAGTATGCATTATTGGCAATACCATCGGTATTTTCGACCAGCAGTGAAACGGTATCTGTATAGGTGGTGCCAGTTGCAGAATCCGTTACCTCGGCCTGCAATTCAATAACCGTATCCTGACTAACCTGAGGTACGTTAAATATTGCTACCCTGGAACTTTCATTACGGTTATCAAAGCTGATATTCGGCCCCTGGGTTTGTTGCCAGGATACCTCCTCCTGTTGCAGAGAGTTATCGACGAAAGCACGTAATGAAACGGCGCCACCTTCTACAACGCTGTGCCCGAGCCGGGCAACCAGAAGTGGACTGTCAGATGTTGCGGTAAAACTGATCGAATCCTGATAAGATTGACCATCACTTTGAAAGTTTACCTGAAAGCTGTATTCGCCGGCATCTGGTACGGTAAATGCCAACACCTTGCCTTCGTCATGAACTAAGTTTGCGGTCGGACCGCTTAACTGCTGCCAACGAATGTTGCTCAGCTCATCGCGATTAAGCAATAAAACCAATTCAACCGAGCTACCTTTGCTGATAACGGTATCATTAACAATGATGTTATCGCCGGTAATTGGATCCTGTGGTTTGGAATCTGATCCGCCACCACAGGCATACAGAGTTGCAGTAGTGGCAAAAAGTAGTGCCAATTGAGTCAGTTTCATTGCTGTTATTACCTCTGTTATTTCTTTTCTTTACGGTTTTTCTTTAACCCCAGTCCCAGTTCCTGACCTTTGTACTTTGAATAATAGGTACCAGCAAAGAACATCATGCAGGCAAATATAAGTTCGATGACTGCCAACCATCGCTCTTCAGGCGACACCCATAAGGTTGTCAGGGAGTGAAGAAAATAAATCATCACAATAAAATTTGCCCAGGCGAAAGTGTAGGGATTACCTTTTATCAGTCCCGGCAATGGAAATAGCAATGGAATCACAAACATCGCCACGGCAAGTACCGGTGATAAACCTTCACTGGGCGACAGATAGATCAGCCATACTGGCATAAATATCAGTAAACCAAAGTACCCGGCAAGGGCAATACGCTTTAACGTTGGTGTTGAAAAAGTTTGTTTACGCATCAGCCACACTGTTCAATCAAAGTTAATACGTTTTCCGGAGGACGACCGATACAGGCCTTATTTCCGCACACGACGATTGGTCTTTCCATCAGTTTTGGGGCTTTTTCCATGCCAGTGAGTAATTGTTCGTGGGTACTGTCTTTGCTTAGTCCCAGTTCTTTAAATTCTGCTTCTTTAGTACGCATCATCGCGATCGGTTCGACAGCGAGTAGTTGGCTAAGTTCGACAAGTTGCGCCTTGGTTAGCGGCGTTTTCAGATATTCAACGATATTGATGTCGACGTTTGCCTGTTCAAGAAGTTGCAGGGTCTGGCGGCTCTTTGAGCAGCGCGGGTTATGATAAATGGTGAATTGAATCATAGTTTTCTCATTAGTTATTTCGGTTCTCCGCAAATTGCCGCCTTCTACCTGGTCATGGATTACTTTCAGGCTCTGACGGCCAGGCAGCAATGTGCGAATCGTGATCGGCACGCCGATCGGGAAATTATAATCGTTTTAATTGGTTTTCACGTTCCTGAAACTGAACTATTCTCGCTTTAATACGCTTTTTCATCAAGGTCTGTTCACTGGCAAAATTATACGCGGTGTGTAATTCATCGATGGCTTTTGGGTAAAGGCCGAGCAGGGCATACACTTCAGCCTGGCTGGCGTGCATCTGTGACGGTTTTTCCTGCTTGCGATAGACCTCGGTCAATAAATCGTAAGCAATAAAATGATCCGGGTTCAGGATCAGGAAATCCTGCAGCAAATTCGTTGCTAGCTCATATTCTCCTGCATAAATGGCACTGTTGGCGTAATTCAGGGTAACTACCTGATTGTTTGGCATCAGTAAATTCAGGCGCTCGAGCATCGTCAGTGCCTGAGAATATTTCTTTTGCTCCAGGTAGGTATCGGTCATGGCATCGACGAAAAACAGGTTGTTAGGGTATTTTCCCAGCAAGCCGGTCAACAGAACTTCGGCTTCTGAATACTCTTCATTGGCGAAATACGATAACGCCAGACCATACTCACCGGCCTCACGATACTGAAATTGTTCTCGCTTTAACTCAGCTTTAAAGTTGGTGATATTGTCTTTTGCATCGCCCTGATAACGCGCGCGAAGCCTGGCTTTCGCTAACTCAAACTCTAAACTGGCTGGTAATAAACGACTTGGATAGGCTTGCGCCCGGTTTCGCGAGTCGGTGATCCGTGAATCGGGTAGGGGATGCGTCAATAACATTGCCGGTGGCTTAGAGGTATAACGATACTTGGCTGACATTTTCTTGAAAAAATCAGGAGCGCCATTGGGATCGAAACCACTGTTTACCAGGATAGACATACCAACCCGGTCCGCTTCTTTCTCATTACTACGTGTATAGTTTATTCCTGCCTGAGCACCGGCGGCATTCGCCGCAGAAAGAGCTGCCATACCGGCTTCCGGGTTTACCAGGGCCAGTAATACGCCGGTCACCATTCCAGCAAGCGTCCAGGGCATGGTTTTAGACTGTGCCTCAAGCTTACGAGCCAGGTGACGTTGGGTTACGTGAGCAATTTCGTGGGCAAGTACCGAAGCCAACTCACTTTCATTGTCTGCCATGGTTAACAGGCCAGAATGTACGCCGATGTGACCCCCAAAGAAGGCAAAGGCGTTAATTTCTTTGTTGTTTACTAAAAAGAAATCGAATTGATAGTTCACGTCTTCGGCATTGCGAACCAGTGAATTGCCCAAATGATTGATATATTCAATTAACACCGGATCCTGAATCAGCGGCATGCTGGCGCGAACCTGACGCATCATGGCATCACCGTAGATTCGCTCCTTGTCCAGAGACAGGGTGGAAGTGGCGGACGTGCCGATTTCCGGAAGGCGGTTTTTATTCTGCTGAGCCATTGAGTTCGCAGCGCCTGCCGCACAAAGGGCGACCAGTGCACAGGAGACAAGAATTCGCGGCTTCTTTACACTAAATTTCATCAATATCCTAACGACAGCATTGATTTGATTAAAAATCTTTAGAGTTTGAATTTCTTAGATAGTTCATTGAATGACCCATGATGAACACAAATCTGAGAATTTAACTTCATTTATATTCGCCGAAATGGTTTGCGATTACAAATAATAAACCAGCATTTTAATGACACCAGCAATGGTTGCTTTGAATATCAACAGCATGTTGATAATATTGGCGTTTCAAGGTAATGATAAATTCGAGGTAAGGTTGATTATCGCCCTGGAGCTTGACGCCAGACAGTGGAAGTGTCCACAACCGTTAATTGAGATGAAATTGGCGCTCAGGCGGCTGACACAGGGGCAGCGGTTGCGACTGCTTATTACCGATCCCGGCTCACAACGAGATATTCCACTATGGCTGCAACGCCAGGGATTTGAATTCGAAATGAAGCCTCACAGCCATGAGGTAATGGAAATTATTATTCTAAAGAGAGAGATTGATGTTTAATTATATCGCCGAGTGGTACCGTAAAAAATTTGCCGATCCGCACGCCGTTACCCTGTTTTTATTCCTGTCACTTTCATTTGCATTATTGTACTTTTTCTCTGATTTACTGATGCCTATTATGGTGGCGGTTGCGATTGCATTTTTGCTTGAGCAGCCCGTACAACGAGTCATTAAATTTGGATTGAATCGTAATGTATCCGTCATTTTAGTGATGATTCTGTTTTCCGTTGTCGCATTTTCTGCGGTGTTTGGACTGGTGCCGGTACTGTGGCAGCAAACCAGCAACCTGATTCAGGAAGTGCCCAACATGATCAGCAAAGGTAATAACTATTTGATGACCTTGCCGCAACAGTATCCGGAGATCGTGTCTGAATCTCAGATAGATGCATTAATTAATTCTTTGAAGGATAAGCTGTTGCAATGGGGCCAGGTGATTCTCGAAGTCTCGGTGAATTCACTGTCTAATATCGTTGCCCTGCTGGTTTACCTGATTCTGGTGCCGATCATGGTTTTCTTTTTCCTTAAGGATAAAGATGAGATGCTGAAAAACCTGATTCGTTTCTTACCCAAGGAGCGCCGCTTAACCGCTCAGGTTGGGGCAGAAATGCATCAACAGATTCACAATTACATTCGGGGTAAGGTGCTAGAAATTCTTATTATCGGCATCGCCGCAACGGCCGTATTTATGCTACTAGGCTTGCGCTATCCGGTGTTGCTGGGCTCGTTGGTGGGTTTATCCGTACTGGTGCCTTATGTTGGAGCTACCGTAGTCACCATTCCAGTCTGCCTGGTCGGCTTGTTCCAATGGGGGATTAGCCCGCAATTTGGTTACCTGTTGCTCTGGTACGGGATCATTCAGGCGGTGGATGGTAATATCCTGGTGCCATTCTTATTTTCAGAAGCCGTTAATTTGCATCCGGTTGCCATTATTATCGCGGTCATTTTGTTTGGCGGCTTGTGGGGCTTTTGGGGAGTATTCTTTGCAATCCCGCTGGCGACACTGGTTAAAGCAGTGATTAATGCCTGGCCATCTTCCTCACACACGGAAGAGTTATTGGTTGAATAATAATCTCAACCGGGGCTAGGCTAGCCACAGAAGTAACAATAGACGATAGTTTCAGGGGGCCATTGAGCCCCCTGATTTTTTTGGGTTAGGACTTGATACTGTCCAGTACAACCTGATGATGGTCTTTGGTTTTGAATTTATCAAACAAAGTTTCGATGTTGCCGTCTAAACCAATCAAAAAGGACATGCGGTGAATGCCGTCATATTCCCGTCCCATAAATTTCTTCAGGCCCCAGACGCCATAGTCTTCGGCGACTTTATGATCAACATCGGAGAGCAGGGTGAAGTTTAATTCATCACGCTGACAAAATTTATCCAGGCGTTTGACTTCATCCGGGCTGATACCAAAAACGACCGTATCTAGCTTGTCAAATTCGTCTTTATGATTACGTAATTCCTGTGCCTGAACAGTACAACCCGGGGTCATTGCCTTCGGGTAAAAGTAAATCAGTACTTTCTTTTTTCCGATGAAATCGGCCAGTGACACGGGATTGTTGTTTTGGTCGGGCAAAGTAAACAAAGGCGCTTTGGCACCTGCTTTTAATGGACTTACCATAATGTCTTCCTTTAAAAATAGTTGTCAGGTGTGAATAAATTTTCCGCTGATGGATAATCGTTCACACAATTGATTAAAGTCAGGTTGTAAATTATCCCAGTTACAGTCTTCATTGGATTTGAAGATTAACTGTGAGGAGATCTGTTCCGTTAACCTGTCGGCTTTGGAACGAAGAGAAATGAGATCCAGATCACGGCGAGCAAAAAACTCAGTCACTTCTTTTAATATTCCCGGGGCATCTTTACCGCTGAATTCCACCGTGACCTGATTTGGACTAAGTTCCATCTCCTGAGCCTGGGTACGCTGAATGATTGTCAGTAACTGCATGGAGTGGGCAAGCAGAGGTAGTCTCGCTTCTAATTGATTAATGGCAGAACGGGAACCGGAAATCAGCATAATAATTGAAAACTGATCGCCAAATATACCCATTCGGCTGTCATCAATGTTGCAACCAAATTGCCAGATCAATTTTGTCAGTTCACTGACAATGCCAGTTTTGTCTTTGCCAGTGGCAGTGAAAACCAGGCTTTGATTCATGGTCGCTCTAAATCCTTTAACTCATTAATATTTGGTAAATATTAACACATTAACGGCGTGACGTTAGCCCCAATACTCGCGTACCGCGATAATTCATCAGGATAGCCATTAGTACAGGCTTTAGGAGTGGCCTTATTATGTCCCTTTAAAAAACCTTTTACCAACCACTTACAATATTTTTGTCCATGGTTTGAACAAAAGCTGACATTGAGGGTCAATAGAACGTTGATGAGTGTGTAACAGCGCAGATTAATTTTTATACCAACTCCACTAAGCGTTTTCCCACTCAGTGAGAATTTAAAGGCTTTCAGGCAAGGCGTTGATTGTCGAGAATGGTCGTTTTCCATTGTCAAAATCAGTAACGCAATATAAACGCCTTTAAAACTCACCCGTTGGGAGTTGATCAGAGGCTCATTTAAGGCCCTAGATTTCATTAATATAGAATGCCTATATCAATGAAATCTATGTTGTAAATAAACCTCCGCCCTAACTCTGAGTTGTGCAAAAACTTAATGGAATTGGTATTACTTATTTGTCTGGGGCTTTCACTTAGCGTCGATTGTGGTAAAGTAAGCAGCCTATACCGATGGTAGCTAATTCCAATAACAAGCAAATGATTGCAGGCTTTATTCATCAGGAGTATTAATGAATCGCCGAACTTTATATCTTTCACTACTGGCGTTGACCGTAAGTGCGTGTAGCACGGTAGAAACTCGCAAACAGGCAAAAGGCGAATTTGATTATGTTAATCAGGAAGTACCTGATGCGTTAGTCGTTCCGGCACACCTGAACAATCCAGAACGTCCCTCCGAGTATGAGGTTCCACCATTACAGGGTACAGCTGGCCCTGTTGGAGAAGAATTAGATATTCGCGCACCAGCCCTGGTTTTAGCGCTTGCTTCCGGAAGTCGTATTGATGAATTTGATCAAACTGCCCAGATTTGGTTTGACAAAATTGATGATGATAGTGACCTGTATGCCGTCGTTGTTGGTGCCATTGAAAATTATCTGCAGGAAGAGGGTGTAGAGCTGACGTCAAAGCAGGGGACGGAATTAAAGTCCGATTGGTTCCATCAGCAAACCACCAGCGGTTTTTGGTTATGGGAAGATGTCAGCACTTCAGAAAGCTGGCGTTTTAAGTATTCACTGGTCACTAAGCCACACGGGCGCAGCATTGGCTTAAATGTGGACCTGATCGATTATAAATCTGCAGATGGCTCTTCTCAGATCGATCCAATCGAGCAACAGCGTGTAGAAATGGCGATGATTAATGCCGTATCAGCCCAGCTTGATTACGAATATCGTCTGAACCTTCGCGACCAACGCCTGGCCAAAGCGAATCGTAAAGTGGTTGCGATGGGCAGTGACGAACAGGGGCAATCTGCATACCTGGTCGATTACCCGAGACAGGAGTTCTGGGATATGCTGCCGCAATTCTTTGAAAAATATAATTTCTCGGTAACTGATTTAAACGAATCTAAGTACGTTTATATGGTCAATTATGAACGCAATGACCCAAGCCTTTGGGAAGGTATCTGGGGTGATGCGGTTGATGTGATTGATCTTGATGATGGCAGTTATGAGTTCCATCTGGTTGCTAAAGATAAGAAAACCTTGCTAAAGATCTATAATGACCAGAAGCAACTATTGTCGGAAACCGAATTGGAATCAAATTTCGATATCATGTCGAGTGCGTTATCGTTTAATTAATTCGCTAACGTGAATAAACAAAAAGCCGATCTTAGATCGGCTTTTTTCGTATTTGACGAAGCAAAATTTGCTTGCTGTTCGGTTTAATTTACATCGCGCTATTTTTTGGGGCGAGGTTGCTGAGCTCGTTTATCGCCAGCGCGTGGTAAGGTTTCTTCAAGTTCATTAAGGCTTTTGCGGCGAATTGGCCGGGCACTTTTTTGTAACATCGATAAGTTACCAATGATAATGGCCAAACCCAAAACGATGATCAATACGATTAACCAGGTATTCATACTATGCTCTTGTCTCGGTTATTAGCCGGTTATTTTAACATACCTTGTCAGGATCGAAGGTAATAACTTTGCAACGATATTGCTGGCAACTGTTGGCTTGCGCCTTAAACACTGGGTTAACACATTGATGTCTAGTTGCCGTTCAAAGCTCTCTGCCAGAGGTCGATAGGACAAATGCCATGGTTCGGGTGCTATGCCACCCTGAAACGATTGATAAGGTCGATAAAAATCAAATTGATGGCAATTGTTTTCCAGCCATTGGTTTAATGGTGCCATTGGGCCACCAGTGTCATATTCCCAGGGTTCAAGTTGCAGTTTTTTACCCGCCAATAAATCAGGATCGAAAACGTCAATGTCGGTACCCCAATGATGACGACTGGCCCCGGGGAGGGCGGAGTAAAGCAAAATCGCATGAATCTGCTCTTCGGTGGCAAGGTTTTGCATATCAACGGGTTGATTGTTGATGTCGAGCACCGGGCGCTGACCTTCGAACTTGGCATTGAATATACCAAGCTGTCGGTCGTAGGAACGAAAACCGCTGACAATCTGCAGGTTAAAGCCATCATCCATGGCTGCCTGCTGCATGGCTTGCCAGGGTTGTACCACTTGTTTATGCAAGCCAATGTTGTCAGCGATATACTCGATGTGATCCTGTATCTGCCCGGTGAGTTGTTCTGGAGTCATATTATTTTGCCAATAAATTTACCAGGGTATGGTAATACATGTCGGTAAGCTGTATTAACTCGTCGCATTTAACCTGTTCATTTACCTTGTGAATAGTGGCGTTACAGGGACCTAACTCAACCACCTGGGCACCGGTTGGTGCAATAAAGCGACCATCAGAAGTTCCACCTGCGGTCGAAGGTGTGGTGTGCAGACCATTAGCAGTTTTGATGGCATTGGTTACTGCACTGAGTAGCTTACCTTCACCAGTTAAGAATGGCTTGCCGTTAAAAGTCCAGTGCAAATCGTAATCCAGCTGATGTTGATCTAATGTCTTCGTTACCCGATCGATGATTTGCTGATCATTGATTTCGGTGGAATAACGTAAATTGAATATTGCATGAAGCTCACCAGGAACGACATTGGTAGCTCCGGTGCCAGAATTTAAATTGGACAGTTGAAAACTGGTCGGTGGAAAATATTCATTGCCATGATCCCAAACGGTCTGGCTGAGCTCGGCTAAAGCGGGAGCAGCCTGATGAATTGGATTTTGTACCAGTTCCGGATAAGCCACATGACCTTGCACTCCATGTACGGTAAGATCGCCGGTGATAGAACCACGGCGGCCGTTTTTAACGATGTCACCAACCTCATTGGTACTTGAAGGTTCGCCAACAATGCACCAGTCTATTTTCTCATTCCGCGCTTCTAAGGTATCGATGACTCGTGTGGTGCCATTAATAAATGGACCTTCTTCATCACTGGTAATTAAAAAGGCAATTGAGCCCTTGTGATCCGGATAATCTTTTACGAAGCGCTCAGTGGCGACAACCATGGCCGCAAGTGATCCCTTCATATCCGCCGCACCGCGACCATATAAAATGCCATCTTTAATGGTTGGTTCAAACGGAGGGGTGTTCCACTTTTCTAACGGGCCTGTCGGTACAACATCGGTGTGACCGGCGAAACAAAATACCGGCGCTTCGCTGCCACGGCGTGACCACAAATTGGTGGTATCTTCGAACACCATGGATTCGTTGTTAAATCCCACAGCCCCTAATCGATTTGCCATAAGCTCCTGGCAACCAGCGTCTTCTGGAGTTACCGACTCCCGGGAAATGAGATCGCAGGCCAATTCAATAACTTCAGGTAATTTACTCATTGGTGAAAATATCTTGATATTGATCGGCCTTGAAGCCCAGGTAAAACTGACCGTGGGTTTTTAATAAAGGTCTTTTCAGTAACGTCGGGTGGTCCACTAAAGCGCTACAACCATCTCTGGTTTCCAATTGTTGTTTCAGGCTTTCATCAAGCTGACGATAGGTTGTACTGCGTTTATTCACGAGCTTGTTCCAATCGGTGTTGGTAACAAATTCGTTAATTAAGTCGGCATTAATGCCGTCTTTGCGCAAATCGTGAAATTGATAATCAATACCGTTTTGTTCAAGCCATTTTCGTGCTTTTTTCACGGTGTCGCAGTTGTGGATACCATAAACAACAGGTTGAGTCATTTTGCTTTTGTGCTCTTTTTGTTAAATGAAATTGCCTTTATTAAATCACATTATTATTGCTTTATCAGTAGCAAGTGCAGGTTTATCAACAGATAGGAGATGATCTCAACGGCAAATAGTTAAAATGTAAAATTTTCGTAAAGTAAAAAAGGGGTAATATCAGGATTATTATGATTTAATCAATGTCCTTATTAAGGATTTCGTAATCCATTGTATAAAAACAAAAATTAGTAAAAGGAGTTTACCATGCGACAGTTGAATCCTGGCGTCCTATTGCTGGCAGGAATGAGCGCTTTAGTGGCGGTTGTCCATGCTGATGATTCGATATCTCAGCAAGTTGACGGATTTCAACATCAAGTAGATTATCGATATGGTCTGAATGATAGTGATAGTCAGGATCATGCGCTGAGTTACCGTTATTATCTTGACGAGGTCCAGTTCACAGGTCCAATTGCCTTAACCAATGAACTGGCACAAACCAGTTATATTCAAGCTGGTTTTATCCGACAGGAACCCGATTCTTTTTCGTGGACATACCCCAAAACCGACACCTATACGGTAAGCGGAGAATGGATTTTTGAACAGAATTGGTTCATTGGCGGTCAGTACAATCATTATGATTTGGAAAATCGGGATGTCGGCGGATATCAACTATCCGCGGGATACTATTTAACAGAAACAACGCGTTTTTTTGTGTCCTATGATTATGCGGACGATGATGGTTATCAGCAATCATTTTTCTATCGGGATCAACCAGAAGAATCGGCTAGTTTTGGTCAATGGTTAATGTATTATCCATCCCCCATTTATGCAGCAAACCTGCCAACTTCGAATCGCGTACCGGGTAGTATACAAGTAGGCTTATTCCAGGAAAACGAGGCTCCAAAAGGCAGCCTTGAAAGTACGATATTTACCCTTGGAGGAAGTCATTATTTGCCATTCGCCGAAAATCAGGGGTTATATCTCAGCGGTTATTATAAAAAGTATGATATTGAAGCTAAGGGTAATGCTCTGTTACAACACTATGTAGATTTCAGTGCGGACGAAATTTTATTGCAGGCAGACTGGTTTATTACCGAACGCTGGAATATTGGTGCCAAATACAATCGAATAGATTTTGATGTTATCGACGAAAGTGAGTATTCAGCCAATACCACTTACACCTATGAGTTTTCTAATGGACTTTATATTGGCGCAGGCTATCAATATTTTATTGAAGCATCGGCTAACCTGTTTAATCTGCGCCTGGGATGGCGCTTTTAATTAGAATTATGGCTGGATAACCATATAGCCGTCAGTGCGCAACGCATTGATGGCGAGTTGGACTTTATCTTGTTTTATGAGGATATAGTCGGTATCAAAAGTCGATATCGCAAAGATGCTTATCTGTTGTGCGGCAAGTACACCTGAAATCTGAGACATAATACCCGTCAGGGAGAATCCCAACGGTCCTAACACTTCCAACGCTCGCCAGTCACTTTCTACCTCCTGGCTTGTTAACGCCACCGTATTTGGCACAACAACAGAAAGCTCTTCATAAGTTTTGGCAATGAAAAACACCGATGCGGAAAATACTTCAGCCGGAATCGGGGAGTCCTGCTCGAAACTATGAATATTAAATAACTCATCGAGCAATTGTAGCGTTTGTTTAGTCATCAAATTTTATCGTTATCGGTTATCGGCAAATGCTTACCTAATTGTTTCTTGATTAAATCCGAAATGCAAATCACCCAGTTTTTTAAACTCTTCTCAATTTATCCACACCGACTGTGGGTAGCCTTGTGAATAAGCTTTGCTAAGCTCTTTAACACCCTGCTTTTATTAACTATTTTCGTTTGAACGTAATTCGTACAAATTTTTACATTTAGCTAACACATGCCCGGCTTTTTTGGGGTAAGCTGTGATCCGAATTCCTGAATTGAGCATAGAATAGAAGTTGGACAGGTATTCAGGAACTATTTATCAACTTTATCCGACAAATCATGTACTATTAAAGGTAGCGGCTGTTTTGTCTAGGCAGGCGGTTATCATTCTGGCTTTCGTGACTGAGTAAAATGAAATCTTCTCTGATACAGCAATTGAAACTGGGTAATGAATATGTGAATCTCTGGCCAGAGAGGGTGGAGCTGAGTCGTTATTTTGCTCAATATCAGGCAGTAGTTGCCTGTCGGTTTAGTAAAAAGTACTGTCTACCACTTGCACTGCTGGTTTTGTTCGTACCGATTATGGCATATGGTAGTGCTTATCTGAATACGACGTCCGTGTATGCGCTGTTCATTGCCTCGTTACCGGCACAGGCGCTGCTATTTATGGCAAAACAATCGAAACAGTCTTTGCCTCCTTCACTGGCATCCTGGTATAAACAGGGCGTCGAGCGTATTCAGCAGCACGGAGCTTCATCTCCTGATGTGAAATTCACGTTGACCAAACCCAGCTTTATGGATCTCGCCAAACTTTTGGATTATTCCTACCGAACCATGAAGCACTGAGCTTGATATAGCCTGGTGCTCCCAAGGCCCTGACAGCAAGTTCGTTTATTGACGTTTGAACAGGCGAATGACAAAGTCAGTTTCACACTCAAATCGTTCTTCGTTTTCCAGTGCCTGACGCAAGGCATCCGAGGTCTTAAAGGCAAACGGCGTCATTGATAACAGATTAAACTTATCTGCTGTTGTTAATAAATCCATTTCATAGGCGAGGCGGTGTTGCTCGACCAACTCAAATCCCGGCATTTCTGGCAGGGTCTCATCATGTTCCTGAGGGGTGCGATATATCAACGATTTGAGTTGCCACAAATGCCTTTTCCCCGGGGATACCGTAAGCAGATAACCGTCTTGTTTGATTACCCGCTGGAATTCCGCGACTTTGATTGGCGCATAAATCGAATACCCCCAGTCAACGGTGTTATCGGCAAACGGAAGTTGCGCGACGGAACCAACACTGAAGTGACACGACTGGTATTTTTTAGCGGCAATTCGAATGGCATTTTTAGCAATATCGATTCCATAAACCTGGTTGTAATTATCCTTGTGGGCGCACGTGTAGTATCCTTCTCCGCAGCCGATATCGAGCACATTGGTATTGCTATCAGGACAGTATTGGCGATAAATGGCGACCAACTTATCGCGTAATGGCAGGTAGTAGCCTTGCTCTAAAAATCCGCGCCGCGCCGTTACCATCTGTTTATTATCGCCAGGATCTTTAGAATGTTTAAACTGTACAGGTAACAGATTGACGTAACCTTCTTTGGCCTCGTCAAAGCTATGATTGTTACTGCACTTATAGGTTTTCCCCTGTAAGTGCAGAGGCGTCCTGCACAGTGGGCAAAGGTACTCGGGGTCAGGTCGCATAACCGTTTCCTTTAGCTTTTAAACGTTGCCCAAATAGGGGCATGGTCGGATGGTTTTTCAATGCCACGCAATTCGTAATCGATGTCTGATTCGATACATTGTCCGGCTAAAGATGGCGTTGCCAGAATCACGTCGATGCGCAGCCCACGATTATCATCAAAGCCACGAGAGCGGTAATCAAACCAGGAGTATTTGTCTGTGGCATCCGGTGTTAACGCGCGGAAAGTATCGACAAAGCCCCAATCTAATAGTGTTGCCAGCCATTCTCTCTCTTCTGGCTGAAAGCTACATTTCCCGGTTTTCAGCCAGCGCTTGCGGTTTGCCTCGCCAATGCCAATATCCAGATCGGTCGGTGAGATATTGATATCGCCCATAACCACAATTTGTTCGGTGTTTTCATGATGCTCGTTTAAATGGGTCATTAGATCCTTATAAAACTGGCGTTTATATGGAAATTTGGTTTCATGGCTGATGTTATCACCCTGAGGAAAATAACCATTCATTACCGTTACGTCATTGCCCTGATTGTCTTCGATGGTCACAGTGATCATCCGACGCTGAGACTCATCGGTGTCGGTAGCAAAGCCTTTCTGGACTCTTTTGGCAGGCTGCTTACATAACATGGCGACACCATAATGGGCTTTTTGGCCATGAAAATATACGTGATATCCCATAGCCTCTACGTCTTCAACCGGGAACGCTTCATCATGCACCTTAATTTCCTGCAGACCAATAACGTCTGGTTGATGCTTTTCAATCAGAGCCTGTAACTGATGCAGTCGTGCGCGCAGGCCATTGATATTGAACGAAACGATTTTCATATGATTTTTTCCTTAAAACTCCGGTATTTTTATCGGCGCAATCATAGCATGTGACCCGCCGCAACTGAAGATGTAAGCGTTATAGCCAGGCATATGTAGATCCGGTTAAATTGTTACATTCGGTTACAAAGTTGAAAAAATAGTATTAATGGCATGTAACATTTTGCTATAAAGTATTGGCTAAAAAATATCTTTGTGGTTCCAATAGCAACCGACCTAAAGGTAATAAAAACATACAGATCAGAGGATGAATTGATGCAAAGACGTGACTTTATAAAGCTTGGCGGCGTCGGTATGGGGGCTTTAACCCTGCCACTGTCAGGTGTTGCCGTGTCAGCGGAACAATTATTAGATAAACCCATGGATGTGGCATATAAAAAGAAGCTTGCCGATATCGCACTCAATGCAGCAAAAGCGAAAGGTGCGACATACGCAGATGCGCGCATCGGCCGATATTTGAATCAGTTCGTCACCACTCAGGAACGCGTAGTTGACAATATTGTTAACACGGAATCTGCAGGTATTGGTATTCGCGTTATTGCCAATGGCACCTGGGGTTTTGCGTCCACATCGAACATGACACCCGATGGTATCGCCAAAACGGCGGAGCAGGCGGTTGCCGTTGCCAAAGCAAATTCGAAGTTTCAGACCGCGCCAGTGCAATTAGCGCCGGTTAAAGGTGTCGGCGACGTTAGCTGGCAAACGCCAATCAAGAAAAATGCCTTCGAAGTGCCGATAAAGGACAAAGTAGACTTATTGCTCTCGGTTAATGATGCAGCCCTGAGTAATGGCGCAAACTACATTCGTTCTATTTTGTTTTTAGTTAATGAGCAAAAATACTTTGCCTCTACGGATGGTTCGTATATCGATCAGGATGTGCATCGTTTATGGGCGCCATTTTTTGCCACCGCTGTTGGCGCCAATGGCTTTAAACAACGATCTGCTCTGGGTAACCCGGTTGGTATGGGCTTTGAGTACCTTGATGGTCGTGAAGAAGACAAGATTAAAATCGCTGGTGCCGGTATTGGTTATAAAAACTCTTATGACATGGTTGAAGATGCCGCCGCTGCCGGTAAACAGTTACAGGCTAAATTGAAAGCACGTTCGGTAGAGCCTGGTAAGTATGATTTGGTACTGGATCCTGCCCACCTTATGCTGACCATCCACGAATCGGTAGGTCATCCATTAGAGTTGGATCGGGTACTGGGGTATGAAGCGAATTATGCAGGTACCAGTTTCGCGACATTGGACAAATGGCGCAGCGGGAAATTTCAGTATGGCTCTGACATTGTCAATCTGTTTGCCGATAAAACCCAGCAGGGTTCATTAGGTCATGTGGCTTACGATGATGAAGGCGTGAAGACCAAAGAGTGGGATCTGGTGAAAGACGGTGTCTTAGTCAACTATCAGGCAACCCGGGATCAGGTACATATGATCGACCAGAAAGAATCTCATGGTTGCTGTTACTCGCAAAGCTGGCGCGATGTCCAGTTTCAGCGGATGCCAAATGTATCATTGAAGCCCAATGAAAAAGATTTATCGGCAGATGATGTAATTAAAGATGTAGAAAATGGCATCTTTATCGCTGGCCGTGGCTCTTATTCCATCGATCAGCAACGGTATAATTTCCAGTTTGGTGGTCAGTTATTCTTCGAAATTAAAGACGGTAAGATTACTGAGCAGATTGAAGATGTCGCCTATCAGTCAAATACCCAGCAATTCTGGAATTCATGTGCCCAGCTCGCAGGTAAATCCGATTATCGTCTTGGTGGTTCATTCTTTGATGGCAAGGGACAACCGTCTCAGGTCAGCGCCGTATCGCACGGTTGCCCGACAACTCGGTTCAATAACATCAATGTAATTAACACGGCCCGTAACGTTTAATTTCGGTCCTGACGACGAATACTGTAAGGAATATGTCCATGACAATATTATCAGAACAAAAAGCAAAAGAATTGCTAACCAAAGTCATCGGGTTCTCCAAGGCCGATGAAGTTGAATGTAACCTGGATGGTCAGGTCGGCGGTAATATTCGCTACGCCCGAAATACCGTTTCTACCGCTGGTGAACAAAGCGATTTGGTTTTAGCGGTACAATCGACTTTCGGCAAACGTACCGGGGTTGCTACCATAAACGAATTTGACGATGCATCGCTGCAAAAAGTGGTAGAACGCTCTGAAGAGCTGGCAAAACTGGCTCCGGAAAATCCGGAATACATGCCATTATTTGGTAAGCAAAAGTACCTGGATACCAAGACCTACTTTGATTCTACTGCCAAAGTGAGTCCCGCTGATCGCGCCCAGGCGGCGGATGATTCGATCAAACCATCGATCAAAAATGAGCTTACCGCATCAGGTTTCCTGGAAGAGACCGTTGGTTTTACCGCGATCATGAACAATAAGGGGTTATTTGCCTATAACAAGTCTTCGAATGTGGATTTTACCGCCACCATTCGTACCAATGATGGTAAGGGATCTGGTTGGGTTACCCGCGATTATTCGGACTACAGCCTGCTGGATACCAAAAAAGCCTCCGCAATTGCCATGCAAAAAGCCATGGATTCCGTTGAGGCGAAAGAATTGGAGCCAGGCAAGTATACGGTGATCCTTGAACCTGCGGCCAGCGTTGGTTTGCTCGGCAATATGATGAATGCCTTTGATCAGCGCAGTGCCGATGAAGGGCGAAGCTTTCTGAGTAACAAATTAAAAGACGGTGAGACAGGTCCGAAGAATAAGCTAGGTCAGAAGATGTTTGATGAACGTGTCAATATCTATTCTGATCCTCAGCATCAATTGGCACCATCGGCGCCGTTCGCTGGCAATGGGCATGCATTAACTAAAATGGACTGGGTTAAAGATGGGGTGATAGCCAATATGCCGAATACTCCATTTTGGGCGAAGAAAAGCGAAACCGATTATATCCCGCGTCCCAATGCCTACGTAATGGAAGGTGGCGATCAGTCGTTAGAGGATATGATTAAAAATACCCGTCGAGGCATCCTGGTGACTCGTCTTTGGTATATTCGTTCGTTAGACCCGCAGACATTGCTATATACCGGCCTCACTCGTGATGGAACCTTCTATATTGAAAACGGCAAGATAAAGTATCCTATTAAAAATTTCCGTTTTAATGAAAGTCCGATTGTGATGCTGAACAATATCGAGGCCCTGGGTAAGCCAGAGCGTATCAATGGTAGCATGGTGCCACCAATGAAAATTCGTGACTTTACCTTTAGCAGCCTGTCCGATGCGGTATAGGCATTTCGGATAAACCAAAGGTAGTGGCGTCGGTTTCGACCGGCGCCTGTTTATTTGTTATGAACCGACGCCAATTTCTGTTATCCATCTCTTCACTAGCGACTGCACTGGCGCTACCCAATGTCGCTGTTGGCAACGTCGAGGCTAACGATTATGACTTTTTCTTCACCCGGTTAAGCTATGAGTCTGGCGATTGGGAAGTGGATGAACGGATGCCAGCCAATGTCCTTAATTCACTGATCGAATATACCAGCCTGCGCGTGGATTTACGTGAACGGGTGATTCCATTGTCTGATCCGCAGATGTTGCAATCGCCGTTTTGTTATCTCGCCGGGCATCGACTGGTACAGTTTACAGCGCAGGAAGCGGATAATTTCAAACGTTATGTGGAGCAGGGCGGCTTTGTCTTTGTTGATGATTGTAATCACGATATTGATGGCATGTTTGCCCGCAGTTTTGAACGTCAAATGGCGGAATTATTTGGCGAAGATGCATTACAGAAAATAGCCAACGACCACCCGATTTATTCCAGCTTTTTTGAATTCGACGGCCCGCCACGTACTTCCGTAGAGCTCAACGGTTGGGGTGATGATTTAGTGCACAATTACCTGAAAGCGATTGTCATTAATGGTCGCATTGGCGTGTTGTATTCTAACAAAGATTTTGGCTGTGAATGGGATTATGATTTTCGCAATAAGCGTTGGTTGCGGGTTGATAACACCCGATTCGCAGTCAATATCGTCATCTATGCGATGACTGCATAAGCAAACATTTAGAACGGGAAATATGAAAGGGATGAGCACAGACACTGCTGACTTACTCGACAATGTTAATGAACAGCAAATCAATCAAACACTGGGAAAACTTGTTCAGTTAAAACAACAATTGGGGAAAGTGATTGTTGGTCAGCATCAGGTCATTGATCAGGTGTTGATCGCCTTGTTGGCCCAGGGACACTGTTTACTGGAAGGGGTTCCTGGCCTCGCCAAGACCTTGTTGATTTCTACCCTGGCAAAAACCATGGATTTGGATTTTAACCGGGTGCAGTTTACGCCGGATTTAATGCCTTCCGATATTATCGGGACGGAGATCCTGGAAACCGATCATGCCAGTGGTGACCGCTTTTTTAAATTCCAGCAGGGACCGATATTTACACAGATACTGCTTGCCGATGAAATTAACCGTACGCCCCCGAAAACCCAGTCGGCATTATTAGAAGCGATGCAGGAGCGCAGTATCTCGTTTGCGGGTAAACACTATGAGTTGCCGAAACCTTTTTTTGTGCTGGCGACACAAAATCCAGTGGAGCAGGCAGGGACCTATAGTTTGCCTGAGGCGCAATTAGACCGGTTTTTATTGTTTGTCCAGGTTGCTTACCCCAATTTTAATGAAGAGCTGGAGATTCTAAAACGCACCACCGGCAGCCTGAATGCGGATGTAGAATCGGTTATCAATCAGCAGGATATTTTGTTGTTACAGGCGGTGACACGAGCTGTGAATATCTCTGATGCGTTATTGTCTTACGTCGCATCTCTGGTACAGGGCTCTCGTCCACAATCCACTTCGATTAACGAAGTTAACCAATATGTCAGTTGGGGCGCAGGTCCTCGAGCGAGCCAGGCGTTAGTCTTGTGTGCCAAAGCTCATGCTATCCTGCGCGGTGAATTTTCCGTTACTATGCAGGACATCATGGCTGTGATTCATCCGGTGTTAAGGCACCGACTGCTATTAAATTTCCAGGCAGAAGCGCAGCGCATTAACGGTGACGAGATCATTCAGATTATTGTCGATAATACGTCGCAACCAACCGCTGCTCTGAATTAAGTTACGTGATCGCCACCTTATGTCGACGCTGCTAGATCCAAACATCCTGTCAAAACTTGCCGATTTGCCTTTGATCGCCAGGCGCTTGGCGCATGGTTTGCTGCAAGGCCCACACACCAGCATGATGCGTGGGACCGGAATTGAGTTCAGTCAATATCGGGCTTATGAGCCTGGGGATGATCTTGCCCGGCTGGATTGGAAACTGTTTGCCCGTTCCGACAAGTATTTTATCCGCCAGGCCGAGCGGGAGTCAGATATCAAGGTGCAGTTTATCTGTGATAGCAGCGCCTCCATGTCTATTAGCGGAAAATCGGCAAACACGTCCGCGACGCTTACTAAGATTGAATA
Source organism: Thalassotalea mangrovi (assembly GCF_005116735.1). Lineage (GTDB taxonomy): Bacteria > Pseudomonadota > Gammaproteobacteria > Enterobacterales > Alteromonadaceae > Thalassotalea_A > Thalassotalea_A mangrovi. Next base: position 18,240 of record NZ_SWDB01000029.1, on the reverse strand, counting down.
CGCACGCATGCTGATTGCGACGTTAGCGTATCTGGCGCAGCAACAGGGTGACAGTGTTAGTTTATCGGCGCAAAGCTCGACCGTGCAGATTGATACCTCGATGCATAATGGCCAACGTCACCTGCAACGACTTATGGTCAACCTGGCTCAAATCGAATGCCATGGTATTTTCCCAGGGCAACAACGTCAGGATTTGGCCAGGATCCTCAGTGCAAATATGGTTGTCCTGGTTACCGATTTCAGTCAGCAGGATGATGAAATTTTTGAATTTATTGAAAGCCTTGCCGGCCAGAACCGGGAAGTCATTGTCTTTCAGTTGCAAAGTTTGCAAGAGCTTAATTTCAGCTATCAAGGCCTGATACGGTTTATCGACCCAGAAACCGGGGAGGATAAGATAGTTAATGCCGAGCAAATCAAAACCGATGTTTTGACTCGACAACAGGCTTATATGCAGCAGGTGAAACAACGGATGAACAAACTTGGCATTGAGCTTTACTCCTGCATCATCGAACAACCTTTAGATGATGCCCTGCGACACTTTTTACAGAATCGCATGAAGCTGAGGTAGTTTGTGTTGTTTAGTTCTCAGTTTCTCACCATTGTCTGGCCTTATTTTTTACTTGCCTTGCTGGCGTTGGCTATTCCTGTCTGGATCCATTGGTTTACCCGGCAAAAACCTGAGCCGTTACACTTCGCCCAGCTAAACCTGTTGCCAGATACAAAGCCTTTTGCCAGGAAACATATCCAGTTACAGGAAAAGCGGTTGTTTATCATTCGCAGCCTGATGGTGTTGGTTAGCGTATTGCTGTTAGTCGGTTTGATGGTTAACAATGATGATAATCGCGCCAGACAAGCAAATGCAATCAATCTGCTGAGTATCGATTATCTCGAACTCATTAGTGTGAACGATTTAGAACGCATCGCTGAGCGAGCGCAACAATCATCCAGTTTGTCGTTTTTACTGGTGCCTGGCTACCCGCAGTTCAACGATGAAGATTTTAGCCAATTGATAACGGCAAAAGGGCAAGGCAAAGAACGCATCTGGCTGACCGAATATTGCAATGAGTCTGACGGTGATGATAGCTTACCGGCAAACCAGTGGCATGGAATTGTCAATTTTATTGAATACCTGCAAAGCCAACAGGCATACCAGGATGATTTGCCATTGAACCTCTATGTTAGCCGGCAATTAAAATACTATGCGTTACAGTTAAACCCGGTTCCAATTGAGCCGGAACTTAACTGGCATTTTCCTACCACTGAATCTGCAGTGATTAACGATGGTTTAACATCAGGATTGAATGATATCGCGATTTTAATCATTGCCAATGAGTCCAGGCATAGCCATGCCCTGCAATTACAAGCGGCAATACAGCAAATTAACCTGGCTGGACTGGCTAAGGTAAACACAGAAGTTATTCTTCCATCGCAGTTAAAAGCCGATGTAAGCAAATTAACATCGACCACCGGCGTTATTTTGTTAACCGATAATGAGACGCCTACTACCGTGATTGAATCAGTCATTGATTCGTTACCTGGTAACAGCTTTTTCGTGATTGAAGATGCAATTGCGGTTACTGAAAAGGAAAAAATTGCAGCGCGCGAGCTTAACCTTGGACAACAGGGCGGCCAATTTGCAGGAATGTTGCTGGAGCCAGTGTTGTTCAGAAAACGGTTGAATCAAAACGACAAGGCTTCAGCCTTTAGCAATAAGCAATGGCCGATATTGTCGCAACAGGATGTTTGGACACAGGGTAATACGCCGTTATTAAGAGTCAGCCAGATTCAACCGAACAACGAGTCTGAAGCTATCCGGTTATGGCAATTAAATAGCCGTTTTCACCCGCAATGGTCGGATTTACTGGAACAGCGGCAATTACCGCATTTACTGTATTTTTTAATATTCTCAAATCAACTCAACAATACATTTAGTGAAAAATATTTATTGCCGCAATCCTGGTTAAAACGATTAAATCCGGTCGATGATAGCAACGGTAACATTGGTACAGATGCTAAGCACAAGGTAACGGCAAGACCAATGCTGGCAAAAGCCATTGCCAGGCAAAAAACGCAACAGCTAAGTCAACATCAGAAACAGCAATATAATCACTGGCAGGAAATCTTTGCCTGGCTGCTATGCCTGTTGTTCATCGCCGAGCGTCTGTTAAGTGAGTTGCAATCACGGCCACATCGACAATCCAGGGAAGGTGATCATGAGGCTTCTTAGGATATTGGACTATTGGCGTGGCAAGGATCTAAACGTCGATCGCTTGCACCGGTTAAGCGATTTAGGATTTGAGGATTGTGCTGAGATCGCATGGCTTTTGCGCCGTTTTCGTCGCCAGCGATTTTTACTGGCCTTTAGCTTTTCATTAATTCTCGGCTTTTGTTGTTATTTGGGCCTTGTATGGCTTGTGCAATTCCTGGCAGATGAAAACCCGCAGCAATTCAATGCCGTTGCAAACCCGGTTTTATCTGTTTTCGTCGCATCAATGACCTTGATTTATTTGTTGAAAAAATCGCGTTGGACTGAGGTAAGTTTTGAACACTGGCTTGATTACCTTGATAATCATTATGCCGGGATGAATCGCAGTGGTGCCTTGCTTGCTAAAGCCTCTGACGAGCTAAACCCAATAGAGAAATTGCAAAAGCAAAGAACTGTGAAATTCGTCAGTCGCTTGCTAAACACACCCCAGTATTCGCTTTTACCCCAGATTTTTAATTATCCGAAAAGATACCAGTTAATTGTCCTTGTTATTGGTGCTATGTTGTTGGGTTTCGCTTATACACTGCGAGGTTCAGCGGTGCTTGAGGTAACGGTTGATGACGATTTTCGGCATCAGAGCGAAAGCCCAGTCGAGCCTCTAAACATAGAAAAGTTAGAGGTTAAAATTGACGCCCCCGAGTATACCGGGATTGGCCACTATATCAGTCAGTCGCCGCAGATACAGGCCATTTCCGGCTCTTCTATCACCTGGACGTTATCACTCAATCAGGAAGTAAACAGAGCAATCATCCAGTTAAGCGACGATAGTGAGGTGAACTTTACCGCAAAAGGTAATGGGGTTTACGAGGCTAAGCAGGTAGTCAATCAGACCCTGACCTATCGTTTTGTCTTTTCACAAACGGTTGAACAACAGTCTCCTATGGTTGTCACCGATAGCCAATACACGATCGAAGCGATTAACGACAGAGCACCCGTTGTAAGGGTTTCCAACCCCAAAAAGACCATTACCGAACTGGATAGGAATAGCGAGCCGACGATATCACTGGCGGTAGAGGTATTTGATGATTTTGGCTTGCAGGATGCACACATTCTCGCCTCAATTGCCAAGGGTAGTGGCGAGGCGGTGAAATTTCGAGATTTGCAACTTGGGTTCGATGAAACCGGTGCAATGCAACCTGGCAAAGATTATCAGGGATTAGACTTTAGCTGGTTTAACGAAGCACTTGCTGCAGGAAATGTTAATTCAATGGCGGGTGCTGAGCGTATAGCACAGAGCGGCTCTGGTGATATGCAGATACCTCGTTATCAACTTAGCAAACGATTTGATTTATCGACGCTTGCCATGGAGCCGGGTGATGAGCTGTATTTTACCGTTGTGGCTATCGATAATCGATTACCGCAGGCAGCCGAAACCCGTTCGCGCACCTATATCCTGCGCTGGTTGGATGAAGACAATAGCGTGATTCTTGCCGATGGCATGGTGTTAGAATTACTGCCCGAATATTTTAAAAGTCAGCGGCAAATTATCATTGAAACCAAACAGTTAATAGCAGAATCCCAGTTGTTGTCTGAACAAGAATTTAATCACACTTCAAAGCAACTGGGTTTTGCGCAAAGTGATCTGAAAGTTAAATACGGACAATATCTCGGCGATGAACATGAAGGCGTTAACGCTAGTACCAGTTCTAATCATGTGGAATCGGCAGAGGAAAATGATGGGCATGATCACGATGCGAATCAACAGGGAGAGGATGACCATGAATCCGGTACAAGCGAGCCATTTGATTTAACCGGCCCAGGAGTTGAGCATGGACAGCAACCCATTGCCGCTGGCGACGGGGGGCATAGTCACGAAAGCCTTGACCAAGGCGGCCCGGGGATTGAGCGGGATTTATCCGGAGCAAACGATCTCATCAATACCTTCGGCCATGCCCATGAGGACGTTGATGTTGGTGTCTATAATGCCCTGGATCCCAAGGCGTTGATGAAAATGGCACTGTCTTTTATGTGGCAAGCGGAACTGGAGTTGATGTTGCATCGCCCAGATAAGGCGTTGCCCCATGAAGAGCAAGCGTTAGCTTATTTAACCCGTGCCCAGAAAGCGGATCGTATCTATGTCAAACGCCTGGGATTTGAGCCACCACCGGTTAGCGAAGAACGACGTTATCAGGGAGATATGTCTGAGATCAATCACATCAATGAAAAGCAGGTCATTAACGTCAGTGACGATGAATTGCTCGGTATTTATCAACAAATGCAGAGCCTGTCGCTTAGCCACTGGAGTGATAAAAACACAAACCTTATCGAGCAGGTTCTGCAGGTTTTTAATCAGCGCCTGCAAGATCAGCCAGAGCTAATTCAATTTGTCTCGAAGAGCCAGCAATTGCATGCGCAACAATCAATGCTTCCCGAGAATTGCCAAACCTGCTGGCAGGAGATTAAAAGTCAGGTCTATCGAATGTTACCGGAATTGGATAAAAGCATGCATCGGCGCCAGAGTTTTTTGCTGCCAGATTTATTGCTGCCCAATAAAAATACCCCGGCTAGCGCCAGCGAACAACACAGGCAGCAGCCCTAATGGAAATGCGAATAGAGCTTACCACTGCAACAGAGCAGCAACTTGAAATTATTCTGACTAACCAGCAGGTTCTGTTGGCGGCACTCTTATTTTTGACGCTTTGTTGTACTGCATGGGGTATCGTTCGCCATCGGCGTCAGCATTGGCTTAAAAAAGCCACGTTGTTAGTTCTCAATACCTTGGCTTTTACATCGGTATTGACGTTGATTATGCCAATCAACCTGGATAAAGCGGAGCAAATTTCTGTTAATCACCTGTATACACAAGGCGTCTCTCCAGCACAGTTAGACCGATCTTTGCAGGCGGCACCGAACGATAGTCACTGGCTCACCCAGGGTCTAGTCGAACAGTGGCAGCAACAACAAATTCCGGTTAAGCCGGTAAGTAGCGATGGCCGATTACAGCAGGCACTCGTCAGGGACTTAAGCCACTGGTACTGGCTTAATGAAAATTCAGGCCCGCTGGTGGTACATGGTCACGGATTTAATCAGCAACAGTATCAACAGGCAAACATTGATCAGATTGAGCACCGCCCTGGAGCATGGCAATCGGTTGGGTTTAAGAAATTGCAATGGCCTAAGCAAGTCTATCAGGGTCAAAGCTGGACTCTGAGTGGACAGATACAGGGGCATAAACAAGTTTCATATGACCTGCAGGTTACCGATCCCGGTGGTATAATAATCGCCCAGCTAACCGGGCTTAGTGATCAACAGTCATTTTCACTGCAACTTCCGGCCGATGTGGCGGGCACCACCTTATATCAGCTAAGCCTGATTTCAGGTGCCGTGAATGGGGTTAAATCTGCAGGAGCGGACACCAGGCACCAGCATGTAAAGCCGCAAACGGTTGGTACGGAACCATTTGAAAACGTATCGCGTGTTGAACAGCTTGCGGTGTCCGTTATTGAAGCACCGGCGATGACGGTAATGATAATGCAGTCGGCACCATCATTTGAGACCCGGCATTTAAAGAACCTGCTCCAACAGCAAGGACATGGTGTTATGGTTCGCACGCGTATTAGTCAGGACAAGTACCTGTTGCAATACAGTAACCTGGGGAAGTCGGCTATCGCTGATTCGACACTGTCAGCAGATAGCAAACTGCTGGAAACAGAATTCTTAGCAACGATTGATGTATTGCTGCTTGATGGCCGAACGCTGGTTGAATTATCAAATGCTGAACGACAATCGCTATTCGAAGCGGTGAATTCAGGCCTCGGCGTTATTGTGATGATGGATAATAGCGTGACTAACGGCGTTTTATCACAAATCTCAGGCCTGGCGATAGCAAATGTCGAAGTTACCAACAAGCCAGTTAGTGCCAATGCCAGTGAGTTGTTTTTTTCTTTGGCCAATGGCCGTCAGTTGGCATTTCTTAGCCATCAGGCTAATCGCCTGCAATTCATTGCCGGCGAAACCCTGATTAAGAATCCTGCAGGGCAACAGGTAGCGATGTATGCACAGCAAGGGGAGGGACGATTGACGATAACCAGCTTGAACCATAGTTATCAATGGCAACTTTCCTCCAACCGCGATGACTATCAAAGATACTGGCAATATTTGCTGCAAACCACCGCTCGGGTGCGTATTGAGTCGCAGTTTTTTCCCCAGTCCGACGATGATTTTTTATCAATACATGACGGCGAACCCTTGTGTGTATTCATCAAGGATAGCCAATCTGAGGGCAGGGATTTGGCGAGTAGCCCCGAAAACTATTCTTTGCGGGCTACCTGGATTACCGGCGACCACCTTGATATTCCGTTGTTGAAAAAGCAACCTCATTTACCGCAATATTGCGGTGTGATTTTTCCCCGGCAAACCGGTTGGATGAAAGTGTCTCTGCTGCACGCAGACGAACATATTGCAGGGCAATGGCGCTACGTTTATTCGTCAACAGATTTTATCGCGTACCGTAATCACAAAAAACAATTGGCAAGTGCAAATATCAATGTTGATAGTGAGAAAGGGAATGCTATATCCATGGCCAAAGGTAGCGGTGACGTAAATTATCAACCATTGAATAAAATATGGATTTGGCTGAGCTTGATCCTGTTAATTGGATACTTATGGTATGAACGAAAGAAGTATTTGCACCCTTAACAAATGCCGCTGAAACTATAATTTCCTACTAAACTAAGACTTTATCTCAACCTGTCAATTATGTATGGTGTTGTATCCATGACAGGGTATTCATCAAGACTGGTCGAATTCGAGCCGGTTTCAGGAGAAAGGGTATGTCTGAAAGTCCAGCCAATCTAACCAAAATACTACTTGTTGAGGACGATCGTCAGTTATCGGATCTTATCAAAGATTTTCTGGTCGCCGAAGATTTTCATGTTAAACAAGAGTTTCGCGGCGATACCGTAGAGAAGGTGGTGGAAACCTTTTCACCGGATCTTATCGTTCTTGACGTAATGCTACCGGGCAAAGACGGTTTTACCGTGTGCCGGGATTTGCGTATGTCTTATCAAAACCCTATTTTAATGCTAACGGCAAAGAGCACCGATTTTGACCAGGTATTAGGCCTGGAAATTGGTGCCGATGATTATGTTGCAAAACCCGTAGAGCCGAGGGTGTTACTAGCGCGCATTCACGCGTTGTTAAGACGAGGTCGAATGGCGAAAGGGGCACAGGATAAAGGGGAAGTAACCTGTGGAAAATTATACGTCAATAAAAATTCCCGACAGGTGATTCTTGATGGCGAGAACATTGAACTGACGTCCCAGGAGTTTGATTTATTGTGGCTGTTAGCCAATCGTGCCGGTGAAGTGCAAAATCGCGATTATATCTACAAAGCCGTCGTTGGCCGTGAATACGACGGTATGGATCGCAGTGTCGATGTACGAATCTCACGATTACGGAAAAAACTGCACGACTCGAATGAAAGCCCGTTTCGTATAAAAACGATCTGGGGGCAGGGATATCTGTTTGTGGCTGATGCATGGGATTAGCCCGTGAATTTAGGTCGTTCGTTTTTCGCTCTATTTTGCCTGATTATTCTTGGTTTAGGGATCCTCAACTGGATTCTCGACGAATTCTGGAGCATGCAGGTCGAGCAGGATGAGGAATCGTATACCGGTTACCGGACCGTGTTGCGCGCGGTCGAGGAAGATCTGCTTGAGCAACCGGTTTATCAATGGGCCAATATTGTTGAGCAGGCTTCATTGCGCTATGCCTTGCCGTTGAAGGTCGAGGATCGGGAAAACATCCATCTGATAGCTCCGGACTCCAATCACATTGTCTTTGATAATATCAGCGTCTATTACGATGATAAAAATGTCACCATGTTTCATGTGATGGAGCAGGAAGATAAAGTGCTTGTCCTGGGCCCAGTGAAGTCGCCAACCCGTCCGCGGACGGCCGCAATCATCCGCCTGGTCGTTGTCCTGGCGCTGGGATTAGTGTTACTGGTCTGGATTTGGCCTATTTCCCGGGATTTGAGCAAATTCGATCGGGCTTTGCAGCAATTTAAGCAGGGAAATTATAACGCAAAGGTGCTCAACACCCATTCTTCTGTGATCGGTCCAATCGCCCAGACATTCAATAAAATGGCAGGTCGTATCAACTCACTGGTTACCTCACACAAAGAGCTGACCAACGCCGTTGCCCATGAATTGCGGACACCACTGGCACGAAGTCGTTTTTCCCTGGAAGTACTTAAGGCAGCACGTGAAGACACAGATCGGGAAAAATACCTGGAAAACATAACCAATGACATTACCGAACTGGAAGTGTTGGTTAAAGAGATGCTGGTATACGCGTCATTTGAAAATGAGCAACCTAATTTAAGTTTTTCGATGGGTAATTTAACTGAGCTGTTGCGCCATCAAGTGCACAGTGCCTCGCTTCACTATGATGGTTCGATCGAGTTGAAACCGACAGAATCGGAACTGTTAATTGAATATGACCCTCACTTTCTTAATCGAGCCGTTGCTAATTTGCTGGAAAATGCGGTTCGATATACCAAAGATCGTATTCTGGTATCAGTAACTGCGGACCAGAAACTTTGCCAAATCTGTGTTGAAGATAATGGAGAAGGTGTCGATGATGAATTTAAGAAAGTTATTTTTGACGCGTTTTCCCGGTTTGATCCCAGTCGCCATAAGGATACTGGTGGCTTAGGCCTGGGCCTGGCAATCACCAATAAAATCATGGTTTGGCATCATGGCAGCGCCAGTGTTGAAGATTCCGCAGAATTGGGCGGTGCCAAATTCGTCATCGCCTGGCCTCGTCGGCAACAGGGAACGTTTGCTAGCGACGAGGAAAATTAGATAATGGCAGGTGCGGTCAGAGTACTGTTAAATGGAAAAAAGGCTGGATTGGAGGAAGTACGTGCGGCTATTGATACAGGCCGTGAGCAATGGCCAGTTGAGGTTCGTGTCACCTATGAAAGTGGAGATATTGAGCGTTTTGTAAAAGAGGCGAGTGAACAAGGTGTAAGGCGGATTGTTGCTGCTGGCGGTGATGGTACGCTTAACGAAGCGGTTAGCGCGATGATGCTGCTCGACAAAGATAAACGTCCCGAGTTAGGGATCATGCCATTGGGCACCGCCAATGATTTTGCCGTTTCCGCCGGGATCCCAGAAAATTTGACTCAAGCACTTAATTTGGCCATTACCGGTGAGTCACATTGGGTTGACGTGGCGAAAGCCAACCAGCATTTCTACATCAATGTTGCCAGTGGAGGCTTTGGCGCCCAGGTGACCTCATCAACCCCAACCGCTTTAAAAAACTTTTTAGGTGGTGGTGCATATACCTTAACAGGCTTGTTGCAGGCGATAAACTTTACCCCGTTTCCCGGTGTAGTCGAAATCGATGGGGCTAAGGAAGATATTAATGTTATCGTTGCCGCCGTATGCAATGGCCGCCAGGCCGGAGGAGGACAACAATTGGCTCCTGGTGCCGTCATTGATGACGGTTTATTGGACCTGGTGGCAATCAGTGAATTTACCCCACAAGCCATATCTGAGGTATTAAGCGAATTATTGGAAATTCAGGACAGCACCCAAGCAACGGGCAACTTTGTCAAACGGATTCAGGCGAAATCCATTCGCTGGCGCGTCGACGATCCGATGCCGATAAACCTGGATGGTGAGCCCATTTCTGCCAAAGATATTGAGTTTAGCGTCGTAGGTAAGCAAATCGCCTTGGTGCTACCCAACCAATGTCCATTGCTTAGCTCGTGATCACTGCTTTATTGCCTTTACCAGAGTCGGTGCGGATGCGGCGCAGACTGATACCTCAACGTCCGGAGAAATGTGAATGGTATAAATAGCCAATCTTAAATTTCTTGCGATTCTTTCTTTGCTACCCCATGATGTGATAACACTCTGATAAATTTAAGGGTTTGGGGTGAAATCATTACCACTTATATTGCTCTTACTGGTGTTGGCTGGCTGTGAACAACGGCAAACTCAGGTAGCTCTGGGTACCCTGGAAAGGGATCGTATAGCCCATACCGCTACCATTAACGAAGTACTAGTTTCATTACCGATTTCTCAGGGCAGCCCGGTTAAAAAAGGCATGGTGTTAGCACAACTGGATGACACGGCACAAAAAGCGGAAGTTGCCAAGGCACATGCGGAAGTGGCTGAGGCCATGGCGAATTTAGAAAAACTGAGAAATGGTGCCCGGGAAGAAGAGGTGGCGGCTGCCAGTGCCAAAGTGGCAGGTGCTCGCGCCGCATTGGTTGACAGTCAGGCTAATTATCAGCGAGCCGAAGAACTTGCCGCGCAGAACCTGATGTCCAAGGCCAATTTATCGAGGGCGTTAGCCACCCGGGATTCGGATCAGGCAGCACTGGATTCTGCCGAAGAAGAACTCAGGGAACTCACAAATGGCTCGCGACCTGAAGATATTCAGATGGCGGAAGCCCATTTGGACGCTGCTAATGCGGTGTTATCTGCCCAGCAAAAAAAACTAGCCGATTTAACCATTCGTGCAACCCGCAACGGAATTTTAGACAATCTACCCTGGAACCTTGGTGAACGGGTGACCCTTGGCAGTCCGGTTGCTATCGTGATGGCAGGCGATGCGCCTTATGCCCGGGTATATGTGCCCGAACCCTATCGGATCAAAATTCATGTCGGAGACAAGCTAAACCTGCATGTTGATGGATTAGACGCTGGCATCGAAGGTACGGTTCGCTGGATCTCCAATGAACCCGCATTTACTCCTTATTATGCCCTCAATCAAGATGAACGCGCGCGGTTAATGTACCTGGCAGAAATACAGCTCTCCAGTCAACACCAGCAGTTAGCCAGCGGTGTACCGGTCCAGGTAGATCTGCCATGAGCATTGCTACGAGGGACACAAACGAATTGGTGATTCGATCCCGGGGGATGGCAAAGAATTTTGGTTCGGTTAAGGCGGTGCAAAATCTCGACTTAGACATTGAACGTGGCAAAATCTATGGATTCCTTGGCCCCAACGGTTGTGGCAAAACCACCTCCATTCGTATGCTGACCGGATTACTGACACCTTCTGAAGGTCAGGTGGATGTGCTTGGCATGAGATTGCCGGAGCAGGCCAGTAAACTCAGGTATCACATTGGCTATATGACCCAGGTTTTTTCGATGTATCGAGATTTGACGGTTCGTGAAAACCTGAGTTTTGTCGCCAAAATATATGGTATTCATGGGACAGCCCAGAGCACCCGTATTGATGAACTGCTGCAATTGTATAACCTTGAGGAGCTCGCCAATCATTTTGCCGGGCTAATGAGCGGTGGCCAGCGCCAACGTCTCGCTTTGGCAGCGGCGGTTTTACACAAGCCACAACTGTTGTTTCTGGATGAACCAACGTCTGCGGTTGATCCGGAGTCACGCCGTGATTTTTGGGAAAAGTTGTTTGATTTAAGTGAAGCTGGCACCACCATACTGGTTTCCACCCATTACATGGATGAAGCAGAGCGGTGTCACGCCCTGGCGATATTAGAACACGGCATTAAACGTGCTGATGGCAGTCCACAGGCATTGATGGAAGAGATGAATGCTCATGTGGTCGAACTACAAAGTGACAATAACAGACAAGTGAAACAAGCATTGATCTCCCACCCTGAAGTGATCAGTGCCGCTCAGTTAGGCACCCGTTTAAGGGTTTTGGTTGATAAAACCATTGAGCAACCGGATACCTGGCTACAAAACCAGTTACCCAGCGAAGATTACCGCAGTTTAAAACGAGTCCGCCCCAGTCTGGAAGATGTATTTGTCACTTGCACAGGGAAGGGGCAAGGGTGAATTTTTATTATCGAATTCAGGCGATTTTTTATAAGGAACTGATGCAATTAAAGCGAGATCGGATGACCTTTGGCATGGTAGTGATGATCCCGCTTATTCAATTGTTGTTGTTCGGCTTCGCCATTAATACCAATGTTCGCTATATCCCGGTGGGGCTGGTAGATCAGAGCCAGACGGCACTAAGTCGAATCTTGGTACAAACAGTATCAGCGACTCAGGTGGTTAGTTTTAAAAGCCAGTATGCCACGGTGCCAGAGGCTGAACAGGCGATAGCCCGGCAGGAAGTCAGGGCCGTGTTAATCATTCCTGAAGATGTCAGTCAACGCCTGGTCCGCCATGGTACGGTTGGTTTGGCAACTCCGCCGGCAACCGATGAGGAAACCTCACGTCCTATTGCGCAATGGTTAACCGATGGTTCCGATACGATGGTCGCATCCAGCATTAAAAGCCTGCGAAACATGCCGTTAGCAGAGTTATTAAGTAAGCCAGCGAACCGCAGCATCCCCACGTTTGAAGTTACCCTGCTGTATAATCCGGAGCAACGAACCGTGGTTAATATTGTTCCTGGCCTTGTCGCAGTGATCCTGACGATGACCATGATTATGTTCACATCCGCCGCCATCGTTCGCGAACGAGAGCATGGCAATCTCGAGTTATTGATTAATACACCGCTAAAATCCATTGAGTTGATGCTCGGTAAGATCATTCCGTATATTTTTATTGGCCTGATACAGGTGAGTTTGATCCTGTGCCTTGGATACTTTATTTTCCATGTGCCGCTAAACGGCAGTTTAGCCGCCCTTGCCGCGATTACCTTATTATTTATTGCTGCTTCATTAGTGTTGGGGCTGGTCATCTCAACGATTGCCAAAAGCCAGTTGCAATCCATGCAAATGACGGTATTTGTGTTACTGCCATCGATATTGTTATCCGGCTTTATGTTTCCTTACGAGGGAATGCCAAAGGTCGCACAGTCGATCGCCGAGGCCTTGCCAGCGACCCATTTCATGCGTCTTATCCGAGGCGTTGTATTGCGTGATGTCGACATCTCAAGTATGAGTTTCGATTTGATTTGGTTAGCGGTCTTTACGGTGCTGGGACTGATGGTCGCCGCTTTTCGATTTAAAAAACGCCTGGATTAGCGGTTGTTGGTCGATAAAGTGCAGCAGCCCTTTAATTTGTTAGTGTTTTACGGATTGATTAGTTGAGCTGATTACAGTAGGTTAGCATTAAATAAAAAAACAATATAAGCGCTGCTATGAGCATCCCTTCCTGGTTGAAAAACTTTGCCTTTTTACTCGTCGTTTTTTGTATCGCGGCACTTTTCATGTCGGTTAAATCCGACGCTGCAACGCCCAAAGAATTATCATCGCCGTTAGCGGGGACATGGAAGCTTATTGATGGTGAATATATCGATGAAAAAGGGGATTTAATGCAGTATCGGGATGTGAAGATGACGGCGTTGAAAGTTATGGACGATGGCAAGTTCTGGGCATCGGGAGCAGGGACTTACAAAATTGACAAGAACCGATACTAGGAAACCCTGAGTCTGGCCTCATTTACCCATGAACCGAATCAGCGTTATGTTTTCAGCTATCGAATCGAAGGAGATACCTGGATTGTCGAACGTTTTAACGAGCAGGGAACAAGAGTAGAACTCGAGCGTTGGCAACGACAGTAGAGCCCTTTTTTGTGTCGAAAAGCGGTGTTAATAATGGTATCAGGCATTTAGCAACATATGACACTTTTTGAATTTTTTACCGCTACCACAGGGGCAGGGGTCGTTGCGTTTTATCTCTGCCAGCAACTGGTGTTCCTTGACGTCGCCGTCTAAATAACGCCATAGACCGTCTTCCCGACAAAAACGTGATTTTTCCTGCATTAGCCAACGCTTGCCCTGATGCAGATACTGAGCGCTAAATTCAACAAAATGAAAATCATTAGCGGTGTAATCGGTAGCAAGGATCTCCAGTTTTAGCCAGGCGGTCTGCTCTGCCCACTGCTGAATGTCAGCAAGGGAGTTATTTACTCGCTCTGCCTGAGCCCAGGTCTGTTCTAGATATGGCCCCAGTTTCAGGGCGTAGGCACTATACCGAGAACGCATCAATTGTTCTGCGGTTTCGGCGGTTTTTAACCCCTGATGCAATGGCTGACAACAATCAGAATACGTAAGAGCGGAGCCGCAAGGGCATATTTGGGACATGGGTAACTTACCGAAACTATCTGTTGATGCCGATTGTAACGGCTTTGCCAAATACAGTAAATTTTAATCACCGGTTGTGTTTAAAAGGTATCAGCAAACTAAGAAGGAAAACGATGAAGAATATCTATAAAGTGATGCTGGTAATGTGGTTAGCCTCGCCGCCTTTGTCATGCTCTTATGCTAATCCAACGGCTCAGCAGGCAATTGATTTCAGTCAGCAGGTGGATCCAGAATTAGCCAAAGTGATATTTGCCGAGGACCAAGCGTTCTTTACTGCCTTTAACCAGGGAAATAAGGACGTTGTTAATCATTACTTTACCCCCGAGCTTGAGTTTTATCACGATATGGGTGGACTGAGTAATTATCAGCAGAATGTTGAGAACACAAACAACTTATTGAGTCGGGCCGACAGGCCTACCAGACGCCTGATTACGGAAGATTTTGAAGTGCACCCGGTTAAAGGTTTTGGTGCAATTCAAACTGGCAGCCATGAGTTTTGTCATATGGAAAACGATCACCTCGATTGTGGTACGTTTAAATTTTTACATATCTGGAAGCAAACCAAGGCGGGTTGGAAACTGCATAGGATAGTCAGTTATGGCCACTAACAAGCCTGCATTCGCGGTGATATTTTCCGCAACCCTTCGCCAAACAGACGATCAATATTTGCAAATGGCTGAGCGATTGCGGGAGTTGGCGCTGTCTGAGTTTGGCTGCCTTGAGTTTAAAAGCATTAGCGAGGGCAATCAGGAAATAGCCATTTCTTATTGGCCATCGGAGCAACACATTCTTGCGTGGAAACAACACCCATTGCATAAGCAGGCGCAAAAAATTGGACAGCAAAAATGGTATGCAGATTATCGGGTACAAGTGGTAAAAGTCGAACGGGAATATCGTTCGCCAGAGGAATAGATAATGATTAACCCCTTTCACTATGCGTTTAAAGTTAAAGACCTGGCCAGTACACGAGCCTTTTATATGGATATTCTTGGTTGTAAAGAAGGGCGCTCAACGGATACCTGGGTCGACTTTGATTTATTCGGTAATCAATTGTCAGCACACCTGGGAAGTGTCGAACCGCTCGATTTTTGCGGCCAGGTCGATGGCGTGTCGGTACCAATTCCACATTTTGGTTGTCTGCTCAGCCCGGTACAGTTTTCATCACTGGCAACAAGGATGGAACAAGCGAACGTTGAATTTATCATCAAACCCCAGCGTCGCTATCAGGGTAAACGTGGCCAGCAACAAACCATGTTCGTCCTCGATTTCAGTGGAAACCCACTGGAGTTCAAATCTTTTGATGATGCGGCCGAGGTGTTTTAACGGGTAATTGTCACAATCAATTTACCGAAGCCAGTAAACCAAAACTCTCCACATTAAATCAAAGGGGAGTGAGCTGGCCGCAGAGCCCAGTAAAAAGAGGCGAAGAGCGCGGGTTACCACGCTCTGAATATGTGCATCAGCAAGCAATCTTTCTTAACGATTCACCGCCTGGGAATTAATGTATTTACTGACTTCAGAAACCTGTGCTGAGAAACTCGCCTGAGTCGGAGGGAATTCTTCAAAGCTTTTGACGAATTGTACTATTTGGGCGCCTGCAGGACCGAGAGTCCAGGAACGATTTTCTGCCCATTCGTCATAGCCACGTGCTTCGATAAAGCGCTCAAACGGATCCAGTTTTAAGTTGATAATGTAGGGGGTTGTCATTGTTTCTTGAGTGGCTCGGAACCATTCGTGTTGGTCAATAAACAGGAATTTCCAGTCACCGTAACGCATGCCATGGAAGGTGGTTTCGGTGAAGTAGTAAAACTCTTTACGTTTCGATGGCCCTTTATTGAACAGAATATCGGTTTGATCGTAACCGTCGAGATGAGATTTTTGCTTTTTACCGGCGATTTTCAAGCCGTCGAGCAACTCCTCTTTGATATCCTTCTCACCGACAATTGACATGATGGTCGGAACCCAGTCTTCCATCGTCATGAATTCACCGGTGTGCGTGCCAGCGGGAATTTTACCCGGCCATTTGACCAACATTGGAACGCGAAAACCGCCTTCCCAGCCGCCAACACCTTTTTCACCGTGAAATGGTTGGTTACCACCATCGGGCCAAGAGTTAGAAGCAGCACCATTGTCGGTGGAGAACATCACCAGGGTATTGTCTGCTACGTCGAGCTCTTCAAGCAACTCTAGCAGTTCGCCGACATCATCATCCAACTCCATCATCCCGTCGGCATACAAACCATAACCGCTTTTACCTTCGTATTCCTTGGTTAAATTAGTGCGATAGTGCATTCGGGTTGTGTTGTGCCAGACAAAAAATGGCTTTTCGTCTTTTACCGCATCGCTAATAAAGCGTTTTGACTGCTCAAGTACATCCTGATCTATGTTGCGTTGCACCTCGCGGCCCCACGGGCCAAGATCTTTGATATCCTGGCCACCATCGGAAAGGGCTTTGGAGTGAATAATACCGCGCATTTTAAGGTTAAAGCGCTCCTGAGTTTTATCGTCTTTCGGGTAGTCATATTGTTCCGAATACTCGCCGGCGTTCAGGTGATAGAGGATGCCATAGAACTCATCAAAGCCGTGGTTGGTGGGCAAGTGTTCATCCCGATCGCCCAGGTGATTTTTACCAAACTGACCGGTGGTGTATCCTTGGTCTTTTAACATCTCAGCCAAAGTCGGGACGTTTTCCTGTAGCCCTTGTTTTGCACCGGGTAAACCGACGGTACTAAGACCAATACGGATTGGATACTGGCCAGTGATAAACGCCGCCCGACCGGCGGTGCACGAGGCCTGTGCGTAATGATCCATAAAGATCATCCCTTCATTGGCAATCTTATCAATATTGGGAGTACTGCCTCCCATCATGCCGCGGTGATAGGCACTGATGTTCCACATACCGACATCATCACCCCAGATCACCAGGATATTGGGTTTATCTGCTGCTTTAGCAGTGACAGTTAGTATGGAACCGATGACCAACACCGCGAACATGTGAATCAAAAAACGCCTTAGCAGGTTAGAGCCGATAGGGAAGTTCATTGTCAAGCCTCTGGTTTTGTTACGAATCATTTAGTATTAAATCGTAGTCCAGATACAGCCAACTACCAAAAGGCTATGCGCTTTTTAGCGAAACAAAACGTTTGTATTATCGAGTCAATCGAATATGTAAGTATGCGTAAAGAGGGGAAAGCGAATGTGGACGTTGTTGATAAAAACCAGAAAATCCTGCGGTGTGATTTATTTAACCTTGACTCGTGTATAGTAAATTATTGGGACCAGAGAGGCCAATGGTCCCTGTTCAGGTTACTTTTCAGTCTCAGCCAGTTTTTCTTCATAGGCGACTTTAGCTTTTTCCAACTTTAACAGTTTTTCCAGAAGCTCAGGGTGTTGTTCGATGATTTTTGTTATTTCAGCGTAAGCCTGTTCTTTTTTACGCACTACCAAAGCATCTATTTGTGCTGACGTTGGATTGGGACGGCCAGATAACATAGCCTCCTGTGTTTCCTGAGCCATGCGATTGCGAAAATAGTTGGGTAAACAGTAAGTTTGTTTGATCCGTAACGATGTACTGCCAATTTCCTGTCGCCTTTCACGTCTGCAGGTTACCTGATACTCAGGGTTTTCAATTAACGGGTTTAACGAGTCGTAAAAATCCAGTTCAGCCATTTTGACCTGGTCTAATAAAAATGTCAGGGGTTTCTCGCCATATACCTGAATCACTTCCAAGTTTTCGTCTGCTTTGACTTTTTTTTGTTCAGCCAGAACAGGTTGAGCCGATAACGTGCTAGCCAGCAATAAATAAGAAATCACTAATTTGGTATTTATTTGTCTCAATTTGAAAATGCTCATCTGGTGTTCCCTCGTTATGCACGATTTCTAACGTTCTCTGCATTCGTTAAGAACAATACCGTGAGGACTGAATCGCCACCAATAACTTAGACACTTCTGAGTTGTTCTTGATAGCGTGTTTCATACTCTACTGGAGATAGTAG
>NZ_SWDB01000028.1 GCF_005116735.1 Thalassotalea mangrovi | reverse complement strand
TTCGAATTTATCTATTTATTCCCTTGTTTTCTCTGAATTATTTGTGGGGATAGCTCAGACTCTGACCCCTTGATTTTTCTGACGTATAAACGAAAAAAACTCCGAAGCTAATCTCAACTGAAATTAGCTTCGGAGTTTTTTAATGGTGCGGGAGGAGAGACTTGAACTCTCACATCCTGAGGATACTGGAACCTAAATCCAGCGCGTCTACCAATTCCGCCACTCCCGCGAACGGTGTGCATTATAGGGAAGGCATTTTAAAGCGCAAGCTTTTTTGTGACGAAAATTGAAAAAAGATTTGAGGTGGTTGAATTGTGGTCGAAAAGGAGCGTTCAGACACGCTAACCTGACTGCATGCTGTAAGCCGCAAGCTTTAAGCTGTAAGTGGGCTTTTTTAATAAAGCCTGTTATGCCAACTTGAAATAGGCAATGGCGCCTATTAGCACCAGCATCACGTAGCAAACAAATTGAATACCGGCCTGTCGGTGTTTGGCTGCCAGGGCTAACACGGTGGCATTAGTTGCTTCTTTTAAGAGAGCGGCGCCTTTTGCTGAAACGAATACCATAGGTATTTTAAGGTATACTGGCGAGCCTAGTTGATTCCAGATATCTGGTTCGAGGTTTTTTACCGATTGATAATATTTGTACTCAACCAACCCGGAACGCAACATCAGGACCAGCCAAATAGTGCCGAGAATAATTGCAATGACCATATTTTCGTCTTCCTTTACTTAGTATTTGTTACCTATTTAAAAGCAAATGACAGCCGGAAAGATTCATCAGGCATTGATTCGACGATCCGGCTGCAAGTGGGTAAGTATTAAGCTTCTTCTTTTACTTCCTGTTGAGGCTCCGCTTCAGGGGCTTCTTTTATGGCAAAATACAGTACCGCGCCAATGACGATTGCGCCAAGGCGAATTGCCCAGCCTACGTTTTCTCCCCAATTATCGACCCACATCAGGATCTTTAATTCATAGCCCACAAGATTTAAAAGTAATGATGCAATACCTGCGATTAGTAAGTACAAACCGGCTTGTTTCATAGTGTTTATCCTTGTTGTAATTATTATTTTTCCGTTAACCAATCATTGAAAATTATTCATATCAATAACGTATACCAATTCCATTAAGTTTTTGCACAACTCAGAGTTTGGGCAGAGGTTCATTTGCAACATAGATTTCATTGATATAGTCATTCTATATTACTGAAATCTAGGGCCGGAAATGGACCTCTGATAAACTCCCTACGGGTGAGTTTTAAAGGCTTTTATACGGCGTTATTGATTTTGACAATGGAGCGACCATTCTCGGCAATCAAAGCCTTGCCTAAAAGCCTTTAAATTCTCACTGAGTGGGAAAACACTTAGTGGACTTGGTATTAATTAACCAATTAACCATACCGGAAGTAGGGGGATAAAATAAAGCGTTTTAAGATAAAACAACCAGGAAGCAGAGAAGCGGCATTCGGGGGATAAGGAACCGGGCGCCTAAGGAATTATAAATAATGTACAGATACAAGAAATAACGTGCACTAGCAATCGCTAAAATTACAACGAATGGGGATTAATAACGTAATAGAAAAAGAAAGATAGAGAAACAGATGAGGAAAGTTGGCTGGGGTACGAGGATTTGAACCTCGGAATGACGGGATCAAAACCCGCTGCCTTACCGCTTGGCTATACCCCAACTCAGGGCTTTCTTACATTGTTTGCTTTGATACGCTCCACTTAAGGAAAGTGGCTGGGGTACGAGGATTTGAACCTCGGAATGACGGGATCAAAACCCGCTGCCTTACCGCTTGGCTATACCCCAACAATGTAAATGGTGCGGGAGGAGAGACTTGAACTCTCACATCCTGAGGATACTGGAACCTAAATCCAGCGCGTCTACCAATTCCGCCACTCCCGCGAGGATGGTGGCTACGGCGGGACTCGAACCTGCGACCCCATCATTATGAGTGATGTGCTCTAACCAGCTGAGCTACGTAGCCTTCCAAACACTTGTCTGAGTTGCCTCAAGCAAGTGCGGCGTATTATGCAAATCTGCCCTGTGGTCGTCAACTGTTTTTTTCGAAAAAATTACGACTTTTTGATTGTTTGCTCAAAGAGTCGTCAGTTTGCTGCATTAATGCCCGAATTTAACTGAAAACGCTCCAATGGGGGCGTTTTTAGATTATCTGCTTTGGTTAACTGGCAAAGCTTGCGGTCAGATCAAAAGAGCGCTTGCGACTCATTAAGTAAAATGTTGCTGGCACAAAATAGAATGAAAGCAGGGTAGTCAACACGGTGCCACCGGCGATAGCGATAGCAAATGGAGGCCAAAAACCGCCACCAGCCAGGATCAAGGGTAAAAATCCACCAACCGTGGTAATCGTTGTTGAACTGATATGACGAGTACAACTTAACACGCCATGGATAATAGCCTCTTTATTTCCGTGAATGGCAGCTTCGTCGGCTTTTAATTCCGCTAATATAACAATCGCTGAGTTAATCGCCAGGCCCATTAAGCCCAGTAGTCCAACGATAACGGTAAAGCCAAATGGGTAATTAAAGACAAATACGCTCAATAAGCCCAGGCCCATCGACATAAATGCGGCGATAAATATTACGGCGGATACTCGAAATGAATTAAACGACAACACCACAACTGTGATGAGCAGGGTCAGGATAATGCCAACACTGCCCAACAGCTTCCCTACCGCTTTATTTCTGGCATCAGACTCGCCACCAATTTCCAGCGAGTATCCATACGGAACGTCAAGTGCGCCGTTATCTATTTGTGCTTTTATTTTATCCAGCACCACCGATGGCAGGACGCCGGCGCGTAAATATCCCTCGATAACATTGACCCGTTTACCATCGCGGTGCGGAATAGCGCCCCGTGATGGTTCAATGTTGACTTCAGATACCGCGGACAGAGGGATAAATTCACCAGTGGCGGCATTGATAATGGGGAAGTTTGTTAAATCGCTGATGCCTTGTCGGTGTTCATCACTGGCTCGAACCCTGACATTTATCGATTCTGTTGCCTCAATAACTGAACCTTGCGGTCGCCCCTGCAAACTTCCTTCCAATTGTCCGGCCAGAGCGCCTAACGAAAGTTGTAAGGTGCTAATCGCGTCCTCATCGGCTTTCACCCAGGCTTTTGGTGTGCCAGCCAGTAATGTTGCCCGGGTATGAACCACGTCCTTTGTTTCCGAAAAAATGCGGCGTAAGCGGGCGCCTATTTCCTGCAAGGTATCGAGATTCGGCCCGTAAATACGTATTTCAATGGGCGCATTGAATGGTGGTCCCTGTTCCAGCTTACGTACCAGTACCTGTGCCTGGGGAAACTGGTCATCAAGTTGGCGCTGTAATTTTGGGATCAAGCGATTTGCTTCTTTAAAATCTGTCGTAGTGATCATTGCCTGGGCGTAATTTTGCATGCCATCCTTGGCGGCAATCAGGTTGTAATAAAATGCCGGGGCACTTTTGCCGATAAACCAGCGAACATCTTCAATACCCTGATGTTGATATAATGCAGTGCTAATCTCGTCAGTCAGCGCTTTGGTGGCATTGATACTATTTTGCGGAGGTAAAAACACCTCAATATGAAACATGTCACGGTCAGAGGGCGGAAAAAACTGCTCTGACAGGCTGCCGGCGGCGATAAATCCGGCGATCGGTAAGGAAAATACCAGGGCAATAATGGTCTTAGGGAAACGTAGTGACCAGGTTAGACTGTTGCGAAAGTGCTGCTCCAGCGCATTAATACGTAATCCCTGGTTATACCAGTGCGGTGCCTGGTCTCGTTTCACAAATCGACCGGATAAACCGGATACTATGGTATGAGAGATCAGGTAAGAACCAATTAACGAGAAAATCACGCTTAACGCGATGCCACCAATAAATTCACCGGCATCACCAGGCATCAGCACAATGGGCATAAATGCCAGTATGGTGGTCAGGGTTGAGCCGAGTAACGGTAACCACAAGTGGCGAACCGACTGCAACACTGCCTGCAGGCCATTAATGCCACGTTGCTTTCGTTGTTGAATGCTGTCAGTCATGACAATCGCGTTGTCGACCATGATCCCCAGCGCCACCACCAGACCGGTCACAGACATCTGGTGTATGGGTAAACCGGTAAAGTTCATCACCGACAGGGTAAATAACACCGTTAATGGCAGGGAAACGACAACAATGATTGCCGCGCGCCAGCCCAGGGTGATAAACAGAACCAGGGCAATGATCAAAAAGCCCAGCAGAATGTTATCGACCAGGTCACTTAAGCGGGCATCGGTATAGGTATTTTGATCGAACAGAACCTGCAATGACATGCTCGATGGTAGCAATTTGGCAAGTTCCTCGGTTTTCGCATCGACACGCTGGCTCCATTGATCAATGCGGATACCGCGAACCATTCGGGTGGCGACTACTAATGCCGGTTTGCCATTAATAATCGCAATTTCTGATAAGGGTTGCTGCAATTGCCGGGTGACATTGGCGACATCGGCGATGCGTAGAATCTGATTATCGTCGCTGCGCAGGGGAATGTTTCTGATTCGCTGCAGGCTATCAAGGGCACCAACGACTTCAATCTGTAGTTGATTATTGGCATTAAACAACTTACCGGCTGGTACTTTGACGTCGGCAGCCAGGACCGCCTGGGCGACCTGTTGTGCCGAAATATTGGCAAGCGCTGCTTTTTGTTGGTCCAGTTCAACCACGATCTCTTCGTCATTGATACCGTGAATATCAACGATGTCGGTACCGGCTACCAGACGCAGCTGGCTTTGCAACTCTTTGGCATAGCGGCCCATAATCAGTAGGTCGGGTTGTGCGTCCCGGTTGTCATCCTGCCAGTTTAAGGCGATCAATCGGGTGTAGGCGAAACTTCGCTCTTCGTCGAACCTTGGTGGTGAGCTTTCCGCGGGTAATTGCGGGGACACGTCGGCAAGTAAATCACGAATTCGGGAAAATACCGGTTTGGAATCGGTAATGTGACCCTCTAATTTTACCTGAATAACTGAAATTCCGGGCCGTGACGTTGATGCCAGGTATTCAATCTCTGACAATGTCTGCAACTTTTGCTCGATTTTTTCGGTCACCAGGGCTTCGACACGTTCGGCACTGGCACCCGGGTACTGGGTGATCACCAGGCCAAAGCGGTTTTCCATGGTCGGATCTTCGGAGCGGGGCAGGGCCGATAATGATGCTAAACCTGCTACCACCAACAAAATGATCAATAGCGCCATCAGGCGACCATTGCGAACAAAGATCTCAATCATGGTGCACTTACCAACTCTTTAACGCGAACCAGTTGACCACTGACAAGTCGTTGCAGTCCACTTTTTACGATTAAGGCATCGTTATCCAGTTGTCCGCGGATATAAGCACTGTCCTGAGTCACATAAAGAATTTCCACCGTCTGCGGTTGTATGGTAAACAGATCCTGTTCGCCACGGCTGAGGATATAAACGTTCCAGACGCCACGAACACCGTCAGTAATGGCCGACAGGGGCACCCAGAAACCATCCGCTTTTATATATTGCTGATAATCCAGATAACCGAGCTGATTATTATAAACCGCCAATGTATCCGGTAATCGAAAACGCAACTGTACCGTCCGGCTGAGAGGGTTGATATCGCTGTTTATAGAAACATTGTCAACGTCGATTTTTGCCTCGTCAATCAGTAACTGATGATGAGTCTGCTCAGCAATTGCTCCGACAAGGTGCTGTGGCACCCCGACCTTCAATTCATTTTGCTCACCCTGCTGCAATTCAAAAGCCATGGTCTGTGGTGACACCAGCTCACCTTTATTGATTAGCCGTTTGTTAATGGTTCCGGCAAATGGAGCGGTGATAGCGGTGCGCTTTAACTGATAATGTTTGGCATCGATATTGGCTTGCACTTGTTGCAGGTTGGCATTTAATACCTGCATTTCGGCAATTAACTCATCTTTACTCTGCGCCGAGGTGTAGCCCTGTTCAATCAAGGCATTGACCCGGCGCAAATTTGCCTGGGTCAACGCTTGCTGGGCTTTAAATTGAGCCTGTTGAGCGCTCAGTTGTTGCAGCTCTATGGTGAGTAGTTCCTGGTCCAGGGTTGCCAGAATTTGCCCTTGTTTGACCTTGTCCCCTTCAAAAGCGAGCACTGAATCCACTCGTCCGGATACTTCAAACATTAGTCGGGCCGATTGCCTGGAACGCACTGTGCCAGCAAACTTGCGTTCCACATAATACCCCGATTGTGCCTTCAGGCGGTGGGGTTCAACCTGATGATGATATTTCTGTGAGGAAGTACTGGTGGTACTGGTTTGCAGCTCATTACAGCCAGTCAGTGGCAATAACAGAATGGCCAATAAGGTGGCTAGCAACGGGCATTTTTGTGGCATGCGACGGCTAAAAAGCGGTTTTAGTTGTTGGCGTTGGCGAATCATAATCACAAAGTATACTGGACGGTTCAGTCTAGTTTAGGTAGTTTAAACTGGACTGTCTAGTTTGATTTGTTACAATTCTTTAGAAATGAGTTACAAAGATATCGATAATGATTACGAGCGAAAGTTGGTTTGGTCAGCGATATTGTTTACCTGGAGAATTGCGTGTCATCCCCGAAAACCAGAAGTAAGAGTGAAGAAAAACGTCAGCAGATTTACGATGCGGCTGCAGAGTTGTTCTGTGAAAAAGGATTTTCTGCGACGAGTATGGATCTGGTTGCAAAAACCGCGGGGGTGTCAAAGCAGACGGTGTACAGTCATTTCGGCAGCAAAGATGATTTATTTGTTGCCACCATATCCGCCCGCTGTGAAGAATTTATTTCCACATCTACGCTAAGTCCCGAGGACAGTGAGCCTTACACCACCTTGTGTCAATATGCCGAGCATTTCCTGGCCCTGCTACTGTCTCCGCAGGCATTGGCCATTCATCGTATTTGTATCAATGAATCGACCAGCTACCCGCATGTGTCGAGGTTGTTTTACCAGGCGGGGCCGCAACGGGTGATCGCCGAAGTCCGGGATATCTTAGCCGGGTATAAACGCCAGGATATCCTCGCCATTGGCGATGTGCACACCGCTGCGATTCAGTTTTTATCGATGATTAAGGGAGAGATCTGGATGCAGAAAGAGTACAACATTGAACAGCCAATGAGCATCGACGAGGTAAAGCGCTATATCGCTGCCAGTGTCCGACATTTCTTAAGGGGTTATGGCTACAAGCTTCCGCCCGCTAACCATTAAAGAACCCCTTATCGCCAGCATTTCCCAGCTTTAATTGGCGGCAGATTTCGCTTTGCTGGTCGAGTCGCGCACCAGTAAAGTCGGGGTAAACTGCTGGCAGATATCGTCGGCTTTTTGTTTACGAATTTCACTGATTAATAGCGCAGTCGCATTCTGGGCGATGGTCTGGTTCGGTTGATCTGCGGTAGTAATTTTCGGCCAGGTTTGCCTCGAGAATGGACTGTTTTCAAAGCCCACGATCGACAAATCTTCGGGAATGGCGATATTGGCAAGGCGAGAGGCGAACAACGCCCCGGCGGCAATTTCATCATTACAGGAAAAAATCGCCGTTGGACGATGTTGGCGCTGTAGTAACTCGGTCGCACCAGTAACCCCGGAATCAAACGAGTACTCGCCATCGATGATCAGGCTTTCATCAACCTTGATGTCATGCTTATTAAGTGCTTGTCGGTAACCTTCGATTCGTTCAAATGTAGACTTATGTTCCTTGCCGCCACTGATAAACCCGATAGCTTTGTGGCCGAGTGCAATCAGGTGTTCGGTAATTGCATAGGCGGCATCAAAGTCATTAACCATGATGCATGGCGAAATGCCATCCGGCGCATCATGACCAGAAAAAATTCGCACGAAATTAACCCCAAGGTCGGTTAAGCGTTCGATAACCGTCGGCATTTCTGAAAACGGTGGCGTCAGCACCACTCCTGAGATCCGGGAATGACGGATCATGGTGGTGATTTCATCGATTATATTTTCAGCTTTTGCATTGCAGGGGTGAATCACCAGTTCAAAGTTTTGTTTACGGCACTCCTGCAAAATACCATTTTGCATATCAATGACATAATAGGCATTGGGATTATCGTAGATAAAGGCGATACTGAATGACTTACTGCCGGCAAGGTTGCGTGCTGCCGCATTTGGCTGGTAATTCAACTCCTTGACGGCGGCTTCCACTTTTTCCCGGGTTGCGCTACGAACAGAGGCTTCCTGGTTGATCACTCGCGATACGGTTTTAATTGATACTCCGGCATGGCGGGCTACATCATTAATGGTGACCTTCATGGTACATCTGTCCTTGTCTTTGGTGGGGGTAACGCCGGGCTTGCGCAACAGGGAAATCTATTGTTTATTAATGCCTGTCTATACCACTGGCGTATTCGAGCGATCAATATCGGCTTACTATACGTCAAATTTAATTGCGATGACAAATACCCAACCCCTTGATGGTTCCGATTGCACAAAATCTTCACTCGAAGCAGTAATAAAACCTGTAAACTTTCAGCCGTAGTATCAATTTATCATAATCATAAGCTACTGATTTTATTAGCCTGTAGATTAGCTTTACTGAGCCAATTGACTGCGTTTTAAGCAAAAATTCCAGAATAAAAAAAATCTTTTCAAAATTAAAAATTACGTGTATGGTTTTATTAAGCTTTATGACAGCGTTGTCATTTTGGTGAGTCAATAACGGGGAAAAGGGATGAACCGTGATGATTTTACAGACTGGCAATTCATAGAGTGAAAAAAATAAAAAATATATAAGGAACAAGAAGATGTCGTCATTCAAATTCCAAAAGCGGCTGCTTGCCAGCAGTATCGCTATGGTCCTTTCTGGTGCCAGCGCATCAGCATTGGCTGCCGAGGAGTCTGTAGATAACCAGGATATGGAGGTTATCGAGGTCACCGGTATTCGGGGAAGCCAACAAAAAAACCTCAACGCAAAGCGTTTTTCTAACGCAATCGTCGATGTAATCACCGCCGAAGATATCGGCAAATTTCCGGATAAAAACGTTGCTGAGTCGTTGCAGCGAATTCCCGGTATTACCATTCAGCGCCAGTTTGGTGAAGGTGCTGCGGTGTCTATCCGTGGTGCGGGCCAGGACCTGACCTTAACTACGCTAAATGGCCAGAATGTAGCGTCAACGGGCTGGTTTGTACTGGAACCGGCAAAGCGCAGTTTTAACTATGAGTTACTGCCATCAGAGCTGGTTGGCGATTTAGAGGTATATAAATCCTCTCGTGCTGACCTAGCGGAAGGTGGCGTCGGTGGCACGGTTGTCGTAAACACGCGCAAGCCGCTAGATCTGGAGTCGCTGTCCGTTTATGGCTCTGTTGAAGCCTCCTATCAAACCGATTCCGAAGAAACTGACCCGTTGTTTTCAGGCCTGGTAAGCTGGAAAAATAACGACGAAAGCTTTGGTGCCCTGGTTTCTGCCGTCAAGCAGGATCGTTCATTACAGCGTCAGGGTAATGAAGCGTTCTGGGAGTGGGGTGCAGGTCCGGTCGCATTTGAACAGGAACGTCAACGTTCCGCGCTGAATGCGACCTTTCAATATGCGCCAAACGATAACTGGGATATCGTCCTTAATTATATCGATATGAAGATGGAGGCGGATAATACCAATTACGCGTTATGGCTGACTCAGGCAGATACCTCCTGGGGTGACAGCAGCAATACTACCTGGTTAGGGCAAACCGCAACCAACCAGGGTACACAGATCGCTGGTCCATTGAATGTTGCTTTTTATCAGATGCGTCCTCGTGAAGCGACGATGAATTCCGATGTCCTTGATCTTACCGTCAATTACAGCGGTGATGGCTATGCGTTCAAATTCCAAATCGGCGATACCAGTTCTACCGGTGGTACCGACTTTGAAATGGTACTGGATGATGGCTTAGTGCCATCGATTGCGGGTGGTACTTATGACTTTACCGGTGGTAACCAGACCTGGGATTTGCCAGCCGGTTTTGATATGGCCAGCTACGATCCGGGCTTACTGAACATGGGGACCGGTCCAAACTTCAACCGCACACCGAAAACTGATGAAGAAAGCTATATCCAGGGTGATCTCACCTTTGATGTGGAGTGGGGGGTAATCGCCTCGCTGAAGACCGGTTTGAAGTATGCCGAGCACGAAACCACGTCGCGCCGTTTTGAATATATTCAAAGCGATGATTTTGTTAACGGTTTTGCCACCGCAAACCTGCAAAACGGTACCATTGATGTGGGTGCTGGCGACTATGAAATCATGAAATTTGATGCTGACGAACTGAAGCGCCTGGCAAAAGCCAGTATCATCGGTGAAAACGAAGATTTTGGTGCCTACAGTGAAGTCCAGGAAGAAAATTTCGCCGCGTATGTGATGGCCGAATTTGCCGGGGACAATTTCAGCGGTGATTTTGGTGTTCGCTATGTGTCGACCGATGCCAAATCGGTGTATTTCCTTGATGGTATGCAAACCAGTAGTAGCGCCGATTACAGCGAAGTATTGCCGAGCGTAAACCTGAAATATGAACTGTCTCAGGAATTGCTGCTACGCGCTTCCGCTTCACGGGCTATGGCGCGTCCCCAGTATGTGGACATGTACGTCAATCCAAATGTTGTCGGTACCAATGATGACACGCCGAATAACCAATTCTGGATTGTCGGTAACATCGGTCTTAAGCCATTTACTTCAAATGCGTTTGATTTGGGGCTTGAGTGGTACTTCAACGATTCATCGCTGGTTGCTGCAACGCTATTCTATAAACAGGTAGATAACTTTGTTACCTTCACCAATCGCAGTGCTACAGCGGCTGAAATTCCATTCCCGTTACCGCCACAAGAGGCTGCCGTGGGTTGGACTGTCCAGGAGAAATCTAACGGTAAAGACGCCACCCTGCAAGGTCTTGAGTTACAGTATCAACAGGACTTTGGCAATGGTTTCGGTGCGTTGCTTAACTACACCTACACGGACTCAGAAACCGATGAAGATACCTTCACCGATATGAACCCGTTCCTGAGTGATAGTTCAGAGCACGCATATAATGCCACCGGATATTATGAGAATGACCTGTTTTCGGTGCGCTTAGCCTATAACTGGCGGAGCGAATATATGCTGCGTGAATCCGGCTCTTACGGGAACCGCCTGCATGATGACTTCGGTACGCTCGATTTGAGTGCGGTTTGGCACGTAACCGATCACTTTGATGTGAAGTTAGATGTCAACAATATTACCGAAGAAAGCTCCAAGCAATTTGGTAACAATAACTATCCAACCTCATACAGTGGTTTTGCCGATGGCTTCCCATTATATGAGTACGAGATGGCAAGACGTATCAACTTAGGCGCAAGTTTCCGCTTTTAAGTTGTTAATGAACCGATAAAAAGGGAGAGAAATCTCCCTTTTTATCAAAAAAAAGTGTTTTTTCACTTGTCTTGGCTTTTACTCCCGGTTTAGTCTATCAGCCTAAAAACAACTAAGGTCTACATTTAGGGAGAAGTTAAATGAGCCAGCAAAATGTACAGCCGTTAAATAAAAACATCCACGGCAAAACAAAAATTAAAGCACAAAGAAATTTCAAACAGGCTGAAGCACAACATTTAGTTCCATTGGTGGTTCACGAGTTTTCTCGCGCCAGTGCCGAATTCCCTGTCGTATTTGTTAAGAACACCGAAAATGGTACGTTCCAGCCGGTTGCCTTATTTGGTCTGAAGCCGGGCGAAAACCTGTACACCGAAGGCGAATTCTGGGGTGGAACCTACGTACCAGCCTGTATGACTCACTTTCCTTTGGCATTAGTGCCGGAGTCAAAAGAGTCTGATAAGTATATGGTAATTATTGCCACCGACAATGATGTGGTTAATGAAGAAGAAGGCCAGCCATTATTCGAAGAAAACGGTGATGAAACCGAATTCCTGGCCAAACGTAAAGAAGCCATGGCTTCTTATCTTGAGCATTCGCATATCACGCGTATGTTCACTAAGGAATTAGCCGACAAGGACTTGCTGGTACAGCAAAACCTGGAAATCAACCTGAATGGCGAAAAAATCGCAATCAACGGTTTGTATTTGGTTAATGAGAAAAAACTGAATGAATTAAGCGATGAAGATTATCTGGAACTTCGCAAGCGCGGGTTCTTAGGGCCAATTTTTGCTCACCTGAACTCCATGCACCAGGTTCATCGTTTGGTTCAGAAGAAAGCTCAAACAGCTGCTGAGGCCGCTTAATCCTCAGCGCTCGAGCTTTCCTGAAAGGGTTAGTCGAGCCATATGAATCAAACAGCAGTGCGATCCATCACCATAGTCGGTGGTGGATCTTCTGGTTGGATGACTGCGTTATATCTCAACAAGTTATACAACCACCAGCAATCCCAGGTCGCTATTCGCCTTATCGAGAGCAAAGATGTCGGAATTCTCGGCGTTGGCGAAGCAACCGTACACTCCATTCGATTTTTCTTTGCCGCCATGGGCCTTGATGAGGCTGAGCTGTTAAGAGAAACCAATGCCACGCTAAAAACAGGTATCCTGTTTAATAACTGGATGCAGCCTGAAAACGGCGTAATGCATCAGTATTTCCACCCATTTGAGCATCAGCCATTAGGCAATATCCTTGATATCTCCACTAGCTGGATTCTGCGTTCCCGGCACCTGTTTGAACGTTATGATCAAGGCGTTTCCTTATCCGCGGCGTTAATGGCGCATAATCACTGTCCGAAAATGCCTGATTCCAGGCCCTATGAGGGGATCACTCCCTATGGTTACCATCTGGATGCGTCTGCCATGGCGCGCTTTCTGCGCCGCAAAGCCGTGCAGGCCGGCGTTAAACATATTGAAGCCCTGGTTCAGGAGGTTGTTGTCGAGGGTGGCAATATTCATTCGGTGATGACCGATAAGGGCGAATTTAGCAGCGATATTTTTATCGATTGCAGCGGCTTTAAAGGCCTGTTGATTGAACCGCTAAAAGCTGACAACTGGCAGTCTTTTCAACACCAGTTACCCTGTGATAAGGCTGTTGCCATGCAGGTCGCTTACCGGGATCAGCAAACGCCCCGTAGCTATACCACCGCAACCGCCTTAAGCCATGGTTGGGCTTGGGAAATCGATTTAACCTCACGTCGCGGCAGTGGTTATGTCTACGACTCGCGTTATATTGATAAAGCCCAGGCTGAACAGGAATTGCGCGAGCACCTTGGTGACGATGTTGAGGTGTTAAAAACCCTGCATCTGGATATGAAAGTTGGCTGTCGCAAAGAATTCTGGCTGGGCAACTGTATTGCCATTGGTTTAAGCGGCGGCTTTATTGAACCGCTTGAATCAACCGGACTGCACCTGATTAATGTCGGTGCGAAACTGCTGTCTACTCACATTAACAGTCGCGATATAAGCCAGGCGACCCGCGATTCCTATAATCGCCTGATGAACGGTGTTTACGATGACCTCAAGCGTTTTATTGTTCTTCATTACTGCCTGAGCGATCGTGATGATAGCCAGTTTTGGCGCAATGCCCAACGCAGCGTTGATTACTGTCCGCAGTTAAGCCAGCAACTACAAACCTGGCAACATAAAACCTGCGAGTTTATGGATCTGGCTGGCGGTTATGCGACCACGTTCACCGATGAAAATTATCGCTTTATTCTTTATGGCATGGGGCATTATCCCAGCTTACATATGCCATTTGATCAAGCCAGTTGCGATCAGATATTTGACCGTTTGCAATCTATGAGTCAACGGGCATTGCAAGTGAGCATGCCACATGAACGTTTCCTCGCTTCGATTCACCCTGAAAAGCAGTGTATTACGGGTGCATAGGCGGTAATGAGATGAATAATATTGCGCCTAATGATCGCGAAAACCGACAGCGACCGATTCAGCGGGTATTGATTGTCGGTGGCGGCACCGCAGGCTGGCTGACCGCAAACCATCTTGCCAGCCAGTTAAAACCCTCACCGGATAAAGGTGTGGAGATAATCCTGGTCGATTCAGAACATATTCCTGCAATTGGCGTGGGCGAGGGCACGGTGCCGATGCTGCGACATAGCCTGCAGGCTTTTGGTATCGATGAAGGACGCTTGATCCAGGAATGTGATGCGACGTTTAAGCAGGGCATTAAGTTTATTGACTGGCTGGATACTCCCCCTTTCGGTCAGTCATCCCATTATCATCATTTATTTGATTATCCTCTGATTAGTGAAATTCCGGACCTTACCGCCTACTGGTTACAACTGCCGGTGGATAAGCGTCCGGCCTATACCGACTTTGTCGCTTTCCAGGGACAGGTCTGTGATAAGGGACTGGCACCGAAACATATAACCAGTGCTCAGTATCAGGGCCACTGCCAGTATGCATATCACCTGGATGCGGCGAAATTTACCCGGTTGTTGCAACAACATGCGACCGAACATTTTGGCGTGACATTAATCAAAGCCAATGTCAGTGATGTCACCCTAGACCCGCAGGGTGACATTGCTGCGGTGGTTACTGACTGTGCCGGGGCTATTAACGCCGACCTGTTTGTAGATTGTTCTGGATTTAACGCCATATTACTGGAAAAAGCCTTAGGCGTTGGCTTTATCAGGAAAAATCAATCCTTGTTTGTTGATAAGGCCTTGGCGGTTCAGGTGCCATACCAGGATGCAGAGCAGCCAATTCCCAGTTTTACCAAGGCGACGGCAAAGTCGGCTGGCTGGGTTTGGGATATCGGCTTAACTACTCGACGTGGTTGCGGTTATGTTTACTCCAGCGCTCACTTAAGTGAATCCCTGGCGGAACAGGATTTTCGAAATTATCTGGGCGATACCAAAGAGGACTATGAAATTCGCCAGATAGACATGAACGTGGGTTACCGACAAACCTTCTGGCATAAAAACTGTGTGGCAATTGGTTTGTCGCAGGGGTTTGTCGAACCATTAGAAGCGACAGGACTGTTGCTATTTGATGTGACTGCAAAAATGCTGGCGCAACAATTTCCATCGCATCGGGCGTTAATGCCATTGGTCGCCGAGCAGTTTAATCAAAACGTCAGGCACAGTTGGGAGCGGGTGATTGATTTCATTAAGCTCCATTATTTTCTGTCTCGCCGCGATGACAGCGATTTTTGGCACGACAACCGCCAGTGGAGTGGTTTAAGCCCGGTATTGCAGGAACGGTTACAACGCTGGCAATGGCAACTGCCGAGTGCCTATGACTTTGCCAGTGGCTATGAAATTTTTAATCTTGAGAATTACCTGTATGTGCTTTATGGCATGGAGTTTTGCACGGATTTATCCCAAAGCCAGTATCGCTACAACGAGCAACAACGGGTTGCCCAGCTACAACATCAGTTACAACAACACCGCCAACAATTATTAAAGCAACTACCTGAGCACCGGCAGTTGCTGGCGAAAATTCGCCAGTTTGGCCTACAACGCCAATAAAGATAACTAACACTGATGGCCGACAAAATGCGATACATCAGGGTGGATGAATTAACAAGGAAACAGGAACCATAACAATGAAAAATCCTTTGGTGATTTCCCTTTTAAGCCTGGCACTGTTAAGCGCCTGTAATACCGAAACCGACACAACAAGTTCTCAACCGGCAATAAACATGGCGGTGATTGACCAGGGGGCCCTGGATACATTTGCCAATTCACTGCAAGTCGAATTTGAACTGGTGACCAACGTTGCCGATGGGCAATGCGATAAGGCCAAACACGATGGCTTATGTTATCAGGGGCGTTTGAATTTTACCGCACAGGAAGACTTTTATTATAAAGACTGGGCTATCTATTTCTCCCTGATTAACCCGGTACAAACGTTTGCCGCCGGCGAGTTTACCATTGCCCACGTTAATGGCGATTTACACAAGATTTCACTGTCAAAAAGCTTTAGTGGATTTCGTAAAGGGGAGACCAAATCCCTGGATTTTCGTGCCGATTTCTGGAGCCTGGCGGAAACCGATTTGATCCCCAATTACATCCTTGCTGTCGATGAAACCAGTCCGGTTGCGAACCAAGGGGAATGGCAAGCGCGAGTGATTGCCAGTACCCGTACCCAGGTTGACCCGGAAACCGGAATAGAGATAAGCCCTTTTGTTAAGGAATATACCGAGGTTCGCGAGCAATTTAAGCGCACTGACACCGACCAGACGCAATGGGCCACCGCCGAGGTATTATTTGCCCGTAATAGCGCGATGCCGGCAAGCAACCACCAGTTGCAAACGGCGGTGATTCCAACACCGACATCCGTTGAAGTGATAGATACTGAACCGGTGGTGGACTTAAGTGACGGCATAGATCTTAAGTTTAACCAGGTTAACAAAGCGTCAGTGGCAGCAGCGCTGCAACGCCTCGATTCGCTGGGGGTGAAATTGTCCGCATCAGGCATTCCTGTGATGTTGCAACTTAACGAGCATGCCGGCAGCGTTGAAGGAGCGTATCAACTCGATATTATTGATAGGAAAATTACCATCACAGCGGCAAACGAGGCGGGCATTTTTTATGGCTTACAGACCCTGGCCGGGCTTATCCGTGTTACGGATTTAACGCTACCGGCCGTTCAGATTCAGGATCAGCCTTATTATGATTTTCGTGGCATGTTTGTTGATGTATCGAGAAACTTCCATTCACAACAGTTTTTATACGATTTAATCGATCAGATGGCCGCTTATAAACTTAATAAGTTACATCTGCACCTGGCCGATGATGAGGGCTGGCGCCTCGAAATACCGGGTCTTGAAGAATTGACAGAGATAGGTTCGAAGCGTTGTTTTGATTTGCGCGAACAGACCTGTTTGTTACCGCAATTAGGAGCGGGAGTTGACCCAACCAGCCCGGTAAATGGTTATTTTACCGTTGAGCAATATAAACAAATCTTAAAGTATGCTGGTGAGCGTCACATCCAGGTAATTCCTTCCCTGGATATGCCGGGCCATTCCCGCGCGGCAATCGTGTCGATGAAACGCCGTTTTGACAAATATATGGGTGCTGGTGATACCGAGAAAGCGCAACAATATCTGTTACACGATCCCAAGGATACGACGGTTTATTCTTCGGTGCAGTATTATAACGACAATACCATCAATGCCTGTATGGACTCTTCCTATGCCTTTATTGCTAAAGTGATGGACGAAGTGAAAGCCATGCATGCAGAGGCGGGATATCCGCTAACCCGTTATCATATCGGCGCCGATGAAACGGCCGGAGCCTGGGTAGATTCTCCTAAATGCCAGGCGTTTATCGCCGGCAATGATAAATTAGAAAAAGCCGAAGACCTGGTGGGTTACTTTATTGAACGTGTTGCGCAAATTCTTGCCGAGCGCGATATCGAAGTTGCCGGCTGGAGTGATGGCATTAGCCATACCAATCCTGACAACATGCCAGATGTTGTTCAGGCAAACGCCTGGGGAGTGCTTTCCTGGCAGGGACATAAAAGTGCCCATCAGCTAGTAAACCGAGGCTGGGAGGTTGTGGTTTCCAGTCCGGATGTGATGTATTTTGACTTTCCTTATGAAGCCGATCCGAAGGAACATGGCTATTACTGGGCTTCCCGCCATACCAATAGCGAAAAAATCTTCAGCTTTATGCCCGATAACCTGCCAGCTCACGCGGAATACTGGTTAGATCGGGAGGACAATCCGTATCAGGCCGATGACACTGTGCAAAAAGATGAGCAGGGCAACATCATCCATCAACCGATGCTAAAGGGTAAAAGGTTTATTGGCATACAGGGCCAGTTATGGAGTGAAAATACCCGCAGCGATGACTTGAGTGAATACAAAATATTCCCTCGTTTGCTGGCATTAGCCGAGCGCGCATGGCACTCACCTGAATGGGCATTGCCTTATGATCATAATGGCCAAATCTATGATCGTGACAGTCATAAAATTAGCCAGCAACAACATCAACAGCGTCGTCAGCAATGGAGTAATTTTGCCGCTACGCTTGCCAATAAAGAGTTTGCCAAACTGGAGTTGGCGGATATTCATTACCGTATTCCTACCGCGGGCGGAAAAATTGAAAATGGACGCCTACAGATAAACTCGGCATTCCCGGGCCTGCCACTGCAATATCGAACCGCTGAATCGGATTGGTTAGACTATACTGCCCCGGTAGAAGTCACTGATGCCGAAATCTGGGTACGGGCTAAAGCCATGACCTCGGAACGTGCTGGTAGGGCACTGAAAGTAAAGTAGTTTTTATTGAGTTAGCAAGGTAATCGAAAAACCTGAAATAAATAATGACAGCGTTGTCATTAGTGGTTAGACTTAGTCAATGATTTTTGAAACTGGCGGTATTGCCCGCCTTGTTGTCAACAGAGCTTATATGCTTAGAGGCTTAAATGCTTAGCAGTGAACAACAACTCTTTTTGGGTATCGACGGCGGCGGCAGCAAATGCAAGGCTGTTATTGTCGATGCGAATATGCAGTGTCTGGGCGAGGGGATTGCCGGCGCTGCAAACCCGTTCCATTGTGTTGAACATGCGCAAAATTCCATCGTCGAAGCGGCCGGGTTGGCCCTCGCTGATGCCGGTATGGATTCGCAACGTATCGGCGATTTGATCGCCGGAGTCGGCCTTGCCGGGGTTAACATCCCCAAATATTTTTCCCTGATGAATGACTGGCAACATCCGTTTAAGGCGATGCATTTAGCAACCGATCTGCATATCGCCTGTTTAGGCGCCCATGATGGCGAGCAGGGTGCGATTATGATTTGCGGCACTGGCTCGGTAGGTTATGTCAGCTCAGCAGATGAGTCCCTGATAGTGGGCGGTCACGGATTTCCCCAGGGAGATATCTGTTCCGGTGCCTGGCTCGGCCTGCAGGCGGTACAACGGGTATTGCTTGCCAGTGATGCATTAGGGGAGCAAACCCTGTTATCGGAAAAAATTTTCCAGGCGCTTGACTGTCAACAGGCTACGGATCTGGTCAGTTGCCTGTCGGGTCAGGGCGCGACGTATTATGCCCGCCTGGCGGTTCATGTGTTTGATGCTGCCGATGCAGGCGACCTGGTGGCGCAACAAATACTGGCTCAGGCCAGCAATTATTTCAGTGCCATGTTCCATAAACTGATGGCCAGAAACCCAACGCGGATCTCCCTGATCGGTGGCTTGCAAGTCCGGCTTAAGGACTGGCTTGCCATCGACATTTTTAATCAGTTCAGTAAACCCAGACAACCGCCTGAAATTGGCGCCATACTGTTTGCCAGACAACAGGCTCAACAAAATTAGTAATAGCATTGCAGGATAGTAGACGATGATGACGACTTTAATGGAACAAGAGGCACGCCAGGCACCCGAAGTGATCGCCGAGCAACTAAAAGTAAATGCGCAGGCGGCGGCAAGGATTGGCGAAAAGCTCAACCAGCTTGATCCAAAAATGGTGATGATAATCGGTCGTGGATCATCCGATCATGCCGGCGTATTTGGTAAATATCTGTTTGAAGTTGAGGTCGGCGTTCCCACTTTTGCGGCGGCGCCTTCTGTTGCCAGCGTATACGGAAAATCCCTGAAACTTAACGGTGCCGTGGCCATTGTTATCTCGCAATCCGGACGCAGCCCGGACATTTTATCGCAGGCGAAAATGGCCAAAGACGCCGGCGCTTACACCATTGCTTTGGTCAATGATGAATCGTCTCCACTGGCAGAGCTGGTTGATGACGTGCTGGGGCTAAAGGCCGGTCCTGAAAACTCCGTTGCGGCAACCAAAAGCTATCTGGCAACCTTAAGTGCACTGTTGCAGTTAGCCGCAAATTGGGGTAAAAACGAGGGACTAATCAACGCCTTGCAAACATTACCAACGGGGTTGCAGCAGGCAATCGATAGCCCGGTGCAACTGACCTCAATGGCATTGACGAATACCCGCAACCTGGTGGTACTGGGACGTGGTCTGGGATTTGCGGTAAGTAAGGAAATTGCGCTTAAGCTCAAGGAAGTCTGTTCCATTCATGCCGAAGCATTTTCCAGCGCTGAGTTTTTACATGGGCCAGTGACGCTTGTAGCCCAGCAATTGACGATTATTGACTGTCATGTCAATGATGAATCTGCCAGTGCTCATCAACAGCAAATAAAGGAAGTGACAACACGTGGCGCTAAAATGATCCATCTGCAACAAGTGGTTGACGATATTCACCCGCGACTGGCGCCACTACTGGTATTGCAGCGCTTTTACCTGGACGTGGAAAAAGTGGCTGTCGCCAAGGGCTTTAATCCCGATGAACCGCAAGGACTGAAAAAAGTAACACGGACTTTATAATATGCTGCAACGACTTCAGGTTAGTTTGTTTTTTGATGGCGAGGTTTTACAAAGCAATTGCCTGGTGGAAATTCTCAATGGTCGCATTGTCCACACTGAGGAAATTTCCGGAATCGATGCTCAGGCAGAGCAAATCCAGGGGCTGATGGCGCCGGGCCTGATCGATGTACAGGTTAACGGTGGTGGTGGCGCATTATTAAATGTGGCTCCCAGTCTCGAGACCCTTGATATCATGTTTAACGCCCATGCCCAATATGGGACTACGGCGATGCTGCCAACGTTGATAACCGACGATGTCAGTGTTTTGGAAGCTACCGCCGATGTGATCAGTGCCGCGCTGGCGATGAAAAAACCGGGTATTATTGGTGTACATTTCGAGGGGCCGCACCTGTCGGTTCCGAAAAAAGGGGTCCACAACGCCAGTTATATACGTCCCATATCTGATCGGGAAATGGCGGTGTTTTGTCGCCAGGATTTGGGCCAGGTGATGGTTACCCTTGCGCCGGAAAATGTTGCCCCGGAAGATATTGAACGCCTGGTTAATTGTGGGGTACATGTCTGTCTTGGTCATTCTAATGCCGACTTTGCTACGGTAAATCAGGCATTGCAAGCGGGCGCATCAGGCTTTACCCATTTATTTAATGCCATGTCAGCATTCCAGTCGCGCGAACCGGGCATGGTTGGTGCAGCGTTGTTGGACGATAACAGCTGGTGTGGCCTGATTGTCGATGGTCACCATGTTCACTATGATTCGGCCCGCCTGGCAATCAAAACGAAGCAACCGGGAAAAATTATCCTGGTGACCGATGCCATGTCACCGGTAGGAACTGATGAGCAAAGCTTTGACCTTCTCGGAGCCAGGGTACTTCGCGATGGTGACCGATTAAATGCAACAACCGGAGAGTTGGCCGGTTCCTGCCTGGATATGGCAAGCGCGGTGCGCAATACCGTACAGCATTTACAAATACCGAGGGAAGAAGCACTGCGCATGGCATCTTTATATCCGGCACAGTTTTTATCGATAGACAAACGTTATGGCCATTTAAAGCCCGGAGCAACGGCGGACTTTGTCATCTTTGACGACCAGCTGGAGGTCACACAGACATGGGTAAATGGGGCGCGTTTGGTTTAATGCGCCCTAATCATATTGAAAATCGATAGCAGTAGGTTGGTAACAATACAAACAATAAAAACAATATCAATAAACACAAAAGTTGGGGAATTATGCAACATTCAGAAGGTGCCAATATGGCTTCGACCATAACACAGCAATCAAAAAGTAGTTTCGTGCCCATGGCCATTGTTGCCGGGTTATTTTTTATTCTCGGATTCGCGACCTGGTTAAATGGTTCGTTAATGCCGTATTTAAAGCAAATCCTACAGCTAACACCATTTCAGGCGT
The DNA here is from genome assembly GCF_005116735.1 of Thalassotalea mangrovi. Taxonomy (GTDB): domain Bacteria; phylum Pseudomonadota; class Gammaproteobacteria; order Enterobacterales; family Alteromonadaceae; genus Thalassotalea_A; species Thalassotalea_A mangrovi. The sequence continues at coordinate 95,062 of NZ_SWDB01000028.1, read as the reverse complement.
CGTTGATCCTGTTTTCTTTTTACATTGCAGTAACGTTTACTGCATTACCCTCTGCATGGGTGATTCGTAAAGTTGGCTACAAAACCGGGATGGCACTGGGGATGGTTGGGATGATGATTGCCGGGTTATTGTTTATCCCGGCAGCGAAAACCCAGATTTTTGCGCTATTTTTATTTGCCCAGTTGGTGATGGGGGCAGGTCAGACGCTGCTGCAAACCGCGGTCAACCCTTATGTGGTCCGTATCGGTCCTGAGGAGTCGGCGGCGGCTCGGGTCAGCGTGATGGGGATCCTCAATAAAAGTGCGGGTGTGGTCGCGCCTATGGTATTCACCGCACTGATTCTTGACAGCTTTAAAGACAGGGTCGGTACTGAGTTAACTCAGCTGCAGATTGATGAAATGGCCAATGGCCTGGTATTACCTTATCTGGGGATGGCGTTGTTTATTGGTTTTCTGGCCCTGTTAGTGAAAAAATCACCACTGCCTGAGCTGGAAAAAGAAGACGATGCAGATTTGGCGAACTCGAATCGCCTGCGCGATGTGACTGCGCACCCTAACTTAGTGCTCGGTGTCGTGGCTTTGTTTTTTTATGTTGCCGTTGAAGTGATTGCTGGCGACACGATAGGCACCTATGCCTTATCTCTTGGCATTGAGAATTACGCGGTGATGACCTCCTACACCATGGCCTGCATGGTACTGGGTTATATTATCGGTATTGTTACCATTCCCCGCTTTTTATCCCAGCCGACAGCATTGACCATTTCGGCAGTACTGGGGGTAATATTAACGATTCTTATTGTTATCGCCGATAGCGATTCCTTCCTGTTAGCGAACGCCTTTCTGGTGCCGTTTGGCGGTGCACTGTTACCTGATAGCCTGCTGCTGATTGCCTTGCTTGGATTGGCTAATGCGATAGTATGGCCGGCGGTATGGCCCCTGGCATTATCGGGTCTGGGCAAACTGACCAGTATAGGTTCGGCGTTACTGGTAATGGGAATTGCTGGCGGCGCCTTTGGTCCGTTATTCTGGGGATTGGCAAGTTCGGCATCCGATGCCGGACAGCAGGGGGCGTACCTGGTGATGTTACCTTGTTATCTGTTTATCCTGTTCTACGCGGTCAAAGGATATAAAATCAAACACTGGAAGTAATCTTCTCAATAATGTTGAAAGGTTGACATGGTGAAAGCCCGACGCGAAAGCGCTCGGGCTTTTTTGTCTCGGTCATTTACTATCAAAATCTATATCTTTTCTATACTTATATCGATTTATAACGTTCACGATAACTAGCTGATTGGTATTAGTTGTAGATGTGCAACCATCATCGATTATTGACAGGATACCCATTATGACAAAAACAATTCTTGTCTACATAAGTGTAACGCTCGTGCTCCTGACATTGCTGCCCGGATGCAAACCTGCGCCGGAACAAGCTCAGGAAGTGGAAGTCATTGTGCAGAAAGTTCACACGTTTCCGCACCGCGGGTCAGTGAGTTTCGTGGGGCGATTGAATGCCTCGAGCGATGTAAAAATTCTTGCCAGGGTCAAAGCGAAAATCGAATCCATTAACTTTTCTGAAGGCAAGGAAATTGAAGCAGGTAGCATACTGTTTAAACTCAACGATGATGAGCTCCAGGCACAAAAAAAGCAAAGTGAAGCTCAGGTGGCCCGGGCGCAATCGGCGCTGACCGCCGCCGATAAAAATTTTCAGCGTGGCCAGGAGCTGGCACCGGATGGATATATTTCAAGCTCAGAACTGGATGACCTGGAAGCCAAGTTACTGGAGGCACAATCGGCGTTAGCTGCCGCCGAAGCACAACTTGATAATGCCAAAGTTGATTTGAGTTATGCCACCATTGAAGCTCCCATTTCCGGAAAAATCGGCCGCAGTATTTACAGTGTCGGCGATGTTGTCAGCCCCGAATCCGGCGAGCTGACCACGATAGTGGCTACCCATTTTATGGAAGTGCCGTTTTTTGTCAGTGAAAAGGTCTATTGGCGAATGGCGAAAAAATTTACCGAAGCGAAAGCCCGCTTGCCACGTGCCGAACGCCGCGAACAGGAGCGGGTCAAAATCGCCATAGAAAAAGACGACATTTATCCCCACGAAGGCAAGATTACATTTGTTTCCAATCGCGTCGATCCCAAAACCGGCACCATGGAAGTGCGAGCTACGATCCCCAATCCTGATGGCATTCTTAAGCCCGGGCAATACGTTAATGTCATTGTCGAAGAGCCGAAAGAGACCAACAAGGTGATGATACCGCAAACGGCAGTTCAGTCTGATCAACAAGGAGAGTTTGTGATGCTGGTCGATGATAAGCAAGTGGTTTCCCGACAAAATGTAAAGCTTGGCGAGCGTGTCGATATCATGGTTATTGTCAGCCAGGGGCTCGATATCGGCGATACTATCGTCATTAACGGTGTGCAACGAATCCGCAGTGGTCAAAAAATCAAGCCGGTTGAGGCCGATGCTCCTGTCGCTCCTCAGTCAGAGGACTGAGGATGTTTAGTCAAACCTTCATCAGACGACCTAAACTCGCCCTGGTTATCGCCATTGTCCTGAGTTTAATTGGGATTATCGCCGCTGCGATCCTGCCCATTTCTGAGTACCCATCCGTTGCCCCGCCGCAGGTGGTGGTTAGCGCCAATTACACTGGCGCCTCGGCATCTGTAGTTAAGGAGAAAGTTGCACAACCGATAGAAGAAGTGGTCAATGGTGTCGAAGGGATGATTTATATGTCCTCAAAAAGCGCCAATGATGGCAGCTATCGGCTGACGGTAACGTTTGCGGTGGGTACCGACACCGACCTGGCACTGGTTCGGGTTCAAAACCAGGTCGCGATGGCTGAACCGAAATTGCCCCAGGATATCCGCCTGGCGGGCATTACGGTAAAAAAACAATCACCGGACATGTTGTTCCTGGTCAATGTGTTCTCAGACAGTGATGAATTCGACCGGGTATTTATCTCAAACTACATCAAAATTAACTTGCTGAATCGCCTGAAGCGCGTCGACGGCGTGTCGGAAGCGATGATTATGGGGGAGGCCAATTACTCGATGCGTATCTGGCTCGATCCGCAGAAGATGGCGTCGTTGCGGGTAACCGCGAATGATATTCGCAGCGCCCTGCAGGAGCAGAATATTCAGGTTGCTGCCGGTAAGGTAGGGGCACCTCCCTATGAAGAAAATATTCAGACCCAATACACCTTGCAGGCCAAAGGCACCTTAAGTGAAGTCGATGAATTTGCGGATATTATCATCCGTTCACGTTCCGATGGCTCGTTTGTGTATCTAAAGGATGTCGCCGACATTGAGTTAGGCCAGGAGAATTATTCGGTGGTTACTCAGGTTGATGGTAAGCCCGCCAGTACCGTTGCCCTGTATCTGTTGCCGGGCGCGAATGCGCTGGCAACCGGTGAGAATGTTAAAACATTAATGTCACAACTGGCCGCGGATTTTCCTGAAGGGATCGATTATTCCATCGGTTACGATACAACACGTTATATCAGTACATCGATAAGCAAAGTGCAAACCTCCTTATACCAGGCGGTAGCGTTGGTGATAATCATCACCTTTGTCTTTCTCGGTAACTGGCGGGCGGCCATTGTCCCATCGATTGCCATTCCAGTCTCGTTAATTGCGTCATTTGGGATTTTATTGCTGGCTGATATGTCAATTAATACCATTACCTTGTTTGGCCTGATCCTCGCCATCGGCGTGGTGGTCGATGATGCCATTTTGGTGGTGGAAAATACGCAACGGCATTTGAGCGAGTCAAAGATGACTGCGGAACAGGCGGTTACCTTAACCATGCAGGAGGTGACCGGACCGATAATTGCCACCACCTTGGTATTGCTGGCGGTATTTGTTCCGGTCGCCTTATTACCGGGGCTCACCGGTATTATGTATCGACAATTCGCGGTGACCATTTGTGTGGCGGTATGTTTTAGTTCGTTAAACGCCCTGACCCTGAGCCCGGCACTTTGTCGGTTGCTGTTAAAAGCAGAAAACAAGGAATCTGGCTGGTACCGGGCCTTTAATCACTGGTTTGACAAAATTCGTCAGCGTTATTCCCAGGCGGTCGCCTATCTGGTTCGCAAGATTGTGGCGGTGTCGCTCGCTATGCTGGTATTGTTTGTCGCCCTCGGCTGGGGGTTCCTGCGCACCCCTACAGGCTTTGTTCCGGATGAAGATAAAGGCATTTTTATTGTCTCGGTGCAATTACCTGATGCCAGTTCTCTGGGGCGTACCCAGCAGGTTCTCGACAAACTCAGCGATGGCCTAGGCACAGATAAACGCATCGAAAGTGTCACTTCGGTATCCGGGTATTCCATTTTAAATTCGGCGGCGCAAAGCAATGCCGGTACCTTGTTTATTGTTCTTAAACACTGGGATCAGCGAGCCAGGGAAGAAGATGTAGTTTTTGCGGTGACCCAAAGCGTCAATGCGATGGCCTTTTCGCAAATCCCCGAAGCGCAGGTGGTGGCAATCGCGCCGCCGGCGGTACCGGGCATGGGGGCAGTAGGGGGACTGGAATTTATCGTCCAGGATTCTTTAGCGAGGCCTGCCAGTGACTTTGCCCAGGTTCTTAATGATTTTGTTGTTGAAGCCAATCAGGACCCTGCTCTTAGCAATGTGTACAGTACATTCAGAGCCAACGTACCGCAGTATTTAATTGATGTTGATCGGGTTAAGGCCAAGGCGCTGGGCATAAATATTGACAGTATATTTGCGACGCTACAGGCGCAACTCGGCTCACAATATGTGAATGACTTCACTAAATTCGGCCAGACTTACAAAGTGATCATGCAGGCTAAGCCTGATTATCGAGGCTCAGTGTCCGACCTGTTTATGTTATTTGTGCGCAATAATCGTGGTGAAATGATTCCGTTGAATACCTTTGCCACGGTCGAGCCGGTTCATGGCCCGGATATCAGTGACCGCTATAACCTCTATAACTCAGTAACGGTGCGCGCCGAACCCAGTCAGGGTTTTAGTTCCGGGGACGGAATTAAGGCAATGGAGAACGTCGCTGCCAATGTATTACCTTCTGGCTACCAGTCGGAATGGACCGGTATGACCTACCAGGAAATCGAAGCAGGTAATATGGCGATCTATGCCTACTCCCTGGCCCTGGTGTTCATTTATTTGTTCCTGGTTGGCCAGTATGAAAGCTGGTCGGTTCCGACCGCGATTATCCTGGTGGTACCGATGGCCATTGCCGGTGCCTTGCTGGCGCTTAATGTGATGGGGATTGCATTGAATTTATTTGCACAGGTTGGGCTTATTTTATTGATTGGTATGGCGGCAAAAAATGCCATCCTGATCGTCGAATTTGCTCGTCACCAGCGTGAGCAGGAAGGGCAAAGCATAGTTGATGCGGCTAGTATCGCTGCTAACCTGCGCTTTCGGGCGGTATGCATGACCGGTGTTTCTTTTATTGTTGGCATTTTGCCGTTGGTTATCGCCAGTGGTGCGGGTATGTTTAGCCAACGTTCCTTAGGGGTGACTGTGTTTGGAGGGATGTTTGTGGCGCTGGTTATCGGCACCATTATTATCCCTGTTTGTTATGTGATTGTTCAGACATTGCGGGAACGCGTCAAAGGACAGGCAACGCGGCAATAAAAAAAGCTTAACGCGAGGTTAACCGAGTTAAGCTAAAGGGTTAGGGAGTATCAACATCACAACCCCATATTTAGAGTGCCGGTGGTTGCATGACACTTACAGCAGATGACAGATTCTAGAGTAAATCAGGCAATTCCCGACTTAGGTATATTCTTCGATTTCGGTAATTTGCACGTCTTTACCGACGACCCTCACGATGCCTTCCACCCAAACATATTTATTCAGTTGCTTGGAACGATAGCGGACGATAAATTTGGCTTCGCGATTACCGAGAAACTCTGACGATACGTAGGTAACATCGGTACCGATACGAAATTTACTTTTATGGCCTTTTTGCAGGTAATCGATATATTCCTGACGATTGTAATTTAATACAAAGCCATAACCGTTGGAGCCCTGAGTCACAGTAACATTGACGTCCGGGGCGAGAATCTTCTGTAACAGCTCGACCGCTTCGGTTTTATGGAAATTGACAAACTGCTCAGCGATAGCAGTGATTTTTTCCTCGGTTAGCGAGGAGTTAGCTGACACAGAAAAAGGCAGTGTAAAAAGAAGAAGGCTGGCGCAAAGGAATTTTTTCATGGCTGTTTAACCTGTCCATTATCAATGTGCAATTATTCAACGACCTGATTTACTTACATTATCCGGTAAATCGTTGTCTGCACTGATTCTACATGGGGGCTAATCAGTTTTATAGCAATTGCGATTCAATGAATTCACAATTGATATTCACCATACCGCAAAAAATGTTGTTATCAAACACTTTTTTATCAAATAGCTGAATTATTTTTACAGAATATTCACAATTTCCGGGTTGTTTTGTTTAATTTTTGCTCGTTAAGTGATACTAATAAATTCAAGCAATTACGAATCCAGATTAACAATAAAATGTAGCAAGGAAACGATATGCGCATTGGAGTACCCAAAGAAACCCTGGCCGGGGAAAATCGCGTCGCGGTATCACCAAAATCTGTCGAAGCGATAGCCAAACTTGGCTATCAGGTTTGTGTGGAGGCAGGTGCCGGAGATAAAGCCAGTTTTAATGATGCGGCTTACCGGCAAGCCGGGGCGGAGATCACCGACCGGGAGCAGGCCCTGGCTTGTGATGTGGTATTGAAAGTTAATGCCCCGCAAGCAGACGAGGTTGCGCTGCTGACACCGCAAAGTTATTTAATCAGTTTCATTGCTCCGGCCCAACAGCAAGACTTGCTGCAGTCATTGGCTGAGCGAGAAATCAATACCCTGGCGATGGATATGGTGCCGCGGATGACCCGTTCGCAGTCTTTGGATGCGCTCAGTTCAATGGCAAATATTGCCGGTTATCGGGCAGTGGTGGAAGCTACCAATGAGTTTGGTCGTTTTCTCACCGGGCAAATTACCGCGGCAGGAAATATTGAACCGGCAAAAGTACTTATCATAGGTGCCGGTGTCGCAGGCCTAGCGGCAATAGGTACTGCTGGCAGCCTTGGTGCCATTGTGCGCGCTTTTGATACCCGCGAAGAAGTGAAAGAACAAATCGTCTCCATGGGTGCAGAGTTTCTGGAACTGGATTTTGAGGAAGATTCTGATTCTGCCGATGGTTATGCCAAAGAAATGAGTGCGGCATTTATCGAAGCGGAAATGGCATTGTTTGCCGAGCAGGCAAAGGATGTCGATATTATTATTACTACAGCGATGATCCCGGGTAAAAAAGCGCCGACGTTAATCACCAAAGACATGGTGGAGTCGATGAAACCTGGCAGCGTGATTGTCGATTTGGCGGCTCCCGGTGGTGGCAACTGTGAGCTAACTAAACCGGGAGAGTTGACGCTGCACCAACAGGTTAAGATTATTGGATACACCGATCTGGTTTCACGGTTACCTAATCAGTCAAGTCAACTGTACGCGAACAACCTTGCTAATCTGTTAAAACTTCTCACGCCAGAAAAAGATGGTCATTTGCAGCTCGACTTTGAGGATTCGGTGGTTCGTCATATGACGGTAATAAAAGAAGGAGAAATCACCTTTCCACCTCCTGCGATTAAGGTTTCAGCAGCACCCAAAGTAAAACCTGCTGTTGTCAAAGGCGATGCACCAGCGGCTGAGGAATCGAGTGAGTCGAACGCCCATCCGGCGAATAAACTGTTAATGCTGGGATTTGCAGTATTGATCTTCCTGTGGATTGCGGATGTGGCACCCCCTGAATTTTTATCCCACTTTACCGTATTTGTTTTATCCTGCGTGGTTGGCTACCACCTGGTATGGAATGTTACCCATGCCTTGCACACTCCGCTCATGAGCGTAACGAATGCTATCTCCGGAATCATTATTCTCGGGGCATTATTGCAAATAGGTTCAGGATCGCTACTGGTCGATGTATTGGCAGGCTTCGCCATACTGATAGCTACCGTGAATATCGCTGGCGGTTTCTTCGTGACCCAGCGGATGCTGAAAATGTTCCGTAAGTAAGGAGACTAAGATGTCTGAAGGAATGATTACCGCCGCTTATATCCTTGCCGCCCTGTGTTTTATTCTGAGTCTGGCCGGGCTTAGTAAACAGGAAACGGCCCAATCGGGTAACTGGTTTGGCATAACTGGCATGACGATTGCGCTGATTGCCACTCTGGCAGCAGCACAAACCTCAGCGCTATGGATAATCCTGGCCTGCATGCTGGTTGGTGCGATGATTGGCTTGCACCTGGCGAAAAAGGTTGAAATGACGCAGATGCCGGAACTGGTGGCGATTTTACACAGCTTTGTCGGATTGGCAGCGGTGCTGGTCGGTTATAACAGCTTTTTCGACCACACTTCGGGTCTACGTGGAGCCGAACTCAATATCCATTTGGTGGAAGTATTTCTCGGTATTTTTATCGGAGCAGTCACCTTTACCGGCTCGATAGTGGCCTTTGCGAAGCTACGGGGACTGGTCAATAGTGCGGCGCTGATGCTGCCACATCGCCATAAAATGAACCTGATCGCAGGTATTATTTGTTTCGCATTAATGATTTACTTCATTGTTGCCAAAGGCGCATTTGGTCCATTGTGGCTAATGACCATCATTGCCCTGGTATTTGGCTGGCATTTGGTGGCTTCTATCGGAGGTGCCGATATGCCGGTCGTGGTATCGATGCTCAATTCCTATTCTGGCTGGGCGGCGGCAGCTGCTGGATTTATGCTGGGTAATGATTTGCTGATTATTACCGGTGCCCTGGTGGGCTCCTCCGGTGCCATTTTATCTTATATCATGTGTAAAGCGATGAACCGCTCGTTCATCAGTGTTATTGCTGGTGGCTTTGGCACTGAGGTGATTGTCGATGGTGACACGGATTACGGTGATTACATCGAAACCACAGCACAGGCGGTCGCTGATAGCCTGAGTCAGGCCAAATCGGTGATCATTACCCCAGGTTACGGGATGGCGGTAGCACAGGCCCAATATCCGGTCTTTGAAATGACCCAGGCGCTTAAAGCTAAGGGTGTCAATGTTCGCTTTGCCATTCATCCGGTGGCAGGGCGCCTGCCAGGGCATATGAATGTATTGTTAGCCGAAGCCAAAGTTCCCTATGATATCGTACTGGGGATGGATGAAATCAACGACGACTTCAGTAAAACCGACGTGGTCCTGGTTATTGGCGCCAATGATACGGTAAATCCGGCGGCCAGCGAAGACCCGAATAGCCCGATTGCTGGCATGCCTGTTCTGAAGGTCTGGAATGCCCGGCAGGTAATCGTCTTTAAGCGATCGATGAATACGGGCTATGCAGGGGTGCAGAATCCCCTGTTTTTTAAAGAAAATACGCAAATGCTGTTTGGCGATGCGAAAGCGTCAGTGGATGCAATTAATCACGCACTGAGTTAAACCTAAAGTGCTCAAGAGCGAGGCCAATGTTCGTTTAGGATGTTGGCCTTTTTGCATTTATTTTATTGGTTTTAGCGTATACTGATAGCGACTCCAGTTGTTATACCAATCACATTAAGTTTGTGCACAACTCAGAGTTAGGGCAGAGGTTCAGTTACAACATAGATTTCATTGATATAGTCATTCTATATTAATGAAATCTAGGGCCGTAAATGGGCCTCTGATAAACTCCCTACGGGTGAGTTTTAAAGGCGTTTATCCTGCATTACTGATTTTGACAATGGAACGACCATTCTCTGCAATCAAAGCCTTGCCTAAACGCCTTTAAATTCTCACTGAGTGAGCAATAATTTAATGTGATTGGTATATTAGCAGACTGGGTATCTCGAAATAATTTTCATCAGTTGTAAGAACAGGATAAAAAATGAAGGTAGCCAAAGATACGGTAGTGCAGTTCCATTATGTGTTAAAAGATTCGGATGGCCAGGTGCTGGAAGATTCAAAAGGCGGCGATCCGTTAGCGTTACTGGTTGGTCATAACGCGATGATCAAGGGTGTAGAAGATGCACTTATCGATAAGGAGCAGGGTGAAAGTTTTAGTGTCACCGTTACTCCAGAAAACGGTTATGGCGAGTATTTACAAGAGGCGATACAACGAATCCCTGCCAAGCACCTGCAAGGAGCCAGCAATTGGAAGCCAGGTATGGTTGCGGTCGTCAATACCGAGCAGGGTCAACGTCAGGTGACTGTCGTTAAGGTGGGGAAATTTATGATCACGGTTGATACCAATCACCCACTTGCCGGTCAGACCCTGGAGTTTGATATCGATATTGTTGCCGTGCGTGAAGCGGATGAGCAGGAAATTTCCCATGGTCATGCCCATGGTGTTGGCGGTCACCAACATTAACGGCTAATTAGCTTACCGTAGTCAGGAAATTGCATGACAACAGAAAATCTAAGGGCCAGCGCTCTTAGATTTTTTTTTTGATTGTGATATTAATAGGTTACCTCTTTTCAAAGTAATCTTATTGATTGCCGGTTATTAAAAACGTTGTAAGGAAATCCGATGAAAACGAAAAATAATAATAAATATTCCTCTTTGCCGTATCTGGCGCTAACCGCGGCTTCAGCCGTCCTATTCAGTGCCAGTGCCTGGGCAGAAAGCATCAAAATTATTCATGCCGGAGAGTTGCTGGCAGTGCCAGGGAAAACGGTACAAAAACGCCAGTCGGTGGTGATCAAAGACAATAAAATCAGCGACATTGTTTCTGGCTATGTGTCCGGTAAAGATTATGGTGACAACGTTGAGATCATTGATTTGAAAACTGATTTTGTCATGCCTGGGCTAATGGACATGCACGTTCATATCCAGGGTGAATTAGGCCCGGATAATGCGAGGGAACGGTTACAGATGTCGGCTGAACTGGCAGGGATGCGCAGCGTTCACTTTGCCCGCAAGACCCTTGATGCCGGCTTTACCACAGTGCGCGATTTAGGGGCAGATCCACAGCAGCTTTATGCCCTGCGTGATGCGATTGCCAATGGCTGGGTGGACGGTCCGCGAATTATTGCTTCAGGTGGCGTGTCGGTCACCGGTGGCCATGGCGATATTGATGGCATGCGCCATGATTTAATGGATAAATACACCTCGAAAACCATTTGTGATGGCCCATTTGATTGTCGTCGAGCGACGCGACGGGCCATTAAGTTTGGCGCCGATGTCATTAAAATCACTTCTACCGGCGGGGTTTTATCGGACACCAATACCGGAACGGGTCAGCAAATGGCCGACGATGAATTGCGGGAAGTGGTGGAAGCGGCGCATGCCCTGGGACGTAAAGTGGCCAGTCACGCCCATGCCGCAGAGGGAATCAACGCTGCCCTTCGCGCCGGTGTCGATAGTATTGAACATGGCAGCTACGCCGATGAGGACAGCATTGAACTATTTTTAGATAACGACGCTTACCTGGTACCGACGCTACTGGCTGGCGATACGGTATTGAAAATGGCTCAGAACAGTGACTTCATGTCGCCAGCGATTAAAGCCAAAGCGGAACGTGTCGGAGCGGACATGTTAAAAAATTTCAGCAACGCTTATGAAGAGGGGGTAAAGATTGCATTTGGTACCGACTCTGGTGTTTCCAAACATGGTGATAATGCCCAGGAGGCGATTCTGATGCACCAGGCGGGGATGACGGAAATGGATATTATTAAGTCGGCAACCGTTAATGCTGCGCATTTGATTGATGCTTCCAATATGCTGGGCACCCTGGAAAAAGGCAAGTACGCAGACATTATTGCCGTTGATGACAACCCATTGCAGGATATTCGTCAATTACTGTCCGTTAAATTTGTTATGAAAGATGGCGTGGTACATAAAAACTAACCCTGGCAAATGGTTAACTGTGTGTTGCCGCCATTGGCGATGCAACACACATAATCAGGGGGGCCAGTTGAGTCATGTTAACGGCTAGCTTTCATCGCTCAATTGAAGAAGTTCCTCGCCAACAATGGCAGCGCTTATTCGCCGGACAATCATTATTCTGCCAATACGATTATTTATTATGCCTCGAGCGGGGGGGCTGCATTGACGGCGATAGCGGTTGGTTGAGCCATCACCTTGTAGTCCGCTTTGATCAACAAATCATTGCGGCGATGCCGCTCTATGTAAAAATGCACTCTTATGGCGAGTATATGTTCGACTGGAGTTGGGCGGCGGCCTATCAACAACGGCAACTGGATTACTACCCGAAACTGGTCTCTGCCATACCTTTTACCCCGGTAACCGGCGCGCGCCTGGCGTTATGTGCTGATTGCAACATTGCCGAAGACGAGTTACTTGCAAGCATCGCTAAGGTGTTGCGGCAACGCCTCGAGACATTGAAAGCCAGTAATCTACAGTGTCTTTTTATTGACCAGGAAACCTGTGAACAGCTAGCCAGGCATGGATTTGAGGCGCGTATCGATATTCAGTTCCAGTGGTTTAACCAAGGCTACGGGGACTTTGATGACTTTCTGGCGCGGCTGACTGCCCGCAAACGTAAAAATATTCGCAAAGAGCGTAACCAACTGGCCAGGGAAAATCTTGAATATAGCTGGATAGAAGGGGCGATGATTGAAGATAACGACTGGCAGTTTTTCTATCAGTGTTATCGCCAGACATACCTGAAGCGCTCTGGTCATCAGGGTTACCTGACTTTGGATTTTTTCAGGTTTTTGTCGCAGCAGTTACCCGGTGAATGTCGCCTGTTAATGGTCAGGCGTTCAGGAAAACCGGTCGCCAGTGCCTTGTTTTTTGTGCATCAACAAGCATTATTCGGCCGCTATTGGGGCGCTGTTGAGGATATTGTCGGGCTGCACTTTGAGGCCTGCTATTACCAGGGAATTGAATACTGCATTGCCAATCGCCTGCAGCGGTTCGATGCCGGGGTGCAGGGAGAGCATAAGCTTAACCGTGGTTTTATCGCCACTACCACGTATGGCAGTTATTTGCTGGCTGAGTCTGCGTTTAAACCGGCCATCATTGATGTTATTGCTCGTGAGAATGAACATCTGCAAAAACTGATGCAATCTGGAGTGCTAAACAGCGCCTATCGGCAGGGTTAGTTGCCAGTCCTATTGACAAACCTCCTATACTCAAAGGGTTTTTAATTTCGAGGCCCTGCAATGAAACGTCGTATCACCCGTATGAGTATCCATCAATACGCCCTGATGTCAGGCGCGCTGATGGCCGTGGCAATTCTGCCTGTTTTGATTCCGTTTATGTTATTTTCCATATGGGCGCCGGATTTGGAAAATCCCGATATGGCAGGGTTTAATGGCTGGGCGTTACTGGTTTTACCGGTTATCTACTTCATTTTCACTTACATCAGCGTCGCGGTTATGTGTATCATTTACAATCTGCTGGCACCATTGATTGGCGGCTTTGAATTCGACCTTAACGACCAATAGAGCGTGTTTGCAGACTCAATGATTGGCCCGGTAATTGGCGGTTATTGAACAAAGTTTGTCCAGCTAAGCTCAGCACGCTCTAATTGAGCAAGTAAATAAAGTAACGGTGTTTATAGTACTGGTCAATGACATCGTTAATAATTCCCAGCGTCGACCAGCCCATCACATCGTAATCCTGGCCGCCTTCGGTCAGGTGCACCACTGCCCGATAGTAATGATAATCATCGTTGTCAGGGGCACTTTTTAGCGACTCATTTTCCTCATCGGTTAGGTTAGGTCGCTGATTTCTTTGTCGGTACACGCCATAGATAAAGTCGGGTGAATCTTCTATTTTCACCGAGAGCTGCCAACCGTGTTCGGTGGCCGCCAGGGTGGACTCTTTGCCAAGCTTAGTCAGCTCCTGTTGAAGTTCTTCAAACGCCGGATGGACGGTATCCTGAATAAACTTATCGATGTTTTCTTTGCTCGGGTAGTGGTTAATCTTCGATAAACGTTCTCGCCAGGCTTTATTATCTGCACCAGTATGCGGTAAAGACGTCAGCAAGTAACTCTCCTGCTTAAAGCTCTCAACCCGCAATGCTTTTAATAATCCGCCCATCGACAACATCAACACAATAGTGAAGGGTAGGGCGCTGGCAATCGTCATCGTCTGCAATGAGTTCAATCCACCGGCGAGCAGTAATATACCGGCGACTAAACCCACGCATACGGCCCAGTAGATGCGCTGCCACACCGGTGTGTCATTGTTGCCGTAAGAGCATAACATATCGATAACCATCGCTCCGGAATCGCAACTGGTGACGAAAAATATCACAATCATCAACACGGTCAGGCCAGCAAGAAATTCCGAAAATGGGAAATGCTCAAGAAATACGAACAGGGCGACGGAAGTGTTTTCCGAGACCATGCGCACTAGATCATTGGCTTTACCACTTTGCACCATATCGATAGCGCTGTTTCCAAAAATGGTCATCCAGAACAGGGTGAATGCGGTGGGGATAAGCAATACCCCAACCACAAACTGGCGAATCGTTCTTCCCCTGGAGATCCGTGCTATAAATAAACCGACAAACGGTGCCCAAGCTAACCACCAGCCCCAGTAAAACAGGGTCCAGCCACCAATCCATTCGGTCTTTTTGTATGCATAAAGGTTAAAGGTGGAACGGACAATGTGGGATAGATAATCACCGATATTCTGCACGTAGGCGGACAGCAGGAATACCGTAGGTCCGAGGACAAACACCAGCAATAACAGCCCTAGGGCCAGGCCCATATTGGTTTCCGACAGGCGCTTAATGCCTTTATCCAGGCCGCTGACCACGGAGACAATAGCAAAGCCGATAATGATGGTCATTAAAATAATCTGATTGAGGTTATTGACCTCAATACCAAACAGGTAATGAAACCCGGAATTAACCTGGGATGCGCCCAGGCCCAGGGACGTAGCAACACCAAATACGGTACCTACTGCAGCAAAGATATCTACCAGATGCCCTGGCCAGCCGTATATTTTATTGCCAATGAATGGAAACAGAGCCGATCTTAAGGTTAAGGGTAGATTCAAGCGAAAGGCGAAATAGGCAAGAATCAAGGCAACCACCGCATAGATGGCCCAGGCGTGCAAGCCCCAGTGAAAAAACGTGGTTCGCATGGCCTCCCTGGCTGCGGCGACGGTCTCTGGTTGCGCATTGGGCGGGGAAGAATAATGCATAATGGGTTCAGCAACACTGAAAAACATCAGGCCAATACCCATGCCTGCAGCAAATAACATCGAAATCCATGACATCATCGAGTAAGCCGGTCTGGAATGATCCGGCCCGAGCCGGATATCACCGTATTGAGATACGCACAGGAAAATGACAAAAATCAGGATAACGGCGACACTGAGGATATAAAACCAGCTCGCATCAGCGATGATAAGCGCCTGCAGGCTGTTGAAATTGCTTTCGGCAGAGCGTGGCCAGATCACAGCGTAGGCCAACAAAATCAGAATCAGGGCAGACGAGCTGTAAAAAACCTTTTTGTTTAGCCCTTTAGGTTGACGTCTATTGAGCAAGCTTCACCTCCTACTAACCCTAACACCTTGATTCACATTGCCTTCGCCTGGAAGGACGCCATAAGTATAGACAAGGTTTAATTAACATGAGGGAAATTAACCGCCAGGCTATTGTCTGGCACCTGGATGATACGTATACTGTGTTTATGTACAGTTGTGTGTGGTCGCAATGAAATTATGGTTCGAAAGATTATCCATATTGATATGGATTGCTTTTATGCGGCGGTAGAGATGCGTGATAACCCGGCGCTTCGTAACATTCCGATTGCTATTGGTGGCAGCAGCAAACGAGGCGTGGTGGCAACCTGCAACTATCCGGCCCGTGAATTCGGCGTGCGCTCGGCGATGCCAGTAGCGCAGGCACTCAGGTTATGTCCGGATTTAATCTTAGTTAAAGGTCGAATGTCCGTATATCAACAGGTATCGCGGCAAATCCGTGACATCTTTCTCCGCTATACAGATCTTATCGAACCTTTATCGCTTGATGAAGCTTATCTGGATGTGACCGACAGCACTCATTGTCGAGGCAGCGCCACCTTAATCGCCGAGCAAATCCGACGCGACATTGTTAATGAATTACAGCTTACCGCCTCCGCCGGGGTAGCACCGTGCAAGTTTCTCGCAAAAATAGCTTCAGATGAAAACAAACCGAATGGCATTTTCGTTATCAAACCTGATCAGGTGATGGACTTTACCGCAACCCTGAACCTAAAAAAAATCCCTGGTGTCGGTCCGAAAACCTTGCAGCGATTACATCATTACGGCCTGAAAACCGGTGCCGATGTACGCCACTACAGCAAGGCGGAGTTACAACAATGGTTTGGTAAATTTGGTGCCAGCTTGTACGAGCGTTGTCATGGCAATGATAATCGCCCGGTGACGGTTGAGCGGCTACGCAAGTCACTCGGCATAGAAACGACACTGCCGGAGGATGTTGACGGGGAAACCGCCTGTCTGGAAATTATCGATGGGCTGCTGCCAAAGTTCGAGCAACGATTACAACGAGCTGAGCAACTGCCCATCTGTCGCCAGGGCGTGAAAGTCAAATTTGCCGACTTTACCCAGACTACGGTCGACCTTAGTTGCCAGCAATTAACCCCAGAACTTTTCCCTTCCCTGCTGCGTGAGGCATTAGCACGTGGCGCGGGTAAACCCGTGCGTTTGCTTGGCCTGCACGTCGGCTTCTCGGCACCACAAAAAGAGCAGCAGCTTTCCCTAAATCTTTGATCCTGCTCGTACTTCTGTCCGTATTGCGACTGGATTTTCTATCGTAAATATTCCATAGTCAGAAAGTAATAAAAAACAATCAGGGTTGATATATGAAAAATTTATCTGTTTTGCTGCTTATTGGCAGCATGTTGAGTTTACCGGTGCTGGCCGCACAAGACTTTTCGGATGTGAAGATAGCCGCCACTCAAGTTGCGGGCGATGTTTATATACTCGAGGGTGCCGGCGGTAACATTGGTGTTTTGGCAACGGATTCCGGTCTGTTGCTAGTCGACGATCAATTTGAACCCCTGGCAGAAAAAATCGAAGCGGCAATGCAGGAAATCAAAGAACAGCCATTAAAATACGTGGTTAATACTCATTATCACGGTGATCATACCGGCTCCAATGAGTATTTTGCCCAGCATGCACCGATTTTCGCCCATGAAAACGTGCGCAAGCGGGTAGCTGAGGATAATAACAAGTCCGGCGCACATTTACCGGTAGTTACCTATACCGATGGGGTGAAAATATATCTGGATGACGAGGTGATTCAATTGATGCATTTACCATCAGGTCATACGGATGGTGACACTGTCGTCTATTTTTCTAAACATAAAGTGCTGCACATGGGCGACTTGTTATTTGAAGGGCGCTTTCCTTACATCGATATTACCCATGGCGGTACGGTGAAAGGCTATTTAGAGAATATTCAAAAAATCCGTAAAAGTTATGCCCAGGATATTAAAATCATTCCTGGTCATGGCAAGGTGACCGATATGATTGGCTTGCAGTCTTCCATCGATATGATCAGTTATTCGATTGATTTGGTTGAATCCGCATTAGCCGAAGGCAAAACCGAGGCAGAAATTCTCGAGGCAGGCATTGGCGAACAGTATAAATCCTGGAGCTGGCAATTTATTAACGAAGAACGTTGGCTGAAAACATTGATCACTGACTTAGGGCAATAAACAAGGTTTCGTTAAACACGAGCGTTGTTGATGATTCGGGGAGCTGCTTTGTCAGCTCCTTTTTATTGTTTAAATATTCATGGGAGCAAATCATGATCCTTTTCCTAAACGATGCTGGGCGACTTGCCCGATTGTCCGTTTTAATTGCGCTATCCTTGATGATCCAGACTGGCCATGCCAATGACAACATCGATGCTAAGGCAGTCTGGGAAAGCGAGCTGGCCTTTGCTAAAACGATGGCAGATAGAGATCTTAGTGCATTCTCAGAGTTTATTGCCGACGATGCTGTCTTTATCTCCGAGCAAGCTGTCCATCGCGGTAAGCAACAGGTTGTTGAAGCCTGGAGCAAGTTATTTGCAAATCCCGAAGCTCCTTTTGCCTGGCGTCCTGAACGTGTCGAAGTATTGGATAATGGCGGGCTTGCGTTGAGTACGGGACCGGTGTGGAATCAGCAGGGGAGATTTCACACCTATACGTCAATCTGGCGTAAAGAGGCGAATGGGCGCTGGAAAGTGATTTTCGACAAAGGAGATCGATTTTGTCGGTGAATCGACAAGGTTAATACACGCTTAAAAAAATGCCCTGAATATCAGGGCATTATTATTAAGTTGTTACTGCGGTTGAAAATTATCATTAAAGAAGCGCATGATGGCATTGTTTAAATGCACTTTCACTGGCTTGCCTCGCATACTGTGTTTGGAGCCAGGATAGGTCATCAGGTCAAACATTTTGTTATGATCCTGCAGTTCCTTGATAAGCTTGGTGGTGTTGGTAAACAACACATTATCGTCGGCCATGCCATGATAGAGGAACAACTTTCCTTGAAACCCTTCAACATACGGGAATACTGAGCTTTGTTGGTAGCCCTCGGCATTATCTTCCGGATGTCCCAGGTAGCGCTCGGTATAGTGAGTATCGTATAGCAACCAATCGGTTACCGGGGCTCCGCTAACGCCAGCCTGAAAGTACTCAGGTGCCTTAAATAATGCCATTAATGCCATATAACCGCCATAACTGTGGCCATAGATGCCAATGCGTTGGGGATCGACAAATGGTAATGTGTGCAGATATTTCACGCCGGTGATTTGATCCTGTAGTTCGACATCCCCTAACTTCTTGTAAATCGGGAATTCAAAACCAGTGCCGCGATAATTCGAACCACGGTTATCTAGCTGAAATACGATATAACCCTGGCTCACCATGTATTGGATCATATCGGCACCTTGCCATTGATTCGTCACGCGCTGCGCGTGAGGGCCGCCATAGACATGGACAATAACCGGATATTTCTGACCAGGTTTGAGGTTTTTTGGAGTGTAGAGTTTGTAATAAAGATCAACAGCGCCATCATCGGATTTAAGGGTACCAAACTTTGGCGTTACCAATGCATCGAGATAGGGGGCGACGGGGTGCTCGTTATTCAGGGCATTCTCAAGTAAGTATGTCATCCGCTCGCCATTGGCCTTGTGCAAACTTAGCTGCGGCGCAACACTGGTACTGGAAAAATTATCCAGATAGGTCTGCTTGTCTTTGGCGAAACGGATTTTGTGAAAACCACTACGTTTGCTGATGCGAGTCACGTGCTCTGGTGATTTTCCGTCAAGCGTTACTTTATACAGATGTTTTTCCAGCGGCGTATCAGCGCGACCGGTAAAGTATAGCCAGCCATCTTTTTCATCGACAGCAATCAGTTCGTCCACAACCCACTTACCTTTGGTAAGTTGGGCAATCATCTCACCCTCGTAATTGAAGAGATAAAGATGTTTATACCCATCACGCTCTGATGCCCAGATAAACTGACGTTTATCTTCTAAAAACGTTAAATCATGGTTTAGGTTTATCCAGTGATCGGAGGTTTCTGTGATCACGGTTTTGCCAACCCGAGATTTCAATTGATGAAAGCGCAGTTTTAAGGTTTGCTGATCACGGCTCTGCCATTGATAACTCAAACCTTTTGAGTCCGGCATCCATTTTACCCGCGGTAAGTAAATATCCGGGTTGTCACCTAGAGGGAAGTCTTTTACTTTACCGTTGCTAATCTGCACCGATTTCAATTTCACTGTCACATTGTTGGTGCCTGTCGCCGGGTAGCGTTGCTCGTAAAGCTTCACTTCTTCCGCGTATATTTCATTGCGAATCGCAACATCCACGCCCGATTCATCAACCTGAATATAGGCCAGGTGCTTTTCATTGGGTGACCACCAATAGCCCGTCATCCGGTCCATTTCTTCCTGGGCGACAAACTCTGCCATACCATTTTTGATGGTGCCTTTGCCGTCACTAGTCAGGGCCTTTTCTTGCATGTCGTCGGATTTAACATCAATTAAATAGATGTTTTGCTCTTTGATATAGGATACGTACGCGCCTTTAGGAGAAAATTTTACGTCCGTTTCCCATTCCTTGTCCTGAGTCAGCTGTCGCGCCTGTTTTTGCGTCAGACTGTAAAGGTACAAATCGCCATTAATGGGGAATACGATACTATCGCCTTCAGGCGAAATGACATATTCCATAATCCCCGAACCATACACCCGTTGACGTTCACGGCGGGCTTTTTCTTCATCACTTAATTCTTCTTTGCCGGAAAAAATACTGTCAGCATCGACCAGTAACGTGTGTTCGTTTTTGCCAATGTCGTATTGCCACAGGTCGTAGCGATTCTGATCATCAAGTTTGGCTTTCAGGTAAGAGACCCTGGTGCCATCCGGGAAATACTGCAGGTTTTTTGATTTTTCGCCACTTAATGACGGGGCGCTGAAAATGCGTTCAATGGATAGTGCCTGAGGTTCAACGCTGGTGGCAGGTTCGGCTGGTTGTTGGGCTTGATTCTGTTCGGCGTAGCACGTCGTGCTTGCCAACAACATAATAATGCCCGATACGGCTTTTTTCATAATTTGGCTTAATTAGGCTTAGCTTAGGTAATTTAAATTAAATAACTAGAGCGTGTTTATCTTTCGAGGGCAATTTTGCAGTGAATTGTTTGGAATTTGGGCAAGGCTTTTTCAATGTAGCGTACTTATTGTACGGTCAATTGAAAAAACGCGGGCCAGGATCAAAACAAACGCTGTTCGCAGAATTCAATGGTGCGGTTTCATACAATAGGTGTGCTGTTAGTTCCAACAATTTCACAATTAACAGTCACTTGTTGAACAAAATTCGGCCAGCAAAGGTCAACACGCTCTCACTATTTTAACCACCTAAACCATAACTGTCGAAGAGTTTTTAAAGAATCGCTTCCAGTGCCTGGGCCAGGGTATTAACGCCAATAATCTCCATACCTTCGATTGGCTCTTTTGGCTTATTGGCCATGGGGACGATGGCTTTACGAAAACCATGTTTAGCGGCTTCGTTGATGCGCTCCTGGCCACTGGGAACCGGGCGAATCTCTCCGGATAAGCCTATTTCTCCAAATGCCACCAAATCCCGGGGCAGGGCTTTGTCGCGAAAGCTGGAAACCATCGCCAGTAATAGTGCTAAATCGACACTGGTTTCTGATACCTTGACACCACCGACAATATTAATAAATACGTCCTGATCGTTCATCTGTAAACCGCCATGGCGGTGCAGAACGGCTAATAGCATCGATAACCGGTTGTGATCAGCGCCAACCGCAACCCGGCGTGGATTCGCCAGGGCAGAGTAGTCGACTAACGACTGTACTTCCACCAATAGCGGCCGGGTACCTTCCCAAAGTACCATTACCACTGTGCCTGAGGTTTGCTCTTCCTGTCGTGACAGGAAGATAGCACTTGGGTTTTTGACTTCTTTCAGGCCTTGCCCTGTCATTGCAAATACACCAAGCTCATTGACCGCACCAAAGCGATTTTTATGGCCACGCAGGGTCCTGAATCTGGAGTCGGTGCTACCTTCGAGCATGATTGAACAGTCTATACAATGTTCAAGCACTTTCGGTCCCGCCAGCGACCCGTCTTTGGTGACGTGGCCAACAATGATCATCGCGACATGATTTTGCTTGGCGAAACGGGTTAAATAGGCGGCGCTTTCACGGACCTGAGACACGCTGCCCGGTGCCGACTGAACGTCTGCCATATGCATCACCTGGATCGAGTCAATCACCATGATTTTTGGCTTTTCCCGGTCGGCGATGTTGCAGATGTTTTCGACACTGGTCTCCGAAAGCATCTTCAGCTTATCGGTTTTCAGTTCTAGCCGATGCGCCCGCATCGCCACCTGTTGCAACGACTCTTCACCGGTAATGTAGAGCGCGTTCATTTGTTCTGCCAGAGTGCACATGGTTTGCAATAACAAGGTGCTTTTGCCGGCACCCGGTTCGCCGCCAATCAGAATGGCACTGCCAGGAACAATACCGCCGCCGAGAACTCGGTCAAATTCGGCAAAGCCGGCACTGAAACGAGGTAAATCACTTAAATCAATGGCATTTAACACCTGGACTTGTGCACTGGTTTGGCCGGCGTAACCGGCCAGGTTGTCGGTGCGCTTAGGGGCGGTCCCCAGGCGCACTTCGGTGATAGTATTCCAGGCCTTACATTCGCCGCACTGCCCCTGCCAACGAGGAAAATCTGCGCCGCAGTCGTTACATACAAATGCCGTTTTATTCTTTGCCATGAATCTGTTTCTCTATCTGGTTTTATACCAATCACATTAAGTTTGTGCACAACTCAGAGTTAGGACAGAGGTTCAGTTACAACATAGATTTCATTGATATAGTCATTCTATATTATTGAAATATAGGGCCGTAAATGGACCTCTGGCAAACTCCCTACGGGTGAGTTTTAATTTAATGTGATTGGTATTATGTATGTATAAACGTACAGTATGATATGCAGTTTTTGGTTTTAAGTCCAGAGCACAATGGCAGCAAACCATGAGATGTTATTGGAGCAGAGAAACCTTTGTCACTATTTCAGCCAATGCACCAGGCAATCCAGTCCTGAAAAATTAATGGCACAATCGGCTTGCTGCAACACCACAGGTTTGGCTTTGTAGGCAACGCCCAGGTTGGCAGCGTCCAGCATCAATAAATCGTTAGCGCCATCGCCCATCGCCACTGTTTGCCTGGACGGGATCTCGAATTCACCGACCAGGCGAGTGAGCGTGTCGGCTTTAACCTGGGCATCGGTAATATCACCGATAATTTTTCCGGTCAGGGTGCCATCGATAATTTCCAGGACATTGGCCTGGGTGGCATCTAACGGTAACTGTTGTTGTAGGGTATCGGTGAAGTAAGTGAACCCCCCGGAAGCGACGGCAACCCGCCAATGATTGGCCTTTAACACCTCAATAAGCGGTCTTAAACCCGGCATCAATGGCAGGTTGGCTGCGACTTCGGCTAAAATCGATTCGCTGGCACCGGCTAACCGGGCAACCCGCTCGGTTAGGCTGGCGGCGAAATCCAATTCACCCTGCATGGCGCGCTCGGTTACCTGGGCAACCTCGTCACCAACACCTGCTAATGCCGCAATTTCATCAATACATTCAATCTCAATGGTGGTACTGTCCATGTCCATGATCAGCAGCCCCGGCTCTGTTAAACATGGAGCAGCGTGCAGCAGGGCAACCTCTAGGTTTTCTGTCATTGCAAACTGGTTAATCTTTTCTCTGGCTGCACTCATATCAGTGGCTGCCAGGTTAAAGCGATAACTGGAGATACCAAGGCGGTGATTGATTCTTGCTAAGCTGAGCAGCTCAACACCAGACAGTTGACATAGGGAATGCAGTTGGCCAACGCTCATTTTACTCAGTACCACCAGTTCCCAGTCGTTATCGGTAGGTTTCTTTACTGGCGTTATTGTCTCATTGCTAAACAGGCCCGGAGTCAGGGTCTCCAGGCTGCTGTCGATGAGCAAGTTTTGCTCTGAAAAGCTGAACAGTAACGGCTCGGCGAGGGATTGATGGGTCAGAAGCTGATTTAATGTCAGCGAATTTACCTGAGAAAGTGCGACC
This sequence comes from Thalassotalea mangrovi, assembly GCF_005116735.1. GTDB lineage: Bacteria > Pseudomonadota > Gammaproteobacteria > Enterobacterales > Alteromonadaceae > Thalassotalea_A > Thalassotalea_A mangrovi. The sequence goes on along the minus strand of NZ_SWDB01000028.1, from coordinate 71,494 downwards.
TTAAGACATTGGCTTACCACAATACGTACCTTTGCAAAGAAAAGAAAATGACAGTAAAAAAGGATTCTATCTTCGCAAATAACCCTCTATTATTAAAACTTTATTTTGAATTTATTATTCGCATACACGGACTTTACTCAGGAAAAATTCATGTCGACACTGATTTCCAGGATTCAGCATACGGTGAATCGTCTGTTACCCATATTTATGGCCATCGTTATCCTGCTTCTCTTCTTTAACAGCTCCATTGTCCGCATCTACAAAAATCAGCAGGTGATGATCGAGCATGTCGAAGATATCGCTCGTGGCTTCACCCGACAGGCAGCGTTGACTGCTAAAATTTTGCTGCAGAAAAATGAGCGTACGGGTTTAAATGAATTTGCCCGACAACTTGAACTCAGTCCCTGGGTGGAACAGGTGCTAATTTACGATACCAATGGACAATTGCTTGCCCATTCCGAGTCAGCGAGCCGTATAATCAGCGATCTCGAGCAATTACCCAGCGCTGGCAGTCCTTACCATGCCCCGTATATTGAAGAGATTCGCGGCGCCGAGTTGCTCGGTTATGTGCGTATTAACTTCAATGGTGACGAATTGGTCGATGAATTTAATGAACGCCAGCGTGATAACCTGGCCTTTATTCTGATGTTGTTACTCGGCGCGATGATTGTGTTGTACTGGTACAATCATCCAACAACCCCTGACTTACGGATTCTCGGGTTAAAACGAAAATAGCTGTTGGCAGTTTTGCTCCAGCTGATGTGCGATAAGGTCTTCAGGTTCACTACGAAGCTGGCACAATTGCCGGAATACCTCTGGCAGATAGGCCGGAGAATTTATTTCCCCTTGTCTGCCGGCGAGCGGCATTGCTGGCGCATCGGTTTCCAGCAGCAGGGATGTCAGGGGCACCCTGGCAATCGCATCCCGGGTTTTTTGGGCTCTTTCATAGGTAATCGTTCCGCCAACTCCGAGCTTAAAACCAAGTTCAACATAGGTCATCGCCTGCTGAAAACTGCCTGAGTATGCATGAATAACCCCACCACGCGGCAAAGCATATTGTTTTAACAAGGGTTGAATTAAATGATGGGTGCGGCGGTGATGTATTAATACCGGCAGGTCAGCGCTTCTGGCGATTGCCAGCTGTGCCTGAAAAAATTCCTGTTGCTTTGCCATATTGTCAATTTTCGCATCGAGACCGATTTCTCCGACAGCAATGACCTTGTTGTGCAACAGGTAATCAGGCAATAAGGTCAGGTCCTCTTCCTTAGCATCCTCTACCCACCAGGGGTGGATACCAAAGGCAAAATAACAGGGGGCAAATTGTCGACAGGTATCGAATTGCCGTTGCCAATGCGCGGCACTTACGCCTGGCACAATTATTCTATGTACCCCCAATTCTCTAATCTGCCGGGCAATGTCGGTGCGCAGCCCGGAGAATTCAGGAAAGTCAAAATGGCAATGGCTGTCGGTGAATAACAATCTTGTTCCCGTTGCTGAATCTGGCGGTGTCGTTCAAAGGATTATATGGATTAAGGATAACGCAATTGTCGAGTCGGGGGAGGAAGTCGTACTATTCAGGTCGGCCGACTCGCCACAGGTAGTGGTATCCAAACCAGAATAAGCCCAACAACGCCAATACACTGATGCCAGTGGCTATCAAGGTGTAAGCAAAGGAGATTTCCAGCAGGGATTGCAGGTTAACGATAAACAAAATGAGAAAACAGCCAGTTAACAACAGGCCAACGCTGAGCATAATGATTTTTGCAATGCAATCGCCCTGACAATATTCCTTTATTTTCATTTTTATACCCGAGCGAAAAAGACCGGTCGAAATATAAGTAATTTATGATGTAAAAACAACCAGAAATAGCAAAAATATTACCGGCATATGTTCGATTAATCCTGGGCTGAGATGACCGGAAAAAACGATGTTAATTTGCGCCGTTGTTATAGAAAAAACCGCGAAATTGACAAATGCCAGCCTCGCGGTTTTGATCATATGATGCAGCAATTGGTATTACATACGTTCCATTACTTCAATGCCGAGCAAATCCAGCCCCTGTTGCAGGGTTTTACCTATTAGCTGACATAATTGCAGACGTGATTGCTTAACTTCATCGGCAACGCCATCTTTAAGGATTGGGCAAGCTTCATAAAAACTCATATACAAGCTGGCTAATTCATACAGATAGTTACACAACAGGTTTGGTGTACATTCACTGATCACCGCATCCAATACTTCTTCAAACTGCAATAATTTAACCGCCAGTGCTTTTTCCTGCGCTTCACTAATCATGATGTTGCCAGTTAGCTGGGTCGCATCGACACCGGCTTTTTTGAATATACTTTGAATACGGGTATAGGCGTATTGTAAATACGGCGCCGTCGCACCTTCAAAGCTTAACATGGTATCCCAGTTAAAGATGTAATCACTGGTGCGGTTTTTCGATAAATCCGCAAACTTCACCGCGCCAATCCCCACTTTACGGGCGATTTCGGCTCGCTCCTGCTCCGAAAAGTCAGCAATTTTATCGGCCATCAGGGTTTGTGCACGACTCACCGCCTCATCAAGTAATTCCGCCAGCTTAACGGTACCGCCAGTTCGGGTTTTAAAAGGCTTGCCGTCGCTACCCATCATCATCCCGAACGGACAATGATCGTAAGCTGTTGATTCGCGCAGGAGCCCGGCGTTGCGAGCAGTAATTTCAACCTGTTTAAAGTGCAATGCCTGGCGCGCATCGGTAAATATAATGATCCGATCGGCGTCTAAATCAAAGCTACGGTAACGACAAGCAGACAAGTCGGTTGTTGCGTATAAGTAACCACCACCGGATTTTTGCACGATAAATACCGAAGGCTCGCCATCTTTATTAGCCATTTCTTCAATGAATACGACTTTTGCGCCCTGATCTTCGACAGCGATATTCTTTGCCATCAGGGTGTCGATGATTTTCGGTAAGTCCGGGTTATAGGCACTTTCGCCCATGATATCATCGCGCTTGAGAGTGACGTTGAGTTTGTCATAAATCTCTTCGCTGTGATGAATCGAGATATCGATAAATTGTTGCCATAAGGCCAAGCAGTCGGCATCGCCTCCCTGAAGTTTGACCACGTAATCTCGAGCACGGTCAGCAAATCCGTCTTCTTCATCGAAGCGAATCTTGGCCTGACGATAAAAATCTTCCAGATCGGCCAATGCCGTTTCGGCGACTTCATCATGGGCCAGTTTGTCACTAAGATGCGCCAATAGCATACCAAACTGAGTACCCCAGTCGCCCATATGGTTCTGGCGAATAACCTGCTCACCACGAAATTCAAGAGCGCGGACAACGGCATCACCAATGATGGTAGAACGCAGGTGACCGACATGCATTTCTTTGGCCAGGTTCGGTGCGGAATAATCGACAACCACTTTTTTGGGTTGCTCGCTCTGGCTGATATTAAGTTTGTCATCGGCATTGGCAACTTGCAATTGCGCGGCCAACCAGGAAGGGTCCAGGTGAATATTAATAAAGCCCGGACCGGCAATTTCCACCTGGCTGGCAATGTCAGCCAAGTCAAGGTTTTCCATGACTTTTTGAGCTAATTCACGTGGATTGGTTTTTAACTTCTTGGCAGCACCCATCACGCCATTGGCCTGATAGTCACCGAATTGCGGGCGGTTAGATACACTGACCGCCGGGTTTGTGTCGGCGGGTAATCCGGCAGCGACCATGGCGGCACTGACTTTTTCATTCAGTATTTGACGAATATTCATAATTTAGTGTTCACGGGTTTTATGGAAAATAATATCTGGATGACGTTCCTGGGTCAGGTTCAGGTTCACCATGGTTGGCGCGATGTAAGTTAGGTTATCACCACCGTCCAGGGCCAGGTTGTCATGCGCTTTCTTTTCAAACTGCGCCATGGCTTTGTCATCCTCACAACTTACCCAGCGGGCAGTGGCAACCGAAATCGGCTCATAAATGGCATCAACGTTGTATTCTGTTTTTAGGCGGTGCACGACAACTTCGAATTGCAGGACACCGACGGCACCAACGATCATATCGTTATTGGCCAGCGGTCGGAATACCTGTACCGCGCCTTCTTCGGACAACTGAATCAGCCCTTTTTGTAATTGTTTGGCTTTTAATGGATCGCGCAGGCGAATACGACGAAACATTTCCGGTGCGAAATTTGGAATGCCGCTGAATTTCATCTCTTCACCCGAGGTAAATGTATCGCCAATCTGAATTGAACCGTGGTTGTGCAAGCCGATGATGTCACCCGCAAAAGCCTCTTCGACATTGGCACGGTCACCCGCCATAAAGGTTACGGCATCGGCAATCTTAACGTCTTTACCGATTCGCACCTGACGCATTTTCATTCCCTTGCTGTATTTGCCGGAGCAAATACGCATAAAGGCGATACGATCACGGTGTTTAGGATCCATGTTTGCCTGAATCTTAAATACGAAACCAGAGAACTTATCTTCATCAGCCTGAACTTCCCGTACATCGGTTTGCCTAGGTTGCGGTTTCGGTGCCCATTGCGTTAAGCCATCAAGCATATGGTCAACGCCGAAGTTACCCAATGCGGTACCAAAATATACTGGTGTTAATTCGCCACTCAGAAATTCGTCAAGATCAAATTCATGGCAGGCACCCAGCACCAGTTCGAGCTCTTCGCGCAGGTCGTCAGCATAGCTACCGATGGCTGCATCCAGGTCTGGGTTATCCAGGCCTTTAACAATACGTTTTTCCTGGATGGTATGTCCCTGTCCCGATTTATACAGAATGGTTTCGTCGGTTAGCAGGTTATAAACGCCTTTAAACTCCTTACCCATGCCGATTGGCCAGGTAATAGGCGCACATTTAATTTTTAATACGCTTTCTACTTCATCCATTACCTCAATGGGGTCGCGCACATCACGATCCATTTTATTCATAAAGGTAATAATTGGCGTATCGCGCAAGCGGGTGACTTCCATCAGTTTGATGGTTCGATCCTCAACCCCTTTTGCGGTGTCAATTACCATCAGGCAACTGTCAACGGCAGTCAAGGTTCGGTAGGTATCTTCGGAAAAGTCTTCGTGACCCGGAGTATCGAGTAAGTTGACCAGACAGTCGGCGTATGGAAATTGCATCACCGAGGTGGTAATCGAAATGCCACGATCTTTTTCCATTTCCATCCAGTCAGATTTGGCGTGCTGACCCGATTTTTTACCTTTTACGGTGCCGGCAGTTTGCAACGCCTGACCAAAAAGCAATACTTTTTCGGTAATCGTCGTCTTACCCGCATCCGGGTGAGAAATGATGGCGAAAGTCCGGCGTTTTCCGACTTCCTGCTGTTGTATCGTCATACTAAAACTTAGCCCGATGAATTAGAGGTTCCCGATACCCGATATCAAGGCAAATTCAGCGTACTGAATCTGTCACCGGGCACTAAAGCGCGCTATTATAACGAATGAGGTGATAATGAGCAGTACTTGAGGGAAAATTTTAGCAAATAATTAATGGTAATTACGGACAAGCTTGCCTTGCTCATCATTTTTGGTTGTTGTATTACCTTAAACTAAGTTTCAGCCAGTGCCAGGGCGGGTAGGGTTTTGCGCATAATGATGGCATCTTCATGACCATTGTTGCAGGGGTAATAACCAAGGCGCCGGTCGATTTGTTCAAACCCATATTTTATATACAGTAATTGAGCCGCAGTGTTGCTGTCCCTGACTTCGAGAAAGCATTGGCGGATTTTACGCTGCCCGGCCTGGTCGAATAGATCGTCGAGCAGGGCGCTGGCAAATCCTTTACGCTGCCAGTGTGGGTGCACCGCTATTTCCATTAGGGTCAATTCATCTAAAACATAATCGGCCACATAAAAGCCACACCACAAATCATTTTCTCTAATGCCTCGAGTGATGTAACGTGGACCAAAACAGCCTTGCAAAGTCTTTAGTGACCAGGGAGATGGATTACAGGCGGTCTCGATTTGATAGATGGCATCGATGTCGTTATTGGTGAATGGCTTAATACAACTCATAGAAACCCGTTTTTTCAGGTTAACCTTGCTTGCTGTCCCGGAACCAGAGAAATAGCTGACGTTTTTGTTCCGCACTGGGTTGCCTGGTGGCAAAGCTCGGCGACTTTATCGTGTTGTCGCCAAAGCGGATTGTGCTTTGGCGATCAAATTTCCACAGGAAGTTGCCAAAACGCAGGCCTTGTTCAGAAACGTCGACCTCGGTTTTATCAATGGCAAGCCAGACCAGTAAATCTGAAAACCAGCGACTATCGATACATGCCTGATACTGCTGCACGAGTGAAAGTTTCGATGAACGAGGTTGTTCCTGTTTTTTCCGAGAGCGAGGAGGATGACTGCTGAGCGTATTCAGCTCGGCCAGTATCTTGTCACTTTGATCGACAATTTGCGGATTGTCCTCGTTGCCATCGAGCGACGCAAACTTTTCTTCACGAGCTGACCAGATACTAATACCCATTGCCTGCAAGTAATCAAATTGTTTACGATTTAAGCTCATGGTATGTGCACCGGATAGACTGGGCTAGTTTTAATATCCACTAATAATGACAGAAAAATCACTAACAACCTAGTTTGCCACAGTAATTTATTGAAAAAAAATGGACGTAAGACGTCATGGTAACGCTGTTTATATCGACAAGGTTTTGATTTTTTTATCAAAGAAGAGGTTTTTGAGAATTTCGTGCAGAAAAAGAAATGGCAGGGGTGGAGAGACTCGAACTCCCAACCGTCGGTTTTGGAGACCGCCGTTCTACCAATTGGAACTACACCCCTGCAATGGCTGTGCATTATACCCATACGAAGGTAAAGGTAAAGAGCTATTTTACGATTTTTTTTAGTAGAGCGTTTAACTGCTGATTTATTGTGCAAAAGCGTGTTATGCAAAGGCTTTGGAGACGATAAATCAGGCAATTAATTCACTACTGATAGCCTGCCTGCGGATGAGTGCTGGCAAAAATACCAGCGGTGAAGGAGGAGGAACTGGTCTGTGTTCATTGATAGTGAACTTTTGTCAACCTGAATGGGCGTTCATATCGCATCGGTGAAACACTGTTGTAAGCACTAAAAAATCATTATTTTCAGTCGGTTATAGTTGCAATCACTAAATTTTGAGAATAAAATGCTGAAAAATTAAGCAGTACTCCTGTTAACCTAAGCAAGTATTGTAACCTGGCACGTCCCCCCCAGCGGCTCGTTTTCAATGACTGAAAGGACTTAAAGCATGAAATTTATTGATATGCTTAGAAAACTTATGCGCCGTAAAAAAAATGCCAGAGTGCAGGCCACAACGACGCGGGTATGCGTTGATATTAATATAGTGGAATCTACATTCGCCGCCGAAGACCTACAGGCCATCCAGCCACCCGAAGGTGATAGCAAGTCGCATAACGAGCAGGTTTGACTTGTCAGAACACCCGTTCCCGGGCGAGCTTATCCGACATATAAATCATCGCACCGCAAAAAAGGTATCTTAACACGGCAAAGATTAAGCCTTCCTATTAACTTAAATTCATTGGTAAAACCGCTATTTCACTTGATATTCGGGGGCTTGCACACTAAACTGTCGCGGATTTTTTAACCTCGATTTTTGGTCCCTGATTATGACTAAGCGCGTAAGCGATTTTGCCTTTGACTTACCGGATGAACTGATTGCTCGTTACCCTCAGGCGCAACGTACGGCAAGTCGACTGATGGCTCTGGATGGTAATAATGGCGAGATTAACCACAACACCTTTGCTGATGTCATCGATTTACTCAACCCCGGTGACTTGCTGGTATTTAATAATACCCGGGTGATCCCAGCGCGCATGTTTGGCACCAAAGCCAGTGGTGGAAAAATTGAGGTATTGGTAGAACGCATTCTTGATCAACACAGGGTACTTGCTCATATACGTGCCAGCAAATCGCCAAAACCCGGTGCTGAGTTGTTACTGGAAGGGCAGGTGAAAGCCACCATGGTTGCCCGTCATGATGCGTTATTTGAATTGCAGATTCAGGGTGAGCAATCGGTACTGGAAGTGCTCGAACAAATTGGACACATGCCACTACCGCCTTATATTGACCGTCCCGACGAAGAGTCGGATAAAGAACGTTATCAAACGGTTTATAACGAAAAGCCGGGTGCTGTTGCGGCACCTACTGCCGGTCTGCATTTTGATGAACCCTTACTGGCGAAAATCAAAGAAAAAGGGGTGCAACTCGCCTTTGTTACCCTACATGTCGGGGCAGGGACTTTTCAACCAGTCCGTGTTGAGAATATTGACGACCATGTCATGCATTCCGAATATGTCGAAGTAAGCAGCGAGGTCATCAGCCAAATCCTACAGACCAAAGCTGCGGGTAAACGTGTTGTTGCGGTTGGCACAACGTCGGTTCGTTCGTTAGAAAGTGCCGCTAAATACCATGCCGATAACAACCAGCCCCTGGCAGAATTTTATGGTGATACCGATATTTTTATCACCCCGGGATTTGAGTTTAAACTCATCGACTGCCTGATCACCAATTTCCATTTGTCAGAATCGACATTGTTGATGTTGGTCAGCGCATTTGCCGGCTATGATCACATCATGAAAGCCTACCAGGCGGCGGTTGCTGAAAAGTACCGCTTCTTCAGTTACGGCGATGCGATGTTTCTGACCAGGCAGAACCAAGATTAACCACAATCTGGCCACCGTATGGATTATTGGTGGTCGGGTAATAATCAGGCTTAAGTCGTTTGGTATACTTAAGCCGAGCTGTTAAAGAGATACCGGTGGCCTGTTTCGCTGCCCGGTAAGGATAAATTATGAAGTACGAATTAATTAATCAGGATGGGAAAGCCCGTCGGGGTCGTCTGATTTTTGACCGTGGCGTGGTAGAAACCCCCGCATTTATGCCAGTCGGTACTTATGGCACCGTTAAAGGCATGACCACCGATGAAGTAGAAGCGACAGGCGCTCATATTCTTTTAGGTAACACCTTTCACTTAATGCTCCGCCCGGGCACTGAAATCATCGAGCAGCACGGTGACTTGCATGATTTTATGAATTGGCACAAGCCGATTTTAACCGACTCTGGTGGTTTTCAGGTGTTCAGTCTTGGCGAAATGCGCAAAATCACCGAAAAAGGCGTGGAATTTCGCTCGCCGGTAAATGGTGAAAAGATTATGCTGACGCCGGAACGCTCGATGGAAGTACAGCGCAGCCTCGGCAGTGATATTGTGATGATCTTTGATGAATGTACGCCATATCCGGCAACCCATGAACAGGCCAAAGCATCGATGGAATTGTCGTTGCGTTGGGCAAAACGTTCCAAAGACGCCCATGGCGATAACCCATCGGCCCTGTTTGGCATCGTCCAGGGTGGTATGTATGAAGACTTGCGCGAAGTTTCAGCCCAGGGCTTATTAGATATTGATTTTGATGGTTATGCCATCGGTGGTTTATCGGTTGGTGAACCGAAAGAGGAGATGATTAAAATTCTTGATCATACTCCGGACTTGATCCCGAAAGAAAAGCCCCGATATCTAATGGGAGTCGGCAAACCCGAAGATCTGGTCGAAGGTGTGCGTCGTGGTATTGATATGTTCGATTGCGTGATGCCAACCCGTAATGCCCGCAATGGTCATTTGTTTGTCACCAATGGCGTGGTGAAGATACGCAATGCCAAACACAAAACGGATACCGGACCACTGGATCCGGAATGTGATTGCTATACCTGTAAGAATTATTCCAAGGCTTATCTGCATCATTTAGATAAGTGTAATGAGATTCTTGGGGCGCAACTGAATACTATGCATAACCTGAGATTTTATCAGCGAGTCATGCAGGGTTTGCGTGATGCCATCGAGCAAGGTAAATTAGACGACTTTGTCGCCGAGTTCTATGCGTTACGTGGTATGGACGTGCCGCTATTGAAAGCGGACAGTAATGAAGAATAATTGAAAATAAATTACCGCTAGGGTAATCATTGTGAAAAGAGGAAGTTATGGATTTTTTTATTAGTAAAGCCTATGCAGCGCAGCAACCACAATCGGGTGGTGGATTTGAAATGCTGATTATGTTGGCGGTTTTCGGTTTGATTTTTTATTTTATGATCTACCGTCCACAGGCCAAGCGTGTGAAAGAGCACAAGAATCTGATGTCGGCACTGGCCAAGAACGATGAAGTTCTTACTCAGGGTGGTGTTGTCGGTAAAATCGTTAAAGTTAGCGACGAAAAAGATTTTATCGTAATTGCCATCGCCGAAGGTACAGAAGTGACTGTACAAAAAGCCGCAGTTACCGCTGTGCTTCCAAAAGGAACGATGAAGTCACTTTAAGGACAGTCTTGTGTTAAATAAATATCCATTATGGAAATCTCTGATGGTGGTTTTCATCCTGATTTTTGGCGCCATTTATGCGTTGCCAAATATTTATGGTGAAGACCCTGCGGTTCAGATTTCCGGAAAACGTGGTCTGGACGTCACCGCATCAACCCTGGATGCGGTAAAACAGCAACTTGACGGTGCCAATATCGGCTATCGCAGTGCGGCGCTGGAAAATGGCCAGATTTTAATTCGTTTTAGTAATTACGAAAATCAACAAAATGCCCGTGACTCTCTGGTTAAAGGCCTGGGTGACGAGTATTCCGTAGCATTAAACCTGACCCCTGCGACACCGGAATGGTTGGCAAATATTGGTGCCGTACCAATGAAGTTGGGTCTGGATTTGTCCGGCGGTGTTCACTTTCTGATGGAAGTGGATATGAAAACGGCAATGGAACGAGCTCAAACCAATATGATTGACACCTTCCGCGCTAAATTGCGGGAAGAAAAAATTCGCTACAAGCGGGTGTCGGAGTCGGGTACTGGTGTCGAAGTGGTGTTACGCAATATCGACGATCTTGAGCAGGCTGAAAGCATCTTAAAACGTGTTGATCCGGGTTATGTCTTTGTGGATAACGAGGATAAGCTGTCACTGAAAGTGACCATGTCCGAGCAGAAAATCAAAGAAACCCGTGAAAACGCCATCTCGCAGAATATCACCATTATCCGTAACCGGGTGAATGAGCTGGGTGTTGCTGAGCCGCTGGTACAGCGTCAGGGACAAAAGCATATTGTGGTAGAGCTGCCAGGTGTTCAGGATACGGCAAAAGCGAAAGAAATTCTTGGCGCAACGGCAACCTTGAGCTTCCATATGGTCGACCAGGAAAATGATCTGATGTCGGCGGTTAATGGTCGTGTACCTCCAGGGTCTTTCGTGGTTTATGACCAGGACAACCGTCCGGTGTTACTGAAAAAGCGCTCCATTCTTCAGGGCGAGCATATCGTCGGCGCCAATTCTGGTCGTGATCAGCAGACTCAGCAACCGGCGGTTTATGTTGACCTGGATGCGGCTGGCGGCGATAAAATGTCGCGCGGCACCAAAGGCAATGTCGGCAAACCGATGGCTACGGTATTTATTGAAAGTGTCGCCACCGGTGAGAAAAACCCGGATGGTAGCCTTAAATTTGATAAGCAGCTGGAAGTGATTTCCGTTGCCACCATTCAATCGCGTTTAGGCCGTAGTTTTCAGATTACCGGACAACCGAATCCAGCAGCAGCTCATAACTTAGCCTTGCTGTTACGCGCTGGTGCTCTGATTGCGCCAATCGCCATTGTTGAAGAACGTACGGTAGGCCCTTCACTGGGGGCTGAAAACGTCCAGTTAGGTCTGCAGGCGATCCTCTGGGGCTTTGCCCTGGTGCTGGCATTTATGATGTTCTACTATCGTAAATTTGGTGTTGTTGCCAACCTTGCGCTGGCCGCTAACCTGATTCTGATTGTTGGTGTTATGTCACTGATCCCGGGCGCTACCCTGACCCTACCGGGCATGGCAGGTATCGTACTGACCGTTGGTATGGCGGTTGATGCTAACGTACTAATTTTCGAACGGATACGCGAAGAATTACGCGAAGGTAAGAGTGTCCAGCAATCTATCCATCACGGCTATGACGCGGCGTTCTCGACCATTTTTGATGCCAATATCACCACCTTAATTGCAGCGATTATTCTGTTTGCGGTTGGTACCGGTCCTATCAAAGGTTTCGCGGTAACCCTGTCCATCGGTATTATTACCTCGATGTTTACCTCGATTATTGGTACGCGTGCGGTTGTTAATGCCATTTGGGGCGGCAAAAAACTCGATAAATTGTCGATATAGGTCAGGTGAATATTATGCAAATATTAAAAATTAAAGACACATGGGCCTTTATGTCGTACCGCAAACCAGCGGTAATTTTCAGCCTGGTGCTGATCATCGCGTCGATCGTGTCATTGTCCGTTAACAAGTTAAACTGGGGCCTGGATTTTACCGGCGGTACCCTGATCGAAGTCGGGTTTGAACAACCAGCGAATCTTTCAGAAATTCGCCGTATCATGGAGCAGGGCGGTCACGAGGACGCCATTGTACAGCTATTCGGCAGTGCCAATGACGTTCTGATTCGTCTTGGCCAGCGCGATAACGTGAAAGCGGAAATGCTGGGTAATGAAATCCTGACCATGTTGAAACAAGGCACGAGTCAGGACGTAGAAATGCGTCGTATCGAATTCGTTGGCGCTAATGTTGGCGACGAATTAACCGAGCAAGGCGGATTAGCGATGCTGACCGCACTGATCTGTATCCTGGTTTATGTTGCCTTTCGCTTTGAATGGCGATTCGCACTGGGTTCGGTTACGGCGCTTGCCCATGACGTTATCTTAACCTTAGGTTTGTTTTCGTTCTTACAACTGGAATTTGACTTAACTGTACTGGCAGCAATCCTGGCGGTTATCGGTTACTCGCTTAACGATACTATCGTTGTATCCGACCGGATTCGTGAGAACTTCCGTAAGATCCGCAAAGGTACGCCGGAGGAAGTGATTAATATTTCCCTGACGCAAACTCTGAGCCGAACCATGATTACCTCATTAACCACGTTTTTAGTGTTGCTTGCCTTATTTTTCAAAGGTGGTGCATTGATCCACGGTTTTGCGACGGCATTATTATTCGGTATTTTTGTCGGTACGTACTCATCCATTTATGTGGCCAGTACTGTTGCCCTGGCGTTAGGTATTTCGAAAGAAGACCTGATCCCGGAAGTAATTGAAAAAGAAGGTGCCGATCAGGAAGAGTTAATGCCTTAGGCCTTAATGTTCTGTCAATCTTAGAGAAAAACCACGCTTTGGCGTGGTTTTTTTATGTTAATTGCTCTATCAACAGGCCTGTTGATTCTCGCTTCCTGGGTAAGGACCCCGCTGACGAAAACCGAGGGTTAAGTAAAAGCAAATAGGGGCGGTTGCTGATTTTTCCGGCTTGTTATTTGCCTAAGGCTTGTTTAGTCTGAATTGAAAATTAGCTAACTGGACATAGAAGATGGACCATTCACCTCAATTTTTAGCTCTGGTCAAAGCGGTGCAGGGAAATGTAAAGGAAATCACCATTGAACAGATGACGCAGATGGCTCAGGAGTGCAGACCGTTTGAGTTTATCGACGTTCGTGAGGATCATGAATTTCAACAAGGTTACCTTAGAGGGGCAAAGCACCTGGGGCGGGGTATTATCGAGCGTGATATTGAAAAGTTGTATCCGGACTTTGCAACCGCTATGGTGCTCTATTGTGGCGGCGGATTTCGGTCGATTCTGGTTGCCGAAAACCTGCAGAAAATGGGTTACCAGAATATCTATTCATTAATTGGTGGCTATAAGGCAGGCGTTGCAGCCGGCCTATTAAATGAAGGATAACAGCTGTCATCGAAGTATCGACAACCGCGCTATCCTTGTCGACAGTGTAAGTATTATTGTCTGCAACTATCCGGTTTTTCGTAACCCTAATGCAGGTGGCGCAAAATATGCTCTCTGGTCATTGATGCCATTTTCACCGGCTGCTACCGCATTTACCACATCACCGATCACCAGCAGGCTCGGCGAGCGAATTTGTTCGTTGGCGATTAATTCCGGTAACTCGCTAAGGTTGGTGCGCCATACCTTCTGGTTGTTTTGTGTACCACTGTGAATGATTGCCGCTGGCGTGTGTGGTGCGCGTCCATGAGCGATGAGCTTTTCACAAATGATGGCCGAGCTTTTTATGCCCATGTAAAACACCAGTGTCTGGCCGGCATCGACATAATTTTCCCAGGGCAGTATCAGTTCGCCATTTTTTGAAAAATGGCCGGTGATGAAACTGCAGCTATGGGCAATGCCCCGATGGGTCAGGGGAATACCCGCATAGGTGGTGCATCCCGATGCAGCAGTAATGCCCGGGATAACATGGGTAGCTAGCTGATGCTCAAACAGGTAATTCAGCTCTTCTGAGCCGCGGCCGAAAATAAAGCTATCCCCACCTTTGAGGCGCACTACTTTAAGCTGTTGCCTGGCCAGCGTTACCAGGGTCTCGTTGATCTTGTCCTGTGGCACACTATGGCGATTAAGCTCTTTGCCAACGTAGATCCGCCGCGCTCCAGCCGGCAATAAATCAAGAATATCTTTAGCTACCAGTCGATCATAGACCACCACATCCGCCTGCTGGATAAATCGCAATGCTTTAATGGTCAGCAATTCAGCATCGCCAGGGCCGGCTCCTATAAGGGCAATTTCGCCAGGCTTGAACATGGATTTAGAGGCGGGTAGTTGCATGGTATTGACTTCAAAAATTTAATCTGCAGTAATTTTAACCAAACTTTTAATAACTACTAACTATTTAATGTCTATGTGTTATTCCTTTTGGGTATTAATACCAATCACGTTAAGTTTGTGCACAACTCAGAGTTAGGGCAGAGGTATCAGTTACAACATAGATTTCATTGATATAGTCATTCTATATTAATGAAATATAGGGTCGTAAATGGGCCTCTCACTAACTCCCTACGGGTGAGTTTTAAAGGCGTTTTTCCTGCGTTACTGATTTTGACAATGGAGTAACCATTCTCTGCAATCAAAGCCTTGTCTAAACGCCTTTAAATTCTCACTGAGTGAGCAATAATTTAATGTGATTGGTATAAGAATGCGAGCGAATGCAGTAAAGCGATGACTTCAGCCCACCATGACTAATTGCTGGTGGTATTCGTCGCCACAAGTGGAGGATTGGTCGCATAACAGCAAACGGCTGTTGCGCTGAATAACAAAAAAAGTGAGGATAAACAAAGTTATTGTTGGTTATTTAGGTCAACTAAAGGCGCTAATACCGACAACTCATAATAAGGAAAAATTATGGTTAATAAACGCTTGCTGACATCAGTTTTTCGCTCGTCAATATTATCTTCACCTCTGACCCTGTTTGCACTCCTGCCGATAGCATCGAATGCTGCAGAAGCGGTCACAGTGCCGCCATCGGAACACCTGGTGCTGCGGGACATTCAGCGCGCTACCAGTGCCGAAAATCTGCAGCGAGACGTTACTAAACTGGTGAGTTTCGGAACCCGGCACACCTTATCTGAAACCGAGTCGGAGCGCCGGGGGATTGGCGCGGCTCGTCGCTGGATCAAAAGTGAGTTTGAAAAAATATCCGCGGCATGTGGTGCTTGCCTTGAAGTTATTGAGCAAAAACAGACGTTTTCTGGTGAAAAACGTATTCCTGAACCTACGCAAGTGGTGAACATCATCGCCATTCAAAAAGGCTCGACTGACCCCAATCGCTACGTCGTCATGAGTGGCGATATTGATTCTCGGGTCAGTGATCCATTAAATGCCACAGCTGACTCCCCCGGAGCCAATGATAATGCTACCGGCGTCGCCGGTGTGTTAGAGGCCGCACGCATATTGAGCCAGTATAAGTTCAATGGTTCCCTGGTTTATGCCGCCTTATCTGGCGAAGAGCAGGGCCTGTTTGGCGGTAAAATAATGGCAGAGCAGGCTATCAAAGATAACTGGCGTGTCGAGGCGGTGCTTAATAACGATATGATCGGTAATATCGCTGGCATTAATGGGGTTATCAATAACACGACGGCGCGGGTTTTTTCAGAAGGAGTGCGCTATGTGGAAACCGAAGAGGAGGCCAGGTTACGCCGCTTTACCGGAGGAGAAGTCGATTCACCGTCGCGTAACCTCGCCCGCTATATCGATGTGATTGCCGATAAGTACATACCCAATTTGGATCTGATGATGGTCTATCGCCTTGATCGATTTGCCCGAGGCGGGCACCACCGACCCTTTAACCAGGTAGGCTTTCCGGCGGTGCGCATTATGGAAACCAATGAACATTATGATCGTCAGCATCAGGACATACGCAACGAAAATGGCCGCCAGTATGGCGATGAGCTCAGCGGCGTCGATTTTGACTTCAACGCTAAGTTAACCTCATTAAATGCGGTTAGCATGGCGTCCCTGGCCTGGGCACCGGCACCTCCAGCCAATGTTGAAATCAGTGGCGCGGTGCAACCATCAACCACATTAAGCTGGCAAAAGCCGCAGGGCAAACAAGCTGAAAACCTCGCCGGTTACCGGATTTACTGGCGCTTAACGACCGAACCGCAGTGGACTCATAGCCAATATGTCGGCAATGTCGATCGCTTTATCCTGGAAAATATTGTTATTGATAATTATTTCTTCGGCGTTGCCAGTGTATCGCGAGATGGCTTTGAATCTCCGGTGGTGTTCCCGGGGCCGGCTGGCTCGTTTGGAGGCTATTAACCGTGTTATTAATCTTAAGTTCTCGATACGGCAGCAGAGCTGCGGCCATGTTATTGATGTTAGTGGTTTGTGTTACTAAAGCGCAAAGTACAGAGGCGTCGATAACCGAGAAAGCGACTGAGCTGGAGCAACTTGCCGCCAACTTAGTGGGCAGTATTAAACAGCAGGCATTGCGCAAAGACCAGTTATTGGTGGAGCGCCTCGATATCATTTTGCCTGGGCTGATGAAGCGCGAAAATATCGATATGTGGCTAATCGTCTCTCGCGAATATAACGAAGACCCCATTTTAAAGACCCTGTTACCAGCCGACTGGTTGCATGCGCGGCGGCGTACCATGCTGGCGTTTATCCGTGATCCCTTACAGCCTGAAAACGTTCATACCTATTCACTGGGTAGATATGATGTCGGTGAATTCTACCAGAATGTCTGGGATGCTAACGAGCATAGCAGTCAATTCGCGGCATTGGTGGCATTGATCGCCAGGTTTAATGTCGGGTCGATAGCCATTAATCAATCTGAGCATATTGGCCTCGCCGATGGCCTGGTGGTAACCGACAAGCAGTTATTACTGGCTAACCTGCCAAAAGAGATGCAGAAAAAATTGGTCTCAGCACAACCGTTAGCGGTTTCCTGGCTGGAAACTCGCACAGCGAGTGAGATTAAGCATTATCAGAACCTGGTGCAACTTACCAAGGCGATAATCAATACCGCATTTTCTTCACAAGTCATCAAACCCGGCGTCACCACGACCGAAGATATTGTCTGGTGGCTGAGGCAGACGGTTAATGATTACGGCCTGACGACCTGGTTCCAGCCAAGTGTGTCGCTACAACGCAAAGATAAAGATAATGCTGAAACGGTGATTGGTCATGGTGATTTGTTGCACGTTGATTTTGGCATTAGTTATCTCGGATTAAATACCGATATCCAGCAACATGCTTATGTGTTGGCGCCTGGCGAAAAAGACGCCCCTCAAGGCCTGAAACAGGCTTTAGCGCAGGGCAACCAACTGCAGGCATTGCTCACCAACAGTTTTAAAACCGGTGTTACAGGTAATCAATTATTACAATCGGTGCGCGCTAAGGCGGTTGCTTTAGGGCTGAAGCCAAGCATTTATTCGCACCCGATTGGCCCATATGGTCACAATGCGGGAACCAGTATTGGCATGTGGGACAATCAAAGCTTTTTACCCGGTTCTGGGGAGTGGCCACTGCACGCCAATACCGCTTATGCCATCGAATTAAACGTGACAAGCTATATCCCGGAATGGCAGCGTGAGATTCGTATTATGCTGGAGGAAGATGCCTGGTTTGATGGTGAAAAGGTTGAGTATCTTTATCCCCGCCAGGAGCAACTAATATTGATTGAATAAATAAAAAAGGGAGCGCTAATGGGCTCCCTTTTGTACAGAAAATCTCGTTCAATTGAGTCAAACGAAGGATATTATTTTGCTTTCATCGCCGGGGTAAGGTGAGGGCGGATGTCCGTCAAAATCTGTTTGATAAGGCGTGGGTTGGCAGCGACCAGGTTGCCACTGGCGCTGTGTTGGTGACCACCAACAAAGTCAGTCACCAGGCCACCAGCTTCGATCACCAGTAATTCACCGGCAGCGGTGTCCCATGGCTTTAAACCAAGCTCCCAGTAACCATCCATACGACCAGCCGCAACGTAAGCAAGATCTAACGCAGCGCTACCGGCACGACGGATATCCGCCGTTTTCGCAAACAGTTCGGAAAACATTGCCAGGTAGGCATCGGTGTTGTGTTTTTGTTTAAACGGGAAACCGGTTGCGAGAATGCTGCCAGACAGGTCTTTGCCGCCTTTTACCCGAATACGAACATTATTTAACTGAGCGCCTTTACCACGACTGGCGGTAAACAGTTCGCCACGGATGGGGTCATAAACCACCGCCTGGTCCAGTTTACCTTTTACTTTTAGCGCAATAGATACGGCAAAGTGCGGAATGCCGCGAACAAAATTGGTGGTGCCATCAAGAGGATCAATAATCCACTGATAATCGCTATCTTTTCCTGCTGTCAGCCCGCTCTCTTCGCCGATAATGGCGTGATCCGGGTAAGATTTCAGAATGATATCTTTAATGATGTTTTCAGCTTGTTTATCAATATTGGTAACAAAATCATTGCTGCCTTTGGCTTCGACTTCAACTTTATCCAGTTGTTCGAAGGCACGCGAGATAACGTTACCGGCACTGCGCGCTGCGCGCACAGCGATGTTTAGCATCGGATGCATAGATGACTACCCCAATTTTTAAAAGAACAATTTTAAGCGGCGCGCATCATACCAGAAAGCATAAGCGGTTGCGAACAAAAACTGATACTTAAAATTGCCTTGTTAACCGATGGTCTGGCGACCCATCCCAGTTGGCAAAACTATAGTTTAGTTCTTACCATTTTGCTCGATGCGAAGTGCAAAGGTTGATTGTCCTTAGAACCGCTGACACTTAGCAAGAATTAACTATTATTATTAAAACGCAGCGAGGCGGATAGAATATTGGATATTTCGTGGAAAATTTCATATTCCAGCGCCACTTTATGGTACTATTGCCGGCAAATTTGATGACCGAAAAAATTTAGATTAACTCAATGTTAGAAAACGTAAAAATCGTGTTAGTTAACACCTCCGATTGTCGCAATATGGGTTCGGCGGCACGTGCTATGAAAACCATGGGGCTGACCAACCTGGTGCTGGTCGACCCAATGGAGATGCCCAACGGTCAGGCGCAGGCTCTGGCGGCTGGTGCAACCGATGTATTAGCCAACGCCACTGTGGTTAGCACGTTAGAGGAAGCCATCTCAGATTGTGGTCTGGTGGTTGGCACCAGTGCTCGTTCCCGTACTTTACCATGGCCAATGCTCGAACCGCGCAGTTGTGGTAAGAAAATGGTTGAAGAAGGCAAACAATATCCGGTGGCCCTGGTGTTTGGCCGTGAAAGCAGTGGCTTAACCAATGATGAGTTACAGTTGTGTCATTATCATGTGGCAATACCAGCGAATCCAGAATACAGTTCCCTGAACCTGGCTATGGCGGTGCAAACTCTGAGTTATGAAATTCGGATGAATTATCTCGATGATCAATCCGCAGCCCATAATGTTGAACAATCTCAGGTCGATATTAACGAAGACGATGATACTCAATATCCGTTAGTTGAAGAAACCGAACGTTTTTACCAGCATTTTGAAAAGTCATTGCAGGGCACTGGTTTTATCGTGCCTAAGCACCCGGGCTTGATCATGACCAAAGTACGCCGTCTGTTTAATCGTGCTCGTCCGGATGGTAAAGAGTTGAAAATGCTACGCGGCATTCTTGCTTCCATTGACAAAACGGTTGCCAATGCTAGTAAGGATTAACCAAGCCGGCTAATGTCGGTCACAGGAAAGTTTATGTTTGAACGAATAAAAGAAGATATTAACAGTGTATTTGATCGTGACCCTGCGGCACGCAATGCACTGGAAGTCTTGTTCAATTATCCCGGTTTACATGCCATATGGGGACATTGTCTGACCAAATGGTTATGGGAGCATAAACTGCGCTGGCTGGCGCGCTTTTTATCGACACTATTTCGCTGGTTTACCGGGGTCGAGATTCATCCCGGGGCAACCATTGGCCGTCGCTTTTTTATCGATCATGGTATGGGCATTGTCATTGGTGAAACTGCTGAAATTGGTGATGACTGCACCGTCTACCATGGTGTTACCCTTGGCGGTACCAGCTGGAAAGCAGGCAAACGGCACCCGACCCTGGGGAATAATGTGGTTATTGGTGCCGGTGCCAAGGTACTTGGCCCGCTCAATGTAGGAGATGGTGCCCGCATCGGTTCTAATGCCGTGGTGGTAAAGGATGTTCCTGAAGGCGCCACCGTCGTTGGTATTCCCGGACGCATCGTCAGCAGCAATGACCCTCAACACCAGCAACGCCAGGAAATGGCGAAAAAATATGGCTTTGATGCCTATGCTGTTTCGGCCGACAACCCGGATCCGGTTGCCAAAGCCATTGGCCGTCTACTTGACCATGTGCAGTTACTGGATAATAAGCTGCGGGAAGTGACGATTGCGGTTAATCATGTGGGGGGCAAGGTCTGTGAAGAAGAGCTGCCGCCTTTGCATGTGCGCGAGTTCAGCGAGGATGAAAAAGCCGCGGCAGAACGCCGCAAAGCCGCCCAGGACTCCTTTGATCCGAAAATATAATTTGACCCTTCCCCTAATACTTGAGTAAAATACTAAGGTATTTAGTTGACTATTTTACTAGGATAAGTAAAATGCGCGCTGCAATGCTAGCCGGCAACCGAAAAATAAGGTTTCCGGCCAGGATTTTCAGTCTGCGCGTTTGCAGCGACTCAAAGGTAACACCATGAAATTAACTTCCAAAGGCCGCTACGCGGTAACAGCGATGCTTGATGTAGCCATTCATGCTGAACAGGGCCCGGTTCCTTTGGCAGATATTTCTGAACGCCAGGGAATTTCCCTGTCTTACCTTGAACAATTATTTTCCCGATTACGCAAACAGGGGCTGGTTTGCAGTGTCAGAGGTCCTGGTGGCGGCTATCGCCTGGGACGATGCAGTGCCGAGATTGCTATCGCTGATGTCATTAATGCTGTTGATGAAAGTGTTGATGCCACCAAATGTCATGGCAAAGGCAATTGCCAGAGCGGACATCAGTGCCTGACCCACAATTTGTGGAGTGACCTGAGTAATCGGATTGCAGAATTTTTAAGTGGCATCACCTTGTCGGAACTGGTTAACCAGGGTGATGTGCAAAAAGTGGCGAAGCGACAGGATCTCGAACATTCTTTGCATAGTGAAGATAAGCAAGTCGGCACTTTGATTTCAACCAGAAGCATTATTAACGAATGGTAAATCCAGCGTTAGCAGAGGCAACTTATTAATGAAATTACCTATTTATCTTGATTATTCAGCAACAACACCGGTTGATAAGCGTGTTGCTGAAAAAATGATGGAATTCCTGACGACTGACGGTACTTACGGTAACCCAGCAAGTCGTTCTCACAAGTTTGGTTGGCAGGCAGAAGAAGCGGTCGATATTGCCCGTAATCAAATTGCTGACCTGATCAACGCTGACCCGCGCGAAATCGTCTTTACTTCGGGTGCAACCGAATCTGACAACCTGGCGATCAAAGGTGCGGCGCGTTTCTATCAGAAAAAAGGTAAGCACATTATCACCTGCAAAACCGAGCACAAAGCGGTTTTGGATACCTGTCGTGAACTGGAGCGTCAAGGCTTTGAAGTGACCTATCTGGACCCTGAGTCTAATGGCCTGGTCGACCTGGCTAAATTAGAAGCGGCGATGCGCGACGATACGGTACTGGTCAGCATCATGCATGTGAACAATGAAATCGGTGTGATTCAGGATATTGCCGCCATCGGTGAACTGTGTCGTGCCCGCAAAATTATTTTTCACGTCGATGCTGCGCAAAGTGCTGGTAAAATTCCAATCGATTTGCAGGAACTGAAAGTCGATTTAATGTCGTTCTCTGCTCATAAGATGTACGGTCCTAAGGGGATTGGTGCCTTATATGTGCGTCGTAAGCCGCGTATTCGCCTGGAAGCGCAAATGCACGGTGGTGGCCACGAGCGTGGCATGCGCAGTGGTACCTTACCAACGCACCAGATTGTTGGCATGGGTGAAGCCTGCCGCATAGCCAAAGAAGAAATGCAGCAAGACCTTGAACACGTTACGGCAATGCGAGATCGCATGATGGCGGGCATCAAGGATTTGGAACAAGTGTTTGTCAACGGTGATTTCAATCAGCGTTATCCGGGCAACCTGAACGTCAGTTTCAACTTCGTTGAAGGCGAGTCTTTAATCATGTCATTAAAAGACCTGGCGGTATCTTCCGGTTCAGCCTGTACATCGGCAAGTTTGGAACCTTCGTACGTACTTCGTGCCCTGGGCCTGAATGATGAGATGGCACACAGTTCAATTCGTTTCAGTTTTGGACGTTTTACCACGGAAGAAGAAGTGGATTATGCCATTGAGCTGATTCGCAAGGCGATCACACATTTACGTGATATGTCACCATTGTGGGAAATGTTCCAGGACGGTGTAGATTTAGACAAAGTGGAGTGGGTAGCACACTAACGTTAGTGTCTCAAAGGGGTTTATTATGGCTTACAGTGACAAAGTTATTGATCATTATGAAAATCCACGCAATGTAGGTTCGTTCGACAAAAACGATCCTAAGGTTGCAACGGGTATGGTAGGCGCACCGGCTTGCGGTGACGTGATGAAATTACAACTTAAAATTGACGACAAAGGCATCATTGAAGACGCCAAGTTTAAAACTTATGGTTGTGGTTCAGCAATTGCTTCCAGCTCCCTGGTTACCGAATGGGTAAAGGGCAAGTCTATTGAGGAAGCCGCGGAGATCAAAAATACCGCGATTGCTGAAGAACTGGCGTTACCGCCGGTGAAAATTCATTGCTCGATTCTAGCGGAAGACGCTATCAAGGCAGCTATCGACGATTATCGCGCAAAAAACAAAGAGTAATTCGGAGTAAAACATGGCTGTAACTATGACGGCGGCGGCGTCTGAACGAGTAAAATCTTTTCTGGCTAATCGAGGCAAAGGGATAGGATTGCGTTTGGGCATTAAAACCACCGGCTGTTCAGGTCTTGCCTATGTGCTTGAGTTCGTCGATGAACTTAATGCCGATGACGAAGTGTTTGAAGTCGATGATGTTAATGTCATCATCGACAGCAAGTCTTTGGCTTATTTACAAGGTACCGAGCTGGACTTCGTAAAAGAAGGCCTGAACGAAGGTTTTCAGTTCACCAACCCGAACGCCAAAGGCGAATGTGGTTGTGGTGAGAGCTTCAACGTTTAATACCAACCACCCACGGTGACCCCTATTGAATTACTTTGAATTATTTGGTTTAGAGGCCGATTTTTCGATTGATTTAACCTCGCTGGCAACCACATACCAGGCTTTACAAAAAACGGTCCACCCGGACCGTTTTGCGCATTCATCGAGCCAGGATCAAATGTTGGCGGTGCAAAAATCTTCACAAATCAACGATGCGTATCAAACGTTGAAAAATCCCGTAAAGCGCGGCGAGTATCTGTTACAACTGCGTAATACCGAACTGCCGGAAGAACAGTCTACATTCCAGGATGTGGACTTTTTGATGGTACAAATGGAACTGCGGGAAATGCTGGCGGAGATTAAATTTGCCAAAGACATCGATACTGCGCTTATGTCTGCAGAAGAAACCCTGGATATTCAATCGCGCCAGCTTTGGCAGGAGTTTGAACAGCTGCTCGGGCAACACAGCGATACGGCCAACCAGCAGGCCGGTGAGGTTCTGCGCAAACTTAAGTTTTATCAAAAGTTATATATTGAACTTGAGCGCATAGAAGATACTTTATTCGACGATTAATTATTAAGAACAGATTATGGCGTTATTACAAATTGCAGAACCGGGTCAAAGCACGGTTCCCCATCAACATCGACTGGCTGCAGGTATCGACCTGGGTACCACCAACTCACTGGTCGCCAGCGTTCAAAGTGGTTTACCAAAAACCTTAACGGACGCAGAAGGTCGGGATATTCTGCCGTCAATTGTCAGTTATCAGCAGGACAAAATCCTGGTTGGTGACAGCGCCAAGGCACTGGCCATCGAAGACCCACAAAATACCATTGTTTCAGCCAAGCGCCTGTTGGGGCGATCACTGGCGGATATCAAGCAAAAATATCCTAATTTACCTTATACCTTTAGCGGTAATGAGGATCATCCTAGTATCGCCACCGTGCAAGGTGACATTAATCCGGTGCAGGTCTCTTCCGAAGTGCTATCAACACTGGTGGAACGAGCTAAGCAAGCGTTAGGTGGGGATCTCGAAGGCGTAGTGATTACCGTTCCGGCGTATTTCGATGACGCTCAACGTCAAAGCACCAAAGATGCCGCAACCCTTGCCGGGGTTAAAGTCCTGCGTTTGTTGAATGAGCCCACCGCTGCGGCGGTCGCTTATGGTCTGGATTCCGCACAGGAAGGGGTTATCGCCGTTTATGATTTAGGCGGTGGCACGTTTGATATTTCCATCCTACGTCTGAATAAAGGCGTATTTGAAGTGCTGTCGACGGGCGGTGATTCGGCCCTGGGTGGTGATGATTTTGACAATGCCATTGTCGATTATCTGGTCAGCGAATTTGAGCTGCAGCGACCGCTTTCACATCAACTTGAGCGGCAATTACTGGAGCAGGCCTGTCGCGCCAAAGAATTATTATCCTCACAGGATAGTGTTGAGGTGGTGATCAACCATCAGCAACAAACCTTAACCCTTGAGCTAAGCAAAGCAACACTCAATGAACTGATCATGCCGCTGGTGAGCAAGACATTGCGGGCCTGTCGCCGGGCGTTAAAAGATGCTGGCGTTAGTACCAGCGACGTCCATGAAGTGGTAATGGTGGGCGGATCTACCCGAGTGCCCCTGGTACGTGAACAGGTCGGTGATTATTTTAAACGTCAGCCTTTGACCTCCATTGATCCAGATAAAGTGGTTGCGATCGGTGCTGCTATCCAGGCTGATGTATTAGCCGGTAATAAGCCGGATAGTGAGATGCTGCTACTGGATGTAACGCCTTTATCGCTGGGTCTTGAAACCATGGGCGGTCTGGTCGAGAAAATCATTCCTCGAAACTCAACCATCCCGGTTGCCAAAGCGCAGGAGTTTACTACGTTCAAAGATGGACAAACGGCGATGGCGGTGCATGTTTTGCAGGGCGAGCGAGAGTTAGTCGAAGATTGCCGCTCCCTGGCTCGCTTTGAATTGCGGGGCATCCCAGCCATGGCGGCAGGAGCTGCGCACATTCGGGTGACGTTTAAAGTGGATGCCGATGGCTTGCTAAGTGTCAGCGCCATGGAAAAATCCACCGGCGTCGAAGCATCGATTGAAGTGAAGCCTTCCTTTGGCCTGGAAGAGGGCGACATTATCAAAATGCTGAAGGAAAGTGTCACCCATGCCAAAGGCGATATTCAGGCTCGCATGCTTAAAGAGCAGCAAGTTGAAGCGGCGCGCGTGGTTGAAGCCGTACAAGCGGCAGTGCAACAGGATGGTAATGCCCTGTTAACGGATGATGAGCTTGCGGCGATTGAAAATGCCCTTGCGCAATTAACGAAAATCAGTCAGACATCGGATATTGCCCAGATTGAACAGGCCATCAAAGATGTCGATACAATTACAGCCAGCTTTGCAGAACGTCGTATGGATTCTTCCATCAAGACGGCACTAGCAGGGCATTCGGTAGATGAGGTTTAACAATGCCAAAAATTATTTTCCTTCCCCATGATGAGTTGTGCCCGGAAGGAGCCGTCTTAGAAGGTAATACCGGGGAAACCGTGCTCGATGTGGCTCTTAAGAATCACATCGATATTGAGCACGCCTGTGAAAAGTCCTGTGCCTGCACGACCTGCCATGTGATCATTCGTGAAGGTTTTGACTCCCTGGAAGAAAGTGACGAACTTGAAGATGATATGCTGGATAAGGCCTGGGGTCTGGATCCGGAATCACGCCTCGGTTGCCAGGCGGTAATCGCCGATGAAGACCTGGTTGTTGAAATTCCAAAATACACCGTGAACATGGTAAGTGAAAACCACTAATCAGCGAATTAATCGGGTGTCGTTAAAGAATCAGTAATGACATCCTTGTTATGTTAGGGCAAAATAGCGGCCTGATAATTAATCTGTCGTCTCAGAAACCACCTTTAAAACAGAGGAATAACCATGCTCACTCGTGATATGAATATCGCAGATTTCGACCCTGAGTTATATCAGGCCATGGCTGATGAAGTTGTCCGCCAGGAACAGCATATCGAATTGATTGCATCTGAAAACTATACCAGTCCCCGCGTTCTGGAAGCTCAGGGTTCACAGTTAACGAATAAATATGCCGAAGGTTATCCAGGCAAGCGTTACTACGGTGGTTGTGAGTATGTCGATAAAGCTGAGCAACTGGCGATTGACCGTGCTTGTGAATTATTCGGTGCAACCTATGCAAATGTTCAGCCACACGCCGGCTCGCAAGCCAATGCTGCGGTATTTCAGGCGTTAGTAACACCAGGTGCAAAGGTATTGGGAATGAGCCTTGCCCATGGTGGTCACCTGACTCATGGTTCGCATGTAAACTTTTCCGGTAAGTTATACGAAGCCATTCAGTACGGTTTGCATCCTGAAACTGGCGAAATCGATTACCAAGAAGTTGAGCGTCTGGCACAAGAGCACAAACCAGAAATGATCATCGGCGGTTTTTCTGCGTATTCAGGTATCGTTGACTGGGCCCGGATGCGTGAAATCGCTGACAAAGTTGGTGCCTACTTTATGGTAGACATGGCTCACGTTGCTGGCCTGGTTGCTGCCGGTCTGTATCCAAACCCGGTACCTCATGCACATGTCGTCACTACCACAACCCATAAAACCTTGGCCGGTCCACGTGGTGGCCTGATCATTTCAGGTTGTGATGATGAAACCATCTACAAGAAACTTAACAGCGCGGTATTCCCGGGTGGCCAGGGTGGTCCATTGATGCATGTGATCGCGGCAAAAGCCGTAGCGTTTAAAGAAGCGTTACAGCCTGAGTTTAAAGATTATCAGCAAAAAGTGTTAGAAAACGCTAAAACCATGGTTGCGGTGTTACAGGAGCGTGGCTACAAAGTGGTATCGAATGGCACTGAGAACCACCTGTTGTTGTTAGACCTGATTGATAAAGACATTACCGGTAAAGATGCCGATGCGGCACTGGGTAAAGCCCACATTACCGTGAATAAAAACTCGGTTCCTAACGATCCGCGTTCACCATTCGTGACCTCAGGTCTGCGCCTGGGTACCCCGGCTATTACTCGTCGCGGCTTTGGTGAGGCGGAAACTCGCGAAATGACCGGTTGGATTTGCGACATTCTTGACGATATCAACAATGAACAAACCATCAATGACGTGCAGGAAAAAGTGAAAGCACTTTGTGCGAAATTCCCGGTTTATGCATAATACCATTCACATTAAATTCTCACTGAGTGAGTAATAATTTAATGTGATTGGTATAATCAAGGTTAATCGTCGCAATCTTTAGATGATTCGATTAAAATGGTCGCTCTGTGCGGCCATTTTTTTTGCCGCAGGACTGACCAATAATAATACCTTAAGCCGAGGAAACCCATGTATTGCCCGTTTTGTTCTGCCAATGATACTAAGGTGATTGATTCGCGACTGGTTGCCGATGGCCATCAAATTCGCCGCCGCCGTCAGTGTTTGCATTGCTCGGAACGTTTTACTACGTTTGAAACTGCAGAACTGGTGATGCCAAGGATCATTAAACGCGATGGCTCCAGAGAGCCATTCAATGAAGACAAGCTTCGTAATGGTCTGTTAAGGGCGCTTGAAAAAAGACCGGTGAGTATTGAACAGACTGAAGCATCGATTAACCATGTTATGTCTAAACTTCGCGCGACCGGCGAGCGGGAAGTATCTTCGGAAATGCTCGGCAATGTAATCATGGAAGAATTGAAAAAGCTCGATAAAGTTGCCTACATACGCTTTGCCTCCGTGTATCGTTCGTTTGAAGATATCCGCGAGTTTGGTGAAGAAATCGCCCGCCTTGGTGACAGTGACTAATCTTAACGGTATTGCCTTTATTTAACTTCTTATCGATAGAGCCTGATTGTGAGTTTTAACAACGACGATTATAAATACATGCAACGAGCGATAGAGCTGGCTAGGTGGGGAACTTACACCACGTCACCAAATCCTATGGTTGGCTGCGTATTAGTAAACGAGCAGCAAATCGTCGGTGAAGGATATCATGTCAAAGCGGGGCAGGGGCATGCGGAAGTGAACGCCCTGGCGATGGCACAGGAACGGGCTCAGGGAGCGACGGCCTACGTTACCCTGGAGCCTTGCAGCCATTATGGACGAACTCCTCCATGCGCCCGGGCTTTGATTGATGCTGGCGTCAAAAGAGTCATCATTGCGATGCAGGATCCGAATCCGCAGGTCAGTGGCCGTGGCATACAGTTACTGGAAGAGGCTGGGATAGCGACTCAATGTGGCTTGCTGGAGGAATCGGCACAGCAGTTAAATGCCGGATTCATTAAGCGCATGCAAACCGGATTACCAAGAGTGATTTGTAAATTAGCAAGCTCACTGGATGGTAAGATCGCGATGAAAAGTGGTGAAAGTAAATGGATTACTTCCAGCCAGTCACGCCAGGATGTGCAACGGCTGCGCGCCACAAGCTGTGCTATTATTTCTGGCGCCGATACAGTATTGGTTGATGATGCGCGATTTAGCGTGCGTTACGATGAGCTGGGGTTTGGACAACAGTATGTGGAGCCAGATAACCTGCGGCAGCCGATTCGGGTTATTATCGATAGCCGTTATCGATTGCATCCGCAGCTTGCGCTGTTTTCTCAGGCATCAAAAATTATAATCGTGCGCAGTCAGTATCAATTGCAGGCCGAGCCCGAGTGGCCAGAGCACGTGCAGGTAATTGATGTCGAAGGCGATGCCAATGGCAAGGTTGACCTGCAGCAACTTCTTCCCGTTCTCGGGCAGATGGAAATCAATAACCTGTTACTCGAATCTGGCGGCAACCTGGCGTCAGCGTTTATTCAGGCTGCACTGGTTGATGAGCTATGGTTATACCAGGCTCCTAAGTTGATGGGCGCCGACGCGATCAGTTTACTGGCACTTCCAGGGCTTGAAAAACTGGATCAGGCACAACATCTTACCATCAAAGATATTCGTAAAATTGGTCCGGATATTCGTATTCGTGCCAGTTTTGCCAATGAATAGGCAAATGAACATCCTATGTTTACCGGAATTATAGAAGCAACTGGACGAATTAAAGCAATTCAACGCCAACCGTCTGGTGCGCGCATTGAAATTGATGCTCAATCCCTTGATATGGGGGATGTGAAACTCGGCGATTCGATTGCGACCAATGGCATCTGCCTGACCGTCACGGACTTTACCACTAACAGTTTCAGTGCCGATGTGTCGCTGGAGACGCTGGAACGCACCGCATTTGGTAATTATCAGCCGGGCCAGCGGGTTAACCTGGAAAAGGCGATGTTGGCAACGTCAAGATTTGGCGGTCATATTGTTAGTGGTCATGTCGACGGCCTGGCGACCGTAACGGCGATCAGTGAGCGCGGTAATGCCTGGGAATACTGGTTACAGGTAGATAAATCGTTGCGAGCCTATATTGCTGAAAAAGGCTCGGTGACCATTGATGGCGTCAGCCTGACCGTGAACAGTGTCGTTGACGACAAATTTCGCCTGACCATCGTTCCTCATACCCGGGCCGAAACTATTATTGCCGAATATGGTGTTGGTCAACAGATTAATTTAGAAGTCGATGTGGTAGCCCGCTACGTAGAGAGACTTATGCAGTGCCGCGAGCAGACAGACGCAGGCTCGGGCATTAGTGAATCCTTATTAAGAAAAACTGGCTTTATTTAAGCCTGAACAAATCCTTAGAGGCAGTTATGAAATTTAATACTCCCCAGGAACTGATCGCGGATATTGCCCTTGGCAAGATGGTTATCCTGATGGACGATGAAGATCGGGAGAATGAAGGTGACTTCATTATGGCAGCAGAAAAAGTTACGCCGGAGGCGATTAACTTTATGGCTACGCATGGGCGTGGCCTGATTTGTATGCCGATGAGCAGAGAGCGTTGTGAAACGTTAAAATTACCTCTGATGGTTGACAATAATGAGGCACAGTTTACCACCAACTTCACCGTTTCGATTGAAGCCGCTACTGGTGTAACAACCGGTATTTCAGCGGCAGATAGAGCGACCACAGTGCTTGCTGCGGTAGCTAAAGATGCGGATCATACTTCCGTTGTGCAACCCGGTCATATCTTTCCGCTGGTTGCCAAAGATGGTGGTGTGTTAAACCGTGCCGGTCATACTGAAGCGGGTGTTGATTTGGCGCGTCTGGCAGGGTGTGAGCCAGCAGCGGTGATTGTCGAGATCCTCAATGAAGATGGTACTATGGCCCGTCGCAACGATCTGGAAATCATTGCCAAAAAACACGATTTAAAGATTGGCACTATCGCCGATCTAATCGAATACCGCAATGCTACTGAGACCACCATCCAACGAGTCAGCGAATGTAAGTTCCCGACTACCTTTGGCGAGTTTGATTTAGTGGCATTTACCGATACCATTGATGGCCAGTCCCATTTTGCCTTGATCAAAGGTGAGATAAATGCCGAAACGCCAACCCTGGTTCGGGTGCATTTAGAAAATACCTTTAAAGATTTACTCTACTGCCAACGCGGTAATGTGTCGTCCTGGCCGATCGCCAGCGCCTTGCAGCGCATTGCAGCGGAAGGGGGCGTACTGGTGCTGTTGGGTAAACACCAGACGCCACAGGCGTTAATCCAGCAGGTGAAAAAGTTTGCTATGCAGGATGCGGGTGAGGACGTTAAAGAAGTGAAAAAACACGTCGGTTCACGCAATGTTGGCGTCGGTTCGCAGATCCTTGCAAACCTTGGTGTCAGCAAAATGCGCTTGCTAAGTTCACAGACGAAATATCACTCTCTGTCAGGTTTTGGCCTGGAAATCGTCGAATATATTCACGAGTAAGCATTTACAGGGCGATCAGAAAAAATCCAGCTGCGGCTGGATTTTTTATTTTAGGGTCAATGGCTTGTGCTATGGTTAAAGGATTAATTTATTTGGAAAGTCTTTCCTGGCAGTATTGACTGTAGAACCACAGGAGAGCTTATGTTTCGACAGGCTTATCTTTACTTTATCTTATTGCTGTTGGTACTAATGGTGGGTTTCTGGCCCAGCTATTTTTCCAGGCTTAACCAGCAACATTCCTTCGCCCAACACTTTCATAGCGTCATCATGTTGCTCTGGTGCCTGCTGCTGATTTCCCAGGCCTGGCTAATGCGTCACAAACGCTTTTCGGTACATAAGCAGATGGGTCGCCTGTCCTTTATTCTCGGACCTCTGGTGGTCGTGTCGGCAACCTATGTGGCCTTTGATTTTATCGGCAAGGTGCCTTTGCCTCATCCTGAGCAAGTACTGGCTTTCCACTGGTTCGGTTTATTCCTGGCTGCGCTGTTTTTGTTCTTATTTGCGATGGCCATATACCATCGCAAAACCCCGGCTCTTCATGCCAGGTATATGATTGCTACTGCATTTGTGTTCCTGATGCCCGGATTTGGCCGGGCAGTCAGCAATATCAGTGATTATTTTGGCTATCAGCCGCCAAACTTTTTGTTATTACTGATGCTGCCGTTTCTTATCGGCGTGCTGCTGATCATAAGCGACTATAAAAAACGGCAAAATAGCAGGCCATTTATCTACTTTACCCTCGCCTGGGGGATCAATGTCTATCTGTTTGCCGCCCTGCCTAAAATGCAGTGGTGGGTCGATTTTAGCGCCTGGTGCCAGCAGTTGATGGTTTAATGATCATTGGATGGTTGTTAAATATTCAGATGCCCGGCAATCAGAATGAATTTTCAACAAGGACCTTTGGGCTGAATCCTGAATTACTTACCCGATCGCAGGCGGCTTAACAGGGTCACGGTTAAAAACACCAATGTGCCGAGGATCATTCCCAGGATTAAGGTGTAAAGGGGCGCAGCCAACCAGGCATACCAGGTACTGCCTGGCCAGCCTGTCACCAGGTGCAAAGTCTGCTCCTGCAAATGATGAAAATATTCGATGCCGTGGACTAAAATTCCACCACCGACTAAAAACATCGCAGCCGTTCCCAAAAATGACAATGCTTTCATCAGCCTGGGAGCAAAGCTTAATAGTCCATTACCCAGCCATTGACGCAATTTACCACGCCACCCGGATTTCGGGTTTTGCAAAAAATAGACGCCGAGATCATCGATTTTAACGATGCCTGCGACAAGCCCGTACACACCGATCGTCATGACCAGGGCAATCAGGGATACAACTGTGGCCTGGTCAATAAAAGGCCTGTGCTGTACCGTCCCCAGGGCGATAACAATGATTTCTGCGGATAGAATGAAATCGGTACGGATCGCACCTTTTATCTTATCTTTTTCATAGGCGACTAAATCCACCGATTCATCGGCCAGGGCATGAATGTCTTGCTGGTGTTGTTGCTCGTCATCCTCGCCATGAAAGCTGTGAAAGACTTTCTCGATCCCTTCAAAACAAAGATAGGCGCCACCTACAATAAGTAATGGGGTGATTAAGGCAGGGATAAATGCGCTGATTAACAACGCGGCCGGCACCAGGATGAGCTTATTGATCAACGAGCCTTTAGCAACCGCCCAGACAACCGGGAGTTCTCGTTCAGCCCTGACGCCGCTGACCTGTTGTGCATTCAACGCAAGATCATCGCCAAGCACACCAGCAGTTTTTTTTGCCGCTACCTTGGTCATTAAAGCCACATCGTCCAGAGCGACCGCAATTTTATCAATCAGTGCGAATAAACTTGAACCAGCCATAGTCATCCCTAAGTCAAAAAAATGTTAATGATAATGGGTGTAAAAAAGCCCTTGTGCAACACACAAGGGCTTTAAATTATTGAGTAAAGGCCTGAATGCGAGCCGTGATTCCTTCGGAATCGAGGCCGAGTTCGGCATGGATTTCCTGTTGTGTTCCGTGCTTGATAAATTCGTCTGGTATGCCGATGTGTAACAGTGGTTTATGGATCCCCTGTTGATTCAGGTACTCAGCGACAGCCGAACCGGCACCACCGGCGATGGCATTATCTTCGACGGTGACCAGGTAGTCATGGGTAGCCGCTAATTCGCGAATCTTGTCTTCATCCAGAGGTTTAACAAAGCGCATATCGACCAGAGTGGCATTTAGCGTTTCGGCGGTTATTTTCGCTTCTGCCAACATGGTACCGAACGATAGAATAGCAATCTTGTCACCGGATACAATGGTGTTTCCTTTACCGATTTCAATGGTTTCATTGATGTCCGGCAATGATGCTCCGGTACCACTGCCGCGTGGATAGCGAACTGCGGCCGGTTGCTGTAATCGATGCCCGGTATTTAACATTAAACGGCATTCCCCTTCGTCAGACGGCGTCATGATCACTAAATTCGGGATGCAACGCATGAAGGATAAATCAAATGCCCCCTGATGGGTTGGGCCATCGGCACCAACAATCCCGGCTCGATCAATAGCAAACAATACCGGCAAATTTTGAATGGCTACATCATGAATTAACTGATCGTAGGCACGTTGCAGAAAGCTTGAGTAAATTGCAACGACCGGATTATAACCGCCAATTGCTAGCCCTGCCGCAAACGTCACCGCGTGTTGTTCAGCAATGGCGACATCAAAGTATTGGTCAGGAAAACGCTGGCTAAACTCTACCATGCCTGAGCCTTCGCGCATCGCCGGGGTAATAGCCATCAGTTTATTGTCTTCTTCGGCAGTGGCGCACAGCCAGTCACCAAAGATCTTTGAATAGGTTGGCAAACTGGGCTTGCTCTTCGGCAGGGATTCGCTGCTAGGATCGAATTTTGGCACCGCATGATAACCAATCGGATCCTGTTCAGCCTGCTCGTAACCCTTTCCTTTTCGGGTCACAACATGCAGGATTTGCGGACCTTTCAGGTTGCGCATATTGCGAATCGTGTCGACCAGGCCATTGACATCATGGCCATCAATCGGACCAATATAGTTAAAGCCCAGTTCTTCAAAAAACGTACTGGGTACTACCATGCCTTTAAGATGTTCTTCCGCTTTTGAGGCCAGCTCCTTGATCGGTGGTATGGAGCCAAGAATGCGCTTTCCGCCTTCCCTCAGGCCGGTATAAAGACTGCCAGATAACAGCTTGGCAAGATGGTTGTTGAGGGCGCCAACGTTTTCTGAGATCGACATCTCGTTGTCATTTAATACAACCAGCATGTCTTTGTGAATATCGCCACCGTGATTTAACGCTTCAAATGCCATACCGGCGGTCATCGCCCCATCGCCAATAACAGCAACGGTTTTGCGATTCAGTCCTTCTTTTTCCGCGGCTACCGCCAATCCCAGTGCGGCAGAAATCGATGTTGATGAATGACCTACGCTAAGTACATCGTATTCACTTTCTTCACGCCAGGGGAACGGATGCAGGCCTTCTTTTTGGCGTATGGTATGCAATTGATCGCGCCGACCGGTAAGGATTTTATGAGGATATGCCTGGTGACCCACGTCCCAGATCAGGTGATCAAACGGCGTGTCATAGACATAATGCAAGGCGACGGTCAGTTCGATCGCACCCAGGCCCGAGGCAAAGTGGCCACTGCTTTTACTGACCGAGTTAAGCAGGTAACTGCGTAACTCATCACTGATCTGTTTCAGCTGATCCTGGGGAAACTCGCGCAGTTGTTGCGGCTTATCGATTTGCGCAATCAAAGGATAATTTTGAAGATCAATAGTCATAGATTCTTTCATTTAATGATCACGTTTGACGATAAACGTGGAAAAATTCGCTAAATTCTGTGTATTGTAGGGCAAACCATCTAAGGCGTGAAGTGAATTAGCGTATAACTCCTGCTCTTTTTGCTGAGCTCCGCTCAAGCCTAATAATGCCGGGTAGGTGGATTTATTGGCCTCGATATCCGATCCCGACGGCTTACCCAGGGTCGCTTCGCTGCTGGTAATGTCGATAATATCGTCATGTACCTGATACAACAGGCCAATGGTTTGCGCATATTGTTTAAGCAATGTCACATGCGCAGGATCGATGTCACTGACACATAATGTCGGCATTAATATCGCCGCTTCCAGCAAGGCACCGGTCTTTAATCGATGAATGCGTTCCAGGTGGTCCAGGTCAACCTGCTTATCGGTTGCCGCTAAATCCATCGCCTGGCCGCCACACATGCCCCGGTAACCGGAAGCCCGGGCCAGCATTTTCACTAACTGGATTTGCCCACGGGCATTAACGCTCTGAAAGTTGTGGCTGGCGACAATATCAAACGCCAATGTCTGCAGGCTGTCACCGGCAAGGATCGCTGTGGCTTCATCAAATTGCTTATGACAGGTTGGTTGACCGCGACGCAAATCATCATCATCCATCGCCGGTAAATCATCGTGCAACAATGAATAGGCATGAATACATTCCAGGGCTGCAGCGATAGGATCAAGGTCGGCTAATGCAACGCCGAGCATTTCTCCGGTGCTATAGGTAAGAAACGGACGCATCCGTTTACCGCCGATGAGCAAACCGTAATGCATGGCATCCATGAGTCGCGTATCGTTTAACGGCAACTGTGCCAGTTGTTGTTTCAGGAAGTCGTCAATTCGTTGTTGGTAGGTAGTTAAATTTGCTAAAGTTGCCACTAGCTATCGGACTCCGGGTCAGCAAATGGCTGCAATGGCGCCTGCTCATCGCGATTCATCAGAATTTGAATTTTCTGTTCGGCACTTGCCAGGGTTTTCTGGCTATGTTGACTTAACGCCAGTCCCCGCTCGAACAATTTCATTGAATCCTCGAGTGGCAAATCGCCTTGTTCTAATGCATTGACGATAGTTTCCAGCTCTGACATTGATTCTTCAAAGCTCAGATTTTCCGGCTTCTTCTTTGCCATAATTGCCCCAGTTTGTTATTCCCTTTTGTATCATTGCCAGCATTTTACCCTGTAATGGTCAGCTTACCAAGTCCATCGCAAATGCCCATCATAAAACGTAACGTGAGTAATAAAACTCAATAATCGATTGGCTATAGCCGTATCGATACAGGCAATTATTGACGGGTTGTGTATAATACTCTGATTTATAGCTTAACTGGCGTTATCAATGAAATTTATTGTTAAATTGCAATCGGAAATCACCATCAAATCCCGTCCGGTTCGCAAGCGTTTTACCAAAATCCTTGAATCCAACATTAAGAATGTGTTGCGTCGTGTCGATGAGCAGGTTCGTACCAAGATAAACTGGGACAGCATTGAAGTTACCAGCAAAAATACCAGTGCGGAAAACCGTCAGTTATTGATAGACACGTTAAAATGTATTCCCGGTATCCCACATTTTCTCGAAGTGCAGCAAAGTACCTTTTTGGATCTTGATGATATATTCAAAAAGACGCTGGCGGTTCATGGCCCGACGATTGAAGATAAATCGTTTTGTGTAAGGGCCAAACGCACCGGACAGCATGATTTCACTTCATTGCAACTGGAACAGTATGTTGGCGGTGGTTTAAACCAGCATGTTGAATCTGCTCGGGTACAGTTGCGTAAACCGGATGTGACCATTCGTTTAGAAGTGAACAAAGACCAGCTGTTCATTATCTCCCATCGTCACCAGGGGTTAGGGGGCTTCCCAATTGCTACCCAGGAAGATGTACTGTCTTTGATGTCCGGAGGTTTTGATTCCGGCGTTGCCAGTTATCAGATGATCCGCAAGGGCGCGCGTACCCATTTCTGTTTCTTTAATCTAGGTGGTTCAGCCCATGAAGTCGGAGTAAAACAGGTCAGTTACTATTTGTGGAATAAATATGGCGCGTCACACCGGGTGAAATTCTTCGCGGTGGATTTTGAACCAGTCGTTGCTGAGATTCTCGAAAAAATTGATAACGGCCAAATGGGCGTCGTATTAAAGCGTATGATGATGCGCGCCGCATCAATGATTGCCGAAAAACGTGGCATTCAATCACTGGTTACAGGTGAAGCGTTGGGACAGGTTTCATCACAAACCCTGACCAACCTGAACGTCATTGATCGGGTTACCGAAACCTTAATTCTGCGTCCATTAGTTGCGATGGATAAGCAGGAAATCATCGATATTGCCCGTGAAATCGGCACCGAAGATTTCGCCAAAACCATGCCGGAGTACTGTGGGGTGATATCCCAAAAACCAACGGTAAAAGCGGTATTGTCGCGCATCGAAGCCGAAGAAGAGAATTTTGATATGGAAATTCTTACCGATGTGGTGAGCCGAACTAAGATTCTC
Organism: Thalassotalea mangrovi; assembly: GCF_005116735.1. Classification (GTDB taxonomy): domain Bacteria; phylum Pseudomonadota; class Gammaproteobacteria; order Enterobacterales; family Alteromonadaceae; genus Thalassotalea_A; species Thalassotalea_A mangrovi. The sequence goes on along the minus strand of NZ_SWDB01000028.1, from coordinate 33,950 downwards.
GACATGCGTGATATCGCCATGGAAACCGAAGAAGAAGTGGCGACGGTGGATAAGGTTGAAACCGTCGACAGTGCCGGCCACGACAACGTAGTAATCGATATCCGTTCGCCGGAAGAGGAAGATGCCAACCCACTCGAGTTAGACGATATTGAAGTGCAGCATATTCCGTTTTATAAACTGGCGACTCATTTTGGCGACCTGCCAACGGATAAAACCTATTTACTGTATTGCGATCGCGGCGTGATGAGTAAACTACAGGCCTTATATCTGCATGATAATGGCTTTGAAAATGTGAAGGTATATCGGCCGTAAGACAAAGGAAAGTCTGGGACTTTCCTTTTCGGTACACAATCAAAAACTGTTTCGGGTACGAGACGAAATACGTCTCTGAGGGCAAGTGAAGTTGCTGGTTACCCGGAGTAAAATTTTCAATTTTACGTACCCGGAATGAATCCTCCGATTCATGTACCCGCAACCCTAAAGAGGCGCCAACCTGGCGCCTCTGTACTTAGGTTTCAGTTAAAGCCCCAACACCATCTTACCTTGCTTAAAGACGATATCGACCGGAATTTTAGCTTTTTCCAGTTTCGCCAAATCGGCGGCTAATTGCTCTTTAATCATGCCCGATTCTTCCATCAACTTACCAACGCCGTCATAATCACCATCACCCTGCAGGGTAAGGATTAATTCCGATAAGGAATCAATCGCGGCGGTCATTTTCTCCATGTCGACGCTGTACAGTCCATTTTCATCACGAGAAAATGCACCGTTTTCGGCGAAATAATTAAAGCGAACCATATTGGCTTTACCATGAGCGCTGCTGGCGCCAAAACGGACCGAGCGGAAAATACCGGCCATGAAGGTGGTGTAATAGTCTTTTAACTCACCCTCACTAATCACTTTTTCAGCCAATAACTGGCGAACCATGTAAAGGCCTAGAATATCCGCCTTTCCTTCTTCCAGCGCCGAGGCATGTTCTTTTAACGCCTGACGCACTGTACCTTTATCGTTGATGGTATTTTTTATGCCCAGGCCATGTGCCACTTCATGAAACATAGTATTGGCAAAAAACGCGTTGAAAGTAACATGCTTACGATCGTCTTTGGCAATCAACTGTTCGGCAATCGGCACTAATATGGCGTCAAATTTTGCCTGCATTGCGTTTTTCAGTTGCAGGCGACGAGTCCCTTTTTCCAACTGCACCTGCTCGTCATTAGGCAGGTTAATGGCGATGGTTTTGCCTCCAGCATTGGAATGTCCGGCGTAATAAATCACGTCATAGGCATTTAAATCGGCATCGGATCCCGGCACTTCTTTTTTGTAAGCCTTTTTCACCGGCAAATCTTTTTGCAGCTTAGGCAGGTATTCAGCGTATTTGGCGAGTTTTTCGCTCCAGCTCATATCTTTGACTAACACATAAGATTCAAACGCACTGCGATAACCGAACAGCATATCTTCGTAGGTTTCGATTGGACCGATAACCACATCAATTGGGTTATTTTTCATATCCATCCAGGCCATATCCGATGCCTGGTAATCGTCATTACGCAATGCGTCGGCACGCATTTTTAAATAATTATTAAACTCTTTATCTTCAGCATAGGTTGCCGCCTTTTCTAAAATGGCAGCGGCTCGATTGATCCGATCGCTGTAGGCTTCGGAGTAGGGGATTGAGAAAAGGTTGCCCTCTTTATCCTGACGCACCAGGGTATACAGGGAGGTCTTGCCTTCGAACTCGGCTTTTTCAAACTCTTCTTTGCTCATTGATGGTGGGTAAAACTGCGCGCCGGCAGGCTTTTCATCGACTGAAGTTAAAAATGGCTTATCACCATCGAGGCGATCCCAGGGACCATAGTTGATTTCAACAAAGCGTTTCACTGCCGGGTCGTCAATTTGTTTAAGCAACTCAGCTTTGCCTTCACCGTAGGCCTGTAACCAGAATAATTCATCCATGATTTTTGACGCATCAATCAGTAATGACAGCATAGTGCGTTGATTATCGTTCAGATGACTCAGGTCGGTGTTAAGTTCCACTTCCTGATAGATATCGAGACGGTCTTTAAATTCCGGTTTTAAGGAAAGATTTTCGGTCGAGGCTTGTGCTGTGAAACCACAAACACTGGTCGCAAGAACGATTGCTGCACTTAAGCGAGAAAGATTTTTTATGGCCAGCATACATTTACTCCATAATTAGTACTGGTGTTCAGAGGCCCTGAATACGGGTATCTATTGTTTGCTGAAAGACTAGAAAATTATCAACGCAATAGCAACATAATGCGTGCTGGATTGTTAAAAACTAAGCAAAGACGCGAATTTTGCGATAAGTTATCAGAGGAGTTCTGATAACTTGATGAAGGAATGGTTATGAAACATATTGTTATTTCGTTTTTAGGTAAGGATAAACCCGGTATCGTTGATACCCTGGCGAAAGTCATTAAACAGCATCATGGCAACTGGCAGACATCCAGTATGCGTAAGTTATCAGGTTTTTTTGCCGGCATTTTGGAAGTATCGGTCGACAACGAACATGGTGATGCACTTGTCGCGGCGCTAAAGGATATCGAGGGATTGCAAGTATCAACAGCCATCAGCGAACCTGAGCTTGAGAAGGAAGAGACCATTCGACTGGACCTAACGGCCAATGATCGCACCGGCATCATTACCGAAATATCGTCGGTGATTCATGCCCAGGGCGGTAACCTGGTGAAACTGGTGAGTACCCAGGGGAATGCCCCGCATTTTGGCCAAAAACTTTTTAAGGCTACGGCAACCGTTGCCATTAGCGGTGATGAGCACATAGAGTCATTGGTGAATGCGTTGGAAGACATTGCTAATGATCTTATCGTCGACGTGATTGTTAGTTAACAAACACATCGACTAGCCGTAAGCCGTAAGCCGTAAGCTATAAGCTGTAAGACGTAAGTAAGAGCAAAAACTAGGCGGTAACGCTGTAAGGCTGCAAGGCTGTAAAGTAAGAGCCGCTTTTTCCTTACAGCTTTAAAACTCTATAGCCTTAAAGCCTCTCTGCTTTTTTCTTACCGCTTAAAGCTTACCGCTCAATTCAACCAATTTAGATGGTTGAATTAAAGCAGACCCAACTTCTTCATTTCTTTTTCCGCAATGTCTGCAGGAAGAGGAATGTAACCGTCTTTCTCAACAATTTTCTGACCGGTTTTAGAAAGCAGCATTTTCAAAAATTCCGCTTCTTTCGGTGCCAGTGGCTTGCTTGGGTGCTTATTTACGTAGACGTACAGGTAACGGGACAGTGGATATTCACCAGACGTGGCATTTTCCATGTTTGCGTCTACAAAATCGGTACCGCGCTTGCTCAGTGGCAGGGCGCGAACACCTGAAGTTTTATAACCAATACCCGAATAACCGATACCGTTAAGTGATGCTGATACCGATTGTACCACTGAGGCAGAACCTGGCTGTTCGTTAACGGTATTTTTGAAATCGCCTTTACACAGGGCTTCGTCTTTAAAATAGCCGTAGGTACCAGATACGGAATTACGTCCATATAGCTGGATGTCTTTATCTTCCCAGTCGCCAGTCAGTGCTAAATCGCCCCAACGGTCGATGTCTTTTTCACCTTTACATTTACGGTTACTTGAGAAAATCGCATCTACCTGTTGAATGCTTAATCCTTCAATTGGGTTATCTTTGTGCACAAACACCGCCAATGCATCAATAGCGACTCGTACTGGTGTTGGCTTATAACCGAATTTCTTTTCAAACGCCTGGATTTCTTTTGACTTCATTTTACGACTCATTGGACCCAGGTTTGACGTCGCTTCGGTCAAAGCCGGTGGCGCCGTAGAAGAACCGGCCGCCTGGATCTGAATGTTCACGCTTGGATAATTGCGCTTAAATTCTTCCGCCCAGAAGGTCATCATATTAGCCAGGGTATCGGAACCAACAGAAGAAAGGTTGCCAGAAATACCGCTTACTTTCTTGTATTCAGGTAGGTTTTCATCCAATGCCATGACCGATTGGCTGGTAAAAGTGGCAACAGCAAAGCTAACTGCTGTTAAAACTCGTTTAATCGTCATTGTATTCTCCAAAGACTTAATTCGATTAAAAAATTCAAATTCATCTTAAGAAAGAATTATGACGCTTTTATGACAAAGGTAAAAAAATTCCCAATTAACAAATACAACTTAACCAGCGTGATAGTAAGAGTGCTTAAGGCATATGACGTCCAGGTGTCAGTTTGATGAAGGTTTTATGTTAACAGCATGTAAACCTTCATCAATTCATCAAAAAACTGACAAAAAAATGTCACATTGTCACAAAAGTGTCATATTCGGATGTCACAATGCGCTCAATTAAAAATTACTAGGGGCTGTTGCTCATTTCTGAACAACCGTCTCAACCTTGCTAATAAATCTTTAGGGTAGCGCAATGAACTTAGTAAAATCTTCTGCAGCTTTAGCTGTATTAACTGTATTTTCTTCTGCAGCCATGGCTGAAAATGAATTTTACGGTAAAGCCAATGTTACTGTTCAACTTTCAGATGAAGGTGAAGGCAGTTTCACAGAAGTGAAAAGTAATGCATCTCGTTTAGGGGTTAATTCTCACTACGATATTAATGATGACTTGAAAGTGATTGTTAAATTCGAAGTACAGGTTGACGTTGACGGTGAAGGCGATGAGAATATTTCTGGTCGTAATCAATATGTTGGTTTAGAAGGTAACTTCGGTAAGGTCGTATTGGGTAAGAACGATACCGTTACCAAACAGTCTCAGGGTAAAGTTGACCTGTTCAACGATATGGAAGGCGATATCAAAAATATCTTCCAGGGTGAAAACCGCCTTCGTGATACGGTTACCTACAAAACACCAATGTTTGGTGAATTCCAGTTGGGCCTGACTTATGTAACTAACGGTAGTGCGAACGAAGATGATGAAGGCGTAAGTGCGGCGTTATTTTACGGTGACAATGGCCTGAAACGCACCAACTGGTTTGCTTCTGTTGCCATGGATCGTGATGTTAAGGGCTACGATGTAAACCGCGCAACCGTATCCACTAAGCTTGCTGGTGTTACCTTAGGTGCGATGATCCAGAATCAGGAAAACCTGGAATCTGGTGAAGAAATGGACGGTTACTTTGTATCTGCGAAGTACAGCATTAACGACTGGGATTTGAAAGGTCAGTTCCAGAGCGGTAACTTTGAACTGGAAGACTTAGGCTTGGTAACCGACACCGATGCGACCGGTTATACCTTTGGTGTGGATTATAAGCTTGCTAAAAACGCTAAGTTAATGGCTTTTTACACCGACTACCAGTTTGACGATGCTACCGATCGTAACTACTTCGGTACAGGTATTGAATACAAGTTCTAAACCAGTCGTTTACTGGCGAAAAAGCCGCGTTTTTACGCGGTTTTTTTATGTGCAGACAAAAACGAATTTTCATCTCTTGGTAATACCCGGTTTACCCCTTTCTATTACTTAATTTAACAACAAGTTTTCGCGTTAGTTTAGAAAGCAATTCGATGCATTGACTCGCTTTAATTCTGGCGAGAAGTATTTAAACGATTCCGTCTGGCGATAATACCGTTGAAAACATCGTTAATGTGCGTTGGGTAATCAGACTGACTGCGATTGTGTAATAATCTTATCCGATAACTGCTATGATCTTTTTGTGAACATTGTCATAAAAGTGTCACGTTCTGTTGGCAAAATGGTTAAAGTTTAGGTTATCGACTTTGTCAGGAAGGATTATGAACCGACAAATACTAGTGGTTGAAGACGAAACCCCAATCCGGGAAATGATTACTTTTGTGTTAGAACAAAATGGCTTTAATACCATCGAGGCCGCCGATTATGAAGAGGCAAAGGCCTGCCTGGTCGATCCGCTTCCGGACCTGGTGTTGCTGGACTGGATGTTACCGGGTGGCAGTGGTATCAAAATTGCCAGGGAAATCAAACAGCAGGAGTACACCCGGCAAATTCCAATCATCATGTTAACCGCCCGATCCGATGAAGATGATAAAGTTAAAGGCTTTGAAATTGGCGTTGATGACTATGTCACTAAGCCTTTTTCACCAAAAGAACTGATCGCCCGTATCAAAGCGGTAATTCGTCGGGTGGCACCGACAGCGTTGGAAGAGCTTATTGAGTTTAAAGGGTTAAGTCTGGACCCGGTTTCGCATCGAGTCGCAATCAATGACAAACCGATCGAATTGGGGCCGACCGAGTTTAAGATGTTGCACTTTTTTATGACCCATCCCGAGAGAGTTTACTCGCGAGAACAATTACTTGATAATGTCTGGGGGACAAACGTTTACGTTGAAGATCGTACCGTTGATGTTCATATTCGTCGCTTGCGTAAATCGATTGCCGGTAATGGTCATGAAGAGTTTGTGCAAACCGTACGAGGCGCCGGTTACCGGTTCTCCAGCAGAGTAAATTAATAAAATATGATCTACCGCTTTTCGAAAAAGCAGTTTTTTAGCCGAATACTTCTGGTTATTAGTGCTCTGGTCGTGGTTGGCCTGTTGTTCGACCAACTGCAACTAGTGTTGTTAATTGGCGCGACAATCGCCCTGACCTGGAATTACAAGCATCTGCTTAAGCTGGTTACCTGGCTATGGCAAAAAAAGCTTATATCACCGCCAGAGTCCACCGGTATCTGGGGCCATGTCTACGATGGCATTTATCGTCGTACTCAGAAATACCGACGAAAGCAGCGTGATCTTAATGCCCGTATTCGCGAGTTTCGTGATGGTGCGGAAGCGCTACCAGATGCCGCCATCGTTCTTGGTCTTGATTACAGTATTCGCTGGTCGAATAAAAAAGCCAGTTATCTGCTTGGTATTCGTTGGCCGATGGATAATGGTCAGCGCATTACTAACCTGGTACGCTCGCCAGAGCTGGCGACATACATCGGTAAGCAAGACTTTTCAAACCCTTGCACTTTACTCTCCCCAGAGCATCAGCACCAGCGCATTGAAATGCGGTTTATGCCCTATGGGGATGAGCAATACCTGCTTCTTGCCCGGGATGTGAGTCAATCACACCGGGTGGAAAAAATGCGACGTGACTTTGTTGCCAATGTCTCCCATGAATTAAAAACACCACTGACTGTGGTGCGTGGTTATATGGAGATGATTCAGGAGCAAACCGACGAATTTTCAGCGCACTGGGCGCGTACCTTTAACACCATTGAACAACAGGTAACCCGCATGGACAGGCTGGTTGAGCAACTGTTGATATTGTCCCGGGTCGAAGTCAATGCCGACCTGGAGGTCAGGGCCATGATCAATGTGCCTGACTTAATTGCGGCATTAATTGATGATGTTCAGGTGTTAAACAAAGACAAGCAACATAAACTGGTATTTGACATTGACGAGTCACTCGGCTTGAAAGGTAATGAGTCGGAATTAAAAAGTGCATTTGCCAACCTATTAGTCAATGCCATTAACTACACCCCGGACGGCGGTGAAATCAAAGTAAGCTGGCAGCGGCTGGGGAAATATTGTGTTTATCAGGTAACGGATAATGGCGTTGGTATTCGCGAAGACGACATCAAACGATTAACCGAGCGCTTTTACCGGGTCGATAAATCCCGTTCCCGTGATACCGGTGGTACCGGCCTTGGGCTGGCGATCGTTAAACATGTGGCCCAGCATCACAACGCCGAATTGTTAATTAGCAGTGTGTTGCATCGGGGATCGACCTTTAAAATTGAATTTCCCGCCCACGACAGTTTCATACTTGGCGAAAACTATTCACACCCAGTCGGTCAGTAGCTTGTCGCTTTAAGAGAACAGGCTCTGAACGTTTTTCTATCGTTCAATAAAGCTCCCTTGAATTGTCATTACTAGCGGACTCGGCGTTGTTTCTGATAGTTATTCCTATCAGACCCCAGGTAAAAATATCCAGCCCAGAACTAAATTAATCACAGTGATGATAAATGAGGCGACTATCGTAGCGCCAAAACTTTCGATTTCAAAATCGTCGAGTAATTGATCGGTAAGCCAGAGCAGAAACGCATTAAGGATAAACACAAACAGGCCAAACGAGATGATGATCAATGGCATCGAAATAATCACCAGCAACCAGAATAAGAGAATATCAGCGATGCTATAAACGATCGCTACTACCACAGCGGTCCAGAAACTTTTCAGATGAATCGACGACATCATTTTCGAAACTAAAAAAATAGATATACTCAGCAATAAAATATTGGTTATGATGCCCATCTCAAATTCTTCTCAGTAAAGATCCCCGATGTTCAATTAAGGGGACAGGAATATTTCCATGTGGTTTAAAAATTTATATATTTTTGCATTTACCCGTCCATTTACCATAAACGAAGACGAGCTTGAAAGCCAACTCCAGGAAAACCAGTTTCGTCCGTGTGGCAAAACCGAAATGTCACATTTTGGCTGGAGCAATGCACTAGGTAAACACGGCCAGCGTCTACTTCATCATGCTAATGGCTGTTTTTTGTTGTCGGCTCGCAAGGAAGAGAAAATCCTGCCAGCATCGGTAGTTAAAGAAGCACTTGACGAGAAAGTAGAACAGCTTGAACAGGAGCATTCTCGCAAAGCTACCAAAAAAGAAAAAGAACAATTTAAAGAAGATATTACCTTTGAGTTGTTGCCGCGAGCATTTTCCCGGATTAGTGATACCCAGGGATATATCTGCCCGGCCAAAAACATTATTGTCATCAATACCTCGTCACGCTCTAAAGCGGAAGACTTTCTTGCGCTACTGCGCAAATCGCTGGGCAGTTTACCGGTAACCTCATTCGCCCCGGAAACCGGCGCTGAAACTATTATGACCAGTTGGTTATTAGAGCAGAACCTGCCGGAACAATTTTTAATTGGTTTTGAAGGTGAGTTAAAAGCGCTGGGTGAAGATGCGGCAATAATCCGCTGCAAAAACCAGGATTTACTGTCTGATGAAATGCTCGCTCATTTAAATACCGATAAACAGGTGGTGAAAATCGCCTTTGACTGGGATCAAACCCTGTCTTGTGTCCTGGCCGATGATTTAAGCGTGAAGCGGGTTAAATTCTTTGATGTCATCCACGAACAAAATGCCGATATCCAGAGTGACGACATCCTGGTAAAAATTGATGCAGATTTTACCCTGATGACAGGCGAGCTAAATCGCTTTATTGATGATTTATTGACGCAGTTTGGCTTGCGCACCGATAGCTACCTGGAAACAGAATAAGAGAGCAGAATAGATAGCCAAACAGCTGGCTATTTCAAGCAAAATAAAAGCCCGGTTTGTGTAAACAAACCGGGCTTTATCATATCTACATTGGAATAAAGCGGGTATTAACGGATGCGTCTGCGCATTCCTGCCATCACCATCAAGGCCAGAAGTGCCAGGATAGAGTTACTACCACCAGACTTTTTCTTTTCCTGTCCTGGTGGTTGCGGCGGATATTCACAGCTACCGTCATCGGTATTGGCGTTTTCATCAAAGTTGGTTGCCGTATCATCGGTACAACCCAGTTCAATGCCATCAGATTCAACCGTAAGCATGAATCTGGTTACCGCAGCATCGCCTGCATTGACACTATCGGACACTTTTACCATCACTTCAACGGTACCGTTATAACCGGTTTCTGGAGTCAGGGTAACCATGCTACCTGATTCATGACCGGAAACTTCCGCAGTGACATTGTCAGCCATCACTTCAATGATGTTACTTACCGGATTCTCATCCGCATAGTTCACTTTGAAGCTTGCTTGTTCACCTTCCATGATAGTGATATCGCCGATTTCAGCAATCTGGATATTACCAGTCACATCGAGGGTTAACGATAACTGTTCATTTTCAGAACCAACCAGGCCATTTTCCAGTTCGATAACGTGGGTTTGTCCAGCCGCCGCTTCCGATACATAAGCCTGGAAGCTGACGTTGAATCGTGATTCTTCCGGACCGGTATAATCCATACAAACAACGAACTCATCGCTCACAACTTCATCGAGGTTGTTAAAGGCAACGGAGTCACCAATGTTGAGATCCATCGGGATATCGCCATCAATCAGGACTCTGCCATCTGCCGCTTTAAAGCCGATTGAACCCTGAGCATCTGCCAGCTCGACATTGTCGTAGGCGAACATCATTTCATATTCACCAGGCTCAAAATTAATGTTCATTCTCATGAACATTTCAAAGTCGACCATCTGGCCATCGCTGTAGGCACGCTCAACGTTATCCCATTCCAGTACTAACCATTCTCTGTCCCAGGTATAAGTTGGTGTTACACCGGCATTAAGATGGTGGTTTGGATAAACGGAATCGACACGTTCTGGGATTGTATTATCACCAACCCAGAAAGGGGCGATGATATACTTCGGTGGTGGTGGGAAGGCCGCCCCGCGAGGAAACTCGACATGGTTAGGCGTTGCCCGTCCTTGAGTGCCAAACGTTATAAAACCTGCCGGGTTAATCTTCATCGAGGTGAAGTGATACTTGTTAAAGAATGGGAAGGCAATATCTTCATCCCAGCTCATCAAGTCTTTCAATGAATATTCATACTCGTTGTAGTAACGTCCTTGCACATCTTCCAGGGTTCGCCATCCAAAAGGTCTTAAATCAATATAACCCGGATACGGTGATCTACCTGCAGTCAGGGAACACATCTCATCCGTTACGTTGGTTGTAACTTTATAATTACGAACAACATCACGGGTCGTTTCCTGAGTACCAGTTAACGACAGTACATTGTCAGTTAGTTCCGGTGTTGCTGGCGTTGCATTCGAGGCGACAATGCTGTCAGGAATGATCTGAATACTGTCTGGCAGGGTCGCCTGCAGGGTGAAGTCACGGGCTTGTTGCTCATTATTCGCAATGACACTGATATTGAAATCAACGATATCACCAGCTTTTGCTTTAGGTTGAGCAACAGTGAACGTCACGTCTTCATCAACTTGCGTGATAGTCACCGGAATAAAACCAAGGTTACCTTTATCGTTGGCGTTTGAACCAATATCAAAGCCACCGAAATAGTAATCACCGATTTCCATGTCTGGTAACTGGTAGTTTAATTTCAGTTGATACTCTTCGTAGCCCGGGATTTGCTCCGCACCCGTAATGGTGAGGTTTTGGTTATCACCATTTATCACCGCGGTCACAAAAGAAATTTCCCGGCCCATGTCCTCTTCATTCCAGCCTGGACGATCGGTATTCATGATCACGGTCCAGTAGGTGCCCGGGTTTGGATCGACAACGGAGCAGAAATTCGCCGAGTTGTAGTCGGTAGACATACATAACAATTCGTCATAGCTTGCATGACCATCATTATTTAAATCTTGTCCCATGAACACCAGGGCATCATTGACATTGTCACCAACAACACGGCTGATCAGCATTTTACTGCCTTCGCTAACCTCGGTTAATTCCACATGGTTAACGTTGACCATTTCCAAAGCTTCGTTTTCAGTCAGGTTAAACGGATCTTCGCTGCTCTCGTCATAATAAAGATGGGCGGTTTCACCCATGCCTTTGACCAGGCCATAGCTTTGCGTTGACAACTCAGTGATCTCACGAGTATTAAACGGTCCAATATTGGTGGTAGCCGAGGTACGGTGCGCGTTGATCATTACGTGATCGGGCAAACCCGAGTTACCGTTATAGGTCCATACCGGCAACTCTAATACCGGAGAATCGTCGGCAGGGGTTAAGATTACCTGGCCTTGATTACCGGTCAAATCATAGAATTTAACCGCACTGTTGGACTTTTTCGATCTGGCAGTGACAACAATTGACTGGGTTTCACCGGCTTTAATGTCGAACGACATAGGTTCAACTTCAATATCAAAGTCGCCAATCCAGGTCTCAGTCGATACTTGATAGCTACCATCTTTGGTGGCTTTAAAGTTACGAACAAATGAACATTCGCTGACACACTCTGTATCGACCATATAAGCCGTGTTCAGGCGTTTCTCAAACCCACCTAAATTCGGGTTTTCAGCCTGCATGTTTTCCATCGACTCATCAAGTATCAGGCCAGCTTTGTCAGCCAGGTCTACATTCATTCGACCCGCACCCATGTCCTGTAAGCCGGAATCCCAACCACTAGGTGAATAACTGTCGAGGAAGGTGGAATTCTGTAAGTCATTGCTGGCGGTTAATAGCAACGCTGATTGAATTTCCATCGGTGACCAGTCAGGGTGAGACTGGCGCAAAATAGCAGCAGCACCGGCAACATGTGGGCTCGCCATCGACGTACCTGACATGCTCATCCAGTCAGCAGTACCAGGGTTATTGGTAAACGGCTGATCATCTGAGCCAGGTGCGTATACGTCTACACCCGGTGCAGCGATATCGACGACTAGTGTATCCAGACCAAAATAAGAAGGACCGCGGCTGGAAAAGTAAGCCATCATTTCATCTTCGACGTCTTCTTCATAAGCTTCTGTCGGTGTGATAGTACCCATGTGGCCTTTACCAGATGCCATCCAGTCAACTAAATCCATGCCATCGGCATAAGTAATATGTATTGCTGGCAGCGGATGCGGTACTGCTGGAATTGGGCTATTGTCCTGCCAACTGGAGCGGTTATATACCACCATACCTTCGGCACCACCTTCAGCAATATTGGCAGCCTTATAATACAGTGGGCTGCTGCTGCGCTTACAGACAACAATCACATTTTGCTGGCTTTCATCAATATCCAGGGTTTCAGGATCGTCGGCCAGATCGAATGTACCTTCAGGATATGGCTTATCACAGTTTGCCATATTCCAGGAGTAATTCTCATTAGGGTTTGGGAAATCTGCAGCGTTAACCAACAGACCAGAGATTTCTTCAAAGGTGATGGATACACCAGACATGGGTTGTGGTGCTTCTGTATCACCGCCAGACAGGTTCGTTAGGTGCTTATCCTTGAAACCTGCTTTTTTGCTTGGCGTGTGGGCACCCACACTGGTCAGCCATGGCGATGAGTGATCGGCAGTTCCCAGATAATCACCATTGTTACCGGCCGCTGCGGCGATAAAGATACCGGATTGGGCTGCATTAAAGAACGCCTGTTCAATCGGATCCAGCCATGGATCTTGTTCCAGGCCACCGATAGAGAAGTTGATAACATCAACGTTATCGATCACCGCCTGCTCAATTGCAGACAGTAATGCTGTGTGAGGACATCCGGCATAAGGGTCACCTTGTCCACCAGGCCAACATACCTGATAAGAAATAATATTCGCGTGTGGCGCCATACCCGATGCCTGAGGGAAAATCAGGTTGGTATCCATGCCTGAGCCTTGCGGCGCGCTGTCTTTCAGCTTGTATGGTACATCATAAATAATGTTACCGGCCGTGGTACCGGCAACGTGAGAACCGTGACTGTGATAATCTTCACCGTTTTCTGGGCGGGATTCGGCAAATACCGGATCCGAATAAGCCTGGGTGATTTCCGGGTAAGAGTAGACACCAATGAGTTTATCATTACACAATTGGGGCGAGTCGACACAGTCACCGAGGAAGGTATCTGCACCTAGTGGATTGGTATGTACATAGCCATCACCGCCTACTTCGGCAAATGACGGGTGATCGGTGTTGATCCCGGTATCAATGATACCGACAACGATACCTTCACCCATGTTGTCGCCGTGGACAGGGTGTTGCCAGACTTTATCCGCACCGGTCTGGCCGATAGTGCCACTGGTTTGTAACTCGTAGATTTTTGAGCGGGTAATGTGTTTGACGCCAGGAACTTTGGCCAGGCGAATCGCTTCATCCTGGGTCATTTGGGTGGTAAAACCGTTCAACGCCACGCTGAATTCGCGCTCTGGATGAATGTTTAGTCCTTGCAGGCGGCTGGCATTTTGTACAAATTGCTGGCGCTTGCTATCCAGGTAACTGCGATAGCTGGCGATATCTGGTTGTGCCAGGTTCAGCGGTTGGTTTTTAGTTTGTCGTGCCGCCAAAACATGACGTTGGGTAGCCGCATAGCCTTGTAATTCACCGCCATAAGTTGCAACAGGCTGATCTTCCAGTTGTACAATGTAGGTCTGTACGCCGCTGATATCGGCTTCAGCCTGAAATACTTTATGTTGCTTTTTGGTTTGCTGGTTGGCGATGCCCGGGTATTCGGCTCGCTCCAGCGGTTTTGGCGCCTGATAGTCGGCTGGTGCTTCTAACCAGCCAGACTGCGGCGCATTGGTGGCGCTGGCGCCAACGGCACTGGCGTACAGTGCTGAGGCTACCACCACAGAAACTTTCTTTAAGTTAAACATAAAAGTCCTTTAACTTTTAAATTAATGAGTTACAGGTTTTTACCGTCAAAATGATGGCATAAAACCTGCGGTTTTTAACTTTGTTAGATTCCTGTGGTTAGCAAATTCGGTCAATGAATTGGCAAACTAAAGTACAGTTTGATACAGGTTGGTACAAATTGAGGGCTGAGTTTTTAGTTGTGTGATTGAACGGGCAGGCAATCATCGAACTGGCTCCCTGAAATGGAGCAACATCATCGTTACCTTGGGTCGGGAGCGAACAGTGAATCATTTCCCTCATATCGAAGGGATGTTGATTGCGGTCGCTGATCCTTATCCAGGGCGCAGTTAGGGTGTGGAATTCGTATGGTAAATCGAGCGCCGTTCAGGGTAGGGCAGCTATCGACCCGTAACTGACCTTGTTGCCAGATACATAATTGCTTGACGATGGCGAGGCCTAAACCCACACCTTGATATATTTCTTCATTACCCTTTTCATCCTGATTAAATGCTTTTAGTAGCCCGGCCTTTTTATTTTCGGCGATGCCAGGTCCATCATCGCTGACGGATAACTCCCAATATGTCGATGCCTGTTGAATTGACACGATGATACGCTTGCGGGCAAAACGAACCGCATTGCCAAGCAGATTTTGCAGGATTCGTTGAAAACTTCGCTGATCGACAAAGATATTCTGCTGCTGATCGGTCAGGTTAATGTCCAGGTCGCTATATACTGAAAACTTGCTAATGCACGGCATAATGAGGTCACCACTGGTATATGACCGGTATACAAACTGCGGTTTGCATTGTTGAAACTCAGCATAAGTGAGAAACTCTTCGACCAGTATTTCCAGCTCAACCAGATCCTGCATTAAGTCAACATTTTTCAGACTGTGGCATTGCTCATCATCATGCACCTCAAGCGCAAACTTGGCCCTTGAGATTGGCGTCAGAAAATCGTGCGAAACTGCGTTGATCAGCTCCCTTTGGGTTGTTACCCGACGACTGAGTTGTTGACTCATATGATTGAAGGTGTCACCAATATCTTTGATCATTGAAAATCGTGAGAATTGGATATCTTTCCCTAGTACACCGCGACTTATGGCGTAGGTAGCAAGTTGCAGGCGATTTAAATCGCGGAACAAGGGCCAGCTGCCGAGAAAAACCGCGACGGCGATGCTCAGGTAAAAGATAAACTTAATTAATGAGGCATTGTCATCGCCGGTAGCCGTAAATGGACCAAAGATTGTTACCTCAGTGGCATTGTCATTTAACTGATAAAAGTACCATTGCTGCAGGCTGTCCTCGACCGTTAGTATCTGCCCTGTCTGCAGTTGCTGATACAGTTCCTGTGATAAGTGCAGGCTGTCTAACGGCACCTTACTCAACAGGCTGTCGGCATTTATGTTGTCGGGGTGTTCACCATTGTTGAGGTAGCTTTCAATTAATTGTTTTTCCAGGTTGCTGAGTCGTCCGGTCTGGCTGTAATAGGTCTCAAGAAACCAGGCGCTGGTGCCCAGGCACAAAGCGCAGGTGAGATAAAGCGAAAGATAAAGGCGGAACATAGACTATTGCCAGGCATTGGGCATAAAAATGTAACCTTTACCCCAAACGGTTTTTATTTTTTCCGGACCATTCACATCATCGCCCAGTTTTTTACGCAGACGACTGACCCGACCATCAATAGTGCGATTCATACCATCATATTGGCGACCTATGGTTTTATCGAATAGTTGTTCTCGGCTAACCATTTCACCGGGCTTACTGGCAAGTTGCACTAATATGGAAAATTCCGCATTGGTAAGTTGTAAAGATTGACCATCAATAAATGCCTGCATTTGTGATTTATTGATATCCAGGGAGCCAAATTTCATTGCCGGGTAGCGATTCTGTAATGAGGGAGTCGTGTGTTTACGGCGTAAACAGCGGTTGATTCTTGCTAACAGAATCGATGGGCTTACCGGTTTTGTCAGGTAATCTTCAGCGCCCAGGTCTAAGCCTGCTATATGGTCGATTTGGCTTTGTCTTGCGGTCATAAAAATAACCGGCGAAGTGGTGATTTGTTTGAGTTCGCGAAACACTTCAAAACCATCCATATCTGCCAGACCAATATCAAGGAGTATCAGGTCATAGGTTTGCGTTTGCGCGGCAAACACCGCGGGATACCCCTGCTCATGGTGGGTAACGGTAAAGCCATGACTTTGCAGGTAACGACTAACCAGTTTGGCCAGCTTGCAATCATCTTCTATGTATAATATTGAATGTTGATCCATTTAAAAGATACTCCAGGCTATACGACGTCTGGGGTTGCGCTCGTTAACGTGGAGAATTTCAATACGCTGGGTCGCTAACAGTTTGGTTTGTTCCCTGTTGGTAATGTCAATGCGGATATCCTCGTGACTCAACAGCTCCAACGAATATTTCTCCATGCTGGCCGGCAGGTCGCAAAATATTCGGACCTGGCGCTCATAAATTTTGAGACAGACCTGGAAATGGTCATTAACATGCCAGGACAGATTTGTCGTCAGGCGGCATTGATCATCTTTGCTCAGGCAACGGTTCGGCGATATCTCAAAATACTGTCGTGGCTGCTGGGCGTAAACCCATTGTGAGCCCAGTACCAGCAGGGCTATCAGATAAGTTGTACTTTGCTTCACGAGTCTGCCCATCCTAAAAGCTCCAGGCAAATCCCGCAAAGAAAGAATATAAATGTTGCTGCTCCAGCAATGGGCTCTCATTCAACATCGAGTCGAGACGCTGGGCTCGGGCTTCGGCAATAAAATCCCATTGCTGGTTAATGTTGTAACGATAGCTGATCTTTATACTGGTATTGAGCGCTGAATCAGGCTGAAATCGGCCAAATCCGGCGACCCAGTCGGCTAATCTGGTGCCATAGTAATATTGCAGTAAATCCTCACTCTGATATTGCAACTCGAGGCTGGTTAACCATAAGTGTGATTGTCCGTGCCAGGCTTTGGCAATACTCACAAATGCTTCATTACCATGATGATAATTACTAACCTCCTGGTACCAGGCGGCACTGAGGCGCCAGTCTTGCCAGTCGTGATTGACTTCCATACCGGCGAGAACGGATATCTTTCTGTCATCGATTCGCTCCATATTGCCGCGCATAAGGGGAAGCTCTGTGATCGCTTTTTGCTGACTTGGTCCACCATCACTCATGAAAGGACGCTGAAAAAAGGCGGCACCCGCGGAAGCTGCTAACAAATCATCGATGAAATACAGGCCGTCTTCATTAACCCGGGTTAAAAAGGAAAAGGTGGTGGAGTGATTTTGCCAGGGAGTATAAATCAACTGACTGTTGTTGATCGCAAAATCACCCCAGTAGAATTCGAATTTTGGGATCAGGACTAAGGGAATGTCTCGACCCTGGTATACCGGGTTATCAACTTTTCCATAGCCAGCAGCCATACCCAGATGCCAACCTGACTGCGCCTGGTAAATATCTTCATAGCTTTGTTTGGCTTGCGTCTTAGATACAGACAGAATAATCAGCGTACAAACACAAGTGTTGCGTAGTATTGTTTTTATTCTGTCGCCACTTTTTGACCACATTTATTATTCGTAACAACTTACTTCTACTGACCTTATCTTTATGGTCAGGTCCGGTTTGAGTCAATGATTCTTGTGTACCATTTTGTATCAATCAGGCACACGAAATCGAAGATTTAGTTTCTAGCACAAGAAATCAAAGATTTAGTTTCGAGCACACGAAATCAAAGATTTAGTTTCGAGCACACAATTGGAAATCGTTCCTAGCATGCAATCGAAGATTGCGCCTAGCAACTAGCTGCTAGGAATGTAATGTGCTAGGAACGCAGTGTGCCAGGAATGCAATGTGCCAGGAATGCAATGTGCTAGGAACGCAGTGTGCCAGGAATGCAGTGTGCCAGGAATGCAGTGTGCCAGGAATGCAATGTGCTAGGAATGTAATGTGCCAGGAACGCAGTGTGCCAGGAATGCAATGTGCTAGGAATGCAGTGTGCTCGAAATGCAATGTGCCAGGAATACAGTGTGCTCGAAATGCAATGTGCTTTTTCTGCTGATATACTGCGCTTCTGTTTGCTAATTTTTGCAATGTATTCAATAGACATGGCGCAGTTAATTCACATATTGCTTCCTTCATTTTTACGACGTGTAATGCGGGCGTATGAAATCAAAGCCATCATTCGCGACAGTGGGGCAGAGCTGAGCCGAATTGGCCGTTCCCGCAATTGGCGGTTATCTGCAAATCGCGATCAGTTAACGACACTTATCCATTCGTTAGAGCAAACCGAGGAAGTCAGTTGGCAATGGGTGCTGAAGAAAATTAAAGAAAGCCGTGGCCAGCTTACCGAAAAAGAATTAGTAAACCTGGTTTCCAGAAATCCGGGGATTAGTGTCAAGGAACTGGTGGTTCTGGCTAACTGCACCATCGCCGAAGCCCGTTCAGCAATTGATATCTATGAGTGGCAGGATGAAAACTAGTTGGTTAACCTTTATTTAACATGGTTTTCTATGGCTAGTTATTTTGTACGTATATCCGAAAACGGATTGTTTTATACTATCTTTCATGAACTTATAAACGGTTGGTAGTCTAGAGCCGATTATTTCGCAAATGACAATTCGATGAATTATAGTTTGCAACTTTGTGAAAGTTTTTTATTTTAACTATCTGATTTTAATTGATTTAACTGGTTTTGGGTCGGTTTCATCTCCTCGTGAAAATGCCGTTGTCACACTCCTGTAATAATTTCTACATCAAATCACCATATTACTAAAACAAAACTGTCATTTTTGCTCAGTACTATGATTGGGAATTTTTTATTTCTATTCTCTGCGGAGCAGCAAAATGCAAAACAAAATAACACAGTTGTTTAAGTTCAGCGCGATTGCGGCAGGTCTTACATTGGCCGGTTGTGGTGGCGATATCAATCTTGAATCGAACGTCGATAACTCTGTTGGTGATACCATCATCAACAATGGTGGCGACGGTGACGGTGGCGGCAGTAACGTAGAACTGCCAGGTGTTGGTTCGTCAGCGCTTACCGCAGAAGTTACTGCGGCTTTAGGTTTTGACGTTCAGGTGCAAATCCTTCGTGACCCCATTCTTGAAGATACAACCTTATTGTCATCAGCCAATGGCAAGCCAGTATTTTATGCGATCAGTGAAGACCTGCAGGTCGGTACTGGTGCTGCGAATGTTGCCGACAAAGTGAATTTAACCATTGAGCCGGGTGCGGTATTGTTCGGACAATCGGGTAATGATTACCTGCTGGTACACCGTGACGGTAAAATTAATGCTGAAGGTAGCGCCTCTAAGCCAATTATCTTTACGTCACTGCAGGATGTTAAGGGTGAAGAAACCACCGCCGGTCAATGGGGGGGGTTGGTTATTTTAGGTAATGCGCCTTCTAATAAATGCCCTTCTGATGGCAGTGATTGTGCGCTGCAGGTCGAAGGCGTTGCCGAAGGCGGTGTCTTCGGTGGTGATAACTGGGAAGATGATTCCGGTGTTTTAAAATATGTAATTGTTAAATATGCGGGTTATGAAATTGCCCCAGACAACGAATTAAACGGTATTACCTTTGGTGGTGTCGGTTCAGCAACTGACGTTGATTACATTCAGGTACACGCCAACGCTGATGATGGTGTCGAGTTTTTCGGCGGCGCGGTAAACGTTAAACACTTAGTGTTAACCGGCAATAAAGACGACTCTATCGACTGGGATAACGGCTACCGTGGCATGATGCAGCACGTTTATGTTGCCCACGCGGCTAATGCCGGTGAAGCAAACCGTGCCATCGAAGCCGATAACGATGGTTCTACACCGGATAAAGAGCCACAATCCAATCCTGCGATTGCTAATATGACCATCATAGGTAATAACTTCGATACTGCCGATAAAGATTCAGAAGGTATTTATCTGCGTGAGGGTACCGCGGCGCGCATTTATAACACGGTTGTGACCGGTCCTTCAGAAATGGGTGAGTGTCTGGAATTTGAAGGTGGTGATGTTTCTTCCGTTACCGTCGATAACGCCAATTCCGGCAAAATTATCATCCAGAACTCGGTCATGGCTTGTGCCAATGGCGAAAACTTCAAAGATGCCAAAGCCGCTGATGGCAGCGTATTGCTGGATCTGGAAAGCTGGTTTTTGGCAGAGACCTCGAACAGTGTTTATTCATCTATCCTGGTTAGCTCTGACGGTACGCCAGATGCCAATTCGCCATTATTAGGTGCGGGTCAGGATGTGGCTAACACGGAAGGTGCATTTTTCGATACCACCGACTACATCGGTGCGTTTGATGGCAATAATGACTGGCGTCAGGGCTGGGCATTCGGTTTTGGTGGCGGTGAAGTGACGGCTGCCGTGGAAGCTGAAGGCTGTCCGGCTGGCACCACTGCCATTTCTCCGGTAAATGGTACTACGACCTGTGAAATCTCTGGTCAACTGACCGCTAACCTGACCTTAACCAGCAATAACCTATACGCTCTCGACGGTCCGGTATTTGTTGGTGGTGATAATGTTGACTCTGCGGTACTGAATATCGAAGCCGGTACCACCATTTTTGGTCGTTCAGGTGATGATTACCTGGTAGTGAGCCGTGGTTCGCAAATCAATGCCATGGGTACTCAGGCAAATCCAATCACCTTCACATCAAGCGAAGATGTTAATGGCGGAATCACAGGTTCTGGCCAGTGGGGTGGAATTGTTCTGCTGGGTAATGCGCCATCAAACAAATGTCCTACCGACGGCAGTGCCTGTGCCCTTCAGGTTGAAGGCGTCCAGGAAGGTGCGGTATTCGGTGGTACTCAGGAAGATGACAGCTCGGGTACACTTCGCTATGTCGTCGTAAAGCACGCCGGGTACGAAATCGCTCCGGATAACGAACTAAATGGTATTACCTTTGGTGGTGTCGGTAGCGGTACAAAAGTTGAGTACATCCAGGTTCACGAAAATGCTGACGATGGTATCGAGTTCTTCGGTGGTAACGTTAATGCCAAGTATGTGGTACTGACATCAAACAAAGATGACAGTGTTGACTGGGATAATGGCTTTAAAGGCAACCTGCAATACGTATTGGTTAAGCACGATGCCAATAATGGTGAATCTAACCGGGCCATTGAAGCGGACAATGATGGTTCAACCCCGGGTAAGCAACCGCAATCCAACCCGACCATTGCCAATATGACCATTATCGGTAATGACTTCGACACCGCCGACAAAGATTCAGAAGGTATCTACCTACGTGAAGGTACTCGCGCCCAGCTACACAACTTTGTAGTAACCGGTAGCGCAGGTATGGGTGAGTGTTTCGAAATGGAAGCGGGCCTTACCGTTGACCAGGCACTAAATGGCGACACAGTGATCACCAACTCGGTATTTGCCTGTGGTGAGAACTTCAAGAATACCGCAGAATCTGACGGCACGGCGTTTGATTTAGGTACCTGGGTGCTGGGTCAAATGGGTAACTCTGTACAGGCATCACAAGCAGACGTGCTTGATGGCATCTTTACCATCGATACCACTGCACCTAAAAGCTTTGCTGGCGATGCGTTCTTCGATGATGCCAACCACATCGGTGCGGTAAGTGCTGATAATGACTGGACTGCAGGATGGACTGTGGGCTTGGAATAGCCTAGAGGGGCTCCTGAATATTCGAGGTTAACTTTTGTTCATTTGCGAAGAGCGTATCGTCGATTCATGCGTGTTAACGAAGCATGGGGAGTGATAACTCAAATGAATTCTTCGAACAGCGTTTGTTTTAAATCTGAACTTCGTTTTATCTCATCGACGTACGTATGGTACGCCGAAGAGATAAAGCCTTGCCCAGATTCCAAACAATTCACTGCAAAAGCCAACCCTGAAAACTCAGCAGCCCCTACAGCGAATAGGGTGTTGTCTGTAAAAACAACACCCTTCATTCGTTGAACGCTAGAGCAGCTACATCAAAGACATTCTTTGATGCCATTCTCAAGAGGTTGAAAATGAAAACACAATTAAAAACATTTCAGTTATCCCTGCTTAGTACGTCGGTATTAACGGCAATGCTATCCACCGCTCCGGGTGTTACCCTGGCGCAGGATGATGCCGAACAGGAAGCGATAGAAGAAGTTGTCGTAAAAGCCAGTCGCCTGAAGGGTACAGCCAGTGCGGTAATTGAAGAACGTAAGAATCAGGCGTTTGTTGCCGATATTCTCGGTGCCGAACAAATCGCCCGTACCGGTGATAGTGATGCGGCAGCGGCCCTGCGCCGGGTTACCGGTTTGACTCTGGTTGACGGCAAGTTCATCTACGTTCGCGGTTTAGGAGAACGCTACTCCAGTACGTCACTGAACGGTGCCGCGGTACCAAGTCCGGATCCGACCCGTACCGTTATTCCATTGGATTTATTTCCATCGGCCATTATTGAATCTCTGTCGGTACAAAAATCCTATTCGGCATCAATGCCTGCTCACTTCGGTGGCGGTAGCGTTGATATTCGCTTAAAAACCATTCCATCCGAATTTACCTTACAGGTCGGCGGAAATATCGGTGGTAACACCGACAACTTTGATGATGGTTTTACCTACAACGGTGGTGACAACGATTGGTACGGTGAAGACGATGGAACTCGCGCGGCTCCTGCCCGCCTGCAAGAGTTGTGGCGCAGCTACCAAGGTCTGGATAGCGTAACGCAACAGGAAAATCGTGAGATTGCCGCTCAGTTTAACCGGGATTATGACCCCTACATGGATAGTGTCGATCCGGATTTTGGCTTAGACCTGGCCTTGGGTGATCGTTTCGATTTTGACGATGTTTTTGGCCAGGATCTGCGCGTCGGTTATCTCACATCTCTGTCCTATGATAATGAGTGGCAGGTAACCGAGCAGTACGAAGGACAGGATTTTACCGAACAGCAAGATGGTAGCTGGTCGCTGGTTCGCGGTTTTGACCAGGTTGATGCAACCGAGCACAGTGTGCGATTCTCCGGTATGTTTAACTTAGGTTTTGAATATGCCCGTGATCATCGCCTTGATTTCAGCACCATTATTCTTCGCGACACCCGTGATGAAGTGAAAGTGAAGCTGGGTAATACCAATAACGTATTATTGAGCGACGGATTGCGTGTTCGCGATAACGAAACCATTTATGAAGAACGTCAGTTTTTGGCCAATCAACTGCGTGGTCAACATAATTTCCCGGCCCTAAATTACCTGGGATTTGACTGGAAGTATTCCAATGCCCGTTCCAGCCGTTATGCACCGGGCAACGTAACTACCCGATTTATCCTCGCCGATGAGAATGAAGACGGTATCTTCGACCTGGAAACGGAAAGTTCGTTACGCAAGGCGACGACCGCTTCACGTTATACCTTCCAGGATCTGAATGACCGTGTTGAAAATTACGGTTTCAATGTTTCATTACCGTTAACCTGGGATCGCAGCGAAATTGAATTAAAGGCCGGTGGCGATTTTATTGAAAAATCCCGTGATGCCTTTGCCCGTCGAATTGACTGGAATACACTGGCTTTTGCCAACTATGATTTAGCCGGATTTGCTGTTAATGATATCCTCACTGACGATGCCATTTTAAATCAGCCATTTAATGGTAATGAGCGCATCATTCGTGATACATCGGTCGCTGGTGATGACTATCTGTCAGCACAAATGGTAGATGCCTATTATGGTGAAATCGACTGGTTTTACGATAATACCTGGCGTGTTAGTGCAGGTGTTCGCTGGGAAGATTTTCGCCAGGTTGTGGCACCGCTGGATCCGGCAACAGGCCAGTTCGATATTCCTTCTGAGCCGACGGTCGACGATCTCGCTAAACTGGCGTTTAAAGAAGACGATATTTACCCAGCCGTGGCGCTAACCTACGTGCTGGACCAAGAAATGCAGTTCCGCGCTTCTTATGGTGAAAGTGCCGTGCGCCCGGATATCCGAGAAGTCGCACCGGCGACCTACATCGACCCGCTCACGGAGTTCCCGGTCGGCGGTACGCCAAGGGTGGTTTCCACCCAGGTGAAAAACTACGATTTGCGTTGGGAATGGTATATGGACACCGGTGAGAACTTATCGGTGGGGTTGTTCTACAAGGATATGATCAAACCGATTGAAGCGGTTCAGTCTCCGGCTCAGGATGGTCCGCCACTGATCCGAATTGCCAATGCCGAAGATGGTGAAGTTTATGGCATTGAAGCGGAATTCTTAAAGGACTTCAATTTCTTAGGTGGCATCGGTGAAGATATCTTCCTATCTGGTAATGTTACTGTTTCAGATTCCGAGATAAATATCGATACTCAGAATGTTGTTGAACAAACCGGTGTATCCACCACGGTTACTAACCCGACACGTCGTATGACCGGGCACAGTGAATACGTGATTAACCTGAACCTGGGTTGGGATGCGCCGAATGGCAATCACAGTGCCACGCTGGCTTACAATGTGTTTGGTGACCGTATCATCATTCCAGGCATTGACGGCAGGGATGATGCTTATGAGCAGCCATTTCACTCCATCGATTTTGTTTACACCTATTACCCAACGTATTCATCGACGTTGAAGTTTAAAGTAAACAACCTTCTCGATGAGAAAAAGCAGATCGAGTTTGAAGACACCTTATTGCGTTCTTCAACCTACGGTGTTGGCTTTGATGTTGCGTTTAAGTGGGACTTTTAACAAGCTGTAAGCCGTAAGCTTTAAGCGGTAAGTAAAAGCGTTAAGTTGACTCAAAAGGAGCTATTACAGCTCCTTTTGCTTTTTAGAGACGAGAAACGAGAAACTAGAAACGAGGAGAAGCCACTTAACGCTTACAGCTTGTCGCTTACAGCTTCTTATCGCTTAAAGCTCCTTTACGGCGTCGTCACCGGCCTGAACCGATTGATACAGGTTAACTGGCACACTTTAGCCGAATCCTGTACCCGCTGGCTGCAGCCATCCTGCATTGCCTGGTCATTAAGGCCGCAGGCTTCATAGCCGGCGTAGGCATTCTTGGCACAGGAATAAACGCACTGGCTGTACTCGTCGCTTACATTGTTCTGCCAGTATTCCGGAGCCAGGAAAAACCTCGCTTCCGGGGTCATGAAAATGCTCGGTTGCTGGCCTTCGAGCCCGGCGGTCATGGTGGCAATGATCTTGGTATGAGTATCTTTGGCCAGGGTATTGTTGATTTGCTGAGCCTGTTCGAGCATTTGCACCCGATTTTCCAAGGCGGCAATTTCATCAGAGTTACTGCTGCAACCGCTAATAACAAACAACACGCTTGTCACGATGGTGATGATATGTGCATTGGCTTTCATCGATAACCTCCTACAGACGGTCTTATACCAATCACATTAAATTATTGCTCACTCAGTGAGAATTTAAAGGCTTTTAGACAAGGCTTTGATTGCAGAGAATGGTTATTCCGTTATCTCAAAATCAACCAAAATCAGGAATGCAGTTCAAACGCCTTTAAAACTCACCCGTAGGGAGTGAGTGAGAGGCCCATTTACGGCCCTATATTTCATTAATATAGAATGACTATATCAATGAAATCTATGTTGTAACTGAACCTCTGCCCTAACTCTGAGTTGTGCACAAACTTAATGTGATTGGTATTATTACAGCATAGTAGAACTCTGGCATTTGCGCGATTCAGGCCATTTACCCGCGAGCAAACGACTATTTGTTGGTGACAAAAAAGTGAATCCATTCATGATGTTGCAACAAAACTGTCATCTTCATTAAAGTGCAACATAGCTGCAACCAAATTGTCATATTCCCTCACTACACTTTATCCCAAGTGAAAAAAGCTTAGGTTTCGCCACAAAAGGCTGAAGCAATGCAGAATTTTTAAAATCAAGGGTAAGTTATGAAACCATCCAATAAGGTGTTCGCTGCAATCGTTCTTGGCAGCAGTGCACTTTCCTTAAGCGGCTATGCGTTTGAAAATGAAGCAGCTACTGAAAAGCAGTTAACTCAGGTCGTTAGCAATTCTCAGCAAATTAATGCTTCCGCGGAAAAATCGCAGCAGCGCATTGATAATTACAACGATCAGATCCAAAGCAAGTTGCAACAGTTCAAAACTCTCAGCAAAGAGGTCGATGGTCTGAAAGTCTATAACGAACAGATGCAACGCCAATTGGACAACCAATTGCAGGAGCTGCAACAACTTCAGGATTCGATGCAACAGGTCAGCATTATTGAGCGTCAAATCTCGCCGTTGATGACACGGATGATCGACACTCTCGATCAGTTTATCGCCCTCGATGTCCCGTTTTTAGAAGAAGAGCGCAGCAACCGCATTGCCGATTTAAAAGGCATGCTCGACCGTGCCAATGTTTCGGTATCGGAAAAATTCCGTCGTGTACTGGAGGCCTATCAGGTGGAAACCGATTACGGCCGAACCATTGAAGCCTACACCGGCTTACTGACCGTCGACGGTAGTGAGCGTGATGTCGACTTTTTAAGAATTGGTCGGGTCAGTTTAATTTACCAGACACGTGATGGTTCTCACCTTGGCATTTGGGATCAGGAATCTCGCCAATGGCAGGCGCTACCTACCAGCATGCGTTCTGACATCAATAAAGGACTGCGCATTGCCCGCAAACAATTGGCCCCAGACTTAATTGTCGTGCCAGTGAATTCGGCTAAATAACAGGGACTGGGTAACTCAATGAAATTATTAACAGCAATTGTATCGAATAAAGCAATGAACATCATGAATATGCCATTTTTTAATAAGTCAGCGGTGAAAGTCATAGCATCGGGTCTATGTACTCTGGCCCTGGCTGGCACCGCCCAGGCACAACAAGCAAAATCACTGGATGAGCTATTATCGCAGCTTGAACAGGGAAAAATAGCGCAAAGCAAACAAAACCAGCAACGTGAAGCGGAATTTTTAGCCAAACGTGCAGAGCAGGATGCGATGCTTAAACAGGTTAATAACGAACGCATCGAGCAGGTAACGTTAAGCACCACACTGGAACGTAATTATCAGGAAAACGAGGTTAAGTTAGCCAACCAGGCCGAAGCGCTAAACAAACGCATGGGCGAGCTGAAAGAGTTGTTTGGGGTGTTGCAGCAAGTTGCTGGTGATACCAAAAGCAAGTTTCAAAATTCGGTGATTTCGGCGCAAATCCCGGGTCGTGAAGCGTTTCTTGATGATTTGGCACAGTCTATGGGGTCAACCTCAAAACTGGCATCGATTGAAGATATTGAAAAGCTGTGGTTTGAGCTACAACGGGAAATGACCGAAAGCGCTAAAGTCGCAAAGTTTCAGCGTCAGGTTGTTAAAGCCGATGGTGAGAGTGTCAATACAGAAGTTATTAGGGTTGGTAACTTTAACCTGATAAGCAACGGCAGCTACCTTGAGTATATCAATGCAACGGGCAGCGTTGCGGAGCTACAACGTCAGCCATCTTCGCGTTATTTAGCGACCGCATCAGCACTTGAGTCCGCCAACAATGAGCAGGTTGCTTTCGCACTAGACCCAACCGGTGGTTCAATTTTATCCCTTCTGGTTCAGGCTCCGAATAATCAGGAGCGCATCGAGCAAGGTGGTACCGTCGGTTATATCATTCTGGCCATCGGCGCAATCGGACTGTTGATCGCACTGGAGCGCTTTGTGTCCTTGTTCCTGATTGGTCGTAAGGTAAATCGCCAACTTAAAAATGACCAGGCAACCAATGATAATCCACTTGGCCGGGTGATGCTGGTAAAAGAGCAAAACCCATCGGCTGATGTCGATACTCTGGAACTGAAATTATCAGAATCCATTTTGCGCGAACAGCCTAAGCTTTCCAGTAAACTGACGATGATTAAGATTATCTCCGTCGTCGCACCACTTATCGGACTGTTGGGTACGGTGACCGGGATGATCAATACCTTCCAGGCGATTACGTTATTCGGTACTGGTGACCCGAAACTGATGGCTGGCGGTATTTCCCAGGCTCTGGTAACCACGGTACTTGGTCTGGTAGTCGCCATTCCCATGGTATTTCTGTTTACCATGCTGAATACCCGCAGCCGCAATATCATCAGCATTCTGCAGCAACAAAGTGCTGGCATCATTGCTGAACGTTCGGAAAAAGGAGCGTAAGCCATGCTCTTTTTCATCGAAATGATGAATGATATTCGGGAGTTCATGGACACAGGTGGCCAGGTTCTCCTGGTCATTGCCGCCGTCGTTTGCCTGATGTGGTTGTTGATTTTCGAACGTCTGATTTACATCTTTTATCGCTACCGTGGCATCAAAAAGACCATGTTAAATACCTGGCAACGGCGGACGGTTGCAACCACGAAACGGGAAAGCTGGAACAGCGAACAGATTCGCCAGGCGCTAATTTCCCGGGGCAGCAATGGCCTCAACCAGAATTTGCCATTAATTCATTCATTAGTTGTGTTATGTCCACTGTTAGGTCTGCTGGGTACAGTGACCGGGATGATTGAAGTATTTGATGTGATGGCCATCTCAGGTAGTGGTAACGCTCGCTCAATGGCTTCCGGTGTATCGAAAGCAACGATACCAACAATGGCCGGAATGGTTGGCTCACTGTCTGGGGTATTTGCCTCGAGCTTTTTACAACGCTTCGCGAAACGCGAAACAGAATTACTGGAAGATGCAATGCCAACCGCGCACTAATCGTGTTGCGAGTGCAGGCTATTACGCCAGAAATATTTAGGAAATTGTTATGCGATCACAATTAACGAAAGTTCTTCAAGAGCAGGAAGAAAATGAAGAAATTAATATGACACCAATGCTGGATGTTGTCTTTATCCTGCTCATCTTTTTTATCGTAACGGCTTCGTTCGTAAAGGAAGCAGGTATCGAGGTCAATCGCCCGGAAGCGGCTACCGCTTTGAAAAAAGAACGTGCCAATATCCTGGTGGCGATCAGTGATAAGGGTGAAGTCTGGATTAATAAGCGTCGTGTTGATATTCGCGCTGTACAAGCGAACATTGAGCGCCTTAAAGCGGAAAACCCACAGGGCACAGTAGTCATTCAGGCGGATAAAAAGGCCACCACCGAGGTATTAATTAAGGTGATGGATTCTGCCAGGGCGGCTGGTGTATTTGATGTATCCATAGCCGCACAAGAGGCCTGACAATGAGATATTTACTTGCCCTTGGCCTGGCAGTGTTTGTCACCTTTGGCTTGTTTTGGGGAATGCAGACACTGATTAGCTCAGGCAATGAAGCCATGTCTGAGCCACCAAAAGGCAGAGTACTGGATTTTATCCGCCTGAAGCAGGAAGAGACGGTTGAAACGAAAAAGCGCAAGCCGGTGAAACCGAAAAAGCCGGAGCAACCGCCACCGCAGAATATGACTCCAAATGTTGCCAAATCCAATCCAAACGATATGGCAACAACCAGCAGTTTTAGTGCTGATATCCAGGCCGATGTTGCGCTTTCAGGGGGGCTGGGGCTTGATACCAGTGATGGTGAATATTTACCGATAGTGAAAGTTGCACCCATCTACCCACGTCGGGCGCAATCACGGGGAATTGAAGGCTACGTCATTGTCGAATTTACGGTGACAACCAACGGTTCGGTGCGCGATCCAATGGTCGTTGAAGCCGAGCCTGAAGGTATCTTTGACCAGGCGGCCATGGATGCGGCGTTAAAGTTCAAATACAAACCCCGGGTGGTAAATGGTAAGCCGCAGGAAGTGGCTGGTGTGCAGAATAAAATCACTTTTGAAATCGATGGTTAACTGGTTAGGAGAGCTCAATGAAATTTTCTAAATCCGTATTGTTTGTCCTTGGATCGTCCTTGCTGTTTTGCGCTCAGGATTGGTCGGGTGCAGCAACAAGCGGAATCTTTAATCAGGCCCAGGCAGAAGAGTCGCCGTCGCGAAAAACCAAGCGAGTACCGGCAATGCGAGAACGGGTTTACGGCCAGTTGGCCCGAGCCCAGAAGATGGCAGATGCAGGAAACGCGCAACAAGGCATCGAAGTACTGGATGCGGTCAAAGACAGGTTGTCGAGCCTCAACAGTTACGAGAAAGCCATGCTGTTTAATTTTTATGGCTTCTTGTATTACGGTATTGATGATATTGATAATGCCATTGCCAACTTTGAAATGGTGGTCAGTGATAAAGACGGCATCACCGATGCGCTGTATATGTCGACCTTGTACTCCCTGGCACAACTACACATGCAAAAGCAGGATTATATCCGTGCCGAGCAAGCCTTGAAAAAATGGCAGGCCGAAAAAGATGGTGAGTTAACGGCGAATGAGCATGTGCTGTTTGCCCAGGTTTTTTATCAACAGAAGAATTATCACAAAGCTTTGAATTCCATTGATAATGCGATTGCCATCAGTGAACAAAATGGTGACGAGCTGCGCGAAAACTGGTTGATATTAAAACGTGCCGCCCATTACGAGCTCAAGCAACCGAAACAGGTGACACAAGTGATGGAGCAAATGGTGCGCCTGTTTAATAAACCTCAGTACTGGTTACAACTGTCGGGTATGTACGGAGAAATTGGTGAAGAAGATAAGCAACTGGCGGTAATGGAAGCTTCCTGGCAGGCTGGTTATATCACTAAGGAAGAAGACATTATGACGCTGGCGCAACTCTATGTTTATCATCAGTTACCTTTTAAAGCCGCAACCTTGTTGCAAGGGGCGATGGACGATGGCTCATTAACGGTTAACCTGCAACGCCTGCAGTTATTGGCACAAAGTTATATGCTCGCCAAGGAAGACGACAAGGCGATACCGGTGTTAGTGCGAGCCAGTAAAATCAGTGATACGGGGGAGTTTGATGCGCAGCTGGCGCAGGCGTACCTGAATCTGGAGCAATGGCAGCAGGCCATTGATGCGGCTGAGCAGGCGTTAAACCGAGGTGGTATAGACAACGTTGGTGACATGCATTTAGCCATGGGCATTGGGCACTTTAACCTGAAACGATTTGAACAATCCCTGTTAGCCTTTGCCCAGGCAGAAGAGATTGCCGATGTTGCAAAAACGGCGCAACAGTGGAGCCAATACGTGGAGCGGGAAAAGGGCTATCAGATGCAACTGGCGCAGGTTAAAAATTAGGTAAATCAAGGGGTCAGAGTCTGTGACTCTGACCCCTTGATTTATCACCAGATCCTGACCCGCTGCTCAGCGGGCAGAAACATCCTTTCGTCTTCCTGGATATCAAAAGCCCGATAAAAGGCATCCATATTACGAACCGCACCGTTGACCCGGTAGCGCAGCGGCAGATAATCCTCCTGTTGCTGCATTTGTTCTAATCTTTGCGGGCTGTACAGGGTACGCCAACGCTGAGCGTAGCCAATAAAAAAGCGTTGGAGTCCGGTAAAACCATCAATCGATGTGCCATTTCTACCAGAAAGCGCCCGTTGATATCCGCGCAGCGCAACCGACAAACTATTAATATCCGATAAGCTTCTATCTAATGTCTGTACTCCATTAACCATCGGAAACTGTGGTGCTGGCAAATTAGTTTGTTCCGAGCCGCCATCAGAGCTGTCATAAGAGCTATCAGTCGACTCTTCACTACCTTGTTGTTCAACAGGAACACTGCCATCCGGAACGTTTGCTGTCAGTTCGGTATTGATTTCCTCACTGCTATTAATCGGCGGAAACTCCTCATTAACCGGGGCTGGCATATTTTCCGGTTGTGATAAACTTTCGCTTTGGTTTGACTCAGGCAAGGTTTCAGTTTCAGGGGCCTCCATGTTTTCATCGTCTCTGGCATCAGAGCCGACGCCGTCTTTGGGCTGTTCAGATGAGTTTTCTTCGTCAATTTCTTCGAGTAATTTGGCGGCGGCAAGTGCTTTCGCCTCCGCTTCGGCCTCCGCTTTGGCCAGCAGTGCGTGGGCATGAAGTTGTGTTTCGTGTTCAATGCTTAGTGCTAGCGTATCGTATTGACCGGCTACGTTTGCTGCCAGTTGCAGATATTCTCGTTTGTCACGGTTTTGCCACCAGGGCTGATAAATCCCTTCATCGTCAAAATTTCTACCGTTATTATCGATACTGGCAATCAAGGCCTCGGCGATCACAGAGCCCATAGCGCCATAATTTATCGCTTGATCGGCCCCAGGATCATAGAGTGGCGGCTGCATCGCACCTGTAGGAATAATGAGTTGGTTTAACTCTGGCTGGTACGTTACATGCACCGATTGCGGAAGTTGTTGCCAACGTTCGCGGTCAACATCCTGATTTAACAGCATTAGTTGTTGTTGATATTGAAATATGGCAGCTCGCTGCTGATTACCAAAATAATCGTCAAAGCGGATCTCCAGGTTTTGGTAATCCTGCCAAATCGTTGGGCCACCCACTTGAACCTGCATCTCTGCTAATTTATCCAGTGCCATGTCCAGGGTATCGCCATCAAGCCAGTCAATATCATCAAGCCAGTAAGCGAGGGCGAAAACCTGATTGCGGACAATCTGTTGTACGCTTCTCGATACCTGAGTGGTCAGGTGCTCTTTCAAATAGGTCTTGCCAACGATATCACCGAGGACATCATTGACAACGTTGACGGCACGCCACTTAGCACTTCTCATTGCTCGTTGCTGGTTTAGCGTTTTCCCATAGAAGGCGAAATGCTGGCGGGCAAAACTCTGAGTCAAATGATTGGCATTGGCATGAATCGCATGCCAGGTAAAATACAGTTTCCAGTCTTCTAGCTCGGTAGTAACCAGCATTTCATTGAGGCCACGCAGATAATCAATTTGTGGCACGACCAGTTCGACGTTTTTAGACAAACCAGCATCTTCGACAAATTCTTTCCAGTCAAAATAAGGCATGATTTGCGGCAGGTTATGGTAGAGAAATTTGTTATAAAGTTTGTTCTTGTCACGGTTGTCTGGTTTGTCTTCGTGATGATTGGCAAGCTCAGTTTCCAGAGCGATGACTTTACTGGCGTTGAGCTCAGCATCTTCAATCCCGGCAAGCTCAAACATACTTACTATGTGCTGGCGATAAGCACCGCGGATATCACGATATTTTTGCTCGTCACTTAAATAATGTTGCTTATCTGGCAGGCCAAGTCCCGCCTGCCAGGTTGTCAGCATATACCGTGACGTATCTTCCAGGTCGATTTCAACGCTTAATGCAAACGGCGGGTTGTAGTCCGCTTTGTTGGCAAAGGCCAGGTAGCGGGCGAAATCGGCATTAGACTCAATCGCGTTAATTTGCTCGAGCACCGGCTTTAATGGCGCAATCCCCATCGAGTTACGACGTTTAAAATCTAAAAACGACTGATACAGATCGCCAACTTTTTGTTCGTCAGTGCCGTGCCCATAGCGGGTTCTGGCGGCCCGTTCAATGATTTGTAAGATGGCATCGTGAGAGCGCTGTTCGAGCTCATCGAAAACATCGTATTGGTGAAGTTCGCTCGGCAGTACGCCATATTGTTGCCAGTGACCGTTAACATATTGATGAAAGTTTTTACCGGGAGATTCTTCCAGCAGCATGTTTTCCAGGTCAATGCCAGAGCGGTAGGATACGGGGGTTGCCTGACGAGATCCCGAAGTACAGGCGAGTAAGGTGAGCAGTAAAAATGTTGAAATCAGGTACTTGACCATGAGGTTTTCCATTTCTTGCGCAGCAATCTTCCAGACTGCGAACTATTGTTATTGCTTAATGAATTAACTATAGCCAAGAATCAGAAAAACGGGGGTAGGGAAGTGAGCAGAAATGGATGTTAAATGCAGAAGAATTTAAGGGGTTGAAATTAAAGGTGATAGATAAATCAAGGGGTCAGAGTCTGAGCTATCCCCACAAATAATTCAGAGAAAACAAGGGAATAAATAGATAAATTCGAAG
>NZ_SWDB01000027.1 GCF_005116735.1 Thalassotalea mangrovi | reverse complement strand
TCGAATTTATCTATTTATTCCCTTGTTTTCTCTGAATTATTTGTGGGGATAGCTCAGACTCTGACCCCTTGATTTTAGGCCACAAGTTTTCAGAGGAAGCTGGATGTGAAAGTTGCTAATTTCTTCCACCTTCCACTTCCGCCAGCGCAGCTTATACCAATTGCATTAAATTATTGCTCACCCGTAGGGAGTTTACCAGAGGCCCATTTACGGCCCTATATTTCATTAATATAGAATGACTATATCAATGAAATTTATGTTGTAACTGAACCTCTGTCCTAACTCTGAGTTGTGCACAAACTTAGTGTAATTGGTATTACCTCTTCGAAGTTTCTACTTCACCAACTGTTTTATAGTTCGCTTCAATGCTGCAGGTTTGACCGGTTTATTTAAAAACTGAAAACCTTGTTCGCGGATTTGCTCGCGAATTTCTTCACTATGATCGGCGCTGTTAATAATGATCGGGATGTTCGCATCGACCTGTTGATGGATAAAATTAACCACCTGCAGGCCGGTGACGCCATCATCAAGGTGATAGTCAGCAATAATCAGTTGTGGCTGATGTTGCTCGGTCACTGCAATTGCGGTTTGTTGATCTTTTGCCTGCCAGGCCTGACAGCCCCATTCACTTAGCCGCTTATCCATAGCAACCAGTACCGCATCGTCATTGTCGATGATTAACACTTTCAGTGATTTTAAGTCCTGGCGATTTACCGGACTGGTGAGCTCCTGCGGCACCGGTTTGTCACTTAAGGCGATTACCGGCAGCACAATGGTAAATTCGCTACCGCGACCAAAGGTAGAATTCAGGGTTAAACCAATTCCGAGGATTTTGCAGATCCTTGAAGTGATAGCCAACCCAAGGCCCAGGCCCTGTTCCTTGTTCTGGTTGATTTGTTCAAAGTCGTTGAAGATCCGCTGTTGGTCCTGCTCTTTGATGCCGATACCACTGTCTTTAATATGGATCAGGATATCCATACCCTGTCGTTCAAGGCTGAGTTCTACCTGTCCCTGTTCGGTATAGCGGATGGCATTGGTCAGCAAATTCTGAATCACCCGGCGCAATAAAGTTTTATCGCTGCGGGTACCGACATTATCAACATTGGCCTGAAAGCGCAGGCCTTTTTCTTCAGCTAGCAGTCGGAATTCATCACAAATGGGCTGTAAAAATGTGCCAAGGTAAAAATCTTCGATATGCGGCCGGATAGTGCCGGCATCGAGTTTGGTTAATTCGAGAATGGAAGACAACAATTGTTCAGCATTTTCCAGTGAGTAACTGATGTTTTTACTGAGCTCGCGAATGTCCTTATCGTCGCATTTTTCCTGTAAGATGGACGAGAACAGGTTAGCAGCATTAAACGGCTGTAACAGATCATGGCTTAGCGCCGCAAAGTATCTGGATTTATTAATGTTGGCCTGCTCGGCATCCTGTTTGGCTTCGGCCAGGGCCTGGTTAAGGCGTTGTAGATCAGCGGTTCGTTGTTCAACCCGGCTTTCCAGGTGGGCATTAATCTCTTCCAGTGCTTTTTGAGTTTTTACGAAGTCGGTGATATCTGCATAGGTGGTGACAAAGCCTCCGCCTGGTAATGGGTTGCCGTTCATTTCGTAGACTTTGCCGGACTTTTGCACCCGCTGAAAACGATACGGGATGCCCTGGCGCAGATAGGTGATGCGCTTTTCAATCTCCTGCTGCTTGGGACTATCACCGAAAAAGCCCCGATTGGCATTGAAGCGGATCACTTCTTCGACCGGCCGGCCAACATAAATTTGTTCTTCCGGATAATCAAACATCTCGATATAACGTCGATTCCAGGCAACCAGGCGAAGCTCTTTATCGACCACGGCAATGCCCTGGTTTACATTTTGGATGGTTGCCTGTAACAGTGAACGGTTAAAGCGCAACAATTCACTGGCTTCATCGACAATATCAACCACATCATTGACCTTGGCATGACGTTGACTTTTGGCGGAATTGAGCAGTAATCGTGCCGAGGGACCGCCGATAACACCGGATAACTCCTGTTCAACTTTTGCCTCCAGTTCGGTGCTGATCAGATACTCACCGTGCACCTGTTTATCCTGGTAATGGCAGTCAATGATCGCCTGCGCATAATCTTCACCAAAAAATCGACTCAGTAGGGCCCGCACATCATTTACTGTTAGTGGCGTATTGCCCGGTAGTAATTGTTCCTGTGCTTCAGGGCTGAGCAGATAGTTTCTGGCCTGTAACCGTTCTGCCATCGACGGGGTTTTGCTGAGGCTATAATAGATAAATACCAGAACGTTGAGGATAAGGCTCATCAACACCCCGTGGGCAATAAAGTCTATCTCAATGCCAAATAACGCCGTCGGTATCAGCCATTGCTGATTAAACAGGCCTTCAGCAAAATAATGATGATAAAACTGCGTGTCCTGAAGCATTGACGGTAACAAAAGTGTATAGGCCCAGACTAAAGTGCCGGTAACGATACTGCGGTAGGCCGCCGTGTGGTTGGCCCGGTTCCAGGTAAGTCCGAAAATCATCGCTGGCGCAAACTGCGCGACCAGGGTCATCGCCATCAATCCGGTAACGGCGAGAAGTTCGGTATTGGATATCGACTGATAGTAGGCCCAGGCGGCGAGCAGTATAGTCGCAATGGTAATGCGGCGGATCATCAATAAGCGATTTGGGCTGAGCTGATGGTTAAGCCTGAACACGGTTGAGCGACCTTGCTCCCGAGCCAGTAATTTTGGTGTGATTAAATCATTCGACACCATGATACTGAGCACTATGGTGGCAACGATCACCATGGATGTGGCTGCGGAAAAACCGCCCAGGTAAGATACCAGGGTCATCCACTCATTATCGGCGTATATGGGGAGTTGCAGCATAAAAGAATCACTGCCAACGTCTTGATTTGCAAATAAGATCAATCCTGCATAGGCAATCGGCAGGGCGAATACATTCAGGGCGATCAAAAATAAGGGAAACAACCAACGAGCGCTTATCAACTCGGATTCGGTTTTTTGCTCGATAAATGCCATATGAAATTGTCTGGGTAAACAAAACATCATCAATACCCCGAGCAGGGCCTGGGTCAGGTAAACATAGCTTGGAGGCGCTGAGATGGCAATGATCGCCTGGTGTTCACGGGCTGCGGCGAGCAACTGCGCAGGCGATGAAAACATCCAGAAACAGACAAAAATACCGACCAGTAAAAAGGTGACTAATTTGACAATGGACTCAAAACTTATTGCCATTAACAGGCCGGGGTTTTGCTCTGACGGGCGGATACGACGAGTACCAAATAAAATGGCAAACATTGCCAGCATTACACTGAAGACCAGCGAAATATCAAAAATGCCGTTACTGTTCTGGTACTGAGTAACGGCGGTGAAACTGTCGGTCATTGCCCGTAACTGCAGGGCGATGTAGGGAATGATGGCGGCCACGGAAACCAATGTGATCAGGCCTGCGAGTCGGGTTGATTTGCCATACCGCGAGGAAATAAAGTCGGCCAGCGACGTCAGAGACTGTTGACGACAAATTTTTGCTACTTTAAGTACCAGTGGCCAGGCAAAGATAAATACCAGGATTGCACCAGTATAGGTGGGCGTTAACCACCAACCGGTTGTCGCGGCCTGACCGGTTACCCCGTAAAAGGCCCATGATGTACAATAAACACCAAGTCCTAAGCTGTACACTACGGGTTTAACCCGTTTCGGCAATTGATATTTATCACCGATAAAGGCGATTAGAAACAGTAATAGCAGGTAACAGCCGGTAACCAGAACCAGTAATGATATTGACAGCATGATAATGTTTTATTGTTTTTTACCGATATCTTATCGTATTTGCTCGCAATGTCACCAGCGACGGTTCGAAGAATTCCATCGTGAGGGTTGTTTAACCTGTTTTCTTGTTTAATCTGTTTTCTTGTTTATTTGTTCTTTGCTTAATCAAGGGCGGTTGAACAAAAGTCGGCTAGTGAAGTGCATCAGGTCAGGTTCGCTCATATCGAGTCCGGCGCCGTATGCCCAGGTAAATCAGCAGTACCAGTAAGGAAAGCGGATTAGCTGCAGCACCACTGTCATCGGATACCGTGCTTTGGCTGGCATCGAAAGGAAAGGCATCCTGATTGTCACCGATGCCGTCGTTATCCGAATCTTTGCTTTCATTCGGATCCTGGGGAAAGGCATCACTATTGTCACCAACACCATCACTATCACTGTCCAGCCATTCTAATGGGTTTAGTGGAAATGCATCCGCCGTATCGTCATAGCCATCATTATCGTCATCACTGTCTTCACTATTGACCAGGCCATCGTTATCAAAGTCATCACCAGTCGCGGGAGGAACCTCGTCTTCGGGCGGGTCAATATCGTCGGCATTGCCAGCTAACAGGGTCAGGGTGTAATGAAACGGTGTGTAATTGTTGTCTGGGTTTTGGTCCTGGTCGTCACTGTTTGCTTGTATATCGATGATGATTTGATAATCACCTAATGGGAAGTCATCATTAAACGGCATCACAAGACGTTTTTGTAATAGTTGACTTTCAGCGTCGTTATGTGACGGCGTAATAAACTGTCTGGCGATGGCTTGATAGCGCGCGGGGTTAAAACCGTTATTGCGATAATCGAGGCTATCCAACAGATAAAATGCGGCCGTCGCATTGGTTTTAATCGAGCCTAAATCTAAGTAAACATAGTTAATCTCTATGCTTTTACCCTGGCGGATCTGCATACTAGAGGGCCTGGCAACCGGCACATTAAAACGACCATCACTGCTACTTCGGTACAGGCTGACGGCAAGATCCAAGCCTTTATCATTGCCCGGGTACAAGCCCCTGATACCGGCAACCTCATCGGCAACCGGGATACGCTGGTAATTGTGTCCGACGCTCGGGCCGGGGGCACTGGGGCGTAAATTGGACGGTACTGGCAAGTTGCCAGTTTCATGATCAAGCCCGGACATATGGCCAATCTCATGAACCAATACCGATTGTAAATTATGGCGTCGGGCATTGATGTCCTGCTGGGTCAGCGCCGGGTTTTTATTTTCAGTGAGCCACTGATAATTGGTGTTAAGGCTGATATCTGCCTCGGATAGTTCACAACGACTTTGATAGTATTCAAATTGGGTAATGCCAAGCGTATCGTCATCGAGATCGCTACTAAAGTAAATCTTATTGATGCCATCGCCTAACGAGGAATCGGTAAAATTATCACTGGTGATGGTGTAGTTAAGGTTGCTACCAATAATCTGGTTCCATGATTCAATCGCCGCAATCGCGGTATTTCGGTATCCACTACCGGGTGGAAAAGAAAGATCGGCCAGGCTGATGGTCGCCAGGCCGTCCGGCCAGTGCAGGGCCCCTTGATCGCCGTTACAGCTGTAGTACTGGCTCGCCTGGGTAGACCAGGCCAGGCTCAGTAGGCAAGCACCAAGGAGCAAAGGTCTAGCGGTCATTGTTCGATTAACCTGGCTTTGTTGACGCGAAGCGACGACGGCGAGTATGTAGCTTTGTCTATGCTCTGCACGGGTTTAGCGGTTTGGTTGTGTGGTAACTGCTTAATCTGATTCAGGAAGCTGGCAACGCTGATTGCTGCTAAGTCCTTATTTGCAGGCAGGTTTTTAGGAGCGTTGACGAGGACGACATCTGCGGGTTTAAGGCGGTTAATGGTAATCCGATCGTTATTGATACTAGTCACCGGATTGCCCTGATAGTCATAAATCAGACCGTTATTGATGATAAACATGCCTTGCCCCCAGCCAGAAATTGGCACCATGCGTTCACCATTGCCCTGCAAAAACAGGATAACTTGCTGAGTAATCGAAAATTGTGGAACACCCTGAATCCGTTGAACCAGGCCGTCTACTTCGCCACCGTGGATGACCAGGGTCAGTTGCTCCTGATCGTACGTTCCTCGGATTAGGTTTAGGTCGGCGAGAGTCACAAAACTAACGATAGCGCCATTGGCCATGCGTTGACTGCTGATCGCATCGACACTGGCGATCATGATGGCATCGGCGGCATTGGCCAATTGTGTCAGGGAACGATATTTCAGCGCAGTGGCATTTGCGAACGAGCAGTAAATGCTGATCACAATCAATATTTGTGCGGTAAATACCAGGCGAAATAAACGGATAAGCTGCAACATGTGTGTCGATTATCTTAGTTTTAGAATTAACACTCAGTAGTGGCACTTTCAAAGGCTTGCCATCGGGTGGTTTCAGCAACGCCACCCCGGCGATGAAAGATTACTGAAGCCAAAATCGTCCAGTGATTGGTTGTTATCCCGGACAGCGTCCCTGGTCCGGCAAGGGTTGTATCTTGGTACCGTCAGGAGCTGCACTCATTAATCACCCCTGATTAATTAAAGCTTAGCTCAACAAAAGAAAAGGAGGGAAATTTGCCCCTCAGACCTAACCATCCGCTTTGAGGCGCGCATAAAGAATATCTTTTAACGCGGCACGCTGCATTTTCATTTCATTAAAGTGTTCATCATCCGTTGGCACATTGTTTTCTTCTAATGTACGGATCTTTTTGTCCAATTGGTGATACTCATCACTTTGCGATTTAAACGACGTATCCGTTGCTTTTAATGACTGGATTTTCTCTGCGTATTCTGGGAAGTCGATATCGAGTGCATGGTTTTCAATGGGCATAATGAACCTTTGTCTGTGATCGGGGTTTTAAAAAGTATAGGCAACATTTCTATCCTGACGACCATGATTGGAAAAATCGTGGCGGATTTTTTGATATATGCTTATACCAATCGCATTAAATTATTGCTCACTCAGTGAGAATTTAAAGGCGTTTAGACAAGGCTTTGATTACAGAGAATGGTCGTTCCAGTGTCAAAATCAGTAACGCAGGATAAACGCCTTTAAAACTCACCCGAAGGGAGTTTATCAGAGGCCCATTTACGACCCTATATTTCATTAATATAGAATGACTATATCAATGAAATCTATGTGGTAACTGAACCTCTGCCCTAACTCTGAGTTGTGCACAAACTTAATGTGATTGGTATTATGAGAGCGTGTTGACCTTTGTTGGCCGAATTTTGTTCAATGGGTGTCTGTTAATTGCGAAACTGCCCTCGAAAGATAAACACGCTCTACTAAATCGTAACTTAGGGGGGCGGATTCATGAAACCGCATCAAATTAGACGTGTAAGCGGGCTACATTCGTACCTGCAGTTATGCAGGAGCAGGATAACATTGACTCTTGTGGCCATACCTTGTTGCTTTTTACTGGCCTGTTCTTCAGAGCCACCTACTGTGCAATCCGGTCCCGACAAAGAAGTGAATGAAGCCGGATTAACTCGTGTCGATAATTCGGTGTTGGATTTATCTTACATACGTGAAGATACCGACTGGCGTCAGTACCATAAGCTGATGTTTGCTCAGATAAATGTGAATAACGATCATCCTGATGATTATCGTCCACCTCGTATCGACCCGTTAACGGATGGGCCCAATGCAACCTACGATCTCGATGACCAGACCCTGCGCAAAATGGGGGAAGAATTTATCGAGGTAGCTTATCGGGTGTTTAATGAAGACCAGCCGTTTGAAATAGTCACAGTTGCCGATGCCAATACTCTGGTTATTAATGTTGTAATCACCGATATCCGGCTGGCGGCACCGGTCGAAAAATCACGACGAAGTTATAATTCTATTGGTGGCACGACCTACACGGAATCGTCAGGCAGCCTGGTTATTGCCGCCAGTGTTAAAGATGGCGTTAGCGGTGAAATCTTAGCCCAGGCTTTAGATCGCGGTGCCGCTATTGATCAATGGAAGCAGAATACTCAGGTGTTTAATTGGGGCGATATGCGCACCATTTATCGAAACTGGCTGACCACGTTCAAGAATGGCTTAATGCGGGTAACGGCAGGTTCGAATTAACGCCAAATGGCGCAGCAACCAAGGGATGTTTATCTCGGTTTGATATTTCATCAAACTGCAAATTTGCTGTAACTGAGTTGTCATAAAGCCCACTTAAAGTGTGGGTATGGCGATTCTAAATAGTATTTATCAGGCCGATCTACGTATCTTGCTTTGGTGCCGTAAAGGAAATTCCTGTGATACGTTTCTGACCCTGGTACGAAACCTTTCCAGAACCGGCGACGGTTATCTGCAACTCCTTTTGCCTTGCAGTTACTGGCTACTGGCAGGATCTCAGGCGACGGATTTCTTTATTTTGACCTTGCAGGCGTTCATCATAGAAAGAAGCCTGTATGTTCTTTTAAAGAATACCCTGAGACGGCGTCGACCTCCTCAGGTGGTTCCGGACTTCTCCGCAATTATTCAGGCATCTGATAAATTCAGCTTTCCTTCCGGTCATACCATGGCCGCTTTTACGCTTGCCGGTCTGTTCATTTTTCACCTTGGTGCAGTGGCCGCTCCTCTGTATTTATGGGCAGGTGCCGTCGGCCTCTCACGAGTGATTCTGGGCGTGCATTTTCCCTCCGATATTGTTGCCGGTGCCACTATTGGCACTGGCATCGCATATACAATGGTTGTTTTATGAAAATACTTTATGGAATTCAGGGAACGGGCAACGGACATATTGCCCGTTCAAGGATGATGGCAAAATACCTTGCTGAGTCTGACGTTGACGTAACCTACTTGTTCAGCGGCAGGCCGGCGGAGCGGTACTTTGAAATGGCTGTATTTGGCGACTATCAGTGTCGCCGGGGACTGACCTTTGCTACCCAGGCAGGAAAAATTAATTATTTGCAAACGACCTTCGGCAATAACCTCTGGCAGTTTGCTCGGGAGGTTCGTGAATTGCCGGTTGACGACTATGACTTGATTATTACTGACTTTGAACCGGTGACCGCCTGGGCGGGCAAACTTGCCAGAAAACCGGTATTAGGGATTGGTCATCAGTATGCCTTTGGCAAGAATACGCCACTAGCTGGCGAAAGCTGGTTAGCCAAGAAAATTATGCGCCATTTTGCCCCCGCTGATTACAGCCTGGGATTACATTGGGCACCATATAATGACAATGTATTGCCGCCCATTATTGATACCAGTCTCAGTCGTCAGAAATGTGAAAACTTCTGTTTGGTATATCTGCCGTTTGAGGATCAGCGCCAGGTCACCGCATTATTGAATCAATACCCGGACTATCAGTTTATTCAGTATTCGCCAGAACTGACTGACCAACAGCAGGGCAACGTGCTTTGTCAGCAGGCGGCGCACCAGCGCTTTAAGGAGCATCTTGCCAGGGCCAGTGGGGTGATTTGCAGCTCCGGATTTGAGCTGGTCAGTGAGTGTTTACATCTCGGGTTGCCGATACTGACGAAACCAACCCAAGGGCAAATGGAACAGCATTCAAATGCGCTG
Organism: Thalassotalea mangrovi; assembly: GCF_005116735.1. Classification (GTDB taxonomy): domain Bacteria; phylum Pseudomonadota; class Gammaproteobacteria; order Enterobacterales; family Alteromonadaceae; genus Thalassotalea_A; species Thalassotalea_A mangrovi. The sequence goes on along the minus strand of NZ_SWDB01000027.1, from coordinate 110,669 downwards.
GCACTGCAACAACTAAAAAAAGCGACAGTAATGCAGTCACTCGATAACGCTAGCATTCGGCGTTGGTTAGCGCAATTGTCGGTTAATGATAAACGCGTTGCCAGTGCTATTCCGGATGTTGCTCCGCATGTCGTTAACTGGATCCTTGCCGGAGAATGGCAAAGCTACCGGGCTTTGACTGAACTATTGTGGAAGCAAAACAAACCGTCGGAGTAATGTTTATTACCTTGTTTGTTGCTAAAACTGTACAGAATCTTGGAAAGGTCGTAATCTTTTCTTACTATCCCTTAATAGGTAACGTTATGAAAAGGCTATTGATCTCGAGTTTTATTGCATCCTTGCTGATGTTTGTCTGGGGCGCCGTGTTTTGGCAAAGTCCGCTACCCTACAGCGCCACGCAAATGGTCGAAAACCAACAACAGGTTTTAACGGAACTGAACAAGGTATTGCCCGACCCCGGTACTTATGTATTGCCTTCTGCCATGGTACCGGATGCAAACATGGAAGAAGTTATGGCGATGTATGAGCAGGGGCCAATCATTATTGCTCAGGTTAGTGCCGGCAAACCGGCATTCGACCCGATAATTTTTGCCAAAGGTTTCGCTCACTACCTGATCATAGCAATTCTTCTGGGGCTGGCGATGATGCGATTATTGCCGGGCCAGCTTGATCGTTTTACCCGCAAATTTGGACTCGCATTTTTTGCCGCATTGCTGATGGTGGTATTTAGTCACGGTGGTGAATTGATTTGGTGGGGAATTCCCGTTGGCTGGACCTTATGGACAGCATTGTATGAATTTATTGCCATTTTGATTGGCGGATTCATTATGGCCATCGGGATCAAGCCTGCGCCGCAAATCGACATTCAAAACGAATCTTAAAGCCGCAGCTATATAAGTCGCCGATATCGATTGCGGCCGAACCTAGGCTTTGGCAAACTGTGCTCTTATCCCTCTTTGGGGCATAAAAATGGACATTGATGACAGAATTTTATAGGGCAGCCTTTGACTAAGGACAAATTAACAGACAAAGAGTTGGTGCGTTATTCTCGCCACATTATGCTGGATCAGGTCGGTGAACAAGGACAACTGATTCTGAAAAATAGTCATATTATTATCGTCGGTGTCGGTGGGTTAGGTTGTGCGGCAGCTCAATACCTTGCGGCATCCGGCATTGGCCATTTGAGCTTAATTGATCACGATAGCATCGAGCGCAGCAACTTACATCGTCAGATCCTCTTTAAAGTGAATCATTTAGGAAAAAATAAAGCGCAAATCGCCGCAAATCAGCTATTGGCTGCTAACCCGGATATTGTCATCGATGCCATTGACCAGTCAGTGCTTAACGTTAATCTAGTGCCATTACTGGCGTCGAAGCCGATGATACTTGATTGCACCGACAATAGTGATGCTCGTTACTATATCAACCGGATTTGTGTTCAGTACGGTTTGCAACTGGTGTCTGCTGCTGCGATTAACGGACAGGGCCACCTGTTAAGTTTCGACTTATCCTCTGCTGACTCTCCTTGTTATGCCTGTTTGTATCCTGAACCGGTTAATTTGCCACAAAATTGCCAGACCGCTGGCGTGCTAGGTCCCGTTCTTGGGGTGATGGGCAGCCTGCAGGCCACCGAAGCAATACGGCTTCTGCTCGGCAAAACCGAGCACCTCGGTAAGCTGACCCTGTTTGATGCCTGGCAAATGAGCTTCAATGAGTTTCGGGTTAATAAATCCGAACAATGTCGGGTTTGTTGCCGATAAATTTGGCCCGAATTGTAAACGCTCGCTATTCATAATAGCTGTGTTCACCACAGTGTCACTGTTGTTAGTTCGCATCCAGCGCCTCTCTTTACTTACACCGCGATGGCTATAATGAATGCATTAAGCATCATTAAAGGTCGAAGCGATCCATGGACGAATTACCATCTAAGATTCTATGGGGAAAACAAACCCGATTGTCGTTGCAGTATTTTGCAATTGGCACTCATAAATTTTCAGCCGATTTTATCTATGCATTAGTTGCAATCAAACGTGCCTGCGCACAGGTTAATGGCGAATTAAAACGGTTATCAACTACACAAAGCCAGGCGATAATCCAGGCTTGTGATCAGGTTTTGAGCGGACAATATAACGAGCAATTCCCGTTACGAGTCTGGCAAACGGGCTCGGGTACGCAGACCAATATGAACGTTAATGAAGTGCTTGCCAGCGTCGCCAATCAGATTATTCATCAAGCCGGGGCGGAAAACCGCAATGGTGATAAGCAAGATTTACATCCTAACGATCATATCAATCTGTCACAGTCATCCAACGATGTTTTTCCAACGGCGATGCGCATTGTGGTGGCGCAATGGAGTGAACAAAAGTTACTACCGGCAATCGCTACACTGCAACAGCAATTGCAATTAAAACGGGGGCAGTTCAGCCATCAATACACGGTGGCGCGAACCCACCTGATGGATGCGATTCCTATCGGTTCCGGAGCGCTGTTAGCGGCGTTTGACAGCCAGCTTGAAGCGGCAAAAAATGCAGTCCATAGCAGTTTGCAATATGTCCATCGATTGGCGATCGGTGGCACCGCGGTGGGCTCTGGGGCGAATGCACCACAGCGATTTGGCGAGATGGTCAGTCACAAACTGGCTGAACGGTTGCAATTGCCGTTGCAGCAGGATGATAACCTTTATGCTGCGGTCAGTGGTGAAGATGCGATGATTCGCTATAGTGGCGCATTGAAGCAACTGGCGTCGGTTTTACTGAAAATGGCCAATGATTTTCGCTTGCTTGGCAGCGGTCCGCGTTGTGGCTTAAATGAGTGGCAACTGCCAGCCAATGAGCCAGGCAGTTCAATCATGCCCGGTAAAGTAAACCCGACCCAGTGTGAGGCGCTCAGCATGGTTTGCTTCCAGGTTTTCGGTAATGAACTGACCGTTTCACTGGCTGCTGCGAATGGCCAGCTACAACTTAACGCCTGTCGACCGGTGATCATTCACAATGTTATGGAAAGTATCACACTACTCACCGATGCAATGTCCTCGTTTGCCGAAAACGCGGTGGCGGGGTTGAGCGTCAATACCAAGCAAATGCAGCGTAACATGCAACAAAACTTATCGGTAATTACCTTACTTGCCGAGCAGCTCGGTTATGACACAGCGACCCAAATCGTGCGAAAAGCACAACAGGACAATACGTCCTTGGCAGTGGCGGCAAAGGTACTTGGATTATATTCTGAAGCAGAGTTTGAACAATTGATAGCCGAGAAACTGAATCGTTTAGGCGATTAGACAAGCCTTAATTGCTGGTTAATCATGAAATTAATTTTCGGAAATAAAAAAGACGCGTACCCTTATATAGAGCAAGCGTCTTTAATTTTTAAGGTGGTGGAGCGGGGGGGAGTTGAACCTCCTAGATAATGCTCTGAAGCCCTTTAAAAATAAGGGGTGTGGCTTTTGCTGTACCTGAACTGTACCTGAATTTTCAGCCTTTAATCTAGCTCTAATTGGTGTCTGGGGGGTACGAAACCCCCGTCCAAATAGCTGTTTCGGAGGAGCTGTATTCTCATCCGATTTTTGTCAGGGAGGGCTCGCGCCCCTCTTCAAAGTTTAAATTGAACGCCTTAATTTTAGGAAGTTATTATTAGGTTCTGTAATATCTATCCTAAAAGAACATCATTAATTTAATTGCTTTAAAATAAGCTATGGAGAAAATTGGCTAATTAATTCAGTCAATTATACTTCTTCAGGTAGTGGTATGTATTTTTTGCTCAAGGTTTTCGCGTGCTTGGATTCAAATAAATGCTTCTCAAACCATACATGCTTCAAAAATGCTAGCTCATTCCCCACAATATCCTTTCGATCATTTTCATATATTAATGACGCATATTTGAAGATTAAGTCCCAATTATCGTCTTCGATAATATTCAAATAATATACGCCGTTATGATGGAGGATCAGTTCGTTATCGAAAATATTGGGTAAAGATTGGCTACTTTGATACATTTCTATTATGTTTTTATCGAAAACGATCCTTGGATAAACAGATTCTCTACTTTCCAACTCATACGCTTTTGCTACAGCGTGGCTGTATGTAATTCTGCCACTCTGGAAATGTTTAGAGTATGCAATACCGCCTCTTATAAATAACCCTCTTTCAAGAAATGATATAAAAACACTTCTAATGATATTTAAAAAGTCAATAAATTTATCATGAGTATTGCAGGTTATGATAATAGTGTCTGATATCGCTTGAACGCTGAATATTGCTGTATTTACCGAATTAAAAACCTTGAGTGATTGCTCAAGATCTTCTTTAAATTTTTCTTGACCGTTTTGAATGTCTCTTTCTAAGCGATGACGATAAGAAAGCACATCAATTAACGCTGTGTATACGTATTCTGAGCTCATTCAAAAGCCTCAGCGATTTTCTGAATTTCAGCTTTATATTCTTCCATACGATCTTTCCAAGGTTGCCATACCGAACCGTAATACATTTGTCCGTTGCTAGAAGCTTCTTTTGTGTGCTCTTGTTCAATATCAAAAATTGCTCTACCAAACAATTGTGCAACTGGGGCCAAAACTGCCACATCTTTTATTGAAGCTACATAAGGTTTTTTCAAATCAAACCCTTCTTTGGCCGAAAATTTGCCATCTTTACAAAGTGAACTTTCAATTTCTTCTGAAATTTTATCTTGCCACTTGATGTATGATGCTTTGGCTTTTGCTCCGGCATGGACTTTGAAATTTTGTAGAATTGTTCCGGCAAGTTTAGGTTGGCCGGGAAACGGTTCTATTCCATATGGCTCCAGAGATTGAGATATAATCTGATGGCGGTCAATCCATTCACTTATAACATTGCCCAATAATCTAACAGCTTGATAGCAAAACCTATCTGGCACTAAAGGAATAACAATTTCATCGCAGCATACAATAACTGATTTAGTTATCGCACCAGTACTTGGACCTACATCGCATAATATATAATCAAACTCTCTCTCTATCATTAAGGAGCGCAGTAGATTATTTAGGACGATATAGGTGTTTTTTTCATGAATATTTTCTGTAACCGCTTGGTTCCAAGCAGTTCCTAAATATGTTTCTGCTCTTGAAAACTCCAGATCGCCTCGAAAAAGGTACATTGATGGGTAAACATTGTGTTCTGTTAATTCAATAGTATTTTGATCTATAGCTCCCTGTTGACCTTTAAATCTTGGTAGCAGAGCTTCGTAAATTGAAGTACCTGGTAGTGATGCTTCAGGGTCATCTAGGTCATCTCTGGAAGCAAAAAATAATTCGGTAATATTGCATTGAGGATCACAATCGACGATAAGTACCTTTTTACCGATAGATGATAAGTAGGCACCGAGGTTGAAGTTGGTGGTTGTCTTCGAAACCCCACCTTTGTTGTTGTATAAAGCTATTATTTTCGACATCTTTTCCCTCTTTCGAAATAGCATGGTCAATCTGTTAAATTCAACAGTTTGGATCGCGGGAACACCTGAGACTTTTAGACCATTAGCCTTTTCAGCTTTCCCTGTGAAAAATTTGATTAGGTTCAGGAGGTTAAGCGTTTTTTCGCTTATTCACAAGCCTTTGTTTGAGCAGGGAAATAGAAATCGAAATATAAGAGATGGTATTTAAAGAGTCGAAAACAATATCATAGAAACAAGTTAGAGTTATTGAATGACTCAACATTTCATAGTGGCAGTTAATCAACCGTTTAATTGTTTTAAATGGCCGACACTCAGGTTTCTTATCATTAATTTTTAAATGAAAAATGGTACAGGATTGGTACAGAAATATGGAACTATACCTCGGGTTAGTGTACCGACACTGTACCCTTTTCTGTACCATTTTGATGGACTTTATAGCTAGCGAAAAACCTTAAGCTGTTGTTTTTTATGGTTTTTTTCTAACATGAAACAAAAAGCCAAAACCTGCTGGTTTTGGCTTTAATATATTGTTTTTATTGGTTTTTTTTCGATTTAATTGGTGGAGCGGGGGGGAGTTGAACCCCCGTCCAAAAAACCTACATCCTCGGTCCTACATGCTTAGTCACTCTTTTATTTAACCAGTCAGTCGCCGAGCGACAGGCTACGTTCTGGTGAGTCTGATACTGTTTCGCGGTTCACCGTCAGACACAGTTCCCTCGCTAACCCATATTGATATGACCATCGACACCGCAAGCCTATAGGTGAAGCTTTACGGGGATGGCTAGCATTAAGCTGCTAGTGCGAACGTTTCGTCGTTTGCAACTATAGTTTTGCGGCTTTTTACCAGGCCAACCGCCCCTGGGCATGCACCTTGGGTTTCGTGAATCTTGTCGAATCCTAAATCCGCCCCAAAGTGGTCTGGTTTTATGATTAACCAGAAAGCTATTGTAGCTTGTATTTGTTCGACAAACAACGAGGAAAATAATTCAACAACTTTCGCTTAAACATTGCACAAATTGATTTTCACTGTTGTATCCAGGCTAAAAATCGGCGTATGATTGACGCTTGTGGTCATACCAGAAGATGGCTAATATTCTCAGCATTACAATGATTTAACGAAGGCGTTTTATGGCACAACCTCCTAAAGTTCTCGACGTTTATAACAAATGGTCTAAGTTCTCATTTGGTAAACGATTATTTTCCTGGTTCTTTGCCCAGTGGGCCCCTTACTTTAAAACGATAAAGCCACTGGTGTTGGATCTGGAGCCGGGCAAATGTGAAGTCCTGATTAAGAAAAAGAAAGCGGTTCAAAATCATATTGGCACTGTGCATGTGATTGCCATCTGTAATGGTCTGGAAATGGCGATGGGTGCTTGCGCTGAGGCGACCATTCCTGAGCACCTCCGTTGGATCCCAAAAGGGATGACGCTCGACTATACGGCGAAAGCCGGTAGTGATATCCGCTGCGTAGCCGATTGCCGTGATATGATTTGGCAGGAAGGGGATTTTTTAATGCCGGTAACTGCCTATGACAAGAACGATGTGGTAGTCGTTAAAGGACACATCAAGTTGTGGGTAAGCCTGAAACCGAACAAGAAATAATACCAATCACATTAAATTAAAACTCACCCGTAGGGAGTTTATCAGAGGCCCATTTACGGCCCTATATTTCATTAATATAGAATGACTATATCAATGAAATCTATGTTGTAACTGAACCTCTGCCCTAACTCTGAGTTGTGCACAAACTTAATGTGATTGGTATAACTAGTCGATAAAAATAAAAAGCTCCGGCACTTGGCTCGGAGCTTTTTTGGTATTAAGTAAACGCTTATTACTGCAGTTTCTTTTTCATAATACGGCCCTGGTCGACTTTCCATTCCCGCTCTTTGATGTCGGCGCGCTTATCGTGAGTTTTCTTACCTTTACCGAGATAAAACTCCAGCTTTACCCAACATTTTTTCCAGTACATTGCGGTCGCAATTAACGAGTAACCATCTCGTTCAACACTACCGGTCAGGCGATCAAGCTCTCGCCGGTTTAACAATAACCTGCGGCTACGGGTTGGATCACATACCACATGGGTGGAGGCTGCATTTAACGGCAGGATTTCGGCACCTACCAGAAATGCTTCCCCGTCTTTCATCATCACGTAGCAGTCGGAAATATTGACTTTACCGCTGCGAATACTTTTGATTTCCCACCCCTGCAGGCTGATACCCGCTTCAAACTTGTCGGTCAGGGTGTAATTGTGCCTCGCCTTCTTATTTAAGGCGATAGTATTACTATTGGATTGTTTCGATTTTTTCTTTGCCATAACGGCGGATATTATACGTAAAGAATCCCCGAATGGTACTCAAAATCCAGCTTTTTCATCGTTAATTGATTTACACCGCTGCAGGTATCCCGAGACAGTTGATTTTTAATGAGGTTTCAGTATGGCTTTGCTATCATAGCGCAATATTTTTTTAGGGGGTTGAATGCCTGCAATTAATCGAAGTGCGCTGGTGATGCATAGCGCCGCAGATATGTTTAAACTGATCAATGATATCCCTTCATATCCGCAGTTTTTGCCGGGTTGCCGGGATGCGAAAGTCATTAGTCAGGATGATAATTCAATGACCGCGTCTTTGTTGGTATCAAAAGCGGGCGTAGAGAAGTGGTTTACCACAAAAAATGAATTAACCGAAAACCAACGGGTCAGTATGAACCTGTTAGATGGACCGTTTAAACAGCTTAGTGGTGATTGGATAATCACCCCACTTAGTGATACCGCCTGCAAAGTAACCTTACAACTGGAATATGAATTTTCCAGTAAGCTAATTGAATTGGCAATCGGTAAAGTATTCAATACCTTGACCAATAACATGGTAGCGGCGTTTACTCAGCGAGCGAAAGAGGTGTATTAACAACATGAGCGTTGAACAGTTTTTAATTGAAGTGGTTTATGCACTTCCAGAAAAGCAAACTCTGTTATCCTTGCATGTTGATGAAAACTCAACGATAGAACAGGCAATCCAGGCCTCGGGGATCTTACAGCAATTTCCAGAAATTGATCTTAATGTCAATAAAGTTGGGGTCTGGAATAAGGCAGCAAAACTAAAAGATATGATTGAAGATGGCGATCGCATTGAAATCTACCGTCCACTGATAGCTGATCCGAAAGAGGTCCGTAAGCGTCGAGCCGAAAAAGCGAAACAGGAAGGACGCGCAGATAAGGTGACCGGTGGCCGGGTCAACCCATTGCGGGGCGGGTCTAAGTGACGCGAGAGTCACTGGGTGACTAAGGGTGACTAAGGGTGACTAAGGGTGACTAAGGGCGTCTGAAGTGGTTGTAGTTGTGTTAGGTTTTCGACTCAGACTGATCACTGCAAAGCGAATGCAGCATCGAGCCTGAGACTATTATTCAGAGAATTTGTTGTTAGAAAGAAAACAGTCTGGCCAACTTGGATGACTGACATTGACCGGTTTCCTCATCGGTAGAGCCATTAAATGTCTGCTTCACCAGGGCCATGTAGTATTGAATCCTGTCCTGCGCCTTCATTGCCGTTTCGAAAAAGCTATCAGCCTTCTTCACCTGGCGCTCTACCGCCTGATATGCCGGTACTTCGATAAGTTGTGCCAGTGGCTTATTGATTAAAGCATCGTAGGGGGTGAAATGATTACCCATAACCGTGGTAATGTTCACGTGCATGTCTTTGGTAAAGTGGACCTTGCTATCCTCTACAGCTATTGCCTGCGCAGAAAAATGAATTGCCAGCACAGCTGCTACAGCCAGCGAGATTGCGTTTTGTTTCCTTTTCATGCTTCCTCCTTAAGTGGAAGACGTCAAAAAAATATCGAATAAAGCGTGAAATTGACTGGATATCAGTTTACCAGCCCCCGTTCCCCAGTTTTCACAACGACACTGAAGTTGGTTGGTCGTTCATTTATTGTACAGTTAACGGCTATTGTAGGGTAGGCGAGAATAAAGTCAATTACCAATTGTCTGGGACGAATCTACTCTTTCGTGGGACAAACCGCCAGGTGCCGCTGATTCGCTTGATGGAAACTTCACCGCTGCATCGACTTTACTTGGTTCAAAATTAAAGGCTGTAAGTGTTCGTTATTTTTACAGACCAATAAATTTTTCCATTAATAAAATTTTATAAATGTTTTTATCTACCTGTTTTTTCGTAGAAAAGAAATCTTCTTGTGAGGTTGGCCTGAACCTTGCTCCGTTAACCATGCACTTCATTTGTGTTACGGAGGTTATTTTAAATGAAACTGCTAAAAGCTTTAACAATTCCAATAATGGCGGCACTTTTAAGTTTTAGTGGCATTGCTAATGCGGAATTAATCAAAATACTCGACTTTGAAGAGCTTACCGATGCCCTTGGCGAGGGTAATTGGGATAGTCCTTTAATGGTTGAGACTTCAATTCCTGGTCTGTCAGTAACCCTTGAGGTTGGTACAGGGTTTTTGTATCTGGATAAAGGTTCAGGGTTAGGTAACTGTCAATCTGACACTGGCTGCGCGAAAAACCCTGATGACAACTTTAATATTGGTGAAACCTTTACCTTCACCTTTATGGTTGGTGACGAGGTATTCGTACCATTAGGAGCCACCCTTCAGGCTGTCGCTCATGAAGAAGAAGGCTTCTTTGCCGGTAGTCTCGCAGATATGAGTGATGGCGGTGAGTGGGCACTTGATGACAGTACCATTTATACGTTTGCTGAGGGCGAATCGTTCTCAATGACCGTAACCGCAGGTGAGTTTTACATTGCCGCGCTATGGATTGATGATGGCCTGTTACCACCTCAAGCCGTGCCTGAACCAGCTAACCTGGCTTTAATGGCACTTGGTTTACTTGGGCTTGTTGCATCGCGTCGTAAGTTTGGTCGTTAGATTCAAACCATTAGACTATTAAACAAAGCCAGCATAACTGCTGGCTTTTTTGTATATGGAAAATTTTGTTTTAATGAAAGCTCGGCAGGCCTTGGTGTGGCGATATTGCCTTTTATTTGACAGTGCGTTTGCGCTGGCTCATGATCAATTTCTTGGTGTATTTATGCTTCGGATTTTTCAGCACCTGATCGGTCGGTCCTGACTCTATCAACTTCCCATCGTTTAACACTAGCAGCTTGTCACTCAGGTGCTCGACAATATCCAAATCCTGAGATATCAGCAAATAGGCGAGCCCCATTTGTTCCTGCAAATCAAGTAACAGGTTAACCATCTGCGCTCGCAACGATAAGTCCAGAGCGGCGAGAGCTTCATCAAGAATAACCAGCTGTGGTTGTAAGATAATGGCACGAGCCAGGGAAATACGCTGTTTCTGGCCACCCGAAAACATATGTGGATAAAAATGCATATGGTCGGCAAGCAGACCGACTTTTTGCAGGGTCTCGCGAATTTGCACGGTTCGCTCCTGAGCATCCAGGCGGGTATTTAACAGCAGCGGTTCTTCCAGTTGTTGCTTGATGGTCAGGCTGGGGTTGAGGGTATTCCCCGCATCCTGAAAAATCATTCGTACATGCTGGCATCGCTGTTTAAAATTACCGGTTTGCAAATGCTGGCCGTTCAGGTAAATCTCGCCGGTTGTTGGCCTGGCAGCACCGACTAAAAGTTTCGCTAATACCGATTTCCCGGAACCGATGTTGCCGATAACCGCCAGGGTTTCATTGGCATCAAGCTTAAACGACAATGGTTGTAAGACAGTGATGGCTTCTTTTTTCCACCAGTGGTTTCTGACTTTGTAATCTTTGCTTAAGTCTTTAACTTCGATCAGGCTGGCCATCAATAATCTCCTTTATGAGAAAAGTGACAACTGACCTGATGCCCCTGATAGGATCGTATTTGCGGTGCGATAACGCATTTCTTGCGGGCATTGGGACATCGGGGCCCTAATCGACAGCCAATCGGTAAATGTTGCAATACCGGAATAGAACCGGGAAGCGTATCGAGTCGCGATTTCTTTTGCCAATGAGCCTGAAATTTGGGGCTGCTGGCGATTAGCGCTTTGGTGTATGGATGATAAGGCGTATCAAATATTTGTGATGTGGTACCAGCCTCAACGAACTGACCGGAGTACATCACGGTCAGGTAATCGGTCCAGTGGCTGATTTTATCTAATTCATGACTGATCAGCAGAATCGACATATTTTTCAATTGATTTAAACTGGCCAGCAGGCGGAAAATCTGTGCCTGATTTGCAGACTCCATAGACGCGGTCGGCTCATCGGCAATCAGCAGTTTCGGACGCCGTGCCAGGGCCATGGCGATCATGACTCGCTGACACAAAGTGGTGGTGAGCTGGTGCGGATAGGATTTGCTCACCAGGGAATGTTTTTTAATGCCAACCTTGTGCAGTAATTTAACCGCCGCTTCACGTCGTTGTTGTGCCTTTTGCCAGAAAAAACCAGTGAGTTGTTCACTGTCGATGGCTTCTTCAATCTGTTCACCGATGGTGTTCGTGGGATCCAGACAACTCATCGGCTCCTGGAAGATAATGGCGATATCGCGGGTGATGATCTTCTTACGCTCCTCAACACTCAGGCGCAATAAATCCCGTCCCTGCCAATGAAATCGGTCCGCTTCAACTTTCCACTTCTCGTCCAGTACGCCCACGATCGCTTTGGCAAGCAAAGATTTACCGCTGCCTGATTCGCCTACCAGGCCTCGGAATTCACCTTCTTTTAAACTCAGGCTTACGCGCTCGACCGCCTGAATCGGCTCTGAACCAGATTGCAGGGTGATACTGAGGTTTTTAATGTCCAGTAAGTTCATCAGTTCTCTTTTTGCAATTTAAGTGAATGTCGCAAACCTTCGCCAACCAGGTTGGTGACGATAACGGCAATTAGTATCGCCAGTCCCGGCAAATAACTGGTCCATGGCGCGATATAAAATAAATCCAGGCTGTTAGCGAGCATCGAGCCCCATTCCGGCAGCGCAACGGGAGCGCCGAGTCCTAAAAAACCAAGGGCGGCGATATCCAGAATCGCCGCTGACTGAGCCAGTGTCGCCTGGATAATGATTTTATCAATAATGTTTGGGTATATTGAGGTGACCAGTACCCGAAGTTCGGACGCGCCATCAAGTATCGGGATTAATACATAGCCTTTTTGCTGTTCTTCTTTAATCGCATTACGGGTGATATGGATAAACTGCGGAATTAACACCAGACCTATCGCCCAGAGCACGTTGGTCAGGCCAGGTCCGAGAATGGCAACAATAATAATCGCTAGCAGTAATGATGGCATGGATAACACCACATCCAGGAAATGGGTCAGCAAACTGGCCTTGACCCCTCGGGTCAGGGCTGAAACCGAGCCTATTAATACGCCAATGATCAAGGCACAGACAACCACCAGAATACTCAGGCCAAAGGTCAGTGAGGTGCCCTGGATCAGACGTGACAACATATCGCGGCCAAGGTCATCGGTTCCAAGTAAGTAACTGATGTCCCCGTCGGCATTCCAGGCGGGTGGCGTGAGTAGCATATCAAGGTTATTTTCCATCGCCGAATGAGGAGTAATAAAGCTGCCAAAGATGGCAAGCAGTACCAACAATACGTAGCAAAACAATGCCCAGATAGCGACCGGAGTTCGTTTAAACGTCAGCCATAACTGCAAGATAGGGGAGGGGAATTCCTCTTCTATGTAGATCTTATCTCGTGGCATGACGTGTGTACCTTTCTACCGGATTCAAGCTAGCGTATATAAAATCGGCGAGAATATTGATAAAGAATGTGAAGGTTGCCAGCGCAATCAAGCCTCCCTGAATGGCGGTATAATCACGTTGGAAAATGCTGTCTATCAACCAGCTACCAGCACCCTGCCAGTCAAAGATCACCTCGGCAATCATAGCCAGTGTCATCAGGTTGGCAAATTGTAAGCCCATATCACGAATAATCCGCACCAGGGCATTGCGAATACCGTGGTGGTAAATGATCTTGATGTTCGACAACCCTTTGGCTCTTGCTGCCTTAATATAATTGGACTCAAGCACTTCCAGCATTGAAGTGCGAGCCAGGCGAATGAAAATCGTCATTGGCGCAATAGCGACGGTAATTGCCGGTAATACCAGATGCTCCAGAGCGTCCTGAAATGCCTGCCAACGATATGGTGAATCACTGAGCAGAATATCGATAAGTTTAAAGCCGGTGACTTGCTCAATCTCAAACAACAGATTTAACTGCCCTGATGAGGGGAACCAGGACAAGGTGATCGAGAACACCAGAATTAAAATCAGTGCCAGCCAGAACACCGGTAACGAGTATCCGACCATCGCCACCGACAGAATCGCTTTGTCGGTAACCTTATTGTGAAAGATGGCAGCGATAAAACCGAGCGGCACACCAAAAATCATCGCCAGCAATAACGCAGCAAGGCTTAATTCAATGGTAGCTGGCAGGTAGGTGATCAACTCTTCACTGATAGGGTTCTGCGTCGACATCGAAACGCCCATATTGCCGTTAAACAATTCTCTTAGGTAGGCCAGATACTGAAAAAACACGGATTGATCCATGCGATACAGTTTTTCATAGCTGGCCAGTTGCGCGTCCGTGGCATTGACTAACCCGGTGATATTGACAATCGCGGAACCTGGAAAAAAGTAATTGAGACTGAATGCTACAACCGACAACATCAGTAGCGTAAATAACAGTAGATTTAACCGTCGAAGCGCGAACAATACCATGGTTATTGTTTCTCCCCGGCCAGCTTTTTCGTATCAGCGAAGGTGATACCGCCAAATGGCGTCAGAATATTCCCCTGAACCAGACTGGTTTTCGCCTGCGCACGTTTCGCATGGGCGATTGGCAGCAGCGGGAATTCCTCGCTAATCAGTTGTTGCGCCTGCAGGTAGTAGTCACGCCGCTGTTTGGCATTTCGGGTCGACAAGGCTTTAGCAAGCAACTGGTCGAAATTTCGATTACACCAGAAACTGCGATTGCTGCCGGATCTGGCACTGGAGCAACTCAACAATGGCGTGAAAAAGTTATCCGGATCAGGATGATCCGCAGACCAGCCAACCAGCGCGGCCTGATGCTCGCCATCAGATAGTTTGCGTAAGAAGGTCGACCATTCATAGGTGATGATATTGACATTAATGCCAATCCGGGCCAAGTCTGAACGAATTAATTTAGCCATTTTTCGGGCATCAGGGTTATAGGCACGCTGCACCGGTATGGCCCATAAATCCAGGGTAAATCCTTGCTCCAGGCCGGCATCGGCCAATAACTGTTTGGCCTGTTCGATAGAATAGGGTAGTTTCGTCTGGGGTTCGTTGTAGGCCCAGGATGCGGTGGGTAATAACGAGTGAGCAATTTCGGCCTGATCAAAATAGACGGCGTTGATAATTGCTTCCCTGTTAATGGCCAGCGAGACAGCCTGCCTGACCAATGGATTATCAAAAGGTGGCCTGATGGTGTTAAAGGCAAGAAACGCTACATTAAATGAGGTAACTTCTTCCAGTTGTAAATCGTCTCGACTGCGAATCTCCTGAGGGGCAATCGGGTAAGAAATAACATCGCATTCATGGGTCAGTAACTTGGTCAGACGTCCGGTGTTGTTGGGAGTGATATTGAAAATTAATTTCTCGATAGCAACCGGATGTTTCCAGTATTGATCATGGCGCTGATAGCGGATAAAGGCATTAGGGCGGTACTCTTTATACATGAAAGGACCGGTTCCTATTGGCAGGTAATCCAACATAGATAACATGCTTGGTTCGTTTTGAGCAATTAACTGGTCGGCATATTCTTTTGATAAAATCACCGCAAATGGGGCGCCGAGGTTAGACAGAAAAGATGCATCCGGCCGGGTCAGAATAAAGCGAATCGTGTAGTCATCGATCCTCTCAACTTTTTCTACCAGTTGCTCAAACTTGATGCCACGAAAAAACGGGTAGTTGCCGCGAGCAGCACGGTAAAAGGGATTGTTTTTATTGAGGATACGTTCGAAGCTGAAAATAACATCGTCGGCGTTGAGGTTACGCGTCGGCTTAAAATAGCGGGTCTGATGAAACGCAACGTCTTTACGCAGATAAAAGGTTATTTTTTTTCCATCATTGGTAACGTGCCAGGATCTTGCCAGGGAAGGTTCCAGTTGATAGTTATCGCGATTAAAGTCCAGTAAGCGGTTATAAATCTGCCGGGTCGTTGCATCGATGGTTGTGCCCGAGGTGACCAACTGTGGATTGAACGATGTTGGTGACCCCTCTGAGCAATAGACCAGGCCGTCAGTGAATATCGAGTCTTCGGTATTAGCCGGTTCGCAGCCTGAGAGCAGGGTGAGCAAGGCCAACATTAGGTAGCCAGTCATCTTGCTTAGGGGAGAATCACTCTTCACTGTCATTACTATCCAATAAATTGTATTTTTTCAGGTAGCCGCGCAACTGATGATAGGTTAACTCGAGTGCCTGGGCGGTTTTTTTCTGATTAAACTGGTTCGTTGCCAATGCTTCTTTTATCAGTTTAATCTCGTAATCCTGTGACAGGTTTTTTAATGAGACCGGAAATTCAGTGGTTTTGTTTGATTGAACGTTAGTAATTGGTTGCGTCGCAGCAACCTTTTCTGAGTTGTCATGACCATTAACCGGCGCTTTGCTTACGGTTATTTGCCTGTCTGCGGTTTTTACCCGCGCTGCCGGGCGATATGGCGATTCAAAAGGATCGATGACCAGGTTGCTGACCGGAATATGGGGATTGTTATGCCGGTAAACACTTCGCTCAACCACATTTTTTAACTCACGAATGTTGCCTGGCCAATCGTAGTCCAATAGGGCGCGCTTTACTTTCTCATTAAATCCCGAGAACAGTTCAAACTCCAATTCCCGGGCCATATTGATGGCGAAATGCTCCGCCAGAATCAGGATATCTTCCTGTCGCTCTCGCAACGGCGGTAAGGTAATAACATCAAATGCCAGCCGGTCCAGTAAATCAGCGCGAAATTCGCCTTTGTCGGCAAGGGTCGGTAAATCTTCATTGGTTGCCGCGATCAGGCGAACATCAGTTTTGATGGTACGTGAACCGCCGACGCGTTCGAATTCACCATATTCGACTACGCGCAGTAGCTTTTCCTGTATCAGCCCGGAGGTATTGGCAAGCTCATCAAGAAACATGGTGCCGCCATCAGCCTTTTCAAAGCGACCTTCATGACGTTTACTGGCGCCGGTAAATGCACCGCTTTCATAGCCGAACAGTTCACTTTCCAGCAGGTTTTCATTAAGCGCTGCACAATTAAGTTTTAAGTAGCTTTGATCCCAGCGCTTGGATAAGTAATGCAGGCGGGCAGCGACCAGCTCTTTACCGGTACCGCGTTCACCGATAAGTAGTACAGGCTTGGACAAAGGAGCGACCTGGGAAATATGTTCGAGGACTTCTAAAAAACTGTTCGATTGCCCTATCAGGTTATCCTGTTGTTTGAAGCGGCTCATAAACGACCTAATAATTAGTTTATTTCACTAACAAATAGTGTATTTTATTAAAGCCTGTCAGAGAAGTTTTTTTTAACTTTTCTTTTAATCCAGGTAAAACATAGGGTTGCGCGAAGTTTTAAAGTTGGCATTAAAAATGAATAGTAATACCCAGTGATTCGTCATTTGTGCGAACTATGACGAAAATAGACACAACTAAATCAATAAAATGAGGTAATCATTATGGGTGTTTTTTCAAGATTTACAGATATTATCAATTCGAATATCAATAGTCTGCTAGATAAAGCCGAAGATCCGGAAAAAATGGTGCGCTTAATTATTCAGGAAATGGAAGATACCCTGGTAGAAGTACGTTCCTCATCGGCAAAAACCCTGGCTGAGAAAAAAGAACTGACTCGCCAGTTGTCGAGAATTGAAACGGATGTAGCGCAATGGCAGCAAAAAGCTGAACTGGCACTGAGCAAAGGACGTGAAGATTTAGCCCGAGCGGCATTAGTCGAGCGAAAAAAATGTGAAGAGGCTGCCACGGCATTAAGCGATGAGTTGAGCCACTTTGATGATCACATTGTTAAACTTCAGGATGAAATTGCCCAGCTTCAGGAAAAACTGGCAGACGCTAAGGCTCGTCAGAAAGCCATTGTGATGCGAGGTAAAACCGCAACTTCCCGCTTGAAGGTTAAAAGCAAACTGGATTCTGGCAAAGTTGATGATGCCTTATCACGTTTCGACCGTTACGAGCGCAAAATTGACGATTTAGAAGCTCAGGTTGAATCCTACGATTTAGGCTCTAAGTCGCTGGCGGAAGAAATCGCGGAACTGGAAAAAGACGAAAGCGTTGATAGTGAACTGGAAGCTTTAAAAGCGAAGATGCAACCGAAAAAAGCTACGGCGACCAAGAAAACCACTAGCGGTAAAAAATAAACAGAGTAGAAAAGGAGAATTATCGTGGAAGAGTTATTAATGGTTCCTGTCATCCTGTTTATGGCGATTGTCGCTCCGATATGGCTGGTATTGCACTATCGCTCAAAGCGACAAATTGGTCAGGGATTGACAGAAGATGAGTATCAACAATTATCTGAGTTATCGGACCTGGCTGACAAAATGGCGGAAAGAATCAAAACTCTGGAAGCGATTTTAGATGCAGAAACTCCTGACTGGAGGGATAAAGTATGAGCAAGGGCAGAGGCGAATTATTTCGTGACCCGGAAAAAGGTAAACTGGCCGGAGTTTGTGCCGGCCTGGCCGACTACTTCGGTTGGGAAGCCTGGTTAGTACGCATCCTGGTGGTCTCTGGTGTTTTGCTTGGTATGGGTTGGTTTATCATCTTGTATATAGCCGGCTGGTTTATTCTTGATAAAAAACCACATCGAAAAACTGCCAGTGAAATTCATCAGAATTTCAAACAGCAAATGCAGGAAGATGAAATCGTCAATGAGCATATCAAGGTGAAGTCGAGAATCTGGCAGGCGGGCGAACCGCCGAAGCAGGCATTTCGCGATATTCGTACCAAGTTTCATACGCTGGAAACACAATTACAGAGTATGGAACGCTATGTAACCTCAGCTGAGTTTACTGTTTCTCGGGAAATCAATAAGTTATAAACGCAAAGTCGGATCGTGAGGTCTGACTTTTCCTTTCCGTCACTGCTTTGCATTACCTTTCCATCCCTGGTTTTTTCACTTACATTAAGTAAAAGATAACAATGACCCCTGGCTGAAATGGCAATTATAAATCGTAAAAAAATAGCGCGTTGGAAGCACAAACTGCAGTTGGGTGCGAGTGACCTGGTTAATCGTGGTCTGGATCAACACATCAACCTAGCTGTCACAGGATTAAGCCAGAGTGGTAAAACCGCGTTTATTACGTCGCTGGTAAATCAATTAGTAAATGAAGGCCATGGTAAACCGCTGAACTTTTTCAATGCGGTACATGAAGGTCGTTTTATTGCCGCTAAGCGAGTGCCACAGCCAAACCTGCAAATCAGCCGTTTTGATTATGATGCTGCGATGGCAAGGCTGGGTGAGCAGGAACCCGTTTGGCCCGAGCCGACGCGTAGCATCTCACAAATACGCCTGGCGATCCGCTATACACCGCAGGACTCTCTACTTAAATATGCGTCACAAATGTCGACCCTGTACCTGGATATCACCGATTATCCGGGAGAATGGTTGTTAGATTTGTCCATGCTTGAACAGAATTACCAGCAGTGGTCGGAATATATGGCCCAGTTACTGAGTTCAGAGCCAAGACATACTCACGCCAGGGATTTCCTGCAAACATTAGAAGAGCTCGACCCCCTCTCAGCAATGGACGAAAACAGACTGGCTGAGTTGTCACAACAATATACTGAGCTACTGTTAACGTTTCGCAATGATTTGGGATTATCGGTGGTCCAACCGGGCCGGTTTATTTTACCGGGAGAACTCGAAGGGGCCCCGGTACTGCAGTTTGTTCCTTATCCGTTTTTTGACAGGTTAACGGCACAGGACTATAACGCTGCCGATGAACGAAGTTTTATCGGAATGTGTCGGGCGCGTTACGAAGAATATCAATCCGCCATTGTGCGTAAATTTTATAAACAACATTTCGTCAATTTTGACCGACAAATTATTCTAGCCGATTGCCTGACGCCACTGACCAATGGCCCGGAGGCATTCAATGACCTGCAACAGGCGATTGCCCTGATTATGGAGAGCTTTTCTTATGGAAATTCGAACCTGCTGACCCGTCTGTTTGCACCGAAAATTGACCGTATCCTGTTTGCTGCTACCAAAGCCGACCATGTTACCAGTGATCAACATCAGAACCTGACCACCTTGTTGGAGCAGGTGATTATTAAAGCGAAAAAACAATTAAGCTTTGATGCGATTAAAATGAAAACACTGTCCATCGCTTCAATCCAATGTACTGAGCAGGGAAAAAGCGATTATCAGGGTAAACAGCTCCCGGTATTGAAAGGCAAACGCCTTGATAATCATAAGATCATTACCCTGTATCCGGGGTCTGTGCCGGCAAAGCTGCCGCAGCCGAGTTTCTTTAAGCAAAATAACTTTGATTATATTCAGTTTAAACCTATGCATGCAGCAGATGAACATCAGGCATTAGCGAACATTCGAATGGACCAGGTATTGCAGTTTTTGCTTGGAGATAAACTGAAATGAGTCAACCGACAAAGCCAATGGAACAGGAGTTTCAGCAAAAAATTCTGTTCACAGAATCTCATGCCAATAGCCAGGCCAATGGTGAACCGGATAGTCCGGTCGTTCTGCCGGAAGAGGCGTGGCAAGCGATAGATGAAGTTTTTGAAGAAGACGATGTGACGATAGAAAAACAGCGTCCCAAGTGGCTATGGCGGATCGCTGGCATTAGTTTTACCGCGGTTATTGGCTATGAAATGGTGGATTTTTTTATCTCCGGCTTTTCTTCGTCACCGATTATCACCGCTATCTATGCCATCCTTGCAGGTTCGGTGGGCACGATTGCCTTGTTAACCCTGTTTAAGGAGTTGCGTGGGTTACGCCAATATCATCGCCAGCAACATAGCCAGAAACAGGCTGAACAATACCTGCAACTGCAGGGCAGCGGAGATAGCCGCAAGTTTTGCCAGTCCCTGAGTGAGCAGATTCCACTCGATAGTGTGACCGGGCTGCATCAACAGTGGCAACATGATTTAAGTGAACATCTCAATGATAAAGAGGTGTTAACCTTATATTCCCGTCATGTGCTAGCGGATGTCGATAAACAAGCCATGGAACAGGTCGCAAAATTTTCTACTGAGGCAGTGGTGCTGGTAGCGATCAGTCCAATTGCCCTGGTGGATATGATGATATTACTGTGGCGCAATTTACGTATGCTAGATAAGGTGGCGGGTCTTTACGGGATACGCTTAGGTTATTGGAGCAGGATCCGTTTGATAAAGCAGGTTTTTGTAAACATGGTTTACGCTGGAGCCAGCGAAATAATCGCCGATGTCGGAGTCGATATGCTGGGAGTAGGCGCACTTGGAAAACTATCTACACGGATGGCGCAGGGCCTTGGTGCTGGTATGCTGACCGCAAAACTGGGGATCCGCACAATCAAGTTATGCCGCCCGGTACCATTTATTGATAACCCGCCGGGGATTCGTCAGGTTCGCCGTGAAGTGGTCAATCAGGTTCGGCAGTTGATGGCGAACACTGTCTCTTCCAAAAACAACGACAAAACCAATGACTAGATTAAACGTCTATAGGGTGAAAAGTGCGCTGTACTCTTTTCCTTACACCTGTTAAAAATTCCCGGACACGTCTGGGTTTTTATTCTAAAGCCACATTTCATACTATTAGGTCATAAAGTTGTAGATTCATCGACAGACTCAGTTTCGCTCGTTGCATGGCGTTTTTTGTCAGGCACGATGTAAACCATATAACCAGATAAATAATCAGTTTTGTCGATGACCCTGCCAATAAAACCTGAACCCATATCAGGGCAACAAGATAGGAAAAGAAGTTAATGGCTAAGAACACGAAATATGTGTCAAAAGCAGCCGATGAACATGGCATGATCGCATGGACCGAACAGGAAAATCGGATCTGGCAAAAGCTATATGCCCGGCAAATCGACTGTATTCAGGATAAAGCATGTCAGGAGTACCTTGACGGCCTGGCGTTATTAAACCTGCCTGAAGACCGTGTGCCGCAACTGCCCGAAGTCAGTGCGGTATTGCAACAAACAACGGGGTGGCAGTGCGCGCAGGTACCAGCGCTGATTGGCTTTGGTGAGTTTTTCAGATTGCTGTCCGAGAAAAAATTCCCAGTGGCAACCTTCATCCGTGACGAAGACGAATTCGATTACCTGGAAGAACCGGATATTTTCCATGAAATATTCGGGCACTGTCCGTTGTTAACCAATCCGGCATTTGCAAGATTTACCCAAAGGTACGGTGAGCTCGGGTTACACGCCAGTAAAGAAGATCGTGTTTTTCTGGCGCGGCTATATTGGTTTACCGTCGAGTTTGGGTTGTTGCAAACCGAAAACGGACTGAAAATCTATGGCGGTGGAATATTGTCTTCTCCCGGCGAAACTCAATATGCAATGCATGATGAGCGACCATTGAGAAAACCATTCGATGCTGTTGATGTGCTGCGCACGCCGTATCGCATCGATATCATGCAACCAGTTTATTTTTTAATTAATCACATTAATCAGTTAGACGAAATCAGCAATCTTGATTTACCGGCATTAATCGCCGAAGCGAAAGCATTGGGATTGCATGACCCTTTATTTGCACCAAAAATTATTAAACAAGCGAGTTAAGCAATGACAGAACAATTACAAACTCAGGTCTGTGAGGCCTGCCGCGCGGATGCGCCAAAAGTGAGCGACGCGGAATTAGCCGAACTAATTAAACAAATTCCGGATTGGGTACCTATGGCTCGTGACGGTGTAATGATGCTGGAACGTGAATTCAAATTTAAGAACTTTAAATTAGCACTTGAATTTACCAATAAGGTGGCAGAACTGGCCGAAGCTGAGTTTCATCATCCATCGATTCTGACTGAATGGGGTAAAGTGACTATCACCTGGTGGACTCATGCCATCAATGGTTTGCACAAAAACGACTTCATCTGCGCGGCAAAAACCGATGCACTACTAGATAATTAGTAGAATTTTTCATTACTGAAGAAAAAAGCTCCCATGTGGAGCTTTTTTTTTGTAAAATTTAATTTACAGGTGTTAACTCATTCCAATTCGACCAAAAACATAAACAGCGAGTAACTCGGATTGGTATCATTATTCAGGAACCGCAACGTGCGTTTAAAAATTACGTGTCAGGATAGGGTTGGTATCGCACAGGAAGTGTTGGCTATATTAGTCGAGCGGGAAATTAACCTTAAAGGTATAGAAGCCGTTACCGAATCTGGGGAAATATATGTTCATATCCCCGATCTGGAGTTTTCTCAGTTGCAGGATTTTATGCCGCAGCTGCGTTTGATTGGTGGCGTGACGGATGTTAAAACAACGACACACATGCCGTCGGAAAGAGAACATAATTTATTGGAAACCATTGTCCGGACTTTGCCTGACCCACTGATTTCTATTGATATCAGGGCCAATGTTTACGGCTTGAACGAACTGGCCGAACAAAAACTTGGCCTGAAGGAAGCCGAGGTAGCAGGGCAGCCTATCAGTCATTTCATCAAGGGCTTTAATTTTTCCAAATATCTCGATAGTGGCGAAATCCTGCCCCATACCCGTAAGCTACGTTTGCACGATGAAGATTATGTTGCCGATATCCTGCCAATTTATGTACCTGGTGAGAGCGGCAAAGAGGTGTTTACCGGGGCTTTATTGATGTTGAAATCGGAGGCTCGTCTTGGTCAGCAAATTAGTGCCTTTAAACACCCTAAAGGTAACGACTTTGTTGGAATTCAGGCCAGCTCCTCGCAAATGCGCAAGGTTATTCGCGAAGCACGACGCATGGCTGGGTTGGATTCGGCGATTTTGATCCAGGGCGAAACGGGTACCGGCAAAGAGTTATTGGCCCGCTGTTGTCATAATGCCAGTGATCGCAGTGAACATCCGTTTATGATATTAAATTGTGCAGCCCTTCCTGACGATGCAGCGGAAACGGAACTGTTTGGCAAGTACAATCCTGATGGACAAAGCAAACGTGGTTTATTCGATCTTGCTGACGGTGGTACCGTGTTCCTTGACGAAGTCGCTGAAATGTCGCCGAAATTACAAACCAAGCTAATCCGCGTACTTCAGGATGGTAGTTTTCGTCGCATCGATGATGAAAATGAAATCAAGGTTAATGTCCGCATCATTTGTTCTACCAATAAAGATTTGCTGGAACTGGTACAAAAAGGTGAGTTTCGCGAAGATTTGTATTATCGGTTGAATGTACTTGGCGTTACCATTCCGGCACTACGTGATCGTCGTGCCGATATTATTCCGCTGGCCGAAACCTTTTTAAACCGCTCCGCTAAACTCAATCATCGTGGTGAAATGTTTATCGATGAAGAATGCCGTGAGTTTTTAGAGCACTATCCGTGGCCTGGTAATGTCCGTCAGCTGGAAAATGTGATTCTCAGGGCCGCATCTTTAGTTGAAGGTGACACGATAAGTATTGAGCATCTGCAGCTACCTACTTTTACCCGTGACCATGGATATCTGGAGCAGGAATTTAACGGCACCCTCGAAGATGCGGTTAAGGGTTTTGAAGCTGACCTGCTACGTAAACTTTACCCGGCTTATCCCAGCACCCGGCAACTGGCTAAGAAGTTAAGTTTAAGCCACACCGCGATTGCTAATAAACTTCGCGAATACAATATTAATAAGAAGACGGTGAAGATCTAGTTTAGTAACGAGGCTGATGCCTCGTTTCTTTTTTGGAGGGAGACTACGTCTATACAGGGAAACTGCGTCGAGGGAGAGAACCCTTTCGTTGTCAGGTTCTCGGTGACGACTGACATCGCTGACGACTGCGTCGAGGAAGTGTTTTCGAATCTCTCAAACGGTGACAACCTACCGCCTTCAGTACCGTCATCCCGGCGTCGGCCGGGATCTCGTTTTTCATCTTTTTACTGAGATTTCCTGTCGTGGCAGGAAATGACGAAACGTTATGATCTGCTCGCTATATTGGGTGTCTAACGGTGACTAAAGCTGTCTAAAGGTTATGGTCATGGATGACCGGTATGCCGAAAATGCACAAGTGCAAGGATGCACGCAGGTAGAATAACGCAGGAGCAGTTATCGAGGAGCATTTTTCGGTGACAACGAAAAACCTTCAGCACCGTCATCCCGGTGTCGGCCGGGATCTCGCTCTCTCGGCTGTGGCTGAGATTTCCTGTCGTGGCAGGAAATGACGAAACGTTATGATCTGCTCGCTATATTGGGTGTCTAACGGTGACTAAAGTTGTCTAAAGGTGACTAAAGCTGTCTAAAGGTGACAACGAAACACCTTCGGCACCGTCATCCTCGCGTACGCGGGGATCTCGCTTTTTATATTTTGACTGAGATTTCCTATCAAGTAGGAAATGACGAAACTTAGGTGCATTAGCTGCGCTAGAACTGCTGAGGCTTGGCGATAGTGACCGTATGGAATCAACCTCGTGTTGTCAGCCTAAACTTGATGATAAAGAAACGCTTTAACCCGGAGTAACTCCCTGAGTTACGTACCCGAAGCCAATGTTTTCCATTGGCGTACCCGGAATAAATTCAACGAATTTATGTACTCGCTACCGAAGTAAAGCTTTGTCATCGGCAGCGCCTCGATACCTGAAATCTGAATGCTGAAACCTGACGCGTAAAGCTTGGTTTACGACTTTGCCGGGTTTGTCGTAAACATAAAGGCACAAATTTGGCGATTTGTCGCACCCCCTCGCATTGGTCAATACCCTGTTTTCACGTACACTCTTCGTCACTAATTGATATTTAATGATAACGATAAATGGATTAACCAAAGTTGGGTTGAATCTGCTTTACTAAGCCCCAACAAATGAGTTAATCAGCAATGTGTGGAAGAGAGTTTTAAATGAAATTTGCAACCCTTAAAAATAATACCCGCGATGGTCAACTGGTACTGGTATCCCGCGATTTGAAAAAAGCGATTAGCGTCGCTGACGTTGCCACTACGATGCAGCAACTAATCGACAATTGGGCTGACCTGGCGCCTCGTCTTGAGTCAACGTATTCTGACTTAAATGCCGGTGCAATTGAAGGTGCCTTTGATTTTGTTGAGTCTGACTGTGAATCTCCACTACCTCGCGCCTACCAGTGGGCAGATGGTAGTGCCTATGTAAACCACGTAGAGCTGGTTCGCAAAGCGCGCAATGCTGAAATGCCGGAAACTTTCTGGACTGATCCGCTAATGTATCAGGGCGGTTCCGATTCTTTTATTGGTCCACGTGACGATATTGAAATGGGTTCTACCGAGTGGGGCATTGATTTTGAATCTGAAATCGCGGTGATTACCGACGATGTACCTATGGGCGCGACGCCTGAAGAAGCTCAAGATCACATTAAATTATTGATGTTGGTTAATGATGTATCCCTGCGTAACCTGATTCCTGGTGAACTGGCCAAGGGCTTTGGCTTTTTCCAGTCGAAACCATCCAGTGCTTTTTCTCCTGTTGCTGTTACCCCAGATGAGCTTGGTAATGCCTGGGACGGAAAAAAGCTATCTTTGCCGTTAGTCACGCACTTAAATGATGAGTTGTTTGGTAAGCCGAATGCCGGCGTTGACATGACTTTTGACTTTCCAACGATTGTTGCCCACGCTGCTAAAACTCGTCCATTAGGCGCAGGTTGTATTGTTGGTTCAGGTACGATTTCAAATTATGACCGTAGCGCTGGTTCTAGCTGCCTTGCCGAAAAACGTATGCTGGAAATCATTGCTGATGGTCAGCCATCAACACCATTTATGCAGTTTGGTGATAAAGTACGTATCGAAATGTTCGACGAAAATGGCGAGTCAATTTTCGGTACGATTGACCAGACCGTAGTTGAGTATAAGAAATAGAACGATTTTTAAAATCGTATGATTTATAAAAATCGTTGGCTTTAAGCTACAAGCTGTAAGCTATAAGAGGCTTTAAGCTACAAGCTGTAAGCTATAAGAGGTTTACAGCTTGCGGCTTGCAGCTTACAGCTAAATGAAGTGAAGGTGTTATATGATTTCGTTATACGGATATTGGCGTTCATCGGCGGCCTACCGAGTACGCATTGCCCTTAACCTGAAACAGATTGAGCATGAGTTATTGTCGGTTCATTTGGTGAAAGATGGGGGCCAACAACATAGTGCCGAATATAAAGCGTTAAACCCGAATGAATTGGTTCCTACCCTGGTAGATGGAGACTTTACCTTAAACCAGTCGATGGCTATTCTCGATTATCTGGAACATAAATATCCCAGTCCTGCGTTGTATCCACAAGACCTGCAAAAACGCTCGATGGTACAGGCTCTGGCCAATGATATTGCCTGTGATGTTCATCCTCTGAATAATCTGCGGGTGCTCAACTATCTGAGTGATGAATTATCCGTTACTGCCGAACAAAAACAGGCCTGGTATCAACACTGGATTCAGACCGGTTTTATGGCATTAGAGCAACGTTTAGAAAAAACTGCTGGTTTATACTGTTTTGGCGACAACGTGACGATGGCTGATTTATGTCTTATCCCTCAGGTTTATAACGCCAAGCGCTTTAATGTTGACCTTAGCGCATTTCCTACGATTTTGAGAGTCGATGAGAATTGCCAGCAACTCGACGCATTTAAGGCGGCTCTGCCTGAAAATCAACCGGACGCAACCTGATAATTTTTCCTTTGAGGCAGAACAACGACGAATGTTTGCTGCCTCTTTTCACCCTTTTTGAATCACAGTGCCCGTCCCGGCATCCTCATCCTGAATTTTCCTGAACTAATAATTTTTCTTTTTGTCTCAATTAACTAAGCTAAATAAGAGACGGTTTTTTAATTTATTATTGCCCCGATTATCATTACGAGGATCGAATGAACGCTGAACAAAAACAATCAACCGATACACAATCATCGGGACCACTCGGTATCATTATCATTATTATTGTGCTGGTCTTGCTGGGGGCGGGGTATTATATGTTTTTTATTGATAACCCGGCGGATCGTCCTCAACCAGACATTGTCGACTTAAAAGACGAGAAGTTAAAACCGGAGCCTGAAATTCAGGAACCGGAAGATACCGAGCCAGAGCCAATCGAGCCAGAGCCAGAACCTGTCACCACGCCAGAACCACAACCGGAAATGGAGCCAGAGGAAGACACCTTACCTGAGCTCGACAACAGCGATGAGTTAACGCTGGGCCTTATTCGCGAAGTTAGTATGTCGCCGCAATTGCTGGATATATTGGTACCCACTGATGTATTGAGGCGCACCGTAGTATTCGCCGATAACTTTGCTAAAGGACAGGTGGCGACGAAAGAAGCCCCGGTATATTCACCTGATGGAACATTTCAGGCATCACCAGTTAATGATAATGAATTTGTGATTAGCCCGGAAAACTATAGCCGTTATCAAAGTTATATTGAACTTGCCGCCAGTTTTGAGCCTAAGGAACTGGTGGCTATGTATGAACAGTTGTCTCCCTTACTTGAGGAAGCTTATCAGGAGCTGGGTTATCCCGAGCGCTCGTTTGATCAGGTCCGTGATGACGTTATCTCACAAATCCTGGCATTTGAATATCCTGAGCAGAGCCCGGTGTTAATCCAGCCAGGCGTTGTGTATAAATATCAAAGTGAAGACATTGAAGGGCGTTCCGATGTCGATAAATTGCTACTTCGTATCGGTAAAGAAAATGTCCTGCAGCTACAAACAGTTGCCTATCAGTTACAAAAGGAGTTTAATCAATAAATAGCGCAAACCTAAACCGGACTGCCTAGAGCATTTGAAATAGTGCTGACAAACAGCTCACTGTGGTAATGAACGGACAGAGCTTGTTTTGTTGGGTTGTCGTGCTGGTTTGGGAGCGCAACGGATGATAGTGAATCATTCATTAAAGAATGTGTTATTGGCAAGCACATTCTGGATGGAGAAATGGATTTATGAGTACCTTTTTACCGGTAACGCCGGACAATATTCCTCAGACCCAAGCGGGGTTTACTCATTGGCTGGGCCGTAAAATGCTCTCCCTGTCCGGCTGGCAGCTTAGCGGACAACTGCCAAATGAAAAAAAACTACTTGTCATTGTTGCACCGCATACCTCCAATTGGGACTTTATGGTTGGCCTGGCAGCAAAATGGGCCTTAAATCTAAAAGTGAGCTTCCTTGGTAAAGACACGTTATTTAAAGGACCTCTGGGGTGGTGGATGCGAAAACTTGGTGGTATTGCTATTGATCGAAGCGCTCCGCACGGAGTCGTCGGGCAAATGGTTGACGAATTTAACAAGCGGGAACAGTTATTACTGGTGATAGCTCCGGAAGGTACTCGTAAAAAGGTACCGGAATGGAAAAAAGGCTTCATGTTTATTGCCAAGGATGCTCAGGTCCCTGTGCTACCGGTTGAGTTTGATTTTAAGCACAAGCGTATCGTCTTTCACCAAAGCCGCCACATTAGTTCTCAGGTTGAGCAGGAGCTAGATTCCATTAAGGCGCTTTACAGTGCGGAACGGGCGAAGCGGCCGGAGTGTTTTTAGTTTAGCATTAATGTATGCACATTAATGCTGTTAAAGAAGGAGACTAACGTCGGTGAGGAAAGAAACTAGTTTCTTTCGGTGAGGACGTTGTCGGTGAAGACTGCGTCGAGGGAGATATACATCGGTGGGAACTTGAGCAATGCCCCCCTGTCATCCCGGTGTCGACCGGGATCTCGCTCTCACGGCTTTGACTGAGATTTCCTGTCGTGGCAGGAAATGACGAAGCTTTATTACCTGCTAACTATATTGGGTGTCTATAGGTGTCTAGGGGTGTCGAAAGCTGACTAGAGGTGACAACAAATAACCTTTACCTGAAGGAAAGTTTTAATTTTCCGTACCCGGAGCCAATGCTATTCATTGGCGTCCCCGGAATAAAACCTTTGGTTTTATGTACCCGCTACCCTAAAAAAAACTTGCTAGCAGCTAGGCGCAATTTCTGATTGCATGCTAGGAGCTGATTTATCAGCGTGCCAGGAGCGAAGCGTGCTCTAAGCCGGCGTTAAGGCCGTTCGCCCTCCGAAACCTGAGACATGAATCCTGAGACCTGCAAATTTAGCAAAGCGACTCGAAATAGTCGCTTTGCTAAATTTGCACTTTTTCCCTTTTAGGGCTTGCATGCAATGATGTGATTGCGCATAATGCGCGTCGCTGTATTCATTCGTACAGCTTCTGAGGCGCCTCTCTCGGTCCTCCCGCAATGATACTCTGTGAACTCGGCCAGGTCCGGAAGGAAGCAACCGCAGCAGACGACTCATGTGCCGGGATGCGGCTGGGGGAGGGGCCACCAATACTTTTCAAAGGATTCAGGTTTCAGGCCTCAGAATTCAGATTCCTTTATAGCTTACCTTCGCTAAATAAATTTTCGACCATTGGCTAGCATACCTGCTGAATGATAAGTCTTTAGCATGCTTCTTTTATTCGATAGCGACTCTCAGTGTAAACATTAATCAATAATCCAAAAACAAATTCTATCTTTCTTTAGCGAGTATAATGGAATGGATGGTAAGAATAGCGTAGATATGTGTCGAGTATTAAATTCAGGTCAGTCAGGTCTCATAAAACTGGTAACGATTCATGCACTGTTTAAGTATCCACCGACGACAGTCTGACACCGAAAATACGACAACGAGAGTATTTTATCCACCAGCTTAGCTTACCTCTACAACAGTAACGAGGCGTTAACCTCGTTACTTAATCTTCTCGATCTCCACTTCTAGCTTAGCAATAGCCTGTCGGCAGCGGCCTAGCCTCTGATGCAATGTCAGAACTTTAGTTTGCAGTTCGGAACTTTGAGCCGGCGCTCGCTTTAATTCATCCTGGGCATCAAATAGCATTTGTTCAAGTCGCTTTTCAAAGCCCTGGTATTCTGCCAGCTTTTCGTATAGCTCGCGGCTTGGTCGGATTATCTGTGCGGTGATTGATCGTGCTTTCTGACTCGATATCCGTTGTCGACGCTGTAAACGATAGTCACTATCACGATGGCGACTGTCATTCGCTTTTATGGCGGTAATTAACGAAGAGATTTGTAGTTGCAACTGTTCTAACAGGCTATAAGCAAGATCCTGCTGGCTGTGGTCCAGTAAAGTTTGCAGGTGATTTAGCTTTTTCTGAATTTCTGGAATATAGCCACTGTATGTATCATATGAGCGATTAAACAACTTATCGTCGAACAGCGCCTGCTGCTGCAGGTAATAGTGAGAGCGACGATGCCTGTTCTGCTCATCGACCGCCTTTGCATCGAGCACTAACTGTTCAAGTAATTGCTGAAGTCTTTGTATTTGTGGTCTCATCTCGTTCCTTACGACCAGGCGTCTAGCGCAAGTTTTATTGCCATAATGATTACCACGAAAAGAAAGATAGGGCGAATAAATTTATTCCCGTAACGAATTGCCGACCGGGCTCCGAGCCAGGAGCCAAGAATCATAAATAGCCCCATTGACAAACCGACCACAAAGTTAACATGTCCAAGATAAATAAACGTCAGCAAGGAGGTAAAGTTGCTGATGAAATTCATCGAACGGGCAAGGCCGGAACTTAACAAAATATTCATTTTATACAGACCGAGTGATGATACGGTCCAGAACGTCCCGGTACCAGGTCCGGCTACGCCATCGTAAAAACCCAGGCTACAACCTTGCAACCATTGTTTGATACGTAATTTATTGTTCACCTCGGGAAGCCGGTGCGTTTGCTCGGTTGCCGATTTTATGGTGACTGTGTATATCGCACACAACAGGATTATCAGTGGTAACACTTTTTCCAACAACTCACCACTTACCAGATTCACCACCAGAGTGCCGAAAAGCGCCCCAATTGCTGTGGCGACAGCTGCCTGGGCCCAGAACAGGGGGTTAAATAATCGTTTTTTAAAAAATGTCATTGAGGCGGTAAATGATGCAAAACTCGCGGATAGCTTATTGGTTCCAAGCACCATATGAGGAGGCAAGCCTGAGGTTAACAATGCGGGAACGGTGAGCAGGCCACCACCGCCAGCAACTGCATCGATAAATCCGGCGATCAGTCCAACGACAGACAGGGTAATTAATAATGATGGATCGGAAAAAAACTCCAACGGATGTCCCTTTGTAACGGCCTTACCTGACAATAATATGAATGAGCAGAGTTGATAATAATAGAAAGTTAACTCAGTTTGGTGATTGTATCAGTTCTCTGTCAACCGACCAATGAGGAATTTTAGATAGGCATTTTAAAACGGATGAAAGCGGCAGTTATGATTGTCAAGATTGTAATGCTTTGTTACAACTTTTCGTACGAATGATTATGTAATATCTGTAAACGAAGCTTTGCAGTGTAAAAGGAAGAGTAAAGCCAAAAAGTCAAGATAAATGTTAATGAGGTGCTGTAGATCTTAAAATTAGGCTGCTTAAAGCGGGCTGTTGTTCTAAAAACGAAATTATAAGGTTAAAAAAGGGTTAATATTTGCTTGATAAGTGTTCAAAAATGCTGGTTTTGGTTAAAAAGTGTAAAAAAGCTTGTATTAATATTGGTTGATCGGTTGACCTTGGAAAAGTTATCGGTTTAATATCATTGCGACAGATCGGGCAGTAAAGCCCAACTAATACAAAAATACAAAGCATTCAAGCTTTGATTTCTAACAAAAACGAATCACGTAAAGTGGTCCAGGGAGTAAACATGTATAGCAATAATAAACTTGCTAAGTCAGTTCGTCTTGCCCTTATGTTTGGTGCAAGTGCAACTGCAGCTATCTCTGCCAACGCTTTCGCAGCGGAAGAAGAAGCACAAGCAGAAGAAGTAGAACGTATCGAAGTTACTGGTTCTCGCATTAAGCGCACCGACATGGAAGGTGCACTTCCTGTAACAGTAATCGATCGTACTCAAATCGATTTATCTGGTGAGTCTTCAGTTGCAGATTTATTGCGTAACACGACTTTCAACTCAACCGGTTCTTTCCGTCCACAGTCTGGTTCAAGTGCCCAGGGTGTTTCTTCAATCAACCTTCGTGGTATCGGTGCTGACCGTACTTTGGTATTGATTGACGGCCGTCGTTTACCTAAGTCACCTTCTACTGGTGGTACTCAGGATTTGAGCACCATCCCTATGGCTGCTGTTGAGCGTGTTGAAATTCTGACTGATGGTGCATCTGCTGCATACGGTTCTGATGCGATCGGTGGTGTTGTAAACATCATCACTCGTAAAGACTTCAACGGTATGGAAATGAAGCTTGGTGCTGCTCAAATTGAGCACGAAGGCGGCGACCGTGAAGAAGGTTCTGTAGTATTTGGTTCATCTTCTGATACGACTCGTGTATTAGGTGGTGTTTCCTGGAACAAACGTGACATCGTATTTGCTCGTGACTTCCCTTGGTATGAGCCTCAAGCGTCTGTATACGGTAACTCATTCGGTACAGCAGAAGCCGGTTATTACAACTGGACTGCGTTACCAGGTGCTTGTAACGAACCTGATTTCGTAATCTTAGAAAGCTCTGGTGCATTAGCAAACTCTAACGGCGAACAAATCCGTTGTGGTTTTAACTACGCTAACGTTTCTGCCGATGAAGCTTCAACCGGTAACCTGTCTTTATTCGCAAACGCTGAACATGAAATCAACGAAGACTGGACTGTGTTTGCAAACGCAAGCGTATCTAAGTCAAGCTCTTTCGGTCGTTATGCGCCAGTTCCTGACGCAGTATTCGTACCAGCAGACAGCCCGAACAACCCAACTAACCCTGATTCAGCAATGTACGATGCAGCTTTTGGTGAAAACCAGGGCGTTTACGCATGGCACCGTTTTGCGGCTCTAGGTAACCGTGACAACGAAGTTGATTCAGAAGTAATGGATCTTGTTGTAGGTGGTTCAGGTGAAGTTTTAGACAACGTATTTGTTGACTTTGGTGCTCGTCGTACTAAGTCAAAAACTTACGATATCGGTCGCAACTACCTAGTACGTTCAACTGCCGCTGCTTACTTAGCCGACGGTACTTATGATCTGCAATTCCCTAGCCAGAATGATGCAGACGTATTAAACGCAATGAAGGCAACGATTTCTCGTATTTCTGAGTTCAACCAGGACGAAGTATACGCATCTGCCTCATTTGACATCATCGAATTACCAGCGGGTACTATGCAGGGTGTTGTAGGTTTCGAATGGCGTGACGAGTACTACGCTGATCAGTACGATTCACTGTCAGAAGCTGGCCAAATCGGTGGTTCTTCAGGTAACTCTGCTGGCGGTGGTCGTCAGGCACGTGGTTACTACTTCGAAACTCTGATCCCAGTAATCGATAACTTAGAAGTAACTGTTGCTGGTCGTCAGGATGACTACTCTGACTACGGTTCAGACTTCTCTCCAAAAGTTGCTGTTCGTTGGGAAGCTATCGACGGTCTAGTGGTACGTGGTTCTTGGGGTGAAGGTTTCCGTGCTCCAGGTCTTGATATCCTGACTCAGAAAACTGCATTCTCCGCTGACTCAGTGAACGATCCGATCACTTGTGCTGCGGCAGGACAAGATGCTGACTGTGAAATCCAGGTTGATGCATACCGTATTGCTAACCCTAACCTTGAGTCAGAGCAATCTGAGCAAGTAGCTTTAGGTTTAGCTTGGCAGCCACTTGAGTGGTTCAACTTCTCATTGGATTACTACTCAATTGAGATCACTGACCGTATCGCGTTCTTCTCATCTCAGAACCTGATCGACCGTGCTGAAGCAGGTGACCCAATCCCAGCTGGTCTTGGTGTAACTCGTAACAGTGCTGGCGTTATCACTCAAATCGACACTGGTTACGGTAACGAAGGTGACCTAGAAACTTCTGGTTTCGACTTTAACGGTCAATTCACGTTTGAAGTACTTGGTGGTGACTTACGTTCTAACCTTCAGGTTTCTTACATGAATGAGTACACCATTGACGGTGGTCGTGACTACGTAAACGATCCGGGTGTACCAGAGATGCGTGCTACCTTGTCTAATTCTTTCACTATCAGCGACTTTGATTTTGCATGGAACGTCAATTATATTGGTGACACTGCAGAAGACGCAGGTACACAGGAAGGCCACATTCCTAGCTGGACAACTCATGATGTTCAAGCAACCTACAACACTTTCTTCAACAGTAAGATTTCTGTAGGTGTTCAAAACGTTGGCGGCAAGCAGCCTCCACTGTTCGGCTACGACGGTCGTGATTACAACTTCAACCTGTACAACGGTTACGGTCGTATCACTTACGTACGTTACACACAATCTTTCTAAGTTAGTGTGAATCGAATAAAAGCGAGCCTCTGGTTCGCTTTTTTTTTCAGCTTTTGTCAGCATCTTGAATAAATTATTAACGAGTAGCCAACGTCATGAAAAATTGGGATCTTTATTGGAAAACAAATCAGTCACTGGGTACTTTCGGGACAGCAGAAGGTGTATTGGGGATACCGACTTCTTTGGCTAACCATTGGCGTCAGGTATTTCATCGTTATACGGATGCTGGTGAAATAAGAATGCTGGATGTGGGAACAGGAAATGGGGTTTTACCTTTTATTGCTTGTTCGCAGCTGAACAATTTGAATGATATTGTTGCCATCGATCTGGCCAATATCGACCCTCTCAATACGATTACTGATAGCCAGATTACCCAGGTATTACAGTCGGTAAAATTTTTAGGTAATACGTCGATTGAAAACACTCAATTACCAGCCAATTCATTTAACCTAATCACCAGTAATTTTGCCATTGAATATGCGGATCTTGAGATTGCCTTACCGGAAGTATGGCGGTTATTGACACCCGGTGGTGAATTTTATGCAGTCATGCATTCTCCAGATTCTGTTTCTTATCAGGATTCGATTACTGGCCTGAAAGTTATCGATAACTTGCTAAATGAGATGCAGATTTTTAATGCGCTTGAGTCGATGTTTTCAGAACCGGTGTCGGTTTCACAAGCACTCAGAAAAAAACTGTTTAGCTCATTAACTCAATATCGTGGAAGCATATCGGGTAGTGAAGAAGTATTATGGCTCGAACAACAATTAGTAAAAATCGCCGATATATGTATCTGCCATCAAAAGTCAGACTTTGCGACAGGCAAACAAAAACTTGCCTTGTACAAAAATCACACCCTTGCACTTTTTGAACGACTAACGCAACAAATTAAAGCCTCACGACCAAGACCAGAACTAGAAAAATTATTAGGTTCCATCGCTAATGACGAGTACCAATTGCAACCCTTGTCTTTAGAGCAGGAAAGCGTCGCAACCTTATTGGTAATTTCAAAGCCAAAGTAACAGTTATTCAAGCCCCATATACATATTTATATCGGGATGAACAAATATTCGGCAGTAATCCCGAAAAATTCAGCACACCATAAACATTTTTTTGCTTTTCGTTTTGCCTGAATAAATATGCAAAGCATCTTTCTTTTGAGCAATATTCTGCATTAAATAACGCAACCGATATTCAGTCGAATTGTTAACCATAATATCGGCTGAGTGCCCGTAAACTAACCCTTACTATTACTACCCGTTTTTTCGTACGAAAAAACCGGATTTTAAAAGCGTTTATTCACTTTTTCTTCACATATGCGAATTTTTATGAATGAGATTTTCTAAAGTGTTGAGAAAATGAACCGTTAGTAGGTGTTTTTTAATTTGTCAAGTCTTGTCAAACAAATAATATTGAAATAAATTGTTACGGCGTTGTTTAAGTTGTAAACAAATATTAAAACAATTTAAAAAAGCAAGAAAAAATAAAAAACTCCAGGGAGTAGTTATGAAAAATAATAATAGTGGCTTTTTTGGCCGCACTTCATTAGTCAGCACTGCTGTATTAATGGCTTTAAATACGGCTTCTTCTTATGCATTTGCTGAAGAAGCTGTTGTTGAAGAAGAAGTTGAGCGTATTGAGGTTACAGGCTCACGTATCAAACGTGCAGACCTTGAAAGTGCTTCTCCAGTTAGTGTTATCACTACCGAAGACATGAAAATTCAGGGTATTTCCAACGTTGCTGATGCGCTACAAAATCTTACAGCACAGTCGGGTGGTCTAACAGCTGCTGTGAACAACGGTGGTAATGGTAATGCAACCGTTAACCTTCGTGGCTTAGGCTCAAACCGTACGCTAGTTCTTGTAAATGGTCGCCGTATGGTTGCTTCAGGTACTGGTGCAACAGCAACCGTCGACTTAAACACCATTCCTATGGCCGCCGTTAAGCGTATCGAAGTATTGAAAGATGGTGCTTCTGCTGTATACGGTTCTGACGCCATTGCTGGTGTGGTTAACATCATTATGCGCAATGATTTTGAAGGTTTTGAGTTTGATGCCAGCTATTCAGAAACCTCGGAAGGTGACGGTGATGAATCTAGTATCAGTACAACATTTGGACTTTCAAGTGACAAGGGTAACATCACGGTAAACTTAGGTTATTATGACCGTGGTGAAGTTCGTCAAGCAGATCGCCCATATTCTGCGTGTCCTATCGCTGAAGAGATCGATGAGAATGGAAACCCGTCCCTTTACTGTGCCGGTTCGTCTTTCTCGCTTGGTATGAACGCATTTTTGCCTGACGGCCGTCGTGTTCAATTTGAGCCTGGTGGAAACGGTTCAACGTCTCCGCTTGGTTATCACGATTGGATCAATGGTGGTGAGGGTAACGATCGCTATAACTATTCAGCATCTTCATACCTGTTTACTCCTGCTACTCGCTATAACGTTTCAGTTTTGGGTAATTACGAGATTTCTGATAACACTAACTTCTTCGCGGAAGGTTTTTATACAAATCGTCACTCAACACAGCAAATGGCTCCACAGCCAATTTATTATGCGTATGGTGCAAATGGTCGTAACTGGACGATGAGCTCAGATCCAGGTATCTATCCGTTTGTAGGTCTTTATGACTTTGGAACTCCGGGCGTTGATGAAACGATTTATCCTCTGCGTCGTATGCAGGAAGTCGGTCCTCGTGTATTCGAGCAGGAAGTTAACTCAGTACAGTTAACTGCTGGTTTCGAAGGCATGATCGGCGATTATTCCTGGAACGCGTTTTACACATACGGCCGTAACAGCGCGATCGATCGTTCTAAAAACTACATTAACATGGAAAACGCCATTAAATCAGTTAACGAAAACTGTGTGGGCGTAACGGTAACCGGTACTCCGGATAATTACACTGTTGACGGTAACGATCCTTCTCAACCATGTATCAATTACTTTGGTTTAGGTAGCATCAGTGAAGCCGATGCAGCGTACCTACGCTATACCGACCAAGGGACATCAGGTACTGAAATGCACCATATGGGCGCAAGTGTCTCTGGCGACTTATTCAGCTTGCCGGCGGGTGCACTTGGTTTTGCTGCAGGTATCGAACATCGTGAAGAATCAGCGTTTAACCAGCCAGATGCATTCTCTTCTTCTGGTATTGGTTCAGGTAACGCGGTACAACCGACAGCGGGTGGCTACAAAGTAGACGAAGCGTTTGTAGAATTAGTGGTTCCTGTACTATCTGATTTACCACTGGCTCAAAGCGTTGACTTAGAAGCGGCTATGCGTTTCTTCGACTACGATACCTTTGGTTCAGACAACACCTGGAAACTAGGTTTAACCTGGAGAATGAACGACATTATTATGCTTCGTTCTGTAGCGTCTACCGCATTCCGCGCTCCGACTGTTGGAGAGTTGTTCGGCGGTCAATCTGACTCTTACACGAACTACAGCGATCCATGTAATGGTGTAGGTGGTCCTAACGAGAACGCGCAATATGCTGCGGCTTGTGCGAATGACGTTGCAAATGGTTTGATCCCAGGCGATGGCTCTTGGAGTCAAGGTAACGGCCAGGTACGTGCTGTTGTTGGTGGTAACCCGGATCTAGGTCCTGAAACGGCTGACACCTTTACTGTAGGTTTGGTCGTAGAACCATTTGAAGGTTTGAGCTTTACTGTTGATTATTATGATATTGAAGTTGAAAATGTTATCAGCTCTATTGGTGTAGGTACTCGTCTGACACAATGTTACGGCGCTGGCTCTGCAGGTGGTGTTGGTGGTTCTAACTCATTCTGTACAGGTGTTGTGCGTAACGCTGTAGGTGACTTCGACGGTACTCCAGCTACTAACGACAACCTTTCTATCTGGGCTCTTAGCGGTATCGACTATAACATTCAATACAACATTGAAATGTTAGGTCTGGACTGGAATTTCGATTGGGAAGCATCTTATATCGAGAATTGGGAAGTTCAAAGTTTCGCGGGTGAAGATACAGTCGACTACGTTGGCGTAGGTTCTTCTGGCTCTGGTTCTATTCCAGAGTGGAAGCATAACTTTGGCGCTCAGGTACGCGGTGATAGTTG
Source organism: Thalassotalea mangrovi (assembly GCF_005116735.1). GTDB lineage: Bacteria > Pseudomonadota > Gammaproteobacteria > Enterobacterales > Alteromonadaceae > Thalassotalea_A > Thalassotalea_A mangrovi. The sequence continues at coordinate 71,880 of NZ_SWDB01000027.1, read as the reverse complement.
GGCTGTTGCTTATAACCTGTTATGGGTGGATGAGTTAACAACTGAGTCTGTTGCCTTAGGTGGTGACGATCCGGCAGATTATTATGCTCCAACAGCGGATTCGTTCATGTCTCATAACATTAGTGCGTCATGGTACATCACAGATAATATCTCAATTCGTGGTGGTATCGACAACTTGACAGATGAAGAGCCGCCTTACTACTCAGATTACGACGATTCAAACACGGATACTACCTTGTATCACTACATCGGTCGTAACTTCTACGTAGGTACAACAATTACTTTCTAATGAGAAAGTAATTGAGATAAAAGCGATGCTTCGGCATCGCTTTTTTTATGCGAATTGTTTCATATTAACATCAATTTACGGTATTAATGTGCATTAGGAATCAATAAGAGCGATACCACGAATTATGACTGATTTTGAGCATACCGCCCAAATAGTAAAAAAGAACGTTAGCCTTGGGGGCAAAGATCAGAGCATCCAGGCATTAGAAAATCTCCACCAAAGTAATCCCCAAAATAAAGCGCATATCAATCAATTGATTAACTTATACCTGCAACAGGGGCAAATCGAAAAAGCTTGTCAGAGCATGTTTAAATTGCTGACACTGGCTCCAGAACATCAGACGTTGTTTCAGGATTTACTGAAATTCTCCAGCCAACAGGGGCTTTTCATTTACGCAGCTAAAGCAATAGAGCTTGTTAGGTTACAGTCAAATGACGTGAATCCGAATGACTATTTCAACTATGGTTATTATCTGGCTAAGTCTGGGGCAAATGACGATGCAGTTGCTGCTTATCAACAGGCGCTGGATAGGGGCGTAGACAAACCGGAGGAGGTATATGTCGCCATTGCTCAACTATTGGTAAATGCTGATAGACATAAGGCGATTACCCACCTTCAAAAAGCGCTGTCCTTAAAGCCAGACTACATCATTGCAATGTTTAATTTAGCCACGCTTTATGAAGAAATGGGAAACCGGCTGGAGGCACAACAGCTTCTTGAAAATATCCTCGTCCTGGAACCGTTTCACTGCGATGCTTTATCCCGATTAGCAGAGTTGGTGACCGGCAAAGCTAAGCAATTAAAAGTACTTCATGCAATTGACCAGGCACTTAATATAACTAACCTGAATTTGTCAGACAAAATTAATCTGCATTATGCAAGGGCTCATTTGTTCGATAAGTTGGGGCAATTTGATAACGCGTTCCAATCGGCTTTGCAGGCGAATGAGTTAAACAGACAGGTAAACCCTCAATTTGACCTTGAGGAATATGCAAGTAGAGTGAAAAAATTAACGGCATATGTCGATGGCTTAAGTTCTTCACCCCCGCCAATGCCGAGCCCAGTTCCCGTGTTTATTTGTGGAATGTTTCGCTCAGGCTCCACATTGCTGGAGCAGGTTTTAGGATGCCATAGTCAGATAACGCCAGCTGGAGAACTCGCATTTTTCACTAAGTTACGCGAATTTATCCAAAGAAATTTCTCGTCCGGTACCAACCAGGTGAACGAACAAATGCTGAGTAGTTGGCGTAACCAATATGTCGAACTGCTGAGTTCTTATGACAGTGGGCAAAAACTGGTAACTGATAAAAGGCCGGATAATATTGTTAATATCCCCCTGATAAAAGCGATGTTACCTGATGCCAAGTTTATCATTACGCAACGTAATCCACTCGATATCGCTTTATCGGTTTTATTTTTAAGGCTTGGGCCAAGTCAATCTTATGCGACGAGGGTGCAAGATATTTTAGATGTATGCTCGGTTCAGCAAAAATGGTTGCAGGCATTTCAGGAGAAGTATAAAGACGACATTATAGTTGTTAAATACGAGGATATGGTTACGAATTTCACCGAGACTGTGACAACCTTACTGGGTCGGCTGGATTTAAACTTTGAACCAGATTGTTTTAATTTTCATAACGCCACAAATGCGGTACAGACGGCAAGCGTTTGGAAAGTCCGAGAGCCTTTGTTTCAAACATCGCTAGATAAGTGGAAAAATTATCGCATGCATTTAGCGAATCATTCTTGATTGACGCTTTTATATAAGTAAGACGTTGTTAACATGACGGGGTGTTAGTCTAAAAAGAAGAACAGCAAGCCGATACGCAAAATTATGTGTTATCGGCTTGTCTGGTTAATTGGTGTTGTTTGTGCGTCCGCGCTGTAATGTACGTAATGCTTCTTGAGCATCTTGTTTTTCTTTTTCTATTTGCTCAGGGGTTCGACAAATTCGTGTGCCTATATGAGAGCCCGTTACTTTTTCATAACGGCAAATTTTCCCATCATCGTTTTGCGCTATGCGCTCTGACTCAGGGGTGCCCGAGCATGCTGTTATCGCAGTTAATGCAATCATTAAAACTGCGTGTCGGTTTATGTACATTTTGTCTCCTAGTTTTTCTCATTTACTTCATTGAATATACAGCATTTTTGGGATAATTAAAGTGCTTGTTTGGGAATAATGTCAAACGGTGTCGTGACTCTTTTTTCATTGCTTTCAAACGGGGTAGTGCCATGCCAAAAATAAGAGGGGAACAAGACCAACAAACCAGGCTTTGGCGCAAGGCTCTTTTCGCTACTAAGCGGGACAGGGAGTTCGAAACCGGGTTGTCCAAAATTTATATGCCCTTGTCCTGACTCTGATTGTCTCACGCAGGAGGGAACCGAGGCGTAGTAAGCACTACTAAACCAACCGGCTGGGTGATAATGGTTTTTATGAAAACCGCTGCTTTGGAGAATAACTGACCAGGAATCCGTTTCGCTAAAGGCGCCGGTATTTCTCTGTAACAAAGGATGGTTAGGGTCTTTAGGCAGGTTGGCGAGAAACGCACTGATTTGTTCCCGAAACGAACTTACCAATTGCTTTATTATTGGTATTTGATAGTCGAATAACTTTTCACCAGTCTGGCTGCCGTTCACTAAAGTCTGATCAAGAGGGTGTGCTTTCGCATAATGGTACTGGCTAATTACTGTTACCAGTTCCTGATTAAACTCTTCGATACTATTATACCCCTGAGGTACGTTAATCTCGCAGGCCAATATAAATTTCTGATAATCACATAAATAATCATATTGAGCATCCCCCAACAGCCTAAGCGCAATGGATTTATAAGCGAGCCAGCCTTGGTGATAGGGAGACTGTTGCAATAGTAAATTAAATATTTTCAGGGCTCTTTCGGGCTTTTCAATACCCATATAAGCTTTACCAAGCTCTTCTTTCGCAATCTCACTATCTGTATGCGAAGTCGCTAATTTGGCATGTTTAAATGCCCGGTCGAACTTTCGTTGCCTCTGATATAGCCGCGATAATTCTATATTTGCTCCACCGTGTTTTTTATCGTGACGAAGCAACTCCAACAAGGATTGTTCAGCCTCATCAACTAAACCCGCTTGATGTTGCTTTCTCGCTAAGGCTAACTGCAAATTTAGATCGGTAGGGCGTTTTTTAATCGCTCGCTTGTATGACGACAGGAATTCGCTACTTTGACTTTCCCAAAGTATGTGATTTAGCCAGTGGTGAGCATCAATATCGGCCGGCTGATTTTCTACCAGAGCTTCATAGATTTTTTGAGCTTGTGTCGACTGCCCCATTAACGTCAGGCAACTCGCCAGGTTTTTTAGTAGCTCAGGCTGATTTGGTGCCATACTCAACCCCTTTTCAAGTACTAAGATGGCTTTATTCCAAACGCATTGTTTTTTGTATACGATACCGAGATTATTCAGCGCTGCTATGTTTGTTGGGCTATTTTCGATGATGGACTGAAATTCTTGTTCAGCTAATTCCAGTTTTTCCTGGTGTAGGTAACTTTGACCCAACGCCAGTTTAATATTAACGTTGTCAGGATTGAGCAACAGCGCTTTTTTTAACAACAGTTCCGATTCACAATACTTTTTCAACTGGTGATTTAGGAGACCTGATTGATACAAAGCCCGAATATCATTTGGGTTTAATGATAGTAGTCTATTCCATGTAGTTAACGCCTTCATTATGTCGCCTTGCTTTCTATAGTGGATCGCAAGGTTACTGAGTGCGGCTCGATGTTGAGGCGCAATATTTAATACTTTTTGAAGGGTAGCTTCAATCTCTTTGGTATTTCCTGTGGCTTGATCTGCAATAGCCTTCAAATGCCACACATCAGGGTTCTTTGGCTGGATACGTGACAGTTTTTGTAATAAATGCAGCGCTTGTGGGTACTGTTTATTATGTATCAGATTTACAATGTAATTTAAATTGATGGTGGTGTTCATGGAGTCACTAACAACTTGTTTTTTGGTTAAGATACCCTAACCAAATCAAGGTATCCACCGGTATTAAGGATATTTACTGGCAATATATAGTTACAATTTTTTTAAAAAAAATCAGCTCCCACTTTAATCTGTTTATCGAATAGTCGTAATGAGCGCCTTTCCCCTGTTTTACCCTGCTTTAATGTGAAATCAAAAGCTCGTAATGTCTTTTATATTGAAGGCTAGGGCGCAGTTTTCAGGTTTCATTGTCTCTCACGAAAATCAAACAAAGTTACTGTAAAAATGTAAGGCGGCGCGATATGGATACCACAAACCTTGGTTAGAAATTGTCATTAAGTTGTCATTTTTCTGAAGTTTTACTATGGTCTAATTCGTAATACACTGTTTTATTGCATGTTAATAATATAAAAAACTAAGACCAGAAAAGGTCCAGGGAGAAACCATGAATACTAATTCCGTTAGTTTTCACCGGTGTTCTTTAACGTTTTTAAGTAGTGCAGTATTAATCGCGTTAAATTCACTTTCTACAAACGTATATGCTCAGGATGAAGCTGTTGAAGAAGTCGAGCGAATTGAAGTTACCGGTTCTCGGATCAAGAGAACTGACCTTGAAACCCCAGTTCCGGTTACCGTAATCGGGCGGGATGACATCCTTGAGACAGGTGCCTTGAACGTCGCCGATGTCCTTAACCAAACCCCGGTTGCTATCGCGGGTACTGACCAATCTAATTCTGCTTTTACCACCGGTTCGGTGGGCCTGAACACCACTGCCTTGCGTAACTTGGGTGAATCCAGAACCCTGGTGTTAGTCAATGGTCGCCGTTTTGTTTCGGGTGTATCTCCCTCTGTGGGATATGCGGTTGATTTGAACGCCATTCCCGCCTCGATGATTGAACGAATAGAGATCCTAAAGAGTGCATCTTCCGCGGTTTACGGTTCCGATGCGGTCGCCGGTGTGGTTAACATCATCACCCGGAAAGATTTCGAAGGGGTAGAGTTAAACGCCCAAACGGGTATATCCGCCGAAAGCGACCGGGAAAAATATACGGTTAATATGACCGCAGGTAACAGCTGGGACACTGGTAGTGTCACCATGGCGATTGGTTACGATGATGATAAAGGCCTGAAATCGTCTGATCGTGAGTTTTCCGAATTTGACCAGGCCATCGTCCTTGACGATGACGGTAATGAAGTAATCGGCAACATTTTTTCTTCATTCCCGCCAGCGGGCCGCGTTGGTGGTTACAATACCGACGGTACACCATTTAATGGTGCCAGTGATGACAGTGGTGACAGGTTTAACCGGGCATCTTACCGTCAATTGGTAACGCCAATAGAGCGTAAATATGCGGCGTTAAATATCAAACAGGAAGTCAGCGACTCCTTGGAAATGTTTACCGAGGTTAACTGGAACACCTCAAAAACCAATGATTCTACCATCGAACCGGTACCATTTGATGCGATTACCGATGTTTACTTACCGGATCGCGGTGGCGAGGTAGGATTGCTGGTTGGCAATCCGATGGTACCGCAAGGTCTTAGAGATGCCTTGATCGCTGATGGTTTAACTCTGAATGACCCGTTGCCGGGACTGGTACGTCGTATGGTGGAATTTGGCCCACGTTCTACCGATGTTGAGCGTGACACCATTCGCATCGCTTCTGGTTTTGACTGGGACATCAGCGATAGCTGGGTTGTAAACGCCTTTATTAGTTGGGGCAAAACGGACCAACGCCAGGAAAGTGGTGGCCAGGTAAACATTGAACGTACTGCTTTAGCCTTTGATGTCGTAGATGACGGTATGGGCGGTTTGAAATGTCGTAATGACCTTGCTGTATTACAAGGCTGTGTGCCATTGGATTTGTTTGGTGCAGGTACAGTTACCCCTGAAGCGGTTGATTACATCAAGGTTCCAGCCAAAGTATTTGGCCAGGCGGAACAGTTTGTTACCGGTGCCAGTATCGCCGGTGAATTACCGTTTGAGTTGCCAGGTGGTTACATGGGATTGGCTGCGGGTATTGAACACCGCCTGGAAAAAGGCGTGTTTCAACCCGGTGATTTAGCCCAGACTGGTGCTTCCAGTACCAATAAATCGGAACCTACCGATGGCAGCTTTTACACCAATGATGTTTATGCTGAGGTCAGTTTACCGATTTTAGATGCATTGATTGTTGATGCCGCGGCACGTTATGCGGATCATGAAATCGTTGGGGGTCAGACAACATGGAATTTAGGCCTTGAATTTTCGCCATTTGATGACCTGATGTTACGGACCTCATTTGCGACGGCTGTTCGTACGCCAAATATAGCCGATCTTTACGGTGGTCGCGGTGAGACTTTCGCCAATGTGTCGGATCCTTGTAACAATTTACAAGCTGACGGCTCAGATGGACTGGATGCCAATGTTCGGGCGAACTGTTTGTCGATTCCTGAAATTGCGGCGCGGGTTGCAGCACAGGGTGAGTTTGCATTAACTCAAATAGAGGCACAAAGTACAGGTGGTACGATTGGTGGCAGTACAACAGTACAGGAAGAAACGGCCGATACCTTTAGTGCCGGTTTTGTCTGGCAAATCATCGATGACCTATCCATGACCGTCGACTATTACGATATATCCATTGAGGATGCTATCGCAACAACTAGCCGCACAACGGTGCTTACTCGCTGTTTTGATGTTGATCCAAGTACGTTTGATCCAACCTGTACTGATCCATCCGGTCAAATAGGCGCCATTCGTGACGCCAATGGTGCATTGGTCGAGGTCAACTCCGGTACATCAAATGAAAATAACTTTGATACCCAGGGGATCGATTTTGAGTTGTCGTACCGACTTGAAACTGGCGTTGGCGATTTTACCGCCGATTTAGTCTGGAACCACCTGATTGAGTACATCCAGACCAGCATTGAAGATGGTTCTGAGATTGATTTTACCGGCCAGGTATTTACGCCAGAAAATAGAGCCAACCTGAACCTGGGTTATGAGCTTGATAGTTGGGCATTCGCATGGCGCATGCGCTACTGGGATTCATCTGTGGATTCTGTGGACGGCAGTAACTTTAACTTTACTGACTTTGCTGCCCTGGAAGGGGCCAACGTTTTCCCTTCCGTGGTTTACCATGATATTTTCGCCACCTGGTATATTACCGACGCAACCAATGTAACCGTGAATGTGCGTAACTTGTTTGACAAGCAACCGCCGTTTGCGGGGCAGGGTTTTGCCAGTGGTGGTACTGGTATCAACACTGTATCAGAGGCTTATGATGTGACTGGTCAGTACTTCCAGTTCAGCCTGACGATGCAGTTCTAAGGTTTAGCCATGTTAATAAAAGCACCGGCATTGCTGGTGCTTTTTTCCATTTAGAAGTGCTTCTGTGCTATGACGGTGAATGAACAAGTTTTTGATTACTCATTTAAAAACTATTCAGTTTAAAAGCAGTCACTCCTTTAGAGTAAGTCCTATCTACAACCGCCACAGAATTTATTGAAATTCACTTTACTTCTTCCTTCGATCTCAGAGGAACATGCTAGACTTAACAACAGGTACGAAACTTTGGGTAGATGTGTTTGCTGATTATTCCAAAGTGGTGCGAAACGAGCAGGAGATAGCGGTATCTGATCGTTGTATTCAAGTAACATTTCAACAATATCGGTATCGTTTGAACGGAGGTTCATGGTTTAACCTGGGTCGCCGCTAGAATTTGGCTGTTTCCGACGACAATTCATTGGATTCTGTTCGATGGCTTCAGTGCCACTTTGTAAATTGGAAGTTAACTGATTGTCCGGGTTTTTGACGGTGACTGGCAGGTCTGAAATCTTGTTTATGATGTCTTTTTAAGATACAAACAGGTGATTAATATTTGACTTAATACGAGCATCTTAGTACAAAGATGTTAGTCAATATGAATAATCGTGCATTTATTGGCAGTTTTTATTAAAAAAAACGCTATTAAAGCTTAATTTTTAAACAGTTCTTGCGAGTTCAGTAAAATGTTTGACTTTGACGTCAGGCTATTGTCTTATATAGAGCTGTATTTTTAAAAAATCAGAGTAGAAATAACAATTTTGACAACTTGGTTGCTGCATTTTGTTGCAATGAGGTTAACAAGATTGTGTTTCTATTTTTAAAACAACTGAGCACTGAATTTAGTAAATTCAGCACCGCCAAGTATTTGGTAGTGATAAAGTTAAATAGCAATTGGTTGGGAACTATGTCCAAAATAAGCAAGAAAAGCCTAATCGCGTCGTCGATTGTTGGCGCACTGGCTTTGGCAGGTAGCAATTTTGCTTCCGCTGCCAGCCTCAACGAACTTCAAAATGGCGAAGCTACGATCGTTAAAGCTTCAGCTAAGTCTCAAGAGAAAATCAACAGCATCTACGAGCAAACTCAAGAGCTACTGGCTGAGTACCGTACTGTCGTTGACGAAACTGAGAACCTGAAAGTTTACAATGACCACGTACAACGTCTGGTAAACGATCAGCAAGCTGGTATCGATTCACTAGAGCGTCAAATCGGTACTATCCAGGAAACCAAAAAAGGTGTTGTTCCTCTAATGTATAAGATGATCGACTCTCTAGAAGAGTTCATCGCATTAGACATCCCTGTAAACCTGAAAGACCGTACTGAGCGTTTAGAGCGTCTGAAGGACGTAATGAGCCGCCAGGGTATTTCTGTTGCTGAGCAATTCCGTCTGGTATTGGAAGCTTACGAAATTGAAACTGACTACGGTTCAATGTTCTCTGCTTACCAGGGCGATCTGGAATTCGAAGGTAAGAACATTACTGTAGATTTCGTTCACATGGGTCGTACCGTATTGGTTGCTCAATCTCTTGACTTGAAAAATGCCTGGATCTGGGAACACAGTTCTCGTGAATGGAAAGCTCTGGAAGATGAATACCTGAGCCCTATCACTAAAGCAATTCGTATGGCGCGTAAACAAACTGCTCCTGATCTAGTTAAATTACCAGTATATGCAGCGGGGGCTGGTGAATAATGAAAAAGATTATTAAAAGCGCAGTAATCACTGCAACCTTAGCATTAACTGCAGGTATTTCTGTAGCATCTGCCAACACTCTTGATGATTTGTTAAAGCAAGTTAAAGCTGACCGTGTTTCTGAAGCTAAACTTGATCAAAAACGTGAACAGGAATTCCTTTCAGCACGTTCTGACAAGCAGGCGTTATTAAACAAAGCTAAAGCTGAGTTAAAGCGTGAACAAGATCGTAACGCTCGCCTGACTAAGCAATTTGCTGACAACGAGACCATGCTGACAACTAAAGAAGCCGAGCTGGAAGCAGCTAAAGGTGACTTAGGTGAGATGTTTGGTGTTGTGCGTCGTGCTTCTGGTAACGCCTACGGCCGTATCGCAACGTCTATCGTTAGCGCTGAATACCCAGGTCGCGAAGAAGTTCTGGACAAATTAGCCAATGCTAAAGAAATTCCGGTTCTTTCTGAACTAGAAGAATTATGGTTTGCTTTACAAACTGAAATGACTGAATCTGGCAAAGTTTCAACGTTTGACGCTGAAGTTACTATGCTAGACGGTGGCCAGGCGACTCAAACGGTTACCCGTGTTGGTTCATTCAACCTGTTATCCGATCAAGGCTACCTTGATTACAACGATGAGCAAAAGCAAATCCAACCATTAGGTAAGCAACCTGACACAGCGGTTGGTTCTGTTGCTCCTTTCATGGAAACCACTTCAGGTTATGCGCCTCTTTTCATTGACCCTTCAAAAGGTCAAATCCTTAAGCTTGAAACTCAAAAAGCGACTTGGGAAGAGCGTTATCACCAGGGTGGTACCGTTGGTTATGTAATCACAGCGGTTCTGATTTTAGGTTTCTTAATTGCTATCGAACGTCTGATTTTCTTAGGTTCTGTAGGTGCGAAGATCAAGTCTCAGCTTAAGAATACGTCTCAGCCGAACAGCAACAACCCTCTGGGTCGTATGTTGACGGTTTACCAAGAGAACAAAGACATCGATGCTGAATCTCTTGAATTGAAACTTGATGAAGCCATCTTACGTGAAACTCCAAAGGTTGAACGTGGTATCAACATCATCAAGATTTTCGCGGCTATCGCTCCTCTGTTAGGTCTACTAGGTACAGTTGTTGGTATGATTGGTACGTTCCAGTCAATCACACTTTACGGTACTGGTGACCCGAAAATCATGGCTGGCGACATCTCAATGGCACTTGTAACGACTGCTATGGGTCTGATTGCTGCATTGCCTCTAATTCTTGTACACAGCATTGTTGCTGGTCGTGCTAAGACTATTTTCCATGTCCTTGACGAGCAAAGCGCGGGTATCGTTGCTTCTATCGCCGAGAAGGAGAAACAATAATGTTATACCTGATAGAACTTTGGGAATCTGTCAGGGAATTTATTGCGACAGGCGGCTTCGTATTATACTTCGTCGCCTTGGCACTCTTCTTAATGTGGATCTTGATGATCGAAAAGTACTGGTTTTTGACTTCGGTCTACCCAAAAATGAAGCGCGATATTATCGCTCGTTGGGACGCACGTACTGATACGACATCCTGGTATGCACATCGAATTAGAGATGCATGGATTTCTGAAGCGGCAGAGATATTAGACGCACGTATGATAACCATTAAAACCTTGGTTGCTATGTGTCCACTTATCGGTCTGTTGGGTACCGTAACTGGTATGATTGCAGTATTTGAGATTATGGCTGTACAGGGTACAGGTAACCCGCGCCTGATGGCGGCAGGTATCTCAATGGCAACAATTCCAACGATGGCTGGTATGGTTGCAGCCCTTTCCGGAGTATTTTTCAGCTCCCGACTGGATGCTAAAGTTAAAATGGCCAAGGCCAAGCTTGTTGATAGCTTGCCTCATCACTAGAGAGATTTTCTAATGGCACGTAAACGTATTCGTGAAGAAGAAGAAGCTGCAATCGATATGACTCCGATGCTAGACATCGTGTTTATCATGCTTATATTCTTCATTGTTACTACTTCTTTCGTGAAAGAAGCTGGTATTGATGTGCAGAAGCCAAAAGCGGCTAATGCAAGTAAGAAACCATCCGCGAACATCTTTATTGCAATTCGTGAGAATGGTGAAATTTGGATGGACAAGCGTGTAGTTGATGTAGAGCGTGTTTCTGCAAACATCGAAAAACTACTTGCTGAACAACCAACTGATATTGTAATCATCCAGGCTGACAAAGGCGCCCGTCATGGTGTTGTTGTTAAGGTTATGGATGCAATTAAGGATGCAGGAATCGATAAGATTTCCATTGCTGCAGCAACAGGTGCTTAATTATGGTTCGCTTTTTAGTATCAATACTATTGGGCGTGGCTGTAACCTTTGGTCTGTTTGTCTTCATGGCATACTTGATCTCAGGTGGTGCAAAGCGTAATGCAGGTGATCAGGATCAAGTGATCATCGACATTGTGTCGACGCCACCTAAGTCAAATGTTCAGGAGCGCAAACGTGTGCCACCACCACCGCCACCGCCGCCCAAAGTTCCGCCTAAACCACAGGCTCCGGAACCTGACACGAGCAATAACAACAGTGGTCTGTCGTTCAATGTTCCAGGTGTCGAGTTATCCGGTGCATCTGCCGGGATGGATGCTCCAGGTGCTGGTTTCGGTCGTGATGGTGAAGCAACTCCAATCGTCCGGATCGAACCTAAATATCCGATCCAGGCTGCTCGCGACGGTAAAGAGGGCTGGGTACAGCTAAGCTTTACCATCAATGAAGTTGGTGGAGTTGAAGATGTTGAGGTTATCGCTGCTGAACCTAAGCGTATTTTCGACAAAGAAGCCAAGCGTGCGCTTCGTAAGTGGAAATACAAGCCGAAGATTGTTGATGGTAAGCCACTCAAGCAACCAGGCATGACTGTTCAGCTTGACTTCAAAATGGGTCAAGACGGAGGTGCTCAATAATGCTTAAACAAATCATTGGTTCATCTTTGCTTGTTGCTTTTGTTGCAACTGCAACCCTGCCGGTAGCAACGCAAGTTGCTGCTGCAGAGCAACAGGAAAAGCAGAAGAAAAAGACCAAGATCGTTGGTCCGTCAGTAGGTAAAAAAGTTCAGAAAGCTTTTGAAGCCTATTCAGAAGACCGCATTGATGAAGCCTTAGAAATTTTGCTTGATATTGATGCCTCGAAAGAATATGACCGTGCTTACGTGGACCGCTTTATTGCCAACATGTACGCGACTAAAGGTGGTGATGCCAATAGCGCTAAAGCGATTGAGTATCTTGAAAAGGCCACCAAAGGCGATGTTCTAAATGAAAAGGAGCATGCAGACTCAATCAAGTTATTGGCTGATTTGCAGATCCAACAGAAGATGTATCGTGAAGCGTTAGGCAACTACGACGCCTGGATGAAATATACCGGTGAAGAAGATGCCAACACTTACGTCAAGATTGCTCAGGCTCATTACGAGCTGAAAGAGCTGGATAAAATGATTGGCCCAGCGGACAAGGCTATTGCTTTGTACGAAGAGCCTAACCAGAATCCATATATCTTGAAATTGACATCTTATTACGAGCGTAAAAAGTATCCAGAGTCGGTCAAGGTTCTTGAAGAAGTATTGCAGTTGTTCCCAGAAAACAAAACCTGGTGGACACAGTTAGGTATGTTCTACACCCTGGTTGAAGATTATAATCGTGCACTTTACACGCTTGATCTTGCATACAAGCAGGGTTACCTGGAAAAAGAGTCGGAAATCAAAATGTTGGCAAACTTATATGCCAATAACAATGTTCCGTACAAAGCTGCTAAGTTGTTAGAGAAGTATATTGATAACGGGTTAATTCCACGTACCAGTGAAAACCTGTTCTCGATGGCTAACTCTTTCCACGCTGCTCAGGAAATCAAAACTGCCGCTAAATACTTTGGTGATACCGCTAAATTGTCGAACGAAGCCAAGCATTACCGCCGTCAGGGCATGTTGTTGCAACAATCGCAGCAATACACTGCCGCGACTCAGGCATTGCAAAAAGCTATCGATTTAGATATCGATAACAAAGGCTCTGTTTACATGACGATTGCTGAAGCGTACTTCTACCAAGAGAAGTATAAAGAAGCATATGCTGCGATTCAAAAAGCACAGGAAGATCCTAAGTCTCGCCGTGCAGCTCGCAGTTGGGCACAGTACATCAAAGACACAGCCGAGCGTAAGAAAGTTAAAATTTAATATTTAACTGTTTTTACATCGTCTTTTAAAACCAGCCTTCGGGCTGGTTTTTGCTTATAGGGACATAAGTACACTGCATCACAGGGAGGCATGATGCATGTGTTTTTGGATGTATGTATGCCCTGTTAGCTGCCTACACGGAAGTAGGTATATCGAATATGCGGGAGCAAATATTCGATTTGCGGAAGGGGTATGCTTATAGGGACATAAGTACACTGCATCACAGGGAGGGATGATACATATGTTTTTGGATGTATGTATGCCCTGTTATCGTCATGGACGGCGTGTATGTCGAAAATGCATGGATGCCGCCACGGATGGCGGTATATCAATTGTGTATGGAACTGGCAATTGATTCAATTTTCGATGAGCTGCCTACACGGAAGTAGGTATATCGAATATGCCGGGAGCAAATATTCTATTTGCGGAAAGGGTTATTACATGGATGTATGTATGCCCTGTTAGCAGGATGCGGTAAGGGTATGCTTTCATGGACATAAGTACACCGCACGACAATACCGGGAGGGATGAAAGGTATAAAGGCCGCCGCAATTGCCAGGAATCAGCAAATATTAATTTAATTCACAAACTTAGATAATCACCGTATTTTAAGCTATAAGTTATAAAACAATCGTGTAGAGCGATTACACCATTCTGGTCGTAGATGTCACTAAAATATGGAATAATCATTGTTCTTCATTCGTAGTCTCAAATAATAATGTCGGTCTATCATGAACTTAACACATTTAAAGCAGTTGGAAGCTGAATCTATCCACATCATTCGCGAAGTCGCGGCAGAGTTTGATAACCCGGTTATGTTGTATTCGATCGGTAAAGACTCAGCAGTTATGCTGCATTTAGCCATGAAAGCCTTTTACCCGGCGAAACCCCCGTTCCCTTTAATGCATATTGATACGACCTGGAAGTTCAGGGAAATGATTGAATTTCGTGATCGAATCGCTCAAAAGTACGGTATGGATCTGATTACCTATACCAATGAAGAGGGAAGGGCAGCGAACGTTAATCCATTTGATTATGGTAGCGCTAAGTATACGGACATTATGAAAACCCAGGCATTAAAACAGGCCCTTGATAAGCATCAGTTTGATGCGGCATTTGGCGGTGCCCGTCGCGATGAAGAAAAATCCCGGGCAAAAGAGCGCGTTTATTCGTTCCGCGATAAAAACCATCGCTGGGATCCCAAAAGCCAGCGTCCGGAATTATGGAATACCTATAACGGTAAAGTGAATAAGGGCGAGAGTATTCGCGTATTCCCTTTATCGAACTGGACAGAGCTGGATATCTGGCAATATATCTATCTGGAAAATATTGAAATTGTGCCTTTATATTTATCAGCAGAGCGACCTGTGGTTGAGCGAGATGGAACCTTGATCATGGTTGATGACGATCGCATGCCGCTTCACAAAGGTGAGACTCCTAAGATGAAAATGGTTCGATTCCGTACCTTGGGGTGTTACCCGTTAACAGGTGCGGTGGAATCTGAAGCGGTTACGTTGCCGGATGTGATTCAGGAAATGCTATTGACGAAAACGTCTGAGCGTCAGGGGCGGGTGATCGACCATGACTCTTCTGGCTCAATGGAGAAAAAGAAAATGGAAGGTTATTTTTAATCCTGATTAAAAATAACCTTGAAAGCTATAAGGTTGTAAAGCTGTAAGGCGATAAAGAGGTTTTTATTTTACGGCCCTAAAGCCCTAAAGCTTTATAGCCTTAAAGCCGTACAGCTGCAAAATTCAGTTTTATCGGTGGCAGACTGACACGAGTTACAACAATTCCATGTTAAATGGGTTACGGATTAAAATAACGGAGCAACAGGACGAAAAGTAAAACGGCAAAGCAAGGCCATAAAGCTATAAAGCTATAGAGCTATAAGGCGATAAAGTGCTTTTTCCTTACAGCCCTACAGCTTACGGCTTACAGCCTTACAGTTTACAGCTTTTACAACGTCTAACGACTTATTTATGAATGCGATGAATGAACAAACTTTATTAGAAACGGATATTGAAGAATATCTTAAAGTGCATGAAAACAAGGATATGTTGCGCTTTTTGACCTGCGGTAATGTCGATGATGGTAAATCGACGTTGATTGGCCGATTGTTGCACGATTCAAAACTGATCTTTGAAGATCATATGGCGGCAATAAAATCGGATTCTAAGAAATTTAATACCACAGATCAGGAGTTTGACCTGGCATTGTTAGTAGACGGGTTGCAATCTGAACGCGAGCAAGGCATCACTATTGACGTCGCCTATCGTTATTTTGCAACGGAAAAGCGCAAGTTTATCATCGCCGACTGCCCCGGCCACGAACAATATACACGCAATATGGCAACCGGGGCATCCAATTGTGACCTGGCAATTGTGATTATAGATGCCCGTTATGGGGTACAAACACAAACCAAACGTCATAGTTACATATGTTCGTTGTTAGGCATTAAGCACATTATCGTCGCCGTTAATAAGATGGATCTTGTCGATTATTCTCAGGATATTTATCGCAAGATTAAGGAAGATTATAAATCGTTTTCCGAACAGCTGGATATTCCCGATATTCGCTTTGTGCCAATATCAGCCTTGAAAGGTGACAACGTGGTTAATAAGTCCGAGCCGATGGAATGGTACCCAGGCGCGACTTTGATGGCATTACTCGATACGGTGAAAGTAGATACGGATAATAATACCGATGACTTTCGGTTCCCGGTTCAGTATGTGACCCGTCCAAATCTTGATTTTCGTGGTTTTTGCGGCACCATTGCAGGTGGCATTATTCATGTCGGTGATGTGATCACGGCAATGCCTTCGGGTAAAACTTCCTCGGTTAAAAGCATCGTTACCGCCGATGGTGATTTACAATCGGCTTCTGTTGGTCAGGCGGTGACCATTACCCTGAATGATGAAATCGATGTTTCGCGTGGTGATGTGCTAGTAAAGTCAAACAAGCTATCCACGTCTTCCGATAAATTTCGCGCAACCATCGTTTGGATGAACGATGCGGCAATGCAGCCGGGTAAAGAGTATGAATTTAAAATTGGTACCAAAAATACGTATGGCCGGGTGCAAAAAATTGACTATCGTATCGATGTCAACACGCTGGAGCACACTGAAGAAAGTGAGATGCAGTTAAATGAAATTGCGTCTTGCGTCGTTCAGACTAATAACCCGGTTGTCATCGATGAATACGTAAAAGTTAAAGGCACTGGCTCTTTTGTGATTATTGATCGATTGACCAATATTACCGTTGGTGCCGGTATGATTAGTGAGACTACGGTTGCGGATGACGATAAGCCGCAGGCGCGAGAATACTCACAGTCTGAAAAAGACTTGAATGCGTTTATTCGGGCAACCTTCCCCGAGTGGGATTGTAAATCCATTTAGTGATACCTTGATAAGCCGGTTATCCATGACCGGCTTATCCAGTACTCATGTCGTGCTGCGCTGCGCCACAGTGGTTGGATTAGTAGTACTTGCGACTCTCAATTCCTTCAGTTATCTTAAACGAATAATTACAATAAGTTAGAACTTTGTGTTGCTATGATTGTCAACCATAAATACCTGTTCTGACAAAAATCATAGGCGATTCATGCTAAATATCGATCAATGGTTTATGGTGGGTGTGTTTATCACTACCTTTGCAGGATTGATTAAATTCCAAAACGTTCCAGAGCGTGTCTTTGCCGCCTCGACATTGGTTTGTTTAAGCTTTTCATTTGTCAGTACCAAGCAAATATTCACTAATGCCGTTAACCCTGGATTGATCACTCTGATTTTATTGATCACCTGTTCATTTGCCCTGGAAAGAACCAGCTTCCTGCGCATTCTGGCGAATCGGATGATATCCAGAAAAAAGCTGAAATCCTATTTTAGAACCTTGATTGGCACGGCGCTCGCGTCCGCCATTTTAAATAATACGGCTGTGGTGGCGACATTAATATCGCCAATCAAAAACAATAAATTTATCAACCCAGGGAAACTGCTGCTACCTGTCTCATACGCCGCCATACTGGGCGGCACCTTAACCTTGGTTGGAACCTCGACCAACCTTATTGTAAATTCCATGCTGATTGACCAGGGCTTACCTGGGTTAAAATTTTTCGACTTTACCCTGATTGGACTTACAGCTTTAATCGCCTGCCTGTCGGTGTTATTTATCCGCCTTAAAACCTTACCATTCACCGAATCAACAACCAGGAGTGAAAAACACTATTTCGTTGAAGCGGAAGTGATGGAGGATTCAAAATTAATTGGCAGGTCAATTGAAGAGAATGGCCTGCGTAATATTGACTCCTTGTTTTTAGTGGAGATCATTCGTCATGGTCATATGATTTCTCCGGTAACACCAGAAGAGTTTCTGCGACCAGGTGATAAGTTAATTTTTACCGGCGATATATCAAAGGTATTCGTGCTGCAGCAATTTGATGGGTTAAAGCTATTCGCCGAACAGGACGGGTTGTTGCGGGATAACCTGACGCAGGTATTGATTAAACCAGGCAGTGCCATCATCGGTATGACGCTGAAACAGGCAGGCTTCCGGGCGCGATTTGATGCGGCAGTTGTTGCTATTCGCCGTGAAGGGGCCACATTGTCTGGTAAATTGGGCGATTTGGTTATTCAATCCGGCGATTTTCTGGTGCTTGCCGTAGGTAAGGACTTTATTACCCGAACCAACCTGAGTAAGAATTTTTATATAATAACCGGTGTTAAACCGGATAATATGTTAACCGGTTGGCGCGATAAACTAACCTTGTTTGGTTTCCTTGGTTCGATTTCCATCTCGGTGATATTTGAAGTCCCGTTGCTGAAGTGCCTTATCTTTTATATGGCAGCACTGTTTGCAACCAAGTCACTAAGCATCAATGAAATAAAACGCCGCTTTCCATTGGAAATCTGGGTCATTGTAGTGAGTGCCCTGACACTGGCGACGGCGCTTGAGTCTACTGGCCTGTCACAGGTAATCGCCCTGCATGTTCATAACTTTCTATCCGGGCAAAGTGCCATCTTCGCATTTGCAGCGGTGTTTATTATCACCCTGCTGATGACGGAGTTGATTACCAACAATGCCGCAGCGGCGTTAATCTTCCCGATCGCTTATAACATCGCCATCGGTCTTGGCGTAAACCCGGTACCATTTATTATGGCGGTCGCGTTTGGCGCCAGTGGCAGTTTTATCAGTCCTTATGGTTATCAAACCAATGTTATGGTGTTTAACGCCGGTAATTATCGATTAGTAGATTTTGTAAAAGCCGGCATCCCTGTATCATTAACCTATATTACCGTGGTGTTATTTATGATTCCGCAGGTGTTTCCGTTCTGAAGAAGCGGTAAGCGGTAAGTGGTAAATTGCCAGGTGACTGTTTTATTTGGCTCTTGAGTTGGTTGAAAAACTATCGTCGTTTCGAAGATGATAATGGCAAAGTAACGTTGCAGGTACGGAAAAAGAATCAATAGCCGGCTGACAGAAACGACCAATGATTGCCAACCCTGATAGAATCAACATATTGGCCTTGGGAATAGCGAGCAAAACTTACATCTTGAAGCTGTTCCCCTGGAACTAAATTAACACAAAACTAAATTTTAAGGAGTAGGGAATAGCGAAATAGCCAGCCAAGCTTGTCGTTTATATTATAGCTTAGAGCTTATCGCTGTTCCCTGGAACGTTATGCAAACTGAAAACACCGTATGGCATCCGCATCTAGTGACTAAGGCGGACCGTGCCAGATTAAAAAAACAACGTCCCTGTTTGCTATGGTACACAGGACTCAGTGGTTCAGGTAAATCAACCGTGGCGAATGCGGTTGATGATTTATTATTTGAGCGTAAATGCCATACGTATCTCCTTGATGGTGATAACGTCCGCCATGGACTGAACGGCGATTTAGGTTTTAGCGATGAAGACCGGATTGAAAATATTCGTCGCATCAGTCAGGTTTCGAAGTTGTTTGTAGATGCTGGTTTGATTGTCTCTACGGCGTTTATCTCACCGTTTCAATCGGATCGCGATATGGCCAGGAACCTGCTCGACGATGGTGAATTTATCGAAATCTTTATTGATACACCGATTGAAATATGTGAGCAACGGGATCCCAAAGGTCTTTATAAAAAAGCCCGGGCCGGTGAGATCCAGGACTTCACCGGGATTGACTCTGGTTATGACATCCCTCATCAACCGGAAATTCACGTAAAAACTGCTGAGCAGGATATTCGTGCATGTGCAGAGCAAATCGTCGACTATCTGATAACGAATGGTTATGTTAATCAGTAGCAACAAGTTGCTACTGATTAACGGGGTTCAGGATTCAGGTTTCTGGCCTCGGATGGCGAACGGCCTTTAGCTTTCAGCTGCGAGCACATTACATTCCTAGCACGCTATCGCTCCTGGCACACGATTAAAATCGTTCCTGGCATGCAATCAAAGATTGCGCGTAGCAACTAGTAATTTGTTTTAGGGGAGCGGGTATATAAAACCAAAGGTTTTATTCCGGGTACGCCAATCAAAAGCATTGGCTCCGGGTACGTAACTCAAAGAGTTACTTCGGGTGAAGGCTCTTCGTTGTCACCGAAAATTGAATCGGAAATATGTTCCAGACATTTCCGACATACCAGCGTCCATGCCGGCATCCATGCATTTTCGGCATACCGGTCATCCATGACCATAACCGACGATAGTCTGTCACAGAAAATTGCTCCTGCATTTTCTGCAAACAGGCCTTCCCTGGCCATAACCGAGAACCTGACATCGAGAAGGTTATCTCCCTCGACGTAGTCTCCGTCTTTCTAGCAGAGTCGAAGCGGGAGCTTCGACTCTGCATTTGTAACAAAACTTGTAACCCTATAGACCTTGTTATTCGACTGCAGTAGTATCAATATCGATTAAATCCATAAACTTAATTGGAATAACAAAATGAAAACAATGGTTTCGGGCGCTGTATGCTCGTCTTTATTATTACTGGCGGCCTGTAATGGTGAGCCGGCGAACAACGAGAATTCTTCTACCGTTCAGGTAGCTACACAAAAAACGGCACTTACCTCAGGTATTGAAATGGCTAACATGAATAAGGCTATTCGACCTCAGGATGATTTTTATCTGTATGTTAATGGCGGTTGGTTAGACTCGCATCCGATGCCCGCCGATAAAACGGCGATTGGTTCATTTTACGACCTGCGTGATAAAGCTGATGAAGATGTGAAAGCCATCATTGAAGAACTGGCGGTAGCAGGTGAATTGGAAAAGGGTAGTGATGAGCAGAAAGTTGCAGACCTATTCAATTCGTTTATGGATCAAGAGCAACTTAACAAGCTCGGTGTTAAATCGATTGAACCGCTGTTAACGGAAATTGCCGCTATTAACAATAAAGATGAATTGGCAGGCTTTTTCGCGAAAACAGAAATGATTGGTGTAGGATCCCCTCTGCACCTCTACGTAAGTGCTGATGCTAAGCAATCAAGTCGTTACATAGGCCACGTCTGGCAATCTGGGTTAGGGTTGCCAGATCGCGATTATTACTTTAAAGAAGAGCAGCGCTTTAAAGACATGCGTAAAGATTACGTCGCTCACATTGAGAAAATGTTTACTCTTGCCGGTCAGGAAAATGGCCAACAAGCGGCAGAATCTATCATGGCTCTTGAAACTAAACTCGCTAAATTACACTGGACCCGCGTTCAGACTCGTGACAGTGAAAAGCGCTACAATAAGTTTGCCGTTAGCGATCTGAATAGCGTGACCGACAAATTTAACTGGCAAGCCTGGTTAACGACCCTTGGCGCAGACAAGCAGCAGGACATTATTATCAACCAGCCTGACTTTGTCGAAGGGTTTGGTGAACTGGTTGCAGAAGTTTCCATGGACGATTGGAGATCTTACCTAAACTGGCTAGTGATCAATGGTTATGCGTCTTACTTAACGGCTGAACTCGATCAACAGAACTTTGAATTTTATGGCAAAAATATTAACGGTCAGCAAGAGCAAAAGCCGCGCTGGAAACGTGGTGTTAGCCTGGTTAACCGCAATCTCGGTGAAATCATCTCTCAGGTATACGTGAAGCGTCACTTTAAGCCGGAAGCGAAAGCGCGCATGACCGAACTGGTTGAAAACCTGCGTACGGCTTATGGCGAGAGTATCGACGGCCTAGAGTGGATGTCTGAAGATACTAAAAAGGCCGCGCGGGTAAAACTTGCCGCGTTTACGCCAAAAATTGGCTATCCGGATAAATGGGAAGACTATTCTAATATCGATATCAATGCAGATACATTAATTGCCAACCTGCAAAGTGCAAACATATCGAGTTTTCAAAAAGACCTGGAAAAAGTAGGCGGCCCAATTCGTGATTGGGAATGGCATATGACGGCACAAACGGTAAACGCTTACTATAACCCTACGGTGAATGAAATTGTATTCCCTGCCGCTATATTGCAACCGCCGTTTTTCAATATGGCAGCTGATGACGCCGTAAACTATGGCGGTATTGGCGCAGTTATCGGTCATGAAATGGGCCATGGTTTTGACGACCAGGGAAGCCGTTACGATGCCGATGGAAACCTGCGCAATTGGTGGACCGAGCAGGATCTTACTGAGTTTAAGAAACGTGCCAGCCAGCTAGTTGACCAGTACAACGGCTACAAGGTATTTGATGACCTCAACGTTAATGGTGAATTAACCTTAGGCGAGAATATTGGTGACCTTTCAGGACTGACTATCGCTTACCGTGCCTATAAGAATTCACTGAATGGTGAAGAAGCGCCGGTGATTGATGGTTTAACTGGAGACCAACGTTTCTTCATGGGCTACGCGCAGATCTGGCGTGGGAAAGCTACTGAAAAGGCGTTACGTAAAAAGGTAGCTACTGACCCGCATTCTCCGGGGCATTTTAGAGTGTTAGGTTCATTGTCCAATATGCCGGAGTTTGTTGAAGCATACGGTATTAAGGAAGGTGACAAGATGTATATTGCTCCTGAGAAGCGAGTAAAAATCTGGTAACCAGCTCCGAATAAACGGGAGCTTATGCTCCCGTTTTTTATCGCAACCTAATCCCCCTCTTGCCATCCTGGCGCAAACCTTCGCTAATGTCTTGCATTTACCATGGTTCCTTTTTACTATGGTCGTTGCATAAGATTAACCCCCATAAGTTTCAACGAGTTAAACTTATAACGAGTGTGCGAAGATGAATAATAACAAGAAAGCAAACGACGCTGTCGATAACGATGAGTTAACGCCTGAACAGGCGCGGAGACAGTTCATCAAAAAATACGGTAAGTTAGCAGCAGTAACCCCGCTGGCGGTAACGGCATTGATGACACCGAAAACCTCTGCAGCGCCTAAATCCTGCAGACCCAATCAGCAGAATAAACACTGTCCACCAGAGTCGAATGGCTTTTAATCCGGACCGGCGTTAGGTAATTTAAGCTTTAGTGCAACACATTCCCCTGAACAATACACAGCTTCAGTTACTGGTCGATGGGGAGCAGGGACTGTTGTTTTGCCATCAAAGAAATACCCTTCATAAGCTGGAACCTGCCGGGATCGCGTTATTACTGGTCATGGACGCTGGCGTCGATAAGCAACAATGTATCGCACAAATAACCAATTTGAGTCGGCAATCCGTCGAAGATATAGAGAGTCTGTATTGGCTGCTTTCAGGTTTGTACCATGCAAGGTTCGATGCTGATGTAGATGCCAATTTGCCTCCCTCCAACAACGAACCGTTGCGGCAATATCGTGATAGCCTGTATTTTGAAATTGCAAAACGCAATGCCTTCCGCACTGACCGATGCCTGGCTTCGCCGCAAGCTAAGGAAAATTGTCCTGAGCCCGAACTGCTCTGGATTCGAATAGCAGGTCTGGTGTTTCGGCTTTGCTGTAAACATCAACGCCTGCGCACCGAGCTTGAGCAAATATTCAAACCGGTATCGTTCCTGGCAACGGATGTTGCGGGTTGTGCCGAGTTCGCATTTGAAATAAAAATTGGCAAACATGCACCGGCCATCAGCGATGCGCCTGACTCAGAATCCCTCCAATTTGAGTTTTATTCCCAGGGTAAGTTAATTGCAACTGAGCTCAAGTTTAACCAGGTTGCCCCGGTATTAATTGAACGTATTCAGATATTGACGTACCAGGCATCGGGTTTTCGCTTTTGTTTCCACGGTGCCGCCTTGTCTGAAAACCGAAAATTATTGCTGTTGCCAGGCAAATCAGGGGCTGGAAAGTCGACCTTGACAGCTTATCTGGCAAAGCGGGGGTTTGCGGTGCATTCCGATGAAATGATCGCATTCAATGATAAATTCGATGCGTTAACCATCGCAATGCCAATCGCTATCAAACGAGGAGCCTGGGCCCCCCTTGAAAATGAATACCCGCAATTAAAGCACCAGCCAGTGTGGCAACTTAAAGATGGGCGCGACGTTAAATATGTCTGGCCAGACGATGATATTTCACAGGATACATCAACCACGTTTTATTCAGACTGCGATAGTGTTTATTTTATCGCTCCAGACTTTACAACCAGTACTCAACTGAAAAGCCAGGCAATGCCAAAAGAACCTGTACATTCACGCCAGTTAACTGTGATTGAGATGCTGGAGTTATTAATTCGCGGGGGCTATCAGGTTGGCCACGAGTTGTCCGCAAGCGATGTTAAAGACCTGACTAACTTCATGGATAGTGCTGATCGCGACGTGTTGTCATACTGCTCATCGGAACAGGCTTTTCAGTATGTGAAAAAAATCTTAGCCGAAAAGTGATAGTTTTTCTTTAAATGTAAAGCCTGTCAGGGTATGTTGAACAGGTCCTGGCAGCAGGTCGTAGACATGCAATTCTCCAGTCAACCAGCCCCCTGAACACAAAGAATAAATTTTTTATAAGACAGGCAATCACTTATGGGCGCTAAACCAGCAAAAGTCACTCGACAAACCTTTATTGAGTTGGGGCTGCTACTCTCTGACAATACGAAACCGACCGATATCGATCATGACCTGATGATCACTCTACAGACGGAAGAGCTTTATTTGCCGTTAATTGAGTTATCGAATCAATTCTGGCTGACCGGTGCGTTATGTTATCGTCTGAAAAAACTCAAAATATTTTCCCAGCTTCCTCATATTCTGCAACAATACCTTAACGAAGTAAGTACCCTGTACCGACAAAGAAATATCGATATAAAACAGGAGACTACCGATATACATCAGTTACTTGCTGATGCAAACATTGAACACATACTGTTGAAGGGAGCAGCAAGTCTGTTTAATGCGACTTACCCATCACCGGCAATGCGATATATGTGTGATGTCGACATCCTGGTAAACCCGGAGCAACAGCAACAGGCATTTTCGTTGCTTGAACAATACGGCTATCAAACTGATGAAGCTCCTTATGCATTGCACTCGGACAACCACCATCATGCACCGTCATTATGTAAACCGAACAGTATGTGTGGTATTGAAATTCATCGCCAGGGGTTAAAGGCGCCTGCCAGCGAGGTGCTGTCGGACACTTGTATGTGGCAAGGTGCCGAACCCCTTGTTGTTCGGGGAGAACTCACTTGTTGGCAATTGAACCCGACCGACCAGGCGATTCACTGTATCGCTCACAGTGAAATTTCACACTTTGGCTATCGCCAGAAGCACCTGGACCTGCGTCAGTTTTATCATCTGTATCGACTCATCTGTCACTATCAGCAAGACATTGACTGGCGGCGTGTTGAAAAACATTTCCAGCTGGTTAACCAACAAGGATTGTTACAGGCAACCCTGCAAGGAATTGCATTGCTTTTTAACCAGTTAACACCGGTTACACGGGATAATTCAGCGGCGAAACAACATATTGAACAACGTATTCGAATATTTTGTCAGGACTCGAAACTCAGGCAAAAATGGCTGAAGCTGTCGAGAATATTATCGGGTTATGGGCGTGAACAGATTGCCTTTACGTATAATGTATCAGGTATTTTGGGGATTGCTAAAGCGCGCTGCAGGCATTTGATGCGACACGTTAAGTTACTACTTAATAGCGAATACCGACATAACTTTTGGGCGGAGTAAGCTGCAGTATTTGCGGGCATTGCGGCCAGTTTTTGCTTGTCTATTAACGCATCGGGTAACTACTTAAGTAAGGATTTTGTTTCATTTTTTTCAAATCTTGATAGACTGAAAATCAATCAAAACAATAATTAAGAGTCCCTGTGATGGCAAAATTAATTTCGGCCACTTTAGTGTTAACAACAGCTGTACTGGGTATTAGTGCGACATCTGCGTTGGCAATGACACAACAGGACTCATCAGAATTAATCACGCCAGCCTCGAAGAGTGCGCTCGAGTCAGTAAACCGCGAATCTCAGGAACAGCAACTCAAAGCGCCGTCATCGCAATCCGATGCGACACTGACAGCCGCTCAGCAATCAACTACGCAGCAGCAACAAGTAACGTCGGATAACCCTGAGGAAGGTGATAATAAAACGGATGCTGGCGCTCAACAGGACGAAGATAAAGCCAGTGATGAGCGTACCGCCCAGCAAAAACTGGCGGAGCAACGAAAGCTAAACCTTGCTCCACCTCTGCCGCCAAAATCTTTGGGCGGTGGCAATGGCAATGGTGGTTTAGGCTCAGGCCAGATTACCGTGTCCAAAAATTAACTCAGTATTTTCACCCCAATAGAACGGCTGTTACCAATATCGAGCTTGTATGCAGTATCGCTTTCAGTCCCCGCAATTTTTCCTGTTATTGTTGTTAATCTTCTGGTTGCCGGTGCCGCTGGGGTCGAATCGTCCCTGGGCATGGGCGATTCTGGAGATTTGGAGTTTTGGCTTAGTGATGCTCTGGTTGCTGAGCAGCAATTGGCAACAAATCAAGACCCGACTTGCGCCGTATCGATTTTTCCTGTTGGCTTTGACTATCTTCACAGCCTGGCAGGGGCTTCAGTGTATTCCGCTACCGCAGGGCCTTCTCGCTGTGCTATCAAATACCAGCTTGCACTTGCAGTTGCAGGCCGCGTCTGTTGAGCAACCTGATGTGGTGAATGCTTGGTTCACCTTGTCGTTAGATGCCAATCAAACCCTGATAATGTTCGTAAAATCCTGCGCCTACCTGGGGCTTGCCTGCCTGATTTTCTGGCATATCGACAGCCTCCTTAAATTACGCCAGCTACTGGCGGTGATGATACTAGCCGGATTGTTGCAGGCCGTTTATGGCACCTATTCATTATTTACCGATCCCGAGTTTAGTTGGTTTTTTTCCACTAAAACCAATGAGAATGCTACTGGAAGCTTTGTTTATCGTAACCACTTTGCCAATTTTATTGTCCTGACCGCCAGCCTGGTACTTGGTTGGTTACTCGCTATGATCCTCAAAAGTGCCAGGAATTCATCTCGGCAACGTTTTTTTCAGCAATTCTTAAGTGGTTATGTTTCCGGTAAATTTACCTTGCGCCTGATACTGGCCTGTATGGTTATCGCACTGGTTTTATCGCACTCGAGAATGGGTAATTCTGCCTTTTTTATCAGCCTGACATTAACTCTCTGTGTCTGTGTTTTCATTTATCGGAAAAAAAATCCGGCGCTGAAACGTTCTATTGTTATCTTGTTATTCAGTGTGCTTGCCATTGACGCCTTAATTCTTGGAAGCTGGTTTGGAATTGAAAAAGTAAAACAACGAATCGAGAATACCAGTTTAGTCACCGAGTCTCGTGACAATGTAGCAATTGATAGTATTGATTTGGTTTTAGATTTTCCGTTAACCGGCGCAGGTGCTGGTGCGTTTTATACGGTTTACCCAAGTGTTCAGCAACAGGGAGTAAATGGCTTTTATGATCATGCTCATAATGATTATCTGCAATTTGTTATTGAGTACGGGGTACCTGCAAGTGCGCTAATGGCAGCAATCGTCTGGCTGTCTCTGTGGTATGGATTGCAGGCGGCCCTGTATCGAAAACGTTCATTTATACAGGGTGTCGCGCTCGGTAGTGGTATGGCGATCTTTGCGATGCTAATCCATATCAGTGTTGATTTTAACCTGCAGTCACCAAGCAATACGGTCTATTTTATCATCGTCTTATGTATCGCCTGGATTGTTCGTTTTGGCCTCATTCCGGCATCTAACAAGCAGTTTATAACCACTCAGGAACCGCAAAAATCGACCGTAGGGGTTAATTGCTGAAATGTTAACCGTTGCTTGCTGCACGGATATTGATTAACATACCGCTAACAGGCTAATAATAAAAATTAGGCCCCCCGAGATGTTTAATAACAGACAGTATCTTTGCGCTATGATACTGATGTCGTTTCAGGCATCAGCCGTAGAACCAAATGCCATCGACTTAGGTGGTTTTGATCTTATTCCAAGCTTGGTTATTGAACAGTCATTCGACTCCAACATACTAAAGGCGCAAGACGCGAATCAGGAAATCGATTCCTGGATTACTCAGGTGAAGCCAAAACTGGAGTTGGAAAACCTCTATCAGGGCGATGAATACCGCCTTTTCTATGAACTCAATAGTGCCTATTTTTATTCAAGTAGTGACGATAACTTTACCAACCAGGTACTGAAAGGCGAAATTAAATGGGTTTTGGATCGCTACAATCGTTTCAATGTTTTCGTCGACTATGCAATCGATCATGAACGTCGTGGTGAGGGCTATTCAATAGGTTTCGGCGATTATTATCAGCAACCTACTCAATATACGGTGACCCAGGCCGGCGCATTGTACAGTTACGGAGCACTATCAGCATTAGCGAGAATCGACATAAAAGCTAAGGTACGGGATGTTTCCTGGGAAAGCTTGTACGAGAGTGATTTAAACATTGATATTTTAGATGCGGGTAATGGCCTGGCTCCGGACCAGATTGATTTCACGCGCTGGCGCGAATATTCAATGAATGAGGTTGGCGCCACGTTTTTTCGCAAACTGACGGGTAAAACCCAGTTGACGGCCGACCTTATCATCAAAAATTTTAATTACGCTGACGATCCGTTCCAGGCGGATAACCTTGATAGTAAACAGGATGGCTTTTACCTTGGTGTTGAATGGGAATCGACCGGGCTGACCACAGGCTATGCCAAGCTGGGTTATGAACGCAAATCATTCGATTCATCTGCCAGGGGCGATGCTTCCGGAGTGCGATGGCTGGTGGGAGTATTATGGACGCCACTGACATATTCCAACTTTGATTTCTCGACATCAAGGCAGACAACCGAACAGAAAGGTCAGGGTAATGCTATCGATAACACTTATATTGGTTTGCGTTGGCACCATAAATGGTTAAATCGCCTGTCAACAACTCTGAACCTGGCCAGTAGTAATGACAAATATGAAGGCAGTGGCCGCGAAGATGATAATGGGATTTATGGTATCCATGCCAGTTACCATATGCGCCGCAATATCGACGTTGCTGCCGGTGTTAATTATATCGATCGGGACAGTAACCAAAACCTGTTTGACTACTCGGGGATGACGTTTACCGTATCCTTATTATTGACCTTGTAATAGCCATCAAATTAACCAGCGCCCATGCTGTTAACCGAAACTATGTTGTTTAACGTAATGAAAATAAAACTAAATTTAGTCAACCGGACTAACACCTTATTATTCTGCATCCTTGGTTTATTCCACCTCCCTATGGTGAATGCCGGTGAATCGATGGCAATGGAATATCGAATAGACAGTGGTGATAAGATTGCCATTGAAGTATACGGAGAGCCTGAACTTTCCCGGGAAATGCTGTTAAATGACAGTGGTAAGATTAGTTACCCGTTTTTAGGGGAATTAGCCATTCGCGGACTGACATTATTTGAGGTTGAACAAAAGATTCACCAAGGGTTACTGGGTGATTACCTGATCAACCCTAGTGTGTCAGTCAGCATCATTGCCTATCGCCCATTCTTTATCGATGGGGAAGTCAAGAAACCTGGCGGCTATGCCTACCAGCCGGGCTTGACGGTCGCCAAGGCGGCAGCCCTGGCAGGCGGTTTTACTGAACGGGCGTCTTTGCAAAAAATCTTTGTCGTTCGTAGTAGCCATCCGGATAAAACCCCGCAACCCGTCGAACCGCATAGCCTGATTGGGCCGGGTGATATTATCTCCATCAAGCAAAGCTTTTTCTAGGAATGCGTGTGAGTACAACTAAACCTTTCACTGATCACCGACGGTCGATGCAATATGAGGCGAATACGCCAATGTCAGACTCTGCTGATGAAATTGACCTGGGTAAGTTATTTCGGGTGATTTGGCGTCATAAATTGGTGCTGATATCATTTTCCGCGCTGGTAACGGTACTAACCGCTATGGTTATGTCTTCGAAAACGCCAATTTACAGTGCCTCCGCCAGTCTGTTGCTGGAAGCCGAGCAAAACCGGGTACTGCAGTTGGATGATGTGTACGGCGAGGCGACAAGTGCTCAGGAATATTATTATTCTCAACTGGAGATAATTCGCTCGCGTAAAGTGGCTGAAAAAGTCGTTGCAACATTGAACCTTACCGAACACCCTTTTTTTAACCAGCCAAATGAGACACAGCCAAGCCTAAGGCAGACCTTGGTTAACTTATTAAACCCACCAGAGCCGGCTCCTCCTTTGTCGGCAGAGGAAAAAGCTGAACAGAAAAAACAGTCGGTGATTAATTATGTCTGGGGCTCAATGTCGGCGACGCCTATTTCGAAAACCCAGGTGGTAAACGTCGGCTTTGAATCACAGTCACCGCAATTAGCTGCGTTACTGGCCAATGCAATTGCCCAGGCTTACCTTGACAACCATATGGATGTAAACCTGGAGCGGATAGAGAAATCGGCGCTGTGGTTAAATTCGAGTATGGCCGGATTGAAACAAAAACTCGAACATGCAGAAGAGCAATTGGCGGTGTTTGAGGAACGTGAGTCTCTGGTTGATGTACGTGGTATTAAAAGTCTCGCGGCAAAGGAACTGGAAGAGTTATCGGGACAATTACTGCGAGCTCAACAGGAGGTCGACCAGAGTGAGTTGCTTAGTTCACTGGTTGCCGGCAATAGCGATAAGGGCGCTTTAGCGTTCGAAGACCTCAATGCCATACCCGAGGTTTTAAACCATCCGGCAGTACAAAAATTACAGCAGCAGACATTGGCAATCGAAACGAAGAAACAGGAACTTGCCAGCGTTTATGGACCCAAGCACCCTAAGATGATTGCGGTGAACGCTGAACTTGCAAAAGCGCAATTTAACGTTGAACAACAGGTAAATCGGCTGATTAAGAGCCTGGGCACCGATACCAGGCAAGCCAAACAACGGGTTCAACAATTAACGGCGGCAATCGCAGCAGCGAAAACCCGGTTTCAACGATTAACCCGAGTTGAAAATCAACACCGGGAACTGTTGCAGGAAGTGGAAACTAATCGCAACTTGTATGAAGCCTTTTTTTCACGCCTGAAAGAAACCGCACAATTAGAAGGGTTTGAAACATCGGTTGGACGGATTATCGATCCGGCAACGGTTCCTTATGCACCGTCTAAACCTCGTAAGAGCCTGGTTGTGGTATTGGCTTTGATGTTGTCATTAATGTTGGGGGTCGCTTGTGTGCTGTTAATTGAAGCCCTGAATGCGACCATACGCAGCGCCGATGACGTGGAACAAAAGCTTGCGAAAACGTTATTGGGGATCATCCCGCTGATAAATCCGGAGTCGAATAATGCATCATCACCTGGACGGCTAAAGACGTTATTCCGACAGGAGCAGAGATCATCGGCTCATACCCTACCAGCCAATTATTATTTGCTAGATCAGGATCGAGGCTTTAGTGAGGCGGTTCGTACGATCCGCACCAGCATCCAAATGCTCGGTATTGATTCGCCAACGCAAGTGATTGCGGTGACATCCACACTGCCCGGGGAAGGGAAGACTCAATTGAGTAGTAATTTATTTTATGCCCTGGGACAATTACAGAAAACCCTAATCATCGATGCGGATATGCGCCGCCCCAGTATTGCTAAGAATTTTGCCATAAGTTCAAACCAGCCGGGCCTGAGTAATTATATTGCCGGAACGCACCCGCTGGATGATTGCATTGTTGTTGACAAACATAGCCAGATGGATGTCCTGGTAGCCGGCGATTTAGCGCCAAATCCCCAGGAGCTGCTGTCATCCCCCCGATTTAAAACATTGATCGAGAGCTTAAAAGATAACTATGAGCGCATTATTGTTGATACGCCGCCAATACTTGCAGTGAGCGATGCCATCTTGATAGCAGGTTTAAGTGATGCGCTGGTTTATGTGATAAAAGCCGATGATACGAAAGAGCAACAGGTAAAAGCAGCGTTTAAACGACTGCAAACCTCGGGTATTAACGTATCCGGCATCGTGCTCAATCAAGTCGATCTGCAAAAAGCTAAATCTTATGATGCCTTTGAAGGCTATTACGATCAGTATGGTTACAGTACTTAAGCCTTTAACACAGCATCGGGTAGCCATCCTGAAAGTTATCAGCGCAGTTATTCTCGGCTTTTTAATGTATCTGGCGGCATCGTTTGGTATTGCTAACTTATATTTTAAGCAGGCACAACATCAGCTTAATCATTGGCAATTTGCTGGTAACGTCAGTAGCGAGCGTGATTACAGACAGGCGCTTGATGATATTAATAGCGCATTGCTTTTTCATTCCCGGCACAATCAGTATCTCGAATTAAAAGCGCAAATTCTCGAATGGGGGGCAGATGATGGAATCGTCCAACCAACCGGTGCTGTGTTAATGCAGGCTAAGCAGTTATATCTGCAATCGATAAGCTCACGTCCTGCCTGGCCGGCGACCTGGGCGGCACTGGCGATGTTGAAGTGGCGCTTGCAGGAGTTTGACGGCGAGATGATTGGCTATTTGCAACAGGCATTTAAAACGGGCAAAAACAGCCCGGAAGTAAAGTTCGCCTTCCTGGAACTCGGTAAGGTCCTGGCCGACTATTATCCACATCTTTTTCAGCAAATTGAGAGCGAATATCGGTTTTATCAAAGCCTCTAGCTAAATCGCTCGTTTTGCAACTTCATTCGGTTCATCGTGATGCAATGATGATGAAAAAATGCCACCACTATGGCGAGTTCTTTTATCTATTCTATACTTCTTTTTACAACAACAAACGGGCTTAAAGGACGAGTCTTGTTCAATTGGGTATCGCATCAAACTCATTGATTGACGCTTATCGATGTTCGCATGCTGCTCAGTTTTCGGTTGCTGGAAGACCGTAATTGTCCTGTCGTACGACATATCTCCTTGGCTTATATTCGCTGCTTTGTTGCTGTTTGTGGCATCTCGCTTTCACTTATTGTCGTTCTAATTCAGAGTGGAGAAGGGAGTCGCCCGAAATTTTCCTGATTTGATAGATTAGAAAATGGAAGTGCTATGAAAATAATCGTTACCGGGGGCGCAGGCTTTATTGGCAGTGCAGTCATTCGCCATATACTCGAACATACATCGGATCATGTTGTTAATTATGACCGGCTGACCTACGCGGGAAACCTTGACTCAATTCCGCAGCGCTTAGCTCGCCTTGAGGACGGAAATCCTGGCAACTGCCGATATCAGTTTATCAAGGGGGATATTTGTGACGCTGAATTATTCACCGCGTTAATCAATCAATTTCAACCTGACATTATTATGCATCTGGCGGCGGAGTCCCATGTCGATCGCTCAATTGACGACCCAGCGGTGTTTGTTCGCACCAATGTGTTAGGTACCTGCAATTTACTCGAGTGCACACGCAAATATTGGCGTCAGCTTCCCATCAACAGGCAAAAAACATTCAGGTTTTTGCATGTTTCTACCGATGAGGTGTTTGGTGATTTGGACAATAACGACGACAAGTTTGATGAGCAAACGCCTTATGCGCCTTCAAGTCCGTATTCGTCCTCCAAGGCAGGCAGTGATCATTTGGTTCGGGCCTGGGGGCGCACCTATGGCTTACCCGTATTAATTACCAATTGCTCCAATAACTATGGCCCCTATCAATTTCCAGAAAAACTGATCCCGCACATGATTCTCAATGCCCTGCAAGGTCAACCGTTACCCGTGTATGGCGATGGTAGGCAAATCCGTGACTGGCTTTATGTGGACGATCATGCTGAAGCGCTGTTGTCGGTGGCTAAGCATGGTATGCCCGGAGAAACCTATACAATTGGCGGCAATAGTGAGCTGACCAATATTCAGGTAGTGAAAACCATTTGTAATTTATTGAATGCCAAAATCCAGAATAAACCGGCGAATGTCGAGGATTTTAATGACTTAATTACCTATGTCAGTGACCGGCCGGGACATGACAAACGTTATGCCATTGATGCCTCAAAAATCGCCCGGACTCTTGATTGGCGCCCGCAGCAATCCTTTGAGTCAGGCATTGAACAAACTATTCAGTGGTATCTCGATAATGACCAGTGGTGGCAACGGGTGGTCTCGGGAGAGTACCAACTCATTCGATTAGGAGATCGCCGATATCATGAAACCCTATAAAGGCATTATATTAGCGGGTGGTTCCGGTACCCGCCTGCATCCCATAACCATGGGTGTCTCGAAACAACTGTTGCCCGTCTACGACAAGCCGATGATTTATTACCCGTTGTCAGTATTGATGCTGGCGGGCATCAAGGATGTACTGGTGATATCGACACCGGAAGACTTACCCGGTTTTAAACGGCTTTTGCAAAATGGTGAGCGCTTCGGCCTCAATTTAGAGTATGCCGAGCAACCTTCGCCGGACGGGTTGGCGCAAGCATTCATCATTGGTGAACAGTTTATCGGTGATGCCAATGTGTGCCTGGTGCTCGGCGATAACATTTTTTATGGACAACACTTTACCGACAAACTGAAACAAGCGATCGAGTTTGACAGCGGCGCCATGGTGTTTGGCTATCACGTCAAAGACCCAGAACGATTTGGGGTGGTCGAGTTTGATGCCGAAGGCAAGGCTCAAAGCATTGAAGAGAAGCCACAAATACCTAAATCTAACTATGCGGTAACTGGCCTTTATTTTTACGATAACCGTGTCGTTGATATCGCCAAACGAATCAAACCGTCGCCGCGCGGTGAATTGGAGATAACCGAAGTTAATAATGAGTATCTGCGCATGGGTGAATTAAACGTTACCATCCTTGGTCGTGGTTGCGCCTGGCTTGATACCGGTACCCATGATTCATTGGCTGAAGCGGGTAACTTTGTTCAGGCCGTAGAAAAGCGTCAGGGGCTGAAAGTGGCCTGCCTTGAAGAGATAGGCTATCGCAACGGTTGGTTGTCTTCGCGGCAATTGCAAACCTCAATTGAGCGTTACCAAAAAACCGAATACGGACAATATCTGGCGTCTTTGATGCCGATGGAATTGAGTAATAAATACGATGAAAGTTATCGATACAAAAATCTCTGATTTAAAAGTGATTGAGCCACAAACCTTTGGCGATGACCGAGGATTTTTTCTGGAAACCTTTCAGTCGCAACGGTATCGCGAGCTCGTGGGAATCGAGGATGATTTTGTCCAGGACAACTATTCCCGCTCAGGCAAGGGAGTATTGCGAGGCCTGCACTTCCAAATCAAAAAGCCGCAAGGCAAGCTCGTCAGGGTAGTACGTGGTGAAGTGTTTGATGTTGCCGTCGATATTCGTCGTGACTCGCTAACATTCGGCAGCTGGCATGGTGAAGTACTGTCTGAGGACAATAAGCGGCAGTTTTGGATACCGCCAGGCTTTGCTCATGGTTTCGTGGTGCTCTCGGATATCGCCGACTTTGAATACAAGTGCACGGATTTTTACGATCCTGCTGATGAGGGCTCGCTGCTGTGGAATGATATGCAATTGGATATTCAGTGGCCAATGAAGGAGCTTGGCGAGATTACCCTGTCAGATAAAGACAGGCGTGCGGCGCCGTTTTCACAATTTTTAAACAATCAACAGCATTACTGATACCGCTGCAGATAAACCAATTTAAAGGACTAACCCATGAACATACTTGTTATTGGTAA
This sequence comes from Thalassotalea mangrovi, assembly GCF_005116735.1. GTDB lineage: Bacteria > Pseudomonadota > Gammaproteobacteria > Enterobacterales > Alteromonadaceae > Thalassotalea_A > Thalassotalea_A mangrovi. The sequence goes on along the minus strand of NZ_SWDB01000027.1, from coordinate 36,501 downwards.
ATATGGACAGTTGGCATCCTCGCTCCGCGAGGTCGCAGGTGAACAAGCCGACCAGATGGAGAAGCATTTCTGGTATTTTGCCCCGTCCAGTGAACTGAATGTTGCCGATCGTAAATCGGTACAACAGCTCTTTGCGCGCGTTTGCCCGGACGTGGTCGTTAATACCGCAGCCTACACACAAGTCGACAAGGCGGAGCAGGAAGTAGAGTTAGCGATAGCCGTTAATCAGCTTGGCTGTAAAAACTTAGCCATCGCCTGTGCCAACCTCAATATTCCTCTTGTTCATATTTCAACCGATTATGTATTTTCAGGGGACCATCAATCACCTTACACCCCTGGCGAGAAAACCTGCCCGCAAAATGTTTACGGATTAACTAAGTATCTGGGAGAGCAGGAAGTGATGACCTACTTAAGCCAGTTTGTGATCATCCGCACTGCCTGGGTATTTAGTGAATACGGTAATAATTTTGTCAGGGCGATGATAAAACTGGCACGTCGGAAACAGGAGTTTAATGTAGTCGATGATCAAGTTGGTAATCCGACTTATGCTGGTGATTTAGCGCGCAGCATCGTCGAAATTATCGATGCCATAGACGCGGGAGAAAAACAGTGGGGAATCTATCATTACAATGGCTCCTCATCGACTTCCTGGTATGAATTCGCCCGGGAAATCTTTGCGCTTGCCCACCAACATTCGCTTATTGACCAGCTTCCTTCGATTTCGCCTATCGCTTCTGAGGATTACCCAACAGCGGCAAAACGACCAACGTTTTCAGCCATGTGTAATGAAAAAATAACCCGGCGCTGGCGGGTAAAACCCAGTAACTGGAAAAAGGGCTTAATGAAGGTTATTGACCGGGAGAGGCAGGATATTTGAATGCGCCGACTAACGGCTATAACAAGCTAAAATATGGCGGCAGCAGGATCTTCTTCTATACTTTTCATTAATAAAAACAACCATTAGCATCAAGAGAGTGTTATGGCTTTTACAACAACAAAAATCGCAGTGATCGGCCTTGGCTATGTCGGGCTTCCTCTTGCCGTAGAGTTTGGCAAAAAGTATCTTACCAAAGGCTTTGATATCAATCCGGATCGTATTGAAGAATTGAAAAACGGTCAGGATAACACCCTGGAAGTAAATCCTGAGCAACTGAAAAGCTCATCACGATTAACCTTTAGCAGTGATATCGAGGATATTCGGGCCTGTAACTTTTATGTCGTAACGGTTCCTACGCCAATTGATAAACACAAACAGCCGGATCTGACACCATTGCTCAAAGCCAGTGAAATGCTCGGTAAGGTGATCGATAAAGGCGATATTGTTGTATATGAATCGACGGTTTATCCAGGAGCGACGGAAGAGGACTGTATTCCGGTCATTGAAAAAGTATCTGGGCTGAAATTTAATCAGGATTTTTATGCGGGATATTCGCCTGAGCGGATAAACCCCGGTGATAAACAACATACGGTAACCCAGATCCTCAAAGTTACTTCCGGCTCAACACCGGAAATTGCCGATAAAATTGATGCGATTTATCAGTCGGTGATCACCGCAGGTACCCATAAAGCTTCGTCAATCAAGGTCGCAGAAGCGGCGAAAGTCATCGAAAATACCCAACGTGACGTTAATATTGCGCTTATCAATGAACTGGCAATTATCTTCAATAAACTTGATATTGATACGCTTGAAGTTTTACAGGCGGCGGGTACCAAATGGAACTTCCTGCCGTTTCGTCCAGGCCTGGTTGGTGGCCATTGTATCGGCGTTGATCCTTATTATTTAACTCAAAAAGCTCAGGATATCGGCTATCACCCGCAAATGATTTTAGCAGGCAGACACTTAAATGATGGCATGGGCGAGTATGTGGTCAGCCAATTGGTCAAAAACATGATGAAGCAACATGCCAAGGTGGAGCATGCTAATGTATTGGTTATGGGGTTGACCTTCAAAGAAAATTGCCCGGATCTCCGCAACACCAAAGTCATAGATATTATTAATGAGTTAAAAGAATACAATATGAACGTTGATGTTACCGACCCCTGGTGCAACAAAAGTGAGGCCAAATCTCTGTACGACATCGATGTCATATCGAGACCGAAAACCGATCATTACGATGCGATAATCCTGGCGGTTGCTCATCGTGAGTACCTGGAACTGACCACTTCAGAAATTCGCGAGTGGGGCAGGCGAGGTCATTTTATTTATGACCTCAAATATGTTTTACCCAAAGCCGAAGTTGACCTCAGGCTTTAACACCTGAGGTATCGTGTTAGAGCGTTTCCTTTAGCTCGTACAAGTATTGCAAAGCTTGCCGAGGGCTTAACGCATCAACATCAAGGTGCTGTAACTTATCAATCACCGGATGGTCTTCATTAAAACTGAATGATGCCTGCGGAGCAGCACCTTGTGTCTCAACAGTCACTGGCTGGTTTTGAACAACCGCTTCCAATTCTTTTAATCGTTGTTTCGCGCGTTTTACTACCGCCTTCGGGACACCTGCCAACTGCGCCACTTGCAAACCAAAGCTCTTGCTGGCTGCACCCTCCTGAACCGCATGCATAAAGACAATGGAATCGTCATGCTCGACCGCGTCCAAATGTATATTCGCCAACGTGTCCAATTGCTCTGCCAGTTGCGTTAACTCAAAATAATGGGTCGCAAACAGGGTAAAGGCTTTGGTTTTTTGGGCCAGGTATTCTGCGCAGGCCCAGGCCAGTGACAGACCGTCATAGGTGCTGGTACCGCGGCCGATTTCATCGAGTAATACTAAACTTTTATCACTTGCATTATGCAGGATATTCGCCGTTTCTGTCATTTCCACCATAAAGGTCGAACGTCCCGATGCCAGATCATCGGAGGCGCCGATTCGCGTAAAAATACGGTCGACAATGCCAATTTCCGCCTGTTCAGCAGGTACATAACTACCGATGTGGGCCAGTAACACTATCAGGGCCGTCTGGCGCATATAGGTTGATTTACCGCCCATATTCGGACCCGTGATGATTAGCATTTGCTGCGCTTCGCTCAAGCGGACCGGGTTGGCAATAAAGGGTTGTTCACTCACCTGTTCCACTACCGGATGGCGACCTGCTTTGATATCAATGATACGTTCACAACTAAGTTCAGGTTGCTGGTAATTCAATGATACTGCGCGTTCACTTAAATTGCTCAGTACATCGAGGCTGGCAACTGCATCGGCACAACGTTGCAGTCGATCAATTTCTGGTAGTAACTGGTCGAATAATTCGTCATATAAACGCTTTTCCAGAGCCAGAAAACGACTTTGTGAACTTAGCACTTTTTCTTCGTGCGCCTTCAGTTCTTCGGTGATATAACGCTCATTGTTTTTAAGAGTCTGGCGGCGAATATATTCTGCCGGTACCTGTTCTGATGAGGCTCGGCTGATTTCAATAAAAAAACCGTGTACTTTGTTGTAGCCCACTTTTAAGCTACTAATGCCGGTGCGCTGTCGTTCCTGCTCTTCTAGGTCGGCGAGAAACTGACTGGCACCCTGGCTTAAGTCTCGTAATTCATCCAGCTCCTGGTGATAGTCCTCACGAATAACACCGCCGTCGCGGATCAGGACCGGGGGATTATCGACAATGGCACTCGTTAAGAGATTATGCAGGTGAGTAATTGGCTCGCTTGCGGTTTTTAGCTCGGCCAGTAACGGAGGCAGTTCGCCGCCCAGGATATCCTGGAGTTCAGGTAATAAAGCCAGGGCATTTCGTAACCTTGCCAGATCCCGGGGGCGGGCACTGCGCAGAGCCACCCGGGCAATAATACGTTCAATGTCGCCAACGCCTTTTATCACGTCATAAAGATCCGCATAGATATCCTGATCTATCAAACTGGCAATTGCTTCCTGACGATGTTGCAGCTTCTCAATATTGGTAAGTGGACTGTGCAACCACCGCTTGAACAGTCGCGATCCCATCGGTGATGCCGTTCGGTCGAGGATACTGGCAAGTGTGTTATCTTGACCACCGGCCAGATTCACGGTCAGCTCCAGGTTTTTACGGGTGGCAGCGTCAAGGATCACCGCCTCCTGATATGACTGGGCGGTAATATTACGAATATGCGGCAATGCCGTTCGTTGTGTGTCTTTTACATATTGCAATAAACAACCGCTGGCACAGATACCTAATGCATAGTCCTCAACGCCAAAGCCGATTAAATCTTTGGTGGCAAACTGCTTGGTTAATAATTTATAGCTGGTCTGGTGATCATATTCCCAGTCAGGACGACGTCTGAGTCCTTTGTAAGGCGATAAAATCCCAGGCTGGCTAAACGACTCTGGATAGAGAACCTCGGCTGGAGCAAGACGCTGCAATTCTGCCGATAGTTGTTCTGATGTTTGCGGTTCACACAAATGAAATTTACCAGAACTCATGTCCAGGTATGATACGCCGAATCGACCTTCATGTTCGTACACTGATACCAGCAAATTATCATGGCGGTCCTGTAATAACGCCTCGTCGCTCAGGGTACCTGGGGTAACAATTCTCACTACCTTACGCTCGACCGGGCCTTTGCTCGTTGCCGGGTCGCCTACCTGTTCACAAATCGCCACCGATTCACCGAGCGCGACTAACCGGGCCAGGTAATTTTCCACCGCATGATATGGCACCCCCGCCATCGGGATGGCGTTACCTCCTGACTTGCCGCGGGCAGTGAGGGAGATATCAAGTAAATCCGCCGCTTTTTTGGCATCATCAAAAAACAGCTCATAAAAATCGCCCATGCGGTAAAACAGAAGGATATGCTCAAACTCGCTTTTTATTGCGAGGTATTGACGCATCATTGGAGTATGGCTGGAGAATTGTTCAGGATTCTGGGTCATTAACTTTTATTCGTTATCTAGTGGTAAACGGGCCTGGGGTATCAGACCGAAAACGGATTATTGTTACGGCTGACGCCTTGCCTGTGCACTCGTTCGTTGTCGATGCCACTTTAAGGGTAAAGTCAGTCGCCTAGCGATGATGTTAAAAGATTTACCCTTTGATAGAAAGGGCTAGATGGTTCTGCTGCTGAATTAATAGCAATCAGGTTTGTTTTCAATACAAATACATTATTTTTGTAACCTGTGTTAGAAGGAGCCGTAAACAGCATGTAAATATCCTGTTTTATCACTTGGTATGGTTTAAGTTTTTGTTTTAAATGTATTTTTAAGGTTTTTTGAAAATAATTTAAATTTAGTATTGATACTGTACGATTATACAGTATACTGGGCAAAGTTACTGTATAAACAAGAATACGATTGGAGAGACTAATGGATGCGAACAAAGAAAAGGCCTTATCGGCGGCGTTAGGCCAGATTGAGCGCCAGTTCGGTAAAGGTTCGATTATGAAGCTGGGTGAGAACCGTAGCATGGATGTAGAGACCATTTCAACGGGATCGTTGGGACTGGACATTGCATTAGGTGCCGGCGGCTTACCAATGGGGCGGGTAATCGAGATTTACGGTCCGGAATCCAGTGGTAAAACAACGTTGACGCTGGAAGTGATTGCTGAAGCTCAACGCAATGGTAAGGTTTGTGCCTTCGTTGATGCGGAACACGCGTTAGATCCGATTTATGCGGAAAAACTGGGTGTAAACATCAACGATCTGTTAGTTTCTCAACCGGATACCGGTGAACAGGCTTTAGAAATTTGTGACATGTTGACTCGTTCTGGCGCGGTAGATGTTATCGTTGTTGACTCGGTAGCGGCACTAACACCAAAAGCTGAAATCGAAGGTGATATGGGCGACAGCCATATGGGTCTGCAGGCACGTATGTTATCTCAGGCGATGCGTAAACTGACCGGTAACCTGAAACAATCCAACACCATGTTAATCTTCATTAACCAGATTCGTATGAAGATTGGTGTGATGTTCGGTAATCCTGAAACCACTACTGGTGGTAATGCATTAAAATTCTACGCATCAGTGCGTCTGGACATTCGCCGGATCGGTGCTGTGAAAGAAGGTGAGGAAATCACCGGTAACGAGACCCGAGTCAAAGTCGTGAAAAATAAAATCGCGCCACCGTTTAAGCAGGCTGAATTCCAGATTCTTTACGGTGAAGGGGTTAACAACTTAGGTGAGCTAATTGACTTAGGTGTTAAGCACAAGTTGGTTGAGAAAGCCGGAGCCTGGTATAGCTGTAATGGCGAGCGTATCGGCCAGGGTAAAGCCAATGCGTGTAAATACTTAAAAGAAAACCCAGCAATGGCCAAAGATATCGATGGCAAGCTTCGCGCTATGCTGTTGACAGTAAAAAAAGCCAGTGACGAAGAAGTCACGGAAGCAGAAACTGAATAACGACAATTTTTCGTAACCTAAAAAGCCGCATCAGCGGCTTTTTGCATTTTTAGGGCTTGTTCATTGTTCGACAATGAACGTTTCAATCCTGTAATTAATTTAACTAAACTCATCAGCCACCTAACAAGTACACCTTTCATTTAGACGTCTATACGTTTAGATGTTGAAATGTCTTTATTGATTCAGTAGTATGGTTTCTTCGCTTTTCCGAGGAGGCGCCTGATGCCTATCAAAATTCCCGACCAGTTGCCCGCTCTCGAAGTGTTGGGGAATGAAAATATTTTTGTCATGTCCCACAACCGGGCGGATACTCAGGATATTCGTCCAATGGAAGTGGCAATCCTGAATCTGATGCCAAATAAAATTGAAGCAGAAATTCAAATCCTGAGAATGCTTTCCAATACGCCGTTGCAAATCAACATCGAGCTATTGCGCCTGCATTTGAACGAGTCGAAGAATACGCCACAAGCTCACTTGGATCAGTTCTATCGTTTATTCGATGATATTAAACACAAACACTATGACGGCCTGATAATCACTGGAGCCCCCCTTGGGCAAATTGATTATGAGCAGGTGTTATATTGGGACAAAATTTGCGAAATGTTTGACTGGACGCTTACTAATGTGACATCGACGATGTTTTCCTGTTGGGCTGCCCATGCAGCGCTATATCACTTCTACGGTATTAACAGAACTTTGCGTGAGGACAAATTATCGGGCGTCTATCAACATAATACCCTGGTGACAGATGAAGAGTTGACGCGTGGCTTTGACGAATCATTCCTGGTACCTCATTCCCGCTTTGGTGAAATCAAGCCCGAGGTTTATGCTGGCATTAGTGAGCTGTCTATTCTTGCCGAATCTGAGCAAGCTGGCGCCTATCTGGTAGCGAGTAATGATAAAAAGCTGGTGTTTGTAACCGGTCACCCGGAATATGATGCCAGAACGCTAAAGGATGAGTATTACCGCGACGTTGAGGCCAATCTTGCTCCTTCGGTTCCGGTAAATTATTTCCCCGGGAACAACCCCGAGCTCGAACCCAATAATAACTGGCGCAGTCACGGCAGTTTGTTATTTAGTAATTGGTTAAATTATTACGTGTACCAAATTACCCCTTATATCCTTGAACAGGATAGTCACGATTCCAATGCAGGAAGTTAATTGCAATGTCCGACGCTAACACAACTTTTCAACAACAACTTAAAGAACGTATCCTGGTTTTAGATGGCGCCATGGGCACTATGATCCAAAATCATAAACTGACCGAGCAGGACTTTCGTGGCGAGCGATTTAAAGACTGGCAATGTGACCTAAAAGGCAATAATGACCTGCTGGTGCTGACGCAACCGAAAATCATCGCAGATATTCATCGTCAGTATCTGTTAGCTGGTGCTGACATTATCGAGACCAACACCTTCAATGCCACACCGATAGCAATGGCAGATTATGAAATGCAATCCGTTAGTCGGGAAATTAACCTTGTTGCGGCACAAATCGCCAGAAAGGTCGCCGATGAGGTAACAGCTGAACAACAGGATAAACCCCGGTTTGTTGCTGGTGTGTTAGGGCCAACTAACCGCACCTGTTCAATATCTCCAGACGTTAACAATCCAGCGTTTCGTAATATCGAGTTTGACCAGTTAAAAGATGCCTACATTGAATCAACGACTGCTTTGATAGAAGGCGGCGCGGATTTGATTATGGTGGAAACCATCTTTGATACCCTCAATGCAAAAGCTGCAATCGTAGCCATTGAAGAGGTTTTTGAATCCGTAGGCAAGCGCCTGCCGATTATGATTTCCGGAACCATTACCGATGCTTCCGGCAGAACACTATCTGGACAGACTACAGAGGCCTTCTATAACTCTTTGCGTCACGCCAACCCGGTTGCTTTTGGATTGAACTGTGCTCTTGGTCCAGTGGAACTGCGCCAGTACGTAGAAGAGTTATCCCGAATTAGTGAGTGTGCGGTAAGTGCACACCCCAATGCCGGATTACCAAACGCCTTTGGTGAATACGATTTTACCGTTAACGATATGAATGATCACATCAGGGAATGGGCCGAATCCGGGTTTTTAAACATTGTTGGCGGATGTTGCGGAACCACGCCGGCTCATATCAAAGGTATCGCCGATACCGTCGCAGGTATCACTCCTCGTAAGATCGAGAAAAAGCCCGTTGCCTGTCGTCTGTCTGGCCTGGAAGCACTGACTATCAGTGAAGACAGTTTATTTGTGAATGTAGGTGAGCGCACTAATGTTACCGGCTCAGCGATATTCAGACGATTAATTACCGAAGAAAAGTACGACGAAGCCATAGCCGTTGCTTTGCAACAGGTTGAAAACGGTGCGCAAATCATCGACATCAACATGGATGAAGGTATGCTGGATTCGAAAGCGGCGATGATTACTTTTCTAAACTTGATTGCCGGTGAACCGGATATCGCCAAAGTACCGATCATGCTCGACTCTTCAAAGTGGGATATTCTCGCTGCTGGCTTGAAATGCATCCAGGGCAAAGGTGTCGTTAACTCGATATCGTTAAAAGAAGGCGAAGCGGCATTTCGCGAGCAAGCGAAAACCATTCGCCGCTACGGGGCGGCGGTCATTGTTATGGCGTTCGATGAAGTAGGGCAGGCAGATACCCGCGCCCGCAAAGTAGAAATATGTCAACGGGCTTATCGTATACTTGTCGATGACATTGGCTTTCCGCCCGAAGATATCATCTTCGATCCGAATATCTTTGCCATCGCCACCGGTATCGAAGAGCACAATAACTATGCGGTAGATTTTATTCAGGCAACGAAAGATATTAAGGAAACCTTGCCACATGCCATGGTTTCTGGCGGCGTTTCTAATGTGTCGTTTTCGTTTAGGGGCAACAATCCGGTTCGCGAAGCTATCCATGCTGTATTTCTCTACCATGCCATCAAAAATGGCATGGACATGGGAATTGTTAACGCCGGGCAACTAGCGATTTATCAGGACATTCCTAAGGATTTATTAGAGGCCGTTGAAGATGTGGTGCAAAACAAAGATGACGGTGCTACTGAGCGCCTACTCGACATTGCTGAACAGTATCGGGGGCAACAGTCCGCTGCTACGAACAAAGCCGATTTGGCCTGGCGGGAATTACCGGTCAACAAGCGTCTCGAGCATGCGTTGGTTAAAGGCATTAATGAATTTATCGTTGCAGACACCGAAGAAGCCAGGGTAAATGCCTCCAGACCCTTAGATGTTATCGAAGGGCCATTAATGGATGGTATGAATGTGGTCGGCGATCTATTCGGGGAAGGGCAGATGTTTTTGCCGCAGGTGGTAAAATCCGCGCGGGTAATGAAACAGGCGGTTGCTCATCTACAGCCGTTTATCGAACAGGAAAAAACCGAGGCCAGTTCTAATGGTAAAGTGTTGTTGGCAACGGTAAAAGGCGATGTTCACGATATCGGCAAAAACATTGTCGGTGTTGTCCTGCAGTGTAATAACTTCGAAGTGATTGACCTGGGTGTGATGGTACCCTGCGAAAAAATTCTGCAGGTCGCCAGGCAGGAAAATGTCGATGTTATCGGCTTGTCCGGGCTGATCACCCCAAGCCTTGATGAAATGGTACATGTAGCCTCTGAAATGCAGCGCCAGCAATTTGATATCCCCCTGCTTATCGGAGGAGCCACAACATCAAAAGCCCATACGGCAGTGAAAATTGAACAAAACTATGATCATGGTGTGGTGTATGTACCTAATGCGTCTCGCAGTGTGTCCGTGGTCGGTTCATTATTATCGAAAGAGCTAAAAGCATCACTGTTAGAAAGAATGAGCCGCGAATATGAAACCATTCGGGAACGCCATAACAACAAAGGACCTCGTTCTAATCTGGTAAGCCTTGAAGCTGCCAGGGCAAACCGTTTTCCACTTTCTTTTGAAGAATACACGCCGAAAACACCGAATAAGCTCGGAGTGACGGTGCTCGAACAGTTAGACCTGAATATTATTCGCAATTATATCGACTGGACCCCTTTCTTCTTAACCTGGCAACTGTCTGGTAAGTATCCAAAAATCTTCGAACATCCACTAGTTGGCGAAGAGGCAAAGACGTTATTTGATGATGCTAATGCGATGATTGATGACATTATTGCCAATCAACGAATTCAGGCAAAAGCCGTTATTGGTTTGTTTCCGGCACATCGCAATGGCGATGATATTGAGGTATTTGCCGATGAAGGCAAACAGGACGTTTTAATGACCCTGTGTCAGTTGCGTCAGCAAACTGAAAAGAAAGAAGGGCAGTACAATCGCTGCTTAAGTGATTATCTGGCGGATAAGGATCAGGGCATCAACGATTATGTGGGCGCTTTTGCGGTCTCTGCTGGTTTCGGTGCCGATGAACTGGTTAAAACTTATGACGAAGAGCACGATACCTATAACAGCATTTTATTAAAAGCGGTTGCCGACCGCTTAGCTGAAGCCAGTGCCGAATATCTGCATGAGCAAGTGCGTACTCACTATTGGGGCTATGCCGCTGGGGAACAATTTGATAATGAAGCGTTAATTCGCGAACAATATCAGGGTATTCGCCCGGCTCCAGGGTATCCAGCTTGTCCTGAGCATACTGAGAAAGGCAAGCTTTGGTCATTGCTTAACGTCGAGGAAAACATCGGCATGGAGCTCACTTCAAGTTATGCCATGTGGCCTGGTGCTGCGGTTAGTGGTTGGTATTTTGCACATCCTGATAGTAAGTATTTTGCGGTAGCCAAAATTGATAAAGTGCAGGCGACGGATTATGCCGGGCGAAAAGCGATGGGTATTGAAGAAGCGGAAAAATGGCTGGCGCCAAATTTAGATTATTAATCAGCAGCAATACAAGCTTAAGTAAGGAAAAAAGGGCATCGAACGATGTCCTTTTTTCGTATTGTTCAGCCATTATTAGTCTCAATCCGCAATCCTGTTTATTTACTAATCGGAAGCGATTTGGCTAGTGAATGATTTGTGCTTTGATATATTTGCATAGCTGATTTGTTTGCCAATTGCATACTGGCGTTAAAAACGTCACTAGCTACCTGTATTTTTATTTTTATGTAGGTAAAATGGGCGGGTCTTCAAATACAGATATAGGAACGACGTGTCGGAACAACCAGCGCAAGCAATTAATAAGGAAGTGAAAAAAGCGGCTTACAATTATTTAGCCAGACGAGAACATTCCCTGCAGGAGTTAAGGCAAAAATTAACACTTAAGGAATATTCTGGTGACGACATTGAGCTGGTACTGGAAAAACTGGTTGAGCAGGATATTCAAAGTGACCTTCGTTATGCACAAAGCGTAATCCGACAACGTATTGCAAAAGGCTATGGTCGTTCCTATATCAATAATGAATTGAAACACAAAGGACTCGCCTCTGGTACAATACATGAGGCCCTGATCAGCGAGCCGACCGACTGGTTCGAACTCGCCAAAGGTGTGTACCAAAAGCGATATGGCGACACCGCTATTACTGATCAGAAAGACAAAGCCAAACGCGTGCGATTTTTACAATCCCGGGGTTTTGATTTTGAACAAATTTCCGCTGCAATGACAATAGATGAAGTTGGACAATGACAATGATTAAATCCAGTGCCCAGATTAGACAGGCATTTTTAAACCATTTTGCAAAAGAGCAACACCAAATAGTTGCCAGTAGTTCGCTGGTTCCTGGAAATGACGCAACCTTGTTGTTTACCAATGCTGGTATGGTGCCATTTAAAGATGTATTTCTTGGCGCCGAGTCTCGTAGTTACACGCGAGCCACTTCATCGCAACGTTGTGTTCGTGCCGGTGGCAAGCACAACGATTTAGAAAACGTCGGTTATACCGCGCGTCATCACACCTTTTTTGAAATGCTGGGTAATTTTAGTTTTGGCGATTACTTTAAACCAGAAGCGATACGTTTCGCCTGGTCATTTTTAACTGAGACATTAAAGCTTCCAGTAGAAAAATTGATGGTCACGGTTTATGAAACCGATGATGAAGCGTTTGAAATCTGGAATAAAGAAATCGGCGTGCCGGCTGATAAAATTGTCCGTATTGGTGATAAACCGGGCGGCAAAAAGTTTGAATCCGACAACTTCTGGTCGATGGGCGATACCGGTCCATGTGGCCCTTGTACGGAAATTTTCTATGATCACGGTGAACACATCTGGGGCGGACCTCCAGGTAGCCCGGAGGAAGACGGCGATCGCTTTATCGAGATTTGGAACCTGGTATTTATGCAGTTCAACCGTCAGGCCGATGGGTCGTTGGATAATTTGCCGAAACCTTCGGTAGATACCGGCATGGGCCTTGAGCGTATTGCTGCCATTATGCAGGGGGTACACTCTAACTATGAAATTGACTTGTTCCAGGGCCTGATTAAGGCCGCTGCTGAGCTGCTTGATGTCAAAGACCTGAATCACAACTCGTTAAAAGTTATCGCCGATCACATTCGTTCCTGTAGCTTTATGATTGCCGACGGAGTAATGCCATCCAATGAAGGGCGTGGTTATGTATTACGTCGCATTATTCGCCGTGCCATTCGCCACGGTCACAAGCTGGAAGCCAAATCTCACTTTTTCCATAAGTTGGTGGCTGCGCTGGCACAACAGATGGGCGAGGCCTATCCAGAACTGGTTAAGCAGCAAGCGGTGATTGAAAAAATCCTGCGTATTGAAGAGGAACAGTTTGGTCGCACACTGGATCGTGGCATGGCATTGCTGGAAGACATTATTGCCGGCCTTGACGGCAAACAAATTGCTGGTGCCGATGTTTTTAAACTTTACGATACATACGGATTTCCGGCAGATTTGACCGCCGACATTGCTCGTGAACGCGAAATAACCATTGATGAAAGCGGATTCGAGACGCATATGCAGGCCCAGCGCGAACGCGCTCAGCAGGCTAGCCAGTTCGGCACCGATTACAATGAGCAGTTAAAATCGGAACAGCACACCAGCTTTACGGGTTACACCAACAGCGATTATTCAGCAACTGTCGTTGAATTGTTCAATGACCAGGGCAAGGTATCAACGCTGGGCGCTGGTGAAAAAGGTGTTGTCGTTTTGGATAACACGCCGTTTTATGCAGAGTCCGGTGGTCAGGTCGGTGATACCGGTATTATCAGCGCCGGTGATGCGGAATTTGAAGTGACCGATACGGTAAAACTGGGTAATGCGTTTGCCCATCATGGTATTGCCCGTGGCAATATCCAGCTTAATGCCCGGGTAAAAGCCTGCATTGATGCTGAACGCCGCGCTGCGATTGTTAAAAATCACACCGCCACCCACTTGTTACACGCCGCCCTGCGCAACGTATTGGGTGATCATGTAACGCAAAAAGGTTCGTTGGTTGATGACGAAAAGCTGCGTTTTGACTTTTCCCATTTCGAAGCCGTTACCAGTGACGAGCTGCGGGTAATTGAGCAACTCGTTAATCAACAGATTCGTAACAATAGCCAACGCGAAACGGCATTGATGCAAATTGACGAAGCCAAAGCCAAAGGAGCAATGGCCCTGTTTGGTGAAAAGTATGACGATGAAGTGCGGGTAGTTACACTTGGCGATTTTTCCACGGAATTATGTGGCGGCGTTCATGTCAATGCTACGGGTGAAATTGGCTTATTCAAAATAACCTCTGAAGCGGGTATTGCTGCCGGGGTGCGCCGTATTGAAGCGGTAACGGGTGAAGCGGCGCTGGCATTTGTAGAAGCTCAGACTGATACGTTAGATGCAATCTCTGCCCTGGTAAAATCTGATCGTGCTAATGCGTTGACAAAAGTTGAGCAGGCGATTCAAAAAGCCAAGCAGCTGGAGAAAGAAGTTGCCCAACTTAAGCAAAAAATGGCCGCTCAGGCTGGTTCTGACCTGGTGAGCAATGCCATTGAGATTAATGGCGTGAAAGCCCTGGTTGCCAACGTTGAAGGCAGCGATCCGAAAGCCCTGCGAGATATGGTGGATGACCTGAAGAATAAACTTGGCAGCGGCATAGTTATGCTCGGCCTGGCCAACGGCTCGAAAGTGAACCTGATTGCCGGTGTTACTAAAGACTTAACCAGCCAGGTGAAAGCCGGAGAGTTGGTTAACATGGTGGCGCAACAGGTTGGTGGTAAAGGCGGTGGTCGTCCTGATATGGCTCAGGCTGGCGGCAGTCAACCGGAAAACCTGGATAGCGCGTTAGCATCCGTACAAAACTGGTTGTCCGAAAAACTTTAATTTACAGCAATGGCAATCATTGTTCAGAAATTCGGGGGAACCTCTGTAGGTTCCCCCGAGCGTATCAAAGCGGTGGCCGCGCAGGTCATTGCTACCCGTCAACAGGGACATCAGGTGGTGGTGGTTTTGTCGGCCATGTCTGGTGAAACCAACCGACTGATGGACCTTGCCCGTTCAATCGACCCGGTAGCGAGTGGCAGGGAACTGGATATGCTACTTGCCAGTGGCGAACAGGTTTCTATTTCTCTGCTGGCGATGTCGCTTATCAAACAAGGCTTTTCAGCTGTCTCCTTTCTAGGCCATCAAATCGGTATTCGTACCAATAACCGGTTTAACAATGCCCGTATTATTGATGTTGATAATAAACGCCTGGCAGCCGAGCTTGAACAAGGTCATATCGTAATTATTGCCGGATTTCAGGGTGTTGATTATGAAAACAACATAACTACGCTCGGACGAGGCGGTTCCGATACCTCAGCGGTTGCCATCGCCGCCGCATTACAGGCGAAGGAATGTCAGATTTTTACCGATGTCGATGGTGTTTATACGACGGATCCACGAATTGATCCAACGGCGAGAAGAATTCCTGCAATTACCTTTGAAGAAATGCTGGAGATGGCGAGTTCGGGTGCGAAAGTGCTGCAGACTCGTTCTGTTCAGTATGCGGGGAAGTTTAAAGTGCCGTTGCGGGTATTATCGAGTTTTATGCCTGGGGAGGGCACTATGATCGATTTTCAACAGGAAGCGGCGTCTACCAACCCTGTGAGTGCAGTGACCGCGCAAAAAGAAGAAGCGATGTTTTCGTTGAGCAGTCAGACAGATCTGGTCGCGCTTAATGCCAGGGTTTTCTCCGAACTTGCTGAACTGGATATC
The DNA here is from genome assembly GCF_005116735.1 of Thalassotalea mangrovi. Classification (GTDB taxonomy): domain Bacteria; phylum Pseudomonadota; class Gammaproteobacteria; order Enterobacterales; family Alteromonadaceae; genus Thalassotalea_A; species Thalassotalea_A mangrovi. Next base: position 21,110 of record NZ_SWDB01000027.1, on the reverse strand, counting down.
GAAGTCGATATGATAGTGCAATCCTGCACCACGCCAGGATTAATGAATCTAAATTTTACTGTGCCTCGTAATGACTTTTATAAGGCTGAGCAGTGTCTGGTGGCATTGCAAGACGAGCTGGGACTGCTTGATATTGAAGGGAACCAGCAACTCGCCAAAGTTTCGGTGATCGGCAATGGTATTCGTTGTCATACGGGGATAACCGCGGCCATTTTCGCAACGCTGGCAGCGGCAAAAATTCGGGTTTTCCTGGTCAGTACCTCTGAAATTAAAATTTCCGTATTGGTGCTAGAGAGTGATTTAAATCATGCCGTGCAGACTTTACATAAAAAGTTTTTGATTAAATTAGAGAATTAATAACTTTTTTTCAGTTTGTTTGCTAAATTTTGGTAATGCGTTAGGTAAATTTTAAGTTAATTTATTTTGTCTGTTCGGTGAGTCTGATAACATTAACGTGATTTCTAATTTAAAGGAGAGCATGAAGGATGCTTATTTTAACAAGACGGGTTGGAGAAACTCTGATGGTGGGCGATGACGTCACCGTCACAGTTTTGGGAGTGAAAGGTAACCAGGTTCGAATCGGCGTAAATGCCCCGAAAGAAGTTTCAGTCCATCGCGAAGAAATTTACATGCGAATTCAGGCTGAAAAAGGGGATGAAGACAACGTCGGTAACCAATAATTAGCGACTGAAAAAACGAGCCTTCAGCACATATTGGCGTGAAAAACCAGCAGGTTGTTTGAATAATCAGCAAACGGAAATAAATCCGAAAAAATCGTTTGACTTATTTTTCGAATCTATTAATATGCACGCCATCGGTGAGGTGGCCGAGAGGCTGAAGGCGCTCCCCTGCTAAGGGAGTATAGGCGTTAAACCCTATCGAGGGTTCGAATCCCTCCCTCACCGCCATTCAATTTTTGAATGGCGATTCGATTGCGGACACGTAGCTCAGCTGGATAGAGTACCTGGCTACGAACCAGGCGGTCGCAGGTTCGACTCCTGCCGTGTCCGCCACTTCTTCTAGGTGGTAAAAAACAAGAAATCAACAGTTCCTGTTGGCGCGATTCCTAACGTGTATAATTGGACAGTATCAAGTACTGTGACACTTGATTGCGGACACGTAGCTCAGCTGGATAGAGTACCTGGCTACGAACCAGGCGGTCGCAGGTTCGACTCCTGCCGTGTCCGCCATTTTTCGAGAAGGCAGAGTTTTCACTCTGCCTTTTTACTTCTTACAAATAGCTGCGAATGATAGTTATCCAGACTAGGCTTTCGCGAATATCGCAGCTATATTTACAGTTTTTGCGGACACGTAGCTCAGCTGGATAGAGTACCTGGCTACGAACCAGGCGGTCGCAGGTTCGACTCCTGCCGTGTCCGCCACTTCTTCGAAAAGGCAGAGTTTTATACTCTGCCTTTTTTGTATTTAATCCCCCTGCAATAACTTTCAACTATTCCACTAATCGCGATATTTTCCTTATCTTTGCAGTGGCTCCAGCCTGAACTAATTGTCGATTTATTGCCCGTAGCTGTTGTTTTTTGTTCACATTTTTTACACTATTTTGACAATTGCTCATTGATTATAAAAATTGGAGTGATTATTCTATTTCTTTTGGACATGGATATGCAGTATGGAAAACATCGCAGAAACCTTTATCGAAGCCGGTACATTAATGGTAGTCGGCATGGTGTTTGTCTTCGCTTTTTTAAGTTTATTAATTGTTGCCATCCACCTGCTTGCTAAAGTTGGACGCTACTTTCCTGACCCGATCTCGGTTGAAAAAACACCTCGGCATCTCCCATCGTCATCTGCCATGGAAAAACCCGTTCCGGCGCCAATCGTTGCCGCAATCACTTCGGCCATCAGCCACTACAGAAAAAATAAAACAACAAAATAGGAGCATTGCATGACAAATCCATTAGGTATTACGGAACTCGTGCTTAGAGATGGCCACCAGTCATTGCTGGCAACTCGGATGCGGTTGGAAGATATGCTACCCATCGCCCCAACATTAGATGAGATTGGCTTTTGGTCGATTGAATCCTGGGGCGGCGCAACGTTTGATTCCTGTATTCGTTATCTCGGGGAGGATCCCTGGCATCGGATTCGTGCGTTAAAAGCGGCTATGCCAAAAACCAAACAGCAAATGTTGTTTCGTGGCCAGAATATCCTTGGTTATCGTCACTATGCTGATGACGTTGTTGAAAAATTTGTTGAACGAGCGCACGTAAACGGGATTGATGTATTTCGCATCTTTGATGCGATGAATGATACCCGCAACCTTGAAACCGCTATTAAAGCGGCTGTAAAGGTCGGTGCCCACGCACAGGGTACGCTCTCATACACAGAAAGTCCGGTGCATACGCTGGAAGGCTGGCTGACCATGGCTCGCAAATTAGAGGACATGGGAGCTCATTCCCTGTGTATTAAAGATATGTCCGGTTTGCTGAATCCTTACGATGCCCAGGAACTGATTATGGGTATCAAAGAGTCCGTGTCTTTACCCATTTCCCTGCATTGCCATGCAACTACCGGATTGAGTGTGGCAACCCACATGAAAGCCATCGATGCCGGAGTCGATGTAATCGATACGTCGATATCATCGATGAGTATGACTTATGGTCATTCACCGACAGAATCTATTGTCTCAATAGTTGAGGGGCGTGAGCGTGACACCGGGCTAGATATGGTAAAACTTGCGGAAGTGGCGGCTTATTTTCGCAATGTTCGTGAAAAATATGCGAAATTTGAAGGTAGCCTGAAAGGCGTTGATGCCCGTATTTTATTGGCTCAGGTTCCAGGTGGCATGTTAACCAATATGGAAAACCAGTTAAAAGAACAGGGCGCCGCAGACAAGCTTGATGAAGTATTAACCGAGATCCCTAAGGTTCGCAAAGACTTAGGCTACATTCCGTTAGTGACTCCAACGTCGCAGATCGTCGGCACCCAGTCGGTGCTTAACGTGCTGACCGGAGAACGTTATAAGTCCATTACCAAAGAAACCGCTGGTGTTTTAAAGGGTGAATATGGTGCGACACCAGATGCCGTCAATGCCGAATTGCAAGAGCGCGTCCTCGCCGGTGAGGCGGCGGTTACCTGTCGCCCTGCCGACTTGCTAACCCCGGAAATGGACAAACTTTCTGAAGAGTTGGAAAGCTTAGCCTCTGAAAAAGGCATTGAACTGGCGGATGACAAGATTGATGACGTGCTAACCTATGCACTGTTCCCGCAAATTGGCCTGAAATTCCTGGAGAATCGTAATAATCCCGATGCCTTTGAGCCAGCTCCTTCGAAGGAAGATACTAAACAAACGCCTGCACAGGTTAGTGCCAGCGTGCCGACCGGTGGCCCGGAGAGTTACTCGGTAAGGGTTGACGGTAAGGTGTACGAGGTGGTCGTGGCACCAGGTGGCAGTATAGAAAATATTGCTCCGGCTGGCGATGACGCCATCAAACAATCGGCTTCAGTGGATTGCTCTGATACCTTAAATGCTCCTCTTGCCGGTAATATTTTTAAAGTTCTGGTGAGTGAAGGTCAGGCAGTTGATGCCGGTGACGTCGTGATGATCATGGAAGCGATGAAAATGGAAACTGAGATCCGCGCGGTGACACCGGGTACAGTTACCGGCATCCTGGTGAAACAAGGCGATTCGGTTGCCGTTGGTGATCCACTGTTGAATCTCGGATAAGGGCATAGTCATGGAGTCGATAATTACCCTATGGGAATCAACGGGGCTGGCCAACTTTCACTATCAGCAATTGATCATGATGGCTGTAGGCCTGGGCTTGTTATATTTGGCCATTGCCAGAAAATTTGAGCCCTTACTTTTACTGCCTATCGGATTTGGTGCCATTCTGACAAACATTCCTATCGCCGGCTTTACTGAAGCCGGTGGCTTATTAAAGTATGTTTATGATGCTGGGATAGACACGGGCATCTTTCCATTACTAATCTTTATGGGCGTCGGCGCGATGACCGACTTTGGCGCCTTAATTGCAAACCCGAGAATGCTATTGCTCGGCGCTGCTGCTCAATTTGGTATCTTTGCTACCTTATTTGGCGCTATTGCGTTGAACCTGATTCCTGGTTTTGATTTTAGCCTCAAAGATGCATCGGCAATTGCGATCATCGGCGGCGCAGATGGCCCAACCGCTATCTTCCTGGCTTCCAAGCTGGCCCCGGATTTACTCGGTGCGATTGCCGTTGCGGCATACTCCTACATGGCCCTGGTGCCCATTATTCAGCCACCAATTATGAAGGCCCTGACTAATGAACAGGAACGCAAGATAGAAATGAAGCAGCTTCGGCATGTAAACAAGTTTGAGAAAATTATTTTCCCACTTGCCGTGTTGATGATGACGATTCTGTTTTTACCGGCGGCGACACCGTTAGTTGGCATGTTCTGTCTTGGTAATTTAATGCGCGAATGTGGCGTCGTTGATCGCCTCAGTTCTACTGCACAAAATGAATTGATCAATATCGTGACCATTTTCTTAGGGCTCGGCGTTGGTTCAAAGTTAAGTGCGGATAAATTCCTCAATGCAGAAACGCTCGGTATTCTCGCCCTCGGCGCGATAGCATTTTCGATCGGCACTGCCGCTGGCGTGTTGATGGCAAAACTGATGAGTAAGGTTTCAAAAGACCCGATAAACCCCCTGGTGGGTGCTGCCGGTGTATCCGCAGTACCCATGGCTGCACGGGTCGTTAATAAGGTTGGCCTGGAAGCCAATGGCCATAACTTCCTGCTGATGCACGCGATGGGGCCTAACGTCGCCGGTGTTCTCGGCTCGGCGGTTGCCGCGGGTGTGTTACTGGCGCTTGTTGGTTAATCATCAATGTAAAACGAGCAACAAGGACAGGTTTTTTCTGCCCTTGTTGCTTTAAAGCGCAGCCTGCAGCAATATGATGACTAAATTGGGAGAATTAACATGTCGAACCATGAAAAAATAAACTACCTGGAATTTCCGGCCAGTGATTTAGGTAAAGTACGTGCTTTCTATGAACAGGTGTTTTCCTGGCAGTTTACTGAGTATGGTGATACCTACCTGGCATTTAATGATGGTGTTATCGATGGTGGTTTTTATCAGGCCGACACGCAAAGTACTCAGCAATCTGGTGGTGTATTAGTCGTTCTTTATTCAACCAATATTGGCGAAACTGAACAAAAGATAGTTGCCGCAGGAGGCAAGATCAGTACCCCGGTGTTTGACTTTCCCGGCGGTCGGCGCTTTCACTTTAAAGATCCAAACGGCAATGAATTAGCGGTGTGGACGGATCAGCCGTAAACGGCGTTACCAAGCCTGCCGCGGGGAATGTTAAATCCGTTTCTCTGCTATATTGTTAGACTGTAATTCATTTTCTGATTGAGGTAGTTATGCAATTACAGCGATTCACCCTAACCACCTTTCTGGTTATTCTGTGTAGTTTATTAAGTTTCAATGCGGTTGCCGATGATTACTCTGACAAATGGCGCATTTATTTCGACGGAAAAGCAACCGAAGATGGCTCTTTTACCCTGACCTTTCAGCAGGAGGGCAGTGATGAAGTGTTAACTGCCGTCGTAGAAATTGAAAAAGGTACCCGGGAAAATAATGCTGCCCGCATTACCCGGCGCCAGCTTGACGGTGAAGTGAAAGGCTACGATGTGGATAAGGAAGATGGGGAAGAAGTACAGTTTAGAACTCGAATTGGCGCCGAAAAGTTTAAGCTGACCATTGATGATAGCAATCTCCATGGCCTGGATGTAAAGCTTAAGAAAAAACGCTTTTAATCAATAAATAACGCTACATACACAGAGCCTACCAATATCGCTCCATGGTGATGTGACCGGGTTCGCGGGTTCTATGTTTGCGAAATCCATGTTCGCTGAGCAGGGTATTGGCGTCGGTGATCATCGCCGGGTTGCCACACAAAATAATGTGTGATGTTTCAGGGGTTAACTGCTGTGGGATTTGCGTTTCCAGCTCCTGATAAAAGTGGGTAATGCGGCCATGTAAGTAGTCTGGGTTCGTTTCCCGGCTGAGAACCGGGTAATAGTGGACGTTTTCCCCCATCTGACTGAGTTCGCTAAGATAATGGATTTTACCTGCGTCGCTAACACCATGTAACACTACAAACTCTTTATATTTTTGCCTTATCTGTGGATCCTTTAATAGTGACAGGGCGATACCTACGCCAGTACCAGTTACCCAAAACCAAAGGTTGTCTGCATCGGGTAGCCGTTGGTGGGTGATAAGGCCATTGGCGTTTTTGTACAGATAAATATCATCGCCGGTGTTTAGCGCTTTAAGCCTGGGCGAAAGTAAGCCGTCAGCGACTTCGACCAGGTAAAACTCCTGAAATTTGTCGCTGGGGTGGTTGATAAAAGAATAGGCGCGGCTGACCAGTTTGCCGTCAATCATCAGTCCAAGTTTGGTAAACTGACCGGCATAATAGGGAGGTAACGGCGCTTGTACCTTTATTGCGAAGCACCCGCCTGTAAACTGCGTTACTTGAACTACCTTGCCGGTAACAAACCTGTCTTGCATGCATGCAACCAAAGTTGATTAATTATGCTTTGGTTATAGCTAAGTTAAATTAACTAAGCAACTGATAATTCCACAGTTTAATGTCATAACCGGGTGGCGAAAAACGCCATGGAGCGCGTCAAACGCGCTAGCCAATGAAAGTATCGTGGTGGTTATTTGCCACCTGCTGGGCGTCTCGGTTGTCCTTTTGAACCCGAACCAGGTCTACCCCGGCGGCGGTTTGAGGTGTTTTTCGCATAAGGGTTATCAGCGCGAGGTGATTGTTTTTTCTTCTCTGGTCTGTGACCGACAGCAACATCCGCGCTTCGTTGTCCGTCCTGATGTTCAACCTTAGGTTTTTTCGGTTTCTTCGGCTTTTTCGGTTTAAATGGTCGTACATCATGAGATTTGGGCAGCTCATTTGATGCCTCAAACCCCTCGACTTCCTGCCGCGGGATCAGTTTTTGGCTGAGGCGTTCTATGGCGACCAATAACTTAAACTCGTCGGCACACACCAGGGAGATAGCCTGGCCGCTACTGCCGGCTCGTCCGGTGCGACCAATACGATGAACGTAATCTTCGGCAACATGAGGCAGTTCAAAGTTCACTACCTGTGGCAGCTGGTCAATATCAAGGCCACGGGCAGCAATGTCGGTGGCGACCAGCGCCCGAATTTTACCTTCTTTAAATTGCGCCAACGCTTTGGTTCTCGCCCCCTGGCTTTTATTCCCATGAATGGCTAAGGCACTGATACCATCCTCCTCGAGGTGGCGTGTCAGGCGATTCGCGCCATGTTTGGTTTTACAGAATATCAATACCTGCTGCCAGTTATGATGACCAATCAGGTAGGATAGTAACTTGGGTTTTTTCTTTTTGTCGGTCGGGTAAACCCATTGCTCGACAGTAACCGCAGTGGCATTAGCTGGGTTGACCGATATTTCTATTGGTTTATGAACCAGCTTTTTCGCCAGTGCTTTTATGTCCTCAGAAAAAGTGGCTGAGAACAACAGGTTCTGGCGCTTTTTCGGCAGTAATTCGAGAATTTTATTAATATCACGAATAAAGCCCATATCTAGCATTCGGTCCGCTTCATCGAGTACCAGAACTTCAACCTGATTGAATTTCACCGCGTTTTGTTGATGCAAGTCCAGCAATCGGCCTGGGGTGGCAATCAGTATATCGACGCCCTTGCGAAGGCGCATCATTTGGGGATTAATTTTTACCCCACCAAACACCACGGCAGAGGATAAGTCCAGTCCCTGGCCGTAAGTCTCAACGCTCTCGGCGACCTGTGCTGCCAATTCCCTGGTCGGGGTGAGAATCAAAGCGCGAATATGATTACTTTTGACTTGTTCACCCTGATTTAATCGCTCAAGGATTGGCAGGGTAAAGCCTGCAGTCTTACCGGTACCGGTTTGTGCAGCTGCCATTACATCCTTGCCGCTTAAAACCGCAGGTATCGCTTGCTCCTGAATAGGAGTGGGATTCTGATATTGTTGGCGTTTAAGGTTTGCAATAATTGCCGGGCTCAGGCCCAGAGCGTCAAAACTCATAGAATTCTCATTGTGGGATAAAGCAGGCCTTTTGACCTGCGTAAGCGGTGGTGCAGGGTACAGTATAGCAAGGGGCGGCGCAATCATTATGGCCGCAGTAAACTGTTTACTCGGAGGTTAGATGGATCATCATAGTAAAAAAGCCAATGATAATCAGATTAAAAGCAGCAATGTACATAAAGCCTTTAAATCCATCTTTGGCACTGTAATTATGCTGTTTCAGGTACCACCACCAGACCAGGCACATGATAATGGGTACAAGAATAAATAATCGTATCATAGTGTTGTAACTTACCGGATTGTTGTTGGTATATTTTTTAAAAGCTTAACTTGCTTGCTTATTGCTTGCAATTATCTTTGCCAAAGGCTTTCTGATGCTATACAGAAATAGCAGGCTGGGGATCACCATCAGTGCCGTGAGTACGAAAAACAATGCCCAATTACCATCCAGGCCATCAACAATCACTCCGGAATAAGAACCAAGGGTTACCCGACCAAAAGTGCCTATTGACGCCATTAACGCATATTGACTGGCGGTAAAGGTGCGATTGCACAGAACCGATAACAGGGCGACAAATGCGACACTGCCCCAGGCTCCGGTGAATCCGTCTACCAGTACCGCTACCGCAAGCAGCCATTGGCTTGGGCCTGTCAGGGCAATCACCGAAAATATCAGGTTAGATAATGCCATCGCGATACCGCCAATAAACAGGCCTTTGATAATCCCAAATCGTATCGTAAAGACACTGCCTATCAGGGAAAATAATATGGTTACCCACCAGTTCATCAGTTTGGAAAAGACTGCGATATCGGTATTGGAATATCCAACTTCCTTGTAAAACACCAGGCTCATTCGTCCCAGGTAAGCCTCGCCAAGTTTAAACAAGAAGATAAACATCAGTACTGACAACGCAAACCGGGTACCGTTGCGGGTAAAAAACTCATGTAATGGTGCTACTAACGTGGTTAACAACCAGGCAATGATGCGGTGTAATCCGTTAACCTGGATTTGCGGCGAGGTTGAAGCCATTTGTGGTTGTTGATGCAGGGCTTTTAGCAGGTAAAACATCAGCCCCAACAGGCCAATGCCGATAACGCTGCTGAATGAAGCTGCATCGCTGCGATCAATTAATTGTTCCGGCCAAAGTGGAAAGCTAAAGCCGGCATAGGCAATTAACGCAATTAAGCTTAACATGCTGGCGATAATGCCTGAGCTAAGCATTGGGTGTTGGGGAACTTGCTGTAAAAAGCCCTGCTGAATTTCATCCTGTTGTTGCGCCCGGTTTGTCTTAGGTTCGGAAGCGACCAATACGACGATTAACAAAACACTCATGATTAATGTCAGCACCAGATAGACCTGTGGCCAGTACAGCTGAGTATGATCGACTAGCAAAAAGGGGATTGCACCAAGGCCGGCATAACCGGTCCACCAGCCAGAGGTTGCCATCGCAGAACCGGCTGCCATACTGGCGTCGTCCTGATCCAGTACATCGATACGATAGGCGTCTATGGCAATGTCCTGAGTCGCAGAGCTTACAGCCAGGCACAAGCCAACGATGGCCATTGTTGCCAGTTGTGAGGTTGCGTCAAACATGGATAACGCACATGCACAGATAACGATGGCGATTTGGGTGAGGAATATCCAGCTGCGCCGCTGTCCCATTAATCGGCCAATAACCGGCAGTTTTACCCGATCGACTAAAGGTGACCAGAGGAAGTTAATCGAATAGGAAACAAAGATTAATCCAAATAAACCCACAGAAGAGCGGCTCAGGCCTTCATCGGTTAACCAGGCAGTCATGGCCGAACCAATCAATACCCAGGGAAAACCGCTGGCAATGCCAAAACAAAAAATCGTTAATAATTTGGGATTGGAGAAATACGATAAAGATTGACGAAATGAATGCACAAATTAGAGTCTTTGTTATGAGCGCTGTCCCGAGACTAGCAAATTATCAGCTGTCCATACAAGGAGAAAAACGCTGGAGGCGAGAAACCGGGTAACAGAGGCGAGAGTTCGCTCGATTTGATTAAACCGGGCGCCATCCGACACAGTGAATTGGATAACGTCCTTGCCCCTCTAAAAAGTCCATGCAGGTTTCTATTTCGAACTTCAGGTTCCAGTCGTTATCAAGGTCGTTTAAGGAGCCTGAACCCAACTTAAGTTCATGCAGTAAATGCCAGAAAACCCGTTCGCGAGCATTGTTCGGTGTGTCATCGGTGACTTTGAGGATGTTCCATTCTTCAAAGCAGTCCCAGATAAACAAATTCAGTTCAGTCGGATGTACTTCTTTTTTTAACAGCGCATTCAGGTAGTACATCAATTGTGAGATTTTTTCATTGATAAAGTGGTCGACTGGCACGGCAACCTCGATGTTTTAGCGCAATTTATTATTTTATGTCAGCGTCTGGCCGCAGAAAAACGTCCTGTATGCTGATCCCTTTTTAGTCAAAAACTAACCTAACGTATTTGCGTGGAAAAGGGAAGAAGGAAGTGTGATTGCAACCTGAAGGTCTCATCGGCTGACAATTGCGACCTTAGGGTCTCATAGGGTGGGGTTGCGACTTTATGTCTCACCGGGTGACAGCTTCGAGCTAGAGCTCTCACAGGGTGACTACGGTGGCTAATGTCTAGTTTAAGTTAATCATTGGCTAACAATCGGCTTGAAAATCCAACTCTTGGTGATAACGGGTTGAAAAGGTTAATGTCTCTTACCAGTGAAACGAAGACGGTTAAATTTCACTTAATACTTATCGAATGAAACTCAAAGACTGCTTGTTGTTGGATTCTAATTCAACTTATTTCGTAATTCATTCCATATCTTAATTTGATAGGAAATCTTAATGTATTAATGGACTTTTATATTCTCTTTTCTTTTATCATTTGCATATATCGGCTCATCTTATTCTAAAAAAAATGACCTTATCGATTCGAAAGATAGCAAATTGGTATATGAATACGCCGCGCATAAAAGTAATGCTCCTTATCAACTGCATTGCTGCATATTCATTTGTTATTTTACTTTTGTTTTTTCTTAAAGCGTTGCGGCAGCCAGGCACAAAGCGGTAAAAAATAAAGTGCTATCAATTAATCATTAATAGCACTTTTAATGCAATTACCTTTGACACAAAAATGTATGCACATGAAAGGTAAATTGCTTACCATTCGGTGTCTTGTGTGCGCTTGCAATTAAATAAGCACTGTGAGTATGTCAAGATTAAACGAGACACAACTACCACATAATTACAAACTCAGTTATTTACAACTTATTTCAACTGTTTTTGGGGTCCACATCGGCCCAATAATTGTACTTGCAGCGGCGCCAGCTAAGCCATTAATAAAGGAAGTTTCGGTTTTAACCGTAACCCACTCCTGCTTTTGACAAACTTTATTTAAATCGACAGGAGAAGAACCTTCATACAATGAAAGTATAAAGTTGTGATGCCATTGCTCTTTATGAACAGTCGCTTCTGTAGTAACAGGTACTTTATCAAAATGAATAGTAGTGCATGCAGATAGCGAAAATATTGCGATAAATGTTAGTGCTTTTTTCATGATATTTCGCCCGCCTCTGAACACCAAACTTTGACTGAATGAGGTGAATAAATGCCTAAAGTAATTAAACCCAGTACGCCCTCAACAAAGGTTTGTTGAGATTGCATCTGGATAACTTCTCGGTTACCACATATTTCAGTCACATTTACTCTATGTTCTCCAACGATTCCCCATAAAAAAAAGTGCTTTGATTCTTCATAAGTTGGTTCGGAAGAGTATTTTGCCGTTTGCTCTGGTTGTATGGTTATTGTTGAGCATCCTGTTAGCATGATGCTAACCAAAAATACAAATTTCTTAATCATATTTAACTCCTTTTAGAATAAGAAATACCTGTCAGATACAGGAAATAAAAGATTATCAGATAACTTAATGAAAATAATTGTTTTTTTTGGGTTGGATCGATCAGGGCCAACTCGACATTTAATTGATAGATTACGCCTACATACGTTTTTTATTATCAATTGCTCACGAGCCGTTATATGAACCGACACGTTTGCGTCCGTCAATATAATCCGGTAATTTGGGTAAACAGTCAGAGGCTGGAATGAGCTGTGAGTTCAATTACTCTTAATGCTTTTGCGTAAGTAAGTGGCAATAATTTCTGCAAGTAAGTTTACAGGCGGCGTTCCGTTATCTCTACTTCGTGATCAAGTATAGAATAGGTCTTTTTGTCTCTTTTTGTCAGAAGAAAACTCTTTAATTTTAGGGATGGTTTTTCAATTAAATGCCAAGAAAAAATCGATAAACATAATGCGATAGTAAAGCTAAATAAGAACACTTGAAGTGGTGAAATATTTTGCCAATAAATGACTAAAGATTGTTGGACTGGCCAAGCGTATATATACATTCCATATGAATAATCCCCAAGTTTGTTATAACTTAGTATGCGCCCAGTAGGGAGATACGCAAGACATAAAATAATGTAGCCCAAGCTGCATACATAAGCAGTATAAAAAGCTTCCTTTCCAAAAATTCGAGATATAAGTACAACTAATATAACGGCTCCTAAATATTTTAAATTCAAATATATGTGCTTCCTGATTAGATATATTGTTCCGCCTATAAAAAAAAGCGCAGTAAACCTAAACAATTTTTCATAAAATGTTGCGAAATAGTCATCATAAAAATGGGCGTAAATACACAGAACTAAGCTACAGGAAGCGATGCCGATTATACCTAAACTTACAAGGTAAGGAGCGAAATTAAACTTTCTTAAAGTAACATATAACATTCCCAATCCTGCGATGACTGCGTACATTCTCAGTTCCCAAGGTAAGGTCCACAATGAACCATTGACCGCCCTGTCAAATGGGGCATTCAAAAACACACCAGGTAGGTTTTGGTAGTCTGTAAATATAATCGTCGAGTTATAGAATAGAAAATCACGAAGCTCAATATGAGTAAGATATTGCGTTAAAGGAAGATCCGTTATAAACGCCCCCCAAAGGCAACACAATATAACTGAACATAGCAAGGCGGGATAAATTCGTAACAACCTCGATATGGTAAACATTATTAAGTTGGTGTTTGCAAGAAGACTTTTGCAGACCAACAAACCACTTGTAATAAAAAATATGTCGACAGCAATCCATCCCAACGAAATCCCAAGGTAATCAGATACAAAAAGTTTCTCTGATGTAGCGAGAGGGAAACTATGGCTAAATATAACCAGGACGGCTGCGAACATTCGGATGAGGTTAAAGTTGTTATTCTTGCCGTCTACTACTGCTGAAAGGTTTAAGCCCACTCCCTGCTTCATAAATAAAATCCATCTCAATCTAACTTAGATCTAATATTAGTACCAAAAGATCATTTTTCTAATATTATGAGACGCGAAGCAGAACTGAGGCTATCGCCGCTTAATTTTAACTAACTTCTTTTGCTCATTATGCGTGCATTAACACTCCCAAATCACCTTATATTAGCAATTGCTAACGGGCAGCTAATGGCACAATTCAGTCATTCAAGGTTGGCCAAGATTCCCTGTAGTATCAGGGAATGACACAAGGGCTTTTGCTTTTTGCTCGGAACAGCGTGTGCTCGGAGCTGATGACATCAGCGTGCTCGGAGTGGCATTTTCTGCCACGTACTCGGAGTATCGCTTGCGATACGTGCTTAGGGAGTTTCAATCCCGTCATTGGCACTTAAGAGGAACTCGGACTTAGTTTAAGATACCGTGTAGTATCACGGTATGACGATTTTGATTTGCTTTTAACTAGGAGCGACGCTGTTTGTCGCGTGCTAGGAACAATCTTTGATTGTGTGCTCGGAGTGACGTTTTCCGTCACGTGCTCGAAGTATCGCCGTTTGATACGTGCTGCGGGAGTTATAACTCCCGCGAAAGGCATCAGCCTTCGTGAATATACCCTTCCGGCATTAACGTCGCTTTGATAAGAATAAGCGGCTCGACTGGCACGTCATCAAGGTTTAAGTCTTCGTTAAACCCGGTTTCAACGCCGGCCATTTCCATCAACAATTCTTCGCCATGAGTCACGTAACCAAAAACGGTATAGCCCCAGTTACGTCCCGGATCGAGGCTGGTGTTATCACCAACGTTGAAATAAAACTGACGAATCGCTGAATGGGGATCGTTCTGTCGGGCCATGGCAATGGTACCGACTTCGTTTTTCAAGCCATTACCCGATTCATTGTATATTTCTTTACCATTTTTGCGGGGGATATGATTGCTGTCGTAACCGCCACCCTGAACCACGAAACCGTCAATCACACGGTGAAAAATCGTATTGTTGTATTCACCGGCAATGACATAGTTAATGAAGTTGTTGACGGCTATAGGTGCTTTAACCCGATTTAATTCAACGACGATGACACCTTTGTTGGTTTCCATTTTTATTTGTGGATACAGGTTACTGGCGGCGATCACTTTCCCTTCAGGTTGTGGGTGAGCCAATGCCTGGGTAACTATCAATGGTAAACAAACTACGATGACCAACAACTTCTTAAGAAACATGTCCTAACCTTTATTAGCTTTTAATGAATGTTTGCAACTGTTCGTCTTCCAACACCTGGCCAATCAGCTTAGACAGTTGGGTATTGAAATCTTTTTGCAGAGTTTCAAGGTTAGCACTTAAAGGTCCACGGCTGGTAGCTCGCAGGGTAAAAGTCTTCGACATAGTTTGTGCCGAATTTTCTAGTTTAACCTGTAGTTTGATGATGGTATTGGCACGATAATCAAGGACGTCCTGATTTACATAAGTGCGGGCACGCTCGACATCAAAAATCACTTTCAGGTCGCTTTGTTCGTTTACGTTCAAGCCCTGGCTAGACAACTGATAACGAAATTGGTTATTCAGTACCTTAGATAGGGCCGCCGAAGAATCGATCGTCGTTGAAGGACGGTCAATATTCAGTACTTCGATGATATGGCCTTTATCGCGACTATCGGTAACCGATATCTTGGCGCTCTTCTGGTCATAAATTCGGATCGGAGTATTCATAATATCCGGTTGCAATTCGACCATGCCGGTTTTTTCCGCACATGCCGAAGTGAGTAATACAGTACCAATAATAAGGAGATTTTTTAGTTTCATAATTTTACCGCAGATAACACAACAAATTTCTTATTACTCGAGACAACACGGGCATTACCAAACAGTCTTTTTAATTTGACATGGTATCCCAGTTGTCTGTTGCCTATTATCCTGACTTCACCACCACTATCCAAGACTTGATAACAATCTTGAAACATTTGCCAGGCGATATGATCAGTGACCGCCTGTTGTTGGTGAAATGGGGGATTACATAAAACCAGGTCAAGGCTCGAAGCCTCTACCTGGCTTAAACAATCGTTCCAGTGAAACTGACAATGGGACAATTGTTGGGGAAAGTTTTGCTCTACATTGATTTTTGCTGAAGCTACCGCCATGTACGATTCATCAAAAAAATGTAGTTTAATATCAGGTTGTTGCTGTAACAATGCTAATCCGAGAACACCATTTCCGCAGCCCAGGTCAGCGACTTTGCTGCCGGTTTTCACTTTCGGCAGGTGCTGCATCATAAAACGGGCACCGATATCCAGGCTATCACGGGAAAACACATTGCTATGGTTGCTAATCGTTAAACTAGGCATGCCTGATTCATTCAATTGCCATTGTTTTAGCTCGGGCAGTGGAGCCTGAAGTTTTACATTTCTGTTAACGAAAATCAGTCGTGATTTTTTCCAGGCGAGCGAAGTCTGGCAATCACCAAGTTGCTGTTCGACCAGTTTTAATGTCGAGGTATGTATCTCTTTTGCCTTGCCAGCAATAATAATTTGCGTACCGTCGTGACAAAGGCGGTGAATCTGTTGCAGCTGATAGTGAAAGTGCGCTTTTATTTTCGGTAGTTTTACCAGCACCAAATCAACTTTATCAGCAGGCATTTCGATGCTGTTACAGAATTCAATATTGTCTTGTGACAGCAGGTTATTGGCCAGGTTTGCTTTACAACCCTGAGTTGCCACATACGAGTCACTAATAAATGTCACCTGTTGCTGGCTAAGGGCGCAACACAGGGCACCGAAACTGTCATTGAAAATGGCAATTTTCTTAGCATCAGTAGTGGGAGTAATTAGAGACTGTTCAACGAGGGTTTTTAGCAGGTATTCATCGCCACTGTCCCAGGCCTGCAGGCTTCGATTGACCTGGGCGGCGGGGAAGCGTTCGAGCACAAGCAACTCCGCTCGCTGGGCATCATCAATGCTGTCGGGCGCTTGGTCTAATAACAAACCTTCCGCTTTTCGCGGATTCAGGCAGGGGCTGAGCATTTGTTTTTGTTCTCGTCGCTTTAATGCTAAACACGATGGCTTAGCAAATGATTCGGTTTCAATGCATCCACTGTGACGGGGATGTTAATTTTTCTTTAAAAATTTAACCAACGAGGCTATTGTCGCATTATTCAAAGTCAGATGCCACAGGCAACCCATGGCTATTTCCAAAAAACTACAAGGTTTTATCAGATCCGATCCCAGATCTAAAGGAGCTCAATATTTCTGCGATGATAACTTGTTGTTTATGCCTGCATTTTATTCACAACAACAGGCCGCGGATATGTTTGTTAACCTGCAGCATGAAATGAAGTGGCGTCAGGAGCAAATTTCCATTTTTGGAAAAAAGGTTTACATCCCACGACTGCAGGCCTGGCATGGTGATCCGGAAAGTACCTATCGATATTCGGGACTGGACTTGATTCCCGAACCATGGACGGCAACACTGAAGCAGATACTTGTGGATGTAAACATGGTCACCGGATTGACGTTCAATTCAGTGCTCGGAAACTGGTATCGTCATGGCCAGGACTCAATGGGCTGGCATAGTGATGATGAAAAAGCGCTTGGCGATAAGCCAGTAATTGCCAGTGTATCCGTGGGACAGGAGCGACGGTTTTGCCTGCGGCACAAAAGCAGTGGCGAAAAGCAGACAATATTATTAAAATCTGGGAGCTTAATAATCATGTATGGGTCGTTACAGGAAAACTGGCAGCATAGTCTGCCAAAATCTGCCAAACCTATGCATGGCCGTATCAATCTTACCTATCGCATCATAAAGCATCCGGTAGTGCCCGTATCTAAGTAACTTCAACGGGTTACTTTCTAGCTAAGAGTTTTTTATATGACAATTGCCGCACAAATCGAACAAAAGTTAATTTCTGAGCTATCACCGACTCATTTGCAGGTGATTAATGAAAGCTATATGCATAATGTGCCAGAGGGCAGTGAATCTCACTTTAAAGTCGTCGTGGTTAGCGAACAGTTTATCGGGCAGCGATTACTGCAACGCCACCGTGCCATCAATGCCGTATTAGCAGACGAGTTAGCAAATCATATCCATGCCCTGGCAATTCACGCCTATGACCCGGAACAATGGCATAAGATGTCTGCCGATCAGGTACCAAGTTCTCCTGATTGCGCGAGTAAAAAATAGAACGGCCGCATTAAAGGTGGGAGAGGGTTGGCAGAACTACTTCCACCGAAAATACGCGTCCGTGCATTTTCGGCATACCAGCCATCTGCGGCTATAACCTTCAAGGCTTGCCTTGACTCCAAATTTGAAGCTTGACTTCAACTCCACCCTCGAATCGTTTTTTGATTCGATTCCACCTTCCACCGAAAATACGCGTCCATTCATTTTCGGCATACCAGCCATATGCGGCTATAACCTTCAAGGCTTGCCTTGACTCCAACTTTGAAGCTCGACTTCAACTCCACCCTCGAATCGTTTTTTGATTCGATTCCACCTTCCACCTTCTTCCTTCCTATTTCCCTCTAATTCTGGTATCAATAGCTAAAAAAATAATAACTCAGCGTCATCAAGGACTTGAAGAAGCCGTTATTTGGGGGATTGAATGTTCGGTCAGTGGCTTGCAAAAGTCGTTACATTCATTGATAAGGTCAATGAAATCCTGGGAAGGCTGATAGCCTGGTTAACCCTTGTTATTGTATTACTTACCTTTTTGGTTGTGGTATTGCGCTATGGTTTCAATATTGGTTCGATCGCGCTACAAGAATCTGTTCTTTATGCCCATGCCACTATTTTTATGTTGGGCGCTGCCTATACCTTAAAACATAATGGCCATGTGCGCGTCGATGTGTTTTATCACCGCTGTAGTGAAAAAACTCAGGCCTGGATAAATCTATTCGGTACTGTGTTTTTGCTGCTCCCGGTAATGATTTTTATGGCCTGGATCAGTAGCGATTTTATCTCCGCCTCCTGGAATATCATGGAAAAATCCCGTGAACCCGGGGGACTGCCATTTGTATATCTCAATAAGTCTTTGATTTACGCCCTAGCTTTTACCATGAGCTTGCAAGGCATTGCCGAGGTTTGCCGTAATGTTTTAATACTGCAGGGCAAGCTCGATGTAAAGCATGAAGAGATGGAGCAGGTGTAATGGAATATTTAGCATTATTAATGTTCGCCTGTATCTGTCTGGTGTTACTTATCGGTTATCCGGTAGCGCTGACACTGGCCGGAACGTCCTTGCTATTTGCTGGCGTAGCGGCGCTTTTTGGAGCATTCGACACCTCTTATTTATCGGCATTTCCCAGCCGAATCTATGGCATTTTAAATAATCAGACCCTGTTGGCAGTGCCCCTGTTCGTGTTTATGGGGGCGGTTCTGGAAAAGGCACAAATCGCCGAGAAACTGTTAACTTCGATGGCGCAACTGTTTTCGAGGTTTCCCGGTGGTTTGGCAATCTCGGTCACCTTGGTCGGTATGCTGCTGGCAGCAAGCACCGGAATCGTCGGCGCTACCGTTGTTACCATGGGTCTGTTATCACTTCCGACGATGCTTAAGCGTGGTTATAACACCTCGTTTTCCACCGGTATTATTTGTGCGACAGGTACCTTAGGACAAATCATTCCGCCGTCCATTGCCCTGGTGCTACTTGGTGATGTGTTAAGTAATGCATATCAGCGGGCGCAGCTGGATATGGGCAATTTTAACCCGGACACGGTGAGTGTTGGTGATTTGTTCGCGGGTGCGGTAATCCCGGGTTTATTGTTGGTTGGACTGTATATTGCTTACATTATTATTATCACCTGGTTAAAGCCAGAAATGGCACCAGCCCATGGTGCAGATAAGGAAGCGGTTAACTGGTCGAGTTTATTGGGTGCATTGCTACCGCCACTAGCCCTGATGGTGATCGTATTAGGTTCGATCCTCGCTGGCTATGCAACGCCAACGGAAGCTGCCGGTGTTGGTGCCTTCGGCGCACTGGTACTCGCCGCTGCGCAAAAGCAGTTAAGCCTGGATGCGTTAAAAGCGGTCATGCAATCGACATTGAAAATCTCCTCGATGGTATTCATGATTTTAATTGGTGCCAGTTTGTTTTCTTTGGTCTTTCGCGGCCTCGGTGGCGAAACCCTGATTCATGGTATTTTCAGTGACCTTCCGGGTGGGGTAATATCCGCAACCATATTGGTAATGGTAGTGATTTTCCTGCTTGGCTTTATTCTCGACTTTATAGAAATTACCTTTGTCGTGATCCCAATTGTTGCGCCGATTTTATTGATGATGGGCTTAGATCCGGTTTGGCTTGGCATTATGATCGCGGTCAATCTACAAACCTCCTTTTTAACGCCGCCGTTTGGCTTTGCCTTATTTTATTTGCGCGGTGTTGCCGATAAGAGTATAAAAACCCTGGAAATTTATAAAGGTGTATTGCCCTTTATCCTGATCCAGTTGATATTGCTGGTGGCCCTGGCAATTTTCCCGGAGCTCGCGACCTGGTTACCGGATAATTTGTATTCCTGATGGTTGTGGTTGTCGGTCATTGAAGCGTGTCGGCCAACCTAGTTAAAAATAATAAGGACAATAATGAAAAAACAGACGATTAAAGCGTTGCTTATTGCCGGTCTTACCCTGGCGATGGCTGCCTGCGGTGAAAAACAGGTTCAGTCCGGCAGCGATGCGGCGCCACAAAAAAACTATAAGTGGAAACTTGTTACCTCCTGGCCCAAGAATTTTCCGGGTCTGGGCATGGGGCCGGAAAAATTTGCCAAATATGTGAATGCCATGAGTAATGGCCGGTTAACCATTGAAGTCTTTGGCGCCGGACAATTAGTTCCGGGATTTCAGGTATTTGACGAAGTCTCGACCGGTGGCGCGCAAATGGGCCATAGCGGAGCCTATTACTGGAAAGGAAAAGCACCAGCCGCGTCGTTTTTTGCGGCGGTTCCGTTTGGGATGAACGCTCATGAAACCAATGCCTGGTTACATTATGGTGGCGGTCTTGAGTTGTGGCGCGAGCTATACAAACCGTTTGGCGTGATCCCGATGGCTGGTGGCAACACCGGTGTCCAGTTTGCTGGCTGGTTTAACAAAGAGATTAACAGCATGGCAGACCTAGAAGGTCTTAAAATGCGCATTGGTGGCATCGGTGGTGAAGTGTTTAAACGCGCTGGTGGAGTACCGGTCAATATGCCGGGTGGCGAGATATTTTCATCATTACAAAGCGGTGCGTTGGATGCATCGGAGTGGGTCGGACCTTATAACGATAATGCCTTTGGCTTTTATAAAGCCGCTAAGTATTACTATTCTTCCGGCTGGCAGGAACCGCAGGCAACGTTAGAATTCCTGATTAACGAAAAAGCATTTAATGAATTACCAGCCGACCTGCAGGAAATTATCGAAGTGGCAGCACGTGCAGTAAATCAGGATATGCTTGATGAATACACAGCGCGTAATGCCAACGCCCTGAAAACTTTGGTAAATCAACATAATGTTGAAGTGCGCACTTTCCCTGAGCCGGTGATGCAGGAACTAAAAAAACTCAGTGAAGAGGTAATCATGGATATGGCGAAACAGGATGCAATGGTCGCGAAGGTGTGGGACTCTTATCAAAGCTTCTATCAGGACATTCGCGAATATCATCAGCTTACCGAACAAGCCTATTATCAAAATCGACAGTAATGTCGTAATACCAATCACATTAAGTTTGTGCACAACTCAGAGTTAGGTCAGAGGTTCAGTTACAACATAGATTTCATTGATA
>NZ_SWDB01000026.1 GCF_005116735.1 Thalassotalea mangrovi | reverse complement strand
ATAGAATGACTATATCAATGAAATCTATGTTGCAAATGAACCTCTGCCCTAACTCTGAGTTGTGCACAAACTTAATGTGATTGGTATAAGGTTGAATCCTTGCAACTGTCACCATTGTGGTGGAGAGCTTCTGGCTGAAAGATAAACTCATTTTCGTTATTCGTTTTTTCTACTCAGTCATGCTCTCCCTTGCTGTATTAGCTATTTAGGGAGAATTTCCGTGAACAAACTTCAAGTCGTGGCATCGCCACATTCAATTTGCCACCATAATTATGGAGGCTTTTTGTCATGTTAACGGTTGCCAAGTTTGGTGGTACCAGTGTCGCTGACTTTGACGCTATGGTGCGCTGCGCTAACATCGTCAAAGATCGCGCTGATATTCGTGTTGTAGTAGTGTCGGCAAGCGCCGGCGTTACCAATCATCTGGTAACGTTGTCGCAACAAATTTTACCTGTGCCTGAACAACAATCTATTCTTGGTAAAATTGCCAATATCCAGTATGCCATTAGTGACTGCCTGCCTGATAAAGATGAAGCCAATGTTGAAATCGATGCCATTATTGAGCAATTAGCACAACTGGTAACTGAACAAAATACCCTGCAAACGGCAAAAACTGCCGATGCGATTTTATCTTGCGGTGAGCAAATGAGTTCACGCCTGTTTGCCCGGGTATTGCGCCAAATAGAATGCCAGGGTGCATATTTTGACATCGGTAATGTGATGACTACCAATAGCCTGTATGGTAAAGCCGTTGTTGACACTCAGGCGTTGGCGGTGAACTGCCAACAATTATTGACCCCGCAATTACAGGATGTGGTGACGGTCACCCAGGGTTTTATCGGCCGCGACAGCATGGGTAATACGACGACACTGGGCCGCGGTGGCTCAGATTATAGTGCTGCGTTAATTGCTGAAGCCATCAATGCCGATGACCTGCAGATTTGGACCGATGTAGTCGGTATATTCACAACCGATCCCCGTATCGCCAAGAGTGCCCGTGCTATTGACGAGATAAGCTTTGGTGAAGCGGCAGAGATGGCAACATTCGGTGCCAAGATCCTCCATCCAGCGACTTTGATCCCGGCGATTCGTAGCTCGATTCCGGTGTTTGTCGGTTCTAGTCGGGAACCTCAGGCCGGTGGTACCCGGATCATGGAAACGGTCTCTTCAAAGCCAACTTATCGCTCAATTGCGTTGCGTCGGCAACAAACGCTAGTGACAGTGAAAAGCCCGGCAATGTTACATGCCAGTGGTTTCCTGGCTAAGGTGTTTGCGATTCTCGCCAGCCACGAGCTTAGTGTTGATTTGATCACTACCTCGGAAATCAGTGTCGCGTTAACGTTTGATAATCCTCCGGGTTCCACTCAGGCAGGTATTACTCAGAAAGTGGTGGAAGAACTGGAACAACTGTGTGATGTACGGGTGGAAAATAACCTATCCCTGATCGCAGTAATCGGCAACGGCCTGTTGCGCAGCCAGGGGGTTGGTACTCAGGTATTCGATACCATCCCTCAAGCCAATGTACGAATGATTTGTCATGGCGCCAGTGATAATAACCTTTGTTTCCTGGTGCCTGAGCATGAAGGAGAGCACGTGGTTCAGACGTTGCACGATAACTTGTTTGTTTAAATTGTTATTACAATTTAAAAAGGGCGCAGGTTTCAGGTTTCAGGTCTCGGATGGCGAATGGCCTTAACGTTAAGCGACAAGCACGCTGACAAGTCAGCTCCTGGCACGTTATCACTCCTAGCATGCAATCGAAGATTGCGCCTAGCAACTAGCTAACTGTTTTGGGGGAGCGTGTACATAAAACCACAGGTTTTATTCCGGGTACGCCAATGAAAAACATTGGCTTCGGGTAGCCTGGGTTCAGGGAGCCTTTTGACATCTGAAACCTAATCTAAAAGCTTCTCGTTGTCACCTTTAGTCAGCTTTCGACACCTGTAGAAACCTAAAAGAGTTAGCCGGATTAAGGTCTTCGTCATTTCCAGCTACGACTGGAAATCTCAGGCAAACATCAAAAAGGGGAGCGACAGTTGCTCCCCTTTGTTTATTGGCTGCATCAGGCTAATGCGTTTTTGATATCGCCTTCAATTTGTTCTGGCTTCACCATGCTGCTATAACGCTTAAGTACCTTACCGTCTTTATTAATCAGAAACTTAGTAAAATTCCATTTGATTCGTTTAGAACCTAACAGGCCTTTGGCTTCGTTTTTCATGTAGGTGAATAACGGATCGGCATTATCGCCGTTAACATCGATTTTGGAAAATAAATCAAAACTGATATTAAAATTTAAATCACAAAAGCCTTTAATTTCTTCGTCCGTGCCGGATTCTTGTTTACCAAACTGATTACAGGGAAATGCCAACACTTCAAAGCCTTTGTCTTTATATTTTTCGTAGAGATCCTGCAAACCTGCGTACTGCGGGGTAAAGCCACAGGCACTGGCAGTATTAACAATCAGTAAGACCTTATTCTGATAGTTAAGCATAGGCACGGTTTCCCCTTTATTATTGGTAACCGAGTAATCGTAAATTGCTGACATAGCATTCCTTTTATTAGGCTGTTCTTTTCATTACACTATCACTTTTTCCAACGAAGTAAAAAGAAGTGGTGTTTACCATGGCTATACGCAAGGTCGCATTTATTGGTTTAGGGGTTATGGGATATCCTATGGCCGGTCATTTATCTAAGGCTGGCTTTGCCGTCAATGTTTATAACAGAACATCGTCAAAAGCACAGCAATGGAGCGAAGAGTATCAGGATAAAGCTTTTGATACGCCCAGGCAGGCCGTCGAAGATTGTGATGCCGTGTTTGTCTGTGTTGGTAACGATCAGGATGTCCTGCAGGTATGTGAAGGTGAGGATGGTGTGTTAGCGGGACTTAAACCAGGAGCTATACTGGTCGATCACACCACCGCATCGGCGGAGTTGGCGCAACGGCTAGCAGGTAGTTGCCAGGAGCAAAATAACGGCTTTATCGATGCACCGGTATCTGGTGGCCAGGCTGGCGCTGAGAACGGTGTGCTTACCATTATGTGTGGCGGTGATGCTGAAGTTTTTGCCCAGGTAAAACCGGTGATGGACGCTTACGCGCGTTTCAGTCAGTTAATGGGACCAGTAGGGGATGGCCAGAAAGCAAAAATGGCGAACCAAATCTGTATCGCAGGTGTTGTTCAAGGGCTATCTGAAGCGCTGAATTTTGCATCCCGGGCAGGGCTCGATACGGAAAAACTGGTGGAAACGATTTCGAAAGGTGCGGCAGGATCGTGGCAGATGGAAAATCGCTCTGCGACTATGGTTAAAGGTGAGTTTGACTTTGGCTTTGCCGTTGACTGGATGCGCAAGGACCTGGCGATTGCGTTTAACGAGGCAGCAAAACACAATGCTGAACTACCGATGACGACCATGGTTGATGGCTTTTATGAACAGGTACAAAAACTCGGCGGTAGTCGCTGGGATACCAGTAGTTTAATTGCCTTACTCCAGAACAAAGGAAAATAGATAACCAAGTTTACAAAACGAACTAAAAGCCTGGCTAAGCCAGGCTTTTTTGGGTTTCCACAGTAGAGCCTGTTTAACTTTGCTATGTTAATACTAATCCCATTAAATTATTGCTCACTCAGTGAGAATTTAAAGGCGTTTAGGCAAGGCTTTGATTGCAGAGAATAGTCACTCCATTGTCAAAATCAGTAACGCAGGATAAACGCCTTTAAAACTCACCCGTAGGGAGTTTACCAGAGGCCCATTTACAGCCCTATATTTCATTAGAGCGTGTTTATCTTTCGGGGACAATTTTGCAGCGAATTGTTTGGGAAATGAACAAGGATTTTTCGAATTAGCGTACTTAATGTACGTTAATTCGAAAAACTGCGGTTCAGGTTCAAAACAAACGCTGTTCGCAGAATTCAATGCTGCGGTTCCTTACAATAAGTGTGCTGGCAGTTCGAACTGTTTCACAATTAACAGATACTTATTGAACAAAATTCGGCCAACAAAGGTCAACACGCTCTGATATAGAACGACTATATCAATGAAATCTATGTTGTAACTGAACCTCTGCCCTAACTCTGAGTTGTGCACAAAATTAATGTGATTGGTATAAGTGTCATGACAACTCGTAGGAAGCTATTGATGATAAAAATAGATTATTTTACCGATGTTCTTTGTATCTGGGCATTTATCAATGAGCGTCGGATTGAAGAGCTTGCGAAAGAATATGGTGACGATATTGAAATTCACCATCATTATGTCGATGTATTCGGCGCTGTCGAAGAAAAAATGCAGGCGCAATGGCAGGCTAAAGGTGGTTACCCAGGGTTTCGAGAGCATGTTTTTGAATCGGCGGGGCAATTTCAACTATCGCTTGATGACAGTGTATGGGATACCTGCAGGCCAACTTCCTCGGCTCCGGCTCATCTGTATGGCAAAGCTATCGCTATTGTTTATGGCAGCCAGTCAGAATTGCACTGGCTTAGTGGGCTGAGAAATGCCTTTTTTAATCAGGGGCGAGATATCAGCCAGGTGTCGGTGCTCAGGCAATTATTAACTGATCTTGAGTTTGAGGCGCAACCGGTAATTGCGCAAATTGAATCCGGTGATGCGCTGGCTCATTTGATGTCCGATCGCAAAAAAAGTGACAACCTTAAAATTAAAGGCAGCCCGTCCATGGTCATGAACGATGGTCGCCAGATCTTATTAGGCAACGTCGGTTATGGCATTATCCGGGCAAATATTGAAGAACTATTGCAGGATAAATCCGCGCACGCGAGTTGGTGTTAAAAACCTCAAGCGAGCAATAATTCTGTTCGATTTTAAAGGCATGTTGCAGGTATAGGAGATTCATACTCTCTGCTGGTCTTTAGCTGGCAACGTACTGATACAGGGCCTTGAGAATACTCATTTTCTGGGTGTTTTGTTCATGTTCATGAGCAAGGTTTTCGATCGCCAGCATGTATTCATCATAGCTTAAGCCGTTTTCACCATTGGCCAGCTTATTCTGACAATATTGCTGCCATTGTCGTTGCTCATCTGCGGTTAAGGTATATGGGTAATTGCGGGCCCGGAAGCGAAACAGCAGTGTAGATAAGCGTGGATCCTGAAACTTAAACGGGTAAGTTGCCAGTTGCTCTACTGGCATTTCATGAATCAGTTGCATTTGTGCTTTATCGCTGTCATTGAAAAAACTACCACTGTATAGGGCAACGTCAGCATCTTCGACCTTAACATCATAGGTTTGATCAAATACCATCGATAACTTTTCTCGCACCATCGCCGCATGTTTTTTTAACAAGCGCCAGTTATCCAGGCATGCCTGGCGATCGATGTCCAGGCGTTGGGCATCGCTCTCTGTTAAGGTTTTCGCCGGAGCGACGACAGGGCATTTATTAATATGGATAAGTTTAATGCCAACCGGCAGTTCATCGGGGGCCAGATCTGCACGTTTGCTATACAGACGTTGCTTGAGCTGTTCGGCGTCCAATTCAATGATTGGCGTTATATCAAACGACAAATCGACGGCAATCACTGCGTTTTTATTGGTTGGATGATATTCTACCGGTGCAAACCAGCTGGTACAGCCGTGCTGCGAGGAAATTTTTGATGAGGTATGCACCACGGGAGTCATCTCAAAAACCTCAAGTAGCTTCTGTACCTCCCGCTTATTTCTGAGGTTAAAGACAAAATCGTATAACTTAGGATGCTTGTCTTTAATAAGTTTTGCCATCGCGATGGTGGCATACACATCGCTCATGGCATCATGTGCTGCCTCATGACTTATGCCGTTCGCCGCCGTTAAAAGCTCTAATCGAAAACTGACATTACCTTCGTCATTGCGCGGCCAGTTAATGCCATCCGGGCGCAGCGCATAACAAAGGCGAACCATATCTATAATATCCCAACGGCTATTACCATTTTGCCATTCGCGCGCATAGGGGTCATAAAAATTACGGTAAAACAAATACCGGGATACTTCATCATCAAAGCGAATCGAATTGTAACCAGCAACCGTTGTATTCGCTACCGTGAACAAAGACTGAATACGTTGTGCAAACTCGGCCTCGCTCAAACCTTCCCTCTGGGCTTTTTGCGGGGTGATCCCGGTTACTAAAGCCGCGCCTGGGTGTGGTAAATAGTCGGCCGCCGGTTGGCAGTAAAACACCTCAGGTTCACCAAGGATATTTAAATCCATATCAGTGCGTATGGCTGCAAATTGTGACGGCCGATCATATTTAGGAGATACACCCCAGGTTTCATAATCGTGCCAGAGAATCGTCGGTTGGTTGCCTTGCATGGTTTGAGTGTCAGTTATTGTTTTGTGCTGAATGATAACACCAGCTAAGGGGATTTGCCTACCGGCAAAGACTATTCGCCCGCAAGAGACGATTGTTCTGCCTTTATCGATGCCTTTAACAATTGCAGAAAAGAATCCGGGTCCCGGTCTAACGTATCATCAGCTAGGTATAGGTGATAACCAAACGCTTGCTGCAACGCTTGTGTACGATGTAAAAATGCGCCTAAAGGCCCGCGATAGACAACACCATTAAGTTTGAATGGTTCAAAATTAATCACTGACTCCGGCATCTTTAGTTGCCCGTGGCGTAGCGCAACCACTAATAATGGCTTTTGCTCATGAAGCAGCCGGTTTGCCAGGCGTGGTGATATCGTTTGTGCCAGCATCTGCAAATCTTTAAGTTTGATGCCGATATAGGCGAGACGATGTTGTGGGCCAAGTAAATCCGGTTTGACTTCTCCCACACGCTGAATGTTTTGCCAGTTAACGAACCAACGACCGCAGCGATGATGGTGGGTTAAGCCATCCTGGGTTAGTTCGTAGCTGTACGTTGGCTCTTTGATCTTTAGAAACCCTAAAAACCAAACGACAAAACTGGCCATTAGCAGGAATATCAGCTGGATCTTAAATTCATGCCACCAGAACTGACCAATGCCGAGTAATACGATAATCAATAAACTGCCGAGCAGGGTCAGGAAGATACCGTTACGCTTGTTAATGGCTCGGATTTTAATGTGGATTGGATGTTTACCTTCAGACATACATACCAGCTTATTGAAGCTCAAACCTTACTTGAAAAATGACCGTAATTTTCCATAGTTAAATATAGGTGTATGCATTTTTTACTCTTATGGAAGATACGTGTCAAATCAGATGATTCAACAAAAACCAATCAATAAACACGGTAAAAATGTCGCTATCATTGCCTATTTTACGATTATCGGCTGGATTATTGCCCTGCTGATGTTTGGTCAAAAGCCTACGCGCCTGGCAGCGTTTCATCTGCGCCAGTCTCTCGGCTTGTTTCTGACCGGGGTGGTATTAAGTTTTATTCCGCTAATAGGCTGGATTCTTGTCATTCCATTACTTGTTTTGTGGCTCATTGGCTTAATTCAGGCTTGTGAAGGGGAAGCTAAACCACTGCCTATGGTTGGTAACTTTTATCAGCAAACCCTTAGGTACGTAATTTAGGCTGACCTATCGCATTATCGATAAGTCATGGTGGCAGTGCATTACTTTGACCAAAATCTGTCGCTAAACATCAATCCGTTGATGGAATAATCCCTCCTCTGTATTCCTTTACCCTGGTCATTATGATTAAATCAGTGATTAGTTTTACTGGTACATTTCTGACGGATTAGCCTTGTTATACCTTTACCCCGCCAATCGAATGGAAGACTTATTGCTGTTATTTGCAAAAGTACAGCAGATATCACCTTTACCTCCTCTAGTCGAAGAACTAGTGTTAGTTCAAAACCAGGGTATGCAGCATTGGCTGAATATGCAGCAAGCATCGGCAAATCGGGTCAGTATGAACACCCGGTTCTCATTGCCAGCGCAGTTTTTCTGGAAATCACTACGCACCCTTTGCATCGATGATTTACCCGAGCAATCGCCTTACTCTCGAGATGTGTTGGCGTGGCGAATCGAGCTGTTATTGCAAAGCGATACCATTATTCAGGAACAAAGCTGTCAGCCGCTAACGACTTATTGGAATAGCGAATCTGCGCAGCAAAAAGATCTACGTCGTTACCAACTCGCCAGAAAAATAGCCGACCTTTACGAGCAGTACTTAATTTATCGACCCGATTGGATCCATAGCTGGTGTGTCGGCGAGCACGTAGACTTTGAAGACGGTGCAGCCAGAGAAACAGAAACTTGGCTTGCTCTGATATGGCAACAATTGCATCAACAAATTCCTTACGACCCGCAGCAGTTAATTAGGCAGGCGATAGCCAATCTTGCCGATAAAGCAGAGCATTTGCCGCGACGTATTTCATTATTTGGACTAAATGCCATTGCCCCGTTGTGGATGGAGTTTTTAGCCGCTCTGGGTGAGCATATTGATATTCACTTCTATCAACTTAACCCTTGTATTGAATATTGGGGTGATATCAAATCGGAGAAATCTCAAGCGAAACAAGACTTTCAGCAATTATTGTCTGGCTGGCCAAATGTTGATGATATCAGCAATGATGTCAATCCGTTACTTGCCAATCTCGGACAACAAGGCAAAGACCTGTTATCGCAGTTGCAGCAGTTTGAACATATTGAAATCCCGGTATACGAGCGATTAGCAGAATCTCAATTACACTCTTCGAACGTTTTGACGCAACTTCAACATGACATCTTGAGTCTTGAGGACAGACGCGGGGTATTTGCCGCTGGCCAACAACAACCGCTGGTTGATGACAGTATTGTCGTTACCAGTGCGCATAGTGCGCTCAGGGAAGTGCAGGGCCTGCATGATTACCTTCTACATCAATTTAATAATGACCCCACATTAACACCGAAAGATGTATTGGTTATGTGCCCTCAGGTTGAGGATTATGCGCCATACATTGATGCGGTATTTGTCAGGGGCTGGGAAGATATCGGAGAAAATATTCCGCCTTTGCCTTGTTCCATTGCCGATCGTATCAGTAAAGATAGCGAACCTTTGGTTAATGGCTTTAATGAACTGCTTAATTTACCAGATAGTCGTTTTGAAGTTTCCCGTTTGATAGCGTACCTGCAGTTAAAGCCGGTGCAGAAACGTTTCAACTTTAATGACTCAGACATCGAATTAATTAGTTTTTGGTTGCAACAGGCCAATATCCATTGGGGATTAGATGCAGAACATAAAAGTCGGCAAATAGGTATTGAAGATGCGAGTGACCAGTTTACCTGGCACCTTGGGTTAAAGCGTTTGCTCCGCGGCTTTGCCTACAGCGATCAGCTTACGCTAGCAGGAGACAACCTGTATCTTCCTTGGGTAGAGGGCGACAATAGTGAGTTGTTAGGTAAATTTTTGCAGTTCATCGAACAGTTGCAACTCCTACACAAAAACTTGCATACCTCACGAAGCGCCGGGCAATGGCATGAGATGCTGACTGAAATGCTTGATAGTCTTTTTAATGAAGACGAGAGTGATCCAGACCTGGGGCTGACTATCGTCCGTAAAGCCATTGATGATTTTTACGAACACTGTCAGCAAGCCAATTACCATGCCCGCATAAGCCTATTGCCGGTTCGAGAATATTTAAATACGCATTTTTCCGAGCCCGATCCGGGCCGTCAGTTTATGATCGGCCAAATAACCTTTTGTTCGATGTTACCGATGCGCAGTATTCCGTTCAAGCTGGTCGCTATTCTGGGAATGAATGATGGCCAATTTCCACGACAGCGGCAACCGATTGGTTTCGATTTGATGGCAATGACAGCCGGACGACTTGGTGATCGTTCTTTACATAAAGACGATCGCTACCTGTTCTTGGAGGCCTTGATTTCGGCCCGTAGTCATTTGTATATCAGTTACCAGGGGCGGGATATAAAAAATAATGGCGAAAGGCAGCCTTCCATCGTATTGCGAGAGCTGATGGATTATCTCGAACAGGGATTTGGCTGGCGATTTTCTCCTGAACATCAACTCAGGCAGTTACCGATGCAGTCTTTTGCTAACGAAAACTATAGTCCGGATAACGCCTGGGCAAGTTTTGATGGTAAGTGGTTAAACCTGGCGCCAGCAAACGTGAAAGCCGATACAGCGAGTGATGAGCCATTAATTGAAATTGCGGCAAATAACCTCAATGAAAACGAAGGCGCTAATGATAAGAGCAGTGATGAAATCTCTGATGAAGATTTGATTCAGGCGCTTCGCCATCCGGCGAAAATCTTCGGTACTCGACAATTAAATCTAACTTTTGCTTATCAACAAGAGCCTTTGTCTGATGTTGAGCCATTCGCTCCGAGCGGATTAGAAAAGTTCAACTACAAACAACAAATTCTCGCAACTACGTTACAATCAGCTGATTCAAGCAATCCACAACTTGTTGATGAAATCACCGTAAAACTGGATAACATACAACGCCTTAGCTTGTTAAGCGGCGCTTTCCCAGATAATCATGAAATGAATTCAACCCTGGCAGGCTGGCGGTTGATGGTCGAAGCATTTTCCACGTATGTTGCTGGCATTATTGACGCCCGGCAGTTAAATGGCGTCGCGATTGAGTTACCATTCAAAGTCTCTGTAACTACAGAAGAAAACGAAGAACTGATGATTTCTTGCTCGGTTCCTTTGTTGCAACATCCCGAGAGTTACTCGATTACCTACACCAAGAGCGCGAGTGCCAGTGACGCCGATCTTTGTCGAATTTATATCGGTCATCTACTGGCTTGCGTTTATGCGAAAAACCAGTCGAGAGAACCAAATGTGATTACCCAGGGTTTTTACCTTAATGAAAAAACGTTAAAGGTAGAACAGATACAACTGACGTATTGGCAGGACGCGGAACAAAGGTTGCAGGCGCTGATGACTGGCTATCAGCAACTTTTACGAACCCCTAAGCCGATAAATATGGCAATTGCCAAGAAACATTTCTGGAATCGCAATAAGTTTCAATCCGGTGTTATGAATCAGCAAGACTTGGAAAAACTTTGGTATCAGGAAAAGTATGGGCAAAGTATGGCGACGGATCCTTACCTTCAGTATTTCTTTAAAACCTGCCCGCAACTGCAACAAATGTTGCCGGACCTGGTGGCGCTATATCAGGTGTTTTTCGAGCGCTTGTCGATTAAAAATGTAGATTTAGCCGTTGAGCAGCTGAGCGCGGCTGATTCCGCGCCTGAAAAGGAATAATCTCGTGCAATTTCGAACAGACAGTCAACAGCTCTCTCAAGAGCATCAACAGACGTTTGCACCTTTGCAGTCTGAATTTATTCCATTATCCGGTAGCCATTTAATAGAGGCGAGTGCTGGAACCGGTAAAACCTATAATATCACCCGCATCTATCTTCGCCTGTTGCTAGAAAAAGGATTAAGCGTTGAAAATATTCTGGTGATGACGTTTACCAAAGCGGCGACAGAGGAAATCCGTGGCCGTATCGATGAGTTTTTGCGCCAGGCATTTACTCACTGGGATGAATGGACTCAGGATGTATCCAATCCTTTATTTTATGAATTAGGACAAAAGATCCCTGCAGACAAAGCTAAGCTGGGGTTAAAACTGGCGCTATTGCAATTGGATGATGCCGCAATCTTCACGATTCATGGGTTTTGTAAACGGGTGTTATCACAACACGCATTTGCAAGTGGCGTGAGTTTCAATGCCGCTATGGAAACCGATGATCAGGAATATTACCTACAAACGATCCAGGACTTATATCGACAATTAGCTGCAGTTGAAGAGCGTCAGCAAGAATTTGCCCTGATAAGCCAGTTCTGGCCATCTCCGGAGGCATTTTATCAGTCTTTTATTGGCGTATGCCGTGCCAGACAAAGCCCAAAAGTAGAAACGGTAGAGGCTAAAATTGATGATTTACGGCAATTAATTGACCGTTGCCTGCAATCTTTGACTGATAACGAACCATTGATCGCTGAGCATTTGATTGATAACAAAACCGGTAAAGCCAGAGATGAACGTGAACTGGAGTTTTCAACGTTAATACAAGCGTTACAACTGGCGGGTAATGGATTAAAAAATGGCGATATTAGCCAAGAAATTGATGATTTAGTGATTGATTTTCGATTTTGTGGTGCAGCAAGATTACCAAAAGCAAAGGATAAACAAGCCGATAAAAAGGCTCTGCAAATCGCATTTGCTCCGCTCAATGAATTGAAAAAAGTGATTGATGGTTTTGCGCAGGCAATCGAGAAAATTCAGGCGTATGATTACGTAGCGCAATATATCGATAATATTCGGGTTAAGGTGCACATGCTGAAATCGGATCGTCAGGTTTTAAGCTTTGATGATTTGATCGCTACCCTTGAGAACGCTTTGTTGTCCGGGAGTCATCGACACTTTCTTCAACAACAACTTAGAAAGCAGTATCCGGCGGCACTCGTCGATGAATTTCAGGATACCGATGCCGGCCAGTTTAATATTTTATCCAGCCTTTATTTCAACACTGATTCCAACACAGACTCCAACTCTAATTCTGAAATTGGGAGCGACTCTCAACACCTTCAACAAGAGACCGCATTGTATCTGATTGGTGACCCAAAGCAGGCAATCTATGGATTTCGAGGTGGTGATATTTTTACCTATTTACAGGCAGCATCACTGGTTTCATATCGTTGGGTAATGGATACAAACTGGCGGTCTTCGGCAGCAATGATCCACGCCTATAACGTGTTTTTTTATGGTAATTCGTTAGCGTCAAAAAGCCGAGATATCTTCGGTTACTCAATCGGTTATCAACCTGTTAATGCGGCTCCAGGTGCCGATAATGAAGTCCTTGTTATTAACGGGAAAGAATCTGCGGCGATGCAAGGCGTGCATTTTAACCATAACGATTGTGATATCAGCCGTGGTCAGTTGGGTAAAGATTTTAGTCAAAAGATGAGTACCTGGCTCAGTAACCAGATTTCTCAGCTTTTGCTGCAAGGTACGATTGTTGACAGGAACCAGAACACGAGCAGGCCGGTGCAACCGTCGGATATTGCAATTTTGGTGCGCGATGGCGGACAAGCAGGTTACGTACTGGCAGCATTGCAGGAAAATAACTTAGACGCTGTTTATAAATCAGAACGTTCAAATCTGTTACAGCATCCTATCTGTAATGCGTTGGTTGATGCGTTGAAGACAATAATTACCCCGGAGGATGAAAGAAGACTGTATGGAACCTTAGCGGGACCATTCTTTGGTTTTTCACCTCGTCAACTACAACAACTGCAACAGGATGAGCGTCTATGGGAGCGTTTGGTGCAGGACCTGCAGGCACTGCATCAGACCTGGCAAAAACGCGGCTTTATGCCGATGGCAATGAAATTGCTGCATGATTATTTTCCGCAACAGTACCAATCCGAGTTATTGGGTAGCAGAGAACGAATGCTAACAAACTGCATTCATCTGTTTGAAATATTACAAGGATTATCACAGCAGCATCGTCATCCAATACAACTCATCAGTCATTTTGAATATCTGTGTCAGAATCCACAAATGGTTGAAACAGAATTGCGATTAGAAAGCGATTCAGATTTGATTCAGGTTGTCACCCAACACGGTTCAAAAGGCCTGGAATATCCGATTGTGTTTGTTCCTTTTGCCTGTATTCACAAAGATCCATTGAAAGCGGGTATCCGCACCAGGGAAGTGCTTAGCGCTCATAATGAACAAGGCGATGTTGAATTAGCCCTTGGCGCAAATGATGCGTTGGCAAAAGCCATGTGTGATGAACAATATGCAGAAGATACGCGCTTGTTGTATGTTGCTCTGACCCGGGCAAAACTACAGTGCTATTTGTTTAGTGCCGATTTCAAAGATTCGGCGAAATCGCCGTTAGGCCGAGCGTTAGACCTGGTTGAAGGGAATTATCCAGATGCGTGGCGGCAATATGCAAACCATTGCCAACACGGTGTTGAATTATCGGTTATTGATGCCGAAAACCTTGAACCTCAAGTGTATCAGGTAAACAAAGCATCGATGGCGCTTCAGGCTGCACAATTTCGTGGGCGTATCGAAAGGGACTGGTGGTTAACGTCTTTTTCTGGCTTAACCCGAGGGCATCGACATTATGGTTTATCGGATCCGGACCGTCTTGATGCCAACCAGATTGGGCAGGATATTGAACGGACAACAGCGATTAGCAAGTTACCAAAGGGGGCAAAAACCGGTAATTTGCTGCACGATATTCTCGAACATCTTGATTTTTCTCAGCCAGATACACAATGGATTGCCAATCGATTGCAAAATGCCAGGTTGGCAGATGATGAAAATGTCTTGCAGGGGTTAACGGACTGGCTGGTGGCATGTTTGGCACAGCCTTTTCATGTCGCTGACAAGAGTGTGTGTCGGTTAGCATCTTTAACCAAAGAAAGGGCACTAAAAGAACTGGAGTTTTATTTTCCGGTGTCGTCAGTAAAAGTGCAGGCGATAAGTCAATATCTACAACGCTTTCGTGGCGCATTAGGAGCAGACGCTGGATATAAGGCCATGCTCCCAACTCGTGGCGATATCCAGGGCATGATGCACGGGTTTATCGATCTGGTATTTGAACATGATGGCAAGTACTACGTTTGTGATTACAAATCCTCGTATCTTGGCGATCATTTTGAAAATTACGATGCAAAAAGCCTGCAGCAACACATGTTTGACAACTTCTATGATCTCCAGGCGCTTATTTACTCGCTCGCGTTGCACCGTTATTTGCAAACGCGCATCGAAGATTATTGCTTCGAGCAGCATTTTGGCGGCGCCGTATATTTATATCTGCGTGGCATGGGTCAAGCACCAGAAGCAAACATGTTTGCTTCTGGTGACAACAGTTATGGGGTTTATTTCAATCCGTTGTCTGAGCCGTGGTTAACGGAGCTGGATCATTTAATTGCTGGTCATGAAGAGTGTATCGAGGGTTAGGGAATGACGAATAAGCATCAGGAAAACAAGCAAGAGCAACAGAGCTTTTTGTTTGCCGAGGAGGCGCCAGTCGAAAACTGGCAAAGTTTCGTGGATAAATTACCTAGTGTTTTGAAACTGAAGAAACAACTTACCGATATTGAAGCCATTGATTATTTCCTGGCAAAAGAAATTCTTTCTACCTCCAGTGAATCCGGATTCGACTATCAAGAATTTTCGACATTGTTTCATCTATTTCTTGCGCTATCGCAGTTTCAAAGGCAGGGACATACCTGCTTACCGTTGGAAACTATTGCCGGGCAACATTGGTTTGAAAGTAGCGACGGTTCAGATGAGGATTATCTGGGTTATGTTTTCCCGGATATCATATTATTAGAGGACATTCTTGCCCGGTTTATCGGTGCCAATGTTGAGCAAGGATTAGTCGTGGTCGATAATCAACAGGTTTATTTGCGACGTTACTGGCGATTTGAAACCGAATTAGCCGATTTGATTAATCATCGATTACAAATTGAGGCCATTTCATCGCAACAAGCCGATGCTGATATCAAAGCCGGCAATGGCAATAAAGCGGCCGCTGATATCGTTCAACAATTATTCCCTCGCTTAGGTGAAAACGAAACCGATTGGCAAAAGGTAGCGGTGGCTAACGCCTTGAATAAATCGTTCAGTATCATTGCCGGGGGTCCAGGAACAGGAAAAACGTATACGGTCACGAAACTTATTGCGGCGCTAATCATGCAATCGAAGGTAAATCCTGACATCAAATTGGTAGCACCGACTGGCAAGGCTGCTCAACGTTTGAGCGAATCCATTGCCGCTGCAATTGAAGGCTTTCGCAAAGACAATAGCATACCTGGTTCGGTTCTGGATACGATTCCAGTGACAGGGTTAACTTTGCACAGACTATTAGGTGTTATCCCGAATAGTCCAAACTTCCGTCATCATCAGGATAGTCCCTTGTCCTGCGACGTCGTTATCGTCGATGAAGTATCTATGGTGGATTTACCACTAATGACCCGACTTTTCAGAGCGCTGCCTGAAAAGTGTAAAGTCGTGCTGCTGGGCGACTGCCAGCAGTTACCTTCGGTGGAAACGGGAAGTGTACTTGCCGATCTTGCAATCTCACCAGTAACCAGGTATTCCCAGAAAAATGCCAATTATATCCGCCAGTTAACCTCGCAAAACATCGAATCTGTCGAGAATCTTAGTTGCGATTACCTCACATACCTGACCAAATCCAGACGTTTCCAGGGCAGCGGCGGAATTGGGTTGTTGGCAAAGGCTATCATTGACGGTGACAGTAACCAGTGCTGGCAGTTATTGTCAAAGGATACCGAGCAGTTGCAATTGGCGTCGGAAAAATCTCTGAGCAAATATATACAAAGTCTTACTCAGGATTATTATCGAGAGATATTTTTGCAAACCGACTTATCTGCTGCATATAGCAAGTTTCAGAGGTTTAGAATTCTTACGCCAAGCCGCTTAGGTGAGGCAGGTATTGAATCAATTAACGAGATGATAGAGCAGGAGCTACAGAGTCAGGGTTTTAAAGCCTATGGCCAAAAACTGTACCGGGGACGGCCTATTATGATCACCCAGAACCATTATAAGTTACAGTTATTTAATGGTGACATTGGTATGATTTGGCCAGATGCCGATGGAAACTTAAAAGCCCATTTCCCGGACGGTGATCAATTTCGTTCCGTATCCATTCCTCGTTTACCGCCATTCGAAACGGTTTTTGCGATGACCATCCACAAAACCCAAGGATCTGAGTTCGAAAGCGTTGCCATGGTTATTCCTGAAAAAGGCAGTACTCGTTTATTATCCAGAGAACTGATTTATACCGGGCTTACCCGGGCAAAATCCCATTTTCAGCTATTTTCCCGTAAGACCGAGTTTTGCGAAGGGGTTTCTAAATGTGTGACACGATGCTCCGGACTTGGGAGTCGTATCGACCAGGGACGGCAAGGTTAACCATGCTGTCCGCAAATTAAACCTCACTTTCCATGACAGGCTCCCCGAACTGGCATAACTTAACTACAATTAACTACTGAGATTAGTCGGGTAATAATCGCATAATCACTAATTTTGGGACTCAAGTTTTCATCGGTTCTCAAGCAAATGTTGCGATTTAAGGTACGTTATGGCGAACATTTCCTATCTTTTGGATGACTGGGTGATCTACCCGGAAAAGTCGCTGATCGAAAAAGATGGGGAGGTAATCCACCTTGAGCCAAAGGTGATGGAGGTATTGGTTTATCTGTTGGAAAACAGCAATCGAGTAGTCTCCAGGGAAGAGCTAAATGAAAATGTCTGGCAATCTCGTTACACGTCTGATGATGTGATTACCCGAGCCATTTCGGTGCTCCGCAAAAAGCTCAATGACCAGGGTAAAGTTCATCAGTACATAAAAACCATTCCCAAACATGGCTACCTGCTGGATTATACACCTTCAAGAAACGAACAAGATTTACCATCGCTTGATGAACCAGCGAACGACTATGTTCGATTTAACGTGAAAAAGCGAAACCTGTTTATACTGCTTGCCATTATGGCGATAGCCATCGCGGTTTGGTTGTTCGCTTTTAAACATAATGATGTAGATCGCATCGTAAAACTTCGTGTCGATAACTTTAGTGCCAGTGATGAGTTAGGAGAGAGTAACCTGGTTGCCAAGTCATTGACCCAGCAATTGATAACAACACTTGGCAATTCTAAGCATGTTCAGGTAAGCCTGAATAATGAATTTATCGACTCCAATGCGGTCAATTTTGACTATTTTGTCGGTGGTGCAGTACGACGTATAAACAACGATTTTCAGGTAAGCATGCATTTTGCGGACGCCAGGGAAGGGAAAGTTATCTGGAGTCAGACGTTTGCCGGTAGTGTTGAAGACTGGCATATTCTGGTTAACAGTGTAGCTAATACTCTGGATTATTTTATAGAGGTAGTCGACCGCGAAGGTCTAGATCTCGATACGATGTCGGTAGAGAGCATGCAGACGGCGTTACTGATATACCAGGCTCGGCAATTACGCATGGTTAGCAGCCAACAGAACTACCTGTTATCGATCCAGTTACTGGAAAATGGACTTCGTACTTATCCTAATGATCAGAAAGTACCGCTTGAACTCGGTATTGCGTTATATCGGGCGGCGAGCTTTTTTGATAATCCTGATTACTTTGCCAGAATGGAATCGTTATACGGTTCATATAATCAGGATACCATGCCGGAAGGAATGGCTTTTATTCAGGGACTGTATCAGTATTCGTCAGCTACGATCCCATTACAGCAACTGATTAACACCGGTAAGCAATACGCTGAATTATTTGCCAACCAACCTGAGTATCATAGTTTTATGGCGTCATTTTACCTGCAGGCAAAGCAATATGAACAGGCCGAATCTCATGTCCAAAAAGCGCTAAAATTACAACCAGGATTTTCAGTTGCCACGTTTTATCAAGCGAAACTGCAAAGTTTGATGGGACAAAATCAGGCGGCGATAGACACCTTAACAACGTATTTAAATTTTAATCGGGATGATTACAGCGCAAAATATATGCTTGCCTGGTTATTGGTAGAAAATGGTCGTTTTAGCGAAGCGATAAATTTTCTCAAACCGGTCGAATTAGAAAAAGAAAACCGCGAGCTACGAGTATTATTGGCGCAGAGTTATTTCTATTTGCAATTGCCTGAACTTGCCAGTCAACAATACCAAAAACTGCTAAATCAAGCAGAACCGCTTGCCAGTCGGGCAATTGCCTGTCAGCTGGCAATCATCACTGAAGTTGACACGGATAGTGCATGTGACGCCCAGGATGCCTTGCAAGACTCAATGCTATATGGTCGTTATCAAATGCTAAAAGGTGATTACTCAAAATCACTGACGATTTATCAGCAGATTTTCGCCGATCAAAAACCCGAAAGCTCACAGATACGCTATTCCGATTGGGTAGATTATACCTGGTTGCTTGCCCAAACCGGTGACGCCGTTGAGGCACAGCAATTAGCGAAACAGTTATTGCGGGATATCGCCGACCAACAACGGTTAGGCTATGGGGCTAAGGGGATCAGTGATGTTATTTTATGGCTGGTACTCGATGACAATGAGCAGGCGTTGAACGCCCTCGATGATGCTATCGCTGAAGGATGGCTGCATCTGTATACATGGCAATATGGTGGTATTCATCCGGCCTTTACTGGCAATGTTTCAAGGGAAAAATTCGCCGAACGATTTACTTACATTGACCAGGCTCTGAAAAGGCAGCGCAAGCAAGTAGTGGTGATTTCAGGGAAGGATAAACGTAACAGCCCGTGAAGAGCTGTTACGTTACAACGGTTTCTGAAGTGAAATTTGCTCAAACATTAATAATTCACATGAATTTTTTGTTGAGATTGTAATGCCACGTCTTCAATGCTGACATCCTCAATGCTCTCGTTCAGACGTTCTGCCGTTCTGTAAGCACCGTGGGTAGCGGCGAAATCAGGAATGTTCTCACCATTACATACTACCTTCAGAGCGACTGTCTGAGTTTTCAGGCGATATTCTTTAACGGTTTTGTTAAAGCGGATCAAATTGTTTGATTCAGCAGCTCTGCACACATCAATGAGAGCAGTTTCCATGTAGCTGGACATTGCATCTGCTGAAACGGTTGCTGGTGCCATTAACAGGCCGCAAGTAGCAATGACCGCTGACATTTTCGCAGAAAATTTTAAAGTGTTCATAATTTACCTCCGGGTGCCATCAAGGGAATTTACTTGATGTGTCGCGATTTCGACCCTTTAAGTAAAGGCTAATCGGGTCTATAAAACCTGAGGAAAAGCTGAGGAAAGTATATTTTATATCTATATGAAACCCGATAAATCAATGGGTTACAGTTGAAACTATGAAAGTTATTAGGAATTTCTAAAGATGTTCGTTTTTTGTAATTCCCGAACGACAGATTTAGCTCTTTTGTTTCATGGTTGTGGTAAATATGCTACGGTCAAAGTTAATTTGTAACTGCTTGAATAGTTGGTTTAAATCTCACACGTGATAGGTGTGTATGCAATTTATGCCACCATAGCGACTCCCTAAACATAACAATAATGAGACCTCAAGTTCATGATTAAGAAAATCTTCACGCCTTTTCTAATAGCCTCAGCAGCTGGTTTAAGCTTATCCCTGACATCAGTACTTGCTCAGGAAACCACGACTACAAAAACTACCGATTGGCCAGTTGCTATCGCGATCCATGGCGGTGCAGGTACTATCGCCAAGGAAAATTTTACCGCACAGCAGGAAAAGGCTTATCGTGCCAAGCTAGCTGAAGCCGTTAATGCTGGTTACGATATTTTGCATCAGGGTGGTACTAGTACAGATGCTGTTATCACCGCTATTCAGATTCTTGAAGCCAGTGAGTTTTTTAATGCCGGGGTCGGCGCTGTCTATACCTATGAAGGTGAACATGAGCTCGATGCATCGATTATGGATGGGAAAACCCTGGAGGCGGGGGCGGTTTCAGGTGTAAAACGGATTGCTAGTCCAATCGCCCTGGCGAATACGGTGAAAAGTAAATCTGCCCACGTCATGCTCAGTGGTGAAGGAGCGGAAGAGTTTGCCATTGAACAAGGGTTTAAACTCGTCGACAACAGCTATTTTGATACCATTCACCGTAAACAACAACTGGACAAAGCCAAACAAAAGCTGCAGCAGTCTAATCTGGATGAAAACGCTAAAACCGCATATCAACAACTGGATGATCCATTTAAGTTTGGCACCGTGGGTGCCGTGGCTGTCGATAAGCAGGGTAACCTGG
Organism: Thalassotalea mangrovi; assembly: GCF_005116735.1. Lineage (GTDB taxonomy): Bacteria > Pseudomonadota > Gammaproteobacteria > Enterobacterales > Alteromonadaceae > Thalassotalea_A > Thalassotalea_A mangrovi. The sequence goes on along the minus strand of NZ_SWDB01000026.1, from coordinate 18,942 downwards.
TAGCCGGAACTTCTACCGGTGGCATGACCGCTAAACGCTATGGCCGGGTTGGTGACTCGCCGATTATTGGTGCCGGCACTTATGCCAATAACCAATCCTGTGCTGTCTCAGCCACTGGACATGGTGAATATTTCATTCGTTATCACGTAGCTGCCGATATTTGTGCACGGATGCAATATCAGAACATTCCACTTCAGCAAGCGGCTAAAACCGTTGTTAATGAAATTCTCGTTGAAGCCGGAGGCAGCGGTGGTGTTATCGCCATCGATCGTAACGGTAATATTGCCATGCCGTTTAATTCGAAGGGGATGTACCGAGCCTCGAGAGAGGAAGGCAAACCCGCTTATGTGGCTATTTTTAATGATGAGTAATCGCTATTTTGCGGATGTTTAACCAACGCTGTTAATGGTGAATAGGGTTGCGCCTTTTGTTGTTTTTCAACTAACCTTAACGTTATAACTGGTATAGGTTTTTTCGGACACGGGGAAAGGGCACTGCGATGGAATCATTACAGGTTAAAGATTATATGAATTTATATCCGGTGACATTCACACCGGATATGGCTGTTGAAGAAGCATCGCTGAGGTTTTTAAAGACCAAGCAAATCGGCGGACCCGTAGTCAATGCCAGTGGGCAACTGGTTGGGTTTCTGTCTGAATCGGATGTGCTGGCAAAGATGCTGCAAACCAGTTACTACAGCGAGCACATGGCGGACGTCAGCCAGCTGATGCGCACCGATGTGTTAACGATGAAGCCATACACCAGTATTGTTGAACTTGCGCAGACCATGCTACAGCAAAAACCTAAGGTCTACCCGGTTACCGATGATGACGGCAACCTGCTCGGTACCATTTCCCGAAATGACGTGTTACGGGCGATTGACCTTCATATTCGTTCCACATTCCACGAATCCACCTGGCAGCCAAAAGAAAAGCAATTACATCGATAGGACTTAATTGTACGTCAGACAATAATCCACGCCGGTTATGCACGCGGGATGCTGTTTTTCTTGTTGCATAGTGCTAAGATAGCGCCATTTTATTGCTTTTAGTCAGGTAGTTATTTTCCCGTGCCGTCCCCATCAGTTTCCGATTGTTTTTCCTTACTAAATAAGACTCGCCTCAGTGACAAATTTCGTTTAAAACGCCGATTGCAGGGGTTAAATAAAATTGCGGATGAGAACAAACGACAGCGGGCGTTGGAAGTCATTGCAGATGCGATCACCACATCGATTGAACTGAAAACCCGATTAACTCAGCAACGGCCAAAGGTAGAGTACCCGGACGGGTTACCGGTCAGTGAACATGTTGAGCAAATAAAAGCCGCTATTGAACAACATCAGGTTGTTATTATTGCCGGCGAGACCGGCTCGGGAAAAACCACACAAATTCCAAAAATTTGCCTCGAGCTTGGTCGCGGCGTTGAAGGTATGATTGGTCATACGCAGCCGCGACGTATTGCGGCGCGCACGGTTGCAAATCGCATCGCTGAAGAATTGCATTCTAAACTGGGCGATGTGGTCGGTTACAAGGTTCGGTTCACTGACCAGGTAAGTGAACGTAGCTATATCAAATTGATGACGGATGGTATTTTACTGGCAGAAATGCAGAAAGATCGACTGTTACGTCAATACGATACGATTATCATCGATGAGGCTCATGAGCGCAGCCTGAATATCGACTTTATCCTCGGTTATTTAAAACAGATTTTATCGAAACGTCCCGACTTAAAAGTCATTATTACTTCGGCAACCATCGATCCGCAGCGTTTTTCCGAGCATTTTAATCAAGCGCCGGTCATTGAAGTGTCAGGCCGAACCTATCCGGTCGATATCCATTACCAACCACTATCTGAGCAAGATGATTATATCAGTGGCATCATTGGCGCCGTTGAAGACTTACAGCAATTGCCACCGGGCGACATTCTGGTTTTTTTAAACGGCGAACGTGAGATTCGGGATGCGGCAGCAGCTCTGGAAAAAGAGCAGTTTCGCAACACTCATATTTTGCCGCTGTTTTCCCGCCTGACAGTGGCAGAGCAGAACAAAATCTTTGCCCCCCATACCGGCACCAATATCGTATTATCTACTAATGTTGCGGAAACCTCGTTAACCGTGCCTGGCATCCGTTATGTCATTGATACGGGGACCGCGAGGATTTCTCGCTACAGTTATCGCACGAAAGTACAGCGCTTACCCATAGAGCCGATTTCCCAGGCGAGCGCCAATCAACGGGCAGGGCGATGCGGTCGTGTAGCAGAAGGGGTCTGTATCCGCTTATATTCTGAGGAGGATTTTCTCTCCCGTCCGGAATTTACCGATCCGGAAATATTACGTACCAACCTGGCAACGGTTATTTTACAGATGCTGGCATTGGATCTTGGGAATATTGCTCAGTTTCCGTTCGTACAGCCACCCGATCAACGCAATATTAATGATGGCGTACGATTATTGCTCGAGCTTGATGCCATCAGTGAAACAAAAAGCGGGCAAAACCGGTTAACAAGCGTTGGCCGCAATCTCGCCCGCTTTCCAATCGATCCGCGACTGGCGAAAATGCTGCTCACTGGTTGCAGTTATGGATGCTCCCAGGAATTGGCAATTATTACCGCCGGCCTGACGATTCAGGATCCTCGTGAACGGCCTATGGAAAAGCAGCAGGCGGCGGACCAGCAACACAGTCGCTTTAAAGACAAACAGTCGGATTTCATTAGTTTGTTGAACCTTTGGGCGTACATTCAGCAACAACAAAAATTATTGAGCAATAACCAGTTTCGTAACCTTTGTAAGAAACAATATTTGTCCTATCTTCGGATCCGGGAATGGCAGGACATTGTCTCGCAACTGCGGTTAAGCATTAAAGAAATTGACCTTGACTGGTCAGATTTTAAGCCCAGGTTGAAGGTTGGTGAAGAAAACGGTCATATGTCTCTGGAGTCGGTTAATCAGGATGCAATTCATCAGGCTATCCTGTCTGGTTTATTGAGTCATCTTGGTAATCTTGACGAAAATCGCGAATATCAGGGAGCTCGTAATTCACGCTTCTTTATTTTTCCTGGTTCAGGTCTCGCCAAAAAAACACCAAAGTGGTTGATGGCCGCGGAATTGGTGGAAACAAGCCGTTTATTTGCCCGTTTCTGTGCCCGCATTGACGTAACCTGGGTTGAACCTTTAGCGACTCACCTGGTGAAACGAAGTTATTTTGAACCGCACTGGGATAGCAAGCAAGGCGCTGTAATGGCCTACGAGCAAGTTAGCCTGTACGGGTTGGTGATTGTACCCAAGCGCCGGGTAAACTATACGAAAATCGATCCGGACACGTGTCGGATGATGTTTATTCGCCATGCCCTGGTTATGGGAGAAAGCCGTATCAACGAAGCGTTCTTACAGCGTAATCGTGGTTTGATCCAGGAAATAATCGACATGGAAGATAAATCACGTCGACGCGAGTTTCTGGTCGACGAAGAACAATTAGTCGATTTCTATTTGCAACGTATTCCAGAGCATATAGCCGATCAGATTACGTTTTTAAGCTGGTGGAAAAAAGCGAAAAAGTCGTCTCCAGATTTGCTGGTAATGTCTCAAAACGATGTTCTCCAGGATGACAGCGATAAATTAAATATCGACGATTATCCAACCGTTTGGCACCAGGATAATTTAATGCTGCCAGTCAGTTATCATTTTGACCCCGGTAGTGATGATGATGGCGTTAGCATCAATATACCCATTGCGATGTTAAATCAGGTGCAAGATGTGGATTTCGATTGGTTAATTCCAGCCCTGCGCCTGGAAAAAATTACCGCCTTAATTAAAGGCCTGCCTAAGCAGGTGCGGAAAAATTTTGTACCGGCGCCAAATTATGCCAATGCCTGCTTACAGGCAATCTCTCCTGATGGGCTATCGCTTACCCAGGCGATGGCAAAACATTTATTGCGAATGTCTGGCATACGAATCGACCCTGAGCTTTGGAACGAAACCGAACTTGCCGATCATTTACGAATGAATTTTAAGGTGGTTAATGATAATGGCAAATTGTTGGGGCAGGGACGCGATCTCGAAAAGCTTAAGCAGCAACTCCAGTCCCAGGTTAAACGCAGCATTAAATCGGTGGCAGACAAGGGAATTGAACAGCAGCATATAACCGAATGGGGATTTGGTTCGCTGCCAAAAAGCTATCAGAAGAAAACAGCAAACATTACCATTCAGGCGTTTCCTGCGTTGGTCGATCATGGTAAAGACGTAGCCATTGAGTTGTTTGAAACTGAACAGCAGGCGAAAGCGAACATGTTGCAAGGGGTCGCGCGATTGGTGTTGTTGAGCATACCTTCACCAATAAAATACCTGGAACAGAAACTGCCGAATAAATCTAAACTGGGATTGTATTTTAATCCGTTTGGAAAAATTTCGGACCTACTTAGTGACTGTATTCATGCCAGTGCCAGAGCAATTATTGCAGGCCAGGGTGATCTTCCCTATGACGAAAATACGTTTTTAATGGTTCGTGATAAAGTCCGAGCGGAAATTGCGGATACAGTGCTTAACAGTGCGATAAAACTCGAACAAATTCTGTCCCTGCATCACAAGATACAAAAGCAACTGAAAGGAAATCTCGGATTAGCAGCGATTCAGTCGCATGGGGATATCAAAAACCAACTGTCTTCGCTGGTTTATAAAGGTTTTGTCACCGATTGTGGCATCGATAAGTTAGAGGATTTAAAACGTTACCTGAAAGGCATTGAACGGCGTTTAGAAAAATTGCCCATTGATCCGAACCAGGACCGGTTAAAATTGCTTGAGGTAGAGAAAGCTGAATCTTTGATCAAAACACTGGAAACACAAAGCCGGAAAAGCATCAGTCCTGAAATACTTGCTGAGCTGCGATGGATGCTCGAAGAATTCCGAATTTCTTTATTTGCACAAAACCTTGGTACCGTTTATCCAATATCATTCAAGCGTATTAAAAACCGTATCGCAGAATTACAATCGACCTGAATTTTGACAAACTCGATCTCGAACTCTATAACAGGGTTAAGGCGAGACTTGTAAAAACTATCGATAAACCTGATGACTCAACAAAGTGAAAAGCGAGCCTATTTTCGAAATTACCTGAATCAACCTCTGCAATTACTGATTGCAGAGCAGGAAGACGAAGAAGTGGTCAATGGCACCTGTATCGACGTAAGTGATGGAGGTATTGCGGTCGAATTATCTCATCCCATCGCCCTGGGTACCCACGTCAAAATACAAAATAATTATGAGGTACATGGTGAGTTAGCGGTGTGTTTGCAACATGGCACCGTGATCCGGTGCCAACAGCAAGCCGACGATCGTTACCTGCTGGCCCTGCATTTTCAGACCACCAACGGTGAATCGATTTAATCAATTCAATCCATTTGGCAAATCAAACCCTTAAGGTAATAGCCTTCTGGGAAGTTAGTTGCAATGGGGTGATCGCTCGCCTGGTGTAATCGTTCGATAATACGAGCCTGGCGCTTTGCATCAAGTGCCGCATCGGCAACCACTTTTTGAAACAGATTCGCTTCCATCAAGCCGGAGCAGGAAAAAGTGAGTAAGATACCATTGGGGTTGAGTAACTGCATGGCGAGCATATTGATGTCTTTGTAGCCTCGACATGCGCCATTCAGCTGCGACTTAGATTCGGCAAATTTCGGAGGATCAAGAATTATCATATCAAAACGCGTCCCTTGTTCCCGATATTTTCTCAGTAACTTAAAAACATCCGCCTGAACGTGTTCGACGACATCTTCTTCGATACCATTAAGGCGCAAATTTTCTTTACTCAGTGAAATGGCGGTGTCAGATACATCGACGTTGGTTACTTTTTTGGCCCCGTGTTTGGCGCAGTGCAATGAGAAAGTACCGGTGTAAGAAAAACAGTTTAAAATGTTTTTTCCGTACGCATAACGACCAGCGGCGCGTCTGGAATCTCGTTGGTCGAGATAAAATCCGGTTTTGTGGCCGGTCTCCACATCAACCTTAATGTTAACGTCATGCTCTTGTATGACGGCAACGGTCGAGCCATTTTCTGGTGCTTTTATCCAGCCTTTGCTTAATTCAAGTCCTTCTTTTTTACGTATTTCCACATCACTGCGATCGTAAATAGCATGCCCTGGAAAAAGTCGGGTTAATGCCTGGATAATCAGGTGACGGTTAAATTCTGCACCGGCACTCAGTAACTGACAACTTAAAATATTATCATATACATCAATGGTGACACCGGGTAAACCATCTGATTCACCAGCTACTAAACGGTATCCGGTTAAATTTGCCGATTCAATGGTATGCTGCCTGAGGTGTAAAGCGGACTGAATCTTATCGAAGAAGAATTGGTCATTTATCTCCTCCTTCTGAATAAAACTCCAGACGCGGATACGAATTTGAGAATCCGGTGAAAACGCACCTTTTGCTAACCACTTTCCCTGGCTGTCAAAGACATCGACGGTTTCGCCAGCGATTGGCTTGCCAATGAGTTTTTTTATTGCTTTGGAAAAAATCCACGGGTGACGACGTAACAGAGATTTTTCTCTTCCCGGGTTTAACAAAACTCTTGCAGACATACTATATTCTTAATTGAGTAACAGAGTACTGATTGTAAGCAATGGTAGCCAGGTAAACAACGTAGATATAGGAAGCAATCGGGTAAAAATAACAATTAATAAAGGTAACAATATGAAAGTTTGCTATATAGCGACCGTAACAGGTTTAGTGCAAGGCGTATATTTTCGGGCAGCTGCTCAAAATATGGCGATAGACCTGGGATTGAGTGGTTATGCCCATAATCAGGAAGATGGTAGTGTCGAAGTTATGGTATGTGGGCCGGAAGAAAACGCCCGGAAGATGTTGAAATGGTTAGAGCAGGGGCCTGAAGAGGCTGATGTTGATAATGTGGAAGTGGAATCCACGCATCCAAGAGATATCAATCATTTTTCTATCGGCTGAAAGGGCAATGTGGTAAACCTTATCTCCTTCCTCAAAACGTTAAAATGCCGAGGTAGTGTACTTCGGCATTTTTGAAATTTTCCTGTTATTCTGACACCTTTTTAAATCTCGGTACCCGATTACCATCAAGATTAACGTCTTCAATGAACATAGATAAAGGGCGGATCCATACGCTGTGATCGCCATACAGTGTTCGATAAACGACATGTTCCTCTTCAGTTTCACTGTGCTTTGCCACGTGTAATACCTGATAACAAGCCCCTTTGTAATGTTGATATTTCCCGGTCGAAATTGTCATGGCTATTATCCTTAATCGTTAAATGATCGAACTTTGGCAGATAGGTATGGCGAATACAAGCGGAATTGGTTGTGGGAGCTCTGGTTTTAGAATTAGTGAAATGACGAGTCAGTTTTTTTCCACTGTTCTGGAATTTGGTGCTTTTTTAACAAGGGGAGTTGGTTGTGGGAGCCTTGATTTTTGAATTAACGAACTGACGAGTCAGTTGTTTAATCCATTACTTCAGAATTCCTACACTTTCTTTTAACAGGAAAATTGGTTGCGGGAGCCAGATTTGAACTGACGACCTTCGGGTTATGAGCCCGACGAGCTACCAGGCTGCTCCATCCCGCGTCCGAATGGTTTATCGAGTGATAAACAAGCCACAATAGTTTTGCTTCATTTTGTTTGGAAGTTCTTTTTGCAAAGAAAATTGGTTGCGGGAGCCGGATTTGAACCGACGACCTTCGGGTTATGAGCCCGACGAGCTACCAGGCTGCTCCATCCCGCGTCCGAATGGTTTATCGAGTGATAAACGAGCCACAATAGTTTTACTTCATTTTGTTTGGAAGTTCTTTTTGCAAAGAAAATTGGTTGCGGGAGCCCTGATCTTTGAATTAGCGAACTGACGAGTCAGTTGTTTATTTCAACGTTTCAGAATTCCTACATTTCTTCATAAAAAAGAAAATTGGTTGCGGGAGCCAGATTTGAACTGACGACCTTCGGGTTATGAGCCCGACGAGCTACCAGGCTGCTCCATCCCGCGCCTGTAATGTGTTTTCAGTATACTGATTTTCTTTTCAAAAGAAAATTGCTTAAGGGAGCCCTGTTCTTTGAATTAGCGAACTGACGAGTCAGTTGATTAATTCATTATCTCAGAATTCCTACACTTTCTCTTTACAAGAAAATTGGTTGCGGGAGCCAGATTTGAACTGACGACCTTCGGGTTATGAGCCCGACGAGCTACCAGGCTGCTCCATCCCGCGCCTGAAAACGATGCGTACTATAAGGATTGCCAAACTGTTATGCAAGCTGAAACCACAGTTTTTTTTAAACAATTTGTAAATCTGAGTATTTTTCACACGACTAGTTCAATAAATATCCTGTAATCAATGCAAATGGCGATTCGGTCAGGACAAAATCACTGTATTTGTTTATAATCCACGCCACTATTTTCTTGCGAAATTTATTATGCAAAACTTTTTAGCATTAACGTCATTTGGTATTGAACCTCTCTTAGCTGAAGAAATATCCCAATTGGGTGGACAGCAGGTTGTGCAAAAACCAGAAGGTGTTTATTTTCAAACTGATTTGAAAAACGCCTATCACATAGTATTAAAAACCCGACTGGCCAGCCGGGTACTATTACGACTGACTGAACCTGTCAATGTGAATAGCAAAGATGACCTGTTTAACGCCGCCATGGATATTAACTGGCCTGAACACTTTAACAGTGATGCGCTATTTGCGGTTGACTTTGTTGGTAAGAACAAAGCGATTCGTGATTCTCAGTTTGGTGGTCTCACCGTTAAAGACGCAATTGTTGATAAATTTCGCGAGGCTGGTTTTGAACGCCCCAATGTCGAGAAAACGCAACCGGACATTCGAATTCAGGCGCGCCTTTTAAAAAATCAGATCCATTTTTATCTGGATTTTTCAGGTCGCTCTTTGTTTAACCGAGGCTATCGACAAAGTACCGGTGCTGCGCCAATGAAAGAGAATCTGGCAGCGGCGCTGATTATTCGCAGTGGCTGGTTGAATGATACGAATCGACCATTAATCGATCCCATGTGTGGTTCAGGTACCTTATTACTTGAAGCGGTAGCGATGGCAGCCGATCTTGCCCCAGGAGTAAACCGAGAGTCTTGGGGCTTCGAGCATTGGAAGAGTCATGATCAGGCGCTTTGGCAATCGACGCTTGAACAAGAGTTGCAACTCAATGAGCAGAAGCTTTCGGCATTGACCATCAAAGTTTATGGCTTTGATATGGACGAAAGAGTATTAAAAACGGCTAAGACTAATGCGCGCAATGCAGAATTGTCAGATTTTATTGAGTTTAAAGTCGCCCAGGCGGAAGAGTTACAGAACCCGTTTAAAGCTTCAGGCCAGATCATTTTCAACCCACCTTACGGCGAGCGGATAGGATCGTTACCAGAATTGGTTGCGACCTTTACCAAGCTTGGACAGCGCCTAAAACAGGATTTTATCAACTGGCAAATGGCGATTATTACCGGAAACCCGGAAACGTTAAAGTTATTGAAGCTTGCCAGTCACAAACGTTACAAGTTTAAAAATGGCCCACTAGATTGTGTATTTGCTCTTTATGATATTAGTGAAGAGCAAGCGGAACGGGGCGCAGGTCAGAATATCGATACCAGTCAGCCAAGTGCTTTTGCTAATCGTTTGAAAAAGAATATTAAAGGCATGAAAGGTTGGTTAAAGCAAAACGATGTTAATTGCTATCGAATTTATGATGCGGATATTCCGGAATACAACGTAGCGGTCGATGTTTATGATGATCACCTGGTGATTCAGGAATATGCAGCCCCAAAAAATATCGAAGAGTCAAAGACATCAGCGCGGTTGCAGGAAGTCATTTTCTGGGCTCCACAGATTTTGGGTGTTGCACCGGATAAAGTTTCCTTAAAAACTCGTGAAAAGAAAAAAGGTAAGAGCCAGTATCAAAGTTTGAGTAAAACCGATCGTTCTATGGTGGTTCATGAATACGAAGCAAAGTTAAAAGTAAACCTATGGGATTACCTGGACACCGGGTTGTTTTTGGATCATCGCAAGACCCGACAGATTGTTGCCAAAAAAGCAAAGGGTAAAACCCTATTAAACCTCTTTGCTTATACTGGCTCGGTATCGCTGCAGGCCGCCCTTAATGGCGCTAGTGAAGTTACTACCGTGGATATGTCACACACCTACCTTGATTGGGCACAGGATAATTTTGAGCTTAATGGCTTGCGTTCGCATAAGTATCAGTTTGTACAATCAGACTGTTTGCAGTGGTTAGAAAATAACACCCAGACATACGATCTGGTGTTTATCGACCCGCCGACGTTTTCTAATTCTAAACGTATGGATAAGACCTTTGACGTACAACGGGACCATGTGGACTTGTTGCGACTGGGCATGAAAGCTGTCGCTGAAGGTGGTGAACTGATATTTACCAATAACAAGCGCCACTTTAAAATGGACTTTGAAGCGCTTGAGGAACTTGGCTTTAGTGCCAGGGAAATTACTGAACAAACCAGAGATATGGACTTTAAACGCAATAAGCATATTCATAACAGCTGGATCATTACCCGCGATTAGGTATCGATTTGAAAAAGATTTATTTATACGGCACAGAGGGCTGTCATTTATGCGAGATGGCGATGGAACTTTGTCAGCAGAGCTCACTAATTGATAATGATACGCTTGTGTATCGAGATATAATTGATGAACCTCAGTGGTTAGAGCGCTATAAACTGACCATTCCCGTCATTGAAGTTGAAGGCCAACAGCAAGTTTTAGGTTGGCCCTTCGATTTTCAGCAGTTGAACGAGTTTATTGATGGAAATTATTAGAATAACAAATGCCGAATTGGCTTTTGGTGATGAAAAAATCCTTGCTGATACGGAATTACGCATCAAATCGCAAGAGCGTGTTTGTCTGGTTGGCCGTAACGGCGCGGGCAAGTCATCTTTGTTGAAAATTATTAACCAGGACCAACTGCTTGATGATGGCCAGTTGGTATTCTCCAATGAAATAAGTGTTGCCATGTTGGCTCAGGACCCGCCGCAAACGTCAGAACAATCGATCTTTGATTATGTCGCCGAAGGCTTGAAGTCCAATGGTGAACTGGTTCGACAGTACCACAAATTGACCGGTATCATCGCCCAGGATCCATCAGAGCAAAATTTACAAAAGCTTACGGATATCCAGGCCGAACTGGAAAAAAATAATGCCTGGCAGGATGAGCAGCGCATTGAGCAGGTACTAAGCAAGCTTTCCCTTAACGCCGATGATAGTGTTAGCTCATTATCCGGAGGTTGGTTACGTAAAATTGCTTTGGCTCAGGCATTGGTAACAGCTCCTGATGTACTGCTGCTTGATGAACCAACCAACCACCTCGATATCGACAGTGTCCTGTGGCTGGAAAACTTTTTAAAGGGTTTTAATGGCACCATCATATTTATTAGCCATGACCGTGCCTTTATTCGTTCAATGGCCACTCGTATTGTTGATTTAGACAGAGGCATACTGTCCAGTTATCCGGGTGATTATGATAAGTACCTGGAAATGAAAGAGCACGACCTTCAGGTTGAGCATCAGCAAAATCAATTATTTGATAAACGCCTTGCGGAAGAGGAAACCTGGATTCGCCAGGGTATCAAAGCTCGACGCACTCGTAATGAAGGCCGGGTCAGGGCACTTGAAAAGCTGCGAGTTGAACGTCAACAACGACGTGACCTTAAGCTCCAGGGACAAATGACCTTTGCCAAAGGCGATAACAGCGGCAAGATGGTGTTTGAAGGGCAGGGTATTGGTGTTGCGTTTGGCGATAAAACCATAATCCGCGATCTTGATTTGCTGATTTCCCGCGGTGAAAAACTAGCCTTGATTGGTGCCAATGGTACGGGTAAGTCGACCCTGTTAAAGCTAATTACCGGACAGCTTGAAAATACCCAGGGCAAAATGCGCCTGGGGGTTAACCTGGAAATCGCTTACTTTGATCAACACCGAATGCAACTGGACGTTAATCAGACGGTACAGGATGCGGTTGCAGATGGTAAGCAGGAAATTACCGTCAATGGTCGTACTCGCCATGTCCTTGGCTACTTACAGGACTTTTTATTTAGCCCGAAACGGGCGCGTACACCGGTTAGAGCATTGTCTGGGGGTGAGCGAAATCGTTTATTACTGGCGAAATTGTTCCTGAAACCGAGTAACCTGTTGATTCTCGATGAGCCAACCAATGATCTTGATATTGAGACTCTGGAACTTTTAGAAATGGTCATCAATGATTACCCGGGTACCGTGTTGTTGGTAAGCCATGACCGAGACTTTGTGAATAATTGTGTTAATTCATGCCTTTATTTTGATGGTAGTGGTACAATCAACCAGATTTTTGGTGGTTACTCGGATGTTGAAAAATATTTATCCGATAAAGCGGAACAAAAGAAACAATTTGACATCAAAGCCAATACTAAAGTAAAAACTAGTCCGGTAAAAAAGAGCAATAACAAGTTATCTTACAAAGATAAACGAGAACTAGAGGCCTTACCTAAGCTCATAGAGCAATTAGAAAACGAGGTCGAAGAGTTGCAATCGCAAATCAACAGCGCTGATTTTTTCAACCAGGACAGTTCCATTACCCAGCCAATTCTAGAGTTGTTGCAGTCCCAGGAAACTGCACTGGAGCAAGCTTATGAGCGTTGGCAAGAATTAGAAGAATTTCAAGAGAAGAGTAGTTAATGAAAACCTTAAATAAATCCCTGATCACCTTAGGGGTGACCTCTGCGCTAATGGTTCATCAAGCCCACGCGGCAACATATGAAGTAATTGATCTAGGATTAGTTGATACGGTTAAAAATACCTTCGGTATCAAACAAAACAATCTCGGTGAAGCGGTTGTTTTCGGCAACGGTTCCTATAATTTTCCGGTTCAGTTTGACTTACTAGACGAAGATGATTTTGAAAGTATTCGCAATTTAGCAGAAAACCAACACGAACGATTTTTATATGCTTATGAAATCACTGACCAACAATTCGAAGATTTAAAAGCCGGCAATCCGGATTCTAACGCATTGTGGTGGACAGTAAACTGGTTACGAAGCCAGTCGCCGCAACTCTACCAGACAGTAGGTGACTCTTTCATTTTTAAGTTTGATGGCACGTTTTCTGAGCCAATCACCTTGTTTGACAAAGAATTTACCAGCAGTGGTCAACTGAGTCGTTCGACTCAGGAAACTCCGTCAGGTATCACCGATAATGGTTGGATTTTTGGTTACTCATCAGCGCCATACCTGCCTTTGGAACCTTTCCTTGAAGAGGATGCGGGCGATGATGACGAGCCGACGCAATATTGGGTCAGGGATTTTAATCAACGTGGTTTCATTCGTTTCAATGATGGTACCACGGTTGAGTTGACCCCACTTGAAGATCTTTATGGCGGAATCTCGCAGATTTATGACATCAATGTCCATGGCCAGGTGGTCGGCAGTAGCTCAGTCGGATTCAATGAAGAAGAACTCGAAGATCTGCAAATCAAATGTATTCTTGATGAAGTTGATGGTGAAGAAAACGAGGATAAGCTTACCGATATCCCGCAAGAGTTATGCATATTCCGCGAAAAAAGCACGATTTATCAACAACGGGCAGTACAGTGGAATTTAGATGCAAACGGCCAGTTAGTTGGTGAGCCAACGTTATTGGGAACTGCTGTAGATAACAATCGCAACCCAGAGGATGAACGTACGGGTATCTTCAGTATCGCCAATGCAATTAATGATTCTGGTATTGCTGTTGGAATTACCGCGGCATGGTTAGATGCCGATGAGACGCAACCGGCCGATAACGAATATTATGGCTATTTTGCTGCTGTGTTTAAGGGCGACGAGGTCATTGAGTTTACCGATCGCGATGAATTTTACACTGGCTTTGGTCGTACAAGTTCGGAAGGCCTTGCGATAAACAATAATGGTATGATGACCGGCTACATGAACAAATTCGTTAATGGTAGCCTGCGTAAAAAAGTTTTTTATGCCGATACCAACGCAGAAACCATTGAAACTCAGTTAGTCGAGGATTTTTTCCCGGGTTCATCCAGCATAGGTTTTTCAATCAATAACAATAATATCATTGTTGGTGAAGGCGAATATGAATCATTCAATGATCGTAACAGTCCGCGTCGTCGTCACGGCTTTATGTATCACATAGATACGGATAAATTCGTTGATATTAATGACTTGCTGAGTTGTGATTCACAGTACACCATCATTGAAGCACGTGATATTAATGATGCTAATGAAATTGTTGCCACCGCCATGATGAAGCAACCATTGCGCGATGCTAAAGGTCAGTTGATTTACGATGAAAATGGTGATGAAGTACTGGAAGACGTATTCAGAGCCGTATATCTGCGTCCAATTGAGGGTGATATTGAAGACTGCGGCACTATAGAAGAAAAAGTTGAGCGTCAAGGCGCAGGGCTGAATCTACTCTGGCTAGCCGGTCTGGGCCTGTTAACCTTATTCCGTCGCAGTCGATAACGACAGTGTTGAGATAATGTGATTGGTATAATAAAAAAGGAGAGCAATAGCTCTCCTTTTTTTGGTTGAAATATTCAGTTAGAACGTTGAAGTATCGGTGAACAAACCTACTTTAAGATCGGTTGCTTTATAGATTTCACGGCCGTCAACTTCGACAATCCCATCCGCGATGCCCATAAATAGCTTACGCTTGATAACGCGCTTCATTACAATCTTATAGGTTACTTTTTTAGCGGTTGGCAGAATTTGCCCGGTGAATTTAACTTCACCTACACCTAGTGCACGTCCACGACCAGGACCACCTGACCAAGCCAGGTAAAACCCAACCAGTTGCCACATTGCATCCAGTCCAAGACAACCTGGCATTACCGGATCGCCTTTAAAGTGGCAATCAAAAAACCACAGATCCGGGTTGATGTCTAACTCAGCGATGATCTCACCTTTTCCATGCTCACCGCCGTCTTCGCTAATCGACAGAATGCGATCAATCATCAACATGTTATCGGAAGGTAGTTTAGAGTTATCTTCTCCAAACAGTTCGCCAGTACCAGCCTTGATTAAGTCCGCTTTTTCAAATGAATGTTGTTGTCCCATAGCTTTTATTTCAAAACCCCTAAAAATGATATGAATGAAACTGGTGAGAGGGTGCTGGCATAATTGGTTAAAATAGCAACTCCTCCGACCTCAGCGTACACTTGTACACTAAAACTTGCCGCTACTTTAGCGAACACCTGTACGCCAGACAACAAAAATCTTCGATTTGTTGCAATTTTCTGGGTTATGCGTAACCATGGAGGAAAAAATAGAAGGAGATTCGTATGGTTGCGGAAAATGACCTGGAAGATGCGTTAACTGCACTAATGGAAGCGGATGGCACGGATAGAAAAACACCATTAACTAATGCTGAAAAACAAAAACGCTATCGCGAGCGACAGAAAAGCCTCGGCAAAAAAGAAGTACGAGGGTATCTTAATGATGAAGCGCTTAAATGTTATCAATTAATTAGTGAGCAGACTCAGTGGACGGACAGTAAGATTCTCACGAATGCATTACGACTGACCTATGCCGCATATAAAAACGGCCAGATTGGACTGTTAAGCAAATGGTTGCAAAAGCATAACCTGTAGTGCCTGCTGGTTTAGTAATCCTAATTGATAAGAAATAATTAAAGTTAAGGAGAAAGCCTTGATTAAGGTGTTATTGGTTGATGATCATGATCTGGTGCGAACCGGTATTCGACGCATTTTAGACGATGTGAAAGGCATCAAGGTGATTTCAGAAGTGGCCACCGGTGAAGAAGCGGTACAGTTTTGTCGGCAAATCGAACCAGATGTGGTTTTGATGGACATGAATATGCCGGGTATTGGTGGTCTGGAAGCTACCAAAAAAATTCTGCGCTACGCGCCAGACTGCAAGGTTATTATTTTAACCGTTCACGTAGAAGAACCGTATCCGAGCAAAGTCATGCAAATTGGTGCCAGTGGCTTTTTATCCAAGAGTGCAGGTTGCGATGAAATGGTTCAGGCCATTAAAGCGGTAAATGCAGGGCAACGCTACCTGCCAGCTTCGATCGCCCAGAAAATGGCATTAAGTCAGTTTAATCATGATAGCGATAACCCATTCAAAGCACTGTCTGAACGTGAACTGCAGATTATGCTGATGATCACCCGAGGTGAAAAAGTTACGGATATTTCCGAACAACTGAGTTTAAGCAGCAAAACCATTAATAGTTATCGATATCGGATGTTTGAAAAACTTTCGGTCAGTAATGATGTTGAATTGACGCACCTGGCAATACGTTACGGGCTGGTTAGCAGCGAAGCCCTGTGATAAATGAGTGAATCGAGCCTTTTTGATTATCAGGCGTATTTAAAGGTAACCACAGAAAAAAGTGGTGTTTATCGTATGTACGATGAACACTCGACGGTTATTTACGTTGGTAAAGCAAAGAACCTGAAAAAACGCCTGAGCAGTTATTTTCGCAAAGACGTGGGATCGACGAAAACCCGTGCCCTGGTTGCGCAAATCCGTGCCATCGACGTTACGGTCACCCATACCGAAGGCGAAGCGCTGATACTCGAGAACAACTACATCAAAAAGTATCAGCCGAAATATAATATCCTGCTGCGCGATGACAAATCTTATCCTTATATTTTGATAACCGATCATCGGCACCCGAAACTTGGGGCACATCGGGGTGGTAAAAAAATCAAAGGGGATTATTTTGGCCCATTTCCAAGTGCCGGTGCGGTGTGGGAAAGTTTGCGCTTAATGCAGCGTCTATTTCCTATTCGCCAATGTGAAGATAGCTATTATCGAGCCAGATCCCGACCTTGCCTGCAATATCAGCTAAAGCGCTGTTCGGCGCCATGCGTTGGCAAGATAAGCGATCAGGATTATAACGAACAGGTGAGCTTAGCCAAGCTGTTTCTGCGCGGTAAAAATGATCAGGTTATTAATAATCTGGTAAGTAAAATGGAACAGGCGAGTGAACAGCTGGAATTTGAAAAGGCGGCAAATTTTAGAGATCAGATTGCGACATTACGAAAAGTGCAACAGCAGCAGTTTGTGTCAGGCATGGCTGGTGAAATGGATGTACTGGGTTTTTATCGCTTAAACAATCAGGCCTGTATTCATCAGTTGTTTATACGTGATCAAAAGATTTTGGGGAGTAAAAGTTATTTTCCAAGCATTCCAGCAGATACTGAAGATGTTGATATTGTCCAGGCATTTATCACTCAGAACTATTTAGGCCAGGGGGTTGAGCAGGGTCGGTTGCCAAGGGAAGTTGTCCTGCCGATGGCCATTAAAGGTAAAGAGCAGCTACAAACTTTGTTATCAGAGCAGGTTGACTACGAGGTGAAACTGCTCAGCAATGTTCGTACCGAGCGGAAAAAATATCTGGCGCTTGCCACGACCAATGCCGAAACCGCCTTACGGGTGAAAAACTCTCATAAAGAGTCAATGCAGGCTCGGTTCGCCCAGTTAAATACCTTATTTGAGTTGCCGACGCCTATCGAACGTATTGAATGTTTTGATATCAGCCATACCATGGGACAACAAACCATTGCATCTTGCGTCGTATTCAATACCGAAGGACCAATGAAAAGCGATTATCGGCGTTACAATGTACATGGCATAACACCAGGCGATGATTATGCGGCAATGTCTTTTGCGTTAAACAAGCGTTATGGAAAGTTAACTGCCGAGGACAAATGTCCGGATGTGGTTTTTATTGACGGTGGCAAAGGGCAATTGGGACGCGCAGAGCAGTTTTTTGCTGATTTAGACTTGCCAAAGACGCCATTGCTTGTCGGGGTAGCAAAAGGGGAATCAAGAAAGCCTGGATTGGAGACTTTAATTATGGCTGGCTCGCATCAGTTAATTTCTCTGGAGCCCACATCTTCTGCCTTACATCTGGTGCAGCATATACGAGATGAGTCACATCGATTTGCCATCGCCGGGCACCGAGCAAAGCGAGCCAAGGTCAGTAAAAAATCAAGTCTTGAAGATATTCCCGGTATCGGACCGAAACGACGCCAGGCAATGTTAAAATACTTAGGTGGTCTACAGGAAGTTAAAAAAGCCAGCGTCGAAGAGCTGGCGAAGGTGCCGGGCGTTAGCACTGAATTGGCAAAAAATATTTTCGCCAGCTTGCATGACAACTGATCCGGATAATGTAAAATAGTGAAAAAATATTGATAAATAAGAATTATGTGGACAATTCCCAATCAAATTACGTTATTTAGAATCCTTCTGATTCCGGTTTTTATTATTGTCTTTTATCTACCGGTAAGCTGGTCACATTTCGGAGCAGCATTTGTCTTTTGGTTAGCATCGATAAGCGATGCTCTTGATGGCTACCTGGCAAGGCGACTAAAGCTATCGAGTAAATTTGGCGCCTTTATCGATCCGGTTGCGGATAAATTAATGGTTACCGTCGCTTTGGTGTTGATTGTTGCCGATTATCAGGTTTGGTGGGTGACGGTTCCGGCGCTTATTATGATAAGCCGTGAAATCGTTATTTCTGCACTACGAGAATTTATGGCGGATTTGGGCAAGCGAGACAATGTCGCGGTCTCTTCTTTAGGAAAATGGAAAACCGCATGCCAAATGCTGGCTTTGATGGGGTTAATCTGGAAGCCTGACTACCCGGTACCGTTAATCTTATTTGATGTACCGGCTAAAATCGTCATGGGCGCTGCCTGGTGTTTCTACGCAATGGCGACTTTTTTCACCTTTGTCTCAATGTTTCAGTACCTTAAAGCTTCGTGGCCGGAATTAACCGGAAAACATTGATTAAAAATTGCTTAACAAATGTGTTGTTGAGTCAAAAAATCAGCACTTTAGCTGTTATTTGAGCAGTCAGCACAAAAATGAAATTAAACTGTTGACTCATAATAAATACGATGTAGAATGCACATCCGTTGACAGGGAGTCAGCAATGG
>NZ_SWDB01000025.1 GCF_005116735.1 Thalassotalea mangrovi | reverse complement strand
CTGTAGCTCAGTTGGTAGAGCATCACGTTGCCAACGTGAATGTCACGAGTTCGAGTCTCGTTAGCCGCTCCAATTTTTTCAGGGAACATCACCAGCTTGTTGATGAATTTGGCGGGTTGGCAGAGTGGCTATGCAGCGGATTGCAAATCCGTGGACCTCGGTTCGACTCCGGGACCCGCCTCCATTCTGCCCGGGTGGTGGAATTGGTAGACACAAGGGATTTAAAATCCCTCGTCTTAACGGACGTGCCGGTTCAAGTCCGGCCCCGGGTACCATTTCATCGCAACTTGGGATGTCATAGAAATACATGTAAACTTAAAGA
>NZ_SWDB01000024.1 GCF_005116735.1 Thalassotalea mangrovi | reverse complement strand
CTGTAGCTCAGTTGGTAGAGCATCACGTTGCCAACGTGAATGTCACGAGTTCGAGTCTCGTTAGCCGCTCCAATTTTAAAGTACTTACATATCGAAGCGGCTGTAGCTCAGTTGGTAGAGCATCACGTTGCCAACGTGAATGTCACGAGTTCGAGTCTCGTTAGCCGCTCCAAATCTCTCTCTGATTTCATTGAAACGGTCAGGCATATTATGCCCGGGTGGTGGAATTGGTAGACACAAGGGATTTAAAATCCCTCGTCTTAACGGACGTGCCGGTTCAAGTCCGGCCCCGGGTACCATTTCAGTGAACAGGAATAAAGCGGCTGTAGCTCAGTTGGTAGAGCATCACGTTGCCAACGTGAATGTCACGAGTTCGAGTCTCGTTAGCCGCTCCAATTTCCTAAAATACCCTTTAAGCGGCTGTAGCTCAGTTGGTAGAGCATCACGTTGCCAACGTGAATGTCACGAGTTCGAGTCTCGTTAGCCGCTCCAATTATTCCCAAAATAAATTTTCCAATCACATTGTAAAATCCAGTAGTTCAGTATTTTCAGTATTTTCTGTTATTGTAGTTTTTATATCGAACTCAGTATCGACGCTGATGCTTTGATTTTTCACTGATTTATTGGTGATATTGACACAATCGAAACTTGCCAGGGGTTTACCGGTCTATATTTATATTAACTCCGATTAACTTATCGGATGCCGTCATGGTAATGGGAATTTCTGGCAGATCAGGAGTGGGGAAGGAAACAACGATGAAACACATTATTCTAATTGCATTATTAGCTATCCTTAGTGGCTGTGCCAGCGGCTATAAGCCGGATATTGATTATAATCCGGAATATAATTTTTCGAACATCAATAGCTTTGTTGTACTCGATGCTATGCAGCCGATAAATGAGCAGGAAAATCAAGCTTTTAATGTGCATTTAAGTGATCTCGATAATGATCGAATCATTAAAGCTATCAGTATAAACCTGCAGAATAAAGGTTTAACGTCGACATCAATGGAGCAGGCGGATATACAGGTGCGTTATCAGGTGGTTACCAAAGACAAGACCCGGATTCGCAGTTATAACACATCATTTTACAGCTGCTGGAGCTGCGGTCCTTATTACGGAGGTTACAACTATGGTGGCCCGGTTAATCAGGTGGATGTGAAAGAATACGTGGAAGGTACGTTGATCATCGATTTGATAGACCCGCAACTGAAAAAGTCGATCTGGCGGAGCCAGGTGTCGCAAGCAGTGAAAGAAAACATCCCGGTGGCAGAGAAGCAAGCCAGAATTCAGGAACTGGTTGATGCGATGTTGGCTTCATTTCAGTCAACAGGCGTAAATTAGGTTTTATCGAGAAAACCGAACTCGTTATAATAGGTAAATTAAAAACTAAGGCATCGCAGCCTCTGATATAGTTTCGGGGGTGCGGTGCTTAATTTTATGCTGGAGAGAACATGCCTGAAGAAACAATATTTTCGAAAATCATCCGCCAGGAAATCCCGACCGAACTATTGTACCAGGATGAACTGGTAACTGCGTTTCGTGATATTTCGCCTCGAGCCCCGACTCACATATTGATTGTGCCAAATATGCTTATTCCGACGATTAATGATATTAAAAGCGAGCATGAATTGACCCTGGGTCGCATGGTCGTCATAGCTAAAAAGCTGGCAGCTCAGGAGGGGATTAGCGAAGATGGTTATCGATTAATCTTCAACTGTAATCAACATGGCGGTCAGGAAGTGTTTCACATTCATATGCATTTATTAGGGGGCAAACCCCTCGGCCCAATGCTCTCGGTATAACACAGTTAAGGATAAAAATTGACAGAACGTGAACAATTGATTGCGCAACGCAAGGCGCAATCAAAAAGCTTTCAGACGAAAACCGTATTCCCGGGATACACAAATCACCACAATACCCTGTTTGGCGGCCAGGCTATGGCCTGGATGGACGATATCGCATTTGTTGCCGCCACCCGGTTTTGTCGCAAACCGTTGGTGACCATTTCCACCGATCGCATCGATTTTAAAGAGGCGATACCATCCGGCAGCTTTTGTGAACTGGTTGCCGAAGTAGTGAGCGTAGGCAATACCAGCCTTAAGGTAAAAGTCGATATTTATCTGGAAAATATGTACGAAGACAACAAACATCACGCCATCAGTGGTACCTTTAGTTTCGTTGCTCTCGATGCGGACCGTCGACCAACCCCCGTATTGGATCTGTAGAGCAGGTCCTGAAAACGATTTACAATCATTTCTGCGAGGTCGCTTAGCCTCGCAGGACCATCCTTGTATTACTCTTATTGCGGCTAATCATTTGATAAAACCTGCGATTTTTGCGATAAGTATGCGTGAACGCAAGGCAAGTTACAGAGCTTTTTACCAGCCGATAAGAGATACTTTTCTCAGAAAGTGAATTATTTGATTGCGTAATACTGGGTAAGGTTTGAACTGGCAACAACTCATTGAAGATAGAAATCGATTTTTCTGGTTCCTGCACATCGGCGGCTGGATCGGATTTGCGTTTGTCCACTTTCTGGGCTCGCTGCTACATGATTTAAGAGATGTGTTCGTCTGGGTGATATTATTCAGAGCTTACGCCGGGGCGCTAATTTCACTGCCATTACGCTACATTTATCAAAAAGCCTGGAACCTTTCGCCGCTGAAAATTGCTTTGGTCGTCATAGTCTCTTCTTATGCGGCTGCGTTAGTCTGGCAGGTGGTAAATAATATTACCTTCTGGGAAATTTATAAATACGGGTATCGCCCGGATTTCTGGTTACTGTATACCCAGTACAGCGTATGGTCGTTTTATATTATGTTGGCCTGGAGTGGTTTGTATTTTGGTATTAAGTATTATCAGATGTTACAGCAGGAACGGCAGAAAGTACTGAAAGCCAATAACATTGCCAACCAGGCACAATTAAAGATGTTGCGCTACCAACTCAATCCACATTTTCTGTTTAATACCTTGAATGCGATATCGACACTTATCCTGATTGATGAGAATAAAAACGCAAATGCGATGGTAACGAAGTTAAGTGAGTTCCTGCGTTACTCGCTCGACAAAGATCCGATGAAAAAAGTTACGGTAGCGCAGGAACTGGCGGCACTGCAACTGTATCTGGATATTGAAAAAGTCAGGTTTGAAGAAAAGTTACAGCTGAAGTTTGAAATTCAGAATAATTGCCAAAAAGCCCTACTACCCTCAATGATCCTGCAACCACTTGCGGAAAATGCGATCAAATATGCTATTGCTGCGCGGGAAGAGGGTGGTACTATAAGCGTTAAAGTCAGCCGCTTTGCTAATGATCTACAACTAGAAATCAGTGACAATGGTCCAGGCGCTGAGATAGTCAACGGCAACCTTTACCGTGAAAAAGGCGTCGGCCTGGCAAACACCAGAGAAAGACTGGCAACGCTTTATCGGGACTACTCTCTGGTCGTCAGTGACAATGTGCCGAGCGGTGTCAAAGTTAATATAAGAATTCCTTTTCAAACCGAGTCTGAATGAACAAACTTACGACACTAATTGTTGATGATGAACCACTCGCCCGTAAAGGACTGGCGGTTCGTTTGCAGGATTTCAACTGCATTGATGTGATCGCTCAATGTGCAACAGGCAAAGACGCCATTGAGAAAATTGAACAGTTATCACCGAACCTGGTATTTCTCGATATTCAAATGCCTGGCTTATCCGGATTCGATGTGGTTCGGCATTTAATTGCTAATGATGTTGCCATGCCAATTATCGTTTTCGTTACCGCCTTTGATCATTATGCGGTGCAGGCATTCGATATCCATGCTCTGGATTATTTGTTAAAGCCCGTTGATTTGGAGCGTCTGGGAAAGACTATCGAGCGCATCGAAGGCTATGTGAAACAACAACAGGCAAACCAGCATAAGCAGCGATTGATCGAAGTCGTTACCAAAGTTACCGGTCATGACAGTGCTGCGATTATGGAGCAACTAGAGAGTAACAAACCGGTTTCCACCAACAGTTATTCCGACGTCCTGGCGATCAAAGATATCGGCGAAACTACGTTAGTTCCTACCCAGGAGATTATCTGGATAGATGCTGCCGGGGATTACATGTGTGTGCATACAGATGCTCAAACCCATATCCTGCGCAAAACCATGAAAGAGCTTGAACAAATGCTGGATCCGAAAATCTTTATTCGTACCCATCGCTCCGCCATGGTTAATAAACGGTTTATTGATAAGTTTGGCAATCAGGTTAATGGTGAATATTATCTGATTCTTACCAATGGCAAAGAACTGAAAGTGTCCCGAAGTTATAAAGACCGGGTCAAACAAGCGGTCCTGAGCTAGAGCAAATCCTGAAGGTCTTCCTGGATAGCTAACAAACTTGCATTCACTTCCTTGTAATGTTTTGTGCTACTCGCTAATGGTACCTGCAGGCAATGTTGGCCATCGATTCCTATCATTACATCAGTATGCCCCGCAAGTAGCTGTTTGACCGCAAAAGCACCCATATGAGTCGCTAAAATCCTGTCTTTAGCGACTGGATCGCCGCCGCGCTGGATGTAGCCTAAAACACAGGGAATACATTCAATCGACGCATAGTCCGCAAGGTCACTAGCCAGCTGGTTGGCGCCGCCAGGATATAAATTTTCTGCACTGACAATCAGATAACTACACTGACCCCGGCTTTTTTTAATGCGATGAATTTTACTGGCGATGTGCTGTAATTCGATACCTGGGTTGGAAAAATTTTCAAAAGTAATAATATGCTCGGCAGCACAGGCGATTCCGACGTTAAGTGCCAGGAAACCGCTTTTACGGCCCATCACTTCTACCAGAAATATACGTTCAAAAGCATCAGCCGTATCGCGGATTTTATCGATGGCATTTACGGCGGTATCAACGGCGGTTGCAAATCCAATCGTGTGATCGGTACCGTCAATATCATTATCAATAGTACCAGGGATACCTATGGTCTGTCCTGGATAAAATTGCTTAAATTTAGTTAAGCCGATAAACGAACCATCTCCGCCGATCACCACCAGGGCATCAATATCTAGTGCCTTCAGGTTGTCGGCTGCCTGCTGCATACCGGCGGGTGATTTAAACTCTTCACATCGGGCACTTTTTAAAATGGTGCCACCACTACCAATAATCTCTCTGACCACAGGCTCATCCAGCGCCATCCACTCATTGTGGATGAGCCCGTTATAACCATGCTTAAAGCCGATAACCTCGATGCCATGGTGCAGTGCATACAGGGTTGTGGCTCGTATTGCCGCATTCATGCCAGGGGCATCGCCACCGCTGGTAAGTAATGCGATACGGTTTGGTTGCTTTTGTGAATTGCCGCTCATAGGGTTATCCGTACGGTAATCAGTTCCTTGATACTAGCTTATACCAATTACACTAAGTTTGTGCACAACTCAGAGTTAGGGCAGAGGCTCATTTGCAACATAGATTTCATTGATATAGTCATTCTATATTAATGAAATATAGGGCCGTAAATGGGCCTCTGATAAACTCCCTACGGGTGAATTTTAAAGGCGTTTATCCTGCGTTACTGATTTTTTGACAATGGAGTGACCATTCTCTGCAATCAACGCCTTGTCTAAACGCCTTTAAATTCTCACTGAGTGAGCAATAGTTTAATGTAATTGGTATTAATTAGCCGCCAATAAAAAAGCCAGCATAAAAGCTGGCTTATTGTTAATCATCCGTAATACATCGATTACTTAATGGTCAGTACTTTCATGGTATTGGTGGCACCGACGGTTTCCATCATATCACCATGGGTAAATATAACTAAATCACCGGTTTTTAAGTCTGAGTGTTGTTCAACCGCCTCTAATACCTCGCTTGAAAGGGTATCGTTAGTGCTTTGGGTTGAATCAAAATAGACCGGATACACACCACGGTATATAGCAGACTTGTTTAGTGTTTTTTCATGTCTGGATAACGAGTAAATCGGTAACCCTGAGGTGATACGTGACATGATCTTTGAGGTCTGACCGGATTCTGTTAACGAAATAATGGCTTTAACGCCTTTCAAATGATTTGCCGCATACATGGCGGAAAGGGCAATCGTCTCTGACACTTCGTCAAACATCATTTCGACGCGATGTTTGGAGATGTTTACGGAGCGTTGTTTCTCTGCTCCTAAACAAACCTCTGCCATGGCTTTAACGGTCTCTACCGGGTATTTACCAGCAGCCGTTTCGGCACTCAGCATTACCGCATCGGTGCCATCAAGTACAGCATTGGCAACGTCCATTACCTCGGCTCGGGTAGGCATTGGTTGGGAAATCATGGTTTCCATCATTTGTGTCGCGGTGATCACAATACGGTTTAATTGTCGCGAACGAGCGATAATGTGTTTTTGCTTTCCAACCAACTCGGCATCACCGATCTCAACACCTAAATCGCCACGGGCGACCATTACCACATCCGAAGCGCGAATGATTTCGTCCAGTACATCATTGTCGTTAACGGCTTCAGCGCGTTCAATTTTAGCGACAAGGCGAGCGTTGCAGTCTGCTTCTGTCGCTAGTAAGCGCGCTTCTCGCATGTCGGCTGCGTCGCGAGGAAATGATACGGCAAGAAAGTCTGCATCCAGCTTTGCAGCCAGTTTAATATCTTCTTTATCCTTGTCGGTTAATGCCGCGGCTGACAGTCCACCGCCCTGGCGATTAATACCTTTATTGTTTGATAATGGACCGCCAACAGTGGTGACAGTATGAACTTGTCCGGCTTCGCTTTTTTCTACTTTTAGTTGAACGCGACCGTCATCCAGCAACAAAATATCACCAGGTTTCACATCATTCGGCAATTCTTTGTAATCGATACCAACGGCTTGTTGGTTACCTTCGCCTTTGGCCATGTTGGCATCGAGAATAAACTTGTCGCCTATCGCCAGATTGACCGGGCCGTCTTTAAACGTGGAAATGCGAATTTTCGGACCTTGCAGATCACCAAGGATGGCTACATAAGTATCTAACTCTTTAGCGATCTTGCGAACCATCTCGGCGCGATTGATATGATCTTCTGGTGCGCCATGTGAAAAGTTCAGACGAACTACATTAACACCGGCTTTTATCACTTCTCGTAAAACATTAATATCATCCGTTGCCGGTCCGAGGGTGGCAACGATTTTGGTTCTTCTGGGCATGAAGTCTAAACCTTCTTTAATTACTACTCTTTCCGCTCGAAGCGGGAACTACGTAAACTATCTTTAACTTTTTTCAGGTTGTCTCTGAATTTTGATCCCCGGCGCAGGGTAAATCCGGTGGCGAGAATGTCGATCAGTGCCAGTTGGGCAATTCGAGACGCCATTGGCATGTACAAGTCCGTGTCTTCGGCGACCGTTGGTGACAAGACGATGTTACATTCTTTTGCCAGGGGAGAACCTGCGTCGGTAATACCAATAACTGTAGCATCGTTTTCACGGGCAATATTGGCAACTTCGACCAAAGGCTTGGTGCGACCCGTGTGGGATATGACTACGACCACATCACCTTGAGAGCTGTTAATGCTGCTCATCCGCTGCATTAATATGTCGTCAAAATATACGACTGGTACATTAAAGCGAAAGAATTTGTTTTGTGCATCATGAGCGACAATCGCCGATGCACCAAGACCAAAGAAGGATATTTTCCGGGCTTGGGTTAATACATCGACTGCTTTGTTGATCAAAGTCGCATCTAAACTTTTACGAGCCATTTCAAGGTTGGCCAATGTCGATTCAAAGATCTTTGTTGTATACTCTTCTGCAGTATCATTTTCGTCGACATGTCGGTTAACGTAAGGTGTTCCATTTGCCAGGCTTTGCGCCAGGTGTAATTTAAAATCCGGATAACCTTTGGTATCTAACCGTCTGCAGAAGCGATTCACAGTGGGTTCGCTGATATTTGCCTGTTTGGCTAAAGACGCAATACTGGCGTGAATGACAGTCGCAGGAGACGCAAGAATGACTTCGGCAACTTTTCGTTCTGATTTACTGAAAGAATCAAACTCATTTGTGATTTTTTCTAATATATTCATAACAAGCCTCATGTTGTATTGCTGTTACTGTAAATTATTTTAACAGAAGATAACAGTATTTATGTAAATTTATTTCATAAAGTGACTGTTTTTCAATCGGAATTACAAACGAGGATATTATTCACATCTGGCATTACGCCAGCCCGCATTGCGATAAAACCAATTTTTGCAAGGGGTTATGTTAATATTTTCCTGTAATTTAATTACAATTAGACTTTACCTCAGGCCAACTTCGGTTTAAATTAATGGTAAATGTAGTTTTTTTTCATTGTCTGAAGAGAGTAGTACCATATGGCTCACAACAATCTGCAATCTGCAGAACAAATTGTCCTCTTTGGCGCCGCTGGCGACTTATCCCGTCGAAAATTATTTGCGGCCCTATATCATCTTGAATCGGAACACCTTCTTCAAAGTAATTTAAAAATCATTGGTGTTGCCCGAAACGAATATGATGAGAAAGAGTTTCAGCAATTTGTTGCCGACAATCTTGCCACCTTTATTGGCAACGAAATTACCGCGGAAGTGGTACAACGATTCACTGCTCGTTTCACGTATCTTAATCTCGATTTCTCCGATCAAGCGGGTTATAAGCGCTTAAAAGACGCGCTGACAAGTAAAACCAATACCTTATATTACCTGGCAACACCGCCAGCAATTTACGGAATGATCTGCGAAGGTCTTAATGCCCACGGGTTAGCTAATAAGTATGCCCGAGTCGTGATGGAAAAACCGATCGGTCACGACCTTCAATCTTCACAAGTGATTAATGATCAGGTCAACCGTTTCTTTGATGAAAGCCAGATTTACCGTATCGATCATTATCTGGGTAAAGAAACCGTTCTTAACCTGTTATCCCTGCGCTTTGCCAATTCACTGTTTTCAACCAACTGGGATCATAATTGCATTGATCACGTGCAAATTACCGTCGCAGAGAGTGTAGGTATTGAAGGGCGCTGGGGCTTTTACGATGAAACCGGACAAATGCGGGATATGGTCCAAAACCATTTGTTGCAGATATTGTCATTACTTGCCATGGAGCCGCCAACAGATTTGAGCGCTGAAAGCATTCGTGATGAAAAGCTGAAAGTAATTAAGGCGTTACGACCAATTACTAAAGCAAATATTCATGAAAAGGCGGTACGTGGCCAGTATGGCAAAGGCTACCTCAACGGTAAGGAAGTACCGGGTTATCTGGAAGAAGAGGGGGCCAATAAGGAAAGCACTACTGAGACCTTTGTTGCGATTAAAGCTGAGATCGACAACTGGCGTTGGGCCGGAGTGCCATTTTACTTACGTACCGGTAAACGCATGCCTTGTAAGCACTCAGAAGTCGTTATTTACTTTAAACATCAACCGCACAATATTTTTTCGCATAGTTACGCGCAGTTACCGGCTAATAAATTAACCATTCGCTTACAGCCCGATGAAGGGGTTGAGTTGACGGTAATGAATAAGATCCCGGGAATCAGCAACGAAATCCAGATCAAAGAAACCGCCCTGGACTTAAGTTTTTCTGAAATTAATGAAAACACCCGGGTGATTGATGCCTATGAGCGTCTGCTATTGACCGCAATTGACGGCAATCAGTCGCTGTTTATCCGACGAGATGAAGTTGAACAGGCATGGAAATGGGTTGACGGCATTATGGAAGCATGGAACGCCACTAACGAATTACCGAAATCTTATGCCGCGGGTTCCTGGGGACCTGTAGCTTCTATCGCGTTAATCGCGCGTGACGATCGAAATTGGGATGAATAATGTTTAACAAACATATTTTTGCCAGCAGACCTGAATTGGATCAGGCGTTTGCTGAGCAGGTTGCGGCACAGCTGCAATCGTTAATTGAAAAAAATGGCAAAGCCAGTATTGCATTTTCTGGTGGCAGCACGCCGAAAGGTTTTTTCGCAGCCCTGTCTGTGCAGGACATTGCCTGGGATAAAGTGACTGTGACCCTGGCTGATGAGCGTTGGGTAGAGTATGAAGACAATAATTCGAATACCCGTTTATTAACAGAAAATCTGCTTACCAATAACGCCAAAGTTGCCAGGTTATTTTCTCTAAAAAGAGATGGTGCTCTTGATGCCGATAATCTTGCAAAACTAAATCAGGATGCGAATGACGGTTTGCTGCCTTTAGATATTGTGATTTTAGGCATGGGTGAGGATGGACACACCGCGTCATTATTCCCATGCAGTGCCGAAATTGAGCAGGGGCTTGATCAACAAGCAGCGCCTGGTTTGTTGAAAGTCGTGCCAACAAGTGCACCGTTTGAACGCATTAGCTTTAATTTCAGTGCACTGATTCAAGCCTCTCACTTGTACCTGCATTTGGTAGGAGACAATAAGATGGCAGTGCTGGACCAGGCAATTAGCAGCAAAGACAGTATGCAAATGCCTATCAGAGCGTTTTTGCATCACGACGTGAAAACTGTCGATATATTTTGGGCGGAGTAGTTATGATAGATCCTAAAATTGCCGCGGTTACCGACCGTATTATTGAACGCAGCCGTGCTTCCAGAAAAAAATATCTGGAGAAAATCGATCGCGAGTCCTCAAAGAAAGTACACCGTGGGGCATTGTCATGCGGTAATCTGGCTCACGGCTTCGCCGCTTGTGGTAAGCAAGAAAAGGACATCCTTAAACAGTTAAACCATAGTGATATCGCCATCGTGTCCGCTTATAACGACATGTTGAGTGCGCATCAACCTTATGAAACCTATCCGGCGATTATTAAAAAGACCATTCGTGAAACGGGCGGTGTCGCTCAGTTTGCTGGTGGTGTCCCGGCTATGTGTGATGGTGTGACACAGGGTCAGCCTGGTATGGACCTGAGCCTGATGAGTCGTGATGTTATCGCTATGTCTTCGGCCGTAGCCCTGTCGCACAATATGTTTGACGGTACCTTGATGCTGGGTATCTGCGATAAAATCGTACCAGGATTACTTATCGCCGCGATGACATTTGGTCACTTACCAACGGTATTTGTGCCAGCCGGTCCAATGCCTTCCGGTATCCCTAATAAAGAAAAAGCCCGGGTCAGGCAACAGTTCGCCAAGGGCGAAGTGGGCAAAGACGAGTTACTGGAAGCAGAGTCGAATTCTTATCATGCGCCGGGAACCTGTACGTTTTATGGCACGGCAAACTCAAACCAGCTGGTGGTAGAGGTGATGGGACTACACCTGCCAGGTGCATCCTTTATTCCACCCAATACACCACTTCGGGAAGAGTTAACTAAAGCGGCCGCTCGTCAGGTAACTCGTCTGACCCAACAGTCGGGTAATTATCAGCCAATTGGTAAAATGATTGATGAAAAAAGCTGGGTCAATGCCATTGTTGCACTGCTGGCAACCGGTGGTTCCACTAACCTGACGATGCACTTGATTGCTGCGGCGCGTGCCGGTGGTGTCATTATTAACTGGGACGATTTTTCAGATATCAGTGATGCCGTGCCGTTAATGACTCGTATTTATCCAAATGGTTTTGCCGACATTAACCAGTTTCAGGACGCTGGGGGCATGGCACTGCTATTCCGCCGCTTAATCGACCAGGGCTTATTGCATACCGATGTGCAAACCATCTGTGGTGAAGGCTTAGATAAATATACCCAACGCCCAGTGCTCGAAGATGGCGAACTTAAATGGATTGACGGACCAACGGAATCAGGAGATCTGGAAGTCATTGCCAACAACGACAAGCCATTTAAAGCCGATGGTGGCTTAAAGGTACTCGAAGGTAACCTGGGACGAGCGGTATTGAAAACCTCTGCTTTGCGTCCTGGTTTCGAAGTGATCAAGGCGCCGGCAATTGTCTTTGAGGATCAAAACGAACTGGAACAGGCCTTTAAGAATGGCGAGCTGGAAAAAGACTTTGTTGCTGTTGTCCGTTTTCAGGGACCAAAGAGTCGCGGCATGCCGGAATTGCACAAACTGACGCCACCATTAGGGGTGCTTCAGGATAAAGGGTTTAAAGTTGCATTGGTAACCGATGGCCGTATGTCCGGAGCGTCAGGAAAAGTACCGGCAGCGATTCATCTCGTGCCTGAAGCTCTCGATGGTGGTTTGATCGCCAAAGTCAAAGACGGAGACATGATTCAGGTTGATGGCTACAGTGGTCGAATCAATGTACTGGTGAGTGAAGAAGAGCTCGCCAGTCGCGAAACGGCACAATTTTCCGGACAAATGCAACACCAGGGGATGGGGCGCGAATTATTCGGCTTCATGCGTGGCAGTTTGAGTGGCGCCGAGCTGGGTGCCTGTTCATTGTTTAAAGAGGATCATTAAGCCATGGCTCTATCTTCTTCAATGGTAAATATTGTTGCAGACATCGGCGGTACCAATTTACGCATAGGTATGCTTGATGACACTGGTGTAGTGAAGAACCTGCACTTGTATCAATGTGCGGAATTTTCAGGGTTGCAGGTGGTGCTGGAAGACTATTTTGTGCAACATCAGATAGATTCGAGCAAGGTGAATGCTTGTCTCGCTATTGCCTGTCCGGTCGACAAGGATCTGATCAGTATGACTAATTTGCCCTGGCAATTTAGTCAGTCTGAGCTTAAAGCATCCTTGCAACTAAGAAGCCTGTATTTGATCAACGATTACACCGCAATCGCAATGTCAGTGAATAGCCTCGATGACACTCAGAAAGTGAAAATTGGTGGTGGTAAAGCCATTGCCAAAAAACCAATCGCAATTTGTGGCCCTGGCACGGGCCTTGGTGTTGCAAACTTATTCGAGTTTCAGGGCCAGTGGATCAGTGTTGGCGGCGAGGGCGGTCATGTAGACTTTGCCCCTACTGATGATGATGAAGTCGCTATTTTGAAGTTTCTTAAACAAAAATATCCTCGGGTTTCGGCCGAGCAACTACTGTCGGGCCTGGGCATAGAGCAAATCTATCAGGCGTTATGTGCACTGCATCAGGTTCAGGCTCAGGATTATCAGGCGAAAGATATTTCTGCTAAGGGAATCAGTGGCGATTGTGATATCTGCCATCAGGCAATGCACCAGTTCTGTAAAACCCTCGGCAGTTTTGCCGGTAACCTGGCGTTAACCACAGGTGCGTTCGGTGGTGTTTATATCGCCGGCGGAATTGTACCAAGGTTCCTCGAATTTCTCGCAGCCAGCGATTTTCGCAGTCGTTTCGAAGCTAAAGGCAGATTTGAGGCGTTCAACCAAAGCATCCCTACGTATGTTATTACCGAACCACAACCCGGTATTTTAGGAGCTAGTGCCTATTTAACACAACAAATCAATAATGAGGTCGTATGTCTGTAACAACTAATTGGCAAATAAAGCCACAACAAATTTTTGCCATGGGTCCGATCGTACCAGTTTTGGTTATTGAGAATGTTGATGATGCGATTCCGATCGCTAAAGCTCTGATGGCAGGTGGTATCAAAGTTCTGGAAGTCACTTTGAGAACGGATAACGCGCTGCAGGTAATTCAGAA
Organism: Thalassotalea mangrovi; assembly: GCF_005116735.1. Taxonomy (GTDB): domain Bacteria; phylum Pseudomonadota; class Gammaproteobacteria; order Enterobacterales; family Alteromonadaceae; genus Thalassotalea_A; species Thalassotalea_A mangrovi. The sequence continues at coordinate 11,832 of NZ_SWDB01000024.1, read as the reverse complement.
AATCGCTGACGAATTACCAGAAGCCATGGTGGGTGCTGGTACCGTGACCAACCCGCAGACATTGCAAGCTGCGGAGCAGGCCGGTGCCAAGTTTGCGATTAGCCCAGGCATGACTAAAGAGTTGCTGGAAGCCAGTGGCAAATCAACGATCCCCTTGATTCCAGGTATTGCCTCAATTTCTGAGTTAATGACGGGTATCGATGCCGGATTAGATCACTTTAAATTTTTCCCGGCAGAAGCAATCGGCGGTGCAAAATCGATTAAGTCAATTGCAGGTCCGTTTCCAGATATTCGTTTTTGTCCAACGGGTGGAATTAATGAAAGTAATATGGGTAATTATCTTTCTTTGAAAAATGTTAGCTGTATTGGTGGTTCCTGGTTGGTACCTGACGAGGCGGTGGCCAATAAGGATTGGCAACAAATTACCGAAATTACCAAAAAAGCGCTTGCCCAAGCCCACTCGTTTTAACTTAACCAATTGATTGACAAGGGGCTTTTAAAGCCCCTTTATTTTTTGTCTGATTTGCTTCAAATAATTACTTACATAATTCCGCTGAAATATTTTCACCCCCCTCAATCCTTAGCTATAGTGTAAATAAGCATTTCATTAGAAATGTAGATGGAACTTAATAAAGATAACAATCGTGCTCAGTTTTATCTTTGATTGGTTGAATTTTCATAACGTGATAGTGGTTCTTTAATTATCAAAAGCTGTGGTAATTCTGGATATCATAAGATAAATGTTAATCACTATCGGATCTGCATTAGTAAGTGGCGCTAGCTTACGTTTCGAAAATCAAAGGTCGCGTTTACGATTCTTACCGCAATAACTTCAGGACATTACAAACTCTGTTTAATTAGATGTTAATGACAGCACGAAGTCGTCATTGATAGGAGTGCCGAATGAAGATTGTTGTTTTGTTAAGCCTGATATTTCCCCTGATATCCTGCACCGCTGTGCCCGACGAAGAACCGGTATTATTACACACCAATATCAGCCAATCGCAACTTGGCTCCAACCTTAGCTTTGAAGAGTTGGATGAAGAAGTTAACCGGTTAAATTCGATAGTCGGCATGTATCCTCCAAGGTTTGAAGATGAGTTGCATCGTGAACAAACGTTTATGATCTGGCTTGAACTGGTTGATGTAGCCAAAAAATTTCATCAGCAGTTAGGTGAGGAAAAAACCTATTATATGTTAACAGAGCTATTTCGCATGGGCTATAACATGCAGGTACCTGGCAGTGGTCAAAATGCCATGGATTATCTCAGTGCTTGTTTAACAACCTATCCAACCTCTGTCGCCTGTAATTTTTCCGCAACCTACTTCTATTTGACTGCGGGCAAATATTACTTACACGATGCTGAGAAAAGCCTGCAGAGATTGCGCGCGCATTATTTACCTGCGGTTAATCTCGAAGTCGAAAGCGGTTATGTGTTCCTTTATTTATTTTTACAAGATGAGGAACGTGCGGTGGCGCAAATTGATCGCTTTATCGACGCCTTTCCGGACAGTCAACAGGCTGATGAATTTAATCAAATCAAAAAAGCATTGGCAGAATAGTCCGAATTCAACGCTTGTTAATTTGTTAAGTTTTGGCGCCAAAGATACTGTGGTTGCGAATAATCAAAGTAACGCGACTTTGCAACGAGGATAAAATGCTTGCGTAGCATTGCTGTCTAAATATCAATCGGTTACAGTGGGTTCTGTTATTTTTTGAACGGAACTCATACCTTATGTCTACTATTATTTTCTGGCTAATCGTCGCGGTGGTGATTTTTTATGTCATTGCCATTTATAACCAACTGGTTACTTTAAAGAATCGTTATAAGAATGCATTTGCGCAAATCGAAGTTCAGCTCAAGCGTCGTTATGACCTGATCCCGAACCTGGTTGAAACGGCAAAAGGTTATATGAAACATGAACGTGAAACCCTAGAGGCCGTTATTTCTGCCAGGAATGTGGCGGCCAAAGGCCTTGAAGCGGCAATCCAGTCTCCGGGAAGTGCCGCGGCAATGCAATCATTAGCTGGTGCCGAGAATACCTTATCAGCGGCGTTGAGCAGACTCAATGTGGTGATGGAAGCTTATCCTGATTTAAAAGCCAATGAGAATATGATGCAGGTAAACGAAGAATTGGTTAGCACCGAAAATCGCATCAGTTTTGCTCGTCAATCGTTCAATGATCAGGTAATGAGCTACAACACCTATAAGCAACAATTCCCACAGAACTTTTTTGCCGGTCCCTTCGGTCATCGCGAAGATGCTTCATTACTGGAGTTTGAAGACAGTGCTGAAATTCAGGCTGCACCAAAAGTAAACTTCTAAGCCAGTAAACCTCATGGATTTTTTTAAAGCACAGGATCAGGCCAAACGATCGACTAGCTTATTGGTGCTGTTATTCTTTGCTGCGGTGATTACCCTGGTTGTGATCACCAATGCACTGGCGATGGTGGCTTTGGGTTATGTAAACCTCGACTCGGATACATCGTTAGATCTTGCGTATTTTTCCAGTCAATTCGATTGGCGGGTTTTCGCATTTATCTCAGCTGTAGTCGGTTTTGTTATTTTCAGTGGTAGTGCCTATAAACAAATTTCCCTGCGAGCAGGGGGGAAAGCCATTGCCGAATCCCTGGGTGGCACCCTGATCAATGCTAATAGTGCCAATATCCTGGAAAAAAGACTAATCAATGTGGTTGAAGAAATGGCAATAGCCGCGGGTACGCCGGTCCCACGGGTTTATGTGTTAAAAGATGAAGCTGGAATTAATGCCTTTGCCGCTGGATTTACCACCTCTGATGCCGTGATTGGTATCACCCAGGGGGCTCTGGAAAAACTCGAGCGCGATCAACTGCAAGGGGTGATTGCCCATGAATTCAGTCATATATTAAATGGTGATATGCGACTGAATTTACAGTTGGTAGCACTGTTGCACGGTATCCTGGTGATCGGATTTATCGGTTATTACCTGTTGCGCGCCGGAAGGGGAAATAATAAAAATGGTGCTGCCATTTTAGCGCTTGGCTTTGGTTTAATGCTTATCGGTTATGGCGGGCATTTTTTTGGCAATATCATCAAGGCCTCAATAAGCCGACAACGAGAGTACCTCGCAGATGCCTCCGCGGTGCAATTTACCCGCAATAAAGAGGGAATCAGCGAAGCCCTGTATAAAATTAAACAGTCGGCCTATGGTTCTTACATTGAACAACCCGACGCTATTGAGTATACCCATGGTTTTTTTTCGACCGGAGTAAAATCATTCTCAGCCAGATTGTTTGCCACACACCCACCATTAGATGAGCGAATTACCCGTATCTCCCCGCATTTATTACTTAACAAGGCTAATGCCGACCACAAGCCAATGCGTAAGGTGAATAAAGTGAAAGGAGAGTCTGTCACGGCAAGTGCCAATGTGTCTGGTTCTAATATGAAATCAGCAGTTGTAGAGTCGATAACCGCGTTGTCGGTATTATCTCAGGCCGGCAATATTACTGATCAGCAGTTAGACTATGCTCATCAGTTGGTGAGCAGCTTTAATGACCAGATATATTCTGCCAGTCACGATCCTTGTGGGGCGATGGCAATCGTCTGTTGCTTGTTGTTATCAGACCAGGCGCAGGTACTTAATGATCAACTCGAATTTATTCAAAATGCTGACGAGCTGCAAATTATCGATCATGTGTTTGCACTAAGGCAGGATATTACTGAATTGGCGCTAGGGCTACGGTTGCCACTCATTGATATGGCGAACCCCGCGTTAAAACAGTTGAGTAATATTCAGGTAACTCGTTTCGAACAACTGGTAAAAGCGCTAATTTTTGCAGATGAAAAATTGGATCGATTTGAATGGGTATTACAACAAGTCGTATTTCGCCATATTGAAAATCGCCAGCCGTCTCGTATTGGTAAAAAATATTTACCGATAGCTAAGGTTGAGCAATCTGCGCATACCCTTTATTCGCTGGTGCTTGGAGCAACGGAGCATCAATTGACGGACCAGCATTTAGAAGCCCTGAGATTTTCCTCAGAATTGATGCAGTTACGTCCATTAAATCCAGAGCTAACCGACTTTACCCAAGCCAGCGCGTGTTTAGATGAATTGAATCAGTTAGGGTTTGGCGACAAGGAGAAAATTATCCGGGGTTGCCTGTTCCTTATAGGTATTGATGGCATTTTCAGCATTAAAGAATATGAATTGGTACGCGCTATCGCTGATGTGCTGGGGGTGCCATTGCCTCCTGATTTTCGCATAGGACCTACACATTAATATTAATAATTAGATTGTTAAAAAGGGCGCCGATGGCGCCCTTGATGTGTCGATTAAACAGACATAGGTTTTATTGGTAAGTCACGATACCGCTTGCCGGTAGCGGCAAATATCGCATTAGCCAATGCCGGAGGAAATGGCGACACGCCAGGCTCGCCTAATCCGGTAGGCTCTTTATCCGAATCCACTAAATGCACCCGAACGTTCGGCATTTCATTAATACGTAGTACCGGATAATCGTGGAAATTGGAATTAACCACTTGTCCGTCACGGAATACGATTTCCGTATAAAGTGACAATGACATGCCCATAACCACAGCACCTTCCATTTGTGCCGTCGCACCATCGAGATTTAACACCTGGCCACAATCAACCGCACAATCGACATTTAATACTTTAATGTTGTCGCCGTCGACTTCCACATGCACCGCCATTGCTACATAGCTACTAAAGCTATAATGCACTGCCAGACCGATACCCTGGCCATCTGGCAGTTTGTCCCGTTGATGATAACCACTTTTTTCTGCGGCCAGAGCCAACACGTGTTTAGAGCGTTCTATCTGCTCGGTCTGTTTAGGGTTGGTATTGTTGTCATAAAGCTTATTGAGAAAGGCAAATGAGTCGATGCCAGCTTTATGGGCCAATTCATCGGCAAAACTGGCGATAGCGAAACCATAAAAGATCGCATAAACGGCGCGATACCAGCCTATTCGGGTATGAGCTGGTGCCAAGCCGCTTTCGACCTGCATGTTTTTCACCCCAAAAGGGTGGTTGTAAACATCTTTGGTAGCGCCTTTCGGTGCCCGTTCCACGGATTTATCAAACAACGAGTTAATGGATGGAAAGGCCACCCGCTGTAGCCAGGCATCAACATTACCATCGTCATCAAATCCGGCCTCGATATGCTGAGCGCTGACCGAATGGTAATATCCGGTCCGCATATCTTCTTCCCGGGTCCAGGTCAGTTGCACTGGGGCATTTACCTTTTGCGAGATAACCGCCGCTTCGTGGACATAATCGCACTTAAATTTACGCCCAAACGCACCACCGGCCATCATCACATTAACCTTGATATCTTTCGGCTCGCGCTGTAAATATTGGCCGAGCACTTTTTGGATATCGGCGGGGCTTTGAGTCGACGCCCATACCTCACAACTATCTTCTTTCACCCAGACAACACTGGCATTGGGTTCCATCGGTGCGTGGCACAAATGACCTCCGGTATAGGTTGCACTGTGGGTATGCTTGGCTTTCTCTAACGCTTTTGGCGTATCACCACGTGAATCCATGACTTCAGCGCTTTTTTCAACGTTGGCAATGAGTTGCTTTTTATAGGCTTTGGTTTCATAAACCGCATTTTTTCCAGTATCCCACTCAACTTTCAGCGCTTTCACTCCCTGTTGTGCGGTCCAGCTGTTATCGGCAACAACGGCAACGCCACCCAGCGAGCCAAAGGGTATGTCGAATCGATCAATCTCAATCACATCGCTGACGCCTTTGATGGCCAGTGCTGCACTTTTATCAACCGATTTCAATTTACCATCAAGTACCGGGCAATGGACGATCGCCGCATACTTCATCCCCGGTAATTTGGTATCAACGCCATATACGCGTTTACCAACGACAACATCGTCCTGATCATGTCGTTTTAATTCTTTGCCAATGTATTGATATTGCGACTTCTGTTTTAGTGTCGGCTTTTCTGGCGCCGGCATCGTTCCTGCTAGTGTAGCAAGTTCGCCAAAACTTAATTTTTTGTCGCTGCCACGGTGATAAACCACATGTTTTTTTGCATAACATTGACTGATATCGGTATTCCATTTCTTAGCGGCGGCGGCTTCAAGCATAAACTTAGCGGCCGCTCCGGCTTCACGCATGGGGAGATACATTAATCTTATACTGGCAGACCCACCGGTAGCCTGAGGTCCATATTTATCTTCATTCCCTTCGCCCTGGAGGACTGTTACCTGGTCCCAGTCCGCCTCCATTTCATCGGCGACAGCAGCGGGTAGGGCGGTACTGATGCCCTGGCCCATTTCACAGCGACCACAATAAATGGTGGTACTGCCATCTTCGCTTAGGTGAATAAAGGCATTTGGATTAAATTCATCTTGTTTAAAGGGTTTATCATTGCTGAGAGCGCTTGCGGGAAGACTGACACCAAGCATTAGGCCTGATCCACCGATGCCCGCGGTTTTTAAGAATGTTCTGCGCGTAAATGTACTCATCTTACACCTCCTTTGCCAGTTCATCTGCCGCCGCTCGAATGGCTTTTTTGATACGTTGATAGGTACCACATCGACAGATGTTACCTTGCATCGCCATATCAATATCTTGATCGCTCGGTGATTGATTCTGGTTCAACAGGCTCGCAGCATTCATGATTTGACCCGCCTGACAGTAGCCACATTGAGGAACACGATTGTCAAGCCAGGCTTTTTGCAATGGGTGATCGCCGTTTTCCGATAAGCCTTCAATGGTGGTAATAGATTTGTTGGCTAAAGAGCCAACCGGGGTAACGCAGGAGCGAATGGCCTGGCCATCGAGATGAACCGTGCAGGCTCCGCATAAACCACTGCCACAGCCAAATTTGGTGCCGGTTATTTCGAGACGATCGCGCAAAAACCAGAGTAACGGCATGTTTTCATCGACATCAATGGCCACTGTCTGACCATTGATTTTCAGTGTTTTGTTCATAAGCGTGTACCTGTTAGCTAATGGTTGCTGCCATCAGTGTAACCAGTTCACACATTATTAACAAATCAAAGCATGCACTATCGATGTCGCTGTGGAGAAGATCAGATACAGCGAGCGGGTTTTGGCAAACCGGCGATTTTCGTGGCCTGTTTGGCCGGCCCTTTGGGAAACAGGCGGTACAGGTAACGACTATTGGCTTTTTCTTCCGGAAATTCGGTTTTTAATGCTTTGATTAAGGCGCGGATCGCCGGAGAGGTCTTATAGGTTAAATAAAAATTGCGAACAAAATTTACCACTTCCCAGTGATCGTTGGTCAGGGTGATTTTTTCCAGTTCAGCAATTTGATAGGCGAGTTCTGGTTGCCAGTCATCAATGCTGGTGAGGTAGCCTTCTTTATCCGTTTCTATTACTCGACCTTGAAATTCTATTGCCATGTTATTACCTTATCTGCGGCTAACGTCAGGGAGACAAATTGCTCATAATCGCATAACGTCACATTGGGAAGAGGGGCCACAATCCCCCTGGCACTGACATGATCGGTTAACGCATATACCTGATGTTTCGATGCAAGTTGCTCAACAATCGGGTGTTTCAGGTTATATACGCCGTCATCAATCAGTAAAACCAGGTCGTCCTCCAGCAAGGCTGTTTGACACTGCTGGAGTTTCATATGAGTAAAGCCAGAGCTTCGGAGTAAATGTAAATTTGCCATATTGATCAGAATGTCAGAATTATGTCGTAATTATTTAAAGATTGATTAAATTGTTGCCGTGATAATAGCTGAGGGTTATCAACTGCAAACTCGCAATTCAATCCTCGTTCCTTAACGTCATCGAGACAGATATAGATATCGTCGATATCATAAAAACCCAGGGCTTTAAATGTCGAGATAAAATCTTTGCTACCGAGTAATTCCGGGTTTTGTTGTTTGATTGTCTGAAACACCCCGTCAGCCATAAAAAACATGGCAACCGGCACTTCGTAACTGGCAAAAATTAAGGCTAAATCAAGTGCTTCTTTGGCCTTAAAATCATCAAATGTGGTGGCCGTGTTGACGATAGCAATACGTTTGTTGTTACTCATAACTGCACAACCTTATCGGCCTTATCGGTCAGCACGACTAATTCTCCGAGTCCGGAAATGGTGAAATGACTGGCGATATTGTGCGAGTATCCGGGGGAGTTCGAATCGGTAAGCCCACGACGCTCAGCGGCGCTAATACATAAATGCATGGGGGTGTTGGTTGATTTATGAAACTCATCCCAGGCTGTTAAATGATTGATTTCATCCGATGGGGTTTGTAGATAGCTGTTGGCATTGATAACCCCGTGCTGATAGAAGAACACACCGTTAATTTGATGCCCCTGAGCCAGAATCGCCTTGGCATACTTAAGAGCAGTCAAAGTCCTATTGTCGGTTGGCGCAGTGCTGATGATAATGGCAAAAGTTGTCACATTAAATTCCTGAAACAAAAAAGCCCCTTTTGAAGGGGCTTAGTATAACGGATTCTTTAATAAGAATTAATCGTCTGAATTAAATGCGCCTAATAAATGTAAAAGGCTAACGAAAATGTTGTAGATGTTTAGGTATAGTGACACAGTCGCGCGAATGTAGTTACGCTCGCCACCGTGAATAATACGGCTTGTATCAAATAAAATTAACCCAGACATAATCATCACAATTGCGGCACTCAGGGCTAGAGATACAGCAGGAATTGCAAAGAAAATATTAGCGATAGCCGCAATAATAACGACAATCAGGCCTACCATTAGAAAGCCACCCATAAATGAGAAGTCTTTCTTAGACGTCAGTGCGTAGCCAGATAAACCGAAGAAGATTAATGCTGTGCCACCTAGCGCTTGCATGATTAACGTACCACCATTTGGTAGTGCAGCGTACATATTAAGTAGTGGCCCTAGTGACGCACCCATTAAACCAGTGAAGGCAAAAATCCAAAATAGACCGTTAGCTTTGTCTGCTTGTTTGTGAACAACAAATAGTAAACCAAAAGCAACGAGTGTCATTACTAAGGCGGCGATGTGTGATAAATTCATTGCCATGGAGATGCCGGCAGTCACTGCACTAAATGCTAGTGTCATACCCAGCAGCATGTATGTGTTACGTAACACTTTATTGATTTCGATAGCACTACTTTGTGAAGTAGCACCAAAATTCATATTTGTTTGCATAAACAATCTTCCTTTATGAACATAATTCTATTTATGTAGATAAGGGCAGGTTTGAAAAGTTCAATACCTGCACTTAAATATTGACATATTATGGCATGAGGTTTTTTAAAATACTACGACTAAGCTTGCTTAAATTGCTCGATAATTTGATTTCTTTTGTAACAGTCTATCGAGTGATCATTGACCATGCCACATGCTTGCATATGTGCGTAAACTATTGTTGAACCAACAAATTTAAAACCTCGCTTTTTCAATTCTTTACTGATCCTATCCGACACTTCGGTTTGCGCCGGATAATCGTCAAGGCTCGTTAAATCATTGACTATAGTCCTATGGTTAACAAATCCCCAGAGAAACTCACAGAAACTACCAAATTCTTTTTGTATCTCGATAAAGCGTTGTGCATTATTTACCGCTGCCCGGATTTTTAGCTGATTGCGGATAATTCCGGGGTTTTGTAACAGCGCCTGTATCTTATCCTCATCATAGCTGGCGACTTTTTGAACATCAAAATTGTCAAATAGTTGCCGATAATTTTCCCGCTTTTTTAATACCGTATACCAACTAAGACCGGCTTGTGCTGATTCTAGTGTCAGGTACTCAAACATTTTTTGGTCGTCATGAACCGGGACGCCCCATTCGTCATCATGGTATTTCACATAATCAGGCTTGGATTGATCAAGCCAGGGGCAGCGTTTAAGGTTATTGTTTTTCATAAAGTTTACTTCCTGATGGATAATGTCAGTGTACGATTATCCGTAGTACTGTGCAAAAAATTCACATCTTGCTGGTTTTTTCAACGGTTAGAATTTTTATCGAAATTAGGCCTTTACAAGCGTAAATGGAATCTATAATATTCGCAGCACTTCAGGTGAGATGGCTGAGTGGTCGAAAGCACCGGTCTTGAAAACCGGCAGGCGTTAATAGCGCCTCTAGGGTTCAAATCCCTATCTCACCGCCACTTTTGAAAGCCCGCTATATTAGCGGGCTTTCTTGCTTTAGCGCCATCCGTGGCGTGGCGGCATACACAATATCCATGTTTATCGTCATTATTTATACCGTCCCTGGAATAATGACATACCAAACATCCATGTTTATAACCGCCATATTTAAAAACCCGCTTAACAGCGGGTTTTTTGCTATCTAGATGCTTCTATTTATTTTTAATTTACATCATTTATCTCTGACACATTGTTTTGTCATAACTTATCGTTTTCTGAAAATCACACATTGACCTGTCTATTGCTTTATAGTTTACAGTTGATACAGAAACTGTGAATTAAGGTGTGCCCCTTGTACAAAATATCGGATCTTGGAACCATGGTAGGGCTTTCAAGAACGGCTTTATTGTATTACGAAAAGCTAAAGCTTATTCAGGGAAGAAGGGCAGCTAATGGCTATCGGATTTATGACGACTCCGACGTGCAACGAGTGCGTTTGATTCAAAAACTGCAATCTGGTGGATTAACGCTTCAGGAATGTAAGGCGTGTATTAACTCAAAGCTGGATATTACCCTGTTGCAACAGCGAATTAAGACGCTTGATGAAGAGATTGTACAGAAACAACAGGCCCGGGCGCTACTCGCTGCCATGGCAGGACAAGGCCCACTCAAAGCATGGCATGAGGAACTAGATAGGCTAGCTCCAGATGCGCACCTGGCTTGGCTAAAAACGCAAGGCTTCAACGAAAAAGAAGCATTACGATTGAAATGGTTATCAAAAGATATGAATGAACATGATGAATATATGGCTGACTTTATGAAAGTCTTTGCCACATTGGAACGTTGGGCACCTGGTAGTGAGGAAGATACCAAGGCCGCCTTGGATTTAGTGCCGGTACAACCCAAGAGTATTCTTGAGGTCGGTTGCGGCAAAGGCTTAGCGACCATGGTACTGGCTAAGGAAACCAGCGCTAAAATAACAGCCCTGGACAATGAACAAACCGCTCTTGAACGGTTGTCTGATCGCTTTACACAGCATGGAATTGCAAACCGGTTGCAGGTCGTCTGCGAAAACATGTCCAAGCTACCCTTTGCGCCTGAAAGCTTTGATTTGGTCTGGGCAGAAGGCAGCGCCTACGTAATCGGTGTACAAGCCGCCCTTATCGAATGGCAAATGGTGATCCAAAAACAAGGCTACTTACTGTTAAGCGATCTGGTGTGGTACACAGATAACCCCAATGAGCGTTCGGTCACATTCTGGCAACAGGAATACCCGGACATGCAGTCGGTAGAAACGCGAATTGCCCAGATGGAGAAGGCAGGGTATCAGGTCATTAGCCATTTTCCGCAAAGCAAACGAGCCTGGCTGAATTATTATAAGCCGCTTGAGCAGCGGTTAGTGGAGCTTAAACCCGATATGGAAGACTCGGCCGCCTATCAGGCAATTTTAAACGAGGTTAGGGTTTGCACTGAGTTTGCTGATGAGTTTGGTTACCACATGTTTTTGTTGCAAAAAAACGGATAGCGATAAAGCCTTATGCTTTCAAAATGTACGAGCAATAGTACTGGTGAAGTAGGGTGGTGCTTTGCGGTGAATATATATGACTTGTTATAGGAAAATTGGTGCGATATTAACCCGATTTCCCCAAGGTTGTTTAACGATTGAACAAACAATCAAAAAAAGTCAGTTTTTTTACTTATTTTCGGGTCTATCCCTTTACATTAACGGAAGCAGCCAT
>NZ_SWDB01000023.1 GCF_005116735.1 Thalassotalea mangrovi | reverse complement strand
TAATATTCGCAGCACTTCAGGTGAGATGGCTGAGTGGTCGAAAGCACCGGTCTTGAAAACCGGCAGGCGTTAATAGCGCCTCTAGGGTTCAAATCCCTATCTCACCGCCATATTTAAAAGGGCTCCAGTAATGGGGCCCTTTTTCGTTAGGTGAGATAGATGTTGAACCCGTAAAGGGGTTCACAAAAATGACGGGAACATTTTTGCTCATACTTCTGTATGCCCGCAGGGTAAATTACAGGGATGTAATTTATTAAATCCCTATCTCACCGCCATATTGAAAAACCCGCTTAACAGCGGTTTTTTGCATTTAGCACCGTCCATGGTATGGCGGCATACAAAACATCCATGTTTATAACCGCTAAATTTTAAAGCCCGCTTAACAGCGGTTTTTTGTCTTTTTTACTATCCCCAAAATGGTTGCAGCGGCCAATTTCACTATTTCCCGATTTTTACTTACGGATGTAATTCATTAAAAACTATTGGCTTTCTTATCAAATTACTGCAAAGTAGTGATTAAATATTCATCAGTTCAATACCAGAATTACAACCAATAATAATGAAAAACGAATGTTAGAAGGGGAGCTTGAATGACTAAAGCAGAAAATGAACTATTGATAGAAAATGAGAATTTATTTCGCTCATTGGTGTGCGCGCCGGTAGCTGTATTGTTCGTATTGTTAGCAGCGAACGCGATAATGACATCTTCAATTGTGATATTTCAGGTTATATTCGTATTACTGGCGATCTACTTTACGTTAAGTACGCTTGCCTATGCTTCATTTTATACAAACGAGCGTTATCAAGGCGAAGCAAAACCGTTTTTTAAGAATCGTCACTTATCTAAAGCGTTAACCTGCTTCCTGCTCACCATTGTATTTGGCAGCGTTGCCATCAATACGGTTACCTCATCCGCACATATTGTGTTTAAAGGGGTGTCTATCGTTTTGGCGTTATATTTCACCTTAAGTACGCTCGCCTTTGCTGCCTATTTCACCAATGATGTTTGTGATACCGCTGATCACTAGGCGCATCCATCGTGAGATCGACTCCGGGTCCTATCGAACAAATGCAGATACCTGGAGTCGTTTCAGTCTTCTTATGTAACTCTTTCCATAAATCGCTTTGAGTGGATATTCATGTAAATATGCGGGTAACCGCCTTAAAGATTGTTTGACACTCAAACTCGAGCGTATCCGCCAGGTAAATTTGCCGACAATTTAATCAATATTGCGTAACGCGTAACCATCCTGTCTGAACTATCGGCGGTTACGTTTGTCAAAGCATACAACAATCAGCAAACCTAACCTTCTGTCATAACTAGTAATTTAAGCTGGCTTGGTGATTCTGAGTAAGCAATTAGCTTTTTGTATCAGAGGTGGAAGCCGTGCCGGCATCAAAGATACTTTTCCCGGCTTAAATCTGATTGAAATGTAAACAGTTATTTCTGGAGGCGGGTCATATAGGTAAAAGCATCGATCATTAGTTATGCTTATAGAAGGAGGTAGCGACATGGTGAATCGTTATATTGATTGTCTCGTTCGGACGACGTTTATATTATTGCTGACCGGATTGTCAGCCTGCACAGTTGTGCCAGAAGTAGAGTCGAATCGAATGCCCACCTCGCTGTTGATCCACGAATCCTCCTTCCCCAAACACAAATCCCTACAACTCGTTAATGAACAGGACATCTTTGCGCTGAATAAAGAGATGCGCGATTTTGTGCATTTTAACCTGCTTCGCATTGAGGACCCGAAAAAACGGGCAGAGGTGTTACTTGAGAAGCTTCTGAATCGCTCCGAATCTATGATGGTGTACAATCAGGGAGCTAATCTTACCGCTCAGCAAACGTTTGAGCAGCGGGCTGCCAATTGCCTGTCATTGACGATTTTAGCCTATGCTTTGGCTCAGGAAGCGAATTTAAAAATAAACTTTCAGGAAGTAAAGATACCTGAATATTGGGTGCGCCAGGGGGATTACAATATGCTGAGCCGGCATGTTAACCTAGTGGTCGTCGGTGACAGCAAGACCCAGTTTCAAACCATTTGGGGTAATCGTGAGACCACCATTGATTTTGACCCCTATATCGTCAAAAAACATTTCACCCGTGAAGTAATCAGTAAACAACGGGTCACATCGATGTTTTACAATAACCTTGGTGCAACGGCCCTTACTCAGGCAGATTTTCCTCTTGCTTACGCATATTTCAAAAAGGCGATTCAAATTGATCCTGAATACAGTGCGGTGTGGGGCAATCTCGGTTTTCTGTACAAAATTCACCAGTACGAAAATCTGGCTCGGGAAAGTTATTTAAGGGCCATCAAGTTTGATGCAGGCAATTATAATGCCTGGAATAATCTGGCGATCTTGTTAAAAGATCAGGGCGAACTTAAAAAATCTGAAGAAATTAGTGAATTCATCGCCAATATCAGGGCTAGCAACCCATATTATTATGCGGTGCTAGCGGATGAAGCTTATCATCAGGGAAACTATCAGGAAGCGATTTCGCAATACAACAAAGCCAGTAAGATGCAACCTAATGAGGACCAGTTTTACTTTGGTTTAGCCAAGACCTACATGAAACTAGGAGATTATGAGTTGGGAGAAAAGTATCTCAACAAAGCGAAAGAGGTTGCTGACTTTCCCGATGTACAGCAAAGATATGCTCAGAAGCTTCGCTTGTTAAGTAAAATTTAATGGCTTAACCATGACCGTTCGACAGTCTTTGTCTGCTCTTATTTTGCTGCTAGCGCTTAACGCCTGGAGTTGTGAAAATATCGGCCGTAATGCCTGGCAGCACTTAACCCAATTGACTTCACCGGATTGGGCAGGGCGGGGACCTGATCAACCCGGGCATTTATTGGCGCAATCCTATATTTTTAACACTTTGAATTTACTCTACTCAACGTCGGTTAGCAGGCAGGAGTTTTATTTTAGTAGCGGTTTTAGTGAAAAAGCTGGGATTAACTGGGTAGCCGAGCGTACCGGCACTGACCCAAAGCTTGGCTATATTGCCATTACCGCACATTACGATCATCTTAAAAGTAAAGGTAATAAACACTACCCGGGTGCTGACGATAATGCCTCTGGGGTTGCTGCTATTCTGGCGTTAGCGGCGTGTTTTGACTTGCATCAACCCCGACACAATATGCTAATCATTGCTACCGATCGTGAAGAACAGGGTTTATATGGGGCGAAAAGCTTTTTAAAAGATAACCCGAAGCTCGTTAAACAGATCAGGCTAAATATCAATCTCGACATGGTAGCTCACGGAAACGCCAATAAGCATTATTGGGTTACCGGTAAACAGCCATCAGATTCGATCGTTGCAATTATTCATGAGACTAACAAAAAGGTTATCGTTCCATTTAAATATGGACGCAAACTCAGAGGCGAGGGTCGAGAGTTAAGGCGAGGAAAAATTGACCTGCATCGAGCCAGCGACCATTACGAATTCTACAAAGCTGGCATTCCATATGTATTCATTACCGGTGAAAATCATCGCCACTACCACCAAACTCATGATTCCGTCGACACCATTAACCAACCGTTTTACCAGACTGGTATCGCTTCTATTGCCAGTCTAATTCAGGAAATCGACAAAACGCTATAATTGTACACCGCAAACGGCCTGGATAAGGCACATGATGCTGGTTATCCATTGATTTAATTTGCAGAATACCAAATCGGAGATGTGTAGCCTCGCTCCTGATGAACTAATGTTGCTTCTTTAGGTATGTCCGTGCCAAAGCGCACTCGGTCGTATAGTACCCAGCGCGGTGTTGGAATTTCAATAACGCGGGCATAATAGAATGCGTTTTGCTCAGCATCAAAGTCCGGGTCGGTCCAGACCGTAGCCAATTCGGATGCACCTATGGTGTTAAGCCAATTGGCCGCCTCTTCATCAACCGTGTTGCCCACGGACGGCAATTTACCATTTGAATCTGGTTGGCGATCACCGGACCAGACCACGTCGTAAACCTTCTCGTGGGTTTTTCCTTTGCTATCCATCCAGCCTTTTACAATTTGAATACGATCGAGGTTAGCGCCAATCGGATCACGCAATGCGTACACCATAAACGTAGGCGCATCACTGGTAGCGGCGCGCAGATCACCTCCCATAGGAACGCCTTTCTCATAACCAACAAAAGCCGGGGCACGACTACGTAAATCATCCTCAGTGTATTCCCAACCACCAAAAAAGCGGATCATCATGCGTGGACCGGTGGTGGCGTAGGTTTCCTTGCGCATCATCGCATCAAAGATAGCTTCGCGAGTATTTTCATAAGCCCACACCGCCTGGTAACCCGAAGCTGCTAATTCATAGCCCTGAATGGAACCAAGTTTAGATTCAATAAAAGGGTGGTTGATACGCTCTTTAGAAGGCTCAACAGACGTGGATTTACCAAAATAGTTTTCTTCTTCAGCCGTCGATAATCCAGTATGACTATCAGTAGCACCCACCATGCCAAACTTGTACGGATTGGTGCCAAGTTCTTTTTCTAAAACCAGGCCATTTTTTAACGCTTCCCGTGCGTATTCTCGTTGCAGCATGTCATCTTTTTTTAGTTCGGTTAAATCGAGATTCCCCTTATCTAATGTTTCATAATCGGCAAATTCATCGCTTGGCGATAAAAACGGGTGCGTTTCACCATCGCCTTTAATTTGCGTGACTTCATACAAGGGTTCCCACTTAGCGCGCAATTGCACGTAATTTCGGTTTACGCGACCACCAGCATAAGTCTTGTCGATGGGAAACATCCAACCATTGGAAAGGTTGCCGTTGTGGGCGAGTGCCAATGCACGACCTCCGGTTTTGGTTTCATAATCTTCAAGCCATTTGTATAAATCCAGTGGGTCGGTTGTTCCTAAAGGGGGGAGAGTCGTAAGTGGAATTACCTGCCTTGCTTTTTCTCCGCCATCGCGCAATACCACATTGCGGTGGAGGTTGAATCCTTTTGGTACCGAAGTCCATTCAAATCCAATCAGCGCCGTAAAGGTGCCGGGGTCGTTAAACTGGTCGGCAGTTTTGGTAATGTCTTCCCATACATTATTGTAGATTGACGAGCCAGGAGAATATTGTTCCATTAATTCTTCCGGTACTTTGTTTTGGGCAAAATGAGTGATTAGGTCAAATGCCGCTTCGCCCGCTTTCTGGCCACCAGCCTGAAAGCCTTCCGCCCATTCTTTACCTTTCGGGTTGGCCATAACGTTTGGTGCAGCGTTTTGAATGTCGGTGGCAATACCCATCATATCGCTGTGATCAGTAATTACAATCCAATCGAGAGGGCGGCTAAGTTTCACTGGTAAACCGGATGACGACTTTATTTCTTCGCCCCTGGCTAATCGATAGGCATCGGCATGACCGAGTACATTACCAAATAAGCCCGCGTCTAAAGATAAACCGGTGTGCAAATGAGTTTCACCCCAGTAGAGATTTGACGGAAACGATCGTTGGGCGTAGGGCGAATAAGCCTTACCTGGGTATAAACCCCCAAGAATTTTGGCATCAGGCGTACCAATATCATTGGCCATTGACGTCATCGAGAAAGTGACTAATGCTACGACTATAGTGGCATTGATATGTTGACAGGGTCGGTTATTGCTAATTGCCATTAGTTAACTCCACTTCGATCGCTATATCTATATTTCTAACATTTTGAATCTATTTGTATTGCAAATGGTAAGTTGATGCAGACTTTGAATAACCACAAATTATAGATGGTTATTTCAGTTTGGGTGGCAATAAACGAGAGAAATACTTCGCCCTGGCTGATAAATTTCTACCAATTCAAATTCTTCAACTCGTTGCTGCTATTACTTTTTTCTAATCGTGTTGAAACAATCACCCAGTGGTCACATCAGACGCTGTTTAATCGATTTAAGTGATAGTTAACCTGCTTTCAAATCTAAATGAAGATGCATAAATATACATAATTTACGAATTGTTATTATTTTTTACTTTAAAAGTGATAAAAACTTATGCTATTCTCCGCGGCCGTTGTTGGTAGGTCTAATCCCTTCCTGCATATGTAGTTGTTATCTGAACGCTCACGTATCAATTCCAACAAACTCAAAAATATGCATGAGAGCTTTTGCGTACTTATGCGCTGGGTAGTGGTTTGGAACCTGATTGGCTTGATACATACGGGTGCTCACCTGCTAAGCACTATGTGCCTGTGATGAAGACAATCTAATTATCCATAGCTGTTTCGGGCATTGGCACCAGTGAACTGAGTAGTGAACAGATAACCGGTTAACAGCCGCTTATTAATAGAAATTTGTAAAATCCTGGAGAAGTACCGTCATGACGGAAAAGCATTTACCGTTATTTAAAAAAACTGCTGTGTGTATTGCACTTAGCAGCGCATTGACAACACCAAGTTTGGTATTGGCAGAAGAGCAAACACAAATATCGCTCGCTGGTATTGAACGCATCGAAGTCAGTGCATCCCGACGTACCTCAACCATTCAGGAAGCGCCGATGAATATTTCAGCATTGGATGCTGATGTAATGAAAAACCAGAATATTTCCGCTGCAGAAGATGTTGCCCGTTGGGTGCCTGGCTTAACCATCGCCGATCAGGGGGGTCGAGAAGGTGCGTCTATCATCGTGCGTGGCTTGAATACCAATACCTCAGATCGAATTGCTGATGGTGGTACGGTTGCGACCTACGTTGGTGAAATCCCAATGACGGTAGATTTACGCTTAACCGATGTAAAGCGAGTAGAAGTACTAATAGGCCCACAGGGTACGCTTTATGGTTCAGGTACTTTAGGTGGCGCAGTCCGTTATTTATTGAATAAACCAGAACTAGATTTTGCGGAAGCGTCAATCTCTGGCGATATTTTCAGTGTGAGTCAAAGCGAAGATTTAGGTGGCGAAGCAGGGCTGATTTTTAACACGCCATTGATTGAAGACGAATTAGCGGTTCGGGTGAATGTAAATCACTATGATACCCCAGGCTTTGTTGATTATCGTTTTGCCGTATGTAAACCAGGGGAATCATTACCGGATCCGGATTGGTCGGATGCAGCCGCTGTTGATGCCAATATCTGTGGTCAGAATGATGTAAACGATGAGCAAATTACAACGTCAAGAGTTGCCTTGCGTTGGCAGCCAAATGACTGGTTCGATGGGACTTTGAGCTACTTTTATCAGACGCAGCATAATGGCGGAAACTCGATTGTTCAATATAATGCGATGGCGGCAGAAAACCCGTTAGGTGAGTACATTGGTAAGTACGATTCAGCCTATCGGGTGGTTGAGCCTAATGACAAAACCGATGAATTACTAAGTCTGGAAATGGAGCTAGATCTTGGATTTGCAGAGCTAGTTTCAGCGACTGGGGTGTCGGAATATGAACAAGAAGGGCAACGGGATCAGACGGATTTGTTATTTGGTTCTATTTGGAGCGGTTACGCCGATTTCCCTGCTTTTACCGCTTACACTAAGGATACCGGTAGCGAACAATCATTCACTCAGGAACTTAGATTAGTCTCGCAACTTGACTCGCCGTGGTCGTGGATTGTTGGCTTCTACTATAACAAATTAGAAGCAAGCTCTGATGATCGAGAGTACACGCCAGGCCTGACTGAATATTGGTTTGATAATGATTACCAGAATATTGAATATGATCTGGAATACATCGCATTAAATGAGCAGGAACTGGAAGAGTCGGCGCTTTTTGGTGAAGTGTCTTATCAATTTACTGATAACTGGCAAGTCACGGTTGGGGCGCGGGTTTATCAATATAAAGTCGATTCTCTTTCTGGGAACTGGGCGCCATTTTGGAACGGTGAAATAAATTCGGTTACGGATATCGAACTACAGGCATCGAGTGCAAAAGATGACGGACAGTTATTGAAATTCAATACGAGTTATCAGTTCACTTCCGATGTGATGGCCTATGTAACGTTAAGTGAAGGTTATCGGATTGGCGGCTCTAATGGTATTACACCATGCGCTGAAGATGGCTCGATTCAGGTTTGTGCGCTGCCTGATGAAATGAATTATGAACCGGATTTGACGACCAACTATGAACTTGGTTTGAAGAGTTCCTGGTTCAATAATCGGTTACATGTTAATGCTTCGCTGTTTAATGTTGACTGGGACGACGCGCAAATTCAGACGGCGACACAAAATGGCCAGGAATTAATTACTGCCAATGTAGGCACCGCAAATTCCAAAGGTCTGGAGTTAGCGATACGTGGAGTTTTAACAGAAAGCATCACGAGTTACGCAACCTATGGTTATGCCAAGGCCGAGTTAACGTCGGATGTGCCTTACTTATTCGGTACGTTTGATGACTTAGGTTCCGAGGTACAAGATTATTACAACGGTGCCGCAGGAGACCGTTTGCCTGGTGCTCCACAGCATCAGTTTTCCATGGGCTTAGATTATCAAACGGAGATACTGGACGACAAGTTACTCAACGTGTATTACGGCATTACTGCGCAAAGCGATGTGATGACAAAAGTTGGTTTAAAAGCGGACGGTGAATCTTTACCAGGCTATGCGCTAAGTAATATCTCTGCGAAGATATCCGGTGATCTGTGGTCAGCAACCTTATATGTTGACAATTTGTTTGACGAGTATGCGTTTACCTCTACGCGTCGAGATAAATCCTGGGCGGGTATGGGCGAGTATGTCAATAAAGATCTTCCCGAAATTGAACGGGTATACGGTCATTTTATTACCAAGCCACGTACTATAGGTATTCGCTTTAACTACTTGTTTGAACTTTAATTTTAAGTTGTGATTTCATAGCAAAGTTTAGGAAGAAGTTATCTTATAAACATAAGTGCAAATTGGCGGCAACGATTATCTGGCAGTAACGATTCGTGGTAACGTTAGCTTTCATGTTGTGAACAAAGATGATGCATTATACAGGTGTCGAGTTGTAATGAGTGATATCAAACAACTTTATGAGCAGGCAGAGCAAGCCTTGCGAAATAAAGCTTACCAACAGGCACACCATTGCCTGTTGCGCATTTTGCAGCAAGACAGACATTATGCCGATGCCTATTATTTGTTGGCGACAATTGCCACTGAGCACAATAATGTTCGCAAAGGCCTGGAACTTATCCAAAAGGCACGAACGTTGCAAAATCGTCCATGTTATGGTGTTTTGTCAGCCAAACTTCAACTCAGTGTGCTTAACCATGTTGCCGCCAGGCAAATAGCCGAGCAAACATTAAACCTTATACAAGCAATGCCTGCTTCATCTTCCCTTACCGCGCAGCAGTGGGATGACTTAGGCGTTATCTTCAATCAAGTTGGAAAACAACGGATGGCGCTGCGCTGTTTTCATAGCGCCATTGACTTCTATGATTGTCAGCACTCCGTGCCATGGCAGTTACACAATCATCTCGGCGCCACTCAAAAATATTGCGGTGAGTTTACGGCTGCCAAAGACAGTTATTTACGCGCCCTGGATTGTAATCCCGATGCTTATGAGGTTCACTGGGCGTTGTCAGCGCTGGCACCAGAGGCAGGCGAAACAATCGAATACCTGAAACTGAAACTCGCTGGCTGTCACAACCCTGATCAACAATTGTTTTTGGCCCACGCAATAGCCCGCAAGCTCGAACATAAAGGGCACTTTGAAGAGGCCATGGCGATATTGGCACAGCCTAAACTGGCGAAAAAGACCCGGCTCGGTTATCGTGTTGACGATGATATAAAGCTATTCGATACCAGCAAAGCGGTAAGTGAAAATCTCGTTGGGCAAGTGTCTGGAACGGTTGATGACGCTCCCATTTTTATTGTCGGCATGCCTCGTACGGGAACTACACTGGTTGAGCGTTTGCTATCCCAGGCGCCGCAGGTAATATCGGCGGGGGAGTTGCCACATTTTGCCCTAGCATTTAAACAACAGAGTCACGTGCCATCACCAGCAATACTTGATACCGATACGATTCTTGCGGCAAATCATATTGATTGGACCGCACTAGGGAGAACGTATCTCGCTAAGACTCGAGAACTGGCTTCTCCAGCCAAGCGTTTTATCGATAAAATGCCCATTAACTTTTTCTATATCAGTTATATTACCCGGGCATTACCAAACGCGAAAATTATTTGTCTCGATCGCGATTATAAAGACACGATTGTCAGCAATTACCGGCAACTGTTTGCGGGCGATTTTGCCTTTTACAATTACAGTTACGATTTAGTTGACTGCGCTCTCTATCACCAGGCTTATCAAAAGTGGCTCGACTACTGCGAACAGGCCTTTGCTGGTAATGTATATCGGTTAAAATATGAAACTCTGGTGAATTATCCGGAGCAACAAGCTAAGGCGTTGTTCGACTTCATCGGTGAGCCCTGGCAGCCGGATTATCTGGATTTACGGCTTAATAGTACGCCCGTTGCTACAGCCAGTGCAGCGCAAGTCAGGGAGGCTATTAATAACCGTTCGGTTGGAAGTTGGCGTCGTTATCAACACACCCTTAATGTCGCATTACAATCGGTCTCAACGCCGCGTTGAAATAGATTCAGCTTCTATATTTTTACAATCAATGTATTAGTGCCGACGCTGTCACCATGAAGTTAGCTTCACTTTTCGATCGAAACTTGCTGTATAAGTCGCACAGAAACCTAAACCTTAGTTTTTAAATCCGTTATAATTGTCAGTTAATTCACATGGTCGAATCACCGTAAATGGTCAAAAGCAGGAGGTTAACAGGCTTCCGAGCCGATCTAAGGTGTCATTATCGCCAGTGGAGTTCTATTAAAAAAACATATAACCGAATCCTTCCGGTTATTATCCAAGAGGCAAGTAATGGATAAAAAATTTATTAGCGCTCAGGATCTGTTAGAAGATTCTTTTCGTGTTGCGGCTAAAGTCTATGAAGATGGTTTTCGTCCCCAGTTTATCGTTGGTATCTGGCGTGGCGGTGCGCCTATCGGTATTGCAGTGCAAGAGTATTTTGACTTTAAAAAAGTAGAAACGGATCACATTGCGGTACGCACTTCATCGTATTATGGCATCAATCAACAATCCAAAGAAATTAAAGTCCACGGCTTGCATTACCTGATTGAAAACGCCAATGCCGATGATGGACTGTTGATTGTTGATGATGTATTTGATTCGGGCCGGAGTATTGACGCATTAATCAAGCAGATTCGCGAATTAATGCGATTAAATACGCCGAAAGACATTCGCATTGCTTGTCCCTGGTACAAACCCAAAAATTCAAAAGTCGATTTGGTTCCAGATTACTATGTCCATGACTCTGACGAATGGTTGGTATTTCCACATGAATTATCGGGTCTGACTGCCGATGAAATCAGAAACGGCAAGACCGATCTGGTTAATATCATGGATATTCTGGTAGACGACCAGGAATAACAAAAATTACGTTAAACTAAGGGAAAACCACTTTCACCTGAGTTATGCCCGATCATCAGAATCATTGCACAGCCTGGCTGTCAGGTACAATAACACCCGGCTACCAAATTGCTTCGGGGCGCTGCAATGATTCTCCGTTCGGGCAGGGGAGTCTGTTATTACAACTCCCCTTGTTCATTCAACAGCGACTTCCGTTTGAAAATATTTACCCGGGAACCATTAATTTAGACATCGCGCCCAATAAGCTGCAATGGTTACGGCCGTGGAAAATCATTAAAAACCTCAGGTGGCACCCGGAATTTCATCGTGAGACCTTTTCTTTTTGTCCTTGTTTATTGAAAATTTCAGGAAAAGAACATCGAGCATTCGTCTATTTTCCGCATCCGGAAAGTAAAATAGGGCATCATCACAAAGACACGACGATAGAAATCATTAGCGAATTTATCCCCGAAATAAAATATCATGATAGGATACAAGTACGATTCCCCGGTCAGTATCTAAAAATCAAACGTGGATAAGCAACAACATTGGCAACAGGTATTTGTTGATAAAAACGCTAAGCAAATGAGTTGGTCACAAGATTGCCAGGACACAAGTTACCGTCAACTCAACGCATTACAACTGCCCAATAGCGCAACCATTCTGGAGGCTGGCTGTGGTATTTCAGATTTTTCTATTGAAGCGCTAACGGCCGGTTATGGTAATTTGGCATTACTGGATATTTCACAACAGGCATTAGCCATACAGCAACAAAAACATATTGATAAAAAACTAGATAGCAGCAACTGTCAGTATATTTGCCAGGACCTGGGCGAACAAAACCAACCGCTGATGACGAAAATTGAAAATCGTATCGATTGTTGGATAGATCGCGCTGTATTTCATTTTCTCATTGACGAAAAGCAACGGCAGCAATATTTCAATTACCTGTTATGCGCTCTTAAAAGTCAGGGATATTGGTTACTAGCAACGTTTTCTGAACGGGGACCTGACAAATGTTCAAATTTACCGGTGCAGCGATACAGTCATATACAACTAACCGATTATCTACAAACCATTGCTAAAGATGAGTTTACTTGTCGGCAGCAATGGCAGCAAACCCATGTCACCCCTTGGGGAGCCGAACAGCATTTCAACTGGTGGCTATTACAGCGTCGCTAGTCTGACTTTACGCTATATTACTGGAAATTATCTGAATTACTTGTATGTTTAACTAGAGGTTGTTGGTTACAGCTTCTGGCAGACAGATAATGATATGAGTTCAGGACGTCCATTTATTATTTGCAGTTTTTTGTAAACTTTATCAATGAATTACAATAATAATGACAGTAACTCTCTCATCACAACCGAAAGTTCTGGCTTGTCGCGAGTGCGACAACCTGATGTATTATCCGCTGTTACAGGAAGGGCAGCAGGCTCGCTGTAAACGGTGCCGTCATGTCATTTTATACCGAAAGCCGAACCCAATTGATCGTAGTATTGCCATTGCGTTGGCGGGTTTAATTCTCGCCATTCCCGCCATTTTTCTGCCAATCATGTCGATGAAGCTGTTTAGTATTAATAGTACCGTCAGCTTATCATCGGCGATTGTGGCTTTATGGCAAAACCAGCTTTATTTCGTTGCCCTGGTGACGAGTTTTTTCTGCATACTCGCGCCTTTGAGCAAACTATTCGTCACTCTAATCCTCAGTTTTCAGGTGAAACTGGATCGTATTCATCATCAAAGCTACGTGCCATTGATTAAATTTTATCAGCGCATCGATAGCTGGGAAATGCTGGAAGTATTCATGATTGGCATATTAGTCTCAATATTTAAACTTAGGGATGATGCTGATTTGTTCTTTGATTTCGGATTGGTTAGCTACATCCTGTTTATGATCTGCATCGTTGCGCTAAAGCTGAGTTTTGATAATGAGCTTTTATGGAACAAGGTAGAAATCGATGATTAACCCTGATGCCATAGACTTTTCAAAAAACGGTCAGCAAAATCATTTAGCCAGCTGCGATACCTGTCATTGGGTCAGTCCTTATATTGTTGGTCAAAACAATCGCTGCCAGCGGTGTCATGATGCATTGGTGCAAAGAAAACCCTTTGCGTTTCAAAAAACGCTGGCGTTAACTATCTGCTCGGTTATCGCATTTTTCCCTGCTAACCTCTATCCCATAATGACCATTTTGCAATTCGGTAAAGGCCAGGGCGATACCATATTGTCCGGTACTCTTTATATGTTCCAAAATGGTATGGTACCCATTGCGTTAATCGTGTTTATCGCAAGTTTTATATTTCCTCTGGCGAAAATATTAGGTTTACTTTACCTCCTTTATTCCATTCGTTACTCGTCAAAATTGTCGCGTCGCAAGCGCACCCATATGTATCGATATATCGAACTATTTGGCCCCTGGTCAATGTTGGACGTATTTGTAGTTGCATTACTGGTTTCGCTGGTTGAAATTGGCAATGTGCTTGAAGTGGTTGCAGGACCGGGCGCAACTGCGTTTGGGGTAATGGTGATTCTCAGTATATTCGCGGCGTCTAGCTTTGATTCTAAGTTACTCTGGGATGAACGGGTTGACGATGAGCGATAATACCTTTGAGCAAACGGTTATAGAACCTAAACCCAGGTTTTCCTTCATCTGGATTTTGCCCATTCTTGCTGCGTGTATCGCCACTTATCTGTTGGTGCAAGCCTATTATCAATCTGGCGTTAATATTGATATTTTCGTTACCGATGCAGAAGGTATCGTCGAACAGAAAACCGAAGTCCGTTTTAAAGGCCTGCCCGTTGGATTAGTGCGCGAACTGACCATTAATGAAGGTTTAGATGTGATTTCCGTCAGAGTGGAAATGGATCGAAAAACCAAAGATTATCTAAATAGTAATACTCAGTTTTGGCTGGTAAAGCCTGAGATCAGTCTATCCGGTGTATCAGGGCTGGAAACCGTAATTACCGGTAACTATTTTGAAATGCTGCCGGCCTTAGAAGGTCAGAGACAAAGACAATTTTACTCGCTCGACACGCCACCTGCCATCCCCGATGATTCTCCGGGATTGCATTTGACCTTACATGCTCAGTCACTTGGTTCGTTAAACCGCGGAAGCGGGGTCTATTTTAAACAAATTCAGGTCGGAGAAGTTTATGACTATCAATTAGTTAAGGATAATGGCTACGTTGCAATTAAATTGTTAATTGATGACAAATATAAAGACCTGGTGAAATTCAATAGCCGTTTTTATAACGCCAGCGGTGTTGAAATCAGCGGTGATTTATCTGGATTTAAGCTAAGAACCGAATCTCTGTCGTCAATTATAGGCGGTGGCATCGCGTTTCATACCCCGAAATCAAACAAACAGTATCCAGATGTAGAAAATCATACCAAATTTAATCTTTATGATGACTTTGATGCTGCCCAGGCCGGTATTAAAGTCACCATGAATTTTCCTAAAAACAGCGGTGTAAAAGCCGGTGAAACCAAGGTCATCTTTGAAGGTGTTGAGCTCGGGATTGTTGAGGATTTCACCTACAATCAGGAACAGGGCGGTCTTACCGCAAGCGTTAATTTCGATCCGAGAATGGAGCCTTATTTACTGTCCGGCATGAAATTCTGGTTAGTTCGGCCGAAAATCAGCTTTTCAGGGATTTCGAATCTGGATCGATTATTAAGTGGTCCGTATGTGTCATTTCGTCTGGGTAGCGGCGATCCAAGTCGTGAATTCGACGTG
The DNA here is from genome assembly GCF_005116735.1 of Thalassotalea mangrovi. Taxonomy (GTDB): domain Bacteria; phylum Pseudomonadota; class Gammaproteobacteria; order Enterobacterales; family Alteromonadaceae; genus Thalassotalea_A; species Thalassotalea_A mangrovi. The sequence goes on along the minus strand of NZ_SWDB01000023.1, from coordinate 43,413 downwards.
TTACCGAAACCACCGCCTCTAACTTACGATGAACCTGGATTGCATATTGAGTTACAAACCTCTGACATTGACTCACTGGCTTTCGATACCCCGGTATTTTATCGCAATATGAAAATTGGCAGGATTCAGGGGCATGAGTTAAACGAGGATAAAAAAGGCTTTTCTGTACACGCGTTTATTGAACCCCATTATCAGCACTTAATTAATCAAAGCAGTCGGTTTTACAAACTTGGCGGGGTTGAGGTTCAGGCAAAATTGCCACAGGTACGAATCTATTCAGGCACACTAACGAATATGTTCGTTGGTGGAATAGGGGTGATGACCGAGCATTTTGATTACCCGATGCTTGAAAATGGCTATGAGTTTACTCTTGCTGCGAGTAAAGCGGAGTCAAGATACAGTAAACGACTGAACTTATCATTTCCCGGTATTATTGATATTGAGAGCCATTTAACAAAATTAAGGTACGCTCAACTCGAAATTGGCCAGGTAATTGACGTATCTCTTAATGAAACACTGACGAATACTAGTGTGACTGTCGCCTACGATCCTAAATTTAACTCCCTGTTTAAATCCAGCAGTGAGATTCGCCTGATCACGCCAGGCTTGGGTAATAAACGTTTAAGTGCAGCTTTCGCAGGCAGTTATCTTGATGTCGTGCCCGGTACAGGCACGTTTCAAACTACCTTTGAAATACTTGCCCCGGGGGGTCAGATTAATGCAGCATTACCAGGGTTACAGTTACGTCTTACCAGCAGTCAGTCGCACGGTTTAAGTCCGGGGGCACCGGTATTTTTTAAAGATCTCAATATTGGCCAGGTCGAGGCGGTAAACCTGAAAGAACGTGGCGAGCAGTTTGAATTCATTATTACCATCAACAGTGATTATCATGCCCTGGTTTTTACCAACAGCGAGTTCTACCTGGCAAGCGGTATCGATATCCAGGCCAGTTTACAAGGTGTTTCCATGACTTCGCCGAATCTCGATCGGCTGGTAAACGGCGGGATTTCCCTGGTCAATCCTTTACGGCTGGATAAAGTGCAGACTCAGGAATTGAGTCATTATCCCTTATATGAGTCATTACAACACAGTGATTTCCAGGGACCAACCATAGAAGTCGTGTTTGCAGACATTGTCGATATAAAGCCAGGAGCAAAGCTTATCTATCAAGGACATGATGTTGGCGTGATAACTCAGGTTGATTTAGCCGAGCAACTGACTCATACCCGGTTGACGGTTAAAGTCAGCGAAGCATTTCCAAGCCTGACTAGTGCAGGTGCACAATATTATTTATTAGAAGCAAGTATTGGTTTAACCCAAATTAAAAATGCATCGGCTATTTTATCTGGAAATCAGTTGGCAGTAGTTCCTGGAGATGGCCCACAGGAAACTAGCTTTATTGGTAATTTGCGAGCGCCTGTCATCAAGCGGCTAAACCAGGGATTAAATTTAACCTTGTCGGCTCTTAATGTCGGTTCGATTAACAGTGGCCAGAACGTGTATTTCCGTCAGGTTCCAGTTGGTCGCGTCTTGGGAACCGAGTTAAATGATGAAGGTACCGGCGTACTGATTTATATCAACATTGACCCTGAGTTTGCATCATTAGTTCAGCAAGGCTCGGTTTTTTACAATGCCAGCGGCATTGAAATCGATGCGGGTCTTTTTTCTGGAGTTTCTATTGCCACCGAATCGATGGCGACCATTCTTGCCGGCGGCGTTGCATTTTCCAATCCCAGTACGGTAAATTCAAAACCAGATGCGACATTGGTGGCTGATGGATCCGTTTATGTTCTTAATTCAGAATTAAAAAGGCGGAACTAGAGGTTCATTCTGCTGAAATTTTGTGGATAATCCCTCGGAAATATTGAAATAATTCACGTAGCGCACCATGAAATAACCAAAATAAGAGCTTAACGCTATATTTTTATTGGCCTGCAGAGGTTTTTGTTGTAAAACGAATGGCATCGGTTATGCCCGTAATAGTGCTCACAGGCACTGAAAACGCTGATAATAGTCAGAATGTGCGCTAATTTTCATAAACGCTGCAATCAGGGGAGCCACTCTCATACATTCACCTATAGCAAATGTCCGATAATGTTAATTAGTGGACATATCGTATAAGGGCGTTTAAACTAGCTCTTAACCTAGTTTAACCATATCGATTAACCATGAATTGTATTTGTTTTCATGTTGTTATGTACCAATCTTGATGATGACTTTGGCATCTGTTTCATGAAACGCTCTTTATGCCAATCTCCGATACTTGGTTAATGCGTGGTAAATAAACATGTATGGTTCTAATAAAAAACAATAAACATTATGAATAATCCAGAAAACTTTAGCGCTGAACCCTTATTTGATTCTCACCGTCACTTTCAACAGTTACACCGCAACCAGTTGTTCAGTGATGACAATCAATCGGTTAAACGATTCGTTGAAACCATCAATCAAAATGTTTCCGGCGCTTTAGATGATTACCGGTTCACCAAAGAGTTTCTACAATCTAAAGGTCGCCGCAATGAAGCGACGTATAATCTGTTTCGTTCAGAGACCGAAAAGTTTTTGCTATGGTCCTGGTTATTTGCACAAAAATCTATTGTCACGTTAAAGCGTCGTGACCTTGAAACCTACATTGATTTTGTTCACAAACCACCAGTAACCTGGATTTCCAGTTACGTCTATCGTCGTTTTGAAGATCTCAACGGCTATCGTCAGGTAAACCCTGACTGGCGTCCGTTCACAATTAAAATTCCTAAATCTCAACGCCTGGATAATATCGACTTTAATCAAAAGAAACGAAACTATCAGTGCTCGCAAGATGCGATTAAAGCAACATTTTCTGTTTTGAATGTGTTCTATGATTATCTGGTCACTGAGGACTACGCCTTTGGTAATGCGATAGCGTCGGTTAAAAAAGACAGTCCGTATTTAATAAAAGATGCATCGGTTGTTGAAGTAAAACGTTTATCGTCATTGCAATGGGACTATATTCTCGAAAGTACCCAGAAACTGGCGGATTCGGACGAAAATCATGAGCGAACTTTGTTTATTGTCGCTTGCTTAAAAACCTTGTATTTGCGTATTTCTGAACTATCCGAGCGCCCTGTCTGGTCGCCGGTAATGGGACATTTCTGGACCGATAAAGATAAAAACCACTGGTTTAAAGTGTTTGGTAAAGGTAATAAGCAACGCGATGTGTCGGTACCCGACAGCTTTTTGCCCTATCTGGAACGCTTTCGCCAATATCGCGGTTTATCAGGTTATCCGTTATCGTCCGAAACCGACCCATTGATCAACAAACTTAAGGGCTTTGGCGGGATGACATCACGGCAACTCAGGCGTATCGTTCAACAGGCGTTTGATCATGCTTTTGAGCAAATGACTCAGGAAGGATTTTCTCATGAAGCGCAAACATTAAAAGAAGCGACTACACACTGGCTGCGACATACTGGCGCATCGATGGATATTGCATCACGACCACTTAAGCATATGGCTGATGAACTGGGTCATGCCAGCATGGGTACTACTGACCGGGTTTACGTACAGTCGGATCACCTTGAACGGGCGAAATCCGGTAAAAAACGTAGTATTGAGAGCAATTAACCAAGCTTTAAGCGGTAAGCCATAAGCTTTAAGAGGTAAGCATAAATCTTACAGCTTGTATCTTACAGCTTGTATCTTACAGCTTACAGCCAGGAGCTCAACAAAGTTGAGCTCCTTAGTTAAACGTCTGCATATTGGGTAAGGTTAACACCAGTGCCGGATCCAGTTTGACATTAAACCAGTTTACCCGCCAGTCCAGATGCGGTCCGGTTGAGCGCCCTGTCGAACCAATTTTTGCAATCTTCTGACCTTGTAAGACGTTATCGCCTTCCTTAACCAGGGAGCCTGACAAATGCAAAAAGGTAGAAGTGACGCCATGACCATGATCGATGACCAGGGTGCCGCCAGAATAAAACATATCCGGAACCCACAAGGTAACTACTCCTGCAGCTGGAGCCTGAATCACTGTCCCCGTTTTACCGGCATAATCAAGGCCATAATGTGGATTGCCTGGTTTGCCGTTGTATACTCGTTGACTGCCATAAACACCGGTAATACGACCCTTGCTCGGTGCAATAAAGCCGTGAGCAAAATCGATATTATCAGCTGCAACACTGCGCACTTTACCAATTTGTTTACTATCCTGACGCGCCCGCTCGATATCTTTGGGATCCGGGTTCATGATTTTTTTGGCAATGCCATTCACCCGTTGAATGTTGTATTCGCGCTTTGCTGGTTTCAGGCTTTTTATCAGTTGTTCATCTTCGCTTTTGATTTTTAGCTGATAATTCGTATCGTCGTCTCGGCTAAAACCGAAGGTAAACAACCCGTGGCGAGAGACTTTTAATGCCCGATCATCTAAATATACCTGATTGCCCGGCTGGGTTTTGCCAACCATTAAGCTACCCTGAGTAACTTCTCCTTGTAATTCAAGTAATAAAGCGGGGTTTGCAATACTAACAGGACAGGTTGTGGACAATAACGCTAGTGCTATTAAGCGAGTTCGGTTAATCGTGAATCCTAATACTTTGGAAATTCCGTTTCCTGGTTTAAACATTACCTATTGCTCCTTTACCGACACCTTCAAAGGCGACTACTTTGTAGTCATTATCAGGTCGTTCGGCTTTTAACTGCCGAGCGATATAATCAGCCAGTAATTCAACCGTAGAATCACAATCAACCACTTCAAGGTTATCTTTGATGGCGATATCAAAACGTCCTTGCGGGGCATAATAGGAAAAACACTGATGATCTGCCGTCAAGTCCTGCAGGCCTCGTTTCGATAGTTCAACCTGCTGCTGACTAATAGCATCACTATCGGTGGCCAGATAAATATCCTGCCAGCGATTACACCATTGCTTTTCAAGGCTCAGCGAGCGAATGTTATTTTCATACAAATTGATTTTCGAGCGGTGTCCATGGGCAATGCGCTGACAATTACCGTCATGCTTTTTGAGGCCATGGGTATAGTGATAGTAAAAACCATCGATTGCTTCCGGACGAAGCGTTAATTCAATACCTTTTACATTTTCAGGTAATTGCGCCTTAATAACGGCCTGTAGGTAACGCGTTACCGCGCTTTCAGTAATCTGTTCGTCAGGTATCTCGGCAAACGCACATTGCGGGGATTGCAGATGAATACTGGCCAATTGTTGCGGATAAAAATCGACATACACGTGATTATCCCGCTCGGAGTCGCTGATAATCAAGTGGTTGTCAGCAACCGGTAACAATAGTTTGTGATCGACGGCATCATCAATAATGGCCTTGATTTGCTTTTTTACGATGCCAAAATCAAGGACCATGCTTTCTGCATTTAAATCACCGGATAGTATTACATCAACAATCCAGCTTTCACCGACAACTCCCCTATCCCGACAAAGATAAGAGAAGTCAATGACGGTCAGGTCATTGACGAATAACTGCATGGTTTTAAGACTCATTAATCAACCTATCCGGAAATTAAGCTTTCACTTGCCATTGAATATCTTCACCCGCACGGATAGGAACCACGGTATCGCTGCCAAACGGCATGGTTTTTGGAACCGACCAGGATTCTTTTACCAGGGTGATGGTATCAGTATGGCGTGGTAATTTATAAAAATCAGGGCCATGGAAGCTGGCAAAGCCTTCAAGTTTATCGAGCGCATTTTCCTGTTCGAACACTTCAGCATACAATTCAATTGCTGCATGTGCGGTATAGGAACCGGCACATCCACAGGCACTTTCTTTTGCTTCCTTAGTGTGTGGCGCAGAGTCGGTGCCCAGGAAGAATTTTGGACTGCCACTGGTTGCCGCCTCAATTAGCGCCTGTTGATGAATGTTGCGCTTAAGTACAGGCAAACAGAAATAATGTGGACGAATACCACCGACCAACATATGGTTGCGGTTGAATAATAAGTGATGAGCGGTAATCGTTGCCGCGACATTGGCACCTGCCTGATTAACAAAATCAACCGCATCTTTAGTCGTGATATGTTCCAGTACAATACGTAATGTTGGGAACTTAGCTACGACTGGCTTTAAAATACGCTCAATATATTCCTTTTCGCGGTCAAAAATATCGATGTGACTGTCAGTGACTTCACCATGAAGTAATAAAGGTAAGTCTTCTTCCTGCATGGTTTCTAATACCGAATAGATATTTTTAATATCAGTAACACCAGATGCAGAATTGGTTGTAGCACCGGCTGGATATAGCTTGGCGGCAAACACTTTGCCGGAGGCTTTGGCCTGGCGAATGTCTTCACTAGTGGTATTATCGGTAAGATACAACACCATTAACGGCTCGAAACTGTCTGACGTATTGACTGCCTGAATGCGTTCGTAATAAGCAATGGCCTGATCGGTGTTCATTACCGGAGGCACCAGGTTCGGCATTACGATAGCGCGACCGAAATAGCGGCCGATATCTCTGACCGTATCGGTCAGGACTTCACCGTCTCGTAAATGCACATGCCAGTCATCCGGGCGGGTAATAGTAAGAGTCGTCATTGAAAATTCCGTGTTCTGTAAATTACTTGTAGCTGTTTATTCGATGCCTGCAACAGCAATGTTATGGCACCGACAAATCAACCTTGGTTAACTATCGTTAAGTCAGCTATTGCGCCTGTATTCGATCATTCATCATTACTGGATAGCAGTTTTAATAATTGATCTTTTAAATTTGGTGGTACGCGATAAATCGTCAACGATTCATTTTCCGGATTATACACTACATCCTGGCCAAAGTGACTACGTTCGAAGCTGATACTGATGCCGGCACCATAGCCGGAATATTTAGTGGCTTTATTAATCGTTGCCTGATCGTGCGGAAACGACTCTTCCAGAGGGTAATCATTTTGCTTGCAAAACTGATAAAACGCATCGCCATTATCTTCATTGGGTAAGGACTCGGATAATTCCTGCAGTTGCACGTCCTTTCCTAACGCTTGCTGTTCTTTACAGTAACTCAGCATTTCTTTACGGGTCTGTTGTTTCTCTTCAGCATTTAATTGCTGGACGTTAACAAATTCTTCAACCGCATGGATAAGAACCTGACTTTGTTGTTTCGCATCGATACCTTCTTCGCAGCCTAAAAAGTCGAGGAAGAAATCAGCCACTTTGCGACCGGCACGACCTTTGATAAACGAAATGTAACGTGACTTGTCCGGATTGTCGGCATAGTCAAATAAGTCAATTCTGACAGCAAGTTGTAACTTAGAACTGTCGATATGCTGATCCGAGGAAATGTTTAGTTCGCCATCCACATAAAAATGCTCGGTGACTGGTAACATAGCGACCAGTAAATAACGACCCGACAGCATTTCATAGTGACAGGTCAGCAAATAACCGGTTTCTGCAAGATCGTATTTTTCCAGTTCCGCAGCCAGGCCTTTGCTGATTCGGTTACAAAATTCCGAAAATTCCAGCTGTTCATTTAAATAATCATCAAAACTGTGATGAAATGGCGCCAGCTCCATCCCTTCCTGGTTGGCCTTAAAACCACCATAGGCTTTTGAGCCCTTTGCGTTGTAGATGCTATGTAGATCTTCAATGAAGGCATTGATTTTAGGCGTAATAGCAACAGGAGCGTCACCGGTGGTAATAGTTACCTGAGGTTCATTTTCAGGCTTTGCAACAAAGCGCAAATCGATTTTATTAATAATTAAACTCATAATCAGGTTCAGTTTTATCTTGAAGAAGCTTTTGATAAACTAAAATTAATTTTCAAATTCATCGGTTTTTATAAAATAATGCCTATTGTATCTAAGTATTCGAACGAACGTGTAGAAAAAATTGTCCAAAGTCTGCTAGACACTCTGGTAGACGAGGAAGTGTCTACGGATTTAGCCTTAATGTGCCTGGGTAATACCCTGTCTGGCATTATTAACAATCAGGTACCTGAACAAAAACGCGAAGCCATGGTCAAAAACTTCTGTCAGGCTTTGACCCAATCTGTTAAAAAATAACAATAATAATAAAAAGATTCTGCCAATATGGTCAGCACAAATAATTCAACCTACAGTAAACGCCTGTTGCAGTTAATCAGCTGGGGCCACTGGTTTACGTTTTTTAATATCATTGCGGCGATAGCGATTGCGGTCAGCTATCTGGTCGTTGAAGGTATGCCCGATGGTTTTGTCGCCAGCGTGTATATGTTGACTACCTGGATCAGCCACATGGCGTTCCTGACCTTTCTTGGCTTTGTGTTGCTGGTATTCCCGCTGACCTTATTGTTTCCAAGAATTCGGTTTATCCGCGGTGCGGCATCAATCATTTTTACCCTGGTTCTAACCTTACTGGTCATCGACAGTATTAGTTATAGCCAGTTGGGTTATCATCTCAATCTGGATTCCAGTGGCAAAATCCTAAGTCTGTTAAAAGAGCAGTTTCGTGATTATCAGGTGCCCTTTTACTGGATCGTCGGTGTTTCGCTGTTGGTCATTCTTGCCTTTGAACTGATCATAAGTAATTATGCCTGGAAACATCTGAAGCAACTGCAGCAAAAGGCGTTTGGACGCTATTTTACCTTAGTGTGGATTACCTCGTTCTTCATTAGCCATGTTACTCATATCTGGGCTGACGCCCGCTTGCAGTACAGTGTGTTAAAACAAGATAACATGCTGCCATTGTCGTATCCAACAACGGCCAAGACCCTGTTGACAAAGTATGGACTGGTGAATAAGGAAGGTTACATTAACACCTTGAATCAGCCGATGTCGTTCAGTGTCAAGGTTCCTCAATACCCAAAAGTGGACAGCCAATGCCAATCACCGGCGGCGCCGACGCAGTCAGTGTTTATTCTGTTGAATGACTCGCCATTGACATCCAAACAGAGTAAGCGGTTGTTGCGTCGCTCTGTCGATGGTGGACAATTGGTTACCAATCAGGTTGATGCCTCAACAACCAACGATGCCTGGTTTAATTTACTGTATAGTCTGCCAACCGTATACCAGGAAGGTATTTTAAAACAGCAACAGGCACCGGTATTATTCCAGGCTTTGGCCAATCAGGAACTTAACCGATCTTTAGCGATCATCGGCGACGAAGTGCAAACCCTGCCTGTCTGGCTCAGTGATTTATTTGCCCAAACCCGTTATTTTGCTGATATTTCCCCGTTTGTAACGGCCCAAAAATTAAACAATTTACCTACCGGCTTATACGTGTTTTATTTTGCTGAACCGGGAGATTATCAGTTCTCATTATTTAGCGATGCGCTATTACTGGCTCAGGAGCAAAAACAAAATAAGGATATTATTGTGGTAAGTTCGCTGGGTAATAAAATAAAAGAGTCGCGATTTATTTCCAAACCTGGCGTAATTATCTGGCCCGAGCAAAAGAAAAACTCAATTACCGAGCTAGCATCACATATGGATATCCAACCGACGTTAATGCGACGTTGGCTAAATTGTGAACTTCCCTACGATGCCTATGCAAGTGGCCGTGATCTGTTTGACTTACCGATCGATCGGGTACTGGCGAACACCCTGTCTGATGGCATAGTGATTTTCCAAAAAGACAAAACCGTATTCGTCGATCAGAAAGGAAATTTTGAATCCTACTCCAGTCAACTTGATACGGTGTTGTCCGATGCGGATGATATTCCTCGCCTGATTGAAGGGGTTAAATTCATCAATCAGTTCAGTAAACGTAACGAACTGAATAATAAATAATCGGTTGCACTAAATACTGAATTTAATGATTGCATTCAAATCGAATTCCATTAACATACCTAAGCAATCGAGCCGGGTTAACCGCTTGATTTATCCATCGGGGTGTAGCGCAGTCTGGTAGCGCGTGCGTCTGGGGGACGTGAGGTCGCAGGTTCAAGTCCTGCCACTCCGACCATACCTTATACAAAGGCTCGCAATCGCGGGCCTTTGTTGTTTCTCACCTTAGAAAATGACAGTACTTACTGTTTTTAAACCCCTTTTTCATCCACTGCTATACTGATATCAATTACGACTAAGTCTGTTTTACCAATTTAATCAGCGCAATACAGCACTTGGCTTAGATTGGAGGCGAGGCTCATGCTTGCCAAAGCGTTACTTTGTTAGCCTGAAAGGAGGATAAGATGATTCGTCACTATTACCTTAGCGATGATTTGGACGATCTGGCTCGTCTGGAGTCTGAATTACTGGCTAAAGGATTCTCTCTGCCGCAAATCCACGTATTGAGCGAAAATGATGGAGCGGTACAACGACGACATTTGCATGAAGTCGAGTCCGTTCTGAAAAAAGACGTTGTCCATTCTACCGAAGTCGGTGCCATAGTCGGCGCCATCGGAGCAATTCTCGTTTTACTCTGCGCCTATTTCTTCGACTGGTATCAGTCCGCTGCGGGTTGGATTCCCTTTATCTTTCTTGCCATAGTTGTACTGGGATTTTGTACCTGGGAAGGTGGTTTTATCGGTATTCAAAAGCCCAATGTCGAATTCGAACGCTTTCAAGGACTCCTTAAACAAGGCAAACACATTTTTTTCGTTGATATCGATAATGAACAAGAATCAGAACTGATGAAGGTCGTTAAGAAACACCCAAACCTGATCATTGAAGGCAAAGGTGAAGGGACACCAGGCTGGGTGGTGCGAAGCCAGGAAAAGTTCCGTCAATTTATGAAAACCATGCCGTAAAAAAGTACGCTAACTTATTCGCAAATATCACAATTTGTTCTAAGGTTAACATTGGCAAGGAAGCGTGTGAACGCCGTATTTCGTGTCGTTTTAGTAAATATGATTCACTGACAGTACGCCTAAGATACTGGGCATCAGGAATTGTTAGAAACAGTGTCGTTGCACGAAAACGAAATGGGTAGTTCTAATGGCGATTGCTATCGTTATTCTTATTCTGGTGGTTTTAACCGTTGTTTTTCACTTTGTCAGCCCCTGGTGGTTTACCCCCATTGCCTCAAACTGGACCTTTATTGACACCACGATAGATATTACTTTTTGGGTCACTGGTATCGTTTTTATTCTGGTCAACGTCTTTCTCGCCTATTGCGTTTACCGGTACCGCTACAAAAAATCTCAACAGGCCGCTTATGAGCCAGAGAATCGAAAGCTGGAAATCTGGCTGAGCGTAATCACCACGATTGGTGTTATTGCTATGTTAGCACCAGGACTTTGGGTCTGGAGCGAATTTATTAATCCTCCTGAAGATGCTCATGAAGTAGAGGTTATTGGTCAGCAATGGTCCTGGACATACCGCTTTCCCGGCGAGGACGGTATTTTAGGTAAAGCCGATAGTCAGTTAATCAATGTTGATAATCCATTTGGAATATCTGCCGATGATCCAAATGGATACGATGACATCCTGATCAACAGTAATGAACTGCATTTACCGGTAAATAAACCGGTTAAGCTATTACAGCGCTCTAAAGACGTGCTCCATAATTTTTCAATCCCACAGTTTCGGGTCAAAATGGACCTGGTGCCCGGGCTTACCAGTTACTTCTGGTTTACACCAACAAAAGCCGGAACCTATGAAATTTTTTGCCAGGAATTGTGTGGTGTAGCCCATTACCTGATGCGCGGCAGTATTGTCGTAGAAGAACAAGCTGATTTTGAACAATGGTTACAGCAACAACCTACGTTTTTAGCCAGTCGCCAACATCAACAAGCTGACCTTGTCGCCGGCAAGGCACAATACCAAATGTGCACGAGTTGTCACGGCAGCGAAGGCCAAGGCGTAGAGTCATTAAATGGCCCTGCTATCAGTCACCTCGCCCCCTGGTACATCAAACGACAACTGGTTTATTTCAAACACAAAATACGCGGCGATCAATCTTCCGACCCGATAGGCGCGCCAATGGCTGCCATTGCCCAGACCCTGGTTGATGAACAACAAATTAAAAACCTAATTGCCTATATTGAACAATTACCTAAACCCAACAAGGTATCGATTGCTCAGGGCAATATCGAAAAAGGCAAATCCCTATATAAAAACTGTGGCCTTTGTCATGGCAGTGATGGCCAGGGAAATTACGCCCTCAATGCGCCAAGGTTGGCGGGCCAACACGACTGGTATTTAAAACGGCAATTACAGAATTTTAGCGAGCGGGTTCGTGGTGCACATCCACAGGATATGTTCGGAAATCAAATGTTACTGATGGTGAAAAGCCTTAAAAACGAGCAGGACCTGAATAATATTGTTGCTTACATTGGCTCCCTGCCGTTCTCCGGGTCCAGCCAGGTACAAAATTCGCAACCGCTCCCTGAACCGGAGCTTACCGCCCGCAACGAGGAGGTTGAATGAGCCACGTCGCTATTGCTGATCAGGTTGATAACAGCCACCACCCAAAAAGTTTTATCACCAAATATATCTGGAGCCAGGATCATAAAGTCATTGCGATTCAATATGGTATAACGGCGATTTTTGTCGGCCTTGTCGCCTTGGTATTGTCTGGTTTAATGCGCTTGCAACTTGGTTTTCCAGATACGTTTTCGTTTATTGATCCCGCATCTTACCTGCAGTTTGTCACCATGCACGGAATGATAATGGTTATTTACCTGCTTACCGCATTATTGTTGGGAGGATTTGGGAATTACCTGATCCCGTTAATGATAGGTGCTCGTGATATGGTCTTCCCTTACCTGAATATGCTCAGCTACTGGACCTATTTGTTGAGCGTGATCATATTATTGGCCAGTTTCTTTGTCACTGGCGGCGCATCGGGCGCTGGCTGGACCTTATATCCCCCGCAGGCGATCCTTTCCGGTACCCCCGGCGGCGATGCCGGCATTATCCTGATGCTGATATCACTTGCAGTATTTATCATAGCCTTCACCATGGGCGGACTGAATTATGTCACCACCATTTTGCAGGCGAGGACTAAAGGCATGACCTTGATGCGCATGCCGCTGAGCATTTGGGGGATTTTTGTTGCTACCATCTTAGGCTTACTGGCGTTCCCGGCGTTATTAGTCAGTGCCATCATGATGTTGCTCGATAAGACACTGGCGACGTCATTTTTTATGCCTGCGGTCGTGTCCCTGGGCGAAAACCTCAGTTACGGCGGCGGCAGTCCAATTTTGTTCCAACATTTATTCTGGTTTTTTGGACACCCAGAGGTGTATATCGTTGCCCTGCCCGCGTTTGGCATGGTATCTGATGTTATCGCAACGCATGCGCGCAAGAATATTTTCGGTTATCGAATGATGGTTTGGGCAATCGTAGCCATTGGCGGACTAAGCTTTGTCGTATGGGCGCATCACATGTATGTGTCGGGAATGAATCCTTACTTTGGATTCTTCTTCGCCACAACCACCCTAATCATTGCCGTACCGACCGCATTAAAGGTTTACAACTGGGTCTTAACCTTATGGCAAGGCAATATTCGCTTGACCGTACCCATGTTATTCGCAATAGGTTTTATTTTTACGTTTACCCATGGTGGCTTGACCGGGCTTTTCCTTGGCAATGTTGTGGTTGATTTACCGCTTTCAGATACCTACTTTGTGGTCGGTCATTTCCATATGGTAATGGGCGTATCACCGGTGATGGTGCTATATGCGGCTATTTATCATTGGTTTCCAAAAATCACAGGCCGATATTTAAATAATCGCCTGGGTAAATGGCACTTCTGGTTAACGTTCCTGGGTACGTATGCGATCTACCTGCCGATGCATTACCTTGGATTCTTAGGGGTACCAAGGCGCTATTTTGCCATGGGAGACAGTGCCCTGATGTCTGAATCGGCAGCATCGTTAAACGCCAGCATAACCGTATCTGCAATTATTGTCGGGGTGGTTCAATTGGTCTTTATCTTTAACCTGATTTGGAGCCTGAAACACGGTAAAAAGGCACCGGCAAATCCGTGGGGCGGTACGACATTGGAATGGCAAACCCCGCAAACACCGCCTCAGCATGGCAATTGGGGGCCGAATTTGCCGGTAGTATATCGCTGGGCTTATGACTTCAGTGTGCCAGGCCATACTCGGGATTTTATCCCTCAAAATGAGCCTAAATCGACAGGCGATGAAAATTCTTACGAGCCGGATTTGCAGGAGCGCGAAAAATGAGTGTGATCAAGCAACTGGTAAGTAAACCCTGGGAATCGGTCGACACGCAAACATCCCTGAGCGAAGCTAATGACATTACCCTCGCCAGATACACCGCTTTAAAATGGTTGTTAGCTGTAATCAGCGTGATGTTTATGTTGTTTTTTATCACCTTTATTTCTCGTACTCAGTTTACTGATTTTCAGGCGCTGGCGGGTGAACCATGGTTGCCTTTATCCGACAAAACGCCATTGTGGATCAATACGGCATATATCGGACTAGCTAGCATTATCTTACAGATTTTATGTAAGCGCTTCTCGCGACTACCAAGGTGGAAAGTGAATAGCCTGTTGTTGTTAACGCTACTAAGCTCAATGTTGTTTTTATCCGGACAATTAGCGGTTTGGAATAATTTAATGGCCCAGGGATATTACTTACAAACCAATCCGGCAAACAGCTTTTTCTATTTATTAACCGGCTTACATGGATTGCACCTGTTGCTGGGCGTATTGATTTTAACAGTTACCCTGATCCAGTGCCTGTTAAAGCCTGTGTCCGACAAGATGTCCAGGCGAATTGATTTAACCCGAATTTATTGGCACTACCTGCTACTGTTGTGGCTGGTATTATTTTTTTTATTAACCAGTTCAACCGAGACATTTAAAGCGATTGCCGAATTTTGTGGCTTGTAAATAAAAACGCAGACCAAAGTCTGTGGCGGTTGAGCATTTAAGCGTACGCAATTATGGCTAGAGATGTAGAAGATATGGTGGATAATAAGCGGGATCCGTCCGGTTGGCAGTCTGTTGTTAAAGACTGGTCTGGCGAAAAAGAAACGTTTCACATGCCCTGGGGCAAGGTGATGATGTGGATCTTTTTGCTCAGTGACACATTCATTTTCAGCATCTTTCTTACCAGCTATATGAATGTGCGGATAACGACTACAGAAGCCTGGCCCAAGTCCGATGAAATCTTCGCACTGACCATTGCTGGTCATCATATCCCACTGGTGTTAATCGCGATTATGACATTTATCCTGATCACCAGTTCAGGGACGATGGCAATGGCGGTTAATTTCGCTTACCGAAAACAAAAGAACAAAACCTTTTACCTGATGTTGGCAACGGCTCTACTCGGGGCGACGTTTGTCGGCATGCAGGCTTTTGAATGGACAAAACTCATCGTCGACGAAGGGATACGCCCCTGGGGTAATCCACTCGGCGCTGAACAATTCGGGGCCATTTTCTTTATGGTTACTGGATTTCACGGCCTGCATGTCAGCTGTGGTGTCATCTATTTGATATACATAGCAATGAAGGTCAGGCGCGGTGATTATGAAAATAAAGGCTACGATAATGTTGAAATCGCCGGTTTGTATTGGCATTTCGTCGATCTGGTCTGGGTTTTCATTTTTGCGTTCTTTTATTTGTGGTAATGAAATGATTTAAAGAGGTAGTCATGACAACTGAACATACGCAACAGCACCCTATTGGCTTGTACGTAAAAGTCTGGATCTGGTTGTTTGTGCTAAGCACCCTTTCCTACCTGGTGGACTTCTTTCAGCTGCAAGGCTACTTGCGTTGGGGATTGATTTTACTGTTTATGTTTCTCAAGGCTGGACTGATTATTTCCGTATTTATGCACGTTAACTGGGAGGCATTGGCGTTAAAACTGGTGTTGTTCTTGCCACCGATAGCCATCCTGGTGTTAATTGCATTAATGTCTATCGAGGGGGATTACACCTTTTTAAACCGACAGATTTTCATTCCCTGACATGAGATTAAATCGACTTAGTTATATTGCGGCAGGTGCCTTACTGATGTTATTTGCAACCCTGGGCTGGAAACTTTACCTCCAATTTAATGGACTAAAACAATCTTCGGCTCCCCCAAAAATACAGGGAAAACTATTTAGTGCGATACCTCTGGGCGATTTTCAATTGTTAAATCAACATGGCGACCTCATTGGCAATGAGGTGTTATACAACCATTGGACATTGCTAAGTTACGGATATTTGCGCTGCCCCGATATCTGCCCGACTACACTAATGGTAAAGCGGTCCGTACAAACTTTGCTTGCGGAACAGAATCAGGCGCTTGACTTAATGTTTCTGTCCATTGATCCCGTCCATGATCGCCCCGAACAGTTAAAACAATACCTGAATTACTTTGGCGAGAACATAACCGGGCTAACCCCTTCGCCGCAGGACGACCGCTATCAGAATTTACTTGAAGATCTTGCCATTAGTGCAAACACCATCAAAGACAATCGATTTTTAACCGCATCAGAACTAAAACTCCGTGACGAGTCAGAACAGGCCCCGGTGAGTCACGGTATCTACCTGTTTTTAATTAACCCGGATGGCGAGTTACAAGCGGTTCTCTATCCAAAAGTAGTGCCTACCATGGCAATACCACAATTTAACGCCGCGCAAATCAGCAATGATATAATCATCGCGATAAGTTATTTTAATCATCAGCAGCAAGCAGAAGCAGATATGTTGAGTCGATTACCTTAAAGCCTGTTAACCGGGTCAAAATTCCAATGGTTTGATAAACCTTTTCTATTCGACAAGGTTAAGCAGTCAGAAAAGAAAGTATTGGACTAATCCATAGCAATCAATTGCTCTAACCGTCGTTAGTTATCCGTATTCGATGTAGCTAATAAAAATATCAGGGGCACATCCAAGCGCTCACGCCAAGCATTTTCACTATGGTTCTTGCCTGGATAGGTACGGGTCATCCAGTTATCCTCGCTATACCCGTGTTTGGCCATGATTTTGTCAACTTCCTGTTGTAACTGCGGATACATGGCATCGAGTGTCTGATCGCCATGATCAAAATAGAGTTTGTGTGATTCAGGCTTGGGTAAGTGACCATCCAGATATTGATAAAACGCCAACGGTATTGGATTATTCTCCATTGAGAATATGCCTGGCCAATGGGTTGATAAACAGGCAGCACCACCAAAAATTGACGGGTATTCCATTAGCGCATAGGCGGAGATCAATCCTCCCATGCTCGACCCCATAATAAAGGTATTGGCTCTGTCCGTAGCGACACTATAGTTTTTATCAATATATGGCTTTAATTCATAAACAAGAAACTTGAGATACTTGTCAGAAATAACCGCTTGCGAAAACACCTGCGTGCCATTGTCCCGGGCCGCCTGGTAAATACGTTGTTTATCCGCGTCGGTCAGGCTTTCAAAAGGAGCCTGTGGAAAATATTCGCTATGCCTTAACTTATCACCGTTATCAATCGCGACGACAATAAACGGACGTGTCGTGCCATCAGCGATTAATTGCGAGGCAGTTTCGTCTACCCCCCATTCCTGCTTGTTCCAGGTATTTGCGGCGTCAAACAGCATCTGCCCGTCATGCATATACAATACTGCGTATTTCGTGCTGGTGTTGTAACCATCCGGCTTCCACACCTGTACCCGCCGGTCTTTAATAAATTTTGAGTTAAAGTTGTCGATAGTGTCGAGACTACCGGAACTGACCTTATCAACGGCCAAAGATACCTTTAATGGCAGTAACAGTAGAACCAAAGCTAGTGAAGATAATAGGTTATTGGTACTCATGGTGTTTCGGATGCTCCAGAGGTTGACAGAAACTTTACAATTAACGGACTAACTTGTTCGGCACGTTCATAATGAAGAGCGTGTCCGGCATTGTTTATGGTAATGCTTTTGTTGTGTTTACCCAGCGCAGTAGCGACTAAAGGTTGATTGGTTACTGAAAAGACTCTATCTTCACTCCCCCACAACAGCAGGCTTTTGATATTAAATTGATTAACGGCACGAAAGTCGGCCATTGGATCACTCTGCAGATAGTCTCTGGCGGTCGTTAACAATGCTGCACGAAAACCCTGATATTTCATCTGGATCTTATATTTTTCGCTCCACAATGGATAATTTTCGGGTTCAATGAAGTCGTCATATTGATTGTCACTCATATTGGGAATCATGAAACTGTAAGCAACAAAGTCCCCCAGCAATGGATAGGCCAGTATGCCGATATCTACCGGTTGATGAAATGGTGCTAATAATACTAACTTGTCGACTTTGTGAGGATAGTCAGAGGCAAACGCACTAATGATCGCCGCTCCCATCGACAAACCAACCAGGTTTACTTTTTCATTGATATTCAACGCCATTAATAAATCGTTAAGTTGATTGACAAAAAGCGCCCTGTCGTAGCGTTGATGAACGCGCGAAGAATAACCTCGGCCATAAAGATCAAAGGTCAGTACCCGATAGCCTTGTGAGGTAAGAAATGGAACGGTGTTGTCCCAGGTATACGAAGGTACACTGAAACCATGGACCAGCACCACCAGCGGATCGGTTTCCTGGCCATAGAGGTTGTAATGGATAAATCCACTTTCTGTCTCGGCTATTTCCCCAACGGTAGTCAGGTTTCCGCTTAACAGCTCTTCATGCTCTTCATTCAGCAAATAAGGCAGGCTTAGCAAACTGAGCAAACCTGTCACCAGAGTTATCCACAAAATATTTTTCATGATCTTTGTTCTTTCCCTGTTTATATTTCAATCTACCAAAAGCTCTGCAAATAGCAAATGGCACCGCTAAATCACGCCGCAACGCCTTTATATACTTATACCTTTATAATTTTAAAGTTACTGGAGTTAGTAGCTCAAGAAAAGGATCATTAAGGATCCTTTCTTGTCTGAGAGAATAATTGATATCGAATTATATAGCCTTATACACATAGTGTGTACTCACACGGAGTTATTGGGGTTGCATTTATTTATTGCGTAGGGTTATAAGGGTTATCTTGCGCATAGCGTGTGGAGTTGTTAGAGTTATCGTAATTTCACCTTATATGCGGAGGATGCATGCGATATCCAGTCGTTTTGCTATACCTGAGTCACGAACAAAAATACTTAATTCAGGTGCCCGATATTCCGGGCTGTCAGTGTTACGCCACGTCGATGGACCAGGGGCTCGACGATATTCTTTATGCCATCGAAGACCACCTGACGATAATGGCGGAATACGGTCAGTCCGTCCCTACTCCTCAGTCTTTTGAATCCCATGTTGGCAAACATGATTATCGTGGCGGGATTTGGGCAATCGTGGATATCGATATCACCCCATTTTTAGGAAAGAGTCATAAAATTAATGTTACCCTTCCGGAATTATTAATTAAGAAGATAGACAATCAGGTAGCTTCGAATCCGGAATACAAAACGCGCTCTGGATTTCTGGCTAAAGCTGCAATCAATGAATTACAGAAAAATTGAGGAAAATCATGAAAGCAAATCTGCTGTTATTAAGTAGTTCCAGAGTCGGTTCTACAGATTACCTTGCTCACGCGAGAGAATGGATAGCCGCTCACCTTGGAGATATTAAAGAATTGCTGTTTATCCCTTATGCTGGGGTTTCCATCAGTTATGATGAATACACCCACATGGTGCAATCGGCATTGCAACCGTTAAACATTAAAGTAACCGGGATCCATCAGGCCGAGGATGCAAAAATTGCAGTAGAACAGGCACAGGCCATTGCCATCGGTGGTGGAAATACTTTTCACCTGTTAAATGAGTTATATGCTCAGCAATTAATCCCTGCAATTCAGCAACGCGTCAATGATTCAGTGCCCTATATCGGCTGGAGCGCTGGCTCCAATGTTGCTGGGCTGACTATCCGCACTACCAATGATATGCCAATTATTGAACCTCCCTCATTTGCTGCGTTGGCACTACTACCTTGCCAGATAAATCCGCATTACACCGACTATATTGCGCCAGGTCATAATGGAGAAACCCGGGAGCAACGACTTCAGGAGTTTATGGTAGTCAATCCTGATGTTCCGGTTCTTGGCATCATCGAAGGTACCGCATTAAAACTTAACCAAGGCAAGTTAACCCTGCTGGGCACGGAAGATGGTTGGTATTTCAAGGGCGGTCACAAAATTGCAATGAAATGTGGCGAGGAAATTAATTTCTAGACCGCAAGCAAGCTTAAGACACCTCAGTGATATCAAGGGGGTCAGAGTCGTTGATTTTCAACAACCCTGACCCCTTGATTTTTCGTTTAGAATTACCGGGCCTGGACCTTCCTGTGCCAGTTTATCGTCAGGATTGTACAACGGACATTTCGTCAGCGATAAGCACCCACAACCTATACATGAGCCTAACGAATCTCGCAGATTTTCTAATTGCCTGATCCGTTGATTCAGCATCTGGTGCCAACTTTGACTGATTTGCTGCCAATCCTGAATCGTGGGCGTTCGATTATCCGGTAAGGTTGCTAACGTAGTTTTAATCTCTTCCAGGGTGATGCCGAGTTTTTGCGCTGCCTTAATCACCGAAATTCGCCTTAGTACATCCGGTCGATAACGCCTCTGGTTACCCTGATTACGCCAACTTTTTATCAGGCCTTTTTGCTCGTAAAAATGCAATGTAGAAACCTTGATACCGCAGCGTTGAGCGACACGCCCTACTGATAATGTTGCTTCATTAGACATAACTTAAAAAAACACTTTACCTAAACTTAACTTGAGGTTTTATCATGTTTCTCGCTTAAAGAAAATATTCAGGAGAATAAACAGCATGATGACACTAGAACATTTAAACCTTGTTGTTAAAAATTTAGACCAGACGCTGAACTTTTATCGGGCGGCATTTCCTCACTGGAGGATTCGTGGTCAGGGAGAGGGAGACTGGTATGGAACCTATCGGCGATGGCTGCATTTTGGTGATGATTATCAATATCTGACTTTTAATGACAATGGCCTGGGTGACAATAGAAATCTACATAGCAACAACATAGGGTTAGCCCACTTTGCTTTTATCACCGACAATCTGGATAGTGTTATCGCCAGACTGGCTGAGGCTGGATTTAGCGTCGATAAAAGCGGTGCCAATGCCAGGTTCCGCAAAAATTGTTACTTCATCGATCCCAATGGTTATGAGGTGGAGTTTGTGGAATACCTGTCCGACATTCCAGTTGAACGTAATTTATACGAGGAGCAATAATGAAAACGGCAATCATCCTTGGCTCTTCGCGATCTCATGGCAATACAAGTCAATTAGCCCACTATGCAAAACAGGTTATTAATGCCGACTACTTTGATTTAAGGAATTATGAGATTTCGCCATTTGACTATAACAACCAGTATCAGGATGATTTTAATCAGCTGATATCTACGCTATTACAATATGAGCAGCTAATATTTGCTACCCCCATGTACTGGTATTCTGCCAGCGCACAAATGAAACTTTTCCTGGACCGGCTTTCGGATCTGCTAAGTTTTGATAAAGACAAGGGGCGACTTTTACGGGGAAAACAAGCAGCCCTGCTCGCGACCGGTAGTGATATTAAACCACCGGAATGCTTTGAGCAGGTGTTTAAACTTTCATTTAACTATCTTGGCATTAACTACAAAGGCATGAGTTATTGCAGTTGCCCTGGCGATATTGACCTCGACAGCCATCGAGATAACATCAATGCCTTAATGAATAAGCTAGGTTAACGCGCTATCGATTCAAAGCAGCACTTAACCGGTTAAAGAGCCATTGTTAAGAGCATAGCTTTAAAGGCAATTCGTTGTTGCCTCGCACAAATGCTTCATCGGAACTAATTCCGTTAAGGTTGATTGTGCCAGGCAACTATCATCTTCACCGTAACCAATCTCAGCAAGACACGGGGCTTTAATTGCCTGCTTTAAATAAGCCAGATTTTCGTCATGGTTTTGCATCTTTACAGATTGCGACTGATTAGCAATCCAGCCAATCACTTCGACACCGTCGTTTAGCAAGGTTTCATAGGTTAATATGGCATGATTTAAGCAGCCAAGTTTCATACCAACCACCAAAATTACCGGTATTGATTCGAGGCGAACAAAGTCCGAAAAATACTCTTTATCGTTGAGCGGCAAACACCAGCCACCTGCCCCTTCTATCAGGCAAATATCAACATTCCGTTTTTTTACTTTCTGATATTCTCTCGATAATTCAGCAACACTTAAAACTTGTCCCTGCTCTGCGGCGGCGATGTGTGGTGCAATTGCCGGTTCAAAGGCAATGGGGTTAATCTCTGACAAGGTTTGTTCGCTATTGGCAACAGTTTTTAACCTCAGCGCATCCTCATTTTGTAACACGCCATGTCGCCAGGTGCAGCCCGCAGAAATGGGTTTAAATGCCGCGACTTTATTGCCATTGTTCACGAGCCCTTTAATCAGTTGTTCACTGACATAAGTTTTACCTGCGTCAGTATCCGTGGCGGTTACGAAAATTGATTTGACCTTCATTAAAATTAATCTCCCGGCGGTTTGTTAAGGCAAACTGTATATAACTGATAGGTCGCATGAATCTGACTATTATGCGTATTCGTTCCTGCATTGCAGGCCGGGGGCTGAGGGTATGCCGCGACCATTCGACGCCATTTATCTTTGCCGGTCAATCCTTTCTGGCTTTTATCGCTTACCAGGCTCGCCCCCAGGTGTTTTAACTCGCGTGCCAGGTGATTGACGTCAGTATACGGAAATTCAACGCTTTCTGTGTGAGCAAAAACCTGGGTAAAACCTGCCTGCAACCAGGCACAATCAACTTGTGCAGCCGTTAAATAGTCAATAACGTGTCTATCATTGTCCACCGTTGCCCATGCCTGCTTAAGTTCATCCAGAGTACCTTGGATCAGGGTTGAGAACACCATATGGCCCCCGGGTGTTAATACCCGGTAAGCTTCTTTTAAGGCCAGAGTTAACGGCTTTGTCCACTGTAACACCAGGTTGGAAAAGATCAGGTCGTGACTATTGCCAGGTAGTGGCAGCGCATGTGCATCACCACAAATCCAGTCCGGCTCTGTTGCATAGTTACGTTGTTTGGCAAAGCTCAACATTTCAGGCGACAAGTCCAAAGCGGTAATACCCGATAAAGCTCTTTTGGCAAGCTGTTGAGTGAAATATCCGGTCCCACATCCGAGATCGAGCATGTAGTTATGTTGCGATGACTGGCGATTGCCGACTTGCGCAAGGTACTGACACAGTACATTACCTGAATAACGCTGTAACCTGGCATTTTGATCGTAACTGATACTGGACTGGCCGAATGTTTTGGCGATTTTTTCACGGCCTTCAAGGGTTAACACGCTAATGATTCCTTTTCCATGATTTGATTTAGGTTGTAGGCTAACGCTTTGATATTTTTATCATTATGATTGGTGCTTAGCGTAACGCGTAACCGTGAACTACCAGGTTTTACCGTTGGCGGCCGAATTGCTGACACGAACAAGCCCCGTTCTCGTAAACATTCAGCAATGGCCAGGGTTCGCTCTTCTGAACCCGTGTATATACCGATGATCGGTGAATCTATACCTGTGGTGCGAATCTCTTTGGCAAGGCTGTCTGCAAACAACTCTTGCAACTCTCTCAGTTTTTCACGACGCCAGACATCGGTTTGGCAAATCTCAATGCTTTTTGTAGTGGCCTTCGCGTTTGCTGCCGACATTGCCGTACTAAAAATATATTCACTGCACACATTGGTTAAGTATTCAATCAAATCTTTTGAACCCGCAATCGCCGCGCCACTGGTTGCCAGAGCCTTACCAAAGGTGAACATCTGTGTGACATTGTCCGGGACGTCAGAGAATACCGTTGAGCAACTGCCCTGCCCATATGTGCCGTTAACGCCGATTCCGTGTGCGTCATCAATATACAGTGCGGCGCCATGTTCTATTGCCTGCTTATGTAAGGCCGAGATATTACCTTGATAGCCATCCATGCTGTAGACTCCTTCAATGGCCACAACGACATTTTCAGCGTCACTTTTGAGCAGGCGTTTTTGTAGATCCAGAGCATCATTATGCTTAAATCGCTGACACGATTTAGGATAATGAAACATCTGACTTAACATAGATGCGTGGCAAAGCCTGTCGAACAAGACCTCGACCTGACCAGATTTCAATAATGAAGCGAAAAAACCTGAGTTTGCCGCGTAGCCACTTGAAAACAACAGGCATGCTGATGTGCCTAGCCACTCACAAATCTGATCCTGAAGATACTGATGGGCACGGGTATGCCCACTAATCAGCGATGCCGAACAACTACTGGTTCCAAAATCAGCCAAGCCAGACTGAAATGCGTCGACAATATCCGGATGGCCATTGAGCCCGAGATAATCATTACTGGCAAAGTTAACTAACTGAGAATCCGCAACTCTAACTTGCCGATATTGCCCAATGTTACGTTTGTTCTGAACTTGTTGGTTAAGAAATGTAAAGTTCATACAGGCTTGCTCTCCAGCTCAATTCGTTGGTCAGATTGATTCTTTTCGTAACCATCGCTATTGCATACCATAAAGCGAGTTCGCTAACGTTTAAAACATTATGCCTGTGTCGCGTCGTAGAATAAGTCAGCATTTTCCTGATTAACAATTTGAGTCTGCAACGACTGTTCATGCTGATACTGCTCTTCTGCCGTTTGCGCCTGGCCGCGTTCGGTATTAATGCCAAGCTTGGCGAAGAGCTGCATATCAGCATCAGCTTCCGGATTTGCAGTGGTTAGTAGTTTACAACCATAGAAAATTGAATTAGCACCAGCCAGAAAGCAGAGCGCCTGCATTTGTTCATTCATGGCCTCACGACCTGCTGACAATCGAACATGGGATTTTGGCATCATGATACGCGCTACGGCGATACAACGAATAAACTCAAACGGGTCAAGATCGTCAACATTCCCTAACGGCGTCCCTTCAATTTTTACCAGCATATTAATTGGTACGCTGTCGGGTTGTTTTGGCAGGTTTGCCAGTTGCATTAACAACCCTGACCGGTCGCTTGCCTGCTCGCCCAACCCGACAATGCCGCCACTGCATACTTTTATTCCCGCCTCGCGGACATTCTCTAGGGTATCCAGCCTGTCCTGATAGGACCGCGTGGTGATAATCTGGTTGTAATGCTCTTTCGACGTGTCGAGATTGTGATTGTAATAATCAAGACCGGCTTCTTTTAACGTTTGCGCTTGCGATGGTGAAAGCATGCCTAAGGTCATACAGGTTTCCAGGCCCAGTTCGCGAACGCCTTTTACCATATTGACAATATGTGGCATGTCTCGCTCTTTTGGATTGCGCCAGCCGGCACCCATGCAGAATCGCGTTGAACCCTGGGCTTTGGCAATTTGTGCTGCTTCCAGCACCTTGTCGACAGCCATTAGCTTTTCTTTTTCGATATCGGTGGCGTAACGAGCGCTTTGCGAACAATATTTACAGTCTTCCGGGCAGGCACCGGTTTTAATGGATAACAGTGTACTGACCTGAACTTCATTTGCATCAAAATGCTGACGATGAACGGTCTGCGCCTGAAATAGCAGGTCATTAAAAGGTAACTTAAAAAGACTATTAACGTCGTCTAACGTCCAGTTATTGCGGATGGGCGCTTGATTCATTGGTACTTCCATGAAATTCTCACTAGCGTACTTACTACGATTGCATTGTTGTATATTTGTCGGTAGTCTAGCCAGCGCCCCTTACCTGTCAACATACCAGATACTATTCGGTTTACTAATGGATAAAATACATACTAATGATATCGAGTTTGATCAGCAACATATCTGGCACCCATATACGTCAATGACTAAGCCCCTGCCCGCATATAAAGTTACCCGGGCAGAAGGCGTCACTATTACTCTGGAAACCGGTGAGCAGCTTATCGATGGTATGGCATCCTGGTGGTCGGTTGTTCATGGTTATAACCACCCTGAGATTAATCAGGCAATGCATGCACAAATTGACGCTGTGTCGCATGTCATGTTTGGCGGCTTAACCCACCAACCGGCGATCGATCTCTGTCGCCGACTCATTGCCATGACTCCGGATGGCCTGGATAAAGTTTTTATTGCAGATAGTGGCTCGGTTGCCGTTGAAGTTGCCATAAAAATGGCGCTGCAATACTGGCACAGTAAGGGTAAACCGGAAAAAAGTAAGTTAATGACGGTACATGGCGGCTATCATGGTGATACATTCGCGGCCATGTCTGTATGTGATCCGGTTAACGGTATGCATCAGCTGTTTCAGGGGTTTATGGCCAAAAGCGTATTCGCACCAAAGCCCAAGCAGGGTTTTGACCAGCCATGGGACGAGCAAGACAGTATTGTGCTGGAACAATTATTTGCAACTCATCACCAGCAAATCGCCGCGTTTATTATTGAGCCCATTGTACAGGGTGCCGGCGGTATGCGTTTTTATCATCCACAGTACCTGAAACAGTGTCGATTATTGTGTGATAAATACGATGTCCTGTTGATTGCCGATGAAATCGCTACCGGATTTGGTCGCACCGGTAAATTGTTTGCCTGTGAACATGCCAATGTTAGTCCCGATATTCTATGTCTGGGTAAAGCGCTGACCGGCGGTTACCTGACTCTGGCGGCAACGTTATGTACAAAAGAAATTGCCGACACGATAAGCCAGGGTGAAGCTGGTGTTTTTATGCATGGTCCGACGTTCATGGGTAACCCACTTGCCTGCAGCGCAGCTAATGCCAGCCTGGCGTTATTGTCTGCCGGTGATTGGCAACATCAGGTCGCCAGTATTGAAAGCACTCTACAGGCACTGTACACCCTATCCGATCACCCTGATGTGGCGGACGTAAGAGTGTTGGGAGCCATTGGCGTCGTTGAGATGAAGCGCCCGGTTGATACCGCAAGCATCCAGGCGCATTTTGTAAAAATGGGAGTTTGGATCCGACCTTTCGGCAAACTGGTGTATATCATGCCGCCTTATGTCATTAGTCAGGATGAACTACTAACTTTAATCCAAGCAATAAAACAGGTTATAGAGTTTTCCGATATCTGGGCTGAATAATCTAACTATATGCGAAACAAATCTGTCTTTACTTTGAGTATTCGTAGCAAAGGCTGATTAAATAGGCATTTTTGTCAAAAATTCCCGGAATTTAGCAAAGTTTTACTTGAGTCTAGATTTCTCACAGGTAACATAGCCAATCCAAGGTCAGATCCCGGGTTTTAACGAATACGGCAAATACATCCGTCGCCCGTTATACTAGTTTTGAATCACTCAACGTCAAACCCGAAGGCCTAAAGATAAAAAACGTATTTTTGTGTTAATTAAGAGGTTAATAATGTCAGTTCCTGCGATTACTGATGTACTAACGGGTAAACACCCGGTTGGTGAACCAATCACTGTTCAGGGTTGGATCAGAACTCGTCGAGATTCCAAAGCCGGTATCTCCTTTCTCGCTATCCATGATGGATCCTGTTTTGATCCGATTCAGGCGGTTGTGCCCAATGACCTCGAAAATTACCAGGATGACGTTTTAAAGCTAACCACGGGTAGTTCCGTTAAAGTGACCGGAACTCTGGTTGAGTCCCAGGGTAAAGGCCAGTCCTTTGAAATTCAGGCAACCCATGTTGAAGTACTTGGTCTGGTTGAAGACCCAGATACTTACCCAATGGCAGCCAAGCGCCACAGTATTGAATACCTTCGCGAACAGGCGCACCTTCGTCCTCGCACCAACATTGGTGGTGCTGTTACCCGGGTACGTAACACCCTGGCTCAGGCTGTCCACCGTTTTATGCATGAAAAAGGTTATTACTGGATCAGCACGCCTTTAATTACGGGCAGTGACTGTGAAGGTGCTGGTGAAATGTTCCGGGTCAGCACGTTAGATCTGGAGAACCTGCCAAGAGATGATAAAGGTAGCATCGACTACAAAGAGGATTTCTTTGGTAAAGAAACCTTCCTGACGGTTTCCGGACAATTAAATGTTGAAACCTATTGTTGCGCCTTGTCTAAAGTTTACACGTTTGGACCAACCTTCCGTGCGGAAAACTCAAATACCTCTCGCCACCTGGCTGAGTTCTGGATGGTAGAGCCGGAAATTGCTTTCGCCGACTTAGGTGATGCAGCAACACTGGCCGAAGAAATGTTGCGCTACGTGTTTAAAGCCGTTCTCGATGAGCGTGCCGATGACATGCAGTTTTTCCAGCAACGTGTCGATAAAACCGTGATCGAGCGTCTTGAGTCTGTTATCAATAGTGAATTCGTCCGTATGGATTACACCGACGCGATCGAAATCCTACAGAACTGCGGCAAGAAATTTGAAAACCCGGTATCCTGGGGCGTGGATTTAAACTCAGAGCACGAACGTTATTTGGCGGAAGAGCACGTTGGTGGGCCGGTAGTACTGCAAAACTATCCGAAAGATATCAAGTCGTTCTATATGCGTCTTAACGATGACGGCAAAACCGTTGCCGCAATGGATATTCTTGCGCCTGGCATCGGTGAGATTGTCGGTGGCAGTCAACGGGAAGAGCGTTTGGATGTGTTAGACCAACGTTTAGAAGAAATGGGCCTGGATAAAGAAGATTACGGTTGGTATCGTGACCTGCGTCGTTACGGCACCGTGCCCCACTCTGGTTTTGGATTGGGCTTTGAACGCCTGGTTGCTTATGCGACCGGTATTGCTAACGTTCGCGATGTCATTCCATTCCCTCGCACTCCTAAAAGCGCAGCGTTTTAACGAAAATGTGTGCTAAAAAATAAAGGCGCCGTTATGGCGCCTTTTTTATATCCGTCGACATTGCTTACCAATTGAACGACGAAACTAGCGTTTAATCCCAGAACGTTACTTTTTCCAGATAATCACGACGACGCTTTTCCGGGATCTCCCGGGCACTGCTACCAACATACAAAAAACCGACAATATCATTTTCTGCTGATACACCTAATGCATCTTTAACAATAGGATGAGAGGCCAGGTCTCCGGTACGCCACATTCCCTGGTAACCCTGGGCCACACATGCCATTTGCATCGCCTGAAGCGCACAGCCGGCAGTAATCATCTGTTCATGCTTAGGAACTTTGGGGTGTTCCTGATAACAGGTGGACACAACAATAATCATTGGTGCCCGAAACGCCATTTTCGTCGCTTTCTCTATTTTAAACGACTCCTCGGTCATGGCTTTGGTTGCTTTAACCAAAGCAGTGGTTAATCGATCTAGTCCATCACCTTTAATGACATTGATAGAAAACGGTGATAATCCGCCATGATCTGGAACGGCCATCGCCGCAGATAATATATTCTCCAGTACTAAACCACTTGGAGCGGGTTCAGTCAGGTTAGGGTTAGAAAAACGTGTCAGTAGTAATTCCAGAGCGGTCATGGTGAAATCTTGTCGTTTCCATCTAAAATATGCTCGTCAAGATAACACAAAATATAACCCTGAACATATCTCTTTAAAAAACTTTAACTACTTTACGAACGAGACAAAATTAATAGTCTATGCTTAGCTTAATGGTTAGTTTTCGCATCGTTTTATTCTTCGCCTTTAATTGAACTTAAATGCCCGCTGTTAACCACAGGAACGTGAAAAATTAATAACAGGTATGGTTCACAATGAAACCTCTCACTTTTATTTTATTTTTAAGTGTGTCATTTTGCCCGTGGGCTTATGCTGGCTCGAAACACGACTTGCAACCATCTAAATTAGTGAAGCTGCCAAATGGTAAGGTCATGCCCTTGATAACTGCGGATTCAAAGTCATTAGAACGCCTTAAAGTTGAGTTGAAATCAGACAAAGTAGCGCTAACGAGCATTTCTAAAAACGAGTTAGATGAAATGATGCATAAATATGAATTAGAGGTTGTAAGGATGTTGGAGTATTCAAAGCTCTAACAGTTGTACTCACAAAACAACATGCAATAAAGACATCTTGGTTTAATGCTAGCTGTCGCCTTTTTCTTTCTTATTATCGATCAATTAACGTTTATTTCAGGTAGAACATACCCAGCAAAAAAAATCAGGTTGAACACTCCAGACAATTGAATTTCATTATTCGGTCTTAGGTTGATGATTACTGCCTTGTAAATACCAGTAATCCAGGCTAAACCATCGACCCGGGCCAATAAAGAATAACGCCATCAACATAATGAAATAGGTACTGGCAAATTCAATCCCATTATTCAATATCACAATATTACCCTTACCGTATAACCATTGGGTATTACCATGTTGTTCCAGGATGGATTTCATTCTGTCTAATCGCTTGCCCGCTTCCCTGCTATTTTCCAAACTATCTTCGGCTACCGCAAATCCAGCCCAGTCAAGCACCTTGGCGGCGCTGGTATCCGGATTAGTTGGGGTAATTGCGAACCAGCCATTTTCCATATGCACGGTTAATGCGGCGACGAACATAGTAACCATCAATGGGATAGATACCAGACGAACCGCAAGACCTACTACCAACAACCAGCCACCAAGAAACTCGGTCCAGGCAGCAAGATTAGCAAGCAGCTCCGGGTAAGGTAACCCCAATCCCCATTCCTGATTACCGAACCAGGCAATAGTATTTGGATCTGCCTGTAATTGTTGTAATACGGGCAAATCGCTACTGCCCAATTGCAGTTTATTGTAACCGGAAATGATTAACACGGGAGCGAGAAATAAGCGGATAAGGAGTGCGGGAATAAAGTCCATTTTTAAAATAAAGTTAACCACCGCTGAGAAAAGGCTAGTCATTTGTTCTTCCTGAATTTTAATTTTTGTTATTGACTTATAGGAACATTTTAGTTGATAAATTCTTATGTGAGTAAAATTTAATCAAAAATATCAGTAACTAAGAATAACTAGCATAGGTTTTAAGGATAAAACTTTAATGATCAGTGCAGGCGCCCCATAAAAGAATTGTAAGCAATAATAAATAGTAGCCTTTGCTTGCAGAAATTAATAAAAAGACGTTGTATGATTAAAAACAATAGTGAACTTTAGACGTGAGGATATATGTCTGATAAACCCGGTATTATTAAAAGGATATTTTCCAGACTTTGGAAAATCATTAACACTTCGCGGATCATATTTTTGAATCTGGTGTTTTTCCTGTTTGTGGTGATTCTCGTTTCTGCCCTGCTGGATGACTCCGATCAGGTGAAAGTACCTGAATCAGCGGCTCTGGTTCTAAACCTTAAGGGAGACCTGGTAGAGCAAAAACGTTACGTAGATCCTATGGATAAATTGTTACAGGAATCTATGGGTCAGGAAGAAGACCGGCCAGAAATCCTGATAACGGACGTTATCGAGGTCATCAATAAAGCGAAACGCGATGATCGAATTAAAACGCTGGTAATCTACCCACAAAATCTCACCCGAGCTGGGTTACACCATCTGCAGTTGATTACTGATGCCGTTGTCGAGTTTAAAGAGTCGGGCAAGGAAGTGATAGCGTTTGCCGACTATTATAGCCAGGATCAATACTATCTGGCGGCTAGTGCCGACAAGGTATGGATGAATCCAAACGGTATGATGTTGCTTGAAGGCTATGGCCGCTATCGGGTGTATTTTAAAGAGGCACTCGACAAATTAAAAATTACTCAGCATGTATTTAAAGTCGGCACTTACAAGTCAGCGGTTGAGCCCTATATTCGCAATGACATGTCCGATGCAGCCAAAGAAGCGAATAAAGCCTGGTTAGATCAGCTGTGGGGTAACTACAAGCGAGATATTGCCAAATTCCGCAATCTCAATGTTACTGAGTTTGATGAGAAGGCTGGCCAATTGCTGGAAAAACTGAATCAGGCCAATGGCAGTTTTGCTGAATATGCTTTACGTGCTGGTCTGGTAGATGAACTTCGCACTCGCGAAGAAATTCGTAAAGACATGATTAGTAAGGTGGGCCAAAGTTCAGAACATTCATCATTCAATCAAATCAGTTTTAAAGAATATTTAGCCGCCACCAAAGATCCCTTCCCGATGGAAAATCCAGCGACCGATAAAGTCGCTATCGTTGTTGCCAAAGGTACTATCTTAAATGGTCACCAAAAACCCGGTACCATTGGTGGCGACAGTACCGCAAAGTTATTAAGAAAGGCGCGCCTTGATAAGCAGGTAAAAGCGGTTGTTCTTCGCGTTGATAGTCCAGGTGGTAGTGCATTCGCGTCTGAGATTATTCGTCAGGAAGTGGAATTGTTAAAAGCCGCCGGAAAACCAGTGGTTGCCTCTATGGCCAACTACGCAGCATCAGGCGGTTACTGGATCTCGGCTTCGGCAAATCAAATATGGGCATCTGAAAACACGATTACCGGTTCCATCGGTATTTTTGGCATGTTTATGACATTTGAAAAGTCCCTGTCTGAACTTGGTATCAACACAGACGGTATCGGCACCACGGATTTTTCAGGATTCAGCCCTACTCAAGAGCTGAAACCGGAAATTGGCGCCATTATTCAGACCAGCATTGAACGTGGTTATCAGGATTTCCTGACTTTGGTTGCTGAAAATCGGGACATGACGACCGAGCAAGTCGACAAGATCGCTCAAGGTCGCGTATGGACTGGTGCTAAGGCTAAGGAACTGGGCCTGGTAGATGAACTTGGCGATCTTGACGATGCCGTTGCCGCTGCCGCTAAACTGGCGAGCCTGAAGCAATACGACCGTAAGTTGATCGAACGTGAATTATCACCGAAAGATTTGTTTTTACAGAATCTGCTTGATAATGCCGATGCCTTATTACCTTCAGCTACAACAGATACCTTCGAAGGTAATAAAACATTGCAGAGCATGATCCACAAATTAAGGACCGAGTTTGAGCGGGTAAATCAACTCAACGATCCACAAGGAATTTATTCATTTTGTTTGACTTGTGAAATTAATTAATTATCTTAGGGCTCCGACAACGGGGCCCTTTTTATATGACTCAGATAACACCACAAGAAAATCATCGTAAACGCATATACATTGCCTATACCGGCGGAACTATCGGTATGAAGGCTAGCGATAGTGGCTATATTCCGGTAAAGAAACACCTGACCGACTCGCTGGCTAAAATGCCTGAGTTTTTTCGTGAAGAGATGCCTGAATTTACCATCAATGAATATGATCCACTAATTGACTCGTCGGACATGACGCCAAAAGACTGGCAACGTATAGCCGACGACATTCAGAAAAACTATGCCGACTATGATGGTTTTGTCGTACTGCACGGGACCGATACCATGGCCTACACCAGTTCGGCTCTGTCGTTTATGTTTGAGAACCTGACCAAGCCAGTGATTGTAACGGGTTCTCAGATCCCGTTAACGGAACTTCGTTCAGATGGTCAGGAGAACTTATTGAACGCCCTGTATATCGCGGCCAATTTTCCAATTAATGAAGTTGGGTTATTCTTCTCGAACAAACTGTACCGGGGCAATCGTAGCTTTAAGGCATACGCAGACGGATTCGACGCGTTCGATTCTCCGAATATGCCACCGTTGTTAGAAGCAGGTATCAACATTAAAGTCATCGCAGGAAAAGTCTGCGAACAGCAATCCTCTGCCCTACAGGTAAGTAAAATTAGCGAACAGCCAATTGGCGTGGTTCATTTGTATCCGGGGATCAGCGAAAAGCTCATTCAAAACGTGCTGCAACAACCCGTTAAGGCATTAATTCTATTAAGCTACGGGGTCGGAAATGCTCCCCAGAATCCGGCACTGTTAGAACAGCTCGAAAATGCCCGACAAAAGGGAATTGTCGTCGTTAATTGCAGTCAATGCGTCAAGGGGCGGGTCAACATGGGGGGGTATGCAACGGGCAATGCATTGAGTCGTTGCGGCGTCGTCAGTGGCGCAGACATGACCCTGGAAGCTGCACTGACGAAGTTACACTACCTGCTAAGTAAAAACCTCAGTGAAGATGAACTGCGCATCGAGATTACTAAAAACCTGCGTGGTGAACTTACCCCTTAATACTCAGGTCAGTTGCTTTTTGGCGAAAAATTTCTGCGCTAACTCACTGGCATTCGTTATCAGCAGGTTTACTGGCTATATTTCCTGCTGGTAATAAATATCCGTTAAACTTTTAGGTACGTATTCGCCGGCCAGCAACTTCTGAATACGTTTAACCCGTTCTTCATTTTGCGTTGGATTGGTTTTTATATTGAAACCATTCGGTGCCACAACCATGGCGACTAATGCCAGAAACTGTTGATCCGTCAGGGAATTAAATTCGCTTTCAAAATATACCCTGGCGGCATTAGCAAAGCCATAAATGCCCCTACCGTTGATATGACCCATATAAGCGGTATTCAGAAATATGTTGAGTTGCTCTTCTTTACTAAAGTGCTGATCAAGGACCAGGACGGAAATTAATGTTTGTTCAATTTTAGCAAACCCTGGTTTGAAATTGTCAAAGTACATGGCTTTACATAGGGCCTGGCTAATCGTTGTGTAGCCTGCTCCCGGGGTTTCAAAGTCAACGCCGTTATGTTCAAAAAAACCCGGGTCTTCGACACTTAACAACATATTGATTCGTTCGGTGGGTACATCCTGAAAGCGAATCTTAATCACCTGGTCGTTTAACCAGTGGCGTTTAATTGTCTGGGTGTTTTGGTAGGCTTTTAACACCATTGCGCTTTCATAGGCGCTGAATAACAATATTGCTAACGTTAGTACAACAAACAGGATCTTTAAGGTTTTCATAAAGTCTGGTTTTCCTGGTAGTGTGTAATGTTGGTATTTTTTGCGAATCATCAACAACCATATACATCTTCGCCATCCATGACAATCTACCAATACTGACGATCGAAAAACCTCTGTGCAGCCGCATATAGCTAATTCAAGAATAATTTTTCTATGGCGTCAATTTACCTGTTAATAAATTACGCTGTAGGAATGATGACTCAGTGTTAACCAATGAAAAAGATATGCGATCTTTTAATAGCGTAATGGGTTTTATTTTTACGCTTTACTGCACACGCCCTAGTGTTTGTCTCTGATTTTCTGCAATCTGCTATCAATTGCACTTTTTGGTAACCAATGACCTCGTGCCATTACCCCTGAAATTGAGCGTGTATTACTAATATCCAGCAATGGATTTGTGTCTAACAGCACCAAATCGGCAGACTTACCAATCTCAATAGAACCAAACTCGCCGGCCTTTTCGAAAAATTTAGCCGGAGCTATCGTCGTGGCGGCCAGTACCTGTAGCGGTGTCATTCCTGAGCGCTGCATCAGCGTCATTTCCTGATGAAGAGAATATCCGGGCACATTATAGACTTGGGGAGCATCAGAGCCGGTCAACACAAGTCCATGATGTTTTACAAACTGCTGTAAGAACTCTTGTCTGATACGCAATAATTTTTTTATGTTTTGCGGTGAATACCAGCTAGCCTGTTGCATTTGCAAACGTGTTTGTCGCCAGTTTTCGACAACATCACCAGGCATCAGTGCCAGCACCTCAGGATCTACTTCCTCGCCAGTCAGAAAACCATACATCAAGGTTTCCGTCGCAACCATGGCAACCGAAGATTCCGCCAGTTCTTTAGCCAATGGTTCAATGTCCTTTTCATTAATTAAGTCAACAATTGCTGAACCGAAAAATCCGGTTTGCTCTGGTAGTGTCTTTCCGGAGCGGCCGGCCAACTCTTCAAGCACACCATCAAGGTGATCAACCGTGGACTGTCCAGACGTTATCGACTCGACAATACCCACGGATGCACTGACATGTCCGGCAAAAGGGATATTTATTGCTGTCGCCTCCCTGGCCATCGCCTGAAACACCGTCGCCGACAATCCTGGGTGGATTTTAATAAAATCAAACCCCTGCTCTGCCTGTCTCTGCACGCTGGTTTTTGCCTGCTCCGCAGATTGAATACTATTGCCGTTAAATGATGGACCCGATGTAATCAGGCGCGGACCGTTAATTCGATTCGCTTTAAGCTGCTCCTGCAATGCTATGTGTGAAACATGACCCAGCATACTGCGAATCGTAGTTACCCCGTAGGCATTAAACAAAAACAACAGGTCTTCGATATTTTCGTTATCGGCGCTGACTGGCGGCACATGGGCATGCATCTCGGTCAACCCAGGAATTAAATATTTACCTCTGGCATCAATTATTATGGCGCCATCCACATCAATGCTGGACTTAATTGCCGAAATTTTACCATCCGACACCGCGACATCCATGGTCGGTAAAAACCCCTGCTCTGCAAACGAAAGCACGTTGACCTGTTTAAACACATAATCCTGGGCGAATACAGAGCAAGAAAGGAACGAAGACAGGACTGACGCCAGTACGATGGGCAGAGATGAAACCGGCGTTTTTAACATATTTTAACCTGTATCATTAGTAACCAGTGGTAAATACAGAATACGCTAACTTTACCGGTTTCGCATAAATTTTATTTAATACAGCGGGTTAAGCCGGTTTGTAGAAAAGATGTAACAAGCCAGACCCTTAGCTTCCGGCTTTTTTAACAAACTTAGCGGTCACCATCATTTCTCCAATGCCATCGACTTTGCAATCCAGTTCGTGATCTTTTTTGTCTAACACACGCCTGACAATTGCTTTCGTACCAATTTTGATGACTTGTGAACTGCCTTTAATTTTTAAATCTTTCGCGATGGTCACCTTATCACCGTCGGCAAGCAATGCTCCGTTGGCATCTTTAATGTTTAAGGTATCTTCTTCGATATCGGACGGATTCCATTCATGCCCGCATTCTGGACATACTAATTGATTTTGATCAGCATAAACATATTCGGATTTACATTGGGGACAGGGAGGGAACGACATAACAGCTTACTTTTGAAAATGAATTTGCGGCTATAGTAATTGTTCTGGCAAAACTATGCGAGCGTCGGTTGGAAATTTTCTAATGTTAACTTAGCCCTACCATCTAATCCGCCATCCAGGACATACGATGCTCATAGCAGGATGGCAGAATTTTAGTGTTCTGCCTTTTTGTTAGCGTGTTCAGTATCCAAGACCTCCTGCCGACGACGTTGATACTCTGCAAACGACAATTCGACATCTTTTAGACATTCCTGGGCTTGCTCATAGGGGTACTGATAACAATGATTCTTATTGCCCGTTTGAATGCCCTCATACACTTGTCTGTAACTGCAACCAGCAATGATGAAAACGGTAATGAACAAAAGTATGTGCCGATATCGCTTATCTTTGCTTTCTGACATTTAAGTTATCCTGCTTGTAATTGAGAATCTTTTTTATAACTAATTAACGGCTTTGTCTGCACGCATCAGCAGCGTTACATAGATAACTGGCCAGATAATTATCAATAGTAAATAGGTCAGGGTTGTAACGTTTACTGAGTTTGTTGTGAGCGGCTCAAAAAAAGACAGCACGCCATTTACGTCCCACAAATCACTTTGACGATTGCCGACAACATGTACTGCAACCAAAATGCTTAAACCACTGACCAGCCATTTATGTGATCGGGCATACAAAAATGCACAGGTGAAAGGAATAATGCCGGCGGCTAATACTCCCAGAAATAACTTCCAGGGTATTTGTTGTTGATTCATCTGGCCCGCCAGCCAGTTTTCCATCTGTTTTACCAGGGGTAAATCAAATGCCATGATAAGGTTGGCATAACAATAGCCAAGACATAAACTCAGGATAAGGATACGAAAGATTTTCATGATTATTATTCTCTGCTCAACGGCAACTACCTGATTGCCAAAGCCTTTAAAATAATAAAAACGACAGGGCTAAGCAAATTTAAACGACGAGTAACAACCAAACACATGGCAACTAAGCGCTAGCCACCTCAAATTTGACGGAGTTAGTTTTGGTATTGTGGAAGCTGGCAATTCGCCGGTAACGTTTTTTTCATCTCAGCAAGACGAAAAGGAATAGGATCGGTTTCAACGACCTGCCCGTTTACTTCAACAACGGGGATCTGCAACGTGAATTCACTGCTATTCGTAGCAAATTGTTTGGAAATGTTGATCCGATATCCCAGGTCAACGTCGCGAATTTCCTGGAAGTACTTAATTGGGATAGTTCTGCCGGGCAGCAATCCTTCAATGGATTGCCTCTCAACCTGTTTAGTCCCCATAAAGCGGAACACCTGGTTCACCTCGAACCGCTTATTCAAATTATTCGCACCAAGCAACAACACCGTTCTATCGACGAACTTAAGGGTATGTTCTTCCGGTACAAAATACGAAATATTAGCAATAAAGTTACCTTCGGTTACCTGTGAAAAATAGGCGGTAACTTCAACATAGGCATGTTGATGCAGAGGGATACGGATATGGTCATTAGGGCCTTTACCATTGCAGCTACTGGTAAACCTGTCTGCCATCGCATATTCTGGCTGATAATAATTAATCGATTGTCTGCTGCAACCTGTCAGCAACAGGCTAATGATGCAAAAAATACCTAACGTTTTCACTGAGGCGACCATTTCGAAACTGTTTGTTTATCACTTATCAGCAGGAACCATTATCGGTGTACCTGATAATTGTTAAGTGCTCTTCAGTCAAAGTTTAGGCAAAAGCCTCGAAAAGTCATCCCCGGGTTATTTTAACAGCGCCTGCACAGAAGGTCGGCTATTCCCTTCGCTTTGCGTTTCTTTTATCAGGGTGCCTTCTTTATTGATCAGCAGCCATGGCGATTCTTGTTTAGTTTCGCGCATGATAATATGACCATTCTCTACGTATCCCGCTTCTTCATAGCGAGCTGGTACAATCCAATTACCCTGTTTATTTATTACGCCATAGCGGCCCTGATATTTGACTCGGGTAATGGCGGAAGAAAAGCTTTGCATTTCTTCAAACTTAGCCGGAACCACGACATTAAACTTGGAATCCATGGCACCATATAGCCCGCGTTTGTTACGGAAAATAATTCTCTGGTTATGAAAACCACCCTTAAAGTCAGCGACGTCTGCTAACGCTTTTATCGTATTAAATGCGCTGGTCACTACCTGCCATCGACTATCATGCAACTGCACCGCTGCCAATCCCTCTCGGGAAAAACCCGATGTATCCAGATAATCTGCATCGCTTACGGCTGCGCCATTCTTTAATGATACAAACTGCATTAACGGTGCCGCACAGTAAATCGAACCAGTTTGCATCTCAATTGCATCAGGCGATAAAGCGCTAACATTTTGACTGTCTTCAACATTGGAATCTAAACCTGCACACTTATCGGTCCTGACGAAACCAAAATCAGGTTTTTTCTGGTGGCATTGCTGCACACGCTCAAACATTGCCGTTCCACTGGACCAATTCCCGGACAATGAACTCAGCTCTTGCGAACTCACACAGGTATGGTTTTTCAGCAAGGCTGACGTCGCTGCCAGTTGCTTGTCAAACTGCTGACTAATTCGAGTCGTTGCCTCATTGATGCGTTTACGCTCGTATAAACTTTGCACGAAAAGATCAAAATTATTGTCATCGAAGCCGGAATTTTCAACGTAAGCGAGTTTTTGTTGCTTTGCCTGTGACTGCAAAAGTGCCGAGTCTGGTTGTATATTTTGATGTGCCATTTCAGCCAACCAGGATTGTAGCGCGCTAAAATCAACCTTCGCAGAGACAACTTCTGGCGCATGCTGAGCAATTTTGGCGGTGGCATCTTTTCGAAACGTAGATACGAAGCTGTAAATAACATCTTTTGCCAGAGTCTGGTTAACAAATTGCTTATCAATACCATTAACAATTAAATTGCCCCATGCCGGAATCATAGGCATGCTGTCGCTAACCTGCTCAGATGCAGATGGTGCGAACTTACCTAAATCACAGTCGAGGGCAAAATTACCATTTTTATCAAGCGCAAACTGAGCTCTGATGTTATTTAATTTTATTCCGGCCAATGTGGTATGCGGTAATGCATTGACATCAAGTTTGCTGTCTACGCCTGCTAACTTGGCATCTGCTTCAGGAATCGTTATTTCAATCAGCCGCCAGGTACCAGAACAATAAAAATAGGGATCGCCTTTTAACACTCCAACACTTAACTGGCTATCCACATCCAACACGTATTGATAGCCAGTAAGGCTGTCTACGCCCTGCCAGGAAGTTGTCGTATAGCTAATTTCTTTCGGTTCAATGGTTTTATCTACGGATGCATGCGCACTAACAGAAAGTAATCCGCCAATACATGCCAGGGCAATGGCACCTTGTTTAAATTTAAAGTTAGACGACATTAATATCACAGCATTGCCCTCGCCTGGTGTAAATACTGGCTATGATTTTTGCCACCCAGGTACTTTTTCGCATACACGCGGGCATTTGTTTGATCTCCAGCCATTAAATACATGGATGCCATGTGGTAGTAGAAGGAATCAGGCAGGCTTTCTCCACTTTGTTCAATGGACTGCATTTGCTCAAGCGCGCATGGGATATCTCCTGCCGGTAAGCAGGTCGCTAATCTATCTAACCACTCTTGAACTTTACTTTCTTCGTGATGCCAGTGGGAAGCGGATAAACCAAGTAGTCCGAATATATAGTCACCGAATACCACTTTATGCGTTTCCTGATAATCGGGATTATGATACTCGACCAGCAAAATCGCTTTTTCCGGTTGAAACGGGGCATTCAAAAGAGCATCTTGCAATTCAATATATAACTTTTGATTTTTGACTTGCCATGTTACTGGAACACTGGTGATCTTCTGGCCCTGGCGCACCTGTAATTTTGTGGATATTTGTCCAAAATCTTCTCGATATGGCATCGTCTGTTTACGGGTTTTCTCGGTAAAGCCAACAAATGTTTCTTCACCTTCTACGGCTTTCCAGTCGATGGATTGTTGATCACAATTCACCGCACGTACCGCACATTTGGTCTCTGCTAATACAGAATCGAGGGTAAACGGCTTGTCCGTACCGTAATATTCAATTCGTTGTTGAAATTTCTGTTCTTTTATCTGTACCGAATAAGATAAATCTATTATCCAACGATTATCCACCAGGCGTCCATCTCTGAAGTCGACATCGACCACGTCTTTGGCACTAACCTTGGATATTGGTTGCCAGCTAACTCTTTCTTTTAGTTCAGCTTTATAGTGTTGTGGCGATTCTGTTGAAGCACAAGCAAACAATAGTTGTGTTAAAACAAAAATGCCTATTAGTTTAATTGATTTAGCCATGCCCAGAAACGATATGAGATATATTATTAGTCCGGTCCACAGCCTACCATAGCGAGTAATTCGTGCCAGCGATATCTGCAAAAAATACTGAAAATTAACGCCTCATTTACACTCGGATGACAAGCAGTAAACCAATTTAGATAAATTAACGATTTGCTAACCATCAGCCAATCG
This sequence comes from Thalassotalea mangrovi, assembly GCF_005116735.1. Classification (GTDB taxonomy): domain Bacteria; phylum Pseudomonadota; class Gammaproteobacteria; order Enterobacterales; family Alteromonadaceae; genus Thalassotalea_A; species Thalassotalea_A mangrovi. The sequence goes on along the minus strand of NZ_SWDB01000023.1, from coordinate 2,360 downwards.
CATTCTGTGAATATTGTGCCAGTTTACGACTATTAAGCATACGGTCAGTTTTTAATGGGATCTTTTGTGTAGATAGGGTTAACTGGCACCGTCAGTCAAATATGATTTGCCAGTAGCCGACATCCTGCCACTGCTCGAATTTATATCCAACCTGCTCGAAGTGCGCTACCTTTTTCATACCAAGTTTTTCGTGTAAGGCTACACTCGCTTCATTGGGTAATGTAATTACCGCCAGTGCGCTGTGAATATCGCTGTGTTGCAATAAATTAAACAATTCTGCGTACAGCTGGCGACCAAGACCACGACCTTGATATTCTGGATCCAAATACACAGACACTTCGACCGAAAAACGATAAGCTGAGCGTTGTTTCCATTGACTGGCATAGGCATATCCAACCACCCTACCCTCGAACTCACAGACCAGCCAGGGAAGATTTAACTCATTAGTAATCGAGAGAATGCGTTCCTGCAAATGCTGCGCATCTATGGTTTGCTCTTCAAAGGTAATACTGGACTCTTGAATGTACCAGTTATAGATATCAACAATAGCCTGGGCATCAGTGCTGCAAACGTGTCGGATCATATCGGGTTAACATGTTGGAGGATTCTGGCGGGCAAAAATACTGCATCTATATGTTAATTTCAATGCTTGTGAATAATAACGGTAAAAACAACAATGTCGCCCAACGTTAAGACACGAATAGCAATAACAGGCTTTTCAGTGACTTTAGCGAATCAGGTTCGGCATCGCGCGAAGTTAAAATACACATTTTCCCATGCCATTTCCTGTTCGAATGCCGGTAACTCTTCTGATGGAATCTGCAGGTGTAACTGGCGGCTGCTTAGCGGGTTTTCATAATTAACCATATAATCTGGCTGATAGGTGGGACGCCCTATTCCTCGTAATGATGAACAAAGAAATTGCCGTTCATCGTGATTACGGAATTTTAAAACTAATGACTGGCGTAATAAATCCAGCTGCAGCGCATCGAGTTTGTTTAGCGCTCTAATTCTCGTTCTTGCAATAGCATGATGACGTATTTCACCAGAAACCCGCATCGAGTCGAACTTACCAAATGACATGGCAATAAACATGAGTTCGGCGGCACGATGATATTCCTGCATTTCAACGCAGCGCACGACGCGGTTGTAAATCACACTTGGTTGATCCTGATTGGTAAGAGTTTCGATACCGGGGCATTGCCATGACGGCTGACTGACTGGCATTTCGCTTACCTGGGCATGGTCTGCCACAGGCACGCTTTCACTTGCCTGTTGGGCGTAAGTGATGCTGGAAACCAACATTAAAGACACTAAGCCGAGTTTTGCCATGAAAACATCCTGTAATGGTTATTATTTAGCCAGTAGTACTAACTATAAATGAAAACCAACCGGTTGCAAAATAAGAGTTTTTGGGGAAGAAACAAGAAACAGTTTTCTTGTTTCTTAGCTGCAAGCTTCAGGCAGTACGCGGCAAGTTGCTGCTTCTTTGCCCATGACGGGAGTTGAAACTCCCTGAGCACGTATCGACAAGCAATACTTCGAGAACGTGACGTAGAACGTCACTTCGAGTACACAATCAAAGATTGTTCCGAGTACGCGACTCAAAGCGTCGCTCCAAGTGAAAAGCAAAAACCTTGAGTCATTCCCTGCCACGACAGGGAATCTTGGCCAACCATGAATGACCGAATTGTGCCAAACTCGGCCCGTTAGCAATTGCTAATATACGCTGATTTCGAAGTATTAACGCATTAATACCAGGCAGCCTAGGATTTTATATCTTAGGTGATTACCTTGTTAGTTTTACTTATGCTGCAGGGCAATTTCTTTTGCTTGTTCATAGCTATTACAATTAAAGTCTGCAAGTTTTGTAATAACTACCCACGTAGTTTTTTGTGAGAAGTCGTGCTCTGAGAACTGCTGTATAAAACTATTACCCAACGCCTTTATAGTATTTGGTATTTCTAATATCTCAGCATTACCAATTGACTCACAATACAAAGCTACTTCTTTTTGATAGTTATAGGTATCTTGTGCCGCAGATTCCTCTTTAGCCCAAATTTTTTCAATGAGGTTTAACTTTCCACTTAGGAGTTCTTTCAACTCATTTTTCATTATCTCTGAGGTTTTTTGAATAGCCTGAGTAGAGTTTCTTGGAAGCTCAATCTTACTTTCTAGTTCGTTGAGCAACTCAGCAAGAGAAACTGGCTTTTTAGGATAGTCTGCATCAGGCTTTCCAATTACACACCAATATTCATCGTTATAACTACTGTGACAAAAGACAACTGAATCGCCACTAGTTCCCTAGACACCTCTAAGTTAGATAAAATGACTAAAAAGAGAGGTGCATATGAGCGGTA
>NZ_SWDB01000022.1 GCF_005116735.1 Thalassotalea mangrovi | reverse complement strand
CAGGACCAGCAAAATCAGGACCAGCAAAATCAGGACCAGCATAACCAGGAGTCTGAGCCTCAGGCAGAGCCTGAAGGAGCAAATTACCAGCAACAGGAACCGGAAAGCGAAAAATCCGATGAGCCTGGTCAGGCTAAAGAGTCACAGGCACAGCTCACAGAGCAGGAGCTGGAACAACAGCAAAAACATCAGCAGATATTAAACCGGGTCACCGATGACCCAAATTTATTGCTTAGAAATAAAATGCGACTTGAATATCGTAAACGTCGCCAAAATCGCAGCAGTATTGGAGTGAAGGAAAAGTGGTAAAACTAACATCTTTTATCTGGTTAATACTTTTAGCCCTGGTATCGCCGCTTGCTCATGCGATCAGCTCTTTAAATGCAAGCATCGATAAAAACCCGGCCACGGTTAATGAATCTTTGGTACTAACCGTTATTGCTGATGACTCTATCGATGCTAGTGCATTCGACCCATCCAGCCTCAATCAGGACTTTATCGTTGGTCGCACCTCGGTGAGCAGCCAGACCAGTATGGTCAACTTTAAAACAACCCGAATGACTCGCTGGACTACGGTTCTGGTACCACATAAACCGGGTACCTATACCATCCCGGCATTCACCATTGATGGCGTCAGTTCCAAGCCTATCAAGGTCGAGATCGTCGCCGCCAATGATAGCCGAGCCAAACAGGATAATGATGTTTTCATCAGCACCAAAGTATCTGACACCCGAGTCTATGTGCAGCAACAATTTACCTTAACCGTAAAACTGCACCTGGCTCAGGAGTTAAAAACCGGTACTCTGACTGAACCCAAAATGACGGGTGCCGAGATTAAACAAATCGGTGAAGATAGTGAATCCATGGAAATCATTAATGGCATACGCTACCGGATTATCGAACGTTCCTATTCGGTAAAACCAAACACCAGCGGCGAGTTTACCTTGCATAGTCCGGTATTTTCCGGAGAGATCGTGACTGGTCAGCGCCGGGCGTTATTTTCAAGCTTTGACCAGGGTAAACCAGTCAGAGTCGTGGGCAAGAATATAAGCGTAGAGGTAAAGCCAAAACCGGAAGAATATATCGGTGACTGGTTGCCAAGCGAAATTCTTACCATTGAAGACGAATGGCCTGATCAGGATACGTTTCCGTTAGGAGAGCCAATCACCCGCAAAGTTACCGTGACGGCCGCAGCCCTGTCGGAAGAACAACTTCCGCAAATCAACTTCCAGGTTCCGGATGGGTTAAAAATCTATCCGGATCAAGATCAGGCACAAACCAATGTCCAGGCCGGTTTATTGATCTCACAAAAGGTTCAGGACTTTGCCATTGTCCCTGCCAAGCCGGGAACCTATACCATTCCGCAAGTGCAGATTCCATGGTGGAATACGAAAACTAACCGCATTGAATACGCTACCTTACCGCAACGTACTTTTACCATTGAAGGCGCAATTTCTGCGCCAGTCTCGACCACCGTTAATACCGATACCCCTACACCGGTTATTATTCAAAAAGACAACACACTGCAGTGGTGGTTCCTAACTGGCTGGATCCTCACCGCCCTGGCCTGGTTAATAACCGCGATGAAAGCCAAAGGGTTGTCAATCTGGCCGACGCGAAGCAAATGGTTACCTGTAACCAACGGTGGCAGCCAGCCGTATCTGAAGTTAATGGCAGCCTGTAAAGCAAACGACGGGCACAAAGCTCTGGCAGTTTTACCTGAATGGGCCGCAGAACTGTATGATGATCGCTCCATCACCGCCATTAACCAGGTACTAGTTGCATTCGAAGACACGGAATTGGAACGCCTGGTTACACAGTTACAAGCTTGTTATTTTGGCAACGAAAGTAAGAGCTGGAACGGCTCGCCGTTATTAACCAAAATTATGTCGTTGCAAAAAAACAAACCCACCTCTGAGCCACAGATGCAAATGAACCCCTAACGGTTCCTACTCTTAAATCACCGCATTGGCAGATCAAAAGCGTCTGTTGTAACGTACAGTTAAGGTGACACAAGATAACGGTTACGAACCAACCGTTATCTTGTGGTTGGCTGCAAATAAAATCCGTAAGCCATCTGACATCAACGGTAATAGCACCATATTAAAATGGTGTTAAACTTACGTTAACTCTATGATCCCAAAAAAATTTCGAAATAATTCTTCACCCGCTCAGGTCTCTACAGATATGGCGAGTAAACAAAAAAGATATGAAGCCTTGGTCAATGCGCTTCATGCCGATCTGTATCGGTATGCGTTTTGGTTAGTGCATGATCAACATGTCGCAGAAGATTTGGTGCAGGAAACCTTCCTGAGGGCATGGCGTGCCCTCGATTCTTTAAAGGACCAGAAGGCCGCTAAGTCGTGGCTTATCACCATTCTGCGCCGCGAAAATGCGCGACGATTTGAACGCAAACAGCTGGATATGAGCGACTATGAAGAACCCAGTATTGTCGATAACGTCAGTGCATCTACCGAGCAACAACTGGAAGATCACTGGTTACGCGAACGCATTGCCAGGTTGCCAGCCGACTATCGGGAACCTTTAGTGTTACAGGTTATTGGCGGATTTAGTGGTGAAGAAATAGCGAGCATGTTGAATTTGAATAAAAACACGGTAATGACGCGGTTATTCCGTGCCCGGAATCAGTTGAAAGAAGCTATTGATTCCGAAAAATTGGTTAAGGGGCAGAGTAATGGATGAATTGGAATTCCGGCGTCGGTTATATGCGAATCCAAAAGATCCCGGTGCAGACATCAGGAAAAGTATGGCCGGGCATCCGGCAAACGAGAAATTCTTCAACGACATTAATCAGTTTGAAAAGCGCCTGGACAGTGCTCTTCATGTTTCGGTGCCAGATAACCTAGCCAGTAATTTGATTCTCCGGCAGACCCTGGATAGCCACCGCCAACAAAGTAAAAAACGACGCTGGCATTTAGCCGTGGCCGCATCGGTCGCGTTTGCTGTGGGTATTGGCGTCCAGTATTTCACTGCGTCACCGGTTTACAGCTCCACGGCTGATTATTCTCTAGCACACTATTACCATGAACAGGGCAAGTTTGACGATTCCGACGGCGAAGGCATCACCCTAGCGACATTAAATGACAAATCAAGTGACATGAACGTCAGGTTTAAAGATGATATTGGCTCAATCATCGCCGTTAAGGACTGTTATTTTGACGGTATGGACAGTCTCCACCTGGTGATCAGGGGCCAGTACGATAATGTCACCATATTTGTGATCCCGAAAGTCAAACATCTCAGTAATACTCCCCAATTTGCCGACAGTAAAGTTCATGGCTTAACTCGTCAGTTCAAACAAGGCGACGTCATTATTCTTGGCGACAAACGAGAATCGCTGGGACAGTGGCAGCAAAAAATTGACGACACCATTGAGTGGTCGATTTAGCAGAAATTCAGCAACACCATTCTTAGGGCTCCCGATATTCTGACATCGAAATGGGTGCCCGTTTATTTCATGGCACCACAACAGCTAGCCATCGAAATAGAGGGTGTATTCCCCCGTCGCCAGGCAATTTGGCTGGTAGATTTTTCGTTTCCCTGCTAGGATGCACAGCATTATATGGGATACAAATAATTACAACTATGACACTGGAACTTCCCCTGATCATAACCTTTATTGGTTATCTGTTAACAACATTACTAATCGGCTATTTCGCCTATCGGGCAACCAACACCCTGAGTGACTATATCCTTGGTGGCAGGCAACTGGGTCCTGCGGTCACAGCCCTGAGCGTTGGCGCTTCAGATATGAGTGGCTGGTTATTACTTGGACTACCTGGCGCCATCTACCTTTCCGGCCTGGGAGAGATTTGGATCGGAGTCGGGCTACTTATCGGAGCCTTTTTCAACTGGATTATCGTCGCTCCGCGCTTACGGGGATTCACGGAAAAGGCCGGAAATGCATTAACCATCCCTGAATTTTTTGAAAATCGTTTTCAGGATAAATCAGGCATATTACGTTTAGCATCGGCCATTACCATTCTGATTTTTTTCACCTTTTATGTATCTTCCGGACTGGTTGGCGGAGCCATTCTGTTTGAAAAAGTCTTCGAGCTCAATTACCTGCAGGCGCTAATTTTTGGCGCCATCATTATTGTCTCTTATACCTTTCTCGGTGGATTTCTTGCCGTTAGCTGGACCGACTTTTTTCAAGGTTGCCTGATGTTGCTGGCACTGGTTATCTTGCCGATTGTAGCGATTCAGGAACTGGGAGGCTGGCAGCAGACCGAACAAATTTTAACCTCAACCAACCCGCAATATGCAGAGCTATTTACGAATTTTTCCTGGATAGGGTTTATCTCGTTAATGGCCTGGGGCCTGGGATATTTCGGTCAACCGCATATCCTGTCTCGCTTTATGGCAATTCGCTCGGTTGAGGATATCCCCACGTCTCGTAATATTGCGATGAGCTGGATGATTTTATCCTTGCTCGGTGCCCTTGCCGTGGGTCTTGTTGGCATCGCCTATTACGCCGATGCGCCGCTTGAAAATAGTGAAACCGTCTTTATTTTTCTTGCCAAAGCACTATTAAATCCATGGGTTGCAGGGGTCATCATTGCGGCAATCCTATCGGCAATCATGAGTACCATTGATTCGCAGTTAATTGTCTGCTCCTCGGTTATCGTTGAAGACTTTTATAAAAAATACAGTAAAAAACCTGCCACAGAAGGACAATTAGTATGGCTGACACGGTTTTCTTTATTGGCAATAGCGACACTCGCTACTATCATAGCCCTGGACCCACAAAGTTCAGTACTGGGCCTGGTCAGCTATGCCTGGGCTGGATTTGGTAGTGCCTTCGGCCCGACTATCATCCTTGCATTGTACTGGCAGGGCTATACCCGCTTCGGCGCCATGGCATCGATCGTTACGGGTGCCGTTATTGTCATTGTCTGGGGTGAACTTGCCCACCTTGGTGGCCTCTTTGCGCTTTATGAAATGATTCCTGGATTCACCCTGGCGCTGTTATCCGGTTACCTGGTATCAAAATTCACTCACCGTGAAAACGCGCCTGAGTCTGAAATGTTTAAAACACTAACCCGCTAAAAGAACCGAAGCAATGCCCGGCAATTAGCGCGCGGAAGACACAAAAAAGCCAGTCATGATGACTGGCTTTTTTTATGATAATCGCTTCGTAGTAGCTAATTACTCGAATCCATTCGGGTTATTCGACTGCCACTTCCAGGTATCGGCAATCATTTCTTTTAACCCGCGTTCGGCCTGCCAGTCCAGGGCTTCCCTGGCTAGATTTGCATTGGCAAACACAGTAGCAATGTCGCCCGGACGACGTTCGACAATTTGATAAGGTATATCAACACCTGAAATTGCTTTAAATTGCTCGACGATTTGCAATACCGAGGTACCATTACCGGTACCCAGGTTTATCGCCGTGCAACCGGGTTTTTCCGCCAGGGCTTCAACCGCTTTCAGGTGGCCCAGAGCCAGATCCACCACATGAATGTAGTCGCGCACTCCGGTTCCATCTACCGTATCGTAATCATCGCCAAACACCTGCAATTGAGCAAGTCTGCCAACCGCAACCTGAGCAACGTAAGGCAGCAGGTTATTCGGAATTCCGTTCGGATTTTCACCAATCAGGCCGCTTTCATGAGCGCCGATCGGGTTAAAGTAACGCAACGATATTATCGACCATTCAGGATCGCTCTTCGCTAAATCAAACAAGATATGTTCGATCATCAATTTGGTTTGCCCATAAGGGTTAGTAGCGGACGTTGGCATAGTTTCCAGTAACGGTGAAACGTTGTGCTCGCCGTATACAGTCGCAGACGAGCTGAATACCATGTTTTTGACATTAAAGTCGGCCATGACCTGCAATAAGACCAAGGTGCCAGCCACATTGTTTTGATAGTAAGACAAAGGAATTTGTGTCGACTCACCCACCGCTTTCAATCCGGCAAAATGAATGACGCCGTCTATATCATGATCGCTGAAGACCTGGCGCATCGCCGCTTCATCGCAAATATCCGCTTTGATGAATGTCGGACGCAGACCGGTAATTTTTTCGATTCGATCCAGTACCAGTGTTGAAGAGTTACTCAAATTATCAACAATAACAACGTCTTTATCGGCCTTAATTAATTCGACAACGGTATGGCTGCCGATATAGCCGGTGCCCCCCGTAATTAATAAACTCATGTCCTTTCCTTCTTTAAATATTATTTATAGTAATCTGAAAATACCTGAATAAACTCTTCTAGCTGAGCTGCCGGTAAGGCATTAACACCGGCAGCACCCGCCCGACCGCCTCCGGTTGGAAACTGCACGCAGATTTCATCCGCACCCTGTTTATTATTCAGTGGCGCGCGCACAGAAATCGTGAAGCTGTCGTCGATATTTTTGGTAAACACTGCATGGGCTTTATCAGGAGATTGATTGGCTAAATCATTACCAAAAACGCCACTCACTCGACGAGACCATGCGGCATCCTCAAGACATACGACCTTACAATGATCGTTATTGAATAACACCTGAGCCGATTCTGCCCTGCCCATGTCCTGATGATAAGCCTGCTGTAGCTGATAGAAAATCGATTCTTTGTCGGTAAATAGTGGCTCCGGATTTTCAAAATTCAATAACATCTTATAAAGCTGAGCCGGGTGGAAGTGTAAATCTTCAATACTGCGACCATAGCCATTGTAGTTAATATAGATACCCAGTTGCTCAAGATTGGCGGCAAGGCTCTCTGAAACACCGCGCAATTTTGCCTGACGTAATGCGCTGGCTTTTAAGTTATCACCAAAAGCAGCGGCTATCGCCCAAAGATAATATTTCCCCTTCAAATGGTCATTAACCAGTAAGCCGGTGCATACGTCTGGTGAGGTATTGATCATGGCATGCAGGTATGAGCTTTGCGGGATAGCCGGCGCGCGATGATGATCCGCATAAAATACCGGTATTTGACGTTCAAGCAGCTTTTCCAGCGCATCGATGTTCTTCTCCATCGACACATCAAGAACGGTTACCGAAGAGGCTTGCTGCGTATCAACCTGTTTCAATAACGAGATATCGCGTTTTACCCCGGTGATCAGAGTTGAATCTTTGGGATCCGCCAGGCGCAATTGCAATAGCGCCAGGATACCATCGGCATCACCATTAAACACATCGTAGTGCATGTTTTATTCCCTTAGTTGTTATTTCTATTTTCGAAAGATTGCCCGATACGCGTAATTTAGAAAACACACAGTAGATCGACGCAAACTTAATTTTTCCTGTTGCCGGTATATCTGCCATTGTCTTAGCGCCTTACGAAACTTATTACGCGATATTGAACCTGGCGTAATACGATAATTCGTCAAACACTGGGGGTAGTGATATGCGTACCCGGTTTTTTTAATAATTCCCAGCCAGGTAGCATAATCCTGGCCGGTGCGCATTTCAGGCATCAAAAAGTAGCCCGTTTCGTTTTTATCGACAATCACGGTTGAACAACCAAATGTCACTCTTTTTTTCAGCAAATCATCGTAATCAATCTGGCCATGTGGCTGCTGGTCTATCAGCCCCAGCTTTTTCCCATGTTCATCTACCACCTGATAGCTGGTACACGACAGTGGGATATGATAGCGCTGCATAAATTCAACCTGCTCGGCCAGCTTATTTGGCTGCCAGCTATCATCCGCATCAAGGAATGCCAGGTATCGGCCCGTAGCCTTCGCTATCCCCCGGTTTCGAGAGTACGCTGCCCCCATATTTTTCTCGTTGAAAAAAATATAAACATTATCATATTGTTGGGCATAAAATTCGAGTAACTGCCTGGTATTATCCTCGGAAGCATCGTCGGTAATCAGCAGTTCCCAGTTACCGTAGCTCTGGGCTATAACACTTTCAATGGCTTCACCGACCCAGGCCAGTGAATTAAAGGTCGACATTATAATAGAAACTTTGTCTAAATGCTGTGCCATATTGAGTTCTTTATCATCTGATTATGTTGAGAAGGCATCGCCATTGTTACTTCACTGCACAAGCTTCCCGTATCCTTGATAATAGCCATGAATCATACTCTTGACATAACTTAAGCGCCGATAGCGAAGAAAATAACGGATGCCCCAGCGCAGTAATAGTGCGATTCCCAGCAAACCAAACCTCGATGCGGTCGCTCCCCTGGCCCGGAAAATGCCTTCGTTTGCCAGGACCCGTCCCTGGTCGTTGCAGGTATGATAGGCCAGGACCTGATTCAGGTTAGTTAAAGTCCCTCCCGCCTGTTCAATATCGAGCAGGAAATTCACTTCTTCGGTGGCAGGCATTGCCGTGCCTAATCCAAGGCTCTCATTAAAGCGAATACCATGGGCTCGGATAAAGTGACGGTCGATTACCAGCTCTATTGAGCTTGCCTGTAGCAATTGCCAGCGATTTAGTCGCTCGTTCTCACCATAGGATTTATAGTAACGATTTGGGTTTTCAATACAGCCAACCCTGCCTCGCAACGCCTGGGAACGCTGATTCGTAGTCAGTGCACCTAACAACATTTGCAATGAATTTTGCTGAATAATGACATCATCATCCAGAAACCAGATGTATTGACCGTTGCTATGGTCAATGACCTGATTACGACTGCGGCTTAGCCCCAGCCGTTTATCATGGATCACGCGAATATGGGCAGGGATATTTCTGCCATGAACCATTTCGCCTTGGACAACAATCAATACCTCAAAGTGCCTGTCCGGCTCAAGCCTGGCAAGCATAGTCAGTAAAGGTTCAAGCCGTGTCGTTGTCGCAGAAAAGCCCAGTGTTAGCAAGGGTTGCTTATTCAATGCGGCGCTCCTCCGTCATCGTCGATGCTCGCAAGCGTCGACGAAAATAACTTCGTTGGGCAATCAGTGTTCGTTTTAATAATGCCCAGGCTGATACCCCCGATGCTTTGATATTAAATAAATTCAGTTTTATACAGGCAAAAAGAAATTGTGGATAATCCCGCCACGCGCCAGCAGAATTAAACAGGGCTTGTGCCAGAGATTCGGGATCTGGCGAAAGTTTTAAAAAGGTAAATTTGCTGATCGCACGAATCGCACTGTCGCGCTGGACTTGCTGCAGGTGATCAGAATGGGATTGTCCGCTCAGGCGATAATACAACAGCGGTTCTGGCAAATTGGCAAAACGTACCTGTTGACTCAATCGTAGCCAGAGTTGAAAATCCTCAGCCCCGATATAATCCGCTTCGTAATTCAGCGGCTGCCTCAATAATCTGCGATTCACCATCACCGAAGGGTGAGCAATCGGATTACCAAAAAAGAAGCTGGCGACAATATCATCATGATACATGCAAGTATGTCGTTTTCCTAAACGATGTCCGTGTTGATCAATATAGACATAGCCGGTACCCAGTACCGCAATATCCGGGTGTTGTTGCAGAAATTGTAACTGCTGCTGCAGCCGCTGTGGTGTACTGACATCATCGGCATCCATGCGCGCCAGGTACTGCCCCCTGGCTTTATCCAGGGCAAAATTAAGGCTGCTAATCAGGCCATGATTGGTGCGGGAATAGAGATGAATTCTCGAGTCTTGCCGGGCAATATCAGCAAGAATACGGCCGCTTGCATCAGTTGAGCCATCATCGACAATGATCACCTCAAAATCAGTAAAACTCTGTTCAAGAATACTAAACACGGCCTCTTTGACATAAGCCTGAGCGTTATACACCGGCATAATGACGCTTATAAGTGGCGACTGGCTAGCTTTATCTTGCTTTTGCTCAGCCATTATCGGTGACCTTTGGCCCATCAGCGTCCGTTCTCGTTTTTATTTGCGCGTATGTCGCTGGTGTTGGCTCGTCACTAACCTGATGTACTGCACGTATCAGTCCAAGATCGGCCAATTGCCTGGCGGATTCAAAACGAATTGATACGCCGTCATCAAACATAGCGGTCGCATCATTCAAGGCTTGGTAACACTGATACTCACTGGAATTGTCATAATGTTGTTGACGAACTGATTCTTGGCTGACTTTAGCCGCAAAACCGGGCGCAAATTTAAAATGTAACAAGGCGCCGGTTTCAGGAGCCTGAAAGCTAAGGTTAAGCCGCCTGGGTGCCAGTGTATGCATCGATGACAAATAGGCGTAGGATGCTTGCCATTTTACCAGAGGAATTTTCTGCAATGCCGGAGCCTTATCCGGATCGTGCGAATATAAAAGCCGTTGCCTTACCCCACCACGGACCATCTGCGATCGATATTTTTTGTTGAACCGCCACTGATAACCTCTCTTGTCGAAATATGGCGCCGATGCCAATAACTCCTTTGCACCTGCAGGTGACGGTTGCCGTCTTTCATCTATCTGCCGTGGATACATATCCAGCATCATCGTATAGAAAGATTCTTGCTGACCGTTATCCAATCGTTGCGTTAGCGCCGTTAATGGTGTCGGGTTATTCGTTGTCGGACTGCTCTGATACGAGCCATTTTCGAAAATCAGCAATTCATCGAGATCGCATACCAGGCACCAATGTCCGCAGCCATACTTCCGTAACAAAGCATTGACCCAGTGCATGCCAAAGTTAGCCTGTTTATAGCTGTTATGGGTTTGAAATACAGATACATCTTCGCAACCGGTAAGCAGATCCAGGCTTTTATCCGTTGAATCATTATCGATAAAAATAAAATGATTTACCCCGAGCCGTCGATAATGCTCAAGATATGCTGGCAACAGATGGGCTTCATTGAACATGGTGGCAAAAACAAGGATATTTGAATGGTTAATTTGTCGTAAGTTATCCTGAATAAGTTGTAACTGTTGGAAATGTGTTTTTGCTAAACGCAACGCACGTAACCTTTGCCATTCGACGACGGGGGCGAACAGCCAGGAAATGATGGCGGCGGTTAGGTATTTCATTGACATAGTTGCCTGCGGTATATGGGTTAAGCCGAGCCTGTTTTTTTACTGTTCGGTTGTGCGCTTGCTAATACGGGCGTTGGCCTGGGAATCATCGCTATCGCACTACTGAGTATGCTTGACCTTGCCATCTGGCTCGCCATTGATAACATTTTTTGAGTAATCCTTAGTGCCATTTAATGCCTGGTAAAACACCGACGCCTGTTGATGAGCCGTAATGCACCTACAAAGTCCCTCAATGTTGTCACTGGTAAACTGAGCGACATGTTTTTTCTGCCAGCGAGACTCGACCTGCTCTTTTTCCAGGCGGGTAAAATCGTTTATCTGGTTATCGTTAGCAGCAAATACTTCCAGCAACTGCACCTGGCTTGCGCTGCTGATGGCCTTTAGAAATTTATCCGCCACGGAAAACTGATATAAAAATACAATCCCTTTCGGGTCACGCAAACAAAGTTGTTGGATAAATTCCATTCGATCATAATCCCTCAGCGAAGTATCACCCGCCTCGTAGCCGGGTAATGGCGGTTGCTTGCCATACCCAATAGTGTCGGCGGCAAATAAGTTGGCGAATACGCCCATATCGGTCATATTCTGCGACAGTGCATGGTACAATCCAGGCAAAACCCCTTCGGCTCCTTTATGCCAGATCAAAACGCTGCAAGGAACGGGAAGCTGGTCGAGGTTGTCGGAAAATAAGCACTCACGTTTGTACCAACGCAAATTATCCGGAACTTTTGAGTGGGCGACGATATTTATCTCCTCTGGCACAGGCATCTGATTTAAGTATACACGTCTGAACAGGGAGACAAATTTCTCGTCTCTGGCCTGAATTTTCCGGGTGAAACACTTATTTTCCGGCAACCGCACCAATTCATTTAAGTCATTGATTGAATAGGTTTTTGGGATCCCTTTGCAATTAAACCGATAGTTCATCAACGGAGGGTGTATATTGGACTTATCCTTGATCAGGTGAGCGACCAATGTCTGGAAAAAAAACTCATCCGGTATCCAGGTATGCTTTAAAAAGGTCAGTAATTCTGGTGTCTGTTCGCACAAGGTCAATATTTTCTCAACCATTCCATGACTTAAGGTCCACCACTGGGATCCCATATGTACCGGGCAGTCCAGCGGAAACCGACGTTTGACACCAAGCCAGGATAGAATTCGTATCGACCAGGAAAACCATTTGGGATGATGTCGCCAGTTACACCAGTGGGGCAGTTGCCAACGTTCCTGTTGAATGCCCTCGGTTATCCAGCGCTGATGTTCGACATTTACCGCTTCAATGAATTCAGCGCCGTCAAAATTATGCAGAAATTGTTCGATGTGGGTGCTGCCTTTAACCGGAAAACAACTACCACTTAACAGGGTGACGTATTCATAATTCGCCCCCGCTTGTTGTAACGCTCGTAAACAATTTAACGTCGCGAATACTATTGAAGATTCCCCCCACTCGACCCTAACCCTCTCAGCTAAAATAACCTTGGGGAAATAGCGTTTAATCAGCTCAATATCATTAGCATGAGGGGTCGCCAAATCGTAGTGCAGGACGATAATATCACCGTTGTCGGTCAGGCAATCGAGCAGAGGTCTTAACCGGCTAAAGGGTTCATGGGCGAGAATCGCATAGGCAAGAGGCATTAAATCAACTCCTGATTAACGATGAGCCCCAATTGCTGCAATTGTTGCCAGCCTTGATATTTGACCGACAAGCGTGGTTCAAAATGCATCGAGTCCTTTAAAAACTGCTGATATTTTTTATACTCTATCGAATCGCCGTAATGCTCCTTGCGCTCCATTTCTTCGACAATTTTTTGTTCAAATTCGGCAATGAACTTAAAGTGCAATAATGCGCCAGTCAGTCCCTGCTGATAACCTTTGTTGAGTTTTCTTGGAATTGCCATATGCATTGATGAGATGTAAGCATAGTACCAGCGCCAGTTAATCAAGGGCGTTTTATTCAGTGCCGGGCCATGTTCGGGGGTATCTTTGAACAGGGTGCGTAACCTTACACCGCCCTGAGCCCAAAGGGATGAGTAGGCTTTATTTTCCCGGTAAAAATAACCACTGCGGTCAAAATATGGGTGGCTTTGCAGTGGATCACTACCAGGCTGATAGAGGCACTCCTTTAACGCTCCTTTGCCATACATGTCGACCATATTGGTATAGAAACTCGGACGATGAGTTTGTTGCAGGTACTGACAAAGTTGCTTGAGATCCATTTCCTCCTGCTTGGGATAGACCAGAAACTCATCGGGGTCGCAGGTCAGGCACCAGTGCCCGGAGCCAAATTTACGCAATAAATAATTTAGCCAGTGCATACCAAAATTCGAAGCTTTATATGACTCCCGGGTGAAAAACACAGTAACATCCTGATGTTCTTTTACCCAGAAACGAAAACCGTCATTCGAGTCGTTATCCACCAGAATAAAATGATCAACGCCGAGGCGGCGGTAATAATCAAGAAAATATTCCATTCGATGCGCTTCATTGCGCAATGTGGCAAATAAAATGATATCGCCGCGATTGATCAATTGGGTATTATCCTGAAAAACACTCAATTGCCTGGAATAATATGAAGATTTCAGCAAGTAAAGAGCGATTTGCCCGCCATGTTTTACCATACGATAGGGCCGCAAAAGCTGATTTAATAGCGGGTGCATTTATCTCTCCTTAGCCCAGGGCCGACTGATTGAACCCATGCAGGTAATCTTTGACCTGTTCGAAGTTGGATAGCTTTTGTTCGAGTCCTCCTTTGTTTTGCTTGCGCAGGGTTGTCGGTTGCTTTCGCATCTCGACAGTAGATCCGGCAAATTTGGCAATTTCCTCGACTTTTTCGTCATCCAGGACATCATAATAATCGATCACTTTATACTGCTGCTGAGTTTCGTCCAGTCTTTGCTTAAGTGCGCCGAAATAGCGCTGAGTTTTACGCACGTATTGTTCAAACTCGTCAATATCAAAGTGCACCTGGGTGACCTTGTTGGCTTTTTCATCTCGTTTAACCCACTGCCCTGACTCCCTTGCCAGGGCCAGGGAAACAAATGAATCAACAAGGTCTCGCTGGAGTAATATTTTACGTACCCGTGGATTGTTTAATAATACCCTGCGCACATCCTTGTTGTGGCCATCAAACAGGCGAAATCCAGGTATTTTTCCTTCTTTTTGGGCCTGATCCTGAACCTGCTGTAATAACAAAAACGGGTCCTTTTGCCGGCTTTTTCGTGACTCGGGGTCATTCCGCCCGTATCCGGCATAAGAAAACTTATTAATATGAGGTCGGTCAACGCCAACAAAAGACGGGTTATACAGCTCTCCCAGGCAGATTAAATCATCAAAATAATTGAGTTTTTCCTGAAGCAGGTTAGAGCCTGAACGCATCGCACCGAAAATCACAAATAATTCGATGTCATCGCACTGAATCAGTTTTGGCCGAAATGGATTTGTAAACATTATTGTTCCACCATGGTTCGCGTCGTTAACTGGGTTAATTGCTTACGAATAAAATGACCATTGGGGTTTAGCTGTAAAGCCAATGTCAGCAATTGCACTTTTTGGTCATGACACGCTGCGGGCAAACTCATGGCGATATCTCTGAGCTTGGCACTCTGCCTGCGTTTATAGTCACTTTCTTCATGACTGTCGACAAAACTGAAATCGGCAAATAAATCGGCATAGATCTCATTCACCTGGGTCAGGCTTAAGATCTCGCCATTTCCCGTTTCCGGGTAGTGAGAGAAATCATCATTAAATAAATACTCACGTTCGGTGAGTTGATAATCCTGATTCAACCTGCCATTCGCAGCCTTAAATTGTTGATAAAATTCCACCGCCTGTTGCCGGCCGGGTAACAGTTTTTGCTCATCCGTTACTCGTTTGTCAAAATCACGAACCGCCCGTATCAGTCGGTGCCGGGCCATGCTCCCATCAGCAAATGCCGGATGACTTTGATGCAAAAACAGTTGGCTTATGCGTCCTAAGGATTCATTGGCTTTCTCCGGAAATTGGTAGTAGTCAGTCTCAAGGCCCAGTACATGACAAAAATCTTTTACCACATCGCATTCGACCAGGTGCTCAGGCTCAAATACCCGAAGAATCATGTTGTCTTTAGCAAACACTTTCGCCCACATCGAAATTTTACTTTCAAAGTCCAGGTAACGCCGTGCCACTGAGGACAATTCTCCAGGCAAGGCCGTTGGTTCATGGCCATAAGCGATTGAACAATCAAACCACTTAGTCCCTTCCTGTTTCTGGGAAATCGCCAGGCTATCCTGTCGCCGCAGATAAAAAATAATTTTCACTTTGTGCGCATACTGATAGAGCACATCGCGCAATTCTAATAATTTATTAATATCGTCCACCCAGGAAAAATTTTCCCGGGAGATCAGGGCTATCGGTTGGCGCACCCTGGCAAGAGCGTGAAAAGCCTGTGGAAACAGACCGTAATTATTGAGATCAGGGGTGGGTTTTAAGATGCCCTTCAGGCCAGGAGTCGCAATGCCGTCCTCGCGCAGTGAATCCTCATTCAGGCGCAAAAAACGTTGGATAGATGTTGAGCCAGTTTTATGTGAACCGGCATGAATATATAACGTATTGATCATCGAGTCATTTATTATTCAGGGCCGTAACGCTCGATCGGCAAGCAATATAATCAGCTTAGCAAATATCCCGGTAATAGCTTAGCTGTCGGATTAAGCCAACTCCTTAATGGTCGCTATCAGAATTTTTCCTATTCCAAATAAAATCATCAGTACCACAGCCGCCAGGGATAAGTTGTACAGCTTGTCCGGATAGCTGTGATCTTCCGGCAAAGTCGGGCTTTCCACGACCACCATGTACTGAAGTTGCCGATACGCCTCAATGCGGGAACGCTCTAAAGACACCAGCGAGGAGGTATACGCCTGCATTGCCAGGTCAACTTTAATTTGAAAAGCGGAATAACGGGCAAGAACTTCACCGAAGGAAATATCCTGCTGCTGCCCTTTCTGTGAAATCAGCCGCTGTTTTTCACTGACCAGTTGCTTTTCCAGGGCCGTTATTTCTCGTTGTAATGAGCGAATCTTAGGGGAAGACTCCTGCATATATTCCTGCAACGCCAACAACTGAGTTTTTTTATCTGACAGTACTTCCTCAAGGTTGAAGGCAATTTGTTGCACTGCCTGTGCTTCCTGTTGAGGATCAAATAATCGATATTTCTGCTGAAAGCGCAGTTGATCGGTTTTTGCCTTGCGCAACCGTTCTTCAATGAGTCTATGCTCAGCCTCGATAAAGGTTAACCGTTTACGAGCCAGAGACTGACCAATACTGTTAATATAATCTTCCGATTTTGCAATAATTTGCTGGTTTAACTGTTGCGCGTATTCACCGCTGAAAGCCTGGGTTTTTATGGTCACGACCGAGGAGGCTTCATCAACATCGACAACGATATGCTTTTCATAAAACGCCAGGAACTCATCGTTACTGGCATCTTTGCCAAGCCGGGAAAACACATCTCGCTCTCTCGCCGTGTAATGTTCAAATAACGCCAATTCAGTTTGCAGGTGCACCAGCATATCCCGAGAATGAATAAAGGCTCGAATCAGTTGCGTGTCGCCGGCAGCGCTTGCAGTCCTGCCCCCTAATAGTGCTGAAGATGGCTCCTGGCCATGTTGAATATCTGGTTTACGGACAATTACCTGGGCGTGACTTTCATATCTGGGACTCGCCAGAATGGTGAAGTAAATTGCTAGTAATAACCAGGGCACGACGACCAGCAAGGTAACCGGTTGTTGGCACCAGAAAATTAACCTCTCAATTGCAGTTTTCGGTGCTGGCAGTGCCGTGTCAGTCGCTATTGATGCGGCAGGGGCACTTTCTGCAGGTTGCGATGATGACATCAAAATCGGTGACCCCTGCTCTAACAGCAGTTGCCGATATTCCTGCAACTTGTTTTTGATTAATCCGCCATTGGGGCGAAGATTGTGGGCCCGCTGCATGATTCGATAAGCCAGTTCTACATCGGTATCTTCAAATTCCAGGGCTCTTTCCCGAAGGAAATCCGCATCCTGCCATTCAGATTCACTCCACTTATCCTCCAACTCCCGAAAACGTTGTTCTAATTTATCAATATCAGTTTGGCTCATAATCAGTTCGCCTCATAAATATCAATCGCTTGTTCGAGATCGTTGAAAAAGCTTAGCTGTCCATGTTGAATAAGAATGGCACTGTCACAAAACAGGCGCACATCGTCCAACTCATGACTGACCATAATAACGTTGGAGGTTTTACTCTTATTCAGCAAGGCATGTTTGGTTTTCCGACGAAATTTAGGATCCCCCACCGAAATTGCTTCATCAATCAGATAAATGTCGAAATCAATGGCAATGCAACAGGCAAATGCCAGGCGTGAGCGCATACCCGATGAATATGTACGAACCGGGAGATCATACTTTTGTTTGAGTTCGGCAAACTGTTTGACCCGTTCTTCGTAATACTCTAAATCCGTTACACCATTTACCCGGCCAATAAAACGCGTATTTTCCCGGCCGGTCATTTTCGGATGGACACCGGTTGCCAGCGCCACCGGCCAGGAAATATTATACGGTGTTGTTACCTGCCCCTGATTGGGATACTCACTGCCGGCCAGTAACCGGAACAAGGTCGACTTACCGGCACCATTTTTTCCTAATAAGGCGATATTGTGCCCTCCCGGAATGGTAAAGTTGAGATTGTTAAACACATACTGACGTCCGAGTTTCGACGGGTAGTACTTGCAGACGTTAATCAATTCAATCATCGACTTACCACCTGGCGCCAGCTCAACTGATAGAAAATAAGTGCGGTGATTAGCAGCATCATTGTCGTCAGGTTGAGATAGGTCAGCGACACCCCTTGCGCCTGATAACCGCTATAGGCCGCCTGACGAGATAACTCAATACTGTGCACTAAAGGATTCCAGTTAAGAAATGGCCAGTATTGCTCGGAAATGTCCTGAAGGCTGAAAAACACCCCGGAAATAAAAAACATGGGTCGGGTAATCAGGTTGCGAATCTTATCAATTTCTACCACAAACTCTTTCGCCAACGCCATGATCAAGCCGAGACTGGCGGCCAGCAACCAGACATTGAGCAACATCAGCAACACCATCAAAGGATCATCAAGTCGCATTTCGACACCAATAAAGTACACCGCGACCCAAAGCACGATAATAACCGCGACCTTGACCAGAATCTCAAACAAAGCATTGGCCATGACGGCGCTCAGGGGCTGGACCTGACGAAAGGAAAATAAGGCCTTATTGCGATGAATCGCCGTCGCTGTTGAGGCCAATGTGGAAAGAAATAACTGGATCATTATCATGCCATACATCATGAAGATAAACGTCGGCATCGTATGTGTCAGGCCACCATCCATTCTGCCGCGAATGAAAGAGAGGATAAAAATAAAGGAGACCGGTTGAATCACAGCCCAGCTGATGCCGACTTTATCATCGAATTTACTGCGAATCTCGCGGATAAAAATCGCAAACACAACATCCTGCCAGACCTTAACCGGAGCTCTCGCCTTAACCTGAGCCATAATGCCCCTCCGTTTTCCGGTGCGAACTGCGCGCAGGATTACGATTATTTTCCCGTGCGGCCTGGTCTTCCCTGACAGCAAAGATGATACTGTCCCCGTCTTTGAGGGGCTGTCGCCGAAACTCCTCCAATGAATAATTTTGCTTCACGTTAGTTGCAACGCCCTCGTTAACAATAGTGACCTGGCTGATGTAACCCGGCAAGGACAGCAATGACAGCAGCTCCTGTCCCTTCGCTGGACGTTCTAACAGTTCATAACTGACAGGAAGTTGATTCGGTAATATGACATTTACCCTGAGCTGCGATTGGCGTACAAAAATAACGTCAAAATCCTGTAACGCGCTGTTCGCTAATTCGCCTCGTTGTAAGAAGGGATACAGGTCGATTTTTTCAATGGTTTCGCCGTCCCGTTGCAATTCAATACGGCGAAAGCTCCCCCGTCGTATATCGATACCCTGCGCCCGATTCAGAAAAAACAGCACACCATCACCGCTTGCGCCAAGATATTGACCAGGTGCATTAACGGCGCCACTAACCAGAATCGCAACAGGCGCGGCTTCCTGAAGGTTGGCGTATAGTTCAACACCGCTGTGGTAAACTTTTGCCAACTTTTTTTGCAAATAATCACTCAGGTTGGCGACGCTGACACCAGCGACTTCGACCGGCCCTACTTGCTCCAGGAATATTTGCCCTCGTGAATCAATTTTATGTTGCTGTTGATATTCAAAAGCGCCCCACATCCAGATACTAATCACATCACCACTGCGCAGGCGGTACTGTGGCCTAACCGCCGCATTGGACTCGATACGCTTAGATTGCTGAAATAGTGATGAACCAAATGGCATCACCAGCGAAGATTCAATCTGACTGACGCGTTCCCTGACGGAGCTGTGGCTGTTCAATCGAAAGTGATTGTCGAGTTCCAGGCTATCCGCTTTTTCGGCGGTAGCCTGAGCCATCGCATTATTGCTCAGTGCCAGCACAAGCAAGGACGTTGTGATCACATACCCGCAGTTTCGCCACACGAAAAATACCAAAGCGGAAACGTAAGACAAAAGCAAAGTGCCTCCGCTAAGCAAAGAGGGGACGAATAAAGCTGGCACAAGCAACTGAATCTGAGGCATTGACGTATTAGCAGCAATCGTTATTTTGTTGAGATAACTAACTATTTTAGTTCATTTATTACAATTTCGATAAGTCGCGAACGGCCATCGCGGTATTTATTGTCGTTAGGCCATATGAGGCTAATTCTTTGGGCAGTAAAGATGTGATTGAAGTGGACGAAAAAACCGTCTTCAGGAAAGATGATTCAGGACCGGGCATAACCAGTGTTATCCCGGTACTGCTAATATCAGATTTCTTTGTGGTATTGTGACTTATCCTGAGTATGATCTTTCAGGAACTGCCTGAGCACGGTATTGTCGGTTAGTGCCCAGTGATACACCGCAAAAATAGCAATAAACAAGGCAAACATAACGCTTTGTGGGACACCGAGGCTTTCTCCCAAAATGCCAAGCACCGACATAACCACCGCAGCACCGGTGATCATAAGCAATGCCTTCCCAGGACTGTTGCCAAGGCGTATTAAAATATGGTGTATGTGATCGCGATCCGGTTTTAATGGTGACAACCCCTGCTTAAATCGGCGTATTACAATAGACAGCATATCCATAAGCGGCAGCGCAATTAACCACAGTGCAGTAACCGGATTAAATGCCCTACCCTCGCCCTGCGTGCCACAGGCAAGCAGCCATACAACACTGAGTCCGATAAACATGCTTCCCGAGTCGCCCATAAATATCTTCGACTTTATCCGCTTACCTAGTTTCAGGTTGAACAATAAAAACGGTAACAAGGCGGTAGCCATAATCAGCGATACGCTCAGGTAGTTGTCCTGACCACTGAGTAAAAACAGCAAGCCGATCGACGCGAAGGTATTGATACTCAATGAACCAATTAATCCATCAATGCCATCTATCATATTAAAGGCATTGACGGCGACAATAATCACAAAGTAGGTGAAAGGTATACCAAGCCAGCCAATATCAATATCACCTAAATTAAACAGGTCACCAAGATTACTGATATAAGCGCCAACGCCATGAATCATCAGACTGGCAATAATCACCTGACCGATCAAACGTACCCGCACGCTTAAATCGTATTTATCATCAAGTGCACCAATGAAAACCGTCATCGCCGAAGCAATGAGGTATAGACGTAATTCCTGAGTGTTAGGCAGCCATAATACTGAGGCGAATAGAACCGCGGTGAACACCGCAAGGCCACCGATAAGCGGAATGTTGCCCTGATGAAGTTTTCGGGCGCTGGGCCTGTCGACCAGACCAATATCCTGAGCAAGCGGATTCAATACTTTGATCGCCGCAAACGCAAACACAAATGACGTTAGAACCTGACAGCTCAAGGTCAACCACTCTGGCATAGCTATTGCTCAACTTGTCTTGGACCCTCACTCCCTCCCGGTTGGTAATGAATGGGTTCCTGAATTTCGGGCTAAAACCTGACGGAGTTAAGTTACAAACTAGCTCCATCTACGACTCTATCCGCACAAATTTTTCGCATAACTTGCTTCAGTATATTCAACAATCAGTGTTTTAGAGAAAAAATTTACTAATTTTTTCTGGACGGATTTTCTCTCCGATCCCTGAAATTCCCCCTGCATCTCTCTCCACTATGCAAAATTTATGTTAACTGAATAGATGAATAATTATCCAAGTAGGCTACCTTAAAGCAGAACATCTTGCATTTAGCAAGGCCGATAGGTATAAACGAGTGGCAAAAAAATAATTCTTACCAACCCATCTAAGTGGTTCGGTATTACTAATTTTAAGGAAGTTTCAATGTCTAACGTAAAAACGGATACCATGTTTGGTCATCCGAAAGGCTTGTTCCTGCTGTTTGGTACAGAAATGTGGGAACGAATGAGCTACTACGGCATGCGTGGTATTTTTGTCTTATACCTGGTTGCGTTTGCCAGTAATTTTGGCTGGGATATGGCCTACTTTGGTATCGACCCAAATTCCGCTTCAGCCGATGCGGATCTGGAAAAAGCAATTAGTTCTAACGCTCTGGGTATTTTGGGTACCTATGCAATGTTAGTTTATATCACGCCAGTGCTTGGTGGTTGGATGGCTGACAACGTTTGGGGCCAGAGAAAGTCGATCATCGTTGGTGGTATCCTGATGATGCTCGGTCAATTTGCCTTAGGTACGCCTCACGCGATGGTTGCAGGCATGGAAACAACCTTCCTGTGGTTAGGTCTTGGCCTGATGATTGTCGGTAATGGCTTCTTCAAACCAAATATTTCTACAATGGTTGGTGATTTGTATGAAGATGGTGACAAGCGTCGTGATGCGGCCTTTACCATTTTCTATATGGGTATCAACCTGGGCTCAATTCTGGGCTATATGGTAGTTGGTACCATCGGTGAAAAACTTCACTATCAATATGGCTTCCTGGCTGCTGGTGTCGGTATGCTAATCGGTGTGTTGTTGCAACTGGCCTTATCAAACAAATACCTGGGCGAATTGGGTATCGAACCTTCTGCTAAAAAGCAGTCTGTTGGTGGTGCTGCGTCAAACAAACCTCTGACGCTGGAAGAACGTGATCGCGTAAAAGTTATCTTGATTATGAGTTTCTTCACCATTGTATTCTGGGCAGGTTTTGAACAAGCTGCAGGCTCAATGAACCTGTTTGCCAAGTACAAAACCGACTTGGTGTTCTTCGGCTGGGAAATGCCTGCGAGCTGGTTACAATCAGTAAACCCATTATTCATCATCATCATGGCACCTATGTTTGCCGCATTGTGGTTGAGAATGGGTGAAGCCGAACCTAATTCGCCAAAGAAATTCGCCTTAGGTATGTTCTTCCTTGGCCTTGGTTTCATTTCCATGTGTGGCGCGGCATTACAAATTGGTGATTCTGATTCTGCCAAAGCACACGTTATCTGGTTAGTAATGGCTTACATATTCCATACGATGGGTGAACTTTGCCTGTCACCGATTGGTCTATCTATGGTTTCTAAGCTCGCCCCTCTGAAATACACTTCCCTACTTATGGGTATCTGGTTCCTGTTCTCGGGTCTGGGCAACAAAGCCGCTGCCGAAATTGGTAAGCTGGTTGGTGAAGCCGGTCCAATGGCAACCTTTGGTGGCGTAGCTATCATGGCCTTCATTGCCGGTGTATTACTATGGTTACTTAGTGATAAGCTGGTTGACTGGATGCATGGCGCAGAAGACAGCCACCCACAAGATATGACAGAAAAACTGGAAGAAGAACTGAAAATTTCCGGTGAGAAAGATGGAATGCGTGAAACGCACTAATTAGTCCGTCAGAGTCAAAAAAGGCAGCATTGGCTGCCTTTTTTTATGCTGGGAAGAAAGCGGTAAGCGGTAAGTTGTAAGTGATTGAGTCATTCCCTGCCACGACAGGGAATCTTAACTCAGGCCGAATGTATCTAACGTGCCAATGACGGGAGTTGAAACTCCCTGAGCACGTATCGCGCACGATACTCCGAGCACGTGACGTAAAACGTCCCTTCGAGCACACAATCAAAGATTGTTCCTAGCACGCGACACAAAACGTCGCTCCGAGTTAAAAGCAAATCAAAATCGTCATACCGTGATACTACACGGTATCTTAAACTAAGTCCGAGTGTCTCTTAAGTGTCAATGACGGGAGTTGAAACTCCCTGAGCACGTATCGCAAGCGATACTCCGAGTACGTGGCAGAAAATGCCACTCCGAGCACACGCTGTTCCGAGCAAAAAGCAAAAGCCCTTGTGTCATTCCCTGATACTACAGGGAATCTTGGCCAACCTTGAAAGACCGAATTGTGCCAAACTCGGTCCGTCAGCAACTTCTAATATAAGGTTATCTAAAGGTTGCACGACTCTACTGCAGATGTACTTATATTCTAAACTAAATTTTTCTATAACAGCGCGCATTACTATCGTTTAATGTGTTTTTATCATCCGACTCTTTAGAGGAGACAAATCATTCTCCAGTGGCGTTCCGTTACGCTGGGTTTCAGCCAACGTAACCAAAGTAACTCTTGATCCAATAGAGAGGTAATAATCACTTCTTGTTTCTCACCTTTAATGCGGATTTTTCCATATAAGTAATTTTCAGAAGGTATAAATCGAATAAATCCAAAAAATATGCTGCTAGGGGCATAAATATCAATCTTCTCTATATCGTCCCAATTGAAGCTACGAGTTAAAGTTTTCGATGAAATCGAAATAGATGTCCCAACCTGCTTTACGCGAAAAGCATGATTAATTATTGAGTACCTGGCGTGGAGTATTAGTTGGGGGATAAAAGCTACTGCAAACCAAATTAGAATGAAAATACTATGAAACCCGGTCCATCCTAAGCCTTGCTGGAGAGAAAAGTGTGCCCAAATAGAAAGACCAAGAATTAACGTAATTGCAGTAGGAAAGAATTCTTGAAGGTGAGCTGTACTAGATACGTTTAGGGTTTCAGAGGCTTGTTTATTATATGACTTTTCTTGGTTGACAAGCCTTTGATTTTCGATAAAAAGCTTCGATTCCAATTGAAGTTTTGCTGCCTCATATCTTTCAGGATATTTGTGGTTATTGATATTAAAACAAACCTCCTTTAACTCATCAATTGAGTATTTTGAATAATCTGGAATCATGGGTTTCCTAACTTTCTTAACCTTTCGATATGTAGGCATGTCGGCATGTTTTCCCTGCCATGAACTCAACGACTGCAGTTCGCTCGTTAGAGACATTAACCTTTTCAATCTGTTAGCGTCAATTGAGCCTTTCAATTAGTTGACGATACGTCAATGCCAGTTGAATCATGACACTCTGCCATTTCTACTTTTTTGGTCTTCTCTGTGTTGACTGTACCTGATAAAAATTTACACTCGTTGCTTCCGCACATGTAACCTAAAGCAGAAGTGACTTCGCCGTATTCTTTGATTAATCCAACTGAGTAGCCATCTTTAAAGTAAAACCGGTTTTCATCATAACCACTAGGTACTAATAACGGAATCGGAACTACTACGACAAAAGCCCCAACACCTGACCATGAATAGCCATCATGATAAATCAGAACTTCACATACTCCATCTTGGATTATTTCGTCAGCTTCCCCCCAAGAATTCACAAGCGCTTCTTTAGTAAAGGTAGGAGCTTCAATTTTATAATCGAATTGATTTCGCTCTTCACTAATATCTGGCTTACTTACTTTAGTTTCAAATGTTCCAAACGTACCAACGGCCAGCCCTACACATCCAGATAAGGGCATTACCAGCGCAAGCAATAAAATTAACTTTTTCATTTTTTAGTATTTTCATCCGTCCGTTGTTCGCTATGTGCGAAAGTTTACCTCAGCGGCATCCATAGCTAATTTACCGAGATAGCACAAAAAGTCAAAGCGATGAATTACCGCAACAGAGCCATAAAAAAAGGACCGAATTCGGTCCTTTTTTGCTGACAAGTAATAAAAATCGCGATTAAAAGATTATATGCATTGCCGCCAGTGCCATAAAACCGGCAAGCACATCATCGAGCATGATACCAAAGCCACCGCTGACACGTTGGTCGGCAAGCTTTATTGGCCAGGGCTTTACAATATCGAAAAAACGAAACAGCAGAAAACCCACCAATAACGTCATCCAATTGACCGTGATGCCGAGCATACATATAAAAAAGCCGACGATTTCATCCCAGACGATAGCACCATGATCGTGAACCCCAGCATCTTCCGCGGCTTTGCCACAGATATAGACGCCTGCCACAGCCATAACCACGGTTAGCGCGACCAGGTAGCTATGTGGGAGAAATGTCCAGCACAATACGAACAAGGGAACCGCAACGGCGGTTCCAAATGTACCCGGTGCTTTCGGTGCCAGGCCGGAACCAAATCCCACGGCCAGGAAATGAACAGGATTTAGCATATTAAACAGCTGATGGGCTGGTTTTTGTTCCATAGTCATATTCAACTGAAATGCTCAAATCCGGATTCAGAAAAAGACAATGAAGTGTCGCCACGCGTGATATTAATCTGCTCAGATTTATTCATCTGGCCGATACAGGATATCTTAATGTTGGCGTGACTTAGCTCTGTCTCTAGTGCCACTTTGTTGGTATCAGAAACGGTAAAAATCAACTGATAATCATCGCCAGCGGTTAACGCTAAACGAGCAGCACCCTCTTCACCAAGTTTGTCAATCAACACTTCGGCAATCGGAATATCATTAACATCAATGTTTACCCCCAACTTAGAGGCACGACATAGATGCGTCACGTCCGCAAGCAAGCCATCAGATATATCGATTGCCGCAGATGCGTATTCACGAATAATCTGGCCGGCCAATACCTGAGGTTTCGGATAATTCAAAGCTTCCATTACGGCGTTTTTCTCGCGCGGCGACAGTTCCACCTGGTTACGAATTGCCTGTAATGCCAGGCCTGCCTTACCGACATCACCAGTGATGTAAACCCAGTCACCATTGGCAGCGCCATTGCGACATAATGCCTTACCCTGGGGTACGGTACCTTGGGCGGTAATGGTTATACTCAATGGGCCACTGGTGGTATCACCACCGATAAGCTGGACATTGAAATATTCGGTCAGCTCAAATATTCCTGCAGTAAACTCCCTTAGCCATTCCGTATCTACTTCTGGCAGGGTTACCGCAACACTGATCCAGCAAGGCTCCGCTCCCATTGCTGCCAAATCACTCAGGTTTACCGCAACGGCCTTATGACCAATGGATCTGGCCGAGGCATCGTTAGGAAAATGAACACCTGCGACCAGGGTATCGGTAGTAATCGCAATATATTTATCATTATTGGCCTGAATCAGCGCACAATCATCGCCTATTCCCATGGCCACGTCTTTACGACTCACAGGTTGAGCGGTAAAGAACTCCCTGATTACTTCAAATTCTTTCATTGGTTAAAAGAAGCCTTATGCTCTGATGGTTTTAACCACTTTATCCAGCACACCATTGACAAATTTGTGGCTGTCATCGGCGGCAAACGCTTTTGCCAGCTCAATGGCTTCATTGATAACGACTTTATATGGGACGTCATTTTGACTTAATTCAAACACACCGACCCGTAAAATCGCTTTTTCGACGTGGTCAATTTCTTCCAATGGACGATCGACATGCGGACGAATCGCTTCATCCAGTTGCGAGACATTGGCGGCTACGCCACGAAGCAACGCCGAAAAGTAATCGGTATCGAGGCGACGTTTAGCATTATCAGCAAGGAAATTTGCTTCGATTTCGCTAATATCGTTATTGGTCAGTTGCCAGGAATATACCGCTTGTACGGCAATTTCTCTGGCTTTACGTCGTGGAGATGGTTTCACTAAAGGTACCGCCTATAATTGTTCAAGAACATTAACCATTTCAATCGCACTTAGCGCGGCTTCAGCACCTTTGTTGCCCGCCTTCGTACCAGCGCGCTCAATGGCTTGCTCAATGGTATCTGTGGTGATAACACCAAACGCAACAGGCGTATCAAATTCCATTGCAACCTGTGCCAGGCCTTTGTTACATTCACCGGCGACAAAATCAAAGTGTGGTGTGCCACCACGAATCACTGCGCCGATAGCGATAATCGCATCGAACTGGCCTTTTTTGGCTAAACGTTTAGCAGCAACCGGCAACTCGTATGCACCGGGAACGCGAACCACAGTAATGTCTTCGTCATTTACCTGGCCCTGACGTTTTAACGCATCAATCGCACCTTCCAGTAAGCTTTCAACAATAAAACTGTTAAAACGCGATACAACGATAGCGAACTTTTTCCCCTGCGCTGCGAAAGATCCTTCAATAACGTTCATTTTTATCAACCTGTCTTTAAAAAAATTGTCGGCAATTTTAACAAAAGCTGTTGCAATAAGGTATCGATTTATGAAATTAAAACCGCGAATTCAGAGTAGATTTAGTAAACAACTAAAGTGTGTTGACCTTTGCAGGCCCAACTTTGTTCAATAAGAGACAATTAATCGATAATCTGTTGATACTAACAGCAGGCTTATTGCGTGAAACCTTGCCATTGAATTCTTCGAACAGCGTTTGTTTTGAACCTGGCCCGCGTTTTTTCTAATTACCGTACGATAAGTACGCTAAATAGAAAAATCCTTGCCCACATCCCAAACAATTCGCTGCAAAATTAACCTCCAAAGATAAACACGCTCTAATTTATTTGCTAGAATAGCCATCTTTTCAACTTTGAAACTTTGCAAAGTCTAGCTCAATCCCTATGAAATTCTATTTCTCAAGCAATCAGATCGAGGCGCTACAGACATTTAACATGCGCGAGCGACAGCAGATTATCGAGATTGCCGGTAATAAAATAAAGCCTACACAGAAATTCGTGTTAAACCTGATAAAACTGGCAATTTTAATCCCGCCATTCATGATGCTGGCCAAGGTGGATTCCTGGATGTTCATCCTGCCATTGGTTTTCGTTTTGGGTGGGTATTTTATCTTACTGCGCCCGTTTTCACTGTATTTTGCGAGTCAGTACATAGACAAAGCAATCCGTGATTTTAAGCGCCAGCAAGAAAATTAGGCACTATTGAAGTTGCCTGGACCTAAGTCACAGGCAACCGCGCGGAAGGATAATCTGAACGTTAATAGTTACAGATCCTCAAGCAAATCATCGAGATCTTCATCCAGTTCCGCCTCTTCTTCTTCATCGATGACTAACGGTGGATTACCATCATACAGGCGATATTCGATATTCTGGAAATATACCTGCTTTACAAACTCATAAGGATCGACCGAGTCATTTAACAGGGCTTCCTGGTCTTCCAGCTGTGCCCGGGTCTCAAGGCCAATCACCATGTAACGGGCAACATTGGGCCAGAAGTCTATCACTGCCAAAGGCCAGTAGATACTGTCAACCAGATCACCGGTGCCATCCCTGACCGAACTAGGACCAAACAGTGGCAACATTAAGTAGGGTCCGTCTTCGACACCATAATAGCCGAGTACTTCGCCAAACTCCTCTTCTTCCCGAGTCAAGCCCGCATACGAAGCAACGTCGAAAAAGCCCAGTAAGCCAACGGTTGAGTTAAGCACAAACCGACCGGTTGTCTGGGCGGCCCGATTTACTTTTAACTGCAACAGACTATTTACCGCGCTAAAAGGCTCATTAATGTTAAGCACAACATTATAAATACCTTTGCGCAGCGGTTGCGGAACATAAGTCACATAGGTCTTGGAAGCGGGCTTTAACACATATTTATCGGCGTAATCCCAGTTAAACGTCCAGATTGCGCGGTTGACCGGCTCAAGCGGATCGGAATGCTCATTATTTGCAGAATTGGTTGTTGAACAACCAGTTAGGACAATCGCGACACATGCGAATACGAGTCTTGTTATTAATGATGGAGAAAGTTTCATTCTAGTCGCCTGAAATACAAACAAAAATTCAATGAGAGGCGGATTATACCCTGTTATACCAATTCCACTAAGTGTTTTCCCACTCAGTGAGAATTTATCAGAGGCCCATTTACGGCCCTGATCGCGCGTGATCTGCCAACGTTGGTAGTGACTAACTCTCTATTTCGATACCATGTTCGCGCATTTTTGCCAGTTTATATCGTAAAGTACGAGCGCTCACGCCAAGGCGATCTGCAACCTCCTTACGAGAACCATTACAGGCACGCAGGGCTTCGAGGATTATCTGAAATTCCTGATGTTTCAACCCAGACTCAAGATCATCCGAATAAGCGTTGACAGCTTGACCCAGAGGTTGTATTTCCGCCTCAGAACTGACGCATAAATCTTCGATCATCAGGTCTGCCGCATGAATGGTTTGATCCTGATTGAGAATCAATGCCCGCTGAATGATGTTATCAAGCTCACGAACATTACCCGGCCAGTCATAGCTAACCAACTTTCGCTGAGCGTCATCGCTCAAACTCACTGGTTGATTTGGCTGGTATTTAGTTAGCAAATGTCTTGCCAGCGGGAGAATATCACCACGTCGTTCACATAGCGGTGGCCAGGTAAGCGGAAACACATTGAGGCGATAATACAAATCCTCACGAAAAATGCCCTCAGCTACCGCCTGTTTTAAGTCCCGGTTTGAGGTTGCTATCACTCGCACATCGAGGCTGATAGTTTTTCGACCTCCTAATCGTTCCACTTGCCGTTCCTGAATTACCCGTAATATTTTTGCCTGTAATGCAAGATCCATTTCGGTGATCTCGTCCAGCAAAATGGTACCATTCTGGGCTTGCTCAAACTTACCGGGGCAGGCATTAATGGCACCGGTAAAGGCACCTTTTTCATAACCAAACAATGTAGCTTCCAGCATATTTTCCGGAATAGCCGCACAATTAATGGCGACAAAGGGCTGGTCGGCACGGGAAGATTGATTATGAATATACTGGGACAATACTTCTTTACCTGAACCGCTTGGTCCAAGCACCATTACCGAGGCATCGGAACCAGCGACCTTACGTGCCAGCGAAAGTAAATGCACACTTTTATCGTCCTCAACTACAGGTTGGTCAGTGACGTTTTGCGTTACCGGCATATACTGACTGATCATATTTACCAGAACTTCCGGCGCGAATGGCTTGGCCATGTAGTTGCTGGCCCCGTCTTTCATCGCCTGAACGGCATCATCAATGGTGGCATAAGCCGTCATAATTAACACTGGCAAATCCGGATAGTTGAGCTTAATACTGCGCAGCAAATCTAAACCACTCATGCCACCCATTTGTACATCGGTCACCACGATATCGACTTCGTGCTGCTTAAGCATCAGCATTGCCGATTCGCCGCTGTCAGCCTCGACGCAGTGGTAATCTGATAACATCAGGGTGTCGACAATCGCCTCTCGAAGGCCCGGATCATCCTCAACCACCAATACCAGATTCTGTTTCATGGTTATCCCTTTGTTATTTTTCTATTTCTTTATGTTCGGTTTTAAATTGCGGAAGTTTCAGGCAAAACTCTGCGCCGCCGTTACTTTCTGCATTCAAGCTGACATCTCCATGATGAGCTTTGGCTACGGATTTGACTACCGCCAGCCCAAGGCCAGTGCCCTGCATTTTTGAGGTATAAAACGGTTCGAATATTTTGTCCTTATCTTCAATGGCAATACCATCACCATTATCTTTGACCCAGATCAGGATCCAGTCGCCTTCCGCTTCTACGCGAATATTGATATGGGCATTATCGTTGATCACCTCGAGGGCGTTCTGCATCAGATTCTGAATCGCGCCTTCCAATGCCGCCTTATTGGCCAGTAGCTTTAATGGTTCGCCACGATGTGGCTGGTATTCAATTTCACACGTTGCTGCCGCTTCATTCAGCTGCGCTTCAATCCCCGCTACGGCATCATCGATAACCGTTTTTACCTCAACTACTTCGACAACCTGTTTACCGCCACTTTTGGCATACAGCAGCATATCGTTAACCTGTTGTTCTAATTCCTGCAGCCTGGCTTGCAGCTTTTCCTGAAATAATTGCTGTTTGGCAGGCGTCATGTTTTTGGCATTGAGGTTGGCGCAATAAAGCATGGCTGACGATAACGGAGTGCGGATTTGATGAGCTAACGTCGAAACCATTCGCCCCAGTGAAGACAAGCGCTGCATCTGGCTTATCTTTTCCTGAAGAATGCGGGTTTCGGTCAAGTCGGTAATTTGAATTAACTGCCCGGCCTGGGAGTCAAATGAAGAAATATCCAGCTTTACCCGGCGACCATTTCGCAGAGACACCTCATGGCCGTCATCCGCACGCGGATTAAACACCTCAGAAATCACCGAAATCCAATTGCGTTCAAGCAGTTGACAACCAAGCATCGACTTCGCTGCGGTGTTAGCTTTAACGACTTTACCGTCGCCATCAATGATGACTACCCCTGCGGGCATCACGTCGAACAACTGATTTAACTGATTTGACTCCAGTAATAACGCACTCAAATCCAGCGATTGAGGATCTTCGTTGCCATCCGATTGAAGGTGGGTCGGAATTTCGGGATTAGTGGCAGTTGACAGTCCTTGCTTCGCCCCGGGCATATCTTACCTCTACATTATTGTTATTATTTAACGAGTTGAGCATTCCCGTACCAAATCAGGCACATACCATCTAACTCGCTTAGCGCTATCCAAAGAAACTACCATCATAGGGTAATTGTAGGGTGAGAAAAAGCCTTATCTGTTAAATCAACTCATCGCGGATCAATAAATTGGGAGAGTAAGCAACATGAGTGCCGTTTTCCAGCACCAGTTGTAGTGACTGGTTCTTGGGGTGTACATTAATTCGGACTATCTTCTGAAAGGTGCTGACCGGTAAAGATTTCATCTCAAAGCCAGATACGGCGGAGGCAAGAAATCGATACATCCCAGGTTGCACGGCATTACCATGCCTGTCATCGCCTTGCCAACGGAAAAACGCTGGCCCCTGCGGCAAATTCCCCAAGGGGATCATTTTTACCACATCGGCTTTGCTGTCTTGTACATATACCAGGGTTTGCTTACCCGGTCTTGGTAGATCTATGTGCCCCTGTACTTCTTCAGCCTGTTCTATTTCAACCTGAGCATCTTCTATTAGCAGATAGCGCCCTACTAACGCGCTGGCTTGCAATGCCGCATTCGACGATGAAAAACCGGACATAGCATGACCATCGCCCTTTAGTTCTGACGTTTGCATACCCGAAACACGCCCCCCGGTATCAGCGAGCATTTGTGCAACGTCCGACTTAACGTCGAGGGGATCACTTTCGACCACAACTTTTGGTGTCGGTAGTATTCTCGCCAACAAATCTGAAATTCGTTCAACTCTGGTTATTGTCGAGATAAGTGATGGTTCAATTCTGGCCATAGGGGCTTCCTGCCTTTAAATTCTTGCTCTCTTAAAATCAATGTCGGTTAATGGGTTATTTTCCAGGAACAACATTAAGCAACGTAAATTTTGGTAACTTCATTATCGAATTCACCACTAAAAAATCATACAATTTTTGTGCCAAAAACACGAAAACCTCTTTAACAACCAACTCAAATGCTCAATACCCGCCCGATACGCTCAACTTTCAACCAGCCAGGACAGTATCAGAGCACCGATTGACAAATAAAAGGCCCTTTTCATGCCATGAAAAAGTGATAAAAGTGAACGGCGGCAATCAAGGTGGCAACGAATTGCCGCTTGTTTGAGACCCCCGTTATTCATAGGAAAGTGTGACTGATAGTTGGTATTTTAATAAACAGCGTCAAGCTATTAAGGCCTTGTCAATTTCAGCCTTCTCACTTATTGAAGAGTATTACTTATTGATTTTTTTTGATATATTCGACATTGAGTCCCCTTAGTTTAATGGATAAAACAAGGACCTCCTAAGTCTTAGATACAGGTTCGATTCCTGTAGGGGACGCCAAGATTGGCAACCGTCTCACTTTCCTTCGAACGGAACAAATGCTCTGTAACCGAGTATGATAAAATAACTTGCCGCTTACAGCTTCAAGCCCACGCCCTATCAAAGCTCTAAATAACAAAACGACTTACCGCTTATAGCCACGAAATCAGAAATACCCCCTGATTTCCGCCATAAAAAAAAGCCCCGCTATTGCGGGGCTCGAGAAATTAACATGAATTTCTTATTGTTGTTCGATTTGTTGGTTAACTTCCGTATTCTGAGAGGCGTTTGATGTGGTAAACATCGCCGATACTCCCAACACCAGCACCGCAATAAACACAGTGCTTAGTTTAACTTCCCTTAAAGACGATTTATGCATAACCTTGCCTTTGAAAGTCGAAAAATATTTATTAGCAGGGTCAATTTATCCTGTTTACCCAGGGGATACAAGAACAATCTGAGATATATTGCAAAAAATATTTGCAAACGATGAGTTTTAGTCTACGACCTTCCAATTTGCTGTCTGAACATTAGCGAAAACCCTTTCATTAATATCCTTGCTGAATATTAACCTGATTACTAAGTGGTTGCCCATGTTGAAGATTTCTAAAATGTTCGACAATTTGATCAATAATGTTCTGTTGCCGGGTTACGGCGGCAATATGAGGAGTAATTACCAGGTTTTTTAATTGCCAGAACGGATGGTTTTCGGGCAACGGTTCGGTTTTAAACACATCCAGGCAGGCACCCGTGATTACGTTGTGCTGCAATGCATACAATAAGTCGTCCTCAACAACCGTGTTGCCACGTCCGACATTGATAAACAAGGCTGACGGTTTCATTTGTTGGAAAAATGACCGCCCAAACAAATTATCCGTCTCTGTAGTTGCCGGCAAGATACTGACCACACAGTCCGCATCAGCAACGGCTTGTACTAATGTCTCTGACCCGTGCAAACAAGGATAATCCCTGCCCGTCTTCTTGGTGCGACTCCAGCCAGTCACCCGATAGCCATGCTGTAGCAAACAGCTGGCAACCTGATGCCCGAGCAGACCAATTCCAAGGACGGTAACAGATTTTACCATCCGGTCAGATTGTTCCGCCCAAAGGGCATCCTGTTGCTGTTGTGTGTATTGATGTAACCGGTACTGAAAACTTAATAGTTGCGCTAATACATAGTCGGACATTTGTTTTGCCAAATCTTGCTCAACGATGCGACAAATTGGCACCACAGGCAGATCGGGCAAGGCAAGAAGCCCGTCAACCCCAGCGCCGAGCGAACACACAGCTTTTAAATTAGGGAACTGTGACAACAGGTTATCCGGGCATTTCCAGGCGATAACGAATTCAATTTTTGACACGTCGTCCAGCTCAGGCCACACCTGAACATTTACCTCAGGCAGTTGCTTTTCTATGCCTTGTTGCAAAGTACTGACATCACGCCCCTGAATAACTAATGCTATTGACATATCACTCCCCGAATCGTTACCAACACCCGCTGCAAAACCACAACGAAAACTTTCAAAACCCGCTACAGATATACAGAAATAAAT
This sequence comes from Thalassotalea mangrovi, assembly GCF_005116735.1. GTDB lineage: Bacteria > Pseudomonadota > Gammaproteobacteria > Enterobacterales > Alteromonadaceae > Thalassotalea_A > Thalassotalea_A mangrovi. The sequence continues at coordinate 127,814 of NZ_SWDB01000022.1, read as the reverse complement.
GTAACCGACTGTTTTACAACACTTCCCTAACCTGTTCCGCCTTGTTCAACAAAGCAATTGTGAAAAAAACGAACAGGACAAACCAGCAGTAAATGAAAAAAATCTACACAATTTCATTGCACCTTTAACCAAGGTAAGGGAAAATACCCCCGATTTTTACCGGGCTGGCGACAGCCCTGAGCGATAATAGGCATTATTACCTGGCTCGTCTATAGTTCATCAATAAGTTGAACTCGACTTTACGCCGAGTATCTTTCTTCTTCAAAACACAAGGTTATCTCGAAAACCTTTGAATTATGACAATAAAAATTGCAATAAATGGCTTTGGCCGGATCGGCCGTTCAATTCTGCGGGCTTTATATGAGAGTGGCCGTACCGACGAATTCAGCATTGTTGCCATCAATGAACTGGCAAAGCCAGAAGGCATTGCGCACCTGTTAAAATACGACACCAATCATGGCCGTTTTGGTTTTGACGTATCCTTGTCTCACGGCTATTTAAATGTTGATAACGATGCGATAGCCCTGTTCCATCAACCGGACGTAAGTGGCCTGCCCTGGGGCGAAATGGGTGTCGATATTGTGCTCGACTGTACCGGTATCTATCAGGGTAAACATGAAGCTCTGAAACATATTGAACAAGGGGCAAAGAAAGTCCTCTATTCACAGCCCGCCTACAATGATGTCGATAAAACCATAATCTATGGCATTAACCATGAAACCTTAACCGCCGAAGACCAGATTATCTCCAATGGTTCTTGTACCACCAACTGTATCGTGCCGGTTATTCAGGTGCTTGATGACGTCTTTGGCGTGCAAAAAGGTACTATCACCACGATCCACTCTTCCATGCATGACCAACAGGTAATCGATGCCTATCATGATGACCTGCGACTGGCGCGTGCAGCCAGTCAATCGATTATTCCGGTCAATACCAAACTGGCGGCTGGCATTGAGCGCATTTTGCCAAAATTTGCAGGACGCTTCGAAGCCATTGCCGTGCGCGTGCCAACCGTCAATGTTACCGCCATGGATTTGAGCGTCACGCTCAACACCGATGTTGATATAGAAGCGGTCAACCGGGCATTAAGTCAGGCCCAACAAGGAGATCTGCAAGGCATTCTTGGCTTTACTACTGAGCCTCTGGTGTCCACAGATTTTAATCACGACTCCCATTCGTGCATCATTGACGGCAATCAAACCCGGGTTAGTCACAATCGCCTGGTGAAAATACTGGCCTGGTGTGACAACGAATGGGGTTTTGCCAACCGTATGCTGGATACCAGTTCAGCAATATTTAACCTCGCCGATTAACCCTATATGAGATATCAGGGGCCGCGGCATCAATAAGAATTTTGTAGCTTAATGGAGAAAACTCATGTCTGTCATCAAAATGACTGAACTTGACCTAGCGAACCAACGGGTGCTTATCCGTGAAGATTTAAACGTGCCAGTAAAAGATGGAAAAATCACGTCTGATGCCCGCCTGAAGGCTGCATTACCAACCATCAAACTGGCATTGCAACAAGGCGCTCAGGTTATGGTAATGTCGCACCTGGGTCGACCTGTCGAAGGTGAGTTTGACGATAAGTTTTCATTGCAACCAGTGGCTGATTATCTGCAGGCCGCATTAAACACACCGGTTCGTCTGGTTCGCGATTACCTCGATGGTGTAGAGAGTAAGCAAGACGAAGTACTGTTGTTTGAAAACGTACGTTTCAATGTCGGTGAAAAGAAAAACGATCCACAACTGGCAAAACAACTGGCAGCTTTGTGTGATGTATTCGTCATGGATGCGTTTGGTACCGCCCATCGCGCCCAGGCAAGTACCTATGGTGTAGCAGAGTATGCTCCGGTTGCGTGTGCAGGACCACTATTAGCGAATGAATTGTCCGCACTGGCTCAGGCGATGGATAACCCGGCGCGACCGATGGTCGCTATCGTCGGTGGTTCGAAAGTATCGACTAAATTGACGGTACTTGAATCCCTTTCCGGTGTCGTAGATCAACTCATTGTTGGCGGCGGTATCGCTAATACATTTATCGCTGCCCAAGGCCATACCGTTGGTAAGTCTCTTTATGAGGCGGACTTAATCGACGAAGCGCAACGCCTGCGCACTAGTGCCCAACAGTCTGGCGGTGATATTCCAATCCCTACCGATGTGGTTGTCGGTAATGAATTTTCAGAGAATGCGACAGCGACCACTAAGCCGGTCGGGGACGTCAGCGACCAGGACATGATTTTTGATATTGGTCCGGATTCGGCCAATACTTTAGCTAAGATTCTAGAAAACGCTGGCACCATTGTCTGGAATGGCCCGGTCGGCGTGTTTGAATTTGATCAGTTTGGCAATGGCACAGAAATCGTTGCCAATGCGATTGCCAATTCCAACGCATTTTCTATTGCCGGTGGCGGCGATACCCTGGCTGCCGTCGATAAGTATGGCATTGCCGATAAAATTTCTTACATTTCGACCGGTGGTGGCGCCTTTCTTGAATTTCTGGAAGGGAAGAAGTTACCCGCCGTCGCCATATTAGAACAACGCGCTTCACAAAAATAATAATAAAGCGCTAAAACAGTAACTCGCGAAAACAAAAGAACAACCGGGACAACGGTGTTGTCCCATTATTATTGCAGGAGAATTTCTATGCCTTTAATTTCCATGCGACAAATGCTGGATCATGCGGCCGAGCATGATTACGGTATCCCCGCTTTTAACGTCAATAACCTGGAACAGGTACGTGCGATTATGATGGCGGCGCAGGCCACCAACAGCCCGGCTATTTTACAGGCATCCGCAGGTGCCCGAAAATATGCAGGCGCACCATTTTTGCGCCACTTAATCCAGGCAGCTATTGAGGAGTTTCCTGACATTCCTGTGGTTATGCACCAGGATCACGGTACCTCTCCAGCGGTGTGTCAGCGCTCTATTCAATTGGGTTTTTCATCGGTGATGATGGACGGCTCGCTGATGGAAGATGGTAAAACACCATCAAGCTATGAGTACAACCTTAAAGTTACTCAACAAGCGGTAGCAATGGCACATGCCTGTGGCGTGAGTGTTGAAGGTGAATTAGGTTGCCTGGGTTCATTAGAAACTGGTATGGCTGGCGAAGAAGACGGTGTCGGCGCTGAAGGTGTTCTCAGCCATGAACAGCTTCTTACTGACCCGGAAGAGGCTGCCGATTTTGTAGCTAAAACTCAGGTTGATGCCCTGGCGATTGCCTGTGGTACATCACATGGTGCTTATAAATTCACTCGTCCACCAACAGGTGACATCCTGGCCATTGATCGCATTAAAGAAATCAATCGCCGAATCCCAAACACTCACCTGGTGATGCACGGTTCTTCTTCAGTGCCTCAGGATTGGCTAGCGGTAATCAATGAGTTCGGTGGTGCTATCCCGGAAACTTATGGCGTTCCGGTCGAGCAGATTCAGGAAGGTATCAAGAATGGTGTGCGTAAAGTAAACATAGATACGGATTTACGCCTGGCATCTACCGGTGCGATTCGTCGTTTTATGGCTGAAAACCCGAGTGAGTTTGATCCTCGTAAGTATCTTGCGGTTAGCACTCAGGCGATGTACGAAATCTGTAAAGCCCGTTACGAAGCATTCAACACTGCCGGTCAGGCCAGCAAAATCAAAGCGATTTCGCTCGACGATATGGCAATGAAATATGCCAACGGCGAACTTGATGCGTTAATCAAATAACGATTACGTCTCCCCGGGGCCGGTGGCTAAGCTACTGGCCTTTCCCCAATTCTCATTCCCTGTCCAGACGACATCGATTCACCAATCTCTGTAAGAATTGCAACTTCACATTTAATTGCACAAATTTCACTCATGAATGGCCAACAAGGCCTAGCCATAGCCGCAGATTTGTCGATATAATGACGCATCCCCACTAATAACAATAAGGCTGGTGATAAGCCACCAGAGAGGCTATGCATAAAATCATTTCCATTATTGGCCTTTGCGCCCTGTCTTTACCGGTCATTGCTGCACAAGATCAAGATTCCATCTCCGAAGCAAATGAGGCGCTGGTCAAAGCACTTTACGATGAAAAAGAGCCAACCTGTTATAACTTCACCGACGAGATACCACCTGAACAATATATTGCCTTACCTGAGTGTAATAATATTCCGTCGTCCTATTCCGGGGCATTTGAGGTAGGAGCTTTCTTTAAGACCGATGCTACCAATTCTGCGTTTGCCAAAACCGGCATCGACCTTGATCACGAGCGCGGCAAGCTAAGAACCAATGTTCGTGTCGATATGTTTATCCGTAAGACCAAGCAGTTTGACCAACTAACCCAGACGGAAGAATATCGCACCACAGATCAAAAATGGTCAACCAACCTGCAAAGTAACTACACCTTTGAGAGAGGTGGTAAAAATTATGGATTCGGTTTCGCGTCCTATGAAGATGACCGCTTTAACGGCTACGAATACCAAAGTTCCGTCGCGGCCGGTTGGGGTCGTCGCTGGTATGAAGACGATATCTCTTATTTCGATGCGGAAATCGGACCTGGTTACAAGATTGATGAAATCAGTGAGACGGCTACCGAAAACAACCGCACTGAAAAAGCATTTATTGTCCGTACCGCGGCAACCTACGAAACTTCGGTGTTTGAAACCATTCTGTTTAAACAGATTGTCAGTGCGGAATTGGCACCGAAGGCTGACGAGAGCAGTAAATATAAATCCATTACTGCTTTTACCACCGACCTGATTGGGTCACTGGCATTGAAATTTGCTTTTACCGTCGATTACAACTCGAAAGTACAGGGAAATATTAAAAAGACCCGTACCGAAACCTCACTGACTTTGGTATATAGTATTTAAGCAACGTTATTGGAATCCAGGCAGGTGAGATGAATTTAGCAAATATCGATCTAAATCTACTCGTTGCCTTTGATGTGCTGCTTCGGGAAAAAAATGTCAGTCGCGCAGCAGCACAGTTAAATATGACCCAACCGGCCATGAGCAGTAACCTGAAGCGACTGCGGCAGTTACTCAATGATCCGGTTCTGGTCAGAACGTCTGAGGGCATGCAGCCCACCGAAAAGGCCAGGAAGCTGGCACCCAAATTACGAAAAATCCTCCTCGATTTAACCGATGCCCTGCAAAAAGTTGATAGTTTCAATCCGACGGCGAGTCACCGCCTGTTTCGAATTATGGCCAGTGATTACGCGGCTTCCGCCTTACTCCCTTCGCTGCTGCATCGATTAAATGAACAGGCTCCAGGCATTACCTTAGATATAATGACGCCCAGTGATGTGGATTTTGTTGATGTAGAAAATGGCAAAATTGATATGGCCATTAATCACTTCGAGAAATTACCCCAGTCTTTTCATCAAAAGGTGTTATGGCAAGACAGCTTTTCCTGCATCACTCATAGCGATAATCATTTAGCCAACCCGCTAACTCTGAAAAACTATTTACAGGCCCAGCATGTCTGGGTGTCGAAAACCGGATTTGGCGTAGGTGTCGGTATGAATCCGAAAGACGTGCAAAAGCTTGGCTGGGTCGATGAAGCCCTGGCTAAAATCGGCAAAAAGCGCAACATCAAGCTGTTTACGCGAAATTATCAGGTTGCGATGCAACTTGCTCACGATGATCACCTGCTAGCGACTTTGCCGAGTAAGGCCACAACCATTCATACTTCGCAGGCGAGTTATCGGGTTCAACCGCCACCGTTTGCAATTCCCGATATTGAACTGAAAATGATCTGGAGTCCGCTGATCCATCACGAACCCAGCCATATCTGGTTGCGGCAACAAGTGATTGAAGCAGCCAGACTCGTCTGATAATTCCTTATCGCAACTCAGCTCAGTCGCGCTGACGGCGAAGCAAAATCAATATTATGCCACTTGCTAACAGAAACAGGCCTGAGGGTTCGGGTACCTGTTGCGAGGGAGGATCCACCTCATCCGGACCACTTCCACCACCTGAACCACCACCTGAACCGCCGCCAGGGTCAGTCAGGTCGCCACCGTTTTGATCGGGAATACGGGTATAAATTGAAGTAATAAACAGTTCTCCGGCACGGCTGGCTCCAGAATAATCAAAATGTATTTCCAGGTAAGTCTCAATGCCGAACGAGTTGATATTTGCATTAGAACTGGTAATGAACAGGGTGCCCGCAGAATCGGACTGAATTACCTGGTAGTCAAATTCACCGAGATCAAGCATTTCTCCCTGGTAGGTAAAGGTAAACTGTAAGAATTCACCAATACCAAGTATATCGTCAGGGTCGGCACCACAGGCACGGTTACCGCGACATACCAGTAATCCATTAGCAGGGTCTAGCAAAGAGGAAATATTTGCCGGGTTATCAATATTAATTGCCAGGCCAGGCTCAAGGATATCAAGAGGGATGGAGAAGCTTTGCATGCTGGTGTTAATCGAACGCTGATTGGCTAGTTTCTTGAAATCAACGAGTTGCACCAGTTCTGCAAACGTGCTGGAGCTGCACAGAAGCAGCAGCATTAACAACGCACTCCTGAAAACGTTAATCAATTTCATATTACAACTCCATACTTCGGATTATGAAAACTGCGATTAATTTTCTACCCGGGAAGTATAGTACAAATTCGAAAATACCAATTTTGACAAATGGTTATCCGCTATTAATCCCGATTAATCGCACATTCAGAGTAAAAAAAAGGCCGCTAATGCGACCTTTCTGCTAACAGGACAATACCGGATTAATATAGCGGTGCGTCTGCCTTAGACAGGGTTTTTACCACTTCCGCGTTGGCTTTTAACTGCTCAAGATAAGCAGCAAATGCCGATTGTGCCAACATGCGTTGCTGTTGTTCAGCAACGGTGGCATCTTGTTCACCGGCAACACCTTCGTTTACTGCTACAAGGTGGATAAGCGCGTAATCGCCATTCGCCAGCTCAACACTACTTACCGATAAAGCATCTGCAGTTGGCTGTGGAAGGCTAAATGCGGTTTGTACAATCGCGCCTTCGACGGTCGCATCACGACGGGTCAACGCTGCATGCTCGACAAATTCCGTGCCCAACTCAGTTAATCCGGCATCAACATTTTCTCCGGCCTGTAGTTGTTCAATCAGGTTATCCGTTTTGCTACGCGCAATTTCAGTCGCTTTTTGCTGAATTAAGATGTCGCTAATTTCATCTTTAACATCCGCGAGAGGTTTAGTATCAGCGGCTTTGTAATCAGCTACCCGGACAACCACAGACAACTGCTCAGGAGTCACTTCGATAACTTCCGAATTTAACCCCTCTTCCATCAACTCATTTGAAAATGCTGCATCTAGAATGCTGACATTGTTGAATGGTTCCGGGTTACCGGCACGAGTCAGCCAGTCAGTGGTTTTAACGGTTGTATTTAATGCCGCTGCCACGTCATCCAGGGAGTTTGCTACTTCAAAGCTTAACTGCTCCATGGTTGACTGTTGCTCGTAAAAGCGTTCCAGTGCCTGGTCATTTTTTAGCGACGCCAGAATTTCGTCTTTCACCTCAGCAAAGGTTTTTACCTGCTCGGCTTCGAAACCTGTCATTTTAATCACATGGAAACCATAATCGGTCTCAACCAGGTCAGCTACTGGTGCATCTTCAGACACGCTGAATAACGCTTCATCCATCACCGCTTCATCCATTGAACCTGGCGTGTACCAATCAAGATCACCACCATTTTCAGCACTGAACGTATCAGCAGAGTATTGTTTCGCTAACTCAGCAAAGTCTTCACCGGCTTTCGCTTTGGCAAGTACCTCTTCAGCCTGCTTTTTCGCGGCAGATTTGTCGTCACCAAATTCAAACAGGATATGCGCTGCGCGACGGCGTTCGGCTTTTGTATATGAATTCGTATTTTGCTCGTAGAATTCCTGTGCCTGTTGCTCAGTCACGGAAATATCGTCAAGTAAATCAGCCAGGTTTAAATCGACATAGTCAAGCTTTACCATTTCTGGTGTCGCAAAACGAGCCTGATTCGCCTGGTAATATTCTTCCACTTCTTCTGCACTAACCTGGATATCAGACTTGAATCCTTCGGTTGACAGAATGGCGTAGCGGACGTCACGAGTCTGGTTATTCAATTTAATCGCCATTTCCTGCTGGTATGGCAGACTAAATTCAGTAGCGCTGATGCTCTGTGCAAGTTGCTGACGTAGCATGGTTTCGCTCAGATAACGGCTGAACGAAGATGCATCATAAAAGCCAGCCTGTTGAATCAGGGCCTGGAAGCGACCATTATCAAACTTGCCATCCAGTTGGAATTCAGGCATTTGCAAAATCGTTTGTTTGATTTGCTCGGCGCCAATGCGCATGTCCAGAGACACGGCATTTTGGTCAAGCAACTCTTCGTTGATCAGTTGCTCAAGTACGCTCTCGCGTAAATTAGCCATGTATGCATCGTTTGACTCTAATGTTGCAAACATCTCACCAAACTGGCTCTGCAGTCGGTTACGCTGCTGACGGTAGGCTTCCTGGAAAGCCTGCTGGCTGATTTCCTCACCATTGACTTTAGCAACAGAGGTATCAACTTGATTGGTATATGTTCCTACACCGGCAAAAATAAAGGTAGCGATCACGAGACCAAGTATAACTTTGGCAGTAACTCCCTTTGAGCCTTCTCTAATTTTTTCTAACATGAGTGTCTCTTTTTAAACAGGACCTTAAAAATTTATCGCCCGATTGTAGCAAAAGGCTTGCGGGCGTCCTAGTGCATATTACAAAAAATTATTGTTGAAATCTCAACATCTCCGGGGACTGAGGATGGAGCTCAGCTGATTTTTTATAACTTAATGAAAAAATTAAAAAAGTTGGATTTGCGTATGCAAAAGCAAGAAATGGTGCCAGGGTTGCCCGAATAAGTTTCGACAACCCATGGTTAGTAAAAAAGAGAATTATCAGCGTTTCTTGGCGGTCTGGCGACGCTGTTGATGTTTTTTCACATTGCGGCGAATCTTACGACTTTTGGTATTATCGATACGTTTCTCATCAACTTTGACTTTGGATTGTGTCTCTGGTGGTAGCTGCACCAGTTTACGGTAGTAATTCACATCCTTTAAACCAAGTTCAAGCCAGCCACCGAGGGGTAACCGGCGCTCCATGGTCATATCACCGTACCGCACACGAATAAGTCGCGACACTTGTACGTCCTGACTTTCCCACAAACGACGCACTTCACGATTACGTCCTTCCGTTAACACCACATGGAACCAGTGATTGCGCCCCTCACCGCCACGGTAAGTAATCTTTTTGAATTTTGCCATTCCATCTTCGAGTTGCACCCCATGGCGCAGACGCTGCAACATGGCCTCGTCAATTTCACCAAATACCCGTACCGCATACTCACGCTCAACTTCATGAGACGGATGCATCAGACGATTTGCCAACTCACCATCGTTGGTGAAAATCAGCATTCCTGATGTGTTAATATCTAACCGACCTACCGCTATCCAGCGACTACCGGTAATGTTTGGTAAACGATCAAAGACTGTCGGACGGCCTTCAGGGTCTTTACGGGTACACATTTCACCTTCTGGTTTGTTGTAAACCAGAACCCGGCAAATCTGTTCTTTGACATCGACGATTTTGACCGGATGACCATCTAAACGAATCTGTTCTGTGCCCTCGACACGATCGCCCAGATAAGCGACTTTCCCATCAACGCTGACACGGCCAGCACTGATCATAGCCTCCATCTCACGACGGGAGCCTTTGCCGGCACGTGCCAGCACTTTTTGCAATTTTTCAGACATTTATGTTCTCTAAGACAAAGGCTTGACTAGGCCTCTGCGGTTTCTAACTGTTCTTCAACCTGTTCAATATTCAGGTTAATTTCAGAAACTGGCATTAACTCAGGTAACTCTGCCAGTGATTTTAGCGAAAAATAATCAAGGAACTCATCGGTTGTCGCCAGTAAGGCTGGACGTCCGGGAACTTCCTTATGACCGACTACTTTCACCCAGTTACGCTCCTGCAATGTTTTAATTATATAACTAGACACAGAAACGCCACGTATATCTTCAATTTCGCCTCGGGTAATAGGCTGACGATAGGCAATCAATGCTAATGTTTCCAACATCGCCCGGGAGTAGCGCGGTGCTTTTTCTTTCCAAAGCAAGGCGATCTGATCGGCATGTTCATTGGCTGCCTGAAAGCGAAAACCACTGGCCACTTCCACCAGGTGGATTCCTCGGTCGGCATAATCTTGTTTCAACTCAGAGAGGATTTCCTGAAGTTGCTTTTTTGACAACGCCAAATCATCTTCCAATGTGGTCTGTATCGCCTTAATGGATAATGGCGAATCGGCCACGAATAGCATCGACTCAATCAGGTTTTTCAATTGCTTATTTTTACTCATAATCATCCCTGAGGTTAATTGATGGCAACATGCGTTATGATCACACTGCCTTGACCTGAATGCGGCCAAACACCTGAGACTGCACACATTCTATCAAAGATTCCTTGATTAACTCCAGAATCGCGAGGAATGTCACCACGACACCAGAGCGCCCTTCCTGTACCTGAAATAACTGACTGAACTCGACGAATCCTGCCGATTGTAATCGCGATAAGATTTCGCTCATTCGTTCCCGGGTAGACAGGTTTTCACGTTGAATATGATGATGTTCAAATGCTTCGGCTCGCTTTAATACGCCTTGCATCGCCAGCATCAGATCCTGTAGGTCGACCTGGACTTCAACCACCCGCGGTTTGTAACTTTCCGGTAAATCGACATTGGTTAAATGGATATCCCGTTCCAGGCGAGGCAGTTGTTCAATTTCTTCAGCGGCTTGTTTAATCACCTCGTATTCCTGCAAACGACGTACCAATTCAGCCCTGGGATCTTCCTCATCATCTTCCACCGTGGTTTTTGGTAACAACAATCGCGACTTAATCTCCGCAAGTATTGCCGCCATAACCAGGTATTCCGCCGCCAGTTCCAGCTTGAGTGACTTCATCACTTCTACATATTCCATGTACTGGTGGGTGATGTCAGCAATTGGTAAATCGATGATATCGAATTTTTGTTTGCGAATCAGATACAATAATAAATCCAGCGGCCCTTCAAACGCCTCGAGTATTATTTCCAACGCATCAGGGGGGATAAACAAATCCTGCGGCTTTTCCACCACGGCTTCCCCATGGACGAGCGCCAGCGGCAACACCTGTTGCTGCATCTCTCCCTGGTCCTTATTTAATGCTGAATTTTCCACGTTTTTCGTTGCCATTAAGATCTCGCCCGATCGGTTTACTCAAACGGTGATGGATCGCCCTCTCCGTGGCGAAGAATGACCGGATATTCATCGGTCAAATCAACCACGGTTGTCGGCTTTTCTCCGAGATATCCGCCATTTAAGATCAAATCCACCTGTTTTTCTAAGTTATCACGGATCAATTCCGGATCAAATTCTGTGCTGTCATTTCCGGGTAAGATCAGGCTGGTAGACATTAACGGCTCACCTAACTCAGTCAACAATGCCATGGCAATATTGTTTTCGGGAATACGGATACCGATAGTTTTTCTTTTTTCGTTTAATAAGCGTTTTGGTACCTCTTTGGTCCCTTTAAAAATAAAGGTGTATTTCCCAGGGGTATTGTTTTTCAACAGGCGAAAATAAGCATTATCAACCCGTGCATAGGTTGCTAATTCAGACAAATCCCGACATAACAGGGTAAAATTGTGTTGTTTGTCGATATTTCGAATTCGGCAGATTCTCTCCAGCGCCCGTTTATCGCCGATATGACACCCCAGGGCATAACCAGAATCGGTCGGATAGACAATTACTGCCCCCTGATGGATCGTTTCACAGGCCTGCTTAATTAACCTCGGCTGCGGATTATCCGGATGCAAATAAAAAAACTGACTCATGATTTGAACCTCTAATGGTTTTGCAGCGCTTTGCTGTTGTAAATTACCAGTGCTGCCAGACTACCTGAGTGTCTTCAGGCACATTAAGGTTGCGACCTAAATCGCTCCAGCGAGTCGGATAATGAAAGTCGGAACCTACTGAGGCTAGTAATTCATATTCTTTACAAAAAGCCAATAAAAGCTGTTGCTGCTGAAAACTCATTTGTGGCGATGCGACTTCCATAGCCTGGCCAGCTGCCGCCTTAAAGTCGACAATTAGTCGTCGTAGCCATTTTGTCGACAACCCATATTTCATCGGATGTGCTATCACCGCGATGCCGCCAGCAGAGCGAATGGCAGTTACCGCCTGCTCGATATCGACCCAGCCGGGTTTGACATAGGCACGTTTGCCTTTTCCCAGGTATTTATCAAACGCTTTTTGCATGCCGCTAACGTGTCCCTGGAGAAGAAGCACCTTGGCAAAGTGGGCACGGGTAATACTGCCGCCACCGGCGAGGTTTTTCGCTTCATTATAAGCATCACTAAAGCCCGCTTTGGCAAGTTTCTCACCGATTTGCAACGCTCGCTGTTCTCGGGTTTGCTGTTGCCGGGCAACCAACTCATTAATTGCCTGATGATTTTCATCAAAATTTAACCCGACGATATGAATTTCAAATCCTTGCCAGCTGGTGGAAACCTCAATGCCGTTAATGAGCCTTATCGGTAGTTCGTTATCGACAATATGCGCTTTGGCAATGGCAATCCCTGCCACCGTATCATGATCGGTAATGGCAAGCTGGTCAATCTGATAAGTGCTTGCTCTGTCGATTAATTCCTGAACCGTAAGATGTCCATCCGAACATTGGGTATGGGAGTGTAAATCAACGCGAACATCATTCACCGCCGATGCGTTAGCTACCGGCATAGAACCACGAGCTTGCGCCGCATTTGACGTCCCTTTCGAGCTGTCACTTTTTGAGGGCAGTTGAGTGTCGCCACTTTTTTTCAAGAGTTTTTGCTCCAGAGGTTGACTTAGCGTAGATTTTACTGTTTTCTAATAAATAGAATTTTATATTTTACGTGGAAACTGAGCGTAATGGTACAGGCAAAGCAAGCAATTACTCTAATTATTTGGTGGTGGCATAACTTCACATAGGTGGGTTATGAGGCTTTGCGCGTTCGCAAAAAATTACTAAAAACCCGCTACTTAGCGGGTTTTTTCGTTTTTAGACTTAAAAAACAATCAGTTATACATTAATAAATTACTGGTGAAAAATAATGAAGCAACACCAACAAGCATTTACGATGCAGGTACACACCGAGATATTGGCGGGCTCCTATCAGCCTGACCCCCTGTCTTTGTTCGCTCACCTGACCCGCGAAAAGCAACATTGTTTACTGTTAGAGTCGGCAGAAATTAGTGACAAACGTGCTCTGAAAAGTATCTTGCTGGTCGATGCCTGTTTAAAAGTTGAATGTCATGGTAATCGTGTTGATCTTTACGCCCTTGATCAAGATGGACAAGTACTGATAGTCGATTTGCAAAATCATTTCAGTGCCCCTTGCTTTGCGGATGTCCTGGAGGTATTTGACAGCATTGAGGAATGCCAGGTTCCGAAAGCCTGTGCCGGACAATGTCATTTTCGGTTTAAACAAGCTGATGCCAACTTAGATGAAGCGTCCAGACTTCTTGCTTTAAACCCTTTTGAAGTGCTGAGAGTATTGCAAAACATGGCGCCACAGAGCGCTACCCCTTATGCTACGTTTCTCGGCGGTGCTTTTGCATTTGATTTAATCAGCCTGTGTGAAAACCTGCCAGCGGTTGCCAATAGCGCCAATCAATGCCCGGATTACGTCTTTTATCTGGCGCAAACACTGGTCTTGATAGATCATCAACAACGAACCACTGAATTTATTGCTAATAGTTTTAGCCAGGCAGAACAACGCCAGGTTCAGCAGAAACTGATTGATTTGCATCAGCAGTGCGAACAACTTATCGATACCACACAAGGCTCAGATGATACCGGCAATGATGTCAATGACGCACAGCCATTGACGGTAAGTGTTAATGTCAGCGACGCGGAGTTCTGTCAGCAGGTAGAAACGCTTAAAGAACATATTCGTGCCGGGGATATTTTCCAGGTGGTGCCATCGCGGACATTTTCACTTGCCTGTGAGGACACGGTAAGTGCCTACCGACAACTGAAACAGACCAACCCAAGTCCCTATATGTTTTACCTCAAAGACCAGGACTTTGAATTATTCGGAGCATCACCAGAATCGGCGTTAAAGTTTACCGCCAGCAATCGTAAGGTCGAGCTATACCCGATCGCCGGAACCCGGGGACGAGGATTTCGACGCGATGGCAGCTACAGTGCCGATCTGGATGGTCGCATTGAACTGGAGCTACGCAATGATGTGAAAGAGAAAGCCGAACACTTGATGCTGGTCGACCTGGCGCGCAATGATATTGCCAGGGTAAGTGTTGGCGGCAGCCGTCATGTTGCTGAGCTGTTAAAGGTCGATCGTTATTCCCACGTCATGCATCTCGTTTCCCGGGTGGTGGGTACCCTGCAACCGCAGCTTGACGCTTTGCATGCCTATCAGGCCTGCATGAACATGGGGACATTATCCGGAGCACCGAAAGTACGTGCCACGGAGTTGATTCGGCAATTTGAAGGTCAGCGGCGTGGGAGTTACGGCGGTGCCGTTGGCTATTTAAACGGTGATGGGGATATGGACACCTGTATTGTTATTCGTTCAGCGTTCGTACAGGACAATATAGCTTATATTCAAGCTGGTGCTGGCGTCGTTTATGACTCAGAACCTCAGGCTGAGGCTGATGAAACCCGACAAAAAGCACAGGCGGTGATCCGCGCCATCCAGTTGGCACAGCATGCCTCGAACGCAGCAACTCAAAACAAATCAGGGGAGCACGGGTAATGCAGAACATCAAATTATATATGCTGGATAACCTGGATTCATTCACTTACAACCTGGTCGATGAATTTAAAACGTTAGGTTTTGCCCCGGTCATTTATCGCAATACCATCAGTGCCGAACATATATACCAGACAATGCTCGCAGAAACGGACCCGGTGATCCTGGTGATTTCACCAGGTCCCGGCTCTCCGTCCCAGGCAGGTTGCCTGATGGAGCTACTAAGCCTTTGCTGTGGTAAGTTTCCGATTTTAGGTATTTGCCTTGGCCATCAGGCGTTAGTCGAGCATTACGGAGGCATAGTCGACAGAGCCGGAGAAATTGTTCACGGCAAAGCCTCTTTAATTGAACACCGGGGTCACGGACCCTTTATAGGCATGCCAAGTCCGCTACCTGTAGCCCGTTACCACTCGCTGGTGGCGACATCGATGCCCGGCACTTTAGCGGTTATCGCCGAATACAAGGGCATGGCAATGGCCGTTGAACACCCAGGCGATAACGCATTAGGGTTTCAGTTTCATCCGGAATCGCTACTCACATCGAATGGCAGCCTATTGCTGGAGCAAAGCTTTCAACACCTGTTAAGCCAAAATCGGCAAGCCGCAGATTAACCATTACAAGGGAACGTATTATGTCACAGATACTCGAACAATTAATGGCAGGCAAAGACCTCAGTATTACTCAGGCCGAGCAGTTCTTCTCAAAAGTGGTCAACGGCGAGGTCCCTGGTGAATTGCTTGCCAGTGTGTTAACCGCATTGAAAATGAAACCCGAAAGTCCTGATGAAATAGCCGGCGCCGCGATTGCCATTCGCGATGCGGCGAGCGATTTTCCGTTGCAGGATGATCAATTAGTGGATTGTGTGGGAACCGGTGGTGATGGTGCTCATACGATCAATATTTCAACGACCGCGGCGATTGTGGCCGCCGCCTGTGGCCTGAAAGTTGCCAAGCATGGAAATCGCAGCGTATCCAGTAAATCCGGCTCTGCCGACTTATTGGAAGCCTTTGGTGTCAACCTGGCAATGACAGCGGATACCGCCGTTAAGTGCATTAAACAATCTAATCTTTGTTTTTTGTATGCGCCGCAATATCACAGTGGTTTTCGTCATGCGGCACCGGTGCGAAAGGCGATGGGGGTCAGGACCCTGTTTAACATTCTTGGCCCATTAGTCAATCCAGCCAGCCCTGGCATCATGTTACTCGGTGTTTACAGCCCGGCGCTATTAAAGCCAATCGCCGCAGCGCTGCAAAAAACCGGCGTTAATCGCGCCTGGGTCGTCCATGGCAGTGGCCTCGATGAAATCGCCATTCATGGTCCAACCCAGGTGATTGAAATCGACGGCGACAGTCTGGAGGAGAAAGAGGTAACCCCAGCGATGTTTGGCTTAGCTCAATATAAGCTTGCGGATATTGAAGGCGGTGAGCCTCAGCAAAACGCCGAATTTACCCGGGCAGTCCTCAGCGGTAGTGGCCAGGATGCTCATCGAGACGCTGTGGCGATTAACACCGCAGCCCTGCTCTACCTGGCAGGTAAAACCGATAACCTCAAACAAGCGGCGGATATGGTGCTGACGGTGCTGGCTTCTGGTAAGGCATTAACCACATTAAATACGATGGTGGAGACCAGCCGTGGCTAATATATTGCAAAAAATCGTTGCCGATAAACGCATTGAAATTTCGCAGCGAAAACGTGAATTTCCACTTGCCAGATTTATCGATGCGGTTAAACCGAGTAAAAAAGACTTTTACGGGGCATTAACCACTGACAATGCGGGATTTATCCTTGAATGTAAAAAAGCTTCGCCATCGAAAGGATTGATTCGCGACAGTTTTAATGTTGGCGAAATCGCGGATATTTATGAAAACTATGCAGCGATCATTTCGGTATTAACCGATGAAAAGTATTTTCAGGGAAATTTTGACTACCTCCAACAGGTAACCGAACGGGTTGGTTGCCCGGTATTGAATAAAGATTTCTTTATCGATGCCTATCAGATTTACCTGGCCCGATACTATGGCGCCGATGGTGTGCTATTGATGCTCAGTGTACTAGATGACGAAGAGTACCAGAGCTTGAGTGAACTGGCAGCTTCGCTCAACTTAGGGGTGTTAACGGAGGTTTCTAATGTCGAGGAAACCGAACGGGCGATCCGCTTAAATGCACGGCTAATAGGGATTAACAACCGTAATTTACGGGATCTGAGTACCGATATCAGCCGTACCCTTGAGCTGGCGCCAATGATCCCAAACGATCGCCTGATCATCAGTGAATCGGGCATTTATCATAATCATCAGGTGCGTGAACTTGCCCCGGCCGTCAATGGCTTTTTAGTTGGCAGTTCTGTGATGGCACAGGCGGATATCGACCTTGCCTGTCGCACCCTGATTTACGGTAATCATAAAGTTTGTGGCCTCACCCGAGCCGAGGATGCCATGACCATTGCCAGGGCCGGTGCGGTTTACGCTGGGCTGATTTTTGTGGAACACTCACCCCGTTATGTAAGCGCACATCAAGCCAGGACCATCATTGATAGCGTTGCAGATAACGGCTTAGCACTGCACTTCGTTGGTGTTTTTGCCGATCATGATATTAAGCAGGTGCAAACACTGGCCGCAGACTTAAACCTAAGTGCCGTGCAGTTACACGGTAAAGAAAGTGACGCATACATCGAATCACTTAAACCAGGTTTGCCAGTCGGCTGCCAGGTCATAAAAGCGATAAAGGTGGTTGACGCAGTGCCGCCACTTGATACGTCTCATTGCCACGCCGACTACTTTTTATTGGATAACATCCGTGGAGGTAGTGGCAAGACCTTCGACTGGCAGTTAATTGAACAAAGCGATGCCTTATTTAGCAACAGCTTTCTGGCTGGCGGACTGACCCCGGAGAATTTAGCCAGGGCATTAAATATCCTGGAAAGTCAGGAGTTTTATGGATTGGACATGAATTCTGGATTAGAGGTGTCTGCGGGGGTCAAATCAGCGGAAAAAGTGACATTAGCATTTAACCAGATTCGTCAATATTGAGATACACAGACCAGGCTTGAAGGCAACACAGCCAGGCCTGGATTTAAACAAATTTTATACGGACAAAACAAGGCAGGTCCATGAACAAGACAGAAACACAATACAATGACGCCTATTTCGGTCAGTTCGGTGGTATGTACGTCAGTGAACTACTGGTGCCGGCATTAGAGCAACTGGAACAGGCATTTGTTGATGCGCAACAGGATGAAGAATTTCAACGGGAGTTTGAAAAACTGTTAAGCAGTTATGCGGGCCGTCCTACGCCACTGACCTTATGTCGTAACCTGGTGTCCAATCCCCTGGCGAAAATTTACCTTAAACGTGAAGATTTGCTGCACGGAGGAGCTCATAAGACCAATCAGGTACTCGGCCAGGCGTTACTGGCAAAACGTATGGGGAAATCCGAAATTATCGCCGAAACCGGTGCCGGCCAGCACGGGGTGGCAACGGCCCTGGCCTGTGCATTATTAGGTCTGAAATGCCGGGTCTATATGGGCCAGGTAGATTGTGAGCGACAACAACCCAATGTATTTCGAATGAAATTGATGGGCGCCGAGGTGATCCCGGTAACGGCGGGCAGCGGTACCTTAAAAGATGCGGTTAATGAAGCCTTGCGGGACTGGTCGGCAAATTACGACAAAGCTCATTACCTGTTGGGGACAGCAGCAGGCCCGCACCCCTTCCCAACCCTGGTACGTGAATTCCAGAAAATGATCGGCATTGAAGCCAAACAACAGATTCTTGAAGAACAAGGGCGTTTACCCGATGTGGTGGTGGCCTGCGTCGGCGGCGGCTCGAATGCCATCGGTATGTTCACTGATTTTATCGACGAAGCGAATGTCACCCTGGTTGGCGTTGAAGCCGGAGGTAAAGGCATCGACTCCGATCGTCATGGTGCAACCCTGGTGGCTGGCAGTAAAGGTATGCTGCATGGTGCCTATACCTACATTATGCAGGACAAATTTGGCCAGATTGAAGAGTCCTACTCGGTATCGGCGGGACTGGATTACCCAGGGGTGGGTCCACAACACGCCCATCTCAAAGAAACAGGTCGAGCCGAATATGTGCCAGTCAATGATGATGAAGCATTACATGCTTTTCAGTTACTGGCCCAAAAAGAAGGCATAATTCCCGCGTTAGAGTCCTCTCACGCACTCGCACATGCCCTGAAAATGGCCGATGCTGCAACCGAAGAAACCGTGATCCTGGTCAATTTATCAGGACGTGGTGATAAAGATTTACAACATGTGTATGACATTTTACAGGGCGAAAACTACCGGGAGGGAACCGCATGAGTCAGGCCGGATTAAGATATGACGAGTGTTTTGCTCGTTTGGCGGAGCACAATCAGGGAGCTTTTATCCCATTTGTCACCATTGGCGATCCGAATGCCGAACAATCGCTGAGGATTATCAAAACTCTGATTGATAACGGCGCTGATGCCCTGGAATTAGGTATCCCGTTTTCAGACCCGAGTGCTGACGGCATTACTATTCAAATGGCGGGAAATCGTGCCCTCAAGGCAAATGTAAATACCGAAACCTGTTTCGGGATTCTCGCGAAAGTAAGGGCGTATTCGGAAAAAACGCCAATCGGTTTGTTATTGTATGCCAACCTGGTATTTGCCTACGGCCTGGATGCGTTTTACCAGAAACTTAGTGATATTGGCGTCGATTCGGTGTTATTGGCCGACGTACCCATTCGGGAAAGTCGTCCCTTCGTAGCAGCCGCAGAAAAATACGGTATTGCGCAAATTTTTATTGCGCCACCGAATGCCGATGATGCCACGCTCAAAAAAGTTGCGCAACTCAGCAAAGGCTATACCTATGTGCTAAGCCGCGCTGGTGTGACCGGTACTGAGGTGGCAGCAGCAATGCCATCGGATCAGTTATTGGCCAGGCTGGCTGACTATGGTGCACCGGCTCCTGTGCTAGGCTTTGGTATCTCGACCCCTGAACATGTTAAGGCAGCGATTACCAGTGGCGCGAAAGGTGCAATTAGTGGTAGCGCTACGGTTAAAATTATTGAACAACATCTCGAACAACCAGAATTCATGTTAAAACATCTCGCTGAATTCGTGCAAAGGCTGAAAGCAGCGACAATCTCTTAACGCGAGGACAATATTGCGATGCCCGGACAGCAGATTTTTTCCTGACCGGTCGTTGCGCACCATTTCACCAACACAGGTAAATTATGAGCACAACAAACTGGATTATATTGCTGGCCGTCCTTGGCTTTATTATTAGTGGCGTTTATTACCTATATAAAACGGCACGCAAATTTAACCTCACCGAAGAGCAAAAACGCCGTATCGCCGAACGCAATAAGGCATTGGATGAAGAAGAACGTAAGGACCAATAGTCATAAGGCCTGAACAGCAGTGCAAGCCAACTGCAGGTTAATATGTCTCGAGCCCATATCGAAGATAACAGCATAATTATTGATATAAAGCGGATGATTGAATACCGATACGCGGAAAATCAGGGACTTGTTGAATTTTAAACTATCCTTTAAGCATTGCGCTTGCGATGCATTGTTTTCAGGTTTTCAAACTGACGCATGCAAAGCAGGATTGGTAAGTTGGTTTCTTTGATAGAGGTGACCTATGGAAACACAAAGCTTAATTGTATTTCTTATCATTGGTGGTGTTGCCGGCTGGCTGGCTGGCTTGCTCATGAAGGGCGGTGGATTCGGTTTAATTGGCAACATTATTGTCGGTATTATTGGCGCAGTGATCGGTGGCTACGTCTTTGGCATGCTTGGCATCTCCGCAGGTGGGATTATCGGTGGTATCATTACCGCAACGGTCGGGGCTGCGATTTTACTATTTATTGTCGGCTTAATTAAACGTTAGGTTAACGGTATTAACGGTCCCTGCCAGAACAACCTTTCTGTACTGGCAGGAAAAGCCAAAGATACTTTGACAAGCCGCTGACGACTTTAGGTTAATTGCGATATATGGTCTGGATCAGGTGAAAACCAAACTGGGTTTTCACCGGGCCGTGTATTTTCAAGACTTCTTTTTTGAAAACAACATCGTCAAATGCTTTTACCATTTGACCTTTACGAAACTCGCCCAGGTCTCCACCTCGTTTACCTGAAGGACAGGTTGAATATTTTTTTGCCAACAGGGCAAAGTCTTCGCCTTTATCGAGTCGCTTTTTCAACTTTTCCGCCAAGGCTTTGTCGTTTACTAATATATGCCGGGCACTGGCCATCGCCATTACCATTCTCCAAGTCAAAACTTAACACTGCTAAAGTATATCAATATTTCTAAGCTTAATCCGTGTTACTAAAAATTTTAACTGATTAGACCATAGGGATTGCGCTTTACTTGAATCAGCCTTTTATCGACAATAGGCAAAAATTAATTCCGACGGGGAAATTTATGACTGATATCACCCACCTATTTGAACGCAATAAACAATGGGCACAGACGATTAAGGACGAACAACCGGATTTTTTTGATCAACTGTCTAAACAACAAATGCCTGAGTACCTGTGGATTGGTTGTTCTGATTCACGGGTTCCTGCAAATCAATTATTAGGATTGCTACCGGGTGAAATATTTGTTCACCGCAATATTGCCAACGTTGTCGTGCATACCGATTTGAATTGTTTATCAGTCATCCAATATGCGGTCGAAGTTTTAAAAGTTAAACATATATTTGTCTGTGGTCATTATGGTTGTGGCGGTGTTGCTGCATCGATGACAGAAGACCAACATGGTTTGATCGATAACTGGTTGCGTCACATCAAAGATGTGCAGCGTTTTAACGAAGCCGAGTTAAACTCGCTTAGCGATACGGAAAAGTTCAACCGCTTGTGTGAATTGAACGTGATTGAGCAGGTGAAAAACGTCGCAAATACAACGATGGTACAAAATGCCTGGGACCGACAACAAGAGCTGACCGTCCACGGCTTTATCTATGACATTAACAATGGCATTTTGAAAAACCTGGAAGTGAGCGTTAACGGACAGTAGTCCAGGCTCCGACTAATTTTACCAAGCCGACAGCGTCAACCTGTCGGCTTTTTTATGCCCGCCGTTAAGCTTTTAGTAACGTTAAAGTTATCCAATCCCCCTGCCCACCGATCATTGATTAAAATTCAACCAGGCAATATGCTGATATATCAGGTCACAGTTAATTAATACCATTTCTTTAATATAGAATGACGATATCAATGAAATCTATGTTGCATATGAACCTCTGCCCTAACTCTGAGTTGTGCAGAAACTTAATGGAATTGGTATAAGGGGAGCCGGATGGAAAGTACATTTTTAGCCTGGATGTTTCGAATGCCGCTGATCAAGCGCTGGGCGCTGATGTATTGCGTAAAAAAAGAAAACGTCGCCGAACACTCTCACCAGGTGGCGATCATTGCCCATTTACTGGCGGTGATTAAAAATGAAAAATTTTCCGGCAACATCAATGCCGATAAAGTGGCCACTATCGCCCTATACCATGAGGCCTCCGAGACCCAATACGGCGATGTGGTTTCACCGACGAAATATGCCAATAAAGAGATTTCCAGGGAATTTAAAAAAATAGAAGCATTGGCCGAGCAACAATGCCTGGATTCTTTACCCGAAGACATTCGTCATGTCTTTCACGATATCATTGTTCAGGATAATGTTGATGAGGAATACAAAGCGATTGTTAAGGCAGCTGATAATCTGGCCGCCTACATCAAGACCCTGGATGAAATCCGACACAATAACGTTGAGTTTAAACATGTGGAAAAACGGCTTCGAGCCAAACTGTTGACGACACAAAAAGAAATGCCCGAAGTAGGTTATTTTATGGAAACCTTTTTGCAGTATTGTACCGCCAGCGTCGATAAGCTCTCGGAAACGTAAAAGCTAACAGGTTTCAGAAAAATGACTCCTTAAGTCGCGAATTTACACGGTATCTTCGTAATTTCAGCCTCGACTTCGCCTTTTGCAATGACCCGATATGATGTCGTTTTCTGCAGCCAACCCCTTAAGCCCCACAGCTACCATCAGCCCACCTAACATTCTGGTTTTCAATCAGTTTTACTACTGCTACAATTAGCAACGCAAAAATGGTGTCGTCGTGCCGATTTGAATGAATTCACCGCTCAAAAACGAAGAATGATCAGACCCGGTACATTATGCGACTGAAAAGGGAATGTGGTGCAAGATGCTGTTAGCAAATTTGTTGTTAACGACCATGCGCCTTAATGCCACAACTGTACCCGCAACTGTGAACAGGGCCAGAATCAAAAACCTTTAACCATACGTTAGCAAATGCTTCGATGATTGGTTGGCAAGGTTGATACTGGGATCTCCCTGTAAGTCAGGATACCTGCCTTTTTGTTGTGCTTCATGCATTATCCTAACGTGTTATTGCAGATCAGGCGCATATGATAATCCGTGCGGGAAGACGCGGTGAGGTCGAGAAAATTCATGGTCCAGCGAGTGTAAACTAAAAGGCATGCAGCCAGTTTCAAACACCGCTGATTGTGCATGATCGTTATTAGTTATCGATTCTGTTTCTCCTGCTTCTTTGCCATTCCCCCCTAATTAATCGATAGCAGAAGTGGATTTTTCAGTGGCAGGCTCCCCCAGACAAAACGCCGTCAAGGTCGAGAATTTAAGCTGGCATGTAGCCGAGCGCTGTATTCTGGCCGATATTAACCTGTCCATCCGTGAGGGTGAGCGGGTTGCTATTATCGGCCCAAACGGTGCTGGTAAAACGTCCTTGATCAAATGCCTTGCCGGATTACATAAGAACTTTAACGGTGAGATTGAGCTTGCTGGCGAAGCGATTAGCCGGCTTTCAACCCGACAAGTAGCCAGGAGGGTTGCGTTGGTTAGCCAGCAGCAAAGTACGGCGTTTGAGTTGTTGACCAATGATATGGTACGCATGGGATTGCTAGCCAATAAACCCTTGCTGGCCATCGATGATTCTGGCGATGATCATCGCATTGTCGAAGCCTTAGATCTGGTTGGCCTTAAACACAAACGGTGGCATTCGTTCAACACCTTATCCGGCGGCGAGCAACAACGTGTGCTTATCGCCCGTTCAATCGTTCAGTCAGCAAAGATATTGCTGATGGATGAGCCGACCAACCACCTCGACATATTTTATCAACACCAGATCCTTTCATTAGCGAATGAGTTAAATATTACGGTTATCTTTTCCATCCATAATCTTGAGTTGGCCAGTCAATACGCCGACCGATTGGTGCTGATGCAAGATGGAAAAATTATTGCTCAGGGGGATGCCAGTCAGGTACTGACAACAGAGCGTCTGCAGCAGGTATTTAAATTGCCCTGTCAAGTTGAATCACACCCGTTTAATCCGGGTAAACGAGTAACCTTTGTCAGCGGAGGAACGTGTGGTTAAACGCCTCCCCATAGCGGTCAATGCCTTGCTGATAGCCCTGATATTAATGATATCGGCAGTATTTTCATTGAGTATGGGAACTCAAAGCGTTGGCTTCGAGGCGCTTTATGCCTGCCTGTTCGAGCAATGCCTGCGCCCCTTTGACCAGCAAATTCTCTTTGATATTCGCCTGCCAAGAATTATTACCGGATTTGTTGCTGGCTTTGGCCTGGCAATGACCGGCGCACTGATGCAGAATATCACCCGCAATCCGCTGGCAGATCCCTACTTGTTTGGAATCGTTGCAGGTGCTGGACTTGGCGTAACCCTGATGAGCTTTTTTGCAGATAGTATGGCACTGCCGGTGCCACTGGCAGCATTTACCGGCGCTCTGCTTGCGGTGTTACTGGTTATTGGCATTGTTTTTAACCGGCACTGGCAACGCACAGAATTTCTTCTCCTCGCCGGCGTCGCGGTTTCTTTCCTACTCGGTGCAATCACCAGTTTTACCCTGTACTTAAGCGATGCGTTTGCCGCAAACCGGGTTATTTTCTGGCTGATGGGTTCGCTGGCACGCAGTGACGATTTGGCAATCGCCTGGATTGTGCCAGTTATTATCATTGGCTTGTGTATCTCACTGTTGTTATCAAGACAACTCGATGCGCTGTTATTAAGTGACGAAAGTGCCCAGAGCCTGGGGGTTTCGGTGAATCAGGTGCGAATTATTATGTTAATCGTGTGCGCGGCGATAACCGGGGTTATCGTTGCCTTCTGTGGTGGCATCGGATTTGTCGGGTTAATGATTCCCCATCTCGTTCGAAAATGGGTTGGCATTACCACCGCCAAACTGCTGGTATTCAGCGGTTTATACGGCGGCGGCTTTTTAATGCTGGTGGACGTAATCGCCCGTACCGCATTAGAGGGACAAGAAATTCCCATTGGCGTTATTACTGCCGCTATCGGCTCGATATTTTTTCTCGCCCTGATGCGACGTTAAGTGGGTAATCGCAGTAATTTTCTTCAGCCAGGCAATTAAACAAACGGGGTAAATAAGATGACAAACGAAAAACATGCGGTCAATCGTGAACAACAGCGACATCAACAGCGCCAGCAAAAAATCAAACAAAAAGTCGATGAGAAGATCGCCAAGGCGCAAGATGAACGTGGCCTCGTCATCGTCATTACTGGTAATGGTAAGGGAAAATCGACTTCTGGATTTGGCACCGTAGCCCGGGCAACCGGACATGGACTCAATGCCGCAGTGGTGCAATTTATCAAGGGCAACTGGGAATGTGGTGAAGCTAACCTGCTAAAACAACACGGGGTTGAATTCTGCGTCATGGCGACCGGCTTTACCTGGGAAACCCAAAACAAAGCGGCCGATATCGCCGCCGCACAAATAACCTGGGCAGACGCCACGCGTTTACTGGCAGATCCTGATATTGATATGGTATTGCTTGATGAGCTGACCTATATGATCAGTTATCACTACCTGGACCTGGATGACGTCATCAATGCCATCAACAATCGTCCGCACCATCAACATGTGATCATAACCGGACGTTCCTGTCATCGACGTTTGATTGAAATGGCTGACACCGTATCAGAAGTTCAGGAAATCAAACATGCTTTTCACTCAGGCGTTAAAGCCCAAAAAGGGCTGGACTGGTAATGTCGCGTTTCACAACAGGTCTGTATGCCCTCGCCCTGGCACTTGCCCTTTGCTTGTCATCTCCTGCTATCGGTGCTCAGAAGCAGCCAGAGCCGCTGCGGATTATCGCGCTGGCACCTCATCTCGTAGAAATGCTCTACGATATTGGCTTGGGGGACAACATCGTCGCCACACTTGAACATGCTGATTACCCGGGCGCTGCAACATCAATTCCCGTCGTTGGTAGTTATGCACAGCTCAACATCGAGGCCATCATTGCTTTGCAGGCAGATATAATTATTGCCTGGAAAAGCGGAAATCCCGATGCAGATATTCAGCGACTTCGGCAACTCGGTCAGACGGTGGTGTATTCCAACCCACAAACCATCGACGATATCGCCAGAGAGACTGAGGCTTTTGCCGTTCGGTTTGGTAAAGCGGGTATTGGCCAGGGAAAAGCCCAGGAGTTTCGCGCATCGATCAAAAAATTAAGGCACAAATATCAGCACAAAGCTCCGGTGCGTGTGTTCTATCAAATATGGTCGCAACCACTCACCACGGTAGCCGGAAAGGCCTGGTCGCAACAACAACTCGAGCTTTGTGCGGCAGTGAACCCATTTAGTCGTCACTCCCGCGACTATCCACAAGTCAATATCGAAGATGTGCTGCTTGCTGACCCACAATTATTGATCATACCGACTGGCACAGATAACGGCGAGTCGACAGCAATTAACTGGCAACGGTACCCCCAGCTTTCTGCCATCAAACATAACCAGATAGTTCAACCTAATGCGGACATCCTGCATCGGATGACACTAAGGTTGCCGGCCGAGCTCGGCAGACTTTGTCAGCAAATTGAGCAAAGCCGGCAATATTATCAGCAAATCGACAATGGCATGTCCCATTGATTAAGAATTTACCGGGCTCAATCAGAGCCGGTAATAACAGGTGCTGGCCAACGGGTCAGTGAAGTTCTGTCTGAAGGGCTCAAAGCAATTTGGTTAATTGAGCAATCTGGGAAACAGGTGCGTCATTTAGATAAGTCCTGTACTGCCCCCGCAACGGTGATAACCGGTTGTTCTGTTCGACAGAGCAACCGGTTTTAGTCCGGAGACCGACTTCAGCAATTTTTTCAGGTGCGGAGGGCGCCTTTAGTGAGGAAATATGAGTTTTAACGTAAAAATAAAAAAAACAGGCAAGGTTGTTAGCATGCCTGCTGCCATACTATCCACGATTACCAGTTCTCTGCTATTCAGCTGCGAGGTCAATGCCCAGTCATTGGCAAAGATTGATGAGACCATGCTGGTTACCGCTAATCGTGTAGAAGAGTTACGAGCCTCGAGTTTATCGGCCAACCAGGTGATAACCGCCGACGATATCGAACGCCTGCAGGCGAAAAACCTCAGTGAAGTACTGGATCAGGTTGCCGGTATGTCCGTCGCCAGTCAGGGCGGTCCAGGACAGGCGAGCTTTGTCTTTACCCGAGGCAGTAACTCGAGCCAGACCTTGTTACTAATAGACGGTGTACGCATCCATTCGGCGAGCCTGGGGTTAGCGGATTTTTCCCAGGTTGCACCGCAGCAAATCGATCGCATTGAAATTATCAAAGGGCCCCGTTCCTCTTTATGGGGCAGTGATGCCATTGGTGGCGTGATTCATATTTTTACCAAGCGCTTTTCCCACGGTTCAGGCAATGTCGGAGCAAGTATCGGCAATCATGGTTATCTGCAAGGATATGGCGGTGTCGGATTTGGTACCGACAAACATAATATCAGCCTGAGTGTTAATAACGAAAACAGTGAAGGTTTCAATGTTTACCATACAGATACCAGCAACCCATACGATATTAACGAAGGCGATGCTGATGGCTTTGAACGCTTTAACCTTGCTGTAGTCGCTCAGTCTTACCTGAATGACGATCTTCGCATGGAGTTTATCGGCCGCCTGCAAAATGGTAACAATGAATATGATGCATCTTATCCTGAACAACCCTGCTGGGACGATCCGTCACAAACCTGCCCGAGTTTTTACGCCAACGAACAGGACAGTGAGAACTCTCACATAAAACTTGCCAGTATTTATCAAACCAGTGCCATCACCTCCGATCTTTCTCTGGCCATTGTCGATAATTCAGCAACCACTTATGGTAACGGCACCAACCGCGTCGATGGTGACAAAATAGAAACCAGGCGTCAGCAGGTTGCGTTTATTAATGATTTTCGTATTGCAGACGGTGTACGGGTAAACCTGGGAGTCGATTGGTACAACGAAGAAGTGAGCACCAACCAGGATCAAGATCCCTGGGTTGAAGGATTTCAACAATGGAGCAATAAAAGTCGTAATGTCAGTGCCGCATTCCTACAAGGAAGACAACAGATTAACGACCTGATTCTCGAAGGAGCCATTCGTTATGATTACGTTGAAAAAGTGGGTGAAAATACGACCTATAACCTTTCCTTAGGGTATCAATTTACGCCTGGCTTGCTGGTAAGCTTGAATCGCGGCACCGGGTTTAAAGCTCCAGGCTTTAATGACCTGTATTGGCCCGGCAGTGGTAACCCCGACTTACAACCTGAACAGGCCAGGAGTGATGAACTTTTGGTCCGATATCTGTTTTCCCGGGGCAAACTGGAATTATCGGCTTATGATTCTGAATTTGAAAACCTGATTGCCTGGGCGCCCGGTGAGTTTGGATTGTGGCAACCGAGCAACGTTAACGAAGCGAAAATCAAGGGCGCTGAAGCAACTTTCGAATTGCAGGTTGGTCCGACATCGAACCGACTGGCCGTCGCCTATATCGATGCCAAAGATGTCCAGAGTAACAAAGACCTGGTGCGTCGACCATCACTAACAGCAAATTACATGCTGGGCTACGACTGGCGTGATTATTCATTCACGCTGATCACCAACTACCGGGATAAAAGTCTTGATAGCGGCATGATTAACCTGCCAAGTTTCACCACCTTTGATTTAGGGATGCAATATGCATTAAATCAGGCGCTGTCATTTAACGTTAAGCTGAATAACGTGTTTGATCGCCAATATCAAACTGTGAGTCAATACGAGGCAGATGGGATTAACGGCTATGCGGGAGTGATGTATGAGTTTTAGAAACCAGAGATGAAATCCTGGTTTCTTGGATGTAAGCTGCAAGCGGTAAGCTTTAAGCGATAAGTAGTTATGCTATCGTCCCGGCCTTGCGCCGGGACTTCTAATCGATTTCCTGAGACTTTTCCCGTTATCCGTGCACCGTAATAAATTGGTGTTTTTGCACGCTGCATTAAACACTTGCGCCATTGCACACTAATATTTAACCTAATTAACTACCCTTATAATCCAAGGCCCGAGGCTCGTAGTTTCAGGCTTTTTAATCCCGAGAACCTGCATGACTTCCTATATTGACTTTCGCAGTGACACAGTCACCCGCCCTTCCTCTCAGATGTTAAACGCTATGACTAGCGCAGAACTTGGTGACGATGTTTACGGTGACGATTCAACGGTCAACTCGCTGGAGCAACGTATGGCAGAATTGACTGGCTTTGAAGCCGCAATGATTGTCAGCTCTGGCACCCAGTCCAATCTTTGTGCGCTACTTTCCCATTGTCAGCGCGGTGAGGAGTATATTGTTGGTCAGCATTATCACACGTATCTGTACGAAGCCGGGGGAGCCGCAGCCTTGGGCGGAATCGTGCCGCAACCTATCGCCGTAGCTGACAATGGTTCACTGGATCCGGATACGATTAAGGCGGTGATAAAACCCGACGATCAACACTTTGCCATGACTAAGCTTATTAGTCTGGAGAATACCCACCATGGCAAAGTCATTCCGCTTGAGTATTTTAAATCAATCCGGGAGCTGGCCAACGATAACCAGTTAAGTATTCACCTTGACGGCGCGCGTGTGTTTAATGCCCTGACGGAATTAAACATCGACCTGAAGCAGCTCTGTCAGTATGTAGACTCGGTTTCCATCTGTTTTTCAAAAGGCCTGGGAACTCCCATGGGTTCGGTTCTTTGCGGCAATCAGGCGTTTATTCATGCAGCAAGGCGCTGGCGTAAAATGCTAGGTGGTGGCATGCGCCAGGCAGGGCTCATAGCCGCAGCGATGAACTATGCACTGGATCATCATGTGAGTGACCTTGCCACGGATCACCAACGTTGTCAGGATTTGAAATCCCGGTTACAGGATATCAATGGCATCACCATTACGGCATGCGATACCAACATGTTGTACTTTAAATTTTCCGACAACATCAATCCCGCCCTGATTGCGCAATTATTGAAAGCCGAGGGAATATTAATCAGTGCCGGTAAAGAAATTCGCCTAGTTTGTCACCGTGATATTAGTGATGCCGATGTCATCTACTTTACCCAGACACTGGAAGATGTGCTGACGATGATATCAGAAGTTAATCAATAAACGATCCGGAGACCACATTTAAGATCACCACGATTGAAAATAAATCATTTTAAAAACAACAGTATAGAATCCATACTGAATTTAATCTGTTGTTTGGTAAAATTCTTTTCCAACTAATAAATAATTAATACGTTGCTTTGCAACACATATTATTAATTAAGGAAAGGAATCAACTTATGAGAGAGTTAAACACAAATGAATTAAACCATGTATCTGGTGGTACAGATGCCGGCGACATCGCAATCGCTACCGGGGGAAGTTGGGCGGCAACCGTCGCCGGATTCGCAATTGGCGGACCAGTAGGTGCAGTTGCTGGATTTGCACTCGGCACTTTAATCAGTGTTGGATATACATTAGCTACAGATTAGATCTAAAACGGGCGCTAAACTAGTAGTTTAGCGCTTATCTTAAAAGGAATTGAGATGCAGCAAAATAAAAAGATAATGAAAACATTAGCATTTACTTGGCTAAGCTGTCTAATTATCCCTTTTGTAGTGTTCTTGTTGGTTCCAATTTGCCTGTTGCACATACTCGGCTTACAGGCACACTGGTTCACCTATCCATGTTTGGTATTTATTTCAGTTACTGTCAGTAATTTTGTATACAAAAGGCTGAAGTAACTCATACCAATTGCACATTATCGCTGGAAACGATACACCGAACCCAGGTTAAGGATTTGGGTCAGCTCATCAAGTGCGTTTCGAGACTCTACAAGTAATTGCGGATCGCGTAAATCATCAAAATTTAATCGGTCACGATAGTGCTTCTCTACCCAGCCTACTAAGGTAGTGTAAAGTTCATCATTCATCACACAATTTGGGTTTACTGCGGCAAGTTCATTTTCTTTTAACGCCACGCGCAAACGCAGGCACGCCGGACCGCCACCATTTTTCATCGATTCATTCACGTCAAAGTACTTAACCTGTTTGATCGGAGTATTCTGGGTAACCAGGTTATCTAAATACGCTTTAACCCGCTCGTTTTGATAACAGTGCATCGGCGCAATAATTGCCATCGAACCATCTGCCAGAGTAATGATCTGGGTATTGAACAAGTATGTATTCACTGCATCAAGAACGCTGACATCGTCAGTGCTCACCTTGATGCAATGTAAGTCATCACCGGAAAACTTCTGGCGCAGCTCGGTCAGAAACTCATCCGTTTTCAGGAATGCCTGCTCATGGTAAAACAACACATTCTGGTTGCCTACAGCAATAACATCATTATGGAACACGCCCTGATCGATTACCGCAGGGTTTTGCTGCACGTAAACCACGCGGCTGTCATCCAACTGGTGCAAACGGGCAATGGCCTGGCTAGCTTCTAAGGTTTGTCGCGCCGGAAATTTAACCGGCATCGGCATTGAACGATTAAACGCATAGCGGCCAAAGGTAAAGATCTGTACGCCCGCGTCATCATACTCACTGCACAGGCGAGTGTGATTCGCTGCCCCTTCATCACCGAAGTGGTCATTGTCATTCAAGTGTAAATGGTGGGCAAAAACGTTATCGTCATTAAACACCGCTTTGAGAATATTACCCGTTGTTTCCGGCTCTAACGAACGATGAAATTTATTAGTCAGATTGGCTGGTGTGAAATGTACTTTACCATCGGCGGAATCCGCCGAAGGAGATACGGTTGCCGCATTGGCGGTCCACATGCTGGATGCTGAGCAACAAGCCGATAACACAGCTGGCGAGGTTTTCGCAGCCTGAGCTAATACCGAAGCGTCATCACCAGAAAATCCCAGGCGGCGCAAAGAGAAGATATCCGGGCGCTCCTGTGGTGCCAATACCCCCTGAACCATCCCCATATCATGCAGGGCTTTCATCTTTTGCAAACCTTGCAGGGCTGCATTTTTGGGACTCGATATGTCCTGAGCATTGGAAAGTGAAGCAACATTTCCCTCAGATAAACCCGCATAATTGTGAGTAGGTCCGACTAAGCCATCAAAATTTACTTCAAAACTCTTCATACTGCGCCCCATTGTGGTCACTAAACGTTTGCAAATAAACGTCTGTTAATTACTAAAATTTGTAGCTATTGTAACGAGTTAAATCCCCTTGTAAATGGCATCAATAACGCCAAATCGTGCTTTTTTTACGCAAATGTTAATTAGTTGTTGACAACCCCAGATAAACCTCTTAAATATAAATGAACAATTCTTAATTAGAAATCTAACGTGAAATTTATTAACTCAGTCATCATTCTCCTGCTGGTCGTGGTTTTATTACCAAGGGCCGGGTTTTGACTGAATAATTAAGAAACGCATAAACATTCACAAGACCCTCGCTTAAAACCCGAGGGTTTTTTCTTTTTAGCGGCTTAAAAAAAAGGCAAAAAAATGACAACAGAGTTGTACAGCGGATCACAATTACTGATCAAAGCTCTGGCAGAGTTGGAGGTGGACTACATCTTTGGCTATCCGGGCGGTTCGGTGTTAGATATTTATGATGCGATTTTTCAGCAGGACAAAGTCGAACATATCCTCGTCCGCCACGAGCAGGCGGCAACTCACATGGCTGACGGCTATACCCGCGCCACCGGCAAAACCGGGGTTGTGCTGGCCACGTCGGGGCCTGGCAATACCAACTGTATAACCGGTATCGCCACCGCCTATATGGATTCCATCCCTATGGTGGTGTTAGCAGGACAGGTTCCTTCGCAGCTCATCGGTGATGATGCCTTTCAGGAAACCGACATCATTGGTTGCTCCCGGCCAATCGTCAAACACAGCTTTAATTGCCGCTCTGTTGTTGAATTACCAAACGTTCTCGCCAAAGCCTTTTACCTGGCTGAAACCGGGCGTCCCGGGCCAGTGGTGATCGAGCTGCCAAAAGATATCCTGATACCGGATAACAAAGCGCCATTTGTGTTAGATAAAGAAGTAAAGCTGCGCTCCTACAACCCCAACGTACGGGGTCACAGCAGGCAAATTAGAAAGGCTGTAAACACCATATTGGCGGCAAAGCGCCTGGTCATTTATACCGGTGGCGGCATTGTCCTGGCCGATGCCAGTGACAAACTGACAGCGCTGGTAGAGCGATTGAATGCGCCGACCACCAACACGTTAATGGGATTGGGGGGCTTAAGCGGATTGCATCCTAATTTCCTTGGCATGCTGGGGATGCACGGCTCCGTCGAAGCAAACAAAGCCATGGCCAATGCAGACGTTATCCTGGCATTGGGTGCCAGGTTTGATGACAGGGTTACCAATAAAGTCGAGAAATTCTGCCCTAATGCCACCATTATTCATGTCGATATCGATCCGACATCGATTTCAAAAACCGTTAATGCGCATATTCCTATTGTTGGCTTAGTCGATGTGGTCATTGACCAATTAATGGCTGGCCTGGATGCTGCAGGCCATAAAACTGAAGATAATGATTATAGCGAATGGTGGCAGCAAATCGACGAATGGCGCAGTTTAAACAGTTTCAGCTACGACAAGGATCCGGAACGCATTAAACCACAACAAGTGATTGAAGCCATCTACAAACATACTGAAGGTAACGCCTACGTGACCTCGGACGTTGGCCAGCATCAAATGTTCGCTGCCCAATACTATCCGTTTGCCAAACCACGGCAATGGATCAACTCCGGAGGCCTGGGGACGATGGGATTTGGTTTCCCTGCGGCAATGGGTGTAAAAGTCGCCTTTCCCGATGCGGATGTGGTATGTGTAACAGGTGATGGTTCTATTCAGATGAATATTCAGGAGCTTGCCACCTGCTTACAATACCAGCTGCCGGTCAAGATTGTGTCACTGAACAATCGCTCTTTGGGGATGGTAAGGCAATGGCAGGACATGATTTACGGTGGTCGTCACTCATCCTCCTATATGGAGTCATTGCCAGATTTCGTAAAACTGGTGGAATCCTATGGACACGTGGGCATTCAGGTAAATCACCCGAGTGAACTCGATGATGCGATTGCCCAGGCCTTTGCGATGAAAGATCGCCTGGTGTTTATCGATGTGCTGGTGGATGAAACGGAACATGTGTATCCGATGCAGGTGCGTTTTGGCGCCGTTGATGACATGTGGCTGAAAAAAGGAGAGAAGGTCTGATGCGCCGTATTTTATCTATTTTATTGGAAAATGAACCCGGCTCTTTATCTCGTATTGTCGGGCTGTTTTCTCAACGGGCTTATAATATCGAAAGTTTAAGTGTTGCCCAGACCGATGACGCCAGCCTTTCCCGGATCACCATTACCACCCGTGGTGACGACAAGATACTGGAACAAATCACCAAACAGGTGAATAAACTTATTGATGTTATTAAAGTTGCTGACCTAACGGAACGCGCTCATATTGAACGTGAGATTGTATTGGTTAAAGTGCTGGCGATGAGCGACAAAACCCGCACCGAAGTAAAGCGGATTGCCGATATATTTCGTGGCGATATCATTGATGTCGGTAAACAAATCTACACCATTCAATTGACCGGCGATGAAGAAAAGACGTCAGCGTTCGTTAAGATCATCGGTAATGAAACCGAAATCATTGAGGTGGTTCGCTCCGGTACGGTCGGGATTGCCCGTGGTGAGAAGGCGCTACGCGCTTCTTAGTATGACGCGTTTACTGATATAAATAATGGGGTCAATGTCGGTTGTAATTTTCCAAGCATCAACCAACCGTATGTTATATTACAACCCGAAAAGACACTGACCCCACACATGCTTAATGACTTATTCCATTGAGACCGCAAACAAGTCCGATAAAAAATCGATTCAGCGCTTTTATAAGCAACAAAGCTATTCAGCCCGTTTTTTAGGGGCTGATGTTACTTACCTGGTCCGCGAGAATCGGGAAATCATCGCCTCTGCAATCGTTTCATTTCAAAACAGCTACCCGTTTCTGCATGCTTTAGTTGTCGATAAAAATTTCCAGGGCCGCGGTATAGCTAAAACCTTATTGGCAAAAGC
Organism: Thalassotalea mangrovi; assembly: GCF_005116735.1. GTDB lineage: Bacteria > Pseudomonadota > Gammaproteobacteria > Enterobacterales > Alteromonadaceae > Thalassotalea_A > Thalassotalea_A mangrovi. The sequence continues at coordinate 92,660 of NZ_SWDB01000022.1, read as the reverse complement.
AAAAGTGCACCACCCTCAACTTTATTGCTTTTGCAAAAATGATTTAGCGAGCTTTTATCAGAAGAAACAGTTCGTAATCATTGACGACGCATCTCTACCCGAAGAATTGCGACAAAGGTATCTTGCCTACGGTAAAAAACAGCAACTCGTTGCAATGTATTATAACAACCAGTAATTTTCGACTTTTGTTCGTACTTTTCTATACTTAACCAATCATTGAAGCAATGGACTCCAGTGAGACACTCGCTCATTCGGTTCGTCGCAACGGACGCTGATTTTAATTAGTTTTAGTACAGCGGAGTCATAATGAAACTCAATCGAATAACTCTGGTAATCAGTGTATTTCTGGCAATCGCCGCTAACAAAACCGTCATGGCACAGGCCGACAAATTTGATAAGGAGTATTCGCCCTACCAGGGGATGTCTACTCCCATCAATGTATATTTCGGCGATACCCATTTACACACCTCTTGGTCGACCGACTCAGGAATGGCGGGTGCTACCCTAACACCAGATGACGCTTACCGGTTTGCGATGGGAGAAACCGTTACCAGTAACCTTGGTTGGAAAGCCCAACTCCGACGACCTCTCGATTTTATTGTCGTTGCTGACCATGCCGAAAACCTCGGTCTTGCCGATTTCATTCGCCGCGAAGATCCAATTCTGATGAAAAATGAACAAGGAAGAAAGTGGGTTGAAATGACCAAAGCTGGCAAAGGTTATGACGCCTTTATCGAATGGTTGAGAGCCGAAGATAACGATTTAATCGACGACCCGAAAATGGTCAAAGCGGCCTGGGATCTGGTAACGACGAACGCCGATAAGTATAACCGGCCCGGTTCATTTACCGCCTTTCACGGTTTTGAATGGACCTCACACCCAAATGGCAACAATATGCACCGGGTTGTCATTTTCCGCGATGACAAAAACAAGACCAATCGGGTACTCCCCTACTCGCAATTTGATTCCGTCGATGCGGAAGATTTATGGAAATACATGCAAACCTATGAGGATAAAACTGGCGGCAAAGTATTGGCCATACCACACAACGGGAATCTCTCGAACGGCTATATGTTTGATACCAAGACCTTAAGTGGCGACCCGCTAACAGAAGCTTATGCCAGAACTCGCATGAAATGGGAACCGATTGTCGAAGTTACCCAGCAAAAAGGCGATGGTGAAACCCACCCGTTTTTATCTCCGGATGATGCTTTTGCGGATTTCGAAACCATGGATGCTGGAAATATCAGTGGTAAGGTACCGAAAACCAATGACATGCTCCCGGGTGAGTACGCCCGCTCAGCGTTAAAAGAAGGCCTGAAACAAGAAGCCGAACTCGGTAGCAATCCATTTAAATTTGGCATGGTAGGTTCCACCGACAACCATACCGGCCTGGCGACCACCCGAGAAGATAACAATTTCGGCAAAGCCCACTTTGTAGAGCCGGACCCACACCGCATCGAGCATGTATTGATTGAAGGTGCCAAACCCGAACTCTCTTTGTACGCTAAAGATCTAGGCGCATCAGGTCTGGCTGCAGTATGGGCGCGGGAAAATACCCGGGAAGCAATCTGGGATTCCATGGCCCGTAAAGAAGTATACGCCACCTCAGGTTCGCGACTGAAGGTTCGACTGTTCGCTGGCTGGGATTTTCAGGAGTCCGATTTGAGTCGGGAAGATTTTGCCATCCATGGTTATGCTAACGGCGTTCCGATGGGCGGCGACCTGACTGCTGCCCCATCCGGAAAATCTCCCACTCTCCTGGTTCAGGCAATGAAAGATCAGGACGGTGCAAATCTCGACCGGATACAAATAATCAAAGGCTGGTTAGACAAAGACGGTACAACTCACGAACGGGTTTATGATGTTGCCGTTTCAGATGGTAGAACGATAGATAAAGATGGGATCTGTAAAGAGCCTGTTGGTAATACGGTCAATGTAAAAGACGCTACCTACACTAATGATATTGGAGCGGTTGCACAACAGGCCTACTGGCAGGATCCGGATTTTGATTCCAATGAAAAAGCCTTTTATTATGTTCGTGTGATTGAAATACCCAAACCACGTTGGACTGCTTATGACGCCAAGTTTTTTAATTTAAAACTCGCTGATGATGTAAAAATGATCGTTCAGGACAGAGCCTATACCTCACCGGTTTGGTACACACCCGAGTAACGAAGCAGCGAACCAGTATCCGTTCAAAATCAAAAAAGCCAGGTGGTAAACCTGGCTTTTTCATGCAATGGGTCGTTCGGCTAATTGCTGACCGACAACATATATTTAGCGACGGCTAAACGGGTTTCGTCATCAAGATAATTTTGCGGCGGCATTTCCGGATAATCTTCACGCTTTTTGGTTGGGTTGGCAATCCAGTCCGCCAATCCTTGTGGGTTATCCATGTATAGCGCCTGGATAATTTGCACCGGTGGGCCAATCATACGGCCTGAATAGGTATGACAGCCGGTACAAATACCAAGGTAGGCAATTTTGCCGCGTTCAGAATGATCGATTTCACGCGGTGGTACTGGCTTATCCAACAGGTAAGTCTCGATGTTATCGGTGTTGGTGAAATCACACTCTTTCCAATCATCCACACCAACGGTCACATAACGATGGCGATTGATAATACAGGAGTCAACACCACCGCCGACTTTAACAATATCGGCATTGCCTTGTTTGAATTCAGTCAGCATCAATGCTTTCACTTCATCAATGGTGTCATAGCCGTTACTCATCATCACATTATCCAAAATCATGGTGCGATCCGGATACGGTTCTGAATCTGGATCACCGGTCGCATTACCAAAGGAGATATGATCGGAAATCAGAATGCCTGCGGTCTTATTATTGGTAATAATATTACCTTCAATAATCACATCATCGCCAGCCCAGACAACAACACCAGAACCCGGAGGGATCATCGCTACCATGGAGCCAGGAATGGCAAAATTTTCGTGGTTATTATCGACCACAAAGTTATTACGGATGATCACATCGTAGGTGGTTTTAATGGGCAGGCCCGGGGTGATAAACGCCAGGATACCGCCAGTATTGTTGTGAACATAATTGTTTTCAACGATGGCATGACGCGAGTTTTCAATCTCAATACCAGCAACCGATTCAAACACATCGTTATAAGCCACCTGAATGTTATCACTCATACCAACATAAATCGCCGCATCTTCAATACCGGAGATCACGTTATGCTCAACCACCCCGTTTTTACCCAGTTGTGGGAAAATACCGTAAACACCAGTATCCACGATGACATTATTACGGATTACAAAGTTGTTACCCGCCTGCCCCATAATACCGTTGCCTTTGTATTGAGTAATCTTCAGGTTTTCAACGGAGAAATTATTGCCAGAATACAATACCGCATCATTGAGAATACCTTTACCGTCTAAAGTGGCGCGTTTGCCTTCTTTGATTACCCCAACTAACGAGATACTTTCCTTATCCACGTAAACCGTTTCATGGTAAGTACCCGGCATGATTTGAATGGTATCGCCTGGCTTTGCGGCTTTAACCGCGTCCATAATCAAGTCGCCTTCCTTCACAACAATAACATTACCTGTTGCCTTCAGGTCAACGACGTCAGTGGTACCGGCCTGCGCTTCAATATCCTTTGATTTATCATAACCACCACTGAAACTCGCTCCACCGGTGCTTGAAGTAATTACCGGCGCACTATTTTTGCCGCCGTAATAAGTTCCTCCAGCAAAGGCAGCAGCCACAAGCACTGCTGATAAAATAATTTTTCCTTTACTCATATGTATCTCCGCTTACTTCCTCTAGATTTTCTTGTTGTAGATTTTTAATCGATGATGCGTTCTGATTGTTATTATGATCGTTAGAAGGCATCGGTTTATTCCCTGTAGAATTTTTAAGTTGTTGCAGGCTCGCTGCATATTTGGCATCGACTGGTGGCAAACCCGATGGCAACACTTCAGGTATTTGTGGTGTCAGGCTCTCATCGGTCAAGGCATGAAGAAAATCAACAATTCTGTCCAATTCCTCATCGCTAAGGTTTGGCTCCCAGATATGCCAGTGAATCAGTAACTCTTCGCCCTCAGGTACCGCATGACCGCGACCTTTGGTATAAAACTCAGCCGCTTGTTTTAAATCTTTCATACCGCCTGAGTGCATATAAGGTGCGGTTTTAGCAATATTACGCAGGGTTGGCACTTTAAAGCCGCCACGCATCCGCTTATCGTGAAATGGAACTTCAGCTCCCGGGTCGAATGCCATTCCTTCTGGTTCAGGAGTACCGATAACCGCTATCTGGTTATTGGTAAATAACGGTGGCTGGTGACACTCTGCGCAACGGGCTACAAAAGAACGAAATATATTCAGACCTTTTACTTCATTTTCCGTCAACGCGTCATGAAAGCCATGCGCGTACTGGTCATAGCGAGAATTTAATGAGATCAAAGACGTTTGAAACGCCGTTAAAGCCAGGGCCACCTGCTCAAGCTCTATTGGCCCAGTATTCCCGAAGGCCTGCTGAAATAACTTCCGATAAACCGTATTAGCGCGCAACGCTGCCAAAAGTTGCTGCGGATTATTACCCATTTCTTTGGGGTCAAATAATGGCCCCAGGGCCTGTTCTTCAAGAGACTTGGCCCGACCATCCCAGAAAAATTTATCAAGAAATGCGACGTTCCAAAGAGTCGGCGCACTGCGGGCAACTTTTTCACCCGTTATCCCGACGCTGCGATCAAGGTCATCACTAAATCCCTTATCTGGCTGGTGACAGCTGGCGCAGGACAACGAGCCATCTTTTGATAATAACGGATCAAAAAACAGATAACGGCCTAAATCAATCTGCGCCGGGGTAAAGCCATCGCGATGTTCCGGCAAAGAAGTCTGGGTACCACCAACGCCACGATTCTGAACCGAATTATAAAACTCATACATAGTACGCAGAATACAATGCCCTTTGACATTCTTCTCAAAACTGGGTGGACAATGCTGCTTTAATTCAAAGTTTGCCGATTCATTGGCCTGGGCATTTGACATTGATGCGAAGATTAGTGCCAAAGACAATCCGGCAACCAAGGCTACCCCAAGGCTTATCAGGTCTTGAAATTTAGATTTAACGGCAATCATAAATTTCATCTCAATTACTTATCCAGGGTTTGGATGAATGAAACAATGTCCTTAAGGTTTTTATCATTGCTGATGGTATTCGCCATCATTTTCATCTGCCGGCCGTATTTATCGTCCTGATGATAGCCGCGGATACCGGCTTTGTAGTTTTGTAATTGACGGGTTAAGTAGTCTTGTGAAAGGCTGGTGAGATTTGGCGATTTTAATGCTGCGTTACCTTTACCGTTGTTGCCGTGACAGGCACTGCATTGTGCATTGTATTGTCTTGAACCGTTGCGCATGGTTTCGGCATCTAATTCTGGTTTAGTCGCACTTTCCAGATCGAACGTGGCTATGTAGGCCAATATGTCGGTTTTCGCTGTTTCTTCGGCAACCAATTTTGCCATAGGCACCATTTGCATGCCGGCAGTATCTCCTGCCTGAGTACCGCGTTTGCCTGAGTTAAAACTATCCAGTTGCATCGACAAATACCAGGAATATTGACCGGCCAACGCTGGCGCCTGCATGGTATCGTTACCCTGACCTTTATCACCGTGGCAGGCGATACAGGATTGATACAGCTGTTTGCCCTTTTCCACATCACCATCAGCAGGTGCGAATGCCAATGCGCCATTAAATAGCACTGACAAAAATCCTAAAGAAAAAGTAGAGAAGATGAGTTTTATCATTTTAATTATCACGAGAGTTACCTTTAGGGTACGACTTAGATTAACTATACAATTTGCACAATTAAAAGCTTACGGATTCGTGAAAAAGTCTGACGGATTCCTTGCAAACCCGCATTATTTATAGGTTATCCCGTGATTCTTACGATATTGACTGGGTGTCACCCCGTGGGTGTCCTTGAACGCTTTATTGAACGAACTTAAGGAACGAAAACCACTGTTCATGGCCAAAGTCAGTATCGGCGTCGAAGTATTTTCTGGCAGCAACAACTGTTTACTTACCTCTTCAATACGAAAAAAATTCAAATAGTCATTAAAGTTTCGATACCCTAATACGCCATTGATTAACGCCCGTAATTTTTGCTCACCGTACCCTAAGTGCTTCGCCAGCCTGGCAATCGTAATGCCTTCCTGTTGATACAGTTTGTCATTGAGCATCGCCTTGTTTAGCTGTTGCAGTAATGGCTCATTAGCATCTGTCTTTTCTGGAATTTGTTGCGGAGGCTCAAACATAGAGTTCGCCTTCACCTGCATCAACATCATGTTCAGCCCGGTGGCCAATATTGCCAGAAGGCTTAGCTTACCGGTTAGTAACCAGTCACCCCGAACACCTAAAAGCTGCTCTACAAAAATCACCAGAAAAATATAAGCTGCACAAAAGCTAATTACCGCACCACGGATAAAGCGCCGCTCGGCAACAAGATCGTTGCGCCAGAACTTCAGGGCAATAAACAGGGTGTACAGAATTAACCCCAGCTCAATCAACATGACCGAGACCTTAGCAGTCAATGCCAGAGATTCAACGAGCGCCGACGCGGGGTTGGCATAGGCAAGCATTATCTGCGCAATACAAGCGATGGTTAATGGTGTTACCGCCAACAGGTATTGCCAGAGCCTGATTTCTATATGATCACTAAACACACTCAAGCCGACCAGAAAAAATACACCCGGTAAAATATTTGAAGCAAGGAATACCAGGAGCCAAAGTGGGCTATAAAGCGTTAATGGCCCGATTACCTGAGGCAACAGATAAAACATTGTGGTTAGCATCAACACACAATATAAACGAATTTGCAGAGACTGACCGGCTCTTGGGAACAATACCAGTAATGCCAGTGTAAACTGTGCGAACGCAAAATGGCTCAAAAACAGATTGAGGGAACTCATTGAACTCAATGGTAATCAGGTTTCATTTGATAATGGCAAGAGAGTATCACTGGCCTTTTTCATTTGCCAGTGTCGATCCTGAGTTAATATATTTCATTTTCAAAAAACAATTATTTTTCAATTGCTTTGTCGAAAAACACAGCTAAATTAGATTAATAGCTCTAATTAAACTGGTCGGATGTTATTGACATATAAGGATTTATTTGGGATTTTAGTCGTGATTTAACCATGGTTGACATCTGACCAGTTATAGAATATTTGTTCTAGAAGGTTAATTTTAGTGCACCCACGGAAGGGTAACTGAAAAACAAATTATCACCTTAAGGTTTGATTTGTTTTTATTTAAGTACGAAAACAGGATTAGGTATGGTTATTCAAGGTAATCATATCTAATCCTTTTTCTGCTCCCAAAACCATTCGATTCCGCAAACATACTCTACGCAGGTTCCGATTCCCGGATTTTGAAGATGAGCGGTCTCAAGCCTGACACCTGAAACCTGAAGCCTGAAGCCTGAAGCCTGAAGCCTGAAAGTCTGGCATTTTCGCCTCTAAAAAAAGGGCAGGCGAATTGCTTCACCTACCCTTGTTAAGAGAATGGTTCGGTACAATTAGAAGCCGTATTTAACTTCTACTCCCGCCTCTAAGCCGCGGTTTACGGTCAGGTATGGGGTACCCAATACATCAGCGGTACGACCACCCAAACTGCCCTCAACATAGCGATTATCAAGAAGGTTGTTACCCCAGATGGCTAATTCCCAGTCATCGTCCTCGCTAGCCCAGGAAATGCGGGCATTGAGATCCTGACGATCATCATAATAGTTTGGAATCGTTTCGACGAACGCTGGCTGACCCACCTCAAACACTCGCGTATTTTCAGCAAACACATAATCGATGTGCAACCGGGTGTCGCCCAGGCCGATATCCATCATCCAATCATAGGTCAGGGTATAATTGACGCTGGACTCACCAGAGATAGTCTGTGCATCAATCAGGTCACCGACGGCATTGTAAAATGCTTCTGATTCCTGATCGGTCTCGCGATAATCGGTGACGGCACCAAAGGTCATGCCATCAATGATTTCCCACTCCAGGGTAATTTCCACACCGTTAAGTTCGAGATCTTCGTTCACTACGGTAGGTAAAGCCTGGTTCTGACCCGGCGGTTTTGACTCAATGCTACGTTGTCTGCCATCAAGAATGGTGTGATAAAAAGCTAAGGTCGTACGCAGGCTATCGGCTAAAACGCCCTTATAACCTAGCTCAAGGTTTTTCACTTCTTCAGGCTCAAACGGTTGGGCCTGGCTTGAGATGTTTAAAGAGTCATAACCACCCGCTTTATACCCCGTTGCGTAAGAGGCAAAAACCATGTGGTCATCAGTAAGTTGGTAACCAGTACCAATACGTCCGGTCAACTCATTCCAGGAATCTTGCGCACTGATTTGATCAATCGCCGGGAACAGAATATTGGATACCCCTGGACGTTCCTGAGCAAATTCGGTTTCGGTAATTTGCCAGGTAAACTTTTTATCGTCACGGGTGTAACGTAAACCAAAGAAGGCATTCCATTTATCGCTGAACTGATAATCGAAATCCGAGTAAATACCATAACTGGTAAATTCACCGGTATTGACGAAATTCTCCGACCAGAACATACCAGCAAAACTTGGTCCGAAGATTAGTGGCTCGTTGAACATTTGTGCGGCCAAATCGTAAGTCAGATCGCCGGTAGCCGCAACAAAGCCTGCGCTTGCGTCCATCCCGAATGCGGACAAGACATTTGCCCACTCATCGGCGTTCCACAGGTGATCCATTTCAAGGCCTGAGTCTGCATAAGCCTGGTCAACAACGTCATTGAATGTCACCTGGCCGATACAGTTAGAAGGATCTAATCCCTGCAAACTACAGGCATAAATTGCTGCTGCTGTATCTACATCGCCCATCGCCATATCAATCAGCCCGGCCTGTTGCAGCCCCGAAAGGACTTCGCCACCGACAACCTGTTTAACCTGGCCATTTAAGTCCTGAGTAACCAGACGGGCAACGGTATCGGTAGTGACATTGATTTCCGATTCCTGCCATACATCTTCTTTTGAATAGGTTACACCACCCACATAGCTTAATTTATCACCGGTGTAGTTAAACTGCAGCTCGTTGTAGAAAATATCGCTATCTTCATTGTTTGAGGTATCCAGGTAGCGGGTAATATCGGCGGTACCGTCTTCTTCGCCACGATTCACGGTTTCCCACTGACGATAACTGGATACCAGTTTCATCGACCAGTAATTATCAAATTCATGGTTCACTTTCAGGGTATAGGCGGTCATATCACGACCTTCCTGACCACCACGAAGATCATTTTCAACTTTATTCGGGAACGGATTGTAGTTACCGACAACGTCATCATCCGGGTTTTCATCAAAAGCATATGGGCTTAAACCAATGGCCATTGGCGGTGCCTGATCAAGATCATCCCAGTCAAATGAAAAGGTCAAATCCGTACGGTCGCTTGCTTGCCATTTAACGGCTACGCGCGCAGCGTCGTGGTTTTCGGCGCCAAGATCCCAGATTTTATCACCTTCATTCCACTCAGGACGGGCCACATTTTCAATGAAGCCATCCTGCTCGTTGGTCAGGAAGTTGGCGCGAACATAAATGTCGTCGATCATTTCAAAGTTGATCATACCTTCAATCCGAACCAGATTGTCCGTACCAAACCGGCCTTTAACAAAGCCTTCAAAATCTTCTTGCGGTGCATTCGGGATCATGTTTACAACACCCATCGCCGCATTCTTACCAAACAACGTACCTTGAGGGCCTTTCAGTACCTCAATACGCTGCATGTCTGAGAATAATACGTTTTGTGCCGCACGCGGCATATAGACGTCATCAAAGAAGGTTGCCGATGATGGATCCTGGCCGACACTGATATTTGGACTGGATATACCACGAATGGTTACACCAGCCTGGGTCATGCTAGTTTCGGAAAAATCAAAGCCAGGAATAAATTTATCAATATCTTTCAACAAGATAGAGCCAGACTCTTCAATGGTATCCGACGATACAGAATCTACCGTAACCGGTACTTTCATGACATTTTGGACACGCTTTTGCGCGGTAACGACAATAACGTCGTTAATATCTTCTTCCGGTTCGTTTTGTTCAGCGGCAAATGCGCCAAACGATGCCATAGCCAGCGACGTTGCCACTGTCTGAGCAATAAGTTTTTTGCGAAATCTTGCGCAAGATTTCCCTGAATTGTGAGTTAAGGACACTTCATTTCCCCAATAATTGTTTTTATATCCAGCACCCTGGCTTAATCGATACGTTATCAGGTTCGTGAAGGTAAAATTTTAGTGGGCTGCAACCCTTGCAGCTGTATTATTGATATCACAGGGACGCGCAAACGAAAAGTAAATATTGGCGCAGGCCGGTAAACATTGTTGACAAGGTGCTAAATATTACTCGTTTTCGGCTAAAAAATGTCGACATCGTTGTAAATTAAAGTGTTCAGCTCAGTGTCATCACAGACGAATAATACTGGCTTTGTAGATGATCAACCAAAAACTCACTGCATAAAAAACGGAGAATACAGTCGCCTATATTCTCCGCTATTGCTATTGGCGTGTCAGGTTAGAAACCGTATTTCACTTCTACCCCGGCTTCGAGACCACGGTTAATGGTTACGTAAGGTGTGCCCAGTACGCCGGCAGTACGGCCACCTAAACTACCTTCGACGTAACGATTGTCGAGAAGGTTTTTACCCCAGACAGCCAGTTCCCAGTTATCATCGTCACTGGCCCAGGAAATTCGGGCATTGAGATCCTGACGATCATCATAATAATTCGGGATGTTCTCAACAAACGCTGGTTGACCTACATCGAATACCCGAGTGTTTTCGGTAAACACATAATCGATATGTAAACGCGTATCACCAAGACCAATATCCATCAACCAGTCATAGGTCAGGGTATAATTGACGCTGGACTCACCAGAGATTGTCTGCGCATCAATCAGGTCACCGACGGCATTGTAAAATGCTTCTGACTCCTGATCCGTCTCGCGATAATCGGTGACCGCACCAAAGGTCATGCCATCGATGATTTCCCACTTCAGGGTTATTTCAACACCGTTGAGTTCGAGATCTTCATTAACCACCGTTGGTAAAGCCTGATTTTGACCCGGAGGTTTAGACTCAATACTGCGCTGTCTGCCATCAAGAATGGTATGGTAAAAAGCCAGAGTCGTGGTCAGGCTGTCGGCCAGGACACCTTTATAACCAAACTCCAGGTTTTTCACTTCTTCCGGTTCGAATGGCTGGGTTGCGCTGGAAATATTTAATGAGTCATATCCCCCCGCTTTGTAGCCCGTCGCGTAAGACACAAATACCATATGGTCATCGGTAATTTGATAACCCGTACCAATACGACCCGTTAGCTCATTCCAGGACTCTTCAGCCGAAAACCGAGGAACTGCAGGAAACAGGATATTACTTACCCCAGGACGTTCTTCTGCAAACTGGGTTTCGGTAATTTCCCAGCTAAATTCTTTATCATCACGGGTATAACGCAAGCCAAAGAAGGCATTCCATTTATCGGTAAACTGATAGTCAAAATCAGAGTAGATACCGTAACTGGTAAAGTCACCGGTGTTGACAAAATTTTCCGACCAGAACATGCCAGAGAAGCTTGGCCCGAAGATTAATGGCTCGTTGAACATTTGTGCGGCCAGGTCATATGTCAGATCGCCGGTAGCTGCAACAAAGCCTGCGCTCGCGTCCATGCCGAAGGCGGACAACACGTTGGCCCACTCATCGGCGTTCCATAGGTGATCCATTTCAAGGCCGGAGTCAGCGTACGCCTGGTCAACAACATCATTAAAGGTCACCTGACCGATACAGTTAGAAGGGTCGAGTCCCTGCAGGCTACAGGCATAGATTGCCGCTGCCGTGTCAACGTCCCCCATCGCCATATCGATAAGACCCGCCTGTTGCAGCCCCGAGAGAACCTCACCACCGACAACCTGTTTAACCTGGCCATTTAAGTCCTGAGTTACCAGGCGAGCAACAGTATCGGTAGTTACGTTAATCTCCGATTCCTGCCATACGTCTTCTTTTGAATAGGTTACACCACCCACATAGTTTAACTTGTCGCCACTGTAATTAATCTGCAACTCGTTATAGAAAATATCCGATTCTTCATTGTTGGAAGTATCAAGGTAACGAGTAATATTTGCTGTGCCATCTTCATCCTGACGATTCACGGTCTGCCATTCACGATAACTGGATACCAGTTTCATTGACCAGTATTGATCAAATTCATGATTGAGTTTGAATGTGTAAGCAGTCATATCACGACCTTCAACGCCGTGACGCACATCATTTTCAGCTTTACTGACAAACGGATCTATATTGCCGGGAACACCATCATTTGGATTCTCCCAGGCGTAAGGACTTAAACCGATCGCCATCGGTGGAGCCTGTTCCAGGTCATCCCAGTCGAACGAGAAGGTTGCATCGGTACGATCACTAACCTGCCACTTGATAGAAACCCGCGCTGCATCATGGTTCTCCGCGCCCAATTGCCAGATCTTTGTCCCTTCGTTCCACTCCGGACGCGCTACATTGTCAACAAAACCATCCTGCTCATTACTCAGGAAGTTTGCGCGAAAATACACATCTTCCATCAATTCGAAATTGATCATTCCCTCGATGCGGACCAGGTTATCGGTGCCTAACGTGCCTTTAATAAAACCTTCAAAATCTTCCTGAGGCGCATTTGGGATCATATTAACAACCCCCATCGCCGCATTCTTACCAAACAGCGTACCTTGAGGTCCTTTGAGCACCTCAATACGTTGCATGTCTGAGAATAATACGTTTTGTGCGGCGCGCGGCATGTAGACATCGTCAAAGAAGGTCGCCGAAGATGGATCCAGGCCAACACTGATATTTGGACTGGATATTCCACGAATGGTTACGCCTGCCTGGGTCATGGTTCCTTCGGAGAAATCGAAGCCAGGAATAAATTTATCGATATCCTGCAGTAAGATGGAACTGGATTCTTCAATCGTATCGGATGATACACTGTCTACGGTTACCGGCACCTTCATCACGTTTTGAACACGCTTTTGGGCGGTAACGACGATCACATCACTAATATCTTCTTCAGGTTGGTCAGACGCTGCCGTGGAGGCAAACGAGGTTGCAGCCAGTGACATTGCCACTGTCTGGGCGATAAGTTTTTTGCGAAATCTTGCGCAAGATTTCCCTGGAATGTTTGTATAAGACACTTCTTTTCCCCAATAAATTGAACTTATAGTTTTTTATTTTTTATCAGGTTCTGGAAGGTTAGATTGTTAGTGCGTCGCAACCCTTGCAACATCACTATTGATACCATACGCAGGTAGCAAGGCAAAGTGATTTTTGTTATTTTTGTGGAAAACTTGAATGAATTTCGTTAATTTCATTCACATTTCTGTGACAACCCTCTCTAATAACGACAATCGAAAATGCTCAATTTAATAACCATTCGCACCACAAAGTCAGCTATATGCGGCTTTACTATCGGCTTGATAATGCTAATGACGGCAGGTTGTGGCGGTCCACAACTGCAACCTCTGGGAAACGATGCGACCATCCTGGCCTTTGGTGACAGTTTGACCTCAGGCAAAGGCGTCTCAAATGAACATAGCTACCCGAGCGTATTACAACAAATGACCGGTATTAACGTAGTAAATGGCGGCGTTTCCGGCGAAGTGACCAGTGAAGGCCTGGCAAGGTTACCTGAGTACCTCGACGCATACCCGGTCGATTTGCTGATCTTGATTGAGGGAGGGAATGACATTCTGAAAAATATGGACTTAGATCAAACCCACCGCAACCTTGATGAAATGATACAAATGGCGAAAAAGCGTGGTATTGATGTTGTTTTATTTGGTATACCGAAGAAAAGTTTGTTTTCAGACAGCGCCGATTTCTATCACCAACTAGCGGACAAACATGATCTAATCTTTGACGATGAGATTATTGCATCGATGTTACGAACGCCGGAATTGAAATCCGACAGTGTTCATTTTAATCAGCAAGGTTACTACCAACTCGCGCAACGTGCTCATCAGTTACTGAAAGAGCACGGTGCATTGTAAACAAGGCTTGCCTGCTTTTTCGAGGCGCTCGAAAAAGCGGGGACTCTGGTTTCAGGCATCGGAATGCGAATGGCCTTAATCTTCGCCTGATACACTGGGTGACGTGTTTTAGATCTCCCCAAAAATTCACTGTAAAACGACTTCAGCCAATCAACAGCACCATGTAAAATTTCGTAAAGCATCAATAACCTTTATTTTTTTAAGCCTTATATTAAAAGTCCATTTAAACGAGAGAAAGTACCAAATAAAGTTGTAAACAAATTGTTATTCGTAAGTACACAACTGTAAACCGTGCATTTTTCACCCACCCTTGTTACAAAGATGTAAACAATAATTTATAAAATTAAAGCGATATAAAACATATTGTTAGAAATAAATTCAAACACCTCCTGAGCTGTTCACTTTTCAAGCTATTGATGTCTTTTTAAAGAAAATTTAACCTTACCCCGCACTTTGACTTAAACCCCTTGTTTTCTTAAGTAAGTAACAGCTGTAGTGAGGTTATATGAGCATCGTTTCTAAAAATCGTCGAAATTTCATCCGCAACCTGAGTGGCATAGCCGTATTGGGAGCGACCGCACCGCTATTCACCACTAAAGCCTATGCGAATATACTTTCCGGCCATGGTAAAGCGCTGAAGTTTTATAACCGTCACACGCAGGAGCGCGTTCAAGGGGTATTCTGGCAAAATGGTCAATACAATAAACAAGTGTTGGCATCATTTGATCATCATTTACGAGATCACCGCCAACAGGAAGTCGCAGCGCTTGATCCCAAACTATTTGACTTTATCCATGCCATTTGTGAACAGTTAGGCATCGATAAGGAAATCCATATTATCTCCGGCTATCGGTCGCCGAAAACCAATGCAATGTTAGCGAGCAAAAGCACCGGCGTGGCTAAAAAAAGTTATCACATGCGTGGCATGGCGATCGACTTTGCCATTCCAGGAGTCGATCTGGCCTTGCTCAGAGACACGGCGAAAGCTTTGCGACTCGGTGGGGTTGGCTATTATCCGGAGTCCGGGTTTATTCACCTTGACACCGGACGCGTGCGAAGCTGGTAATTTCTTTTTCGCTATAATGTCGGGTTTTTGCGAGTAATCTCAAAACCTATACCATACAATAAGGTCAAATCTTTGGCCTTATTTTAGCTTTTTTTAGTATGGTGGCTTATGAATCGTCCGCTTGATGACGATACCAACACGGCAACACATTCACCCGAAACCTTTGACTTTACGGACATCGATCCACAAGTCTGTCATCGGGCACGGATGAGCCGTGATCGACGCTTTGACGGTCAATTTTTTACTGCTGTGCTCAGTACGGGTATATACTGCCGTCCGATCTGCCCTGCCCGCTCACCAAAAGAAGAAAATGTTCGTTATTACCTGAGTGCCGCACAGGCTGAACATCAAGGTTACCGCCCCTGTAAACGATGCCGCCCCGAGCTGGCACCACAATCCCGGCATAAAACACTTTCATCGATGCTTGAACGGGTGAAAACTGATCCAGGAATCACCGTTGCTGCACTCGCTAATTCGTTAAACATGAGCGAACGACAATTACAACGACAGTGTCAACAAGCATTAGGGATGCCGCCAAAAAACTTTCTCAACCAACAACGAGGAATTTTAGCGCGAAAATACCTGATAAGCTCCAATTTACCAATAACCGAAGTTGCTCACCTGAGCGGCTTTAATAGCTTGCGTAGCTTCAATCAACATATTAAATCCCAGTATCATTGCAGTGCGGCAGAACTTCGTGCGCAAAAGAACCGACCGGTTAATGATACCCAGAGCTTTCACTACCGCCTCAATTACCAGGGCAATTTAAACTGGCCATTGATGCTGTCGTTTTTCCGGGGCAGACAAATCCCCGGCGTTGAACATGTCGATGAGAGTAGTTACCAACGAAGTATAGAAATTGCGGGTATCAAGGGATGGTTCAAAGTAACCAGCCTCACTGATAGTGAGCTTAAGTTGAATGCCCTGAACTTAGAAGTCTACCTGACCGATTACTCAGTACTGGATCAAGTGGTTAACCGAGTACGGCAAATGTTTGATTTAGACTGCGATCTTAAGCAAATCCGGGAAACCCTCAGCAAAGACCAACGCCTGGCAATCATAGTGGCAGACACCCCGGGGCTTCGCCTACCGGGTTGTTGGGATATATTCGAATTTACCATTCGCGCGATCCTTGGCCAGCAAATTACTGTCAAAGCCGCGACAACACTAGCGGGAAGAATTGCCAAGCGCTTTGGTGCTATGGTGTCATTGCCTGACAACCTCAACGCTAAAGTCGATAATCTGTTTCCTACTATCGATTCCATGATGGTGCAATGTTTCGGAGACTCATGCGATAAAAAGGACTTTCAGGATCTTGGTATTACCAGCACACGTCAAAATACCTTAATAAACTGGTTAGGCTTTTACCAGAGCCACCAACAGTGGTTTAATCCGCAGGTTGATTTTGACAGATTTGTTAATTTACTTTGCCAACAAAAAGGGATTGGTCCCTGGACTGCTCATTACATTGCCATGCGCGGTGTTGGGGTGGTCGATGCATTCCCGGCGGAAGATCTGGGGATCATCAAAGCCCTGGCCATCGATAACGTAAGGCCTAAGAAAACCGAAATATTGGCAAGTGCCGAGAAATGGCGTCCCTGGCGAGCATACGCGGCTATCTACCTGTGGCACTCTTTAAGTCACTAACATATGTAAAAGAACGCAATTTAAAGAGCAAGAAACTATGTATTATCATGTCTTCGAAAGTAAGTTTGGCGATATTGCAATACTGGCAAATGACCAGGGGCTTACCCAGCTGAGTTTTCAACAAGGTAAGGTCCCGATCGAACTAAAAGCGGAATATCAACATACACCGGAGAAATTTACTCAGGTTTGTAAGCAGTTAACAGAGTACTTCGACGGTAAGCGAACCCAGTTCGACGTTAAACTTGCGCCTGCTGGTACCCAATTTCAAAAGCAGGTTTGGCAAGCACTACAACAAATTCCGTATGGCAAAACCAGCAGTTACGGTGAGCTGGCTACAAGCATCAACAACCCCAAAGCCGTGCGTGCGGTGGGCACCGCAAATGGCGCCAACAAAATCGCTATTATTATCCCCTGTCACCGTGTCATTGGTGCCAATAAATCCCTTACCGGCTATGCCGGTGGCCTGGATTTAAAAGCAAAATTGCTGACTCTTGAGGGTGCCGACTTCACGTCTTAATGGTATTATCTTTTCTTATTGACACGCTTGGGTAAATAACAAAGAAATGGAAGCAGTACTGGTAATCCTGGCGCTTATTATTATCTCGTTTATGGTTTGGAGACTGATCCAGGCCAGACAGTACAATCGATTTGTTGATTGGTTAAATGCAGACATAAAGCCACAGTTGCTGGATGCAATTGAACAGGAGCTTATTGAGTCGAGATGTGATTTAACGCCAAACGGCGATTGCCATATCCAGGCAACCAGAATATTTTACGGCGCGTACCCTATTCGCATATTCGAAGCTGCGCTGGCCCGGGAAATTATTCCGGTGCAGTGGTTAAACAACCGTAAGCACAAACGTTTCGCGGCACATCTGCTAGCCGCACAAGGTCAATATAGAGTCAAGACAGGGAGTTAAAACTCCCTGCGTACGTATCGTAAACGATGCTTTGAACACGTGGCAGAAATCGCCACTCCGAGCACACAATCAAAGATTGTTCCGAGCACGCGACAAACAGCGTCGCTGCGAGTGAGGTAAGCTTTGCTGGTGGAAGAGGAAGGTGGTAGAAAAAGCAAAAACCCTTGAGTCATTCCCTGCCACGACAGGGAATCTTAGCCGAGCCTGAGCGGCAGCGTTGTGCCAAACTCGGCCCGTTAGTAGTTTCTAATATAAAACCGCTTGAAACTAGATTAACTGTAATTAATAGCTACCTTTATTGCTATAACCTAACGTTGTTGCAACCTCTTAACCGCAGTGGCTGGCAGTTTATGAGAGAGGGATCTCTATCACTATTCCAGTTGGAATAATGATGAACATTAACTTTGAGATCCAGGTCAATAGGTTTGCTTCATATATCCGACAAGAGGCACCTATGAAACCGGTAATTTCCTCAATTCATCCCCGTTTAAAGCAGTTGATACTTTTTACCTCTATTTCAATTTTATTCGCTGTTAGCGAGGCGAAAGGCGAAACCGTAGATCAGCGTATGCCTGAAGATTCGGCCACTTCTGTTCAAAAGGGAACACCTACCATTGCTGAACTAGAAGCCAATGTTAAGCGCGATCCATTAAAACAAGCTTATTTTGGCGAATTACATTTACATACTTCCTATTCTCTTGACGCCTACATTTTTGGCAACACGATGAATGACCCGTTTACTGCCTATCGCTTCGCTTTGGGCGAAGAAGTAAAACTCCCTACCGGTATGTCAAAACGAATTAGCAAACCTCTGGATTTTGCGGCTGTTACAGATCACGGCGGCGGACTGGGTGAATATGAAATCTGTACCAATCCGAAACAGGAGGGCTACGAAACGCAAACCTGTGTCGGTGTCAGAGCAAACGATATGAAACCCTATCAGGACATATTTGCGGGCGTTGCTAAAATTCCAGCGCAGCGATTAAAGGATATCTGTGGCGAAGATGGCAAGCGTTGCGAACAAGCCGTTGCGGGTCCCTGGCAACGCACCCAACAAGCCGCCGCTGATTTTTATCAGCCAGGTAAATTCACTACATTCGTTGCCTGGGAATTCAGTGCAGGAGCTCCAGAAGGAAAAGGCGGCATGATGCATCGCAACGTTATCTTTAAATCTGCCGATGTCACTGACACCGTTTTTGGTGTTTTTGACGGTACAGGAGAAGAATTGCATGCCTGGCTTGAGCAAAATTGTACTGACAACTGTAACGTCCTGACTATACCTCACAACCCTAATTTTTATTGGGGCCGCCTTTACTGGGGGAAAAATAGTGATGGTAGTGAATTTACTCAGGAGATCGTTGAACGTCGTGCCCGCATGGATCGGCTTGTCGAAATCATGCAAATTAAAGGTAATTCAGAGTGTCAGAACGGTATTATGACAACCGATGAAGAGTGCAATTTTGAAACCGTGTTTGAGCAATGTCCTAAAGGTGAAAACGCTGGGTGCAGTAATGAGTATGCATTTGTTCGTAACGGCCTCAAGTTTGGCCTGAAACAAGAAACCAAGTGGGGTATAAACCCATTCAAACAAGGCTTTGTTGGCGCAACCGACAATCACAATGGAACTCCGAGCGATACCGCAGAGTATGACTACAAAGGCCATTACGCCACCAATGATAGCACCCCAAAAATCCGTTTGGGCCTTGAAGCCAATCCAACAGCAGAGGCCATGGGAATGAGTGGTGATGATGACCCAACTAAATTGTATAACCCAGGTGCAATCACTGGAGTTTGGGCCGAAAGTAACACCCGAGAAGACATATGGGATGCCTTATATCGCAAAGAGACTTTTGCCACCAGTGGCACTCGTGCCAAGGTTCGAGTTTTTGCCGGATACAATTTTCCAGCCAATAGCCATGAGCAAAATAACTGGGTGGAATTGGGGTATGAAAATGGAGTACCTCAGGGTGGTGACCTACCTGCCGCTAAATCAGGTCAGACGCCTAAATTGGTGATTTGGGCAATGCGGGATGCAGATAGTGCACCACTTGCGAAGGTTCAGGTTATTAAGGGGTGGATGGATAACGACCAAAACTTACATGAATATACCTACGACGTGGCCTGTTCAGACGGAGCCGTACCTGATCCCGATACGCACCGCTGTCCCGATAACGGTGCCCAAGTAGACTTAAAAACTTGCAACATCAGTCAAGATAAAGGAGCTAATACTCTGGCTGCCACATGGGAAGATAAAGATTTTTCGGCTGACCAGAGTGCATTTTATTATGTCAGAGTATTAGAAAATCCGGTGTGTCGATGGAGTATGTATGACGCAAAAGCTGCTGAGGTAGCGCATCCGAAAGAATTACCAGAGACAATTAAGGAACGAGTTTGGAGCTCACCAATTTGGTATGACGCATTAAAAACGAACTAGGTTTCCTAAAAACTCAAGTTCATAGTTTGAAAAGCTGGGATGAACGGCTGTAGTTCGCTGCGAATTCAACTGGTGAGTGCAACGCTATCCTTAAACTAACTTGAGGAGCGACTGCATGAAACAGAAAAAGCGTGAATATTTTACGGCTGAGCAAAAAGCAATAATCTGGGATAGATATAAACAAGGTGACACTTTGCATGCTATCGCCAAGATGTTTAATCGTGGTCATACGTCAATCCAACCAACCATTTATAACGCCGGGGGTATTCGACCTCCTGAAAAGAAGCGACATCCCTCAGCATTAAGCCTTCATGAGCGAGAAGAAATTTCCCGAGGACTGGCCTCTGATAAGTCCTTTCGTGAAATAGCCAGAATTCTTGGTAGGTCTCCATCAACTGTGTGTCGTGAGGTAAAACGTCATGGGGGATTAAGAAGTTATCGTGCAAGTAAAGCCGATAAAACTGCATGGGAAAATGCCAAGCGCCCAAAAGCTTGTAAGCTAGCTGGTAGCAAAGCATTATGCTTAATAATTGCTCGCAAGATGAAAGCTGCCTGGTCTCCGCAACAAATATCAGGTTGGCTTAAACGGAAGTATCCCGATAAAGAGGAGCTTCATGTGTCGCATGAAACGATATACAAAACGCTTTACATACAAACTCGCGGAGCTTTGAAAAAAGAACTCCAAAAGCACCTTAGAACGCACCGGCCAGTTCGAAAATCGAGAAAGACCTCGTTAAAGGGCAAAGGGCTTGGTGGAATTGCAGACGCAATACCGATAAGTGAGAGGCCTGCTTCAGTAGAAGATAGGGCTGTTCCTGGACATTGGGAAGGTGACTTAATACAAGGTTCGAACAACAGCTATATCGTCACATTAGTAGAGCGCCATTCACGGTATGTCATGCTGGCCAAAGTCCCAAACAACAAAACCGTGACGGTTATAAAGGCTTTAATCAAACAATCGAATAAACTGCCTACAGAGCTATATAAATCACTTACTTGGGATAGAGGTGCAGAGCTTTCAAACCATAAAGACTTCACGTTAGCAACCGATATACAGGTGTATTTCTGCGATCCTAAAAGCCCGTGGCAGCGTGGCTCAAATGAGAACACTAACAGGTTGCTACGACAATATTTCCCCAAAGGTACTGACTTAAGCGTGCATTCTCAGTTACGATTGAATCAAGTTGCAAGGCAACTTAATGAAAGACCGAGAAAGACACTTGAATATGAAACACCCGCTGAACGATTTAATGAGTGTGTTGCGTCCATCGGTTGAACTCACAGCTCATTACAGCCCCTGGCTGCTTAACCAAATTACCGGATAGTGTCGACAGACGCAAACTTACCAATCTATGCATGTTAGCAACTTCGAAGATGGCTTTAGGTTGAAGCGTAACATCGAAGTCAGCGGGTAATGATGAAGGCCTAACGAACAATAATCCCGTTCAAGTCAAAATTTAACTACATAAAAATTAGGCTAGGATTTTGAATTAGCTGAACGGCATGATCAGGTTTAACGGTCCATAAGTTTTCTTCACGAACTAAAAACCCCGATATATCCTTAATATAATCCTCTGGCTTTACCTGCTGTTTTAGGCTCGGCAAAACAGATTCCCGGTAGCCCTGATAATTTCTGTTTGAATTCCATCGAGTCACAACCAGAAACTGGTCCCTGTGCGCCAGGCTGCGAGCGACAACGCCGCTGAGCATTCCCTTCGCGTTTCCCAGGCTAGGATTCCATAGCCATTTTTGGTCTCGCATAAATCTATCTATGGCTTCGACTTCCCGACATAGCGTTAACTGAAAAATGCTTTGTTGAGAAGCTGCTCTACCACTGCCCGTAGAGGTAATATCCAAAACTTTTTCAAAGTATTGAACGTTGCAGTGACTGTATGTACCTGACTGATTACTTTTATCGTAAATATTGTCATGAATAGAACTCATAAAGTGTCGTACATGCTCTTGGGAACTCCAGCCACCTAAAACAACGGCATCGTCACTTTTTGTCCAGCCACCCAACTGACCTTCGAAGCCATCACATTTACTTAGCTCTCTCCAAGCCAGTTGCCCGCGTGAGAAATCTCTCTCCCGACCTTTCTTTATGTTACATCGGATTAACTTAATAATTGACAATACTAGTATACCTACCAGCTTATCCTTTCACCTGACTGAGACACTGTAGACTGCTGGTTAGAGCGCTCAGCGGTCAAATCAAATTACCTAACTAAGCAAGCGGAGGTCAACCAGCCAGTCGCTAAGTTGAAAAATGAATTGGCAATGATCAACAGGCACAAAAAAGCCGGCATATGCCGGCTTTTTTTAAATTCAGAAACTAATCTTAGTTCACTGCATCTTTAAGAGCTTTACCCGCTTTGAAAGATGGGATTTTAGCTGCAGCAATCTCAATGGTAGCACCAGTTTGAGGATTACGGCCAGTACGAGCAGCACGGTCACGTACAGAGAAAGTACCGAAACCTACCAGAGCAACTTGCTCACCTGCTTTTAACTCGTCAGAAACCGCGTCGATAAAAGAATCTAGCGCACGACCAGCAGCTGCTTTAGAAATATCCGCACCCGCTGCAATTTTCTCGATTAGTTGAGACTTATTCACAATGTCTTCCCCTTTACTTGTTATTATACGGAGCTTCGAAAAATGCTCTCAATTTTTATATCAAGCATTTTTTTTAAACGCAAGCCCCAGGTTCCAAAAATAAAATTTATTTAAAATCTTATGAACTAACAGCTAATCCCTTGCTTCACTAAGCCTTACAGGGGGATAGCGTGGCTTCGATTTCCAGACTACCAGTTTTTTTCTGTTTGAAAAGCCCTATTTTCATTTTTTTATAAAAAAAGTCTGAAAAAAGGGATTTTCTTAACAAAAATTAACCGCCTACTTGCCTGCAGACCACTTTTCAACAGGCTCTGCGAGTGCCAAATTTAGTACTTCATCAATCCATTTAACAGGGTGAATCGAGAGGTCTGCCTTCACATTTTCCGGGATTTCTTTTAAATCACGCTCGTTATCTTTTGGAATTACTACGGTCTTAATACCACCGCGATGTGCTGCCAGTAGCTTCTCTTTTAATCCACCAATCGCCAACACTTCGCCACGCAGGGTAATCTCACCGGTCATTGCCACATCGGCTTTCACCGGATTCCCGGTAAGGCTTGATACCAGAGCGGTACACATGCCGATACCAGCACTTGGTCCATCTTTTGGTGTAGCGCCTTCAGGGACGTGTACGTGAATATCACGTTTTTCGTTGAAATCGTCATTGATACGCAACGTTTCGGTACGACTACGAACCACGGTCATCGCTGCCTGGATCGACTCTTTCATCACATCACCAAGGGATCCGGTATAAGTTAACTTGCCCTTACCTGGTACTGAAGCCGCTTCGATAGTCAGTAACTCACCACCCACTTCGGTCCATGCAAGACCCGTTACCTGGCCAATACGGTTTTCATCTTCGGCTTTACCATAGTCGAAACGCTGAACGCCAAGGAACTCCTCGAGGTTATCCTGATTGATAGTTACCTTCTTGATGTCGTCATTTAGCAGGATTTTCTTCACAGCTTTGCGGCAAAGTTTGGAAATTTCACGCTCAAGACTACGCACACCCGCTTCCCTGGTGTAGAAACGAATGATGCCAATAATGGCACTGTCTTCAATTTCTATTTCAGAATCTTTCAGGCCATTACGTTTGATCTGTTTAGCCAACAAATGACGACGAGCGATATTTAACTTCTCATCCTCGGTGTAGCCAGAAAGGCGGATAACTTCCATACGGTCCAGCAATGGACCCGGAATATTCATACTGTTTGATGTGGCGACAAACATCACATCAGACAAGTCATAATCCACTTCCAGGTAATGATCGTTAAAATTACTGTTCTGCTCCGGATCTAACACTTCCAGCAGCGCAGAAGCCGGATCGCCGCGCATATCCGAGGACATTTTATCGATTTCGTCGAGCAAAAATAGTGGGTTTTTAACCCCGGCTTTCGCCATTTTCTGGATAAGCTTACCCGGCAAAGAACCAATATAGGTGCGACGATGACCGCGAATTTCCGCTTCATCACGAACTCCGCCTAATGCCATGCGCACGTACTTACGACCGGTAGATTTTGCAATTGATTGGCCCAGAGAGGTTTTACCTACCCCCGGAGGACCAACAAGACAAAGAATAGGGCCTTTTAACTGACTAACCCGTTGCTGTACCGCAAGGTACTCAATAATGCGCTCTTTGACCTTCTCGAGGCCGTAATGGTCCTGTTCTAATACTTCTTCAGCAAGTTTTAAGTTGCGCTTTAGCTTACTGCGTTTTTTCCACGGTACGCTAATCATCCAGTCAATATAGCTTCGAACCACAGTCGCTTCTGCTGACATAGGTGACATCATTTTAAGCTTCTGCAATTCAGCCAATGCTTTTTCTTTCGCTTCAGCGGGCATCTTCGCTTCTTCAATTTTCTGAAGTAACTGTTCACCTTCATCGGGGACTTCGTCCATATCGCCCAATTCTTTCTGAATCGCCTTCATCTGTTCGTTGAGGTAATACTCGCGCTGGCTTTTTTCCATCTGCTTTTTCACCCGGGAGCGAATTTTCTTCTCAACCTGAAGCAGATCGATTTCGCCTTCCATCAGCGCCATCAGATATTCGATGCGCTCGTTTACACTGATAATTTCAAGCACATGTTGCTTATCTTCCAGTTTCAAAGGCATATGCGCTGCCATGGTGTCGGCCAGCTGCTCTGCATCTTCAATACCAGAGACTGAAGTCAGTACCTCAGGTGGAATTTTTTTATTCAGTTTTACGTAGCCTTCGAACTGAGATACAGCTGAGCGTACCAACACTTCAAAGTTCTGTTCATTTACCTGAGTTGAGGCAATGAAGCTGACTTTGGCTATAAACGACTGTTCTGTTTCAGTAAACTCTTCAATACTGGCACGCTGTATGCCCTCGACCAGAACTTTTACCGTACCGTCCGGTAACTTTAACATCTGTAAAATGGTGGCAACGGTACCAATTTTGTATAAGTCGTCTGGCGTTGGATCATCGACACTGGCGTCTTTTTGTGCCACCAGAAAAACACGCTTATCCGTATCCATAGCCTGTTCCAGACAACGAATGGACTTTTCACGGCCAACAAACAGTGGGATTACCATTTGCGGATATACGACCACGTCGCGCAGGGCTAATACTGGGGTTTCAATCTGTCCTGAATGCTCTTTTGTCATGAAATTCTCTTGGAAATAGTGGTTTACCACACTCAATATGAATGGAAGGCCGTGGCCTTATACCAATTAACATTGAAGTTTGCCCATTCAGCGAGAATTTAAAATGGCTCAGGCAAGGCATTCGAAAGCAGGAATAGTAATCTATTTCAATTTCGAATAACGCAGCATGGGTCTTTTTAAAACTCGCCCGTTCGGGAATGCCCGAGAGGCACTTATCCTGCATTGTCGCTATTTGAAATGGAATCACCATTCCTAAATATCGACGCTTTGTATAAATGCCTCGGCTGGCATTCTGAATTGCACATACTTCAATAATAATTGGTATTATTGAGCAGCAAAATTCGTTTTAGCTTTAATGAGTATATGGGGATAGCAACTGGAGTTTCAACGTGTTAATTAAAATAATTAACGTGACGGCAACAAGGTAAGATTGGCACTGGCCAACACAGCCTTAGCGATCGGCCGGTTGCCCGGCAGCAACCAGGCACTAATTTTCACGGCTTTAAGAAAACAAAAAGCCTCCATAGGGAGGCTTTCAAACAGATAACAGCATTAACTATTCAGCGTTAGCTTGTTGCTCTTTTGCCGACTGATAGATAATTAATGGTTTACTCTCCCCCTTAATTACCGCCTCATCCACAACAACTTTGGTAGCGTCCTGGGTGGATGGCAACTGATACATGGTATCAAGCAAAACACCCTCGACAATGGATCGCAGGCCACGGGCACCAGTTTTGCGAACCATAGCCTTATTGGCAATCGCTTTCAGGGCATCCGGTCGAAACTCAAGCTCAACGCCTTCCATGTCGAACAACGCCGTAAACTGTTTAGTTAAGGCATTTTTCGGTTCTTGCAAAATTTGAATCAGGGCATCTTCATCAAGTTCGCTCAGGGTTGCAACAACCGGCAAACGGCCGATAAATTCTGGAATCAATCCATACTTGACCAAATCTTCCGGTTCAACTTCCTGGAATCGTTCGGTCAGAGATTTTTTCTGATCTTCACCTTTGACTTCCGCACCAAAGCCGATACCTGTACCAGTCAGCATACGCTGTTCGATAACTTTATCTAAGCCAGCAAAGGCGCCACCACAGATAAACAGGATTTTCGATGTGTCGACCTGTAAAAACTCCTGCTGTGGATGTTTACGGCCACCTTGCGGTGGTACGGCAGCAATGGTTCCTTCAACAAGCTTTAACAAGGCTTGTTGAACGCCTTCACCAGAAACATCGCGAGTAATCGATGGATTGTCAGACTTGCGCGAAATTTTATCGATCTCATCGATATAGACAATACCGCGCTGGGCTTTTTCAACGTCGTAATCACATTTCTGCAACAGTTTTTGGATAATGTTTTCAACGTCTTCACCGACATAACCTGCTTCAGTTAACGTGGTGGCATCTGCCATGGTGAAAGGCACGTCCAGCAATCTCGCCAGAGTTTCTGCCAGTAACGTTTTACCGCTACCGGTAGGGCCGATCAGCAAGATGTTACTTTTGCCTAATTCTACACCATTATGAACATCACCGTTTTTCAGTCGCTTGTAGTGGTTATAAACCGCCACGGAAAGTACTTTCTTGGCATGTTCCTGGCCAATTACGTACTCGTCAAGATGCTCGCGAATCTCAACCGGTGTTGGTAACTTTTCGGTGTCTGCCTGAGGAGATATTTCTTTAATCTCTTCGCGAATAATATCATTGCACAGTTCCACACATTCATCGCACACAAACACGGATGGACCGGCAATTAACTTGCGAACTTCATGTTGGCTCTTGCCACAGAAGGAACAATACAATAATTTTTCGTTATCACCGCTACCTTTTATGCCATCGGTCATACGGTCAGTACCTCATATTTTCTGTTGCCTGCCAGCAGGCGACTACACAACATTCGCTATGTATAAGTATTTCACAGATTGCGCAAATCTCAATGCACAACCAGTGGTTAACGTTGGCTTAAAATGCTATCGACCAAGCCATATTCCACAGCGGCTTCGGCGCTCAGGAAGTTATCACGGTCGGTATCTACCGCTACTTTATCATAGGGTTGGCCAGTATGATCAGCCATCAAACGGTTTAAGCGTTCCTTAATAGACAGGATTTCTTTCGCATGAATTTCAAAATCTGACGCCTGCCCCTGGAAACCACCAAGTGGCTGATGAATCATTACCCGGGAGTTTGGCAGACAATGACGCTTACCTTTTTCCCCGGCGGAAAGCAGGAAAGCGCCCATGCTGGCTGCCTGCCCCATACAAACCGTGCTTACCGCCGGCTTGATAAAATTCATCGTATCATAAATCGCCATACCAGCAGTGACACTGCCGCCCGGCGAATTAATGTATAAATAAATATCCTTTTCCGGACTCTCTGACTCAAGGAACAATAACTGTGCCACAATCAGATTCGCCATGTGTTCTTCTACCTGGCCACAAAGAAATATGACCCGCTCTTTTAACAGGCGCGAGTAAATATCGTAGGAACGCTCGCCTTTAGCTGTTTGCTCAACAACCATAGGAACCAAAGCACTTTCAATCTCAGCGTGTTTATTATTAGAAGTAAACAATGATCTTCCTTATAAAATAAAAAATGGCTTATATGCATTCATATAAGCCATTTAAGCTATTGCTTGACACAAAGTCAATCACTAATCAGTGATTAAGCCTTTGGATTCATGATTTCAGAAAACGCCGTTTCTTTTTCAGTTACGTCAGCTTTTTCAAGCAGCAATTCAATTGCTTGCTCTTCCATTGCAACGTGTTGCATTTGCTGTAACATTTCCTGGTTATTCATGTAGTAGTCAACAACTTCCTGCGGATCTTCGTACGCAGAAGCTGCTGATTCGATCAGAGACTTAACTTTAGCGTCATCCACTTTCAGTTCGTTAACTTTGATAACTTCACCCAGTAACAAACCTACTTTTACGCGACGTTTGGCTTGTTCTGTGAACATTTCTGCTGGAAGCTGAGGCATGTTTTTCGCATCAAACTGACCACCAAAACGCTGCAGAGCCTGCTGACGTAATACGTCTACTTCCTGGTCAACCAGGGCTTTCGGGATCTCAACATCGTTGTTTTCTACTAAACCGTCAAGGATTTGCTCTTTCACTTTACCTTTAACAGCCTGAGTCAGTTCACGCTCCATGTTTTTACGTACTTCGTCACGCAGTGCTTCAACACCACCTTCTTCTACGCCAAACAGTTTTGCGAACTCATCATCGATTTCTGGAAGGACAGGACCTTCAGTCTTGTGCACTTTGATGTCGAATTCAGCTTCTTTACCTTTCAGGTTTTCCGCGTGGTAATCTTCAGGGAAAGTCACCTTGATGGTTTGTTCTTCACCAACTTTCATACCTGTGATTTCTTTCTCAAAACCAGGGATCATGCGGTTTGAACCTAACTCCAGCTCAAAGCCTTCAGCCTTGCCGCCTTCAAACTCTTCACCGTCAACGCGACCGTTAAAGTCGATCGTTAACTTGTCGCCTTTCTTAGTCTTACGCTTGTTCTCTTTCCAGGTTTTGTGCTGGTTTTGCAGAGTTACGAACATCTCGTCAAGATCGGCATCGGTGACTTCAACCTGTGGCTTCTCAACTTTGATCTTGTCAAGGCCAGTAAGTTCAACTTCAGGGTAGATCTCAAACGTTGCTTCAAACTCCAGCTCTTTACCTTCTTCATTGCTCTTGGCAACGAAAGCCGGGCGACCTGCCGGGTTTAATTTTTCAGCAACGATTGCTTCAACAAAGTGACGTTGCATTAATTCACCAGCAACTTCCTGGCGTACAGACTGGCCGTAACGCTTCTGAATCACTGATGGTGGAACTTTACCTGGGCGGAAACCGTTAATCTTTTGAGTTTTTGCGATTTGACGCAAACGATTCTTAACTTCTACATCTACTGTCTCGGCTGGAACAGAAATTGATAATTTACGTTCTAAACCTTGAGTAGTCTCAACTGAAACTTGCATTTACATACCTCAAATTCTGACGTTTTCGACGCCATTTCATTCATCTTTCCTGACTTTGAAAATCACCTTGAATGGGAATCAAAAATCCCTGAAAGATGCTTAATGCTGCTATCTGGAATACCCATTACCAGCAAGATTAAAATTATGTGACGCGGGATTATAACGAGGCTGATAGGAAGAGTAAACAGCTTTTGGACAATAGAGGACAAACGCTCTGGGGGCGTTGCAAACTATTAACAAAACCTGACGAAAGGGGTTAACCAACAGCTTTAGGTAAAAATGACGAATAAAGAAAACGTTAAGAAGGAAAAAAGAAAGTGGTCGGTGATGCAAGATTCGAACTTGCGACCCCTTGGACCCAAACCAAGTGCGCTACCAAGCTGCGCTAATCACCGACAAGATGGGGTGGCTGATGGGACTTGAACCCACGACAACCGGAATCACAATCCGGGGCTCTACCAACTGAGCTACAGCCACCACGGTATGGCACGCCCTGTAGGAGTCGAACCTACGACCCACGCCTTAGAAGGGCGTTGCTCTATCCAGCTGAGCTAAGGGCGCAAAACTACCTTACAGGTTATTTTAGCGATTAAATATTTCAAACGCTAAAATTATTTTCTTAAAAAGAAAAGAGTGGTCGGTGATGCAAGATTCGAACTTGCGACCCCTTGGACCCAAACCAAGTGCGCTACCAAGCTGCGCTAATCACCGACACATGAAACACTGTCGTGCCTCAACGGATGCGCATATTACCTATGCAGGATAAGGTCGTCAAATATTTTTTTAGAATTTATAACTGTTCGCTCAATTTTAAAGCAACCCGGCATCAATCGCTACGTGAAATCGCGACTATGCCCCTTTTTTCTATAGTGTATACGAGAATGGAACGGCTAGGATCAATTTAAGGTATTGCTCTCCATGGCTGGATATCAATTTAAAGTTTTGCGCTTCATGGCTATATAACTATGCAACAATATATGGGAAAATAACGGTAGTTTTTTTCACCGCAATTACCAGAGTTAATTTTTCAATGTCAGCGACCCTAATCGATGGAAAACAAATCGCGGCTCAGATTCGTCAGAATGTGAAAAGTCGTGTCGAACAACGCATTAATAATAATCAACGGGCTCCGGGACTGGCTGTTGTGCTGGTCGGTAATGATCCGGCATCTGAAGTCTATGTTGGTTCCAAACGCCGTGCCTGTGAAGAAGTCGGTTTTGTATCTAAGTCCTTTGACTTGCCCGCAACAACGACGCAGCAAGAACTTTTAGACGTAATTGACCAGCTTAATCAGGATCCGCAGATTGACGGTATTCTGGTTCAGTTGCCTTTACCTGAAGGTCTGGATGCCAATTTAATTATTGAGCGCATCGATCCAAACAAGGATGTCGATGGGTTTCATCCATTCAATGTTGGAAAACTGGCTCTGCGCCAACCCGGCTTAAGACCTTGTACGCCTAAAGGTATTATGACCTTGATTGAATCAACGGGGATTAAAACCCACGGTCTCAATGCCCTGATTATTGGTGCTTCAAATATCGTCGGCAGGCCGATGACCCTGGAGTTATTACTGGCCGGCTGTACCACAACTACGACTCACCGTTTTACCCGGGATCTGGAACAAAAAGTGAAGGAAGCCGATTTAGTGGTTGTTGCCGTCGGCAAGCCTGAATTTATTCCAGGTAACTGGATAAAAGAAGGAGCTATCGTTATCGATGTAGGCATCAATCGTCTGGCCAATGGTAAACTGGTTGGCGACGTTGAGTTTGATGTGGCAAAAGATAAAGCCGCATTTATTACCCCAGTGCCTGGCGGCGTTGGCCCAATGACGGTTGCCAGCCTGATTGAAAATACCTTGATTGCCTGCGAAGAATACAACGATTAACAGGGTTGGTATCGACATAAAAAAAGCCGGTTTAATAACCGGCTTTTTTTATGTCACTTTCAGGGTCATGTGAAATTTCAGTTTATACCAATGCACTTAATATGTGATCTAGTCAGAATGTCAGCCGAGGGAATTCTACAAGGCGTCGATATTTAGGAATGGTATTCCATTTCAAATAGCGATTACGCAGTAGAATTGCCTCGCAGGCATTCCCGCATGGGCAAATTTGAATAAACGACCTATTCAATTAACTCGATTTTATACTAATAATATTTGCTGAACTAATTTTTGAATTTTACCCTTCCGAAAATTTGCTGAGTGATCGGAAATTACTGTGGATTGGTATTAGCCTCGGCGCCAGGTGGTTTTGCCTGCGCTATCCTCTAAAATCACGTTCATTTCTTTAAGCTTGTCTCGCGCTTCATCGGCTTTCGCCCAGTCTTTATCTGCACGAGCCTGGTTACGTTGGGCAATCAACTGCTCAATCAACTCACTTTCATCATCACCAGCTCCTGAACCTTGCAAAAACGCCTCAGGCTCAGATTGGGCGATACCAATAATGGCGCCTAGCTGAATCAGAATATAGGCCAACTCTCCAGCTTTCTGGCCATCCTCAGCCTTTAAGCGATTCACCTCTTTAGCCAGTTCGAACAACACAGGCAAGGCTTCCGGCGTATTAAAGTCATCATTCATCGCTGTTTCAAAACGCACAACATAATCGTTGCCAGCCAAAGGAACCTCGATTGGTGTAACCGAACGCAGTGCCGTGTAGATACGCTCGAGGCTAGCACGGGCCTGAGCCAGGTTTTCCTGTGAATAATTTAACTGGCTGCGATAATGGCTAGAGATGAGAAAATAACGAACGGTTTCCGCGTCGTATTGCTCAAGCACACTGCGCAAGGTAAAAAAGTTGCCTAACGATTTCGACATCTTTTCTTTGTTTACCTGCACCATGCCACCATGTAACCAGTAATTCACATAAGGAGTATCAAACGCACAGCAAGACTGGGCAATTTCATTCTCATGATGCGGGAACTGCAAATCACTGCCGCCGCCATGAATGTCAAAATGCTGCCCAAGGTGCTTGGAGTTCATTGCTGAACATTCAATATGCCAGCCAGGTCTGCCATCACCCCAGGGTGATTGCCAGGAAGGTTCACCTGGCTTTGCCATTTTCCAAAGTACAAAGTCCAGGGGGTTATGTTTTGCTTCATCCACATCAACACGTGAACCGGCTTGCAACATATCCAGATTTTGCATGCTGAGTTTGCCATAATCCGGATAAGACTGTACATCAAACATCACATCGCCATTACTGGCAACATAAGCGTGTTTGCGCTCGATCAGACGTTCCACCAGGTCAATAATCTCTAGCATATGGGTTGTAACCGTTGGGGCAATATCCGGACGTTCAACATTTAGGGCATCAAGATCTGCATACATATCCGCCGTCATGCGCTTGGTCAGGCTGTCACAGCTTTCATTGTTCTCAGCTGCACGCTTGATAATTTTGTCGTCAACATCGGTGATATTACGCACATGGGTCAGGTCATATCCGAGGTGACGCAGATAACGGGCAATTACGTCAAAGGCAACATAAGTGCGGGCGTGACCAATATGACAATGATCATAAATAGTAATACCGCATACATACATACCCACCTTGCCTGGTGTTATGGGTTTAAACTCTTCCTTTTTACGACTAAGGGTATTGTATACGTGTAACATTTAACGTTCTCGATTCACTATAAATAAAGGGGAAAATATGGCGGCAATTGTACATTAAGCCCCGCCATAACTAAAGACCGGAAAATACCCCTGAAAATTAATCAGCTAACAGGTATTACCACAACCGGTCAGATTGCCCGTTCTTGTACTTCCTGCAAAGGCTGAGTACAATTCAGCATTCACTGAATTACCATTGCCTTGTGCATGTTTCCCACATTAGGAACCAATTATGATCACATTTAAAACCAATTTAGGCGATATTAAAATCGAATTAGATTTCGATAATGCCCCAAAGACGGCAGAAAACTTCAAACAATATTGTCAGGACGGCTTTTATAACGGCACCATTTTCCATCGCGTCATTAAAGGCTTTATGGCTCAGGGCGGTGGCTTTGAATCCGGTATGGCTGAGAAAACCACTCGTGCTGCTATCGAAAATGAAGCCAATAATGGCCTGAGTAATACTCGGGGAACCCTTGCCATGGCTCGTACCCAGGATCCTCATTCTGCATCTGCACAGTTTTTTATTAACCTAGTGGACAATGGTTTTCTCGATTTTAAAAACGAAACCGTACAGGGCTGGGGCTATTGCGTATTCGGCAAAGTTGTTGAAGGCATGGAAGTCGTGGATAAGATGACTTTGGTTGAAACCGGCCGATTCGGTTTTCATGACGATGTACCAAAAGATGAAATTATCATTGAGTCGGTGGAAGTCGCTTAATCTTGTCCAACCCCATTTATTTCATCGCAGATCTGCATTTAAGCGAAGAACGGGCTGATATATCAGCCTGTTTTTTCGACTTCTTGAAAAATACCGCACCATCGGCGAAACAGTTGTATATCCTTGGTGATTTGTTTGAGTACTGGATAGGTGACGATGATGTTACCCCTCTGTCTGAAGCGGTCGCTGAGGCTTTACGAGCACTCACAAGCAAAGGCACCGACGTTTATTTTATTCAGGGTAACCGGGATTTCCTCGTTGGCAAACGCTACGCTGAACGGTGCGGCATGACACTGCTGCCGGATACACAGCTCATCGACATTGACGGTCAGCGGGCCTTAATCATGCATGGCGATACTCTCTGTACCCGCGATGTGGATTATCAAAAATTCCGGGCCAAGTCACGAACCTGGTGGTGGCAAGTATTTATGACCAACCTGCCTTTGCGCCTACGTCGTCATATTGCCCAACGTTATCGGGCCAAAAGTGCGATGTCCACGGCTCAGAAGCCGCAGGAAATAATGGATGTGACCCAGGCCGAGGTTGAAAAGGAATTACGCGCTGCAAACTGCGATTTGCTTATCCATGGCCACACTCATCGCCCGGCAATTCATCAATTTAACATTGACGGTATGCCAGCCAAGCGCATCGTGCTCGGTGACTGGTACGAGCAAGGAGCCTGGTTAAAAGCTGAGAATGGCAAATTGGAATTATTAAACCAGCCCTTCAACTAAAACCTGTTAACCTTTGCTAGCCCTAAGTCGTTCAATAAGTGCCTGTTAATTGTTAAACCGTTGCAACGAACAGCACACTTATTACGCTAGTAACCGCCGGAAAAATATTCTGGTCGGTCGATTAGGGGCCATGCCCCACTTTTATACCTTGCCCCGAACGAACGCCATCAATGGGTAAGGTTTCGCCAATATTCAAAGTTGCGATTATTTCACTACGGTTGCGCCATTGCCTGTTGGCACTTGCTCAAGCCATGTATTAACGCGCTGTTCCAGTAAATGCAACGGCAGCGCACCACCCGTCAGGACAACATCGTGAAATTCACGAATATCGAAATCCTGCTGCAATTGCGTTTCAGCCATTTTTCGTAATGACTGGATTTTCATCATTCCCATTTTGTAAGCCGTAGCCTGACCGGGCCAAACCAGATAACGCCGGACTTCCGAGCGAATGATTTCCTCAGATAACGGCGTATGCTGTTTAAAATAATCAACTGCCTGTTGCTCATTCCAGTTTTTCGCGTGCAACCCAGTGTCAACGACTAAACGAACCGCCCGCCACATTTCCGTAGTTAAGCGACCGAAATCCGCATAAGGATCCTGATATGCGCCCATCTCTTTAGCAAGGTATTCGGCATACAATGCCCAGCCTTCCACATAAGAATCGAAGTGCGCCTGAGTTCTGAAAGTCGGTAAATCAGTCAACTCCTGAGCAATAGAGATTTGCATATGATGGCCAGGATTACCCTCATGGTAAGCAATCGACTCCATATCATTTTTATGCAGCGTCGACATATCTGATAAATGCGAGTAATAAACACCGGGGCGGCTGCCATCCGGGGTTCCGGGATAATAATGCGGGGCTGCACCATTCTGCTCCCGATACGCCTCTACCCTTTTTACCTGCAATGTCGTCTTTGGCAAGGTACTGAAGTAATTACCTAGCCTTTCTTCAATAAATGCGAGGTTTGCCTCGGTTTGTTGCAGATATTCTTGCCGGCCCTCATCGGTATTTGGATAAAAAAATCGATGTTCCGTTTGCAGGTAATCAAAAAACTCATTGAGGTTGCCATCAAAGCCAACCGAATCCTTGATATCGATCATTTCCTCGGTAATTCGATCGATCTCATCCAGGCCAATTTGGTGAATATCATTGGCAGAAAAATCACTATTGGTGGCAAGCCGCAACCGATACGCATAGTAATCATCGCCATCTTGGTAACGTGATACCCCTGTGGGATTAGCGATGGCGAGCCGCAACTCTTTCTGCATCCAGGAAGTGATGTTTCGGTACGCAGAATACAGGTCCCGGGTTAATGCTTTACGTGCATTAAAACGCAGGCTTTGCGCCTCGCTGGCAGTTATCTTACCGGCTTGCTGGAGTGCAGTGACTTTTTCCTTAACATCGACCCACAATGGTGAATCTGGTCCCTGGTGAAAGGGCTCACCACGAATTAGATTATTGATCTGTTGCATTGCCCCGGTGTAGGCGAATTTCGGTGGCCTAAACCCTGCTGAGGACTTGTGCTTTGCCTGTTCCAATAACGTATTTAATGCCACCGACATACCTTTTAAGCGCTCAATATACGCTTCCATATCGGCTTTATTATCGACATTATGAAAATTAATTAGCACCTGTGGTAACAAGGTTTGGATCCCCTGTATCTGGGTAAACACATATTCGTGATTAAAGTACAGGCGCCGATCGCGGGCTAACTGAAACTGATAAACCCAGATATCATATGACAGCTTCGCCTGGGGAGTTAATGACTCATAGTCAAAATGGGTTTTCAATTCGTCAATGCTATTGGCAAACCAGTTCAGATGAGCGTCCATGGCGGCTAAGGAAAAATCATCCACTTTATGATATTGATCTTTACGACCAAGCCGCGTCAGGGTTAACGGGCTCATTTGCAGCTGCTGCTCGTATTTATCCTCAAACCATAGTGCCAATCGTTCCGATTCGCTGATCGGGGACAGTATTTCATCATCCGCCATCTCGCGCTCTGCTGAAACCGGGATGGTTTCATTGTCTGC
The DNA here is from genome assembly GCF_005116735.1 of Thalassotalea mangrovi. Taxonomy (GTDB): domain Bacteria; phylum Pseudomonadota; class Gammaproteobacteria; order Enterobacterales; family Alteromonadaceae; genus Thalassotalea_A; species Thalassotalea_A mangrovi. The sequence continues at coordinate 56,206 of NZ_SWDB01000022.1, read as the reverse complement.
TTGCAATGAAGAGTCAGTCGCGGGTGCACTTTGACAGGCACATAGAATGAGGCACAATAGCACCACCAAGCTGTGGCGTTTATAGAGGGTTTGCATTGACGTGTTCCTGAGTTATTTTTCCGTACAGCAGGAAACAAAAAGGGCTTAACTAAACTATAGTCCCCTTGTCAGGTAGCGCAACCTGGTTAGTTGTTTGAGGAGATGCAGCTAAGAAATCGGAACACCGCTGTGAAAGCGAAATTCATCGTCCGGAGAGTTGATCAACTCAGCCTCCACCTTTCCGAAAAACTTCACACGTTCACTAATATCTGCACCCGCTACCTGTTCCGCAAGTTTCAGGTAATCCTGATAGTGGCGAGCTTCTGAGCGCAGTAACGACACGTAAAACTTATTCAGTTCATCATCAAGATACGGGGCTAATTTGGCGAACCGCTCGCAGGAACGGGCTTCAATATATGCACCGCAGATAAGCTTATCGATCAGGGTTTCAGGTTCGTGCGTTTTTACATGTCGTATCAGGCCTTTGGCATAGCGCCCGGCGGTAATATTATGATACTCAATACCACGCCTGTTCATGATCTCCAGCACCTGATAAAAATGATGCAGCTCTTCTTTGATCAGCAACACCATTTTATCGACCAGTTCACTGCCAATACCAGTGCCAGGCTTAGGCACAATCGCTTTTGAAAGTTTAAGTTTGGCAGACAAGGTTTCAAGATTACCCTCTTTTCGATAGATAAACTTTTCATAGGGCGCCAGCCAGTTGAGAAGTTCATCACCGCTAGCTTTATCCACCGCATATTTACGAATCAGCCACATCGCCGTTTGCGCCGCTTTCAGCTCACAAATCATGTGATCAGTAAGCAATAAATCCAGTTGCTCGGGCTGTCTGGCTTTCTCTATCCAGGCGTCCGGAGTTTCACAGTGTAAAAAGGATAAAATGGGCGCTAATAGATTATCGGTCGACATGGGTTAAATATGCTTGAAGTTTCAGGTTATCGGGCTGTCGATTTTAGCACAGCTAAGCTCGGAATTATGGAAATTTTAATTCGCAATAAACACAACAATAATGTTCAGATTTTAACAACCAAAATATATCTAATAATTAATTGTGCTAACGGCCAGAAAACCGTTTCCAGGATTGATATCCGCTGATCCGTCCTGTTCAGCGAAGCTTAAAAATCCATTGCCTAAATTTTTGATGTTGATTAAGGTGAGGCATACAAGCATTAAATGCCTTTAATACAGTAACGCACGGATGTGAACATAAATGGCACGTACAAATGTAAGGAAAAGCCCGAAGGGCGAGCAAACCAGACATAAAATTTTAGATGCAACCATCGCCGTCATTGCCAGTTCTGGTATCAAAGGAACGACCCACCGGGCTGTGGCAGAGCAGGCGAATATTCAGTTATCACTGACCACCTATTATTTTACTGACATAAAACACCTGGTGCGCGAAGCCATGGAATTAAGTGCTATCCGGTTTGTTGCTGACAACTCCAATCAGTGGTTACAGGGGTTTGCGTTGATTGACTCCTACAGCGCGGCTGACAGACGCAAGTTAAGTGTGCGTAAATTACTGTGCGAACAGTTAGCGGATCTCGCCTCCCGGCATATGTATGACAATATCATTAATCGACCTCAGGCCCTGGCGGTAGAACAAATATTTTTTACCGAAATGATGTTTTCAGACGAGTTAAGGGAAATTGCCCACTCTCACATTTATAATTTAAAACAACCATTTACAAAATTCTGTCGATATTTCAATCGTGTTGATCCGAATGTGAATGCCGAGTTAATGATGATTGCGTTTACTCGAATTCAGTATATGTATTTACCTTTGCCCCCACAAAGCGTTAAGATGAGTGAAATCAGGATGCTGGTCAAGCGTCAACTGAGCTGGGTCATGGGTCTGAAAACCTGATACCAGTCGTCAGACGACGGCCACCCCCACTACCTCTCCTGTGATTAATCAATAATTCTGAGACTTACAAATATTATCCAGGAAGTTTATTTTGAACTATCAAGACATACTCGACCAACAACGTCGTTACTTTCACAGCAATGTTACCCGTGATCTGAACTGGCGAACGACACAGTTACAACAAATAAAAGCCATGGTGATTAACCATGAGGCAGAAATCCTTCATGCTCTGGAAAAAGATTTAGGTAAACCGGAGCAGGAATCGTGGATCACGGAAGTATCTTATGTCACCGGTGATGTCGACCACACCATCAAACATTTAAAAAAATGGGCGAAACCGAGAAAGGTAAAGACGCCCGTAGTCGCACAGCCGGGGTCTTCTTATATTGTGCCTGAGCCCGTCGGTAGCGTATTAATCATGGGCGCATGGAACTATCCATTGCAACTGGTCCTGGCTCCCTTGGTTGCGGTCATTGCTGCTGGCAATTGTGCCATCATCAAGCCCTCGGAAATGGCAGAAAACACCTCGAGATTGCTTGCCACTATCATCCCTTTGTACCTGGATAAGCAAGCGGTAACGGTGGTCGAAGGTGGCATCGAAGAGTCGACCCAATTACTGGATTTGAATTTTGACCATATCATGTATACCGGTAATGGCAATGTTGGCCGCATCGTCATGTGCGCCGCAGCAAAGCATCTGACTCCGGTTACCCTGGAGTTAGGCGGCAAGAGCCCGGTGTACATTGACCAGAGTGCCAATATGAAAATTACCGCCCAGCGACTGGCCTGGGGAAAATGGATGAACGCAGGACAAACCTGTATTGCGCCAGATTATATCCTGACCCATAAATATATGGTCAAACCCCTGGTCGATGCCCTGACCAAAGAGCTAAAAGCGATGTACGGGGATAATCCACAGTTAAGCAAGAGTTATGGACGGATTATTAATCCTCGCCATACCGAGCGCCTTACCAGCTATCTTGACTCCGGAGAAATCGTGCTCGGCGGAAATTACTCCATTGAAGATTGCTATATCGAGCCTACGGTGGTGGTTAACCCGGAGCTTGACTCGAAACTGATGACCGAGGAAATATTTGGGCCGATTCTGCCGATTGTTTGCGTAGAAGACTTTGCCAGTGCCAAGCAATTTGTCCTGGAACGGGATAAGCCATTGTCCGCCTATATTTTTACCAAAGACAATGAACAAAAACAGCAATGGCAACAGGAAATCAGTGCCGGCAGTCAGTGTATCAATGACGTGGTAATGTTTAATGCGGTACCGGATCTGCCTTTTGGTGGCACAGGCCCAAGCGGTATTGGCCAGTATTCCGGTAAATCCGGCTTTGAAAACTTCTCGCACTTAAAATCGGTGTTAAAACGTCCATTTATGGCTGATCTGCCTGTTCGTTTTGCACCTTACAAAGACTGGAAGTTGAACTTCCTTAAAAAGATTCGCTAACAGCAAACGTTGAAAAAGCGCCTGATGGCGCTTTTTTTTAACCGCCACAGGCCAGGATTTATGAATAAAGACGTAAAGCAATTACTCAGCAAACATCAATCGCTGAATCAACTGGACGGCGTTAAGGTGACTTCGCATGTGCAACGTGAAGATGGAGACTGGTATTTAAACACCGTTATGATTAGCGGCTATTCGGTACCATTCAAATATCGGCGCAAACAGATGTACCAAAGCCTGATCGGTCAAAAAGTGAATATTACCTATTATCCCGCTACCGAAAAAATAGCCGGGATGGACATTGAATACATGAAAGTTACGAGGATCAAAAGATACTGATTTCCAAAAAGTTTATTTTTTCCAGCCGCAGACTCACACCTTCCCTCTGCGTTATTGATCTAAAACAGCTTTATCGCGTATTTCTTAAACAACTCTTGATTATTTATTACACATACGACATAAATATAATTGTGCCTTATTAAAAACAATAACAAAACGATAAAAATAAAGGCGACAACAGCGAGCATGAGAGGTTGATGCTTACCTGGGGATAGCGAAAGAGGAAGAAAATTATGATCCTAAATCATATCTGGGGATTATACGCCCACCCACGACAAGAATGGAATGAGATTGACTCCCGGCATGAAGGCATTGTTTATAGCATGGCACACATACTGGTAGTGGCTTTAATACCTTCAATCTGCGGTTATTTTGCCGCTGCACACATTGGTTGGCAAATTGGCGCTGGTGATCCCATTATGTTAACCAAACCCAGCGCAATGCTACTGGCCGTATCAATGTATTGCGCCATTATCGTAGCACTGGTAGCCCTTACCTACCTGATCCATTGGATGGCGAAAACGTTCGACGCCAGACCGGACATATCACAATCACTGGAACTGGCAGCCTATGCGTCGACCCCGGTATTAATGGTTGGGGTTGCAGCCCTGTATCCCGTACTCTGGGTATTTTCTATAGCCGGTATGCTGGCGGTAGCTTATTCGGTCTACCTGTTGTATTCCGGCACTCCAATACTGATGCATATACCGGAAGAAAAAGGCTTTTTGTATGCCAGTTCGGTAGTAACCTGTGGGCTGGTACTGTTGGTTTGTGTATTGGCCGCCACGGCAATGGCGTGGACCCTTGGCTTTGGACCAGAGTTCACCGGCTAACAGCCTGGTTGATGACATAAAAAAAAGCCGCTAATGCGGCTTTTTTTATTTGTGTGAAGCGACCTTAATCGCTCCCCTCATTATGCAAATCAAGGATAGAGTCGGCTTCTTTATCAGCCTGTTCCTTGCTTTCGTTATTGCGCATAGCATCAAGTTTTTCCAGATAACTATGATCAATGTCATTGGTGATGTAGGTACCATTGAATACCGAGGTTTCAAAGGCTTTAATGTCTTTATTCCCTTTGCCCACCGCATTAACCAGATCGGCTAAATCCTGGAAAATCAGCTTATCAGCACCAATCAGCTCGCAAATATCCTCGAGCTCACGGCCATGAGCAATCAACTCGGTTGCCGACGGCATATCAATGCCATAAACATTCGGGAAGCGAACTTCCGGCGCTGCGGATGCAAAATACACTTTCTTTGCCCCGGCATTGCGAGCCATCTCAATGATCTGTTCCGATGTGGTGCCGCGAACAATGGAGTCGTCAACCAACAGGACATTCTTACCTTTGAATTCCTGAGTAATCGCATTGAGCTTACGCTTAACCGACTTTTTCCGTTCCGCTTGCCCCGGCATAATAAATGTGCGGCCAACATAACGGTTTTTCACAAAGCCCTGACGGTATGGGATATCTAGTTGCTGGGCGATTTGCAGTGCAATATCGTTTGACGTCTCAGGAATCGGGATCACGACATCAATATCCAGGTCATCCCACTCCCGGGCAATTTTCTTGCCCAGCGCAGTTCCCATTTCCACCCGTGATGCGTATACCGACATCTTATCAATGGTCGAATCCGGACGGGCAAAATAGACAAACTCAAAGATGCAGGGGTTATATGTTGGATTCTGTGCACACTGACTGGAGAATAACTGTCCGTCTTCAGTGATATAAATTGCTTCACCAGGCGCGACATCGCGAATAAACTCAAAATCACAGGCATCCAAAGCGACGGATTCAGAAGCCACCATATACTCCATCCCTTTTTCGGTTTCTCGTTTACCGAATACCAGTGGGCGAATACCATGTGGGTCTCTGAATGCGACCATACCGTGGCCAATAATCAAGGCTACTGTCGCGTAGGCACCGCGCACCAGGTTATGAACTTCAGCGACGGCGTTAAAAATATCTTCTGCGGTCAGCTCCAGGTTCTTAGCCTGCTGCAACTGATGAGCAAAGATATTTAGTAGTAATTCAGAATCAGATGTGGTGTTAACGTGACGGCGGGCTTTGTTGAAGATCCAGGATTTTAACTCATCGGCGTTGGTAAGGTTACCATTGTGTGCCAGGGAGATACCATAAGGGGAATTTGCGTAAAACGGCTGTGCTTCTGAAGAGCTTGAGGTACCTGCGGTTGGATATCTTACATGGCCGATGCCAATATTTCCTTGTAACCGAAGCATGTGCCGGGTATGAAATACATCTTTAACTAACCCATTGGCTTTGCGAAGTCGAAAGGTATTATCACTTATCGTTACAATACCGGCAGCATCCTGCCCTCGATGTTGAATAACGGTTAGACCATCATATAGAGCTTGGCTTACCGGTGAGTGACCAACCATGCCAACAATACCACACATGAAATAAATTCTCCGAAAATATCTAGTTAAGACAGGAAACTTGACGAGGATTCAACATAGGCAAAGAACCATTCTATTACTACTCTGAATTCGGGTATTAAGGTCGAGCCCTGCCACCAGTCAGAGGACGGTGCCGGGGTGAATACATCCAGGAAAAACAAGGATGCACTGACAATTAAAACGCCGCGTAAGCCACCAAAGACCAGTCCCAGTATACGATCAGTACCACTTAAACCAGTCTTGTCGACCAACTGGGCAATGATATAGTTAACCATCGCCCCAAGAATCAGAGTAGCAACAAATAATATGCCAATCGCTGCCGCATTGCGCAGTACATTATCTTCGATATTGACCAGATACGCGGCCAACTGCTGATAAAACGTGCTGGCAACAAAAAATGCACAAACCCAAATAGCGAGTGATATTGCTTCTTTTACAAAGCCCCTGATCAGGCTGATCAGCATCGAAAGACCAATCACTATGAATATCAGGTAATCCACCCAAACCATTTGTCGTCATCCTATTCGTTACGCGGCGCATTCTAACAGAATCGGCGCTTTTAATACTAATTATTTGTGGCTTATTTATGTAAACAAAATGTTGTCGAACGGGTATCCAATCCCGCTTGCCGCTAATTTACTCGTGCGCTTTGTCATCTTGTTTTCACTAATCCGTTTGAACAACAAGTCGTTACTGGCAGTGCGCTCTACCTTAGAGCGTGCTGGTCTTTGTTGGACAAATTTTATTCAACAACCGCCAATTAACTGCCCTATCATTAAGTCTGCTGATACGCTTATCGTTTCAAACGTACCATTGAATTCTGCGACACGAATACGAGCCGGACGAGCGGGCTTTAGCCTAAAGGATCAAATACGGCGATTCGTCCCTGCACACCCGTTAATTTTTCAAGTTTGCTTAACTCGGATTCCAGTGCACTGCGTTCTACGGACGGACCGATAAAGACCTTGGTCAGGGTTCCCGCCTGAGTTTTTACTGGCCGGGTAAATACCGTGTACCCCGCATTTTTCAGTTTCAGGGTAAGTTGCTCTACATTATTCTGGTGTCGAAAACTGCCGAGCTGAATAACCCAACCAACCGCTTTACTATCACTTGTGGTCTTGCTTGCGGCGGCGTTATCTGGCTTAGTCACTACAGGTTGCGGGTTATTTTCAAAGGATCTTGCAACGGCAGTTTTATTTGTGGATTCTGTGGGTTGTTGTGAAACAGTACTGGTAGGTTTCGCATCGGCATCGTCATCTAACGCTACTTCATCTTCAAGGGGTTGAGGTTGCGCCCGGGCGATTAATGCCTGTTCATTCATGGCAGGAATTTCAACCACAGATAAGGCTTCAGGTGCCTCGGGGATCTCTTCAAATTGCGATTGATAGGCCTGCTTTTCCCCATCCAGAAGTTCTGGTAAAAAAATCACCGCAGCGGCTGCAACTATGATGGTACCAACCAGTCTGTTTTGAAACGGCGTAGACAAATGGGGCTCCTTAGATGCATGATTTTTTGAAGTCGGCCACTGTAAAAAATGAACCAAACACCAAGATCATGTCGTTTTTATTAGCATTTTGTTTTGCTATTTTAAAGCCATCGGAAACATTGTCAAAGCCATTACTGCTCTGATGCAGTTTTTGTAGCTCATCAATCAGTTGCCCTGCCTTCGCCCCGCGCGGAACATTTAGCGAAACCGGGTACCAGATATCAACCACGTCAGTCATTGCCGCTAATGTTGAATAAATATCTTTGTCTGCCAACATCCCAACCAGGGCATGTACTTTGCGAACGCCTGATGCCCCGACCACCTTTGCCAAATGCCTTGCAGCATGTGGGTTATGGGCAACATCCAACATTACCATAGGGTCAGTGCTTACCACTTCTGTACGTCCGGCAACCTGAGTGGCAGCAATCCAGTTATTGGCGCGCTCTGCGATGGTTAAGTTTGTAAAGCGCTTGTTCAGGATAGATAACGCCATCAACGCCGTAGCAACATTATCCTTGGGAATTGCCGGAGCCCCAAGCTGGTTAAATGTCGCATCAGCTCCGCGCCACTGCCAATCCTTACCATCCGCGTCTGTAAGATGATCAAAGTGTTCGCCACGATAAAATCCTTCACACCCCAGGGAGTCCAGGTATTGCCTGACCTTTAGCGGCAGATTGGGTTCACCGATTACCGCCGGCTTGCCGGAGCGGCAAATACCTGCCTTTTCCAGACCAATACTGGATCGGTCATTCCCCAAAAACTGCTGATGATCAAGATCGATACTGGTGATAATCGACAGATCCGCATCAATTATATTGGTAGCATCAAGGCGTCCACCAAGACCGACTTCCAAAATCACCACATCGACATCCTGGGCCTGGCATATCATCAGCGCCGCTAGCGTGGTGTACTCATAATAAGTCAAAGAGATTTCAGCACGCGCCCGCTCAATGCGACGAAACGCATCGATCAATGCATCATCATTGATTAACGCTTTATTTATGCGTAAACGTTCATTGAACTGATTAATATGAGGGGATGAATAAACCGCAACCGAATAACCACTATCCAGTAGTGCGGTTTCCAGGAATGCACAGGTGGTGCCCTTACCATTGGTGCCACCAACCGTGACCACGGTTTTGTCTTCCAATGTGATAGCGAGTCGTTGCCTGACCTCACTGATACGATCAAGAGTCATATCAATTTCAAGCGAATGAATAGACTCTAAATAAAAAAGCCACTCATCCAGGGTAGTCAAAGATAAGTGGCTGTGATTTGTTTGTGTCATGAAGAACGTTATACCAAGTCTGATATTGAACTGTTCACTGAAATATATCTAAAACATGTTCAGCTGACCACAATTTAAATTGAATTGTTTTTATTTTACTGCAGGCTCGGCAATTCCCATGAACTTGGCGATTAAGCGTGCCAGTTTGCCACGCATTTCACGTCGGTCGACGATCAAATCGATCGCTCCATGCTCGAGTAAAAATTCAGAGCGTTGGAAACCTTCCGGCAATTTTTCACGAACGGTCTGCTCGATTACCCGTGGGCCGGCAAAACCAATTAATGCCTTAGGTTCGGCGACATTGATGTCACCAAGCATCGCCAGGCTGGCACTAACACCACCCATCGTAGGGTCAGTCAGCACCGATACATAAGGTAAGCCTTTCTCGCTCATCTTAGCTAATGCGGCACTGGTCTTTGCCATTTGCATTAATGACATTAACGCTTCCTGCATACGTGCGCCACCGCTGGCTGAAAAACAGATTAATGGCATGTTCTCTTTCAGGCATATTTCTGCTGCCTGAACAAAGCGAGCACCAACAACCGATGCCATAGAGCCTCCTAAAAATGAGAACTCAAATGCCGCAGCGACAACCGGTATACCACCTAACTCGCCTTTCATGATGACAATCGCGTCTTTTTCACCGGTTGATTTTTGCGCAGAAGCGATGCGATCTTTGTAACGCTTCGAGTCTTTGAACTTCAGTTTATCCTGTGGTTCCAGCTCGGCACCGATTTCGACTTTTTCGCCGGCATCAAGAAATGACTCCAGTCGTTTACGAGCTGGCAAGCGCATGTGATGATCACATTTCGGACATACGCCAAGCTGACGCTCTAATTCAACTTTATACAGTACCGCATTACACGAAGAACACTTGCTCCAAACGCCTTCCGGAATATTATGCTTACTGGAGGTAGACGTTTTTGCTTTAGGTAGAATTTTTTCGATCCAGCTCATGGGTAATTTATGCCTATTTTTCGTTACTGGGGCTAGATGAACAACCCGTAAAACTAAGTAAAAACAACCACTAATCAGCTCGTGGATGTTTGGTTAATGATTTATAGTCGCTAATTAAACCATACTTTTGGGGGCGAACTATAGAAAAAACTGGTCAGCGTTGTGCCGATAATGTTCTAGTATAGCGGCCAATTGTTCAAAAAAACCTCACAACGTCCGTTAAAGTTCCGGTTTTAGAAATAATGGACCTAGCTCAGCTTTCGGCAATTGAAACTCTTGCGGATAATCAACATCAACAAAATATAAACCATTGGCGGGCGCCGTCATGCCAGCTTTGCAGCGGTTCTTTAAATACAATACTTCGCTGATCCAACTCACCGGTTCAAGTTTTCTTCCTACGCGAATCAAACTTCCGGCGATATTGCGCACCATATGATGTAAAAACGCATTAGCCTTAATGTCGATAATGACATAGTCACCCTGGCGGCTGACATTGCAGTGAATAATCGTCCGTAACGGCGAATGCGCCTGGCAATGAACCGTGCGAAAGGAAGTAAAGTCATGTTGACCCACCAGTTGTTGTGCCGCTTCATGCATCAGGGTTTCATCAAGGGGATGATGGCAAAAACTTAATCCTTTGGCAAAAATAGCTGGCCGGTACATACCGTTGTATATGATATAGCGATAGCGACGGGCGGTAGCGCTGAACCGGGCGTGAAAATCATCACTAACGGGATGACTCCATTTTACCGCAATATCTTTTGGCATCAGGGTATTCATACCCAGTGTCCAGGCGGCAGAACCTCTGTCGTAGGGTGAATCGAAATGAACGACCTGGCCGGTACCATGCACACCGGTATCCGTGCGCCCTGCACATACGACTTCAGTAGGTTGATTGACTATCTTCGATAATGCCTTTTCTATCTCCCCCTGAACACTGATCACGTCTTTCTGTCTCTGCCAGCCACAATAGCGACTACCATCGTATTCTATACCCAGTGCAAACCGCATTTTACCCTCCCGCGAATTAGGTGCGGCATTATCGTATATTTACGCTTCTTACGAAAGTATGATTGCCAATTCGTTAATGTTATACCAATTCCATTAAGTTTTTGCACAACTCAGAGTTAGGGCTGAGATTCATTTGCAATATAGATTTCATTAATATAGTCATTCTATATTAATGAAATATAGGGCCGTAAATGGGCCTCTGACAAACTCCCTAGGGGTGAGTTTTAAAGGCGTTTATACGGCGTTACTGATTTTGGCTGATTTTGATAATGTAACGACCATTCTCTGCAATCAAAGCCTTGTCTAAAAGCCTTTAAATTCTCACTGAGTGGGAAAACACTTAGTGGTCTTGGTATTAAATCGATATTCCGGGATTTTGAGACGAGAAAGAGGGAGGTGGAAGGTGGAAAGTGGGAGTCAGCTTTATTGGTTAGTTAGCTTAGACTGCTTAAGAACTTTTCCTTTACCCTTATGTTTTGCAAAAAATCAAGGGGTCAGAGTTGTTGAAAATCAACAACTCTGACCCCTTGATTGAAACAGGGCGAAATGATGTTATCAAGGCTTGAGGGAGTATAGTAGTTGCTGTGCCTGTTGTTGCTGCGCTGAGTTACCAAGCTTCATCACATTTTTCAGGATCACTGCTGCGTTATCCTCATCTCCGATCTCAATATAAACCTGAGCCAAGTCGAGCTTGGCATTAACGCCATGTTTATCATCGTCGACATTAACCGGATTTACATTTTGGGTAAATTCCGGAAATTCATCGAGCCCGACATCGATCTTTCCTTCCTGATAAGGTTCTATATCGTCATCGGCCAGTTCGTTTTCAGCAATAATCTCTTCAATCTCGACAAAATCATCCGTTTGCGTTGAAATCGCCTTAGGTTCGTTATCCTGGCGCAGTGGCGTTGATACCGATTTTGTCGGTTGATAGCTCACATGCTCGGACTCACTGGAAATCTCTTGTAACAACTTATCAAACTCGACATCGTCAAAGTCATCGATTTCTCGTAATTGTTGTGGCGTTATTTCCTCATCAACGTCATGTAACGCATCCGAATGCAGCTTTGCCGGTTTAACACGAGAATCCTCATCGACCATATCGTCAATGATATGCTCCATGTTCAGATCGTTATCGAGCGTATCATTCGCCTGATTTTTCACTAAATCAGTCAGCCTGTCTGCTTCGCGTCCCGCTTCAGAGTCAAAATACGTATCTTTGATATCTGCTTTGGCAAATGCATCAGCGATCGCATCATTTGCCTTACTCTGCTCAGTCGTGTCAACCGCTTTACTCTGCGTATCAGTTGTCGCTTTTGACTCCAGGTCTTTGCTTTGCTCAGCATCAAACAATACCGACGCAGGTTTTAAAACCTGCTGTGTTTTATCGACTTTACTGGAAAGCGTATCGGCCTTTAGCGATGATGCAGTTTTGGTCGTTGCTTTGTTAACTTTCTGGTTGTTACTGGTTTTGACAGGCTGCGCAGCTTTCTCACCGCTTTGCAGACCTGGTTTTAACGCCAACAGTTCCTGCTCGACACGGCGGCGGCGATACACCAGTACCGTAAGCACTGACACTAAAATAAACAATAACGCGATCACGCTCCAGTACGCCGCAGGACTATTGAACATCCCCTGGCTCTGTTTTTTTATCGCCTCTTGTTCACGTAACAGCCTTTGCTCACGTTTTTTTGCCTGGGCCAGCAGCGTACTTTGCTGCTCCAGCTTTTTATCTAATTCTGCCTGGGTCTGTTTAGAACGTTCCAGCTCATACTGCAGGTCATCAAGCTTTTCACCAACGGCTGCCAGGCTTTCTTCAACCTCTCGATTGGACACTGAAGGTTCAGCGGCCTGACTCATCGCCAGCATCTGTGACTCAGTTGTATCTGACGCGTGCAAATCACTATCTGAATCGGCCATCTCAGGTTGCTTTTCAACAACAGGCGACTGAACGACTTGAGTCTTTTGTGCGGCTTGCAATGGCTGCGTACTCGCGGCTTCAACATCCGATTGAGCATCAGTGGTTATCATCGCACCTGAGCGTTTTAGCTGCTTTGACGGCTTAGCTATCACCGCCTGGTTATTAGCAGGTGCAGATATTGCCTCTTCGCTACCGGTAACTTTGGTCTTACTGACAATGGCCTGGTTAATTTTGCTCAGGCTGGCATCAGCATTTTTCTGACGGTGAAAAGGTACAACCTGGTTTATTTCCTCAAGACTGGGAATTCTCAGGTACTGGCCCTGAATCAGGGCATTAATATCGTTGTTGACAAACGCATTGGGATTGGTGTTAAACAAGGCGACCATCACCTGATAATTCGTTACGGAATCATCTGGACGATAGGCATTGGCAATTTTCCACAACGTATCTGAAGCCTTGATAGGCCCATATGTGGATTTGTCGTCTCCCACAAAAACATCCGAATTGTTACCACTGGCAACGTCCGACTGAGCAAAAGCTAAACCTAGCGGAACGATTAATGTTGTGGCAAGTAATCCGGGAATCAGTGAGGACTTAAATATTGAGTTGCGATAAATAGCCATGAATGAGGTCCTTCCTTTCACGTTTATCAAAACAATTTAAACCGTGGATTAGCGCTATTAGTTTTTATCATCGAATAATATATCGTAGTTGAGGTTAAGATACCAGAGGCGGTTGTCTTTTCTCGGTTAACTTTGTTTAAATTTTTCAAGGTGTTGAAAAAACAGGCTGACGGCCCTGAAATCAACAGAATCGTTAGCGCTGACTTACCCCTTGGTGCTTGAATTATTCTGGTTATGGAAAGATAAAAGCCAGAGCAAGCTGGCCCTGGCTTTGTAAGATGAGCGTTGTTGACGGCAATTTAAATTAACCGAGATACTCTTTAATCAATAATTCAGCAATCTGCACAGAATTAGTGGCGGCACCTTTGCGGACATTGTCAGCGACAATCCACATATTAATGCCATTCGGGTGAGAAATATCTTCACGGATCCTTCCCACGTAGGTTTCATCCTGACCACTGGCATCGCCAACCTGTGTCGGGAAGTCCTCATCGTTTTCACACACAACAACCCCGGGAGCCTGCGCCAGTAATGCCTTCACTTCCTCAGCAGAAGTCTGTTGTCTGGTTTCTATATGCAGGGCTTCACCATGACCATAAAATACCGGCACACGCACTGCCGTTGGGTTAACCAGGACACTTTCATCGCCGAGTATCTTCTTAGTTTCCCAGACCATTTTCATTTCTTCACGGGTGTAACCGTTATCTTCAAATGAGTCGATTTGCGGAATGACGTTAAAGGCAATCTGACGACTGAATGCTTTGGCTTCCACCGGTTTTCCGGACAATAACGCCGCACATTGCTTGGCAAGTTCTTCGATAGCCGTTTTACCAGCGCCGGAAACAGACTGGTAGGTGGCGACATTGATACGCTCGATTCCCACGGCATCATAAATAGGCTTAAGGGCAACCAGCATCTGGATGGTAGAACAGTTTGGATTGGCAATGATATTACGATTGCGGTAATCGGCCAATGCCTGTGGGTTGACTTCTGGCACTACTAATGGAATGTCGTCGTCATAGCGGAATTGCGAGGTATTATCGATTACCACACAGCCAGCATCGGCAGCGATGGGAGCAAACTTCGCTGAAGTAGCACCGCCCGCAGAGAAAAAGGCGATTTGCGCCTGCGAAAAGTCAAACTCATCGGCATCCAGTACTTCGATACTTTTACCGTTAAATTCAATTAGCTCACCAGCACTGCGACTACTGGCTAACGGATATAATGTATTAACCGGAAAATTTCTTTGCTCAAGAATTTCCATCATGTGCTTGCCGACTAATCCGGTTGCTCCCAGAACAACGACATCAAATTTTTGTCCCATGTTGTTTTCCATACCTGTTTTTTACTATGTTCTTGAAAATTGGATCGAGAACCCCAGCGACTTTAGCATGTCTGGTACTAAAGAGTCGCGCGCTGACAGATTCAACGCACTGAACTCCCGTCTCACCGGATAGTTTTTACGTATTGCATCAAAGCCCTTTTTCAGTAGTTGCTGCCGGAAAATCTGGTCATCGCGACGTACGTCATAAACCTGAAACACGCGACGATAAATCTCTTCCATTGTCGCGGGAAGACCGCTCTTAGGTGTCTGCTCAGAACGGAGGATAAAATCTCCAGCGGGCATAAACTGGTGCAATTCGAGCTTTGACTCTAACCCTGTCAGGTGACATAATGCCTGATATAGCATTTCAGTTCCACGAGATTTTCCTTCCAGGCTATAGCCAGCAATATGTGCCGTTGCAACCTGGCAATATTCGATTAGCTCAACTAACACGTTCGGTTCATTTTCCCAGACATCCAGCACCAATTGTGGGCCACCCCCAGCAAGCTTTTGCTGCAACAACGCCTGGTTATCGACGACTTCGCCGCGACAGGCATTAATCAAAATTTGTTGCGGGGATAAGTTTTTGATCACCGACTCATCAAACAAATGGAAGGTGGGATATTCGCCATCCCGGGTCAGGGGTACATGCAGGGAAATCGCATCGCATGTCAGTATTTCGGAAAACTCGACAAATTCGCGATCGTCAGTAGTAGCCAATAACGGGTCATACAACTTGTAGGGTACCTTTAAGGCGGCAAGTTTACGAGCTAATGCCGAGCCGGTATTTCCAGCACCGACGATGCCGACAGTGAAATCATTGATATTGGCCTGCATTCGCTGACAAATCACCAGCAATGCACTGATGACATATTCGCCTACGGAAGTGGCATTACAGCCTGGTGCCGAGGCAAAACTGATGTTGCGGCTCAGCAAGTAATCGGTATCAATATGGTCAACGCCTATGGTTGCAGTGCCAACAAACTGAATTCGATGATTCGCACTTAACAATTTTTCATCCACCCGGGTAATGGAGCGAACCAGCAGAACATCGGCGTCAGCGATCGTTTCGGCATCGACATCCCGGCCGGAAAATGACTTTAAGTTGCCAAATCCGGCAAAAAACTCGCTGGCAAAAGGGATGTTTTCATCAAAATAAATATTCATAAAAAAGTCAGGGCACAAGAACTATGCCCCATAAATTAGGGCTCATAACGTATTAACAATTATTTTACCCTGCAATGCCCGGATAGCCAACCAAAGCCGCCGAAGTTACTATACGAAGTTGTGATCCGTGGCAGCGATCCTGCTGCCTTCCTTTGAGTTATAAAATTCAGATACGCTATAGTTGAAGAATGATTCCCACCTCGATAATGATTTGGAGAGCTCCTTGGCCACCATCACCTGCTATGGCGCCGCCCAGGAGGTAACAGGATCCTGTCACCTCCTGCATACAGATAACCTATCGATATTATTCGATTGTGGATTGCATCAGGGAGGCCGGGTCAGGCGACACCTGGAAGCGGACCCGTTTAAATTCAATCCGGCGGCGATTGATGCGGTCGTTTTATCTCACGCTCATCTCGATCATAGTGGCCGCCTTCCGGCTTTAGTGCACGAAGGGTTTAACGGCCCCATTTACTGCACCCATGCGACAGCGCAACTATTACCGGTTATGCTCCATGACGCCTTTAGTCTCTATCAAAGTGACCTGAAACGCCTCAATCGCAAGCATCAGCGTCAAGGCAAGCCATTAATCAGCGAGCGATACAGTTATGAAGATATTCAGACGGTATTGACGCTATGCAAACCGAAAGCATTTAAAGAGCCTTTTACCATCAACAAGCACATTAACGTCACCTTGTTTGATGCCGGGCACATACTCGGTTCGGCCATCACCAAAGCAACCTTTACTGAGCGCGGCGCCAGTAAAACATTGGTGTACAGTGGTGATTTAGGAAAACATGACACCTTACTGATGAATGATCCGCAAGTGCTCGAACACGCGGATGTGGTAATGATGGAAGGCACATATGGCGATCGCGATCATCGCGATTTAACCGACACCCTGTCTCAGTTCAAAAGTATCCTGAACGAAGCATACCAGCGTAAAGGTAATGCGTTACTGCCGGCATTTGCGGTAGGCCGAACCCAGGAACTGCTGCTCTATCTTGGCAAATTGCAGCATAGCGGCGAACTCGATGACTGGACTATCTTTCTTGACAGCCCAATGGCAATTGAAGTTACCCGTATTTATGACCAATGGCTCACAACGCTGGACTGCGAGGGCATGGAGTCATTGTCCGATGGTGATGCCACCCTGTTAAAAAACTTTATTTCCTCACTGCACCTGACCATTGAGCCTGAGCATTCGATGGCGATCAATAATATTCGCAACCGTGCGCTCATTATTGCCGGCAGCGGCATGTGCACTGGCGGGCGCATCACCCATCACATTCGTCACCGAATATGGGACAAACGCAATACCATTATTTTTGTCGGCTACCAGGCACAAGGTACACCCGGACGGGCCTTGGTAGATGGGGTAAAAAGTATTCGCTTATTTGGTGAAGATTTGCAGGTCAATGCCAGTGTCGAAACCCTGGGAGGGTTCTCAGCTCATGCCGGACAGCAAGAGTTAGTGAATTGGTTAGCTAACTTTAAACCCAAACCTCGGGTGTTGCTGGTACATGGTGAAGCCGATGCGTTAGATGTGCTCAGTGAACAAATCTGGCAACAATTGGATATTTGTAGTGAGATCCCTTTCCCGGGACAAATGCTGGCATTTTGAAGATCAAAAAAAGCCAGACGTCGTCTGGCTTTTTAACTCAGTGCAGCACAACCTATTACTGATACTTTTTCAGTACCAGCGTTGAGTTAGTTCCACCGAAACCAAAGCTGTTAGACATTGCCATGTTGATTTCAGCCGGTTTTGCCTCGGCGATAATATTCAAGCCTTCAGCCTGCTCATCTAAAGTTTCAATGTTTACCGAAGGTGCAACGAAGCCATGCTCCATCATTAGCATGGTGTAGATAGCTTCGTGTACGCCGGCCGCACCAAGCGCGTGGCCTGTCATTGCTTTGGTAGCGCTAATCATTGGCGAGTCGTTACCGAACACTTCCTGGATCGCACCAAGCTCTTTCACATCACCAACCGGCGTCGATGTACCGTGAGTGTTCAGGTAATCCACTTTACCTTCAACTCCGTGCATTGCCTGTTGCATGCAACGAACCGCGCCTTCACCACTCGGAGCTACCATGTCGTAACCGTCAGAGGTTGCACCGTAACCAACGATTTCAGCATAAATGTGAGCACCGCGCGCCAAAGCATGTTCTAACTCTTCAACAACAACCATACCGCCGCCGCCAGAGATCACGAAGCCATCGCGGTTTGCATCATAGGTACGAGACGCTTTTTCTGGCGTGTCATTATATTTGGTTGAAAGGGCACCCATGCCATCAAACATCATCGCCAGGGACCAATCAACTTCTTCACCACCACCAGCAAAAACAATGTCCTGTTTGCCTAACTGGATAAGCTCTGCCGCATGACCAATACAATGCGCCGACGTTGCACAGGCAGAACTGATTGAATAGTTCACACCAAGAATTTTAAATGGTGTTGCCAGACACGCCGAACAGGTGCTGGACATAGTTTTAGGAACGGCATAAGGACCTACACGCTTAACGCCTTTTTCACGAAGGGTGTCGGTAGATTTAATAACATTCGCCGATGAAGCACCGCCGGAGCCGGCAACCAGGCCAGTGCGGTAATTAGAAACCTGATCATCGCTTAACTTCGCATCTTTAATGGCTTCTTCCATGGCGATATATGCATAACCTGCAGCATCACCCATAAAGCGCATCACTTTACGATCGATATGATCAGCAACATCAATATTTGGCTTACCCCAAACCTGAGAGCGCAATCCCATTTCTGCAAAACTTTCCGAGCGACTGATACCACTCTTGCCGTTTTTCAGTGAGTCTAAAACTTCTTCTGCGTTATTGCCGATACTGGACACAATGCCCATACCTGTAATCACTACTCGTTTCATTCTTGTTCAACCATTTTGATCTGTTAATTGTCGGCTATGATACTATGAATATCAGAGCATCTGGTCTATCCAGTGTACGACTGTACGCTCAATTAAAGCGGTGTCAAGTGAACTGTTTGCTTTTCTCTGGATAGCAGGTCTGTGACAAGGTAAAATTTGCCAACCACAATAGTGATTCTGTGACCCTTTAATCCGTTACCTGAAAAGCACAATTTTCCTGAATCTGAGAGTGAAATCCTTGAGCAAAAATAACCTCCCGACTAGCAAAAATGCATCGGTATTAAAAAAACCGGACATTGATAAGCAGTCGCTTAAAACTGCACAAATCGAATTTGACAACAATGGCCTGCCCTATTCAAGTCAATTCGACGATATTTACTTTGATTATCAGGATGGTTGCTCACAAAGTGTACAGGTGTTCATTGAAGGCAATGATTTGGATCGCCAATGGCTTGAATACAGTGCCGATAAATCCAGTCCATTTGTGATTGCCGAAACCGGTTTTGGCACCGGCTTAAACTTTTTTCTCACCCTCAAACGCTTTGAGAGTTTTATTGCCAGTCACAACCCAGACTGGACGTTGCGCTTTATTAGCACTGAAAAATATCCGATGACCGCAGATGACCTGAACCAGGCACTGCAATTATTTCCTGAGTTCGATGTCTACCGCCAGGAGTTTCTTTCACAATACCAGCTGAGTGAGAGTAAACAGGTATTAAATATCCGCATGCTGGATAACAAGGTTGATCTGCAAATTCACTTGCAGGATGCTACGGCGGCATTTGCTAGCCTGGAGCCAAAGTCATTTGCCCACGTCGATGCCTGGTTTTTAGATGGATTTGCGCCTAAAAAGAACCCTGAGATGTGGCACCAGGGATTGTTTATGCAATTAGCCCGGTTATCAAAACCGGGCACCACGTTAGCGACTTTTACCGTCGCCGGTATTGTGCGCCGGGGCCTGGAAAAGCAAGGGTTTGCCGTAACCCGGAAAAAACACCAGCAATACAAGTCCCAGACGCTGGTCGCCTCCTACACTGGCTTTCCCAAAGCCGACAACATCAACGGATACAAGCGTCGAACTTCACCGAACAAGCCGCAACATGTCACCATCATAGGTGGTGGACTTGCCAGCGCCTGTGCCGCTTACTCCCTGGTAAAGCGAGGTATTAAAGTCAATGTATTTTGTCAGGACAAAGAGCTGGCCCAGGGCGCTTCAGCCAATGCGATTGGTGCCATTTATCCATTATTGCATCAGCAAAAAGATGAAATCAGTGAGTTTTATCAGGCCGGTTTTAATGTTGCCAAAAACTTTTACCAGCAACTGATTTCACAAGGTTTTAATTACACCCATGGCTTTGACGGCCTGATCGAAGTCGCCTACAAAGACGCGTTAAAGGAACGACTACAAATTTTTGAAAAAAAGCCGGTGTGGCCTGAAGAACTGGTTTCGGTCATTGATGCTGCACAGGTTAATCGATTATCTGGCATGGACATTAATCAGCCGGGCCTGTGGATACCGGAAGCTGGCTGGGTATCGCCCCCGGAGTTAGTAAAAGCCATCTTTACCGCCGCTGGTCAACTCGGACAATGCAAAGTTAAATATAACACCAAGGTAGAATCTATCGAAAAAATGGCGACTGGCCGATTCCTGCTGACAACCAACAAAGGACAGAAACAGATCCAGACACTGGTATTATGTACTGGCGCTGATACGGTAAATTTAGCCATTGCCGATGAATTACCGTTATCGATAGTGAGGGGGCAAGTCAGTCAACTACAGGCAACCACAGCCAGCAAACCATTAAAAACGGTTATCTGTCACAAAGGTTACCTGACACCAACGGTCAATGAATTGCATTGCATTGGCGCCACCTTTGATAAAAAAGATAGTGATACCTCCACCAGAAACGCCGATAACCGCTATAACTTTGAGACCCTGACCCGCTTGCTGGGTAATATTGGCAACTGGCAACTCGAAGATATTAAAGATGCCAAAGCCAGGCTGCGCTGTTGCACACCGGATCATCTACCTATGGTGGGTGCGATGCCGGACATTGCAGGCCATAAAAAGGCTTACCAGCACCTGGGTAAAGATAAAAACTGGCGATTTGAGCAATCCCCACCTGTGGTTGAGGGGCTGTATGTGATGACAGGCATGGGCGCAAGAGGCTTATGTAGTGCTCCGTTGCTTGCGGAAATACTGGCCTGTGAACTGGTTAACGAAACCTATCCGGTTAGCGCCGAACAGCTATTTCAGCTGGCGCCGAATCGGTTTATTATCCGGGATCTGATTCGCAGCAAAGCTGGCTAGGGACAACCTGTCCCCAGACCGAGTTGGCAAAACGAGTAAATACACTCACTTACCAGGCGTGTATTGAGCGGGAGGCCAGCAGCCCCTAATTTAACTCAGAATCGACCCAGAATCGGGTACCTTTAACGGTAGCCTGCAATGCCAGCCCGGTTTCAGTAAACGTATAAACGGTGACATCACCAAAATAAGCTTCCCCTTCAACCGATGCTCCTTTATCGGCGGCAACGGCAGTTGCATCGGCATTGCCGCCGAAGGTCCAGCCATTGTTAACGAAATGCTCCATGGCTTGCTGGGTATGGAAGACCATTACAATGCGATAGTCCTTAGCCCCCATGCCGAAACCCACGCCACCTTCGGCCATATTCATATAGGTATGACGCTGGCTGTTCAAATCCTTTACCACACCGTAACCGGTGCCGGCAGAGACGATAAATAAATTAAGATTCGCATTACTGAATACGCCGTAGCCTTTGCTACCCTCTACGACTTTACGACTGTATGGCTTTTCTTTAAATAATTGGGTTAGCACGTCATTTTTCATGCTCAGGATTTTTTGTTGTTTTTCCTGTTTAGTCCCCTCGCCCATTGATGCACAGGCGCTAAGCATTAAAGCAGCAGCCAGCCAAAGCAATCGATTCATCGTCTTCATAACCTTCCCTCGCTAATGTTTTTGGTTATACCAATCACATTAAGTTTGTGCACAACTCAGAGTTAGGGCAGAGGTTCAGTTACAACAAAGATTTCATTGATATAGTCATTCTATATTAATGAAATATAGGGAAGTAAATGGGCCTCTGATAAACTCCCTATGGGTGAGTTTTAAAGGCGTTTATCCTGCGTTACTGATTTTGACAATGGAGTAACCATTCTCTGCAATCAAAGCCTTGTCTAAAAGCCTTTAAATTCTCACTGAGTGAGCAATAATTTAATGTAGTTGGTATTATATTGCCTTGAAAACGTTAACAAAAGCAAGGTTGGATTTGCTGCCAGAAGTTATCAACGATAACCTTATCTTGTGGGGTTAGTTCACTTCGTGCCGCATGCAATTCTGCACTGACCCGATCGGCAAGTTCAGCGGTTAACGGTTGTTCCTCATCACTGGCGTCATTGGCAGCAATCAGGATAAAGCCTCTTACGTAACTGCTGGCAAACAACAAATCAGCATCATCGTGCTCAATTAAGCCATCGAAGTAATCACACAGCTGCTCTAAGTTGTTAATATTGTTCATCATCTCATGTTTTCTGTTATGTAGATTGTAAAAATAAAGCGTCAGGCATCAAGCAGGCCAGGGCTGGCTACCGGATATAACACCTGATCATGAAAACCGGTAATCACCGGTAAATAGCCACTAAGTTCGGCGTCAAGCGATGGATCGCCACTATCCACTATCAGCGGCCGCTGTTCCAGAGCCTGCAACTTTCGCTTGGTCGCAACAATCAATATGTTGTCTTTACCAATGGCACGAATCACTCGCGGGCTGAGCTGTTGATTGCCGCGGCCTAATATATGCCCCTGGCCGCCAATCACGGTAATAACCAATTTCACTTGCTGATCCTGCCCCTTGGCGTTAGCGATTGCCTGATACAGAATTTGCTCGGTAACATCCTGGGCAAGCAGTTCCTGCTCCTGCACCAAATCAACACCTAACAGGGTATTGTCCAGCGCCATTTCCTGCATCACTGCTGCTACGGTAGAGCCTGAGCCCATCACAAACAGTTCTTCATCCATTTGTTCAATGACGTGGGCGGCGATGTCCATCAATACCAGTTCATCGGTTTCCTTCCCGCCCGATTTAACCGCCTGTATATATTGCAAATGACTGGGTACTCTCATCTCTCCATAACGCCTGGCTTTAACAACGCCCTGGCGAAAGGCCGTTTCATCGATGTCCATGACATCAGCATCTAAAAAACTAACCAGTTGGTTATTCAGCATTTCTTCAACCACCCGACCGGCAGCGGTTGGCGTCAGCGCATAAACCCCGGAATGTATTTTCACCCCGGCCGGAATACCAAGCACAGGAAAAAAACCCTGTACTTTTGCGCAGACATTGCGGGCGGTACCATCACCACCAGCAAACAATAATAAGTCCACCTGTTGATGCTGTAATGCACTTACCAGAGCCTCGGTGTCAGATGCTGTCGATACGTCACCTTCATAGTAATGTATGACCTGTACGTTAAACCCCAGCGCCCGAGCGGTATCTTCACCCATGTCCGCTTTGCCGGTGAAAATAGTGATCTTGTCTTTGTACGGCGTCAGGACTTCCAGCGCCAGCCGGGCTCGTAAGTTTGATTTAGGCTCCGCCCCTAATGCCTTTGCCTGGTTGGCAATATCCTCGCCATCACTGCCTTTAAAGGCCACGCTGCCACCAATGCCCGCAATAGGATTGACTAAAAAACCTAATTTAAACATAACATGCGGTCTCCAGTGGTGACGTTGGTGCATCGGCTACCGGCCTGTCCGGATTTTGATCCCGGTTGCCTTCAGCTTGTGCTGTGCAATCCTTCAACACAAATTGATTAATCTGTAATTTATTATCCCGGTCATAGAATTGCTGTAACGCGGTAATAAATTGTTGTGCCCGTTTTGGAAAACCGCAGCGTAAATATTCCCCTACCTGATGATAAACCTTTGCTTTAAAGGCAGCACGATCAACGTCGATGCCGCTAAGGTTGTCTGCGGACACATTGAATTTAAATCCCGCAGCCACGCAAAATGCCCACTCAATCGCCTGGGGCTTGATTTCGACTTGTTCAAATTCAGCCTGTTGTTGTGCATTACGGCCATCGGGTGCATACCAGTAGCCAAAATCTTCCAATAATCGGCGCTCCTTGCCAGCAATACACCAATGAGCGATCTCGTGCAGGGCGCTGGCATAAAAGCCATGCGCAAACTTAATGCGATGATAAGGATACTGGTTGTTGGCCGGCAAATAGACAGGCTCATCTTCACCACGAACTAACAGGGTGTTTTCAGACTCGGAAAACTGGTGATTAAAGATCGCGATCAAATCGTCTATATCGTGTTTCATCGGAAGTTTTGCGTTATCGGGGTATGGAAAAGTTGCGGCTATTTTAACGGCAGCACCGAACTATCTCAATCTCGAGTAACGATTTGGTAAAATTAAACCCTTTAAAGGCCAACCTGTTATCAGTTATATTTAGCTTTTCGCTAACTCTAACGAGATGGAAACCCGATGAAAAAACTCGATGAGGTGGATCAACAAATCCTCACCTTACTGTACAGGGATGCAGATATTACCAATAAAGAATTAGCCAAAAAAATTGGTATTGCTCCGTCAACCTGCCTGGAGCGGGTGAAACGAATGAAGTCCGCCAATGTTATCCGCCATTCAGTCATTGACGTTAACTATCAAACGTTGGGTGGTAACATACAGGCTATTGCGGCTATTCAGTTGCAACCTTATTCCGAGCAAATCGTCAACGAACTGCGTGATGAACTGCTCAGGCTTCCGGAAATCATCAGTATGTTTCACATGGGCGGCGCGTTTGATTTTTATATCCATATGTCGGTCAAGGATACCGAACATTTACGCCGTTTTGTGTTTGAGGCGATCACCTCCAGAGAAGAAGTCACTAACGTCGAGACCTCGCTGGTATTCGAGCATAGTCGTAGTCCGGTAATGCCAAACTTCAATCCTTAGCCTTTCAGTTTGACAAATTAACCGCATTATCTGCGCCAAAGCCTGACCCCATTTCAGGTTCAAAGGCTCATGACAACGGGTAAGGGCTTATTTCCAGTCCTTGTTTAAGCATTTTCGGGGTAATGAAGTAACGGGTTCGAGCACAATTTCGAGTTAGCTCCTGCCAGTCATTGACGGCACATTCCAGTCGCACATAAGCGCAGGTCGGTAAATGTTCGATATGCTCCGTGGATAAATAATCATGGAGCTCAGTAAATGCCGGGTTATGCCCGACTAACAGCGCCTGGTCGATCGTTTCTGGTAGCGCCTGACAATAATCGAGCGCTTCGCCCCAATCGAATGTATATAACGATGAATCAATACTGACTGAGGCTAACTGACTGGCGCTAATCAACCGCTCCATTCCCGGTTCAAAGTGATGTTCACTGATTAATTGCAGGGTTCGTTTCGCGCGGATGGCTGTCGAACAATATGCGTGCTCGAAACAACAGCCTACGCCCATTAGTGCCGGAGCCATTAACTGACAATCATCAATGCCCCGCTGATTCAACGGCCGTTGTTGATCATCGAGATGCGGGTCATCCCAGCTGGATTTGGCGTGACGTAACAGGTGTAAGGTTTTCATGGGCAACTGAACCAGACATTAGACTTAAGGTCTAGTTCATAGAGCTCTAAGCTGCAAGCTTCAAGCGGTAAGTAAGAGCAACTTAAAGCTTACAGCTTTCGTCTTACAGCTTACAGCTTACAGCTTACAGCTACGAGTTTATTGATACGGATTAAACAATTCTTCTTTTTTAGGCGAGATTTCCAGATAGAGTTGATCTGCCCGTTCCCGCGCACGTTTAATCTGATCCCGGGACAGTTTCTGCGAATCAAGCTCCATGCTTTTCTCAGCCGGTTTATAACCATTGAATGCTGCGACACGATTCCAGACATAGGACATTTCCAAATCCTTAGTTACCCCCAGGCCATCAAAATACAGTAACGCCAGGTTAAACTGAGCCAGCGCATAGTTACGCTTAGCCGCCTGCTCGTACCACATGGCGGCATTGTGATAGCTCTGGGTAGTACCACTGCCATGTTGAAACATCACGCCGAGATTAAACTGAGCTGCAGGCAAATCTTTTTCTGCTGCCCGTTTGGTGTAAATAAATGCCTTCCTTGCATCCTTGTCGACACCTTTGCCATCGGCATACATCTGCGCCAATGCAAATTGCGCTTCTGGAACACTACGCCCGGCAGCTCTCTCGTATAATTTAAATGCCCGTTCTAAATCGCGATTGACACCGAAGCCATTTTCATAAAGCACGCCCTGCTGGTACAAAGCCGGTGGAAAACCTAACATCACCAAAGGCTTCAATTCTTCGATGGCTAATTCAAACTCGCCTCGATTCATATAATCAACCGCTTCTTCATATCCTGCATATGCAGGTGAAATCAGAGATAATGCCAGCATGCCACCGGCAGTCAGTGCAGCGATTTTTTTTAATTTCACAGCCATAGTCATACTCCCTAAGCAATCACCATAATCGCTAAGTTCGATACTCAGGCCACCGGCTGTATCGGTGACCTGCAATTAATAACCCAATCATACTCAGAAATTCGGCGGTGGGCAAAACTCACGTTTTATTGATACGATCATAAAGCACAATCGACCCGGCAACTGATACATTCAGGCTATAGTTACCTGGTAACTTCAATAGGCGATGGCACTTTTTCATGACGTCACGGGTAAGGCCGGATTGTTCATTGCCGAGTAAATAAACACAACGGTGAGGGTGTTTAAAATCTGCAATATCGATGGCTGACTGCTCTAACTCAACTCCGACTAATTGCGTGTCGTAGGGAAGGTGCTCGATCAAATCATCAATATCCTGGTAATGAAACAGAGGGATTTTTTGCCAGGCATTAACCACGTCAGAGGTTTGTTTCTTGTATTTGTGACCCAACGTGAAAATAAAGGAAGCCCCCAAAATATAAGCACTGCGCCATAAAGTCCCGATATTCTCTGGATCTTTCTGGTTAACAATACCGATACCAAAAAAGCCATCTTGTGGGTAAGTTTGTTTTAACCGGGCCATACACTCTCATCTGACACAAATATTGCCACGTCACTGAAATGGATATCCTGCACTTGTGTAAGTTACCAATCCAGTTAAGCCAACCGCGAATCAGGCTCTGAAAAAGTAAAGCAGGCCGAAGCCTGCTTTACATTACTTTAAACTGTCGAAGAAATTCTTCACACCATCAAAGAAGCCTTGCTCCTTGGGACGGTAGCGGGCAGCATCTTTTCCTGTGCCCATGCTCTCTTCGAGCTTTTCCAGTAGCTCGCGCTGTTCTGCGGTTAAGTTAACTGGCGTTTCCACCACAACTTTACACATTAAGTCGCCCGTAACAGAGCTGCGTACCGATTTCACCCCTTTACCGCGCAAACGGAACATCTTGCCAGTCTGCGTTTCCTGAGGAATTTTCAGTTTAACCTTGCCTTCCAGGGTCGGCACTTCGATTTCACCGCCGAGCGCTGCGGTTGTGAAACCAATCGGTACCTCACAATATAGATGGTTCTCGTCACGAACAAAAATATCATGATCGCGCACGTTTACCTGTACATATAAATCACCCGCCGGAGCGCCATGTTCACCAGCTTCGCCTTCGCCATTAAGACGAATACGATCACCGGTATCAACACCTGCAGGAATCTTCGCGGACAGAGTCTTGGTCTTTCTGACCCGACCTTCACCATGACAGGAGTTACATGGATCTTTAATCACTTTGCCGCTACCAGAACAGGTTGGACAGGTTTGCTGCACGGCAAACAGGCCCTGACGCATTTGCACCTGACCATGACCGTGACAGGTTGAACAGGTTGATGCTGACGAGCCTGGTTTAGCACCACTGCCGTTACAAGGTTCACAACTCACATAGGTCGGAACTTTCAACTCAACCGTTTTGCCTTTAACCGCTTCCTCCAGACTCATGTCCAGGTTGTAGCGCAAGTCGGCACCTCGACGCGCGCGGGACTGACCACCACGGCCGCGACCACCGCCAAAGATATCACCGAACACATCGCCAAATATATCACCAAAATCAGCACCGCCGCCAAAACCACCAGGGCCCTGACCTTGCTCAAACGCCGCATGACCGTATTGATCATAAGCTGCCCGTTTTTGGCTGTCGTTCAGCACTTCATAGGCTTCTTTAACCTGCTTGAATTGCTCTTCCTTTTCCTTATCGCCCTTGGTTCGATCCGGATGGAATTTCATCGCCAGCCGCTTATAGGCTTTTTTAATATCGCGCTCAGATGCATCCTTGGCGACACCCAGCACTTCGTAATAATCAGTTTTTGCCATAGTCTTGTTTACTGCATGATTGAATGAAATAAAGCGCCTGTAGTGAAGCGCTTTATTTATTGGCTAAATGTTGGCACCTGAAATCGATTCAGGTGCCTGCAAAGTTAATTACTTTTTATCGTCTTTAACTTCTTCAAACTCAGCATCGACAACGTCATCGGCTGGTTTGGCTTGCTCAGCATCACCTTGCGGCGCTTCACCGGCCTGGGCCTGAGCTTTCGCCTGGGCGATTTCCATCAACTTAGCTGAAGCTTCGATAACCGCCTGAGATTTCGCATCAATGGCTTCTTTATCTTCGCCTTTAATCACACCTTCAAGCTCGGCAACAGCCGCTTCGATTTTCTCTTTGTCTTCCGCTGGTAAGTCATCGCCAGCTTCTTCAACCTGCTTACGTGTAGCGTGGACAAGGCCATCGGCCTGGTTACGAGCTGTTACCAGTTCTTCGAACTTGGCATCCGCATCCGCATTCGCTTCTGCGTCACGCACCATTTGCTCGACTTCGTCATCGGACAGACCAGAAGAAGCTTTGATAGTGATCTTCTGTTCTTTACCTGTGTTCTTGTCTTTCGCAGTTACGTGCAAGATACCATCGGCATCGATATCGAAAGTTACTTCGATTTGCGGCATACCACGCGGCGCCGGGTCGATACCTTCCAGGTTGAACTGACCAAGTGATTTGTTCAGGGACGCTTGCTTACGCTCACCCTGAACCACGTGAACCGTTACCGCTGACTGATTATCTTCCGCCGTTGAAAACACCTGCGACTGTTTGGTCGGAATCGTAGTGTTCTTTTCAATAACCTTAGTCATAACGCCACCCATGGTCTCAATACCCAGAGACAGAGGCGTTACGTCAAGTAACAATACATCAGTAACGTCACCCGCAAGGACACCAGCCTGAACGGCAGCACCAGAAGCTACAGCTTCATCTGGGTTAACATCCTTACGCGGCTCTTTGCCGAAGAAGTCTGTTACCGTTTTTTGTACTAATGGCATACGAGTCTGACCGCCCACCAATAGTACGTCAGTGATATCTGAAGTGGATAAGTCCGCATCCTGAAGAGCCATTTTCAGTGGTTCTAAAGTCGCTTTCACCATATCTTCCACTAAAGATTCCAACTTAGCACGGGTTACCTTGATGTTCATGTGCTTAGGACCTGAAGCATCTGCGGTAATGTACGGAAGGTTTACGTCCGTTTGCTGTGCTGATGACAATTCACACTTAGCTTTTTCTGCGGCTTCTTTCAAACGCTGCATCGCCAGTGGGTCTTTGGTCAGATCCATACCTTGTTCTTTCTTGAACTCTTCAACTAGGTAGTTGATCAGACGGTTGTCAAAGTCTTCACCACCTAAGTGGGTGTCACCATTGGTTGCCAGTACTTCAAAGGTGTGCTCACCTTCAACTTCATCGATTTCAATAATAGAGATATCGAACGTACCACCACCAAGGTCGTAAACCGCTACGACACGGTCACCTTTTTGCTTATCCATGCCGTATGCAAGAGCAGCGGCTGTTGGTTCGTTGATAATACGCTTGACGTCCAGACCAGCAATGCGACCCGCATCTTTTGTTGCCTGACGTTGTGAGTCATTAAAGTATGCTGGTACAGTAATTACCGCTTCAGTAACTTTCTCACCAAGGAAGTCTTCTGCGGTTTTCTTCATTTTCTTCAGAACTTCAGCAGAAACCTGTGGTGGTGCCATTTTTTCGCCTTTGGCTTCAACCCAGGCATCGCCGTTGTCTGCTTTTACGATACCGAAAGGCATGATATCGATGTCGCGTTGAACTTCTTTATCTTCATAACGACGACCGATAAGACGCTTAATCGCAAATAACGTATTTTCAGGGTTAGTAACGGCCTGACGTTTGGCTGGCTGGCCCACTAACGTCTCGCCTTCTGCGGTGTATGCAATGATAGAAGGGGTAGTACGATCACCCTCTGCGTTCTCGATTACACGAACTTTATCGCCATCCAGAACAGCAACACATGAGTTAGTAGTCCCTAGGTCAATACCTATAATTTTGCCCATCTTGAGGATCTCCGAAAAACATAAAATATGATAATGATTTTGATACTTCTCTTAGTGGGGGGAGGAGAATGCTTTTTCAATGCGGAAATAGAAAAAAAATGAAAAAAAGCGAATAAACCGGAAAAAAAATATTCATGACTGACCAAATTGTCATTAATTAACCCAATTCTTAGGGTTGGTTAGCCATTGGCGTCGGAAAATTTCTCCATAATTTCGACGATCTGAGCTTCACAGGCGATAAATTTAGGAACCAACTCCGGGTCAAAATGTTTACCGGCCTCGTTCTGTAAATACTCAAAAGTCTTTTCCAGCGACCATGCCGATTTATAAGGCCTTTCCGAAGTCAAGGCGTCGAACACATCGGCAATAGCAACAATCCTGGCGCTTAGCGGAATCGCATCCCCGATGGTGCCATGGGGATAACCACTACCATCATATTTTTCATGATGATATAAGGTAATTTCCCGGGCCATTTGCAAAAGCTCTGACGGGTGATCACCAATAATATCGGCTCCGTATTGCACATGCCTTTGCATTTCCTGCCACTCATCCTGGTCAAGCTTGCCGTTTTTCAACAGGATGCGATCTGGAATACCGATTTTGCCAACATCATGCATTGGCGCGGCGTTATAAAGCAGCTCTACCCAGTTGTCCGGAGCCTTAATTTTTTCTGCCAGAATTTTTGAGTAACGGCTCATGCGAATAACATGCATGCCGGTTTCGTTATCTTTGTACTCTGCCGCCCGACCGAGGCGGTTAATAATTTCCCGTCGGGTAAGCTCAATCTCCTGCGTACGCTCCCTGACCTTTAGTTCCAGTTCCCGTTGCTGGTTATAAAGAGCAAGGTGGGTTTTTACCCTGGCCAGGACAATAGGCACACTGACCGGCTTACTAATGTAGTCCACCGCTCCCAGCCCTAGTCCCATCTGCTCATCTTCAATTGAGGTTTTGGCGGTAATAAAAATGACCGGAATGTCGACAGTCAAAGGATTGGCTTTTAGTAACCGACAAACTTCATGGCCGTCCATATCTGGCATCATCACATCAAGCAGAATTAAATCTGGCTTTTCTGCAGACGCGACGATTTTCAGCGCTAAGGCACCAGACAGCGCCGCTTTCACACGATAATGCTGCTTTAGAATCCCATTGAGCACGTCAATGTTTTCAGGGTTATCATCAACAATTAATATTGTCGCCGTCGGCTCCATACGCATCTAATAGATTTAACTCATTGAATTAATCAATAATAGTTCAAGCGGCTGAGGTTCGAAAAAGTCCGGATAAAAAAAAGCAGGTCTGAAGACCTGCTTTTCGAAACTACCAGGAAAACTTAGGCTTTGGAAACCATTACCATGGCCGGACGCAGAAGACGTCCATTTAATTCGTAGCCTTTTTGCATAACCGCAATCACCGTATTCGGCTCAACACCTTCCACTTCCTGAATAGACATCGCCTGATGAAGTTCTGGATTAAATGGTTGGTCCTTCGGATCGACAACATTGACACCAAATTTGTCCAATGTCGTTAAAAAGCTTTGCAGAGTCAGCTCAATTCCTTCCAGCATCGCTTTATTGCTTTCGTCTTCTCTATCGATATTTTCAAGGCCACGCTCAAGGTTATCAACAACGACAAGCAACTCACCGGCAAATTTCTCCAATGCAAATTTCTTTGCTTTTTCAACGTCCTGTGCGGAACGACGACGAATATTGTCAACCTCGGCTTTGGCGCGAATCACTGAGTCTTTCTGGCCATCAATAGTAGCCTGCGCTGCTGCCAGCTTTTGCTCCAAATCAGCAATTTTCTGCTGTTCTTGACTTAGCTCTTCTACCACCTGCTCAACAGAATCTTGAGTTGCTGACTCCTGTTCGCTTGCAACCACGTCTTCGGTCACTGCTTCAGACTCGGCATTTTCCGGCTTTTCTGCTTGTTGTTTCACAGTCTCTTCGCTGTGATTGTTTGACTCTTTCGTCATTGAAAACTCCAATAAAACCTATAATGGTGCTAATTATGGGGATTGAAAATTCAGGATCAAGCCTTGGATTAAATAAAAATCTTGCTTTACACCGGGATTTTTTATGAGACACTGCCCTTTAAATCCGTCGGCCATAAATCGGCAACGTTTTTTTAACACCATGGCCGACAAGCTACGGCAACTTATTCGAATAAGCACGATATGACACAACAATACAAAACCATCGGACTGATTGGCAAACCTGACCACAATGGCGCGTTAGCCACGATTGAATCTTTACTGACTTTTTTTCAGGAAAAAGGCTATCAGGTATTTGTCGAAACCAAAGTTGCCCGACAGCTCAACGTAAAGTCAGCACAAACCCGTGACATAACAGAAATAGGCGAACTCGCCGACCTTGCGGTTGTCGTCGGCGGTGATGGTTACATGCTTGGTGCTGCTCGGGTCCTTGCCTGTTATAACATCGCGGTAGTTGGTGTTAACCGAGGAAACCTTGGCTTTTTGACCGATATCTCTCCGGATAACCTGTTTGCGCCATTAGAAGAAATTCTGCAAGGACGTTCTAAGACTGAGCACAGATTCTTAATACAGGCCGAAGTCTTCCGTCATGGTCAGCTCAAGAGTGCCAATAGCGCCGTTAATGAGGCGGTTCTCCATCCAGGCAAAGTCGCTTCGATGATGGAATTTGAAGTCTACCTTGATGACGTGTTTATGTTTTCCCAACGCTCTGATGGCCTGATTGTTTCAACCCCGACCGGTTCCACCGCCTACAGCATGTCGGCCGGAGGTTCGATTTTAACCCCGAATTTAAATGCCCTCACCTTAGTGCCAATGTTTCCTCACACGTTAACATCACGCCCCATTGTGGTTGACGGTGATTCAGAATTAAAGCTAGTCGTGGCCACCAATAACTCCGAAGACCTGCAGGTCAGTTGTGATGGCCATGTCATTTTAGCGGTAATGCCTGGCGATGAAATTATCATCAGGAAATGTGAGCAAACGCTGCGCCTGGTACACCCATTAGATCATGATTATTTTAATGTCCTCAGAAGCAAGCTAAGTTGGGGCAACCGGATTTATTGACGCTGGCTGCATCCAACTGGCGCGAATAGTGTTGCGGTAAAGATATACCAATTCGAGCTTTACAGCCCATCGGCAATCGCACAATAATAAGAGTGTGCTCCTTAATTCAAATCTGGCAATAAATGGCTGAAAAGAAAAGCTACAAAGGATGTAAAACCGCGTTAATGCTCACTGGTGGTGGTGCCCGTGCTGCCTATCAGGTAGGTGTGTTAAAAGCCATTGCCCGCTTTATGCCCCGCAATCATGGCATTCCCTTTCCGATTATTTGTGGTACTTCTGCCGGTGCGATTAATGCTACAACGATTGCCTGCTACGCGTCCTGTTTTCATCTGGGCGTTCGCAAACTTGAATGGATTTGGAACAACCTACATACCGGGCAGATCTATCACAGCACCGCTGGTGAAGTATTTGGTCATATCATTGCCGGCTTTTTCAGTAATTTTCAATCGCCACATGCCACTTTAAAATCATACAGCCTGTTAAATAATGAACCATTAAGAGAGCTACTCAACCAGGTGGTCGACTTTAAGCGCATCGATGTGAATATCATCAACAATTATCTGTCATCGATCGCTATCACCGCTTCAAGTTACTCCTGCGGTGATTCGATCAGTTTTTATCAGGCAGATAAGTCGATTGAACCCTGGCAACGAGCGAAACGGCGGGGCGAGCAATGTCAGCTCACTACTGAGCATCTAATGGCGTCCTCATCAATACCATTTATCTTTAGTCCGGTGCGAATTAACCAAAAATTCTATGGTGATGGTTCGGTAAATCAACTGTCACCACTCAGTCCCCCAATCCACCTCGGGGCGGAACGAATTTTTATCGTTGGTGTCGAGCAACCGGAACAAGAAGTGCCATTAAACCATTACCCGATAAACCTTGCTAAATTTCCAGCACCTACCTTTGCTACGGTTGCCGGCCACCTAATGGACACCGTCTTTGCGGAAACGATGAACAGTGATTTAGAGCGACTGCAACGAATTAATCATACGGTGCAGCTGATTGATGAAAGTAAACGAGACTCACAAACCTCGTTGCGAAATATCGATACCTTGCTGATTAACCCCAGTGAAAATTTTAATCGTATTGCGCAGCAACATTATGGTGAATTGAACTGGCCTCTGCGCCTGCTATTGCGTTTTATGGGGGCGACAAAAGATGCAGAATCGAGCTTAACGTCATACATCCTGTTCGAACAAAATTACTGCAAACGCCTGATTCAGGTCGGTTTTGAAGATGCGATGGAAAAAGAGCAGGAAATTCGCGAGTTTTTGGCTATCTGACAGAAAACCGTGCTGCGCTGCGATCTTCTAAGCTGTAAGCTGTAAGCTGTAAGCTGTAAGCTGTAAGCGATTTTAGCCTAGCTTGGCCGTCTTCCACCTTCGACTTCCACCTTCCTCTCACTTCTTCCTCTTACTTCTTCCACCTTCCCCTTAGTTACTCCCCCTTCTGTAAAAACCGTTCCACCCGCTCTACTCGCCTTGGTTTGCCCTGCAATACTAAGGTATCCTGAGCCATTAACTTTTGCTGCGCCGATGGGTGGGCTATTTCCTGGCCCTGGCGACGAATCGCCAGTATCTCGACACGCTTGTCCTTGAGGTTTAACGCCTCTATGGTCTGTCCGGCGGCGAATGCATCATCATTTAACAAGGTAGCGTGAACAAACTCCAGGCGTTCAATGGCCCCGGCGCTCATATCAGTATCAACGCCCGGATAGAAACCATGTAATCGATTGTAATGATTCTTGCGTTCTGCCTGAATCTGTCGCACGATTCGCGAAAAAGGCACACCACTTAAGTTCAGTACCTGTGAGACCAGCATCAGGCTGCCTTCCAGTGATTCAGGTACCACTTCGTTGGCCCCGGCTTGCTGCAACTTGGTCAGTGCATCATCGTTACGGGTTCTTACCAGAATCTGCACATGCTCAGATAACGAGCGCACTTTCTGTACGACATCAAAGGATTGCTCCGGCGCACCGTAGGAAACCACCACCAGCTTTGCTTCGCTGATATTAGCAGCACGCAACACTTCCGCCTGTCGCGCCGATCCAAACAATACATTTTCTCCCGCCTCACGCGCCTCATTCACTCGTACCGGGTCGATGTCAATGGCAATAAAATCGATATTTTCCTGTTTTAAAAATCGACTCACGGTCTGTCCGACACGACCAAAGCCGCAGATAACCACATGATTACTCAGTGCCTGTTGTGGCTGCTCAATAACATCTTCATCGACGGCTGATTTATTATTCTCCAGCGTTAGCTTCACCGCCCAGCTTCTTGCCCGGTTGATCATAAACGGGGTGACGGCCATCGACAGGATGCCGGCACCAAGCAACACCGATGTAAGTTGCGAATCAAACAGGCCATTATTGGCGGCCAGCGCAATCAATACAAAGCTAAACTCCCCCATTTGTGCGAGCATGAATCCTGCAGCCCAGGAATCCTTAGCAGATTCACCGGCGCGAACGCCGAGCCAGCGAATCACCGAAA
The DNA here is from genome assembly GCF_005116735.1 of Thalassotalea mangrovi. Lineage (GTDB taxonomy): Bacteria > Pseudomonadota > Gammaproteobacteria > Enterobacterales > Alteromonadaceae > Thalassotalea_A > Thalassotalea_A mangrovi. Next base: position 20,488 of record NZ_SWDB01000022.1, on the reverse strand, counting down.
TTTTGATCAATAGCGTCAATAGCAACACCAGGGCAATGCTGCCCGGTGACTGAAGCAATGCCTGCCAATCGAGTTTCATACCGACCGTGATAAAGAACAGGCCAAGCAGAATATCCCGAAATGGGCGAATGTCCGCTTCAAGTTGATACTTATACTGACTTTCACCTAGCATCATTCCCGCCAGGAACGCGCCCAACGCCATAGACAAGCCGAAAAACTGGGTAAGTGCGGCAGCCAATAGAGTGACTAATATCGTCGTGAGTACGAATAGCTCATCGGTGCGCACCTGGGCGACCACGTTAAAGATTCTGGGTAATAGCCAGCGTCCGGTGAACAGCAGCACAGCAACCACAAAGCTGCCTTTGACCAGTGCCAGTATCAAGGCGCTGAGCATCCCCCAGTCAAGCCCCTCCCCCAGCAAGGGGATTAAAATCAAGAATGGCACAACGGCGATGTCCTGGCACAATAATACGGCAACCGAAATCTGCCCGGAGCGCCGCTTAATCGAACCAGATTCAGACAATTGCCTGATTACTATCGCGGTTGACGACAGTGCCACAATCCCGCCAATAACAAATGCCGTGGGTAAGGAAATACCAAATAGCATCGCCAGCACGATAACAATCATCAGGGTTAGTCCGACCTGATTGCAGCCGATACCGGTCACCAGTTTGCGCATTGCCAGCAGTTTTGGTAGTGAAAATTCCAGGCCCAGGGTAAACAGCAAGAAGACAATACCCAGTTCCGCAATGTGCTCATAATCAGCCTCATCACCGGTTATGTTGAGGCCGTGTTCGCCAATCAGGGTACCCGCGACCAGATAGGCCAGAATTGCCGGCAACTGCCAGCGACGAAACAGCCAAACGACAATGACCGCCGCCACGAGTATGGTAAGAACCTGATAAAAATTACTCACTTAGGACCCTTTGTTGATATTGCGATTTACCCTGAAAGTGACTAGCGTATGTGCTAATCACAATCCATACTAAGTATCAGTGTAATTTACAACATTGTTAATTTATTCGACGTTGTTGTTTGAAGTTCGCCCCGGAACCTATGGTCAAACAAGAAAAAAACAACGACATTTCAAATAGAAAGAATTCCATCTTAGAGACTGATGTGGCCATAGACAAGCGCTTGCATCATGGATTCTTGCTCAACGAGGTGTTGATAAAACCCGACCTCGGAATCGTTATTCGCGATTCAGAACGATTTCACCTTGCTCCTAAGGCGATGGAAGTCTTGCTGTTGCTTGCCTCCAATCCCGCCAATATTGTCAGTTATCAGCAAATTCTATCTTTCGCCTGGGGCAGTACCGAAGCGTCGAAAAGTACCATTTCCCATACCATCAGTGAAATTCGCCAGGTTCTGGGAGACCCCAAAGAGTGTCCGGTAATTATCCAGACAATTCCGCGTAAGGGGTACCGCCTGCTGGTAAATCCAACGCCACTATCCGGTGATGAACTGAGCAACTTTGGCGCCGAGGGAGCCTCGCCCTGGAAGCTTTCGCTGGCCATGCTGAAAAGCAGTCGCCTGTTCAAAGTCAGTGCAGCCTACATTGTCTTTTCATGGATCATGCTGCAGGCGTTCGCGATTATTTTTCCAATTTTCGAGTTGCCTGACTGGACGTTAAAAGTCGCAACCCTGATTCTCATCGTCGGCTTTATCTTGGTAATCGTTTATTACTGGATTAGTGAAATTGATGCCCGCAGGCGGCTGGCAAAGGCGCGCTCGACCAAAGTCACACTAATAAAACAATTTATTTTTGATTCCCTGTTTGTCATGGGGGCGCTTGGCATTATTTTCCTCATCTCCACCCATTTGGTTGATAAAATTGATGAACAGGTGTCCAACACCCCACAATCGTTGCAATCCGATAATGTTAGCGTTAGAACCAATGCGGTCGCCGTGTTCCCGTTTACCAGAGCCGATGAATCCCTGAGCAAAGATTATTACCCGGTTACCGTTCAGGAAGAACTGGTCAATCACCTGGCTAAAAGTAAAGATATTGATGTTGCATCACTGCGATCTACAAACCTGTTAAACAATAACAGCGAATTAAAATTAATCAGGAAGCAACTGAATGTGAAATACCTGATCGAAGGAAAAATTACCGAAACCGACAAGCAAATTAAAATCAATGCCCGATTAACAGATACCGATACCGGATTTCAGCTGTGGCAGTCGCAAATATCGGGCTCCCGGGAGCAATTGCTACGGCTAAACCAGGAACTATTCCGAAAAGTTAACAATGCCCTGCTGTTGCTTATTACCGGAGATAAGGCCAGCTCCGAAAATAATGTCAGGCTAACGGAAAGTTTTGACGCATACGATGCCTACCTGCAGGGAAAAGCAATTTATCTGAACAATAAGGACCTCGTTTCCTTACGCACCGCTGAACAACACTTCACCCGCGCCCTGGCATTCGACAATGATTTCGCCCTGGCGGCTGCGGCCTTATGCAAAACCAACCTGGATATCTACACCATCAGCGAAACCATGGCGGAATATCAAAAAGCCAAAGAGTCATGCGAACTGACAGCCAGTTTCAAACAGACTGATGGCGAATCTCACCTGGCCCTCGGTAAGCTTTATCTTACCAATGGTCAATATCATCATGCTGTAGATCAGTTTGAAGCGGCTTTAGAGAGCGATGAAAAATTATCGGAAGCTATGTTTGAATTGGCGCAGACGTATCAGCAGCTTGAAGACCAGCAACAAGCCGAAAAATACTATCAACTGGCTATTCAAACGGAACCGGGATACTGGCGCAATTATTATGAATATGGTGCCTATCTGTTTGCGATTGGTGATTACACCAATGCCATTCCGCAATTAAAGAAAGTGGTGTTATTAAATCAAAACCTGGTTAATGCGCACAACGCCCTGGGGGCTTGCTATATGATGCTTTGGCAACTCGATAAAGCCATTGTCGAGTTTAACAAGGCCAGTGAAATCAAACCGAATTCCGCCGTGTTTTCCAATTTAGCCACCAACTACTTCTGGATGGGCGATTTTGAAAAGGCTGCTATCAATTATCAGAAAGCGTTGGATCTGACCCCGGAAAACTCGACCTTCTGGGGAAATTTAGCGGATGCGATAAAGTATGCCGGGAATAGTAACAAAGCCACACAGGCCTACCAGAAAGCCTTATACCATGCCAAACAAAGCGAACAGATCAATCCCCATAACATTAGTTTGAAAGCGCAAATCTCCCGCTATTACTCAGAATTAGGCGATTGTAAATTGGCTGCCAGTTATCAGGTCCCGGTGTTAAATTCGGATAATAAAGACCCACAGGTATTTTATGACCTGGCAATCGTGGCAAAGAATTGCCTGTCTGAAATCCAGATGAATGCCTTGCTCAGTAAAGCCGTTTCACTCGGTTACGATGTCAAAGTTATATTAGCGGATCCACAATTTTTAGACTATAAAGAAGAGCTTACAAGGAAATTTAATAGTGGTGATGTACAACTTCAGGGAAATTCGCACGGCGTCAATAACTAGGACGATAAACAAGTCCGGTTTCCAGTGCGAGAAATAACTTTAATTTCAAACCCGAGAACTAACCATGACCAAGTCATTACGCTTAACCTTTACCCTCCCTCTGGCATTTATTGCATCTTTTGTATTAGCGATAAGTAATGCCGTAGCGGATCAAACCGATCAAACACTGGTAATAGACATCGATCCGGTTACCAGTTGCGCAATATCCGTAACACTTGCCAACCCGGAAGATAACAACTGTAAAAAGCTGGATAAAAATCCCTGTGAGAATATCAAAGACTGTGTTTGCTCAGCTAAAGATAAAAAACTCAAGTGGACGGCCGATAGCCAGTACAAATACACACTTACGTTTCATCCAGTCACCTCTGCTGCGGATATGCCGGTAAACCCTAACGATGATTTTGAGCTGGCTCTGACCCCGTTTAAAGAGAAAGACAAAGACAGTGGCTGCTCTGCCACACTTGTTTCTTCCTCAGATGGGGTAATCGACTGTAAGGCGAAAAACAAGGGAACCTGGGATTATGACGTCAAAGTTGAAGGGTGTGCTGAAGGATTTGACCCGCGGGTTGTGATTCAAAACTAGACATTTAGCGACGGGCAGCTCGCCGCAGCGATAAAGAAAAGGCTATACCCCAAGGCTGAGGGCGAGCCTGGATAGTGCCTGCTCGCGTTCCGCTGCACTGAAGTCCTGACAAATCCTCGCTAACCTGAGAGCATCGGCGAATCGCTTGTCAGTCAGGCGATACACAGCTGTTGTTAAAAAGTCCTGATCAAGGCGATAGGTCAGTGCATAGAACTCTATCGCCTGTTGCACATCGCTAAATTCAGTGCCATCAAATTGAAATGACGATTGCGGATCATGATATTGAGTCTGGCCATTAAGTTCTAATGGCCAACCCGAAAAATTTACCCGATCGCGGGCGACTTCAAACATAAACCAGGCACTTCGGGCAAATCCTTCGAAATTGCCCCCTTCAAACCCGCTGTTTTCTAACTCTTCACGGGTCCAGTTCACACCAATTGCCAGGTCTTTACGATATAGTTTGCGAAGGCCGGCTTTGACCTTTTCCCGCACTGCATTGATGGGTAATTGTTTATGTTTATTGGCCAGCGGCAGGCACTCAAAGCAAGCCGGAATGGCCATGCCCTCGGCGGTGCCGGTTACATGACGTCGCTGTTTATCGGGAAAATTAAATACGCCCCCGGCTGGCTCTTTACAAAACCAGCAACAGTGCCGATAGGCAAACGGTACCTCTATCGGCGTAAAAGCAGGCTGGTTGTTACCAATATCCTGCCTCTCTTCCTGATGATGTGCTGCTGGAGAACCAGTATGATAAAACTCATCACTGTCGATAGCAGACAACAAGGTGGTTTTGGCTCGGCGACGATCGTTGACTGACATGGCATTAATTAACGGCTTGAGTAACGACTTTTGCGTTTAGGTTTACTCTTCGACGCTGCGGTTGTGCGTTTTTTCGCAATCGTCCGATTTTTATCACGGGTCTGCTGATAGCGATTTTTCGCCTCTGTTTTAATTGGCTTGTTAGTTTCCTTAGTGGCAATTTCAGCGGTCAGGTCAAATTCATAACCCGGTAAAACTACACGTTCGATTTTCTGTTCGATCAAGGCTTCAATATCCCCTAAAAACCGGTGGTCTTTGGGTGATACCAAGGAAATCGCCGTACCTGATTTTCCGGCACGGCCAGTGCGGCCAATACGGTGCACGTAATCTTCCGGTAAAAATGGCAAATGATAATTCACTACATATTGTAAATCGGCAATGTCGATGCCACGGGCCGCGACATCGGTTGCAACCATAACCCGGGCCCTGCCTTCGATAAATTCCTGCAGGGCTTTGTTGCGCGCTCCCTGTGACTTCTCGCCGTGGCACAATACGGTTTTTATGCCATCTAGCTTTAGTTCTTTAGCCAGTTCGTTAGCACTTTCCCGAGTACCGGCAAACACCATTACCTGGTGCCAGTTATTTTTGCCAATAAGCTCAGACAGCATCTCGCGCTTGCGACTTTCCTGCACCGGATAAACATATTGGCGAACTTTCTTCGCCGTTGCGTTTTGCTTCGCTGTTTCGATGATTCTTGGATGCTGTAAAAACTGTTGTGCCAGCGTTTTGACTTTATTGGAAAAGGTTGCCGAGAACAGCAGGGTTTGATGTGCTTGTTTAATCAACGACAAGACTTCTTCTATCGCCTTTAAAAAGCCCATATCCAACATACGATCGGCTTCATCAAGCACGACAAACTTAATTTGATTTAAACGCAGGGTACGGTTTTGTATGTGTTCCAATACCCGGCCTGGTGTGCCGACAACAATATCACTGCCCTGCTGTAAGCGCTTTTGTTGCTCGCTGTTACCAACGCCACCATAAACCAGAGTACTGGTTAATTCTGTATGTTGGCTGTATTGCTGGATATTTTCATGAACCTGTTTCGCCAGCTCGCGGGTGGGCGCCAGAATTAATGCCTTAACCCCCTGAACCTTGCCAGCATCAGCCTTAATCAATGATTCGAGTATGGGCAGGGAAAACGCAGCCGTTTTACCGGTTCCGGTTTGCGCACTGGCTAATACGTCCTGGCCAGTTCGAATCGCCGAAAACGATTTTTGCTGAATGGGGGTCAGGTTTTTATAGCCCATAGACTTTACCGCATCTAATAGCGGTGACGGCAGACCAATGGCATCAAAACTCATGGGTGATTCCTAATATTTAATGATGCGCGGATAATAGCAAATTACCCGCCAACTGTAGACTTTTAAAGCCGACTTATACGCAAATCTGTCAATATCGTTCAAACAGCATGAGTGATTTACCGTTAGCGATATCAAAGGTTACATCGCTTTAATGACGCCAGATATGTTTACTCAGGCGCATCTCCTGCTCCTGTTGCTCACTGATTTTAAATTCTGGTACGCGTCCGGCATCCAATTGCTGGTTATAATCTTTGGCAACAATGACCAGCGACTTAGTTAACAGGACAATGGCAGTCACATTAACGATTGTCATTAACCCAACACCAAAATCAGCCATTGCAATTACCTGTCCCAGGGTAGCCACAGAGCCATAAAAAATCATCACCAGGAATACGATATTAAAAAACAATTTGCCAAGCTTATTGTTCAGGCCAATAAACTTCAGGCTGTTCTCCGCGTAGGCATAATTGGCAACGATGGAAGTAAAACCGAAAAACAAAATGGCAATTGAAATAAAATCACTACCCCAGCCCCCTACCTGGTTGGCAAGGGCTTGTTGCGTCAGTTGGATACCAAATTCCTGACCAAGTGGAATACCAGACATTAGAATAATCAAAGCGGTGCAAGTGCAAAGTACAATAGTATCTATAAACACTCCCAACATTTGCACATACCCTTGCGACACCGGGTGCGGTGGATATGGTGTTGCAGCCGCTGCAGCATTAGGGGCACTCCCCATCCCAGCTTCGTTGGAATACAGACCGCGTTTCACACCTTGCATGATCGCAGCGCCAATAAGACCAGACCCGGCTTCTCTCAGGCCAAATGCAGACCCGACAATATCAGCAAACACACCGGGAACCGCACTAATATTCATCGCAATGACAATCGATGCGACCAGCACATAGGCAACGCCCATAACCGGCACCGCCAGCTCTGCGAAACGGGCGATATTTTTTAAGCCGCCCATGACAATAATGGCAGTAAACAGGGTAATAACGGTGCCTGTATACACAGGTTCGATACCGTAAGAACCGTTAAATGCGTCGCTAATCGAATTGGCCTGAACCGCACCAAAAACAAACCCATAGCCAAAGAACAGGCAGATGGAAAAGATTAACGCCATGGCGGGGCTTTTCAGCCCATTGCGCATGTAATAGGCCGGTCCTCCACGATAACTGCCAAGACTGTCTTTTTCTTTGTATAGTTGCGCCAATGTGCTTTCTGCAAACGCCGTTGCCATACCGACCAGGGCTATCACCCACATCCAGAAAACTGCACCAGGTCCTCCCAGTGAAATCGCGACAGCAACCCCCATCAGGTTACCGGTACCAACCCGGGCAGCCAATGTTGTACACAATGCCTGAAATGAAGAAATACTGGTGTTGTCGCCCTTGCGACTGTGACGCATCACCGTAAACATATGCAGAAAGTGGCGAAATTGCACCGCTTTGAGACGAACCGTAAACCAGATGCCTGCCAGGGCTAAAAGGTAAATGAGGACATAACCCCAGATGATATCATTCAAAAACGTAACTAGGTTATGGATCACAAACTTTCCTTACTTGTCATTAATGGCTTTATGACTCTGGCTGCCTGAGGGGCGGTATGCCTCGTATCAGATACTCAGCTAATGCTAGCGCAAAATTGCGACGATTGGCTGTGAAACTAAGCTGATATGAGGCAAAAGAAGCTGAATATTAACACATTTTTCAAGTAAGTGCTGAAGTCAGGATGGTTAAGTTCACCGCTTCGCGTTTTGTTGCTGCTCAAGTAACTGCTGTAAGTGTGTCAGTTGCTCCTGTAATGCATCAACCTGAGCCCGGGAAGCGGGTTCGCCTCCTTCCGCCGTTTCTCCGTGGCTGCTGGCACGCTGCAGTTCATGTTCTGCGCTCATCACTTCCAGTACAGTTCCAACCATCATATTCAGGAAGATAAACGCTGTCAGGAAGATAAAGGTCAAGTAGAAAATCCAGCTTAATGGGTACACCGCCATGGTTTCATACATGACGTCAGTCCAGTCTTCAAAGGTCGCCACCCGAAACAGGGTTAACAGGGCTACTGATACATCTCCCCACAAAAACTCATTGATATCATGGAAAATAATACTACCTATTGCCGCATAAATATAAAAAATCACAAACATTAACAAGGCGATATAGGTCATTTGTGGAATGGCTTTAATTAACGCGTTAATTAACATGCGCAATTCCGGTACCATAGATACCAAACGTAACACCCTGAATACCCGCAACAGTCGGGCGAGCAATACCCCTGAACCTCCATCAGGGATTAAAGAGCCAATCACGATGATGGTATCGAAAATATTCCAGCCCTTTTTAAAAAACTCTGACTTACGCTCTGTCGCCAGATAGCGAATAACAATTTCAACGGCAAAAAATATGGTTACCGTAACATCAAGAATGCCGAGAAAGTCCACCAAGGGCTCAGGCAGGTCGTGAGTCTTAGCACCAATCAACAAGGCAGAAATTACAATGACGGCAATTACAGTCCCCTGAAAAAGTTTACTGGAATCGATTATTTTTAAGGTGTTTTGCAAACGCGCAATGGTCTCGGACATCGGTTGAAAAAATCCACTGAAAAAAGATAGGGGGGTTATAAAAACTGTCACCATTAAAATCAAGAAAAACTTGGCTTTTGCGTCGTTTTTAGGCGTAATAAGGCGCTTTCTTAATATTTTTCGAGATAACAGAGTCTAATGACGATCAGGCATGTGTTAGAACTAATTTTACTAGCGGCAATCTGGGGCGCTTCATTTTTGCTGATGCGCATCGCATCACCAGAGCTAGGCCCGGTGCCGTTAATCGCACTGCGCACCGGAATTGGTTTTATTGTCTTACTACCGTTTTTATTGCATCTGAACAAACAACGGCAACTCATTCAGCATGGCTGGCCGATTTTTGTGGTTGGCATGACGAACACTGCCATTCCTTTTGTCTTGTTTGCATTTGCTACGCTCACCCTGAACGCTGGCCTGACATCGGTATTAAATTCTACCGCGCCAATTTTTACCGCAATTATTGCTTTTATATGGCTCAGGCAAACGCTTAATGGTTATCAGGTCATCGGATTGTTACTCGGTCTGTCAGGGGTAATGGCGTTATTTGCCGGTAAAGGGAATTTTTCTCTCGACAGTACCGCCTACGCTTTGTTTGCGGCTCTTTGTGCCACCCTGCTATACGGTTATGCCGCTTGTTTTACCCAGCGTTATCTTAAAGGAGTATCATCATTAGCCATCGCCGCCGGAAGCCAGTTGTTCGCTACCCTGGTACTGATCCCCTTCGCGATACCATTCTGGCCGGAACAATCAGTCAGCGCCAATAGCTGGCTTGCCAGCATCATACTCGGTGTGGTTTGTACAGCGCTGGCGTACATATTATATTTTCGTTTGCTGGAACAACTAGGTCCCGCCAAAGCAATCTCCGTGACTTACCTGATACCGGTATTTGGAACCTTGTGGGGTATGCTGTTGTTGGATGAAGATTTGACCATATGGATGCTTATCGGCGCCGCCCTGATATTAATCGGCGTTGGCCTTACCAATAGAAAATCCAGACGTTGATTTTTCTGCGCTAACCAGCGCTCCGTAATTACCAATTAATCAGTTAAAAGTTGCGAAATCAATAAGATCCGTTAAAGTAAAACGGTAACCTGGCGCTTCGCTTGAGTCGCCATCATATCGGTAGATACATGTTGACCTATTTAAAAATACTAACCAAAAAAAATCTCAGCGCTGATGCCATCACCAATTTCCAGTGTCAATTTCGAAACTGTCAGGTGGACCTGAAAAACCAGCAATCGTTTCGTAACGTTATGCATTTAAGCCACGATCAACCTTTACCTATCAGTTACGAATTTATCACCGCATTTCCTTATATTTTGAAAGTCAGTGCCGATAAGCGCTTTGCGTACTCGGCGCTCGGGTTAGTGCATTTATCCAGTGAATTCCAATGTTTTCAGGAACTAGATCGCACCGCTGAGTTTGATCTCAACATTGATGTTATTCAGGATATTGAGCATGCAAAAGGCAAAGCCGTAAAAATGGTTATTGAGTTTTACCAGGACAACAAGCTCTGCGTGCGAAATACCAATTTGATGCTTAAAAAATCGAAACATTTGGGGGAACAACGCCCTCAGCAAGCACCGAAAATGTTTCAGCAGGAGTATTTCCTGTTACTTAATCACAAGCTGGCACGCCGTTACGCCAGTATCAGCGGTGATTATAACCCGATCCACATGTATGATTTTACGGCACGTTTATTTGGCTTTGACCACGCTATCATTCATGGCATGTATCTGGCTCACCGATTACTACTCGATAAAAAAGTGGAAACTGACCATTGCCGGATCAGTTTTAAAAAACCCTGCAAACTGCCAGCTAAGGTCGGTGTCTGTCGTCAGGAACAACAACTATATGCCTTTAGTAACGGTGATCAATTACATATGGAGATTGAGCTACTGTCTACCGATGAAGCCTGAACAATATTGATAAATTAGCGGTGAAAGTCTATAAGCTATTCATAACCTTAATAAGATGAATACGACTATGGATAGCAAAAACCGCCTCAGCAAAACTCCCTATTTGGCTCTGCCCTGCTGTTTAATGCTGCTGATCTCAGCCTGCCAGTCTCCTTCCGCAGTCACCGATTATGACATTAACAAAGACTTTTCGAGCATCACCGAATTTAGTCAGGGGCCAAGTCAACAAGGGATTAAGAATGATGATTTAACCGATCAACGGTTAACTGCGGCTATTGCCAGGCAGTTGCAGGCTAAAGGACTTAGCCTGAGTGATAATACGCAGTCCGGCTCACATGTTGTTGTCAGCCATTTTCTCACCACCCATACCAAACAGAATAACCCGTCCTTTAATATCGGTTTTGGTACCGGCCGTATTAGTTCCGGCAGTTCGGTTGGCGTCGGCGTCAACACGTCAATTCCGGTCTCTGGCAGGGAAACGGTAGAAGTCAGGGTTACCATCGACTTTCATCAACAGGGGAAACTGGTTTGGCGCGGTTATGATACCTTTGACGCCAAAGGCAGTGACAGCCCACAAAAACGGCAACAGGATATCGACGCGGCTGTGGCTAATATTCTTAGTCAGTACCCGCCGGGCCAGAAAGGCGAATAAGGGTGATAATAGCCAACGAGGGGTGTCTAAGGGTGTCAACGAAGACCTGAGCGGGCAGCCCGTTGTCGCTTGCAGCCTGCCGCTTCTTTCCAATCAAAGTGATTGGAAAGCTTATAAATTCCTGATATTTATTTGCTCGCCTTTTAATTTTGCCTGACGCTCGCGTTCCTGACGCTTTTCACATGGGTTGTCGCAATTACAGGCCTTATCGATACCTAAGGTCGATAAGCCGCCACAACTGCCAGCCAGACTCTTTTGCTGAATAATATAACCTACCGCCATCGCCGCAACGATGATTAGGAAGAATGCAAATGTAATTAAAAATACAGACATAAACCTTTTACCTGCTATTCAGCAATCAATTGTTCAAAAGCATCGGTCGACTGCTCTTGGAAACCTTGTTCAGTTTTTGAAATTAAATACACCGCCAAACGGTGCTGTTGGGCAAACGTGAAACCCTTTTCCGGCCCCATAACTTCGATCGCCGTTGCCAACCCGTCAGCGGTCATTGCTGATGGATGCACAACCGTTACCGATACCAGCTTATGATTGATAGGCCAACCGCTCGCCGGATCGATAGTGTGGGAATAACGTACACCATCGACTTCGAAATAATTACGATAATCACCGGATGTCGCCACCGCATTATCGCCGGGTATTATAACTTTTTGAACGGCGCGTGTCCCGGAAATCGGTTTTTCTACAGCGATTCTCCAGGATTTGTTATCAATTTTGTTACCTTTAATACGCATTTCACCGCCGATATCGACTAAATAATCGTGATATCCTTTTTGCTCAAGTAACTCAGCAACCTTATCAACCGCATACCCTTTCGCAATCGCGGATAAATCGACATACAATTCATCCTGCTGTTTGCGTAGTACATTACCTTGCAAGTTAAGCTTATTGATGCCAGTTTTATCCATAGCCGCAGCGATTTCCTGCTCCGAAGGGATTGTTTCCGGACGGTTTTCAGGCCCAAAACTCCACAGGTTCACTAGCGGGCCAACCGTAACATCAAGACTTCCCTGTGTAAGCTGGGCAAGACGAACAGACTCATTAAGAACCACCAGCAGCTCATCGGAAATGGTATAAGTTTTCCCGGCACTGCCCTGATTTATCAGCGATAACTCAGAGGCCTTGTCCCAGGTCGACATTTTTTTATTTAACGAAACCAGCAGTTCATCAACATCTGCAGCTAAATTGGATTCTTCAACTTGTTGCTTATTGGCAATCAGTTTCACCGTATACACGATCGGCCCCATGGTATAGCCGGTTATCTGCAGCTCTTGTAACCTGGAAGTGTCATCGACCGTTTTTTGCTGCGGCTCCGTACAAGCCAGCAGAAAGGTGGTTGTGAGTAATAGAAGAATGGGATATTTGAAAAAACGCAAGTGAATACCTTCGCGAACAGACATCAATAATTTCGGCTAATTATATAATACTATGACGTACACTACGAAAACGTTTTGACTTACAAGATTAAAAAACAGAAAAGCCGCTAAAAGCGGCTTTTCAAGTACGGATTCGATTAGCGGAAATTAACCACCAAAGTCATCCAGCATGATGTTTTCATCTTCAACACCTAAGTCTTTCAGCATACCGATAACGGCTGCGTTCATCATAGGTGGACCACACATGTAGAACTCACAGTCTTCTGGTGCTTCATGATCACGTAGATAGTTTTCATAAAGAACATTGTGGATGAAGCCTGTGTAACCTTCCCAGTTATCTTCTGGTTGCGGGTCAGACAATGCCACATGCCAGTCAAAGTTTTCGTTTTCAGCAGCAAGGCCGTTGAAATCGTCTTCATAGAACATTTCACGTAAAGAACGTGCACCGTACCAGAAGCTGATCTTACGCTTAGACTGAAGACGCTTTAACTGATCGAAAATGTGTGAACGCATTGGCGCCATACCAGCACCACCACCGATAAATACCATTTCTGCATCGGTGTCTTTAGCGAAGAACTCACCAAATGGACCAGAGATAGTGACTTTATCACCGGCTTTCAGGCTCCAGATGTATGAAGACATTTTACCCGCAGGCAGAGACAGGTTATTAGGCGGCGGCGTAGCGATACGCACGTTCAGCATAATAATGCCTTCTTCTTCCGGGTAGTTTGCCATTGAGTATGCACGCAATGTATCGGTGTCCACTTTAGATTCAATATCAAAGAATCCAAAACGTTCCCAGTCACCACGATATTCTTCAGGAATATCGAAGTCTTTATATTTAACATGGTGAGCAGGCGCTTCAATCTGGATGTAACCACCAGCACGGAAAGGTACTGATTCACCAGCTGGGATACCAAGTTTCAATTCTTTGATAAAGGTCGCTTTGTTATCGTTAGAGATAACTTCACATTCCCATTGCTGAACACCGAAGATTTCATCTTCAAGTTCAATATCCATGTCCTGCTTAACGTTTACCTGACAAGATAAACGACAGCCTTCTTTTGCTTCACGCTTGGTAATATGACCAAGTTCAGTTGGCAGGATATCACCACCGCCTGAATGCACGTGTACACGACACTGGCCACAGGTACCACCGCCACCACAGGCAGATGGTACGAAAATGCCCTGGTTCGCTAACACGCCCAGTAGCTTGCCACCCGCAGCAGTCGTTACCGCTTTTTCCGGATCGCCATTAATTGAAATGGTAACGTCACCGCTGGCCACAAGTTTGGACTTGGCAAATAGAATTACCAGTACCAATGCCAGTACGATTGCGGTAAACATCGTTACGCCGAGAACAATTTCCATCGACTTTTCCTTTAAACTTCATTTTAGGCCAGTCTGAAAGCTGGCCTGTCTAAACTTTATAACGAGATACCACCGAAGGATAGAAAGCCGAAAGCCATCAAACCTGCAGTAATAAACGTAATTCCTAAACCTTTCAAACCATCTGGTACGTCTGAGTACTTCATCTTCTCGCGCAAACCAGCTAGCAATACGATAGCTAATGCCCAGCCAACACCAGAACCCAGGCCGTAAACAACACTCTCACCCAGGGTCAGGTTCTTCGCGACCATGAACGACACTGCACCAAAGATTGCACAGTTAACGGTGATAAGCGGTAAGAAAATACCCAAAGCGTTATAAAGCGGTGGGAAGTACTTATCTAATGCCATCTCCAGGATTTGCACCAATGCCGCAATAACTCCGATAAAGGTGATAAACGACAGGAAGCTCAAGTCTACAGACTCTGCCGGGTCAGTGATCCCTAACACACCATCCAATGCACCTGGCGCCAGGATACCTTGATAGATGATTTGGTTAACCGGAACCGCGATACCCAGTACCACGATAACCGCAACACCAAGGCCAATGGCGGTGCTGACTTTTTTCGATACTGCCAGGAATGTACACATCCCCAGGAAGAAACTCAGGGCGAGGTTCTCGATGAATATCGTTTTAATAAAAAGACTTAAATAATGTTCCATGAGTCTCTAGTCCTTCTCAACTTGCTCTGGTTTGAACTGACGAATAGCCCAGATGATCAAACCAATAATGAAGAATGAACTGAATGGCAATACCAACAGACCGTTCGCCTGATACCAGCCACCGTTTTGAATCAATGGCAGGATTTCATAACCCAGTAAGGTACCAAAACCCAGTAATTCACGTACTGTTGCAACTAGGATAAGGATCAGGCCGTAACCTAAACCGTTACCGATACCATCAAGGAAAGAAACCACAGGTTTTTCTTTCATTGCGAACGCTTCCGCGCGGCCCATTACGATACAGTTTGTAATAATCAGACCAACGAATACCGCCAGTTCTTTTGAAAGCGCATAAGAGAAGGCTTTCAGAACCTGGTCAACCACGATTACCAGTGATGCGATAATTGCCATTTGCACGATGATACGCACACTGGATGGGATGTGGTTACGAATAATCGAAATAAACAGGTTAGAAAACGCAGTTACGAAAATAACCGCAGCGGTCATAACCAGGGCGTTAACCATAGAGCTTGTTACTGCCAGGGCAGAACAAATACCCAGAACCTGCAGGGCAATCGGGTTATTGTCTACGATCGGAGACGTTAATACCTTTTTGCTTGAATTAGCGTCACTCATTAGTTCAGCCCTCCATTACGGTAATTTTCGATGAATGGACCGTAGCCCTCGTCACCAAACCAGAATACGAATGTTTTCTCAACACCAACACTGGTCAAGGTTGCACCGGATAGAGCATCAACACCGTGGATGTCGCCCTGTTTTGCGCCACCTTTAACGATCTTGATAGCAACATCGCCTTGCTCGTCAAAAAGCTTTTTGCCAGGCCATAAAGCTTTCCAGTTCGGGTTAAGTACTTCCGCACCCAGGCCCGGAGTTTCTTTGTGATCTGAGTAGATAACACTTTTAACGGTGTTTAAATCTTTCTCTAAACCCACATAACCGTGCATCAGGTCCCAAAGGCCAGAACCCACGATAGGCAGAACAACAGATTCAACTTGACCTGCATCGTTTTTCACCAGGTAAACCACTGAATTGTCAGCGCGGCGATTAATTCCAGCGATGTCGTTTTCAGGCTTAGACGATTTTTGCGGATCACGTGCTTCGCGACGCTCATCAAAGGTGCTTGCATCGCCTTCGATAAATTCACCGGAATCAAGATCAATAAGTTTTGCTTCAACATACTTGTTGTATGTACCAACAATATCTTTACCGGCCTGGTCTAATAAACCCGAGGCTTCAAGAATTTTGGTCTGCTTATCAAGCAACTTATTAGCTTTTTGCAACGGCTTTAACTGTACCGCGGAAACGGATACTAGGGCCGCACACACCAGACATACGGCAACAACGAAACCAACCGTTTTGCCAAAAGTTTCTTTATTACTAGACATTACGTGCAAGTCTCCGTTTCACGTTGGCCTGAACTACAAAGTAGTCAAACAGTGGTGCAAACAAGTTCGCGAATAGGATTGCCAGCATCATACCTTCCGGGAATGCCGGGTTAACTACACGGATTAGAACAACCATGATACCTACCAGCGCACCGAAGAAGTATTTACCTGTATTAGTAAATGACATGGTTACCGGATCGGTCGCCATGAACATCATACCGAAGGCAAAACCACCTACGACTAAGTGCCAGTACCAAGGCATTGCAAACATTGCATTGGTGTCACTACCGATGGTGTTGAACAACCAGGCAGTTGCCACCATCCCTAAGAACACGCTCAGAACGATACGCCATGAAGCGATACCTTTATAAAGGATGTAAGCGCCACCAAGGAAAATCATTGCTGTTGATACTTCACCCATAGAGCCTGGAATCAGACCCCAGAAAGCGTTCCACCAGTCCTGGTTAATGGCATAAGAAATCTCACCCGCTTGTGCTGCTGCGCCAGCGGCAAGAGCCGTTGCACCGGTATAACCGTCTACTGCAACCCATACCGCGTCACCAGAAATCTCAGCTGGATAAGCGAAGAACAGGAACGCACGACCGGCAAGAGCCGGGTTCAGGAAGTTTTTACCCGTACCACCAAAAATCTCTTTGGCGATAACCACACCAAAGGTGATACCTAAAGCTACCTGCCATAATGGAATGGAAGCCGGAAGGATCAGGGCGAATAGAATAGAGGTTACGAAGAAACCTTCGTTAACTTCATGCTTACGTACCGCTGCGAATAATACTTCCCAGAAACCACCAACGATAAAAGTTGTGGCGTATATCGGCAGGAAGAACATTGCACCGTACAGCATAAGCTGGAACCAGCTCGCATCAGCGCCAAGGCTACCACCTAGTGCTTCGAACAGGCCAACCTGCCAAACGTCAGGTAATGCAAAACCAGCCGCTAAGGCTTCATTTGCCTGAAAACCGATGTTGTACATACCCCAGAACATTGCCGGGAACACAGCCAACCAGACGGTGATCATGATACGTTTCAAATCGATGCTGTCACGAATGTGAGTCTTACCCTTGGTCACATAACCAGGAGTAAATAAACCCGTAGCAATGGCTTCATATAATGCGAACCATTTCTCGTGTTTACCGCCTTTTTCAAAATGCGGTTCGATATCTTCAATAAAAGTTTTTAAGCCCATGTCTAACCTTCCTTCTCAATCGTGGTTAGGCAATCACGCAATAGTACGCCGTAGTCAGTCTTACCCGGACATACGAAAGTACATAGTGCCAAATCTTCTTCATCCAGCTCTAATGCGCCCAGAGACTGAGCACCGTCAGTATCACCAGCACATAAATCGCGTAGTAATAAGGTCGGCAGGATATCTAATGGCATCACACGCTCATAGTTTCCGATTGGAACCATGGCACGAGGGCTACCATTGGTGGTTGTAGTCATATTGAACACTTTGTTACGGAAGAAGTGGCTCATGTAAGCACGAGTAACAGAGAATTTGTTCGGACCTGGGTACATGTAACCAATGAACTCTTTCTCACGACCTTCAAGCAATGCGCTCACCTGTACATGATAACGACCCAGATAAGCATGAACTGCTTTCGCCTGGGTACCGTTTAAAAGAGAACCGGATACAATACGAACTTCACCATCGTTTAATTGACCAGCGGTAAGCTCATCCGTATTTGCACCTAATATTGTGCGAACCAGACGCGGTTCTTTCACCGCAGGACCGGCAAGTGCTACAACACGCTCGACGTTCAGTTTACCTGTGGTAAATAACTGACCAATGGCGATAACGTCCTGATAACCGACATGCCAGACAACTTTTTCCGCAGAAACCGGACGCAGGTGGTGGATATGAGTACCAACCAGTCCAGCCGGGTGCTTACCACCGAATTCATTTACCTCGACACCATCGGTGACCGGGATATCGGTACCTGGCGCCTTGGAAACAAAAAGTTTACCTGATGTAAGGCGAGCAAGTACCTGCAAACCATATTTGAAGTCTTGCGCTTGTTCGTTAATGATTACCGCAGGATCTGCCGCTAACGGGTTAGTATCCATAGCACTGATGAAGATGGCCACTGGCTCAGAACCCAACGCAGGGATCTTGCTGAATGGACGAGTTCGGATAGCTGTCCACAAACCTGAGTTCACAAGGTTTGCTTCAACATCTTCGCGAGCTAAAGACGATAACTGATCAACAGAGTATGCGTTGAAGGTTTCTTCTTCGTCACCTTCCACTTCAATCACAACCGACTGAAGTACACGCTTTTCACCGCGATTAATTTCTTTAACAACACCCGCTGCGGAGGCTGTGAACTTAACGCCAGGGTTCTTTTTGTCTTCAAACAAAGCCTGACCTTTTTTAACGCGATCACCTACCCGAACATACATGGTAGGGCGCATGCCCACAAACTCTTCACCAAGCGCTGCGACGGTTTTGATGGCAGGACCATCTGAGATTACTTGCTGGGGAGCTCCACTAACCGGAACATCCAGACCCTTTTTTATTGGAATCATAACCACTTGCACTACTTTAATAGGAGTTTAAAACCAGAGACGATAAGGCCCCTGGCCCAGTGTTTCCCGAAAACAACTGCATTAAAAATCAAACAGTTGATAAACAGGAGATTTAACTAAAATTTTTTCGGCGCGAATTTTAGCACGAAACAGCCTTTAATTTCCATTGCCGATGCGCGATTAAATCGTTTTAAATTGGTATTAATTATTGTTGGAGAGGTGCTGAGATGCGAGCTGCAGATGATAAACAGCGAAAACGTCTAAATATGAATAGGACTAAAGAACTATTATCTGAATTATAGAAAAAGGGCAGATAAAAAACTGCCCTTTTATCATTCAGGTAGCATTAACCTATATTAGGACTCTAATTGATTAATGCTAACGACAGGGCTGACATCCTGATCATAATCGACATGCTCGATACCGAAACCAAACAAGCGCAGGAACTCATTGTGGTAGCCTTTATAATCAGTCAACTCATCAATGGTTTCTGTTGTAACCTGATCCCAAAGTACCTGTACCCGATCCTGCACCGAGTCTTCCAGTTCTTTCACGTTCTGACGTAAGCGCCCTGCTTCGTCCAGGGTTGGATTTTCACCATAAAGGTTATCGCGGAACAGGCCTTGAATCTGTTCGATACAACCTTCATAGGTGCCGTCTTCTTTCATCACTTTGAACAGTGCGGAAATATATAGCGGCATAATCGGAATCGCTGAACTTGCCTGAGTGACCACCGCATTCAGTGATGTCACAAATGCCTGTCCATTAAGGTCTGCATTGGCAGCGTTGATTGCTGAAGCGGCGCGGTCTAAGTCTTCTTTCGCGCGGCCGATTGTTGCCTTACCATAAATTGGCCAGGTGAGTTTCTTGCCAATGTAGGTGTAGGCAACGGTTTTAAAGCCATCGGCTAATACGCCGGCACCTTTTAACGCATTCAACCACAGTTCCCAGTCTTCACCGCCCATCACTTTGATAGTACCGGCAATTTCTTCTTCATTCGCCGCTTCTACAGACACTTCGTCAATAATGCGCTTGCTGGTATTTAAATTCTTGGTGGTCACATCCTGGCCAATTGGCTTTAGGGTCGACGAGTATACTTCACCGCTATCCGGATCGGTGCGACGTGGCGAGGCCAGGGAATATACAACCAGGTCAATCTGACCCAGGTCTTGTTTGATCAGGTCGATAGTTTGCTGTTTAATTTCGTGGGAAAATGCATCACCATTGATGTTTTTTGACCATAAACCGTCTTTTTCAGCCGCTTGCTGGAACGCTGCCGTGTTATACCAGCCAGCGGAAGCGGTGCGTTTTTCGCTAGGCTCTTTCTCAAAAAATACCCCTAAGGTTTTGGCACCACTACCAAACGCTGCAGTGATACGAGATGCCAGGCCATAGCCAGTTGATGCGCCAATCACCAATACGTTTTTCGGTTTTTGGTTCGCCTGCGGCTGTGATTTTACGTACTCAATCTGTTCATTAACATGGGCAGCACACCCGACTGGATGGGCGTTAGTACAAATAAATCCACGGATTTTCGGTTGGATAATCATATAAAGGTTAACCTTATGCTGTTAAATTCTTTTTTCCAAATTGCGCTTATGATACCTAAGCTTGAAGACAAATGAGGTCAGAGCAGACAGATTATCTGCTTGTTATACCAATCCCATTAAATTATTGCTCACTCAGTGAGAATTTAAAGGCGTTTAGACAAGGCTTTGATTGCAGAGA